>CAWGEL010000026.1:0-479174 GCA_963821595.1 uncultured Chloroflexia bacterium | reverse complement strand
GTGCGAAGTGTGGACACATCGGTTGCTGCGACAGTTCTCCGAGCCAACATGCGTCCAAGCATGCGGCGGCAACAGGCCACCTGATCATTGCCAGCTTCGAGCCGGGTGAGGATTGGTTCTACGATTACGAGAAGCGCGGGATGATCAAGAGTGCGGAGTTGCTTCCGCCACATTCGCACCCAGAGGATCAACCATCACCTGGACCGGCAGGGAGAGTTCCAGCCAATTGGGAGTCGCTGCTGCACTAGCTGGCGTCGATCGATTGTTTGTGAATGGGGGTGGGACTCGGGGCATCGTACTTGTAATGAGCACGGTATTGAAAGGAGCCATCAATGAACGACGTACAAAAGGAGCCATCAACGAACGCGGTACAGATCGAACAGAAGAGCTATGAGATGCCCCCGCGCGAGGGGATCAGCGTCGCACATTTTCTCACCGTCGCCGACGTCGAGCGATCGGCTCGCTACTACGAAAAGATCTTCGGCGCTCGCATTCTGAGTATGGGTGATGGCAACGCGCCCCCGTACCTTCAGCTGGCGAATATCTGGATGATTCTCAACGTCGGGGGCGGGCCGACCCCGGATAAGCCGACGGTAACGCTCAGCGTTCCCGACCCGAATCATATCAACAGCTTTATGAATTTCCGCGTTGCAGATATTCAAGCGTGCTACGAGTTATGGAAAAGTCGAGGAGCCGAGTTCATCACGCCGCCGATTCCCAAGTACGGCGAGATACGCTGCTACATCCGCGATCCTGATGGCTACATTATCGAGGTCGGACAGAGCACTACCCTCACCTACGGTTAACACTCGTGCCGGATGGGATGCCGACTCTGCGCCTCATCGTTGGGCTTCTGCCAATTTTGCTTTAGACAGTCACTTGCTCTGAGATCGAAAGGAATACCAGATGGTCGTCACAAACGACTGGAAGAGACCTCGCGCGTGACCGCCCCTATCGGGTCGAACACGCTTAGTGTGAACGTTTTTACCGCACCGGGAAAGACTATGGTCGGCGAGCGCCCCAAGCCCTTCGGCGAAGCGTTCGGCTTTGACCCGATCACGTCGACTTTAATCTTCGGCGAGTACGACGCGGTGCTGGTGGACGCGATGGGGACAGTGGCTGAGGCCGAGGCGCTCGCGGATTGGGTTGCCCTGCACAACCGTAACCTAGAGACCATCTATATAACGCACGCCCACTTCGACCACTTCTACGGCCTGAGCATTCTGCTCGACCGCTTCCCGGGCGCTCGGGCAATAACAACGCCCAAGGCGCTGGCCGCCATGCAGATGTCTTTTACTCCCACGGTGGAGCGGTTGGCCCGCAGCATGTTTCCTGGCCAAGTGCCCACCAAGTTGGTTCCACCTGAGCCCTATGAGCACGCGACGTTCACTCTCGAGGGCCACGAATTGCGCATCATCGAACAGGGCCGCACTGATAGCCCCGATTCGACGTCTCTCTACGTTCCATCGATCGGACTGATCGTCGCTGGCGACGTGGTCTACAACCAATGCCGCATGTACGTCGGCGACACCACTCCCGAGAGCCGAAAGAATTGGATCGCGGACCTGGACCGGTTAGCAGCGCTGAACCCGACGATGGTTGTCGCTGGTCACAAGAAGACTGGCGCGCCCGACTCCCCCTCGACGATCCACGACACCAAGCGTTACCTCGAAGACTTCGATCGGCTGCAGAAAACCGCGAAGTCCGATCAGGAGCTGTTCGATCAGATGACGCAGTTGTACCCGCATTGGGTAGCCAATCAGTCGTGGTTAATGTTTGGATTCCCAGGGGCATAACCGGCATCAACCGCTGGCGGGCCGGGCCAACTTTGACTTCCGGCTCGCACCGTTCACCATGGTCACTGACCAATTTTGTCCGATATTTTCTGGACGACGTTCGCGTGTTGCTCCTTGTTCATTTCTCGTGGACCGTGCGGCCCATTTTCTAAGACATCCACAACTGCGAGAACTTCCTGATACAACGGCTCGAACGTTGTGCATGCCCTGGCAATGTCGGAGTACCGAAGACCCGAAATATTGAAACGATGCACGACCGTATTTCTAAAGTCGTAAATCTCATACAGTCGTCGATGTAAATCGTTGGAGATAACCTTCTCTTCGAGGACTAAATCGTAGATCGCTTTTTCCGAGTACGTCCTTTCTCCCTCGTCCTGCCGAATTAAGGTTTTGGGAATCTCGTAAGTATAGCCAGGCGCTTTCTGGGTACGGCTGTAGACCAAGGCAAGCCGAAGCAGCGCGTCGATTATCGATACATATAAGCAGAGCCCCTCAATCAGAGCCCCTTCCCCATGCGCCTTCTGCAGAAGGATCCGCGAAGTTGGTATGGAGTGGATCAAATCGTTCAGCGGGCCATCGTTCATATTGACCTGCCCCACTTTTCAGCCCGGTTTTAGTCCAGACCTAACTTGGGTTGGGTGTCACTCCGGTTCTGAGCAACTCCGCTTCCCATGCGGTTACGGCTCTTAGAGCGACATCTTCAAGATTACCAAGAGAGTTACCATGTTCATCGACCACAATTGCAGCGATGCGTAGATTGGCCTGGCTCTTGAGACGACCGTTAACCATCCTGAAATCGAGCACGAATGAAGAGCCTTTCGGAACGATAGCCGCTACAGGAGGACTTTGGAGCCTTGGCGATAACCCCGACCGGGAAGGACGGTTTAGCTCTGCATGTTTGTCCAAATTCCACAAGTCGTGGATGATGGCGACATCCCGGTTGTTGTTTATCAGGTCCTCTCCGGTAAATGGCTTACCATTTTTATTGCACCAAGCTTTCAAATGATCTTTCAGGCATGCGCGGGCCGGAACCGGGGCGGGGGACCCCATGGAGGAGTCCGGGCTGGGACGGCATCAGGTCATGCTCCGTTGCGGGGATGTCGGCGGGCGGCGGTGGTGCATCGATCGTGATGGTGGGCGGGCAATGTGCGCGAGATGTGGTCGAGGGATGGATGGTTCGTGGGTGGGCAAAGCGGCGGCCCGCGACGCGAGCCGCTCCTGCGCGTCGCGTCAGCGAGTGCCGGGCGGCTGGGCGGGCCCTGCGGCCGAGGGTCCGGAGTGCGGCGGCGTGGCTCCCGGGTGGACGCCGGCGGTGGCGGCCCCGGGGCAGCCCGGCCGGTCCGCGGACGCAGCCAGGGCGTCGCGCATCTCCCGGACGCCCGTGAGGATGCGGGCGATCTGGTCCGTGTCGAGGCGTCCGAGCAGGCTCGCGGTCATGCCGCTCCGCCAGCCGTCGACCTCCGCGAGCGTCGCCTTGCCGGCCGCGGTCGCCCGGACCAGGACGATGCGCCGGTCGTCGTCGTCGCGGTCGCGGATCACGAGTCCGCGCTGCTCCATGCGGTCGATCAGGCCGGTCGCGTTGGCCAGGGCCACGCCGAGCATGTCGGCGACCCGGCCCATCGACATCGCGTCCCGATCCTCCAAGAGCCAGAGGATCTCGAGGTGGGCGATGCTGATGCCCTCGTGCGTCAGGCGGCGAGCCGCCTGGCAGGAATGGAATCGGGCGATCTCGGCCAGCGAGGTCGCGATCTCGATGATGGCAGCCTGCCGGTCGATCGCCTCCGCGGGTGCGGCGGCGTCGCCGGATGGCGGCGCGGCCAGGCCCACGGGAGCTGGCGCGCCCGGCGCGGGCACGGCCTCCGTGCCGGCGGAAGCGTCGGGTTCGGTGGCCGGGCTAATGGTTTCGATCACCCGAATACTATAGCAGGCCTGAATAATCGTGCCGGCGACGATGATTGAGGAAACCCGAATGGTTCGCGCGCGCCGCGGTGCCGCCCGATGACGCACGATTGGACCGGCGGCCGGGCCGGCTGCGATGACGAGACCGACACCCCGCACGGAGGGATCCGAATGCGCCTTGCCCTCATGATCGAGCCGCAGCAGGGCTGCTCGTACGAGGACCAGCTCGCGGTCGCCCGCCACGCGGAGGCCGCCGGGTTCGAGACGCTCTTCCGATCGGACCACTACGACAGCTTCCCGGGAGCGGGCGGCCGCCCCACCACGGACGCCTGGACCGTTCTCGCCGGACTCGCCCGCGAGACGACGCGAATCCGCCTGGGCGCCCTGGTCTCGCCGGTCACGTTCCGCCACCCGGGCAACCTCGCCAAGGTCGTGGCCACCGTGGACGAGATGTCCGGCGGTCGCGTGGAGCTGGGCCTGGGGGCGGGCTGGAACGAGGCTGAGCACCGGCACCACGGATTCCCGTTCCCGCCGATCGAGGTCCGGGCGGACATGCTCGAGGAGCAGCTCGCGGTCCTCCGTGGGCTGTGGGGAGAGCCCGACGGCTGGACGTTCGATGGGCGCCACTACCAGGTGCCGGGATCCCTCTTCCGGCCGCGGCCCGTCCAGCAGCCGGGGCCGCCGATCATCGTGGGCGGCGAGGGCAGCCCCCGCTCGATGCGGATCGCCGTGCGGTTCGCGGACGAGTTCAACGTCACGTCCTCGGACGCCTCCCGGGTCGCCGATCGGTTCGCGCACCTGGACGAGATCGCCAGGTCGGCCGGGCGCGAGTCGTCGACGATCGTCCACTCGGCCATGGTCGGCGTCCTCGTTGGGCGCGACCAGGCGGAGATCGATCGGCGCGCCGCGTCGCTCCTGGCCGCGGTCGGCTCCCCGGCCGACGCGTCCGCCTGGCTGGCCGAGCGCCGGACGCGCTGGATCTTCGGCACGCCGGACGATGCCCGCGCCATGGCCGACCGGTTCGCGGCCGCCGGCGCGCAGCGCCTCATGCTGCAGGACTTCCTGCCGTGGGACCTGGAGATGATCGACCTGCTCGGCGAGGTGTTCGGCCTGCGTTGAGGGCGTCCCGGACGCGCCTACTCCGCGAGCGCCGCGGCCTCGCGGTAGGCGAAGTCGTCGCGGCGGATCGGGTCGGGGTCGCGACCCAGCAGCCGCGCCAGCCGCTCCGTCACGAGCTGCAGCGGCGTCGCCGTCCCGACCAGCGCGCGCACCGGCGGCGGCAGCCCCGGCGACTCCGGGACCAGGACCCGACCGCCCGGCGTGAGGAACGCCGGCCAGTCGCGATCGTGCTCGCCTCCCAGGATCGCGGCCGGCCGCATGCCGACTCGGGCGGCCGCGGCGAGCGCCTGCTGGGCTCGCGCCGAGCGCTCCGCTCCACCCGCTCGGTCGGTGAGCAGCAGCACGATCGCCGTGGTCGCGTCGGTCGCGGGAAGGTGGCCGTGGAGGAAGGTCTCCAGCTCGCGGTGGGCCGCCGGCAGCCAGGTCGCCTCCTCGACCTTCAGGGCGAGCTCGCGCGCGGCGGGCCGGTCCGCGCCCGACGCGATGACCAGGACCTGGTGGGCGGGCGCGATGGTGCGGGCGATGCCCTCGGCGTCGCCGGCCCGGGCCAGGCCGCTCGCGAGCAGCGCGCGCACGGCCGCGGGATCGGCCTCGCCCGCCTCGCCGGTCAGCGCGGCGCCGACGGCGAGCGCGGCGAGGATCGGCGAGAGGTAGCCAACCGTGTGGCACCAGCTCCGGTCGATCTCCCCTGTGGCGAGCACGATGCCGGCCAGCTTGCCGATCGGCGACGCGGGATGGACGGTCACCGCGGCCGTCTTGGCGCCGGTCCTGGCCGCCGCCTGCAGGGCGGCCAGCGTGGCGGCGGTGCCGCCCTCGTGGCTGATGCCGATGACCAGCCCTCCACGCTGCGGCGCAAGCGAGGCTTCGAACGCCTGGCGGGCCAGGATCGTCCCCGGCTGGTCGGCACCGGCGATGCTCGCCCGCGAGGCCGCTTCGCCCGCGATCTCGGCGAAGGCGAGCGCTGCGTGCTCGCTCGTCCCGCAGCCGGTGACCGTGATCGGCTCGCCGCGCTCGAGCGTCCGCCGGATGGCTGCCGCCAGCCTGCCGGCCGGGGAGTCCCGCCCGGGTGCCTCCAGCCGCGGCGGCACGCCGGGCGCTCCGGAGCTTCGCCGAACCACCCCCATGCGTTGCAGCAGCCGGCCGGAGAGCGCCGGCTCCGCCTCGATCATCTCGGTCATCCACCAGGGCGGCCCGTGACGAGGGCTGGGCTGGGGCAGGGAGTCCCACGGCTCGGGTGGGCCCGACAGGGTCGCATCCGGGTCGGGATGGGAGGTGACGGCGGGGTCGAACGGCGGCGGCGTGTCCATGGAGGCCCTGATCATAGGCGCGGCCATCGGGCCGCCGCGCGTCAGCCCCTGCGCCCGATCGGGGCGCGTCAGGCGGGCCGGCCGATGCGACCCATCGGTCCGTACCGCCAGCGCACGACCGCGACCAGGTCGTCGCACGACACCGCGCCGTAGCGACGGGAATCGACCGAATGCTCGGCGTCCTCGCCGAGCAGCCATGCCTCGTCGGGACCCAGCGTGACCGGCTCGCCCCAGGGCGTCCGAACGGTCTGGCCGGGGCCGGCCGCGACGCGCTTGACGATCAGCACGCCACTGTCCGGCTCGCGCGCCACGACGAGCCGGCCGGGCGCCGGCCAGCGCCGCGGCGTCGGGTCCACGACCAGCCAGTCGCCGGGTCGCAGCGCCGGGGCCATGCTGCCTTCCTGGACTTCGACGCGCCAGGGGCCTCGACGGGCCCGGCGTGCGACGGCCGCGGCGTCGGCGGCCGCCGCCAGCACCGTCGAGATCAAGAGGAACGCGCGCAGCCGCCAGGGTGGGCGACCGCGCGACCCCCGCCCCGCGCGCGAGCCGTCGGGGGCGACCAGCGCGCTCACCGTCGAGCGGTCGCCGCCGCGACCGGTTCGAGTCCGGGGGCTACTTCTTGGTCGCCCAGAAGATGTCGGAGAACTCCTTGACCGCCGTCTCGAGGTCGGCCGCGGCCTGGGCATCGATCGTCTGCTTGTTCTTGCCGGCGAGCTTCAGGATGTTCCAGACCTTGGTGTGGAGGTCGGGCGCCGCGGCCAGGTGCTCCGGCTTGAAGTAGTCGGACCAGATGACCTGGACCTCGTGCTTGACCTTCTCCGCGTGCTGCTCCTTGACGGTCACGCAGCGGACGAACTTCTGGCGGTCGCCCACGGCGGTGCTGGCCGGGTCCAGCTGGCCGATGAGCTCGACCATGCGGGCGACCGTGCGCGCCGCCAGGACGGCCTCCGCCGGGTCGTAGATGCCGCACGGGATATCGCAATGAGCGTGGGCGATCGTCGCCGGCCGCAGCCAGCTGGTCAGTCGGGACATGACTCTCCTTCGCTTCGCTGGGGATGAACGGACACCGGGATCGTGGGTCACAGGCCGTACCCGGGAAGTGTCAGATCGCACCCCGAGGCTGTCAAACGTGGGGGCCCTTGAGGCAACCGTCCCGAGTGTCGGGCCCCGACCTACATCGCCGGAACAGTGCCCGGAGCGGCCTGCCACCTCGACGCCTCACCGGCAGACGCGGCAGCGATCGCAGACGGGTTGAAGCCCCTTGGCGATCAGCCAGACCGCCATGACCATCTCCTGCACGGCGGTCGGGGCCATGAGGACGCCGAGCGAGAGCCCGAACATGCTCCCAATCGGCGGCACGATGTAGAGCACGGCCCCCACGAGCCCCCAGACCGACAACCAGCGGGGCACGAGCCGCGACTGGTAGAGCAGGACGGAGAACATCAGCGCGCCGAGAGCGAACGGGAAGACGCCCACCTGCTCCCAGATCACGACGTCGGACGTGCGCACGAAGCCGGCGAGCGGCCCCGCATCCGGCTGCGTGCTGAGCGGGATCAACACGAGCCACCCGAGCGCACCGACGAGGTAGACGATCCCCTCGAGCGCGCCACGGAAGACGACGTACCCCATGGCCAGCGTCTGGTTGTACCGCTTGCCGACCGGCCAGAACACGACCGGGACCATCGCGAGCGCGAAGCCCGCCAGCAGGACGAGCAGGGCTCCGATGGCCACCTGGTTCGGCTGCGCGGCGACCTGGGCCAGGTAGTCGGGGCCCGTCAGGATCCCGCCCGTGACGACCGCGCTGAGGACCAGGGCAACCGTTCCGATGATGTACAGCACGCCGATCCAGACGGCGGCCTTGCGGTCCGCGCTCATGGCCGGCCTCGCCGTCGCGACGGCGGTCGTTCGGTTCGTGTTCATGCGCGTGCTCTCCTCTCGTGCGGCAGGTCGGACCGGCCGCTGCCAATTCGGCTGACATCGGACCGCGCCTCGCCTCGGGCGCGGGGAACCTGGGTCACCCACGGTGGGGGCGACCGAGCTTCGGAGTGGGTTCCGCTCCCGGCGATCGAGCGCCTGGCGAGCCTTGCTCAGCGGGAGCGGGCGATTGATGAACGGCGCCGGGTGCCGGCGGCCGTCAGCTCGTCGAGGACGGCGAGATCCGCGCGGCCCGGGCGGACGCCTACACGGCTCGGGGCGACAGGATGACGACCGCCGTCTCCCGCGAGCGACGCGCGGCGAAGGCGTCGAGATCCTTGTCGTACGCGGCCCACCTGGCCCACAGGCGTGGCCGCTCGTCCTGGTCCGCTGCACGTCCGTGGACCGCGCGCGACCCGCCGGGCAGATCGACGGTGACGTCGGGATGAGCCTGCAGGTTGAGCCACCAGGCGGGCTCGGCGTCGGCCCAGCCGTTCATGGCCATGGTGACCAGGTCGGGACCGTCCTCGAAGTAGGCGAGGATTGCCTTTCGCTCCTCGCCGGTGCGGCGCCCGACCGTCCGCAGCCGCAGCATGCCCTGGCGGTCGGCCCTCGCGGTCAGGAGGCCGAACCGGCCGCCTGTGACCGCATACACGGCACGCTGCACCACCCAGAACGAGCGGATGAACCAGCGCGGCGGCAGAGACGGGGATTTCGTGGCCTGCGCGGACATTGGTGTTCTCCCAGTTCGAGTGAAGGTGGTTGAAGGGTCCAGCCCAGTCCGGGCCGTCGGTCGGCTGGTCATCCCTGTTCGTCCGAGTACTGGAACGCCTCGTCGAGCGGGACGCCGAGGACGCGGGCGATGCGGAAGGCCGTCTCGAGCGACGGCGAGTACCTGCCCTGCTCGATGGCGATGATCGTCTGGCGGGTCACGCCGACTTGATCGGCCAGGTCCGCCTGGGTCATCTCGCCACTGGCGAACCTGAGCTTCCGGATCGAGTTGGTGACGGCGGTCGGTTTCACCACCGCTGGAACGGTCCGTGGTAGGCCGCGATCTTGGTGGCGGAGCTGAGGAGGGCGCCCACCAGGCCGCCCAGGAAGATCGCGTGCGCGATCCAGAAGTGGTCGGCCCTGGCCATCGCCAGGACCAGGGCCGTGATCGAGCCGGCGATGATCAGCCAGTTGCCGACCCGCTCACCGAAGCGATCGATCTCCCGGTCGCGCTCGTCGTTCTTGTCCGCCTCGCGAGGGTTCGAAGCCGCCGCGACCACGTTGCCGAGGACGTTCGCCACCACGAACACGACGATCGTGACGATCATCGGCTCGACCCACGAAACTTCGGCGATCGGCTTGCCGGGCACCTGCGCCACGACCAGGGCCGCGTAGACGAGCAGCGTTGGCACGGCGACGACGAGGGTGACCCAGTTGCTCTTCTCCAGGAATGCCATCGGCGTCTCCCATGTCAAACATCTTCGACATCGGCAATGTACAGGACAGGCGACATGATGTCAAGGATGTTGGACATTTCGCGCTCCGTCGGCACGAGCGTGCGGCCGGGGACAGGCCCCAGGTGCGTGCCGCGGCCGACGCCGCTCGCGACATCCTGACCAGGCTCCAGGCGGCGTCGTTCCTCGAGTGGCTGGGGGCGGCGCTGCGCCGTGGCGCGACCGCGGACGCCGCGCGGGCAGCCGGGCCAGCGCCGGGGCCGGGCCGAACGCGGGCGGAGGACGCGGCGAGCGTCTGATCCGCACCATCGCGGGCTCGGCGCGTTGGGGCGGGCGCCCTCGGGGCGGGCGCGCGTGCCCAGGACGTGAAGAACCGGGCACCGACGCTCGGAGTCGATGCCCGGCTCTTCCGTTTCGAGGCCTATCGGCGGCGATCGCTCACGCCGCCGGCCGCCACCTGGGCCGCCGCGACCGGCGGCCAGGCTGGGTCAATGGGGCTACGTCAATGCGGCCCGATGAACCCGCGTCCGGACCGACTGCCAAGACCGGGCGCCGATTGGGCGATCGCGGCGATGCCGTCGCCAAAGAACGTGAAGTGCATCAGGGACCCGATCAGCTGGCCCGTCGACGGCGAACCGAGACCGGTGGTCGCATCCCAGCCCCGTCCGGCCGTGAAGCCCTGGATCGTGACCGGGTTGTTGCTGGCGTCGAACTCGACGGCCGAGTTGGTGCCGCTCGTCACGTCGTGGAGCGATGCGGCGTAGAGCTTCCACACCCTGGCCACGCGATAGAGGCCGGCATTGATGAAGCCGAGGTCGTGGCCGGCCTTCTGGTCGGCGATCGCCATGATGGCGGCCCATTGCGGAGAGCCCGCGCTGGTGCCGCCGAACCGGTAGTAGCCGGCCGGGATGCCGGGGATGTCGAGGTACGTCAGCACGCCGTGCAGGACCGCGGCGTTGTACGACACGTCGGGCACGCCCCGCTTCCCGCCGCGGACGATGCCCTGCTGGTAGAACGGCTCGCGGTACAGGGCGCTGAAGCCGCCACCGGTCGCCAGCGTCGAGTCGAAGAACGTCTGGAAGTCGCCGTATGGCGGCCCTTCGTTCCAGGCGATCTCGCCCTGGTAGGTGCCGGGGGCCGGGTTGGTGGTCGGATCACAGCCGAGAGAGGCCAGGCAATAGTCGGCAGCGTGCAGCTCGGTGCCGCCCACGGCGGTGACCAGCGGGTCATTGGCCGGTGACGACGCCGACTTCAGCCAGGAGTTGCCGTCGCACGTCGGTTGCGCCGCGCCCTGATCGCCCGACGAGGCGAACAGCGTCATGTGCTTCAGCGTGGCCTTCGCAAATACGTTGTGCTCCTGCTTCAGCAGGATCGGGTCCACGCAGCTCTCGGCCTCGCCGAAGCTCTGCGAGACGATGTCGCCAAGGTGGTGGTCCACCGCGTACTTGGTCGCGCTCAGGATGTCGGCGTCATCGTTCGACTTCGCCAGGTCGAGCACGATGTTCGCGCCGGGGGCGATCGCGTGCGCCCACAGGACGTCCAGCGAGATCTCCTCCGCCCAGCCGGTCATGTTGGCGTCCCCGGTGACGAAGGGCGTGAGGCCGTCCGGGGCGATCTGGGTGAACGTGCCAAGGCTTGCGTCAGGGGCGCCGCCCAGCCCGTTCAGGCTCGGCAGCCCGTAGAACGCGTCGTAGGTGTTGAGCTGCGCCACGATGTTGGGCGACTGGAACGCGTCGACGATGATGATCGTCTTGCCACGGCCATCGAAGCCGGCGCTGATCAGCGCGTCGGTCCCGTAGGCGTGGCGCATCTGGTACGGGTCGTAGCAGACACCGCTGGACGACAGTCCGACCTGGCAGCTGAAGAGGCCATAGCCGGGACCGGCCACGGTGGCGGGAATCGCCTTGGGACCGAGCACGAGGGCCGGAGACGCGACCGAGCTTGCGTGGACCACGCCCGCGACCGCCGGCACCAGGCTGACGATCAAGGCTGCGGTGGTCACGAACGGTAGAACCCTGTGGATCTTCATGCGCTCCCTTTCCGCGTTGAGCGGCGCGCCACCTGCGGCGCACGGCTCATGGCTGGACAGGTCAGTCGATCGATCACGTGAGCCTGGGCCTCACCTCCGTTTCCGTCGGGCGCGACAATTCATCCGCCTGTCTGCAGCAGTCGTGCGTGCGAGCTGCCCACGGCGGCGCCGCGGTCGTGCCAGCAGCCACGCTTCGGCGGGCGCCGAACGTGAGCGCTGCTGGCTGCGGGGACCTCCGTCGGGTCGAATTCGCCCAATTCGCACTCCCACCCCTGCCGCGCGGAGAAGGTGAAACTGTACGGCGCCTCCGCCAAATCGGCGCGGAAGGGTACCTGGTGAGGCGGCAGGTGGGACCGGTCCGTTCGTGGCAGGCGTCGCGCGCCGTCGGGTCGATCGTCCGCGCTGCGGGCAGGACGAGGGCGCAGCGCCGCGCCGGGGCGCGCGTCCCCGCTATGGCGTCGTCAGCACCACCTCGATCCGTCCGGCACCCGTGACGACCTGGAGGCAGGTCGCGGCACCCGAACCGATCACCCACGCCGAGACCGCCTCGAAGTCGCCGAGCCGGACCAGGTCCACGATGGGGCTACCGGGCGGGCGGATCTCGCCGGGCCCGGTGTACGTGGCCACGCCGGTGGGATCGATGCCGGTGCCACCGTGGAGGACCACGACCCAGAATGCCGAACCTTCGACCGACACCGGGAGGTCGCTTGGATCGGCCCGGAACGGGGGAGTGCCGCGCCTGGCGTCAACGGTTGGGACGGGAGCATCCGCGAACGTGAAGACGACGGAACCGGCCGCGGCCGAATTGACGGCGGTGACGCCGGTGAGCTGGGCCCGCTCAGCGGTGCCATCCCGGTGGGCTGTCTCTGCGCACGGAACCGTCGACGCTGCGATCGATGGCGTGCCGGAGGGTACCGGGCTCGGCGGTGCCGGGCTCGGCGGTGCCTGGCTCGGTGACGCCGACTCCGACGCCGGACTGGGTGAGCCGGCGAGGCTGGGCGGCGCCGAGGGGGACTGCGTCGAGCCGCATGCGCCCGCGATCAGCGCCGCCACGACCAGGGGGATGAGCGTCCGCGTCCGCACGGCTGACCTCCCGTTCCCGTTGATCAGGGGTGTTGCGGGCGGCAGGTTCGCCCGGCGCCGATCCAGCACGGGGGTGTTGGGGTGATTACGGAGCGGCGCCACGGTCGAATCAAGAGCCGACAGGCCCGGCAGATCCCGGCGCCGCGCCGGGGCGCGCGCGGGCGCGATTGCCCCGGACGGCCCCCGGCTGTTCCACCGCGGAACGCGTGCGAGTCCGGGCTCACGACGCGCGCGAGCGCGTCCGGCGGGCGTGGCGCCGGGTATGATCCGGCCGATGAGCGACCGCAGCGGCAGCTTGGCCCAGGCGACGGTCTGCCCGTTCATCGCCTACGACGATGATCGGGACGGCCGCGGCTCCGTGCCCGACCACCGGCACCGATGTTTTGCGGAGACGCCGGCCGCGCCGCGCGCCCTGGCGCACCAGGCTGCCTACTGCCTCTCCTCGACCTTCGCCGGCTGCCCGACGTTCCTCGACTGGGCGCGGCGCGAGGCCGCGCCCGTGCGGGAGACCACACCCCTTCGGCCCGCCCGCGACGCCGCCGCGCCCCGCCTGGGCGATCGACTCGAGGCCGGCCCGATCTCGCGACTGGCCGCCGGGGACCGGCCGGTGCCTGAAGCGCCGCGGGGCGGCGCGGAGCGCGACAGCCCGGCGGCCTGGCCGACCCGCGAGGCGGACGTGGAGGACGAGGACGAGGCTCCCTCGGCAGGCTGGGCCGCGCCGCCGCCGTGGGGCGCCGACCGGGTGGCCGCGCCCAGCCATTCCGCGCCCGGCCATTCCGCGCCCGCCGTGCCATCTCCGGACGACCTGCCACCGCCGCCCGCGCCCGCTGCCGAGACCTGGGGCGAGGCGGACGACGCGGCCATGCCCGCGTTCCTCGCCAGCCGCGGGCGCGCCGGTTCCGGCGGCCGGCTCGTGGTGGACGCGGCCGGCCACGCGCCCGGCGCCGCATCGACCGATGACGAGCCGGACGACGGCATGGCCGTCCCGGTCACGCCGCGCCGCAGTCCCGTCGGCTACTCGCCGGCCGGTCGGGGCCGCCAGGACGACCGGCGCCGGGGTGCGTCCTCGCGTGATCCCGTGGCGCCCTCGTGGGAACGGCCGCGGACGATCGAGCAGTACCCCAGCCTTCGCACGCACAGTGGGCTCCCGTCGCTCGGGCGGATCCCGCGCCTCGGGGTGTACATCGGCGTCGTCGCGGTGGGCGTCGTGGTGATGTTCACGCTGCCCTTCCTGCTTCGGGGGGGCGGCGGCGGCCCTGCCCCGTCGCCCTCGCCGAGCCCGGTCGTGTCCGCCTCCCCGTCCGTGGCCACGCCCGTGCCTTCAGCGACGCCGTTCGTCTATACGGTGGTCGCCCGGGACACGCTCTCCACGATTGCCGCCAAGTACCACGTGACGCTCGACCAGATCATGAAGGCGAATCCGTCGATCAAGGATCCCAACAAGATCGCGATCGGGGATCAGATCGTGATCCCGACCGCGGGCGCGTCCGGTGGCACGACGATCACGCAGGCGCCGTCGCCCTCGCCCTCACCGTAGGCGGGGCAGGGGCTCGCTGGCGGGCGGCCGTTGGGCGCGCGGCCCAGACGGGCCCCGGCCGCGGCCGGCTGACCGGCCTCAGAGCTTCACGACCTCGGCAAGCACGCGCCATTCGCGGAGCGGGATCGTGTCGGCGGTGGCCGGCAGGACCTGGAGAGAGACGTGGTCCGCGCCGGCGTCGAGGTGCTCGACGATCCGCCGCCGGATGGCCGCCAGGTCGCCCCAGGCCACCAGCGCATCGACCAGCCGGTCGCTGCCGCCGTCGGCGAGGTCCTCGTCATCCCAGCCGAGCCGGCGCAGGTTGTTCGCGTAGTTCGGCGCCGCCAGGTACGAGGTCGTGTGGCGACGGGCGATGGCTCGCGCGGTCACCGGGTCGGATTCGAGCACGACCGCCTGTTCCGGCGCGAGCAGGACGCCCGGACCCAGGACCTCGCGCGCGAGCAGCGTGTGCTCGACGGGCACGAAGTAGGGGTGGGCGCCCGCCGATCGATCGCGGGCAAGCCCGAGCATGCGCGGGCCGAGGGCCGCGAGCACGAGTTCCGCTCGCGGCACCGGTTGCACGGCCGCGTCGAGATCGTCGAGGTACTGCTTCACGACGGCCACGGGGTGCTCGTAGCGCAGGCCGGTCTGCGCCTCGACCGCCGCCGCGTGGCTGGCGCCCAGGCCGAGGAGGAACCGGCCCGGGTGACGGGCGGCGAGCGCCGCGCGCGCCGCGGCGACGTCGGGCACCGGATTGGTCCACACGCTCAGGATCCCCGACGCCACCACGATCGAGTCGCTGGCGCCGAGCATTCCGTCGGCGAGCTGCCAGAAGTCGCTGCCGGAACGGCCCGGCATCCAGATCGCCCCGTAGCCGAGCCTGTCGAGTTCGGCCGCGGCCGCGGCGCCCTCGCGCGGGTCGCCGGTGCGCAGCTCCCGGCTCCAGATCCCGACATGCCCCAGGTTCATGGCTGGCACCTCCGGTCAACAGGGTACCGCGCGACCGGAAGCGAGCCGTGGAACCGGGCGCTTCGGGGGAGAGACGCGGCGGCATCCGCACGCCGGCAGGGCTCAGCGGCGCGGGGTCAGGTTGATCGAGGTGATCCTGCCGGCTTCGACACGGAAGGCCGCGTCCAGGTGCTGCGACGGCGCGCCGGGGCGGACCACCAGCAGGTCGGCCTGCCAGGTGTTGCCCATGTCCTGGATCTCTCCGGGGACCATCTTGAGGCCGGCGTCCGCGCGCAGGAACCAGCCGCCAACCTGCTCCAGGCCACGCAGCGTGCGCGCGCTCTCGCCGACGTGGACGCGCATCTCGACGCGCTCGTCCATCAGGGCGACCGCGCGGTCCCGCGCGCCAGCGTTCAGCTCCTCGAAGAAGATCTCCATCGTGTCGACCGCACCCATGGCCCGAGTCTAGCCCAGCGGGGGGCCGGACGCCGGGCGGCTCGCCAGCCACGCTCGCAGCCGCCGCACGAGATCGGCGGCCTGCTCGTATCGCCCGAAGGACGGCATGACGTAGGCGCCGGCGACGGATCCGCCAACCGCCTCGAGGAGGGCGAGCGCGGCATCCACGCCGACCTCCGCCCCGCGATCACCGGCATCGCGCATGGCCTCCCGGGTCCCACCGGGAATCGTGATGCCCGGCACCTCGTGGTGGAGGAACTCCGCGTGCCGCGACGATTGGAGGGGCAGGACGCCCAGGATCACGGGCACGGGAAAGCCGCCCGGCCCGAAGCGGCGGCGTGCTTCGGCGAGCATCGCCTCCACCTGGTCGAGGCCGAAGAGGGGCTGGGTCATGACCAGGTGGGCGCCCGCGTCGAGTTTCTCGTGCAGGCGGTCCCACTCTCGCGAGGCATCGTGCGCCGTGGGGTCGAGGGCGCACGCGATCGTGAAGCCGGCCCGCTGGCCGATCGGGGCACCGGCCTGGTCCTCGCCGCGGTTGAGCCGGGCGAGGATGCCGACAAGCCCGATGGAATTGACGTCCCACACGCCCGTCCCGGTGGGATAGTCACCCACCCGCGGCGGGTCGCCGGTGAGGGCCAGGATGTCCCGGACGCCCAGGGCATGGGCGCCAAGCAGCTCGGCCTCGAGGGCCATCAGGTTCCGGTCCCGCGTCGTGAGGTGGACCACGCATTCGAGGCCGAGCTCGCGCTGGACGCCGAACGCGACGGCCAGCGCCCCCATCCGCACGCGGGCCATCGCCGAGTCCGAGACGTTCACGCAATCGGCGCCGGCGTCGCGGAGGAGGCGAGCGGCGTCGATCGTGCGGTCGATGCGGATCGAGCGGGGCGGGTCGATCTCGACCGAGACGACGTACCGACCCGCGCGAAGCTTCTCGAGGAGGGCGCGTCGGCAGCGGCGCCTCGCCGGCGGTCAGGTCGAGGGCGCCGCTGCGGATCGACGAGACGGACGGGGCGGTGGTGGCCGCCGCGCCGGCCGTCGCCGCCTGCCGAGGAGATCGACGGAGGCGGCTGCGAACCTGCCGCCGGCGCCATCGACCGTGGGGTGCCGATGACCCGATCGAGCGCGATTCGCATCGCCGCCACGTGCTCCGGCGTCGTGCCGCAGCAGCCGCCGATGATCCGTGCGCCCGCGGCCAGCGCGTCCGGCACCATCTCGGCGAACCAGTCCGGGCCCGCGGCGAAGACGAAGCGGCCCTCGACGCGCTGCGAGAGGCCGGCGTTCGGCAGCACGCTGCCCGGCAGCCGGGCCGTGCCTGCAACCCGCACGAGCGCGTCCAGGCTGCCGACCGGGCCGGTGCCGCAGTTGACGCCCACCGCGTCGGCACCGGCCGCGGCGAGGGCAGCGGCAGCCGCCTCGGGGCTCGTGCCGTCGGACAGCGCCCACTCCTCACCGAACGTCAGCGAGGCCACCACCGGCAGGCCGGCCGCGGCTCGCGCCTCGTCGAGCGCCAGCAGGAGCGGTTCGAGCTCGCTGAAGGTCTCGAGCATGAGGAGATCGACGCCGCCCTCCAGCAGGCCATCGATCTGCTCGCGGAAGACCCCCCGGGCCACCTGCCGGGCGCCGTCGCCGGCAATCGGGCGGCCCGGCCGTTCCAGCGGGCCCACCGAGCCGGCGATCAGGGCGTCGCGGCCCGTCACGTCCCGCGCCTCGCGTGCCAGCTGCGCCGCGCGCCGGTTCATCCGCGAGGCCATGGCCTCCAGGCCCCACGCGGCCAGGCGGACCCGGTTGGCGCCGAATGTCGCCGTTTCGATCAGGTCCGCGCCCGCCTCCAGGTACTCGCGGTGGATCGTGGCCACCAGGTCGGCGCGCGTCAGGACCAGCTCGTCCAGGCAGGCCCGCTGCGGAATCCCGCGCGAGAAGAGCAGCGTCCCCATCGCCCCGTCGGCAAGGATCGGGGCCGCCGCGATGCGCGCCGCGAACCTGGTCCGCGCGGCGGAGTGCGCGACCCCTGGTTCCGTGATCGCCCCGCGGCCCGGGCGAGGCGGGCCTCGCGGCTCCGCCGGGCCTCACGGCTCCGCCGGGCGCCGGTTCCTGCGATTGGGACATGGCGGGATCGTAACGGGATCGCGGGAGCGAGCGCGCGTCGCCGTCGAGACCGGCCGGGCGAGAAGTCGTGGTGAAGGACGCGGGTCCCGCGGCCGATGCCTCACCCATGCAGCCGCCGGTTGCCCCATCCTCGCGCGCCCGAGGAACCCGCGCGGTCTCGGCGCTCCGGCTCGTTCTCGCCATCGGCCTGGTCGCCGGCGCGATCGCGGCTGGATGCGGGGGAGGTTCCTCCCCGGCGCCGTCGCTGACACCGTCCCCTGCCACGAGCCCCGCCGCGCCTCCGATCGCCTCGCCCTCGGCGGGCGCTGTCAGGAGCGGGCCGGCGGCCCCCGATCCGTGCGCACTCCTCGGGCCGGGGGCGGCCACGGCCGCGGTGGCTGCGCCCGTGGGCCCGCCGCAGCACGTCGAGGCGACGGCCGGGGCGACGTGTCTCTACGCCTCCGCGGGGACCAGCCCAGGCGTGGTCAGCCTCACCGTTGCCCCCAGTCCGGGTGGGTCCGGGGCCCTCGCGTCAGTCGCCCAGAACGCTCCGGACGCCACCACGGCGCCGGGCCTGGTACGCCAGGTGCTCGTCGCCCACGGCGCCGCCTGGATGCTGCGCGATGGGCGCCTGCTCTCGATCGTCGTGCTGGTGCCAGGGGGCGGTCCGGGTTCGGCCGAGGCCGTCGCGAGGCTGGTTCGGACCATCGCGGCGACTCCCTGAGCACGGGACCGCCGTTTCAGCCCAGGCGGCTCGGCGAGTCGCGCCGGCGGAGCAGCACCACCTCGCCGTCCTTCTCGACAAGGACCTCCGCCGGTCGGGGCCGCCCGTTGTACGAGGATCGCATCGAGGCCGCGTACGCGCCCGTGTCGCGGATGGCGACGAAGTCGCCGCGGCGGAGCGGTGGGAGGACGTGCTCTCCGAGGGTATCGGTCGACTCGCAGACGGGTCCATCGACGCGAGCGGTGGTCCACCCGCGCGACCGGGCCATCGCCGCGACCGCGTGAGCGTCCTGCGGCGCTCGCTCGCGCGCCTGGCGATCCGCGGCGGCCGCCCGCCAGGACGCCGACATCCGTGCCGGCACGCCCGCCGCGGGCTGCGCCGGGGTGACCGGGCGCCCCATCGAGGTCAGCGGCAGGACGGCGTGGTACGCACCGTAGAGCGCGGGCCGGATCAGTTCCGTCAGGCCGGCGTCGATGACCACGATTCGCAGGCGCCGGTCCACGGTGCGGGCCTCCGGAGGCACCACGGCGAGGCCCAGCGGCCCGGACCGTTCGAGCGCCGGCGGTGGCGGTGGCGGGCCCGTCCGCTCGCGGACGTGCAGCACCCGGGCGACGATCCAGCCCGCGCGTGCCACCAGGAAACGGCCGGGCTCCACCGCGAGATGGCGCGGCCGGCGGTCTGCCGGAATGGCGGCCAGCAGCGCGGGCATCTCGTGCGCGTAGCGCTCCGGCAGCGGCCCTTCCTCGCCGAACGGGGGCACGGGGAACCCGCCCCCGACGTCGAGCGTGTCGAAGTCGGGGAGGCCGCCCAGCTGGAGGGCCAGCACGGTCAGGCCGCGCCGCACGGCGTCGCGCCAGGCGTCGACCGCTCCCAGCTGGGACCCGACGTGCAGGTGGATGCCGCGGAAGCGGAGCGGCCCGAGCGGTCCGCCGCCGGCCCGGACGGCCTCCCCGAGCTCCTCCGCGAGGAGCCCGAACTTGCTGCCGGCCAGGCCGGTCGCGAGGCCGGCACGAGTCTCGGGCTGGACCTCGGGGTTCAGCCGCAGGAGCACGTCGACGCGAACCGGCAGGTCGGGCTGCTCGTCACGCCACGCGACCGGGCCGCGGTCCGCGGCGAGGACGGCCTTCGCGAGCGCGGCGGCCTCCTCTGCCGATTCGAGGCTGACCCAGCGCAGGGGATCGCCGCTCGCCGCGGCACGCGCGGCGGCGCGGAGGTCGGCGTCGGTCTTGCCGATCCCCTCGAGCGTGATCGCCGCGTTGGGCACGCCGGCGCGCCGGGCGAGGTCCCATTCGCCGAGGGAGACGACGTTGGCGCCGAAACCCAGGGCGTGGATCCGGGCGACGAGTGCCGGGAGGTCATTGGCCTTGATCGAGTAGCGGCGCTCCCAGCGCGACCCGAACGCCCGGACCAGGCGACGTGCGGACGCCTCGAGCACGGCGGCGTCGGTCACGTAGAGCGGCGTGCCGTGACGGCGAGCCGCCTGCCGCAGCGCTCCGGCGATCGCCGGCAGGCGGTCCACCTCGTCGGCGGGCTGGTCGGGCGGATCGACGCCGAGTGGCCGGGACCCAGGCCCCGCGCCCGCATCGCGGTCCCCCTCGCGGCCCCCGTCGAACGGGATGGGCGGGTCCGACTGGCCCTGGTCGTCCGGGTCGCGCGGGCCGCTCGTTGTCAGCCTCGCACGGCGACTCGGGCGACCGCGCCGACGAGCCCGATGACGATCGACCCGATGACGGCCGCGACGATCGTGTCCGACGTCAGCAGGTGCGGCGGGAACGCGCCGATCTTGAGGACGATGTGCAGCTTCTCGGCGACCCAGGCCACCGCGAGCAGGAGGCCGGCGCTGATGACGATGCCCACGAGGCCCATCGTCATCAGGCTGATCGGAAACGTGAGAGCCTTGAGGACCGGCTTGACGAGCCCGTTGACGACGCCGAACACGATCGCCACGGCGGCGATGATGACGATGTCCCTGCCCGGATCCTTCATCTCCGTCGCCGGGAAGGAGATCCCGGGGACGACCTTGGCGGCGACAACGAAGGCGATGCCAGTGGCCACGAGGCTGGCGAGGAACCCCTTCACGCGCATCTCCCTCCGACGGGCGCCCACCCGGGCGCGCTGCCGCCGATCATCCCACGTCCGACCAGCCCGGCGGCGGGTGTTCGAGCCCGTCATGTGCCCGGCTCTGCCCCTCCCGGGCCGCGCCCCGGCGCGGCGGGCCTGCCTGGCCGGGCTCAGCGGAGCAGGAAACCGGTGCCGAGTGGGTCGGCCGCGTCCAGCAGGAAGTGGTGGGTTCCCGTGCGGTAGGCAGTGCCCTCCACCTCCGTGACCACGGCCGGGCGGCCCGCGACCACGGTCTCGCCGACGATCCAGCCACCGAACGCGGAGTCGACGACGCTCCGGTGGCGGAGCTCCTGGTCGCGGCGCAATCGCCCTTCGTCCGCGAGGAGGGCGAGGCGGGCCGACGTGCCGCTGCCGCAGGGTGATCGGTCCACCTCGCCGTCGGCGAACACGGTCACGTTGCGCTGCGCCATCGTGGCCCGGTCGCCGGTCTCGACGGACTCGTCCTGCCAGTAGATGACGCCGTAGATGCCGCGCAGCTCGGGCTCGAGCGGATGAACGACCTCGACCGAAGCGTCCAGCGCCGGGCGCAGTTCGCGCTGGAGGGCGATGAGGCGGGGCAGGCTGGCGGCATCGACACCCAGGCCGGCTCCCAGCGACCGCACGTCGACCGACCCGTAGAAGGCCCCGCCGAAGGAAATGTCGACGCGCACCGGACCGAGCGAGGTCTCGATCTCGATCCCGCGCGCCAGGACGAAGGACGGCACGTTGCGGAAGCGCACGCTCCGGACTCGCTCCGCCGCCGCGTCCCACCGCGCCACGCACGGAAGGCGGCCCGACGGCACGTCCACGATCACCGCGCTCTCGGGGCCGGCCGCGGCGACGAAGCCCGACTCGAGGGCCCAGGTCACGAGCGCGATCGTGCCGTGGCCGCAGGCGGTCGAGTAGCCCTTGTTGTGGAAGAAGATGACGCCCAGGTCGGCGCCGCCGTCATCGGGAGGGACGACGAATCCGCCGTACATGTCGGCGTGGCCGCGCGGCTCGTTGACCAGCAGCCGCCGCAGGTGGTCGAGGTGCGCGGCAACGTACCGGCGGCGCTCGAGGACGGTCGTGCCCTCGATCGGCGGAACGCCGCCGGTCACGATCCGGAAGGGTTCGCCGGCGGTGTGGTAGTCGACCGTGCTGACGGCGAGGGGCCCGCGGCGGACCGCGTCCCGCCGTGCTGGCGATGTCACCCGGCGGCCTCCATCGTCCGGGAGTGGCGCGGCCCAGCGGCGAGGGCGATGCCGGTCCCGTTCCGGCAGTCTATCGATCCACGGCGCGCGATCCACGGCCGCGTTCGCGGACGCCTCGCGCCAGGCGCGGCGGGCGGCGGGTCTCAGCCGCCGGCGCCGATCGCGTCGCCCGCGACCTGGGCGTCCCCGGCGGCCGGCCCGCGCGCCAGCCGAACCGAGTCGATCGCCCGACGGAGCAGCTCCAGGCCGGCCGGGTCGAGGTCGTAGGCCCACTCGCGGAATCGCTCGGGCCGGCCGAAGCGCCCTTCCAGGCCGATCTCGATCGCCTCGCGCGAGAGCAGCACGAGGTCGGATTCCTTGTCGGCCAGGCTCAGCGCGACCTCGTCTCCGGTATGCGCGGGGAGCAGCGTCACGCCGTTGCTTGGACTGCTGGCCAGCCACTCGCTCATGCTCTGAGTGCCGCGGACCGACGAGCAGATCAGGCCGACCGTGCTCCCCGACGGAAGCGCCCGGATCTCCTCGAGGAGCTCCGCGTACGACGGCGCGGCCAGCATCGCGATCACCGGGAAGCGGCCGGCGACCAGCTCGACCATCTCCGCGGCATGGAACGTGGGCGTCGCGACCAGGTCGTAGTGGAGGCGCTCGAGGCGCTCGACCGCGTGGTCGATGAGGGCAGGGTCCACCTCGGCCACGCCCAGGAACGCTTCGGTGATCTGGGACGCGCCGCGCCGGGCGTCCGCGGAGGTGCACTCCGCGAACAGGATCTGGACCTTCGGACCGGGTCGTTTGCGCTCCGCGGCAGCCGAGTAGACGGCGGAGGCCACCTCATCGGCCGAATAGCCGGCTCCCGCCGCGCGGCGCAGCAGCTCCGCCACGAGGCCGTCCAGCCCCTCCGAGACGCGCCGCTGCGTGGACCGTGCCGCGACCCGCGTCCCGGCGCCCTGGCGAGCGACCACGTACCCGGCGTCGGCCAGCCTCCGATAGACGGCCCTCACCGTGTTGGGGTTGACGCGCAGGATCCCGCCCAGCTCGCGAACCGTCGGCAGGCGCGCGCCGGCGTGGAGCCGCCCCGTGTCGATCTGGTACGCGAGCTGCCAGTACAGCTGCGTCGAGATGGGCACGTCCGAGTCGCGTGCGATGTCGATTTCGGTGATTCCGCGCCACGTGCCCGGACCTCGCCGGGTTCGCCCCGCCCGGGCGACCCTGACTCATCGGCCATTGACATAGCCCATTAGTCCAAGGTATGCTTCGAATGACTCAGTTCACTATATCAAGTTGTTCGCGACACCGCCGGAACGCCGGCTCGCGGCCAGACCTGACGGAGCCCAAAGGGAACCGAACCGATGGAGATCCTGATCATCCTTGCGGTCGTGCTCGTCGTGCTGACGGTGCTCGACATCGCCGCCATCGAAGTCGGTGCCGACTCGCGCGCCGGCGCCCAGGACACGCACGCTCCGCACACGCCCACGCTCTGACCTCGCCTATCCCCGCCGGGCTCACGGTTCCTCCCCTCGAGAGTCTGGCCTTCGATCGGACCGCCGGTCTCCACACCGGCGGTCCGTGATTCCCGGGACCGGCAGAGCCTCGACACGGCGCGGCGGGTCGACCTCGGCCTAGCCTCGGCTCGCGGCCACCAGGGATGCTGGTGGAGCCGGATGCCGGCCAGGGCTGCTGGTCGCAGGCGGCCGCCGCGAGCGTGGTCCTTCCGTCGAATTGGCGATTCGCCGCTGGTCCACGCTCCGGCCCACCAGGTTGACTGGTCGCGACGGCGGACGACCCGCGGACTCGTGATCTGGCCCGCTCCCCGCTAGAGCCCCTCGTCCTCGGCCCGGTCGCGCGACGTGGTGACGCGATGGTCGACCCGGACCACGACCTGGGCGCCGGGAGCCAGGTCAAGCGGCCACGACAGCACGAGCGCCGAACCCTGGTAGATGCTCTCGAAGCCGGCCTCGGAGTTCGAGATGGTCTCGATCGGCGAGATCCAGGCATCGGCCGGCGGGCTGGCCGTGGTCACGACATCCACGCCGACGTAATTGTTGCCGGAGCCGAGGGTCGTGAGTCCGGTCCCCGCGGCCGTGGCGTCGTGGCGGATCGGCCCGTCTCCCAGGTCCCAGTAGGCCGCCGGGTTGTGGCCGCCGCCGGCCATCGTCGTCGCCACTTCGATCGCGAGGCGCGCGCGAACCGGCTCCGCCGACCGGTTCTCGATCGTCACCGTCTGGGCGAGCGTCGGAGCGCGGCGATCGCCCGTGGCCGCCAGTTCCGTCGTGACCCGGACCGGCATGCCCGCCACCCGCCCGTCGCGGGACAGCCTGACCATCGCCGTGGCGCCGTTGCCGGCGAGCTCCTCGACGGTGAAGGGCCGGTCGAGGAAGTCACCGAGCTCGTCGAATTCGGCGCGCGCGAACGCCTCCGGGGTCGTGTCCACGGCGAGGAAGTGGACCAGGCCGGAGCGGCGCTCGTAGGCGTCGTAGTGGAGGCGCGCGGCGAGGCCGGGCTCCTTCGCGGCAACGCGATCGTGGATGGAGCCGACCCCGCCGGCCGGGTCGGCCGCAGCCTCGTCGGCCCGCCGCCGGTCATGTTCGATCAGCGTGGCGTGGGAGGCCTCCGGCCGGCGGCGCATGACCGCGGCAAGGGCATGACGGACTGCGCGGATGTCCCAGGCGCCGATCCCGGCGCCTTCGGACGGCTTCACCACGAGGAGCTGGCCGGGCCCCGCCAGGACGATCTCGTCGACGCCGTCGAGGTCGACGTCGGCCGCGCGGGCCCCGTCGACGGCCGCCCCGGCCCCGCGCCCCGCCCGATCGGCGGCGTCTTCGGCCGCGATCAGGTGCTCGTGGGTCGCCAGGCGGACGTGGCTGATGTAGATGCCGCCGAACAGGCCGTGCCAGTAGCAGTTGTTCGACTGGCCCTGGTAGAGGTGGTCGAGCGCCTGCCGCCTGGCCGGGCCGTCGGCCATTGCCGCGACCTTGCCCGACGCCCGCAGCATCTGCTTGTGGAGGTTGTTGACCTCGCGGTACTTCACCTGGAAGTTGCGCCAGAAGCCGCCGCGCAGGTAGCGGGCCTCAGGGAGGCCCGCCTTCTCCGCCCGGTGCAGGAGCTCGCCGAAGACGGGCGCCTCGCTGGGCGGGAGCGCCCATTCGCCCATCTCGGCATAGGAGGCGGTGGGCACGTAGACCCGCCCGATCGGCGAGTGAGAGGCGAGCCAGTCCGACGGGGTGACCGTGGCCAGCCAGTCGGCGTTGGCCTCCAGGGCCTCGAAGAAGCGGTCCACCCAGCGACCCCGGCCCCAGCAGTGCTCCCAGGTCGTGGGCCACGCGCCGAACTTCTCGCCGTCGTCGCCCATCGTGCCCAGGCGGTCCCCGTCCTCCGTGGCGTGGCTCCGGAGGTGCTCGATCACGGCCTCCACGTCGCCGAACGGGATCCCGTAGCGCAGCACCTTCTCCGTGCCGAACACGGTCAGGACCTGGCCCTGGTCGTCGGTGGTGTACGGGCCCCAGAGCCTGTCCTCGGCAATGGCGGCCGCCCGGAAGTGATTGTCGTCGAGGATCGTCCAGGCGTAGCCCGAGCTCGCCAGGGACGTCGGCAGGTCGGGCTCCCAGACGCGCTCGGCAAGCCAGGCGCCTCGCGGGCGCCGGCCGGCGATCCGTTCGACCTCGTCGGCCATCCGGCGGAGCTGGCCCAGCCGATCGCGCTGCGGCAGCGATGCGAGGACGGGCTCGTAGTAGCCGCCGCCCATGAGCTCCACCTGGCCGCGCTCGACGAGGGCGGCCAGCCGGTCGATGAAGTCCGGCCGGGCGGTGCGCAGCCAGTCGAGCAGCGGACCGGTGTAGTGGAGCGCCAGCCGCACGCCCGGATGGCGGTCGAGCGCGTCGAGCATCGGGCGGTACGCGGCGTCATGGACGTCGGCCAGCACCCAGCCGAAGTTGCCGACCGGCTGGTGGTTGTGCAGCGCGAGGGCAAGCGAGATGCGAGGCGCCACGGGGTCCTTCCTCGGATCCGGGTGGACGGGCCCCGGTTGGCGCGCGGTGCCCGGCTGGCGCCCGGCTCGCGATCGGGAGCGCCGCGCCGGGCCCGCGGCGTCGCCCGATGTCGTGAGGTCAGCCCGCGCTGGACGAGGCGCGATCCTCCTGCTGCGGCGAGCCCACGGTCGGGCCGACGCCGGCCGCCGGCAGGTACAGCTGCTCGGTGTACTCGTGGAGCATCCGCGTCGTGGAGAAGCGCCAGATCGTGGTGGAGATGGCGCGCTTCATGAGCGCGAGCCAGGCGGCCGGCAGCTCGGACGGGCCCCGCTCGTAGTAGCGGGGAACGGCCTCGTCCTCGAGGAGGTGGTAGAGCGCCTGCGCGTCGGCCCAGTCCTGGGCGCCCTCGTCCGGGTTCTGCTCGCGTCCCCCGATCGCCCAGCCGTTGTCGCCGACCCAGCCCTCGTCCCACCAGCCGTCGAGGACGCTCATGTTGATGCACCCGTTGGCCGATGCCTTCATACCCGACGTGCCCGATGCCTCCAGCGGCCGGCGCGGGTTGTTGAGCCAGATATCCACGCCCCGGACCATCAGCTTGGCCACGCGCATGTTGTAGTCCTCGAGGACGAACACGCGCCCGCGGAGCTGCTCGGAGCGGCTGTGGGCAAAGATCGACTGGATCACCTGCTGGCCGGGCCGATCCGCCGGGTGCGCCTTGCCCGCGAAGATGAACTGGACGGGCCGGTCCGCGTCGTGGACGAGGCGGGCCAGGCGATCGCCGTCCGTGAACAGCAGGGCGGCGCGCTTGTAGGTCGCGAACCGGCGCGCGAACCCGATCGTCAGGATCCCCGGGTCCAGCCAGCGCTCGATCTCCTCGAGGACCGCCGGCGATTCCCCGTGGCGCGCGAACTGGGCGCGCAGGCGGTTGCGGCCGAAGATGGCCAGCTCCAGCTTCTGGTGCTGGTGCGCGTCCCACAGCTCGCGATCGGGGATGCGACCGACGCGCTCCCAGAAGCGGTCGGCGTCCGACTGGCTGTCGAGATCGTCGAGGTCCGCGTCCAGGTACCGCTCATAGACCTCGCGCATCGGCCGGCCCACCCAGGTGGGCGCGTGAATGCCGTTCGTGATGCCGAGGATCGCCCGCCGGCCAAGGACCGGTTCCCAGGTGTTGTTGGCCGTCTCGGCGTGGAGGTGCGAGACCGCGTTGGAGCCGTTCGACAGCCGCAGGCTGAAGGCGGTCATGTCGAACTGTGTCGCGTTGTTCTCCACGCCGGTTCCCAGGCGCAGGACATCGTCGATCGGGACGCCACTCTGGCCGTCCGGCCCCGGGTCGCAGAGGCGGGCCGTCAGGCGCCGGACCAGGTCGGCGTCGAAGCGCTCGTTGCCGGCCGAGACCGGCGTGTGGATCGTGAAGACGCTCGACCTCCGCACCGCCGACCAGGCCTCGTGCAGCGGCATGCCCTGGACGACCAGCTCCCGGGCCCGCTCCACGAGGAGGAAGGCGGAGTGCCCCTTGTTGAGGTGCCAGACCGCGGGCGCGATGCCCAGCGCGCGCAGCGCGCGCACGCCGCCGACGCCGAGGATCAGCTCCTGGTGCAGGCGCATCTCGCGGCCGCGGACGTACAGGATGTGGGTGATCGGCCGGTCCGCTTCGTTGTTGCCCGCGTGGTCCGTGTCGAGCAGCAGCACCGGGACCCGGCCCACCTGCAGGCTCCACACCGCCGCGGTGATCGTGCGCCCAGGCAGCTCCACCGGCACGAAGAGCGGGTCGCCCAGCCGGTTCAGGACCCGCTGGACGGGCATCTGGGTGGTGTCGAAGTCGGGGTAGGCGTGCTCCTGGTGACCGTCGGCGTCGATCGACTGGCGGAAGTAGCCCTTGCGATACAGGAGGCCCACGCCGACGAACGGCAGGGCCATGTCGCTGGCCGACTTGGCGTGGTCGCCGGCGAGCACCCCCAGGCCGCCCGAATAGAGGCCCAGCGACTCGTGGAAGCCGTATTCGGCGCAGAAATAGGCGATCGGGCCGGGCAGCTTCGCGGCGTGGGCGCGGTGGAACCAGTGATCCGCGCCGTTGGTCATGTAGTGGTCGAAGGCCTCGATCACGGAGTGGTACTCGGCGATGAAGACGGGGTCGTCGAGCAACGGCTCCCAGGCCACGGCGCCCTGCAGGATGGCGACCGGGTTGCGATAGCGGGCCCAGCTGTTGGGGTCGATCCGGCTGAACAGGAGCGCGGCCCGCGGATGCCACATCCACCACAGGTTGTAGGCGAGCGGCGCGAGCCGCTCGAACTGGGGGGGAACCCGCAGGTTGACCCCGGGTTGGACAGGCACGCGGACGAGGGGATCCATGGCCGGCGAATGATACCTCCCCGCTCCGGGTCTCCTGGGCCGCCTGCCTCCCGGGCGGTCCCCCGGACAGTCCCCGGCCCGCCCTCGGCCGCCCTCGGCCCGCCCTCCCCGGACCGCCCGGGCCATGCCGTCATGCCTGCGGAGGCCACGGCCGCGATGCCGCGCCGTCCCCTCCGGCGGGGACTACCATCACCCGGATGCACGTCGTCTTCGTCGCCGCCGAGTGCGAGCCATGGGCCAAGACCGGCGGCCTGGGCGACGTGGTGGACGCGCTGGCGCGGGCACTCGGCCGAATTCCCGGCGCGGTCGACGCGCCGATCGAGGTCTTCCTGCCTCGCTACCGGTCCATCTCGCTCGAAAGCCACGGCGTGCCCGCCACCCTGGCGGTCGACGTCCCCGACGACCGTTCCGGCGGCGGGGCGATCGCCGTCAGGATCCACAGCCTGCCAGCCGACGGCTACGTGCTGCGGCTCGTCGACTATCCGGGCGCGTTCGACCGGGCCGGCCTGTACGGCGACGCGGAGGGCGACTTCCCCGACAACGCCTGGCGCTTCGGGCTGCTCTCCAGGGCCGCGCTGGCGACGCGGCGGCTCGAAGGCCGGCCGCCTGACGTGGTGTCCATCCACGACTGGCACGCCTGCCCGGTCGCTCTCCACCGCGACGTCGCGTACCGCAACGATCCGGTCATCGGGCGCGCCGCGATCGCGCTCACCATCCACAACCTCGCCTATCACGGCTGGACGCCGCGCGCCCGCGTGCCCGACCTGGGACTCGGCGCCGCTGCGGGCATCGGAGATGGCTGGGGGATCGACCTGCTGCGCGAAGGGATCCGCCGGGCCGAGGTCGTCAACACGGTCAGTCCCCGGTACGCGGCCGAGGTCCTGCACCCGGCCGCGGGGATGGGCCTCGATGGCGACCTCCGGGCCGCCGGAGACCGGTTCGTCGGCATCCTCAACGGCCTGGACCAGGCTCTGTGGGACCCGGCCACCGACCCGGCCATCGCCCGCCCGTATTGGGCGTCCGAGATGGCCGGCAAGGAGGCCTGTCGCGCGGACCTGCTGCGCCGGCTCGGCATGGACGCCACGGACCCGGGCCCGGTGGTCGGCGTGATCGGCCGCCTCGACCCCCAGAAGGGCTTCGACCTGGTCGCCGGCGCGCTGGACGGGTTCGCGGACCGCGGCGTCCGCCTCGTCGCCCTGGGCAGCGGCGATGCGCAGCTGGTCGCAGGGGTGCGCGCGGCCGGGATCGCGGCGCCCGATCGCGTCGCGCTCGCCGAGCGCTTCGACCGCGATCTCGCCCGCCGGATCTACGCCGGCGCGGACCTCTTCCTGATGCCGAGCCGTTTCGAGCCATGCGGCCAGGGCCAGATGATCGCCCAGCGATACGGCACGCCGCCGATCGCCCGGCGGACTGGCGGCCTCGCGACAACGATCTTCGACGCGGACGAGCATCCGGAGCGAGGGACCGGCTTCCTGTTCGACGACGCCACGCCCAGGGCGCTGCTCCGGGCGCTGGATCGGGCGCTCCAGGCCCGCGCCGAACGGGAGCGCTGGGCCGCCCTGGTGGGCCGCGGCATGGCGGTCGACTGGGCCTGGGAGACGGGCTCCGCGCCTGCCTACGCCGCGCTCTTCCGGCGGGCAGTGGCGCTGCGCCGGACGCTGCCGAGCGCCAGCGACTGACGGCCGAGGCGGCCTGCCTCGCCGTGGACGGAGGTGGCGGGGCGTCAGCGGCCGTTCGCGCCGGCCGCGCCGGCCGCGCCGGCCGCGACCAGGCAACGCCGGCCGCGACCAGGCAACCTGGTGCGCGGGCCCGGCCGGCCGCCCGTACCAGCATTGCTGGCAGGTCATTCGGGTGTGTCACGCCGGATCGCCAGTTCGCGCTGTCGCCGCGCCTGCGGCGACCAGGCTGTCTGGTAGCGCGGGCCGTACGGGCCCCCGGTACCAGCATTGCCGCTGGCCACCCCCGGCGATCGCACGTGGCGCCCGGCCCGGTCCCCGTCAGGCGGGATCTTCGCGGACGCCCGTGACCAGCCCGCAGGGAACCGTGAAGGCGCTGCCGTCCGGGGCGACGTCGAGGGCGATCCGGGCTGATGGGGGCGCCTCGCGCAGGAGCGCGCGAACCGCCTCGGCACGCCACGGTTCAGGGTCCGTCTGGCGAAGCCAGTCCTCGGTGACGTGGCGGACCGGCCACCGCCGCGCCACGGTCGCACGAACGCCAGCGGCCGCCAGGAGGGCGACGCATGCCGCCGCCGGCATCGACCGCACGTGGCCCGGGTCGCGCAGCAGCTCGACTGCACCGACGAACGTCTCCACCGCCGGATCCTCGGGCGCCAGCATGTCCACGATCGCGATTCTGCCGCCGGGCCTGAGGACGCGCGCGGCCTCGCGCAGGCCCGCGGCCGGATCCGGCCAGTGGTGCAGCGAGAAGCGACTGATCGCGACGTCGAACGTCGCATCGGCAAATGGCAGCGCGCCGGCGGCCCCGTCGACGAAACGGACATTGGTGATGCCCCGCTCGGCGGCAAGTCGCCCGCCCACCGCCCGCATCTGCGGCGTCGGGTCGACGGCCACGACTTCGGCCACCGACGCGGCGAGAGCAAGCGACGAATGGCCGGCCCCGGCGCCGATGTCGATGGCCCGATCGGACGGCGAGGCGGCGACCGCGTCGACCAGCCAGCCGAGGTCCGGCGCGCCGGCCTGGCTCCATCCCGAGCCGTATCGCTCGGCGACCGCGGCCCAACGGGCCCTGGCGGCTTCGTCGATCACGCCGTCGCTCCGGCAGCAGTGGGCGGCTGCGACTCGTGGTGTCCGGGCCGTTCGCGTCGCGCGCCCGCGGGCGAGGGAGGCGGGCGATGCTCGGGCCCGGCGGGTACGGCCTCGCCCAGCGCGGTCAGCAGGCGCTCCGTCGCGGCCGCGACCTCGTCCACCGCGGCCGCGAACGCCGCTTCGGTCCGTTTCGAGGGCGCCCGGTAGCCGCTGACCTTGCGGACGAACTGGAGGGCGGCGGCGTGGGCGTCGCCGGTGCTGGGAGGCGGGTCGGCCCCCCGCAGGGTCCTGATGCTTCGGCACATGGGCGCAGTATCGCGAATCGACGCCGGACGTCCCGCGGCGGCTTCGTGCGGGGTTCCTGGCGCCGCCCGGGCCCGGCGCGCTCGGCGGGCGCGGCGCGCCGGCGTCCCCGCGTCCCGGCGTCCTGACGCATCGGCGGCCCGGCGCGCCTACGACTCGAGGTAGGCCAGCACCGCCAGCACGCGGCGGTGATCCTGCTCCGAGTCCGGGAGGTCCAGCTTCCCGAAGATGCTGCTGATGTGCTTCTCCGCCGCGCCCTCGCTGATCCCGAGCGCGGCGGCGATGCCCACGTTCGTGCGGCCCTCCGCCATCGCCCCCAGGACCTCGCGCTCCCGCGGCGTGAGGGCCGCGAGGCGGTCGTCTCGGCGTCGCCGGACCATGAGCTGCCCGATGACCTCGGGATCCAGCGCCGTGCCGCCGGCGGCCACGCGGTGCAGGGCGTCCATGAACTCGCGGACGTTCGCCACCCGGTCCTTCAGGAGGTAGCCGACGCCGCCGCCGCGGTCGGCGAGCAGCTCGCTCGCGTACTGCCGCTCGACGTACTGGCTCAGGACCAGGACGGGCGTGCCCGGGACCAGGCGGCGCGCCTCGATCGCCGCGCGCAGGCCTTCGTCGCGCTGGGTTGGCGGCATGCGCACGTCGACGACGGACACGTCGGGACGGAGCTCGACGACGGCCGCCACGAGCGACGGGCCGTCGCCCACTTTGGCGACGACCTCGCCGCCGGCTTCTTCGACCAGGCGAGCCAGACCCTCGCGAAGGAGGGCGGAGTCCTCGGCGATCAGCACTCGAAGGTGTGGCCGGTCCACGTGCCGATGATGCACCAGGCGCGGGTCGCCCCGGCGGCCTCCCGTGCTGTCGAATGGCGGGGGGTGGGGCTGGCCCCACCCCCAGGACACCGGCTGGCCGGCTGGGCGCGAACGCCCCGCTCCGGTAGCGTCCCAGGCGTGGCGCGGACGGCGACACACTGCATGGCCGGTCACGCGCCAGGCGAAAGGCAACCACCACGATGCAATTCCTGCGGAACTTCGGACGGCGGAAGGTCCGGACCTCCCTGACGATCCTGGGGATCACCATCGGCATCTGGGCCCTGGTGGTGTTCGGCTCGATGGCCAACAAGATCAACTCGCTCGTCGCCGGCGGGAGCGACTTCTACGCGGGCAAGGTGACGGCCTCCGCCATCGGCGGTTCGATGGGTTTCGGCAGCCCTCTCTCGATCTCGGCAGCCGACCAGGTCGCCCGGCTCGGCGGCGTCGATGCCGTTGTGCCCGGCGTCACGATGCTCATGTCCGACGATGCCACTGCCGTCTTGTTCGGCATGCCGCAGATGATCATGGGCCAGGTGGCCGGCGCCGACCGCGGCCGCGAGACGTTCGCGATGCACTACGCGAGCGGGCGCGCGCTCACGCCAGCGGACGAGGGCGCCAACGTGACGGTCCTCGGCTCGGACATCGCCCGCCAGCAGGGCACCAGGGTCGGGGATGCGGTGACGCTTCGGGGCGAGCCGTTCACCGTCGTCGGCATCCTGGAGCCCACCCTGACGGCGCCCGATTCGACTGCCATCGTGCCCTTCGCCGCCGCGCAGCGGTTGTTCGTCGGGGCGCTCCCGTCGATCGTCTCGGCGAAGCTCGACCCGACGACGATCATCACCGGGCTGACCATCTACCCGAAACCCGGCGTCGACCCGGAGGAGCTCGCGGCGGAGATCCGGACCGCCGCGCCCGATCTCTCGGTGATGACCGGCAAGGACTTCGACCGCCAGATCGGTTCCGCGACGTCCATCCTCAACTCGATCCTTGTCGGGATCGCCCTCATCAGCCTGGCCGTCGGCGGCCTGTCCGTCATCAACACGATGGCGATGTCGGTCGCCGAGCGGACCCGGGAGATCGGGATCAAGCGGGCGATCGGCGGCGGACGCGTCCGCATCGTCCGCGAGCTGGTGACGGAGTCGGCCCTGATCGGGTTCATGGGCGGGCTGATCGGCCTGCTCCTGGGCGCGGCCGTGGTCCTGGCCGTCAACGAGGCCGGCCGGTCGTCCGGAACCGTGCTGTTCCAGCTGACCGCCGGGACGGCCGCCACCGCGGTCGGCTTCTCCACGGTCCTCGGTGCCCTCGCGGGCTTCGTCCCGGCCCTGCACGCGGCCCGCCTCGACCCGGTTGCCGCCCTTCGCTACGAGTAGGGGGCTCGCGGGCCCCCGTTCACCTGATCGACCTCGTACCCCGGTGACGGCCGCAAGGCCGCCCCGCCAGGAGACAGACGCCATGACTGCACCGACGACCCCCACCGCGCTGCTCGAGGGCCGCAACCTCCGCAAGACCTATCGCCTGGGCCGCCGCTCCAGCATCGAGGCCCTGCGCGGCGTCGACATTCGCATCGACGCCGGCGAGATGGTCGCGATCATGGGCCCGTCCGGCTCGGGCAAGAGCACGCTCATGCACATCCTGGGCCTGCTCCACGCGCCGGACGTCAATCACGGGCCGCGGCCTGAGCTGTGGTTCGACGGGCGCGACGCGGTCGCCATCGGCGACACCGAGCGAACGCGGCTGCGCGCCCGCCGGATGGGCTTCGTCTTCCAGGACTTCAACCTGGTGCCGACGCTGACGGCGCAGGAGAACGTGATGCTCGCCTGCGAGTACGCGGGCGTCCACGGGCGGCCGGCGCGCGCGGCCGCCCTCGAGTCGCTGGACCTCGTCGGCCTGGCCGGCCGTGGCGGGCATCGCCCGGCGGAGCTGTCGGGTGGCGAGCAGCAGCGTGTCGCCATCGCCCGGGCGCTCGTCAACCGCCCGTCCCTCGTCCTGGCCGACGAGCCGACCGGCAACCTGGACTCGGAGCGGTCCGCGGAGATCCTCGCCCTCCTGCGCCGGTTCAACCGCGAGCGGGGCCAGGCGTTCGTCCTGGTCACCCACGATGCGGACGTCGGCGAGGCCTGCGACCGGGTCATCCGGATGCGCGACGGGCGCGTCCGCGAGGCCGCGCCGGCGCTGGTACCGGCCCGGGCAGTCCCGCTCGCTCCGGTCATGGGCGTGGCGGTGGGCGCGTAGTTCCCACCGGCCTCTCGTCGAGAGGCGCGGTCCGGCCGTGTCGCCGGTGCTAGGGTCGCAGGCATGACGCGAGGCAGCCCGCAACCGGCCGCGATCGCGCGGTCCCGGAGCCTGGTCGGGACGTTCCTCCGGTCGCCGATCGACGGGAGGTCCTGGCGGGCCACCGCCGCGATCCTGCTCGGCTTCGTCATCGCGATCGTCGCGGTCAGCCTGCTGAGCGCTGCGTTCTCTGCGGGCGGCTCGATGCTGATCGTCCTCATCGGCATCCCGATCCTGGGGCTGGGCGTGGAGCTGAGCCGCGTCATCGCCCAGGTCGAGCGATGGCGGATGACGTGGGTCGATCGCCGGCCCCTGGTCCCGCACGCGTACCGCGAGCTCGATCCACGACCCCACCGGCCGTTCGGGCCCTGGCTGCGAGCCTGGGCGGAGGCGGAGTTCATCGATCCCAGCCGATGGCGGGACGTGGTCTACGTGATCGTGTCGTTCCCGCTGGCGATGCTGGAGCTGGCCGCCATCCTGGTCCTCTGGAGCGCACCGATCGCCATGCTCCTCACGCCGGTCGTCGCGGCCGGGCTGGCCGCGGCGGGCACGCACTTCCCGGTCGTGGAGACGCTGACCCGGCCGGCCGTCGTCGCCGGACTCCTCTTCCTGGGCCTGCTCGGCATCCCCGTGGCGGCGTCGGCTGCCCGCGGCATCGTGCTCCTCCACCGGGCCGTCGTGGAGGGATTGCTCTGCGTCGATCCGGCCGAGGCACTGCGGCAGGACGTCGAGCGCCTGCGGGGCAGCCGCTCGGCCGCCATCGAGCTCGAGGCGACCGAGCTTCGGCGGATCGAACGCGACCTCCACGATGGCGCCCAGCAGCGGCTGGTCATGCTGGCCATCGACCTGGGCATCGCGGCGGAGCGGATCGACACGGATCCGGCGGCGGCGAAGTCCCTGGTCGCCGACGCCCGGGAGCAGGCGGGTCGAGCGCTGGCCGAGCTGCGCGACCTGGTGCGCGGCATCTCCCCATCGATCCTCGTCGACAGGGGCCTGGTCGCTGCCCTCGGCGCCGTCGCCGGCAACTGCCCCATCACGACGACGGTCGACAGCCGGCTCGCCCCCGGCGAGCGCCTGCCACCGGCGGTGGAGCGGGCGGCGTACTTCGTGGTCGCGGAGGCGCTCGCCAACGTCGCCAAGCACAGCGCCGCCAGCCGCTGCGAGGTCGCGGTGGGCCGCGAGGGCGCCCGACTCGTCGTCGAGATCCGCGACGACGGCCACGGCGGCGCCACCATGGGCCCGGGCGGCGGCCTGGCCGGGCTTCGCGACCGCGTCGAGGCGCTCGACGGCAGCTTCGCGCTCTCGAGCCCACCCGGCGGGCCCACGGTCCTGCACGCTGAGCTGCCCTCCGGCCCGTTCCAGCCGTAGCCGGGGCGAGTGCGGCCGCGGCTGCGGCCCGCGGCCCGCGGCACGGGCGCCGCGCGCGAGGCGGCCCCTGTCGACGCTCCCCCGAATCCACCGGCAGCATGTTGTGCGGCGATTCGCGGTCGAACCACCCCACGAATCCACCGTCGGGATCTTCGGCGACTGCGGACCTCGCCTGGGCACCCGTCAGGCGGGTCTTGGCGTCCGCCCACGGCCCGGGCCACGCTCGCTGGCTCGTGCGCGCGACGCGCCGACCCGAACGCGACCGTTGCCCAGGCGTCGAGCATTCGCTCCGTGGATTCCCGGGAGGAAGGCGATGCCGCGCAGGCGGCCTCCCGGTTCGGTGATCCAGCGACGCACCGTCCAGCCACGGTCGGGCAGGAACCCGTCCAGAAGCGCGGCGTGGGCCGCCACCTGCCGCCGCGCCGTCGAGCTGTCCGGCAGGACGAGCAGCGCGCCAACGTTCGTCGGGCGCCAGCCGGTCCGCTCGGCGACGATCGCAGGAGCGAGCCGCACCTTGGCGTCGAGGCGTCGTGCCGTCTCTTCGATGCTGGTGAGGGCCGACTTGACCTCGACGACGAGAGCGACGCGCACACCGGGCTTGAGGGCGAGCACGTCGATCGAGCCTCGCTCTCCGTACCGGCTGAACGTCACCTCGATACCGACCTCCCATTTCGATACGGCGAGCAGCCGCGCGATCGAGGCGACCAGGTCCGCGTGGGCCGCGTCCAGCAGCCGATCGAGCTCACCCGCTCGCCACAGGATCTCCAGCCGGACGCCCGCGTCGACGGCCGCGAACACCTCGCGGATCACGGCGATCGAGTGGCTTCGGAGCTGCCCCGCCTCCAGCCGGGAGATCGTGGCCTGACCGACCCTTGCCCTCGCGGCGACATCGAGCTGACGGAGGCCGCGACGGTGCCGGAGCACCCGCAGGGATCGGCCAACACGCGCATCGTCCACCGCGCCACTCTGCTCCTCGCCGATTACCTGCCGGATATCGCTGCGCGCGCCGGCGCGATCCACCGAAGAAGCGCCCGGCCGTCCACGGCCGACGCGCCCAGGCCCACACCGCCGACCCGCCCACGCGCCCGGGCCCGATGGCCTTCGGGGGCCTGCACTGCCGGCCCCGCCGGGCCCGCACCGCCGACCCGCTCGGGCCCGGCGAGCCTGGGCGGGCACGACCCGCCCGGCCGTGCCCGGCCGTGGACGGCCGCGGCGCGGTCCCCGGCCGGCGCTCGCGGCCAGCGCGATGGCCATGCGGGTCGCGATAATTCGCCAGAATGGCGCGCCGCAGCGCGCGCCGGAAGCGAAGCTCGATTGGCGCGCCGCACTGCGCGCCGAAGCCGAGGCACTCATGGCGCGCCGCACCGCGCGCCGGAAGCGGGGCACTGGATGCGCATCTGGCCGGGCCGGCCATATCCCCTCGGAGCCGCCTTCGACGGTGCGGGCGTCAATGTCGCCGTCTTCTCGGAGGAGGCGACCGCGGTCGACCTCTGCCTCTTCGACGGCGCGGACGGCCCGGAGATCGCCCGCATTCGGCTGCCTGAGCGGACCGAGCACACGTTCCACGGCTACCTGCCGGACCTGCGGCCGGGCGTCGTCTACGGATTCCGGGCCGAGGGTCCCTTCGACCCGGCCACGGGCCGGCGATTCAACCCCGCCAAGCTCCTCCTGGACCCGTACGCCCGGGCGATCGCCCGCGACGTCCGCTGGCACGACGCCCTCTTCGGCTACCCGTTCGGCGGGGGAGCCGACGCCGACCTCCATCCGGACCACCGGGACTCGGCGCCGTTCGCGCCCCGCGGCCTGGTCATCGAACGCCGCCACGACTGGGACAGCGACCGGCGGCCCAGCACGCCGTGGCACCGAACGGTCATCTACGAGGCTCACGTCCGGGGCCTGACGCGCCGCCATCCCGACGTCCCCCCGGAGCTCCGCGGCACGTACGCGGCACTCGGCCATCCGTCGGTGATCGCCCACCTCCAGTCGCTCGGCATCACCGCCCTCGAGCTCATGCCCATCCAGTACCACGTCGACGAGCGGGCCGTCCACGAGCGCGGCCTCACCAACTACTGGGGGTACAACACGCTGGGCTTCCTCGCCCCCGACCCCCGCTTCGCGGCGACGACCGATCCTGCCGGTGTCCTCGACGAGCTTCGCGGGTCGATCGCGTCGCTCCACGCGGCCGGCCTCGAGGTGATCCTGGACGTCGTCTACAACCACACGGCCGAAGGAAGCGAGCTGGGACCGACGCTCTCCTTCCGGGGTCTCGACAACCGCGCCTACTACCGACTCGACGCCAGTGGCCGCCGCCACGTCGACTTCACGGGTACGGGCAACACGCTCCGGGTCGGGCACCCGCGCGCGCTCCAGCTGATCATGGACAGCCTCCGTTACTGGGTGAGCGACGTCCACGTCGACGGCTTCCGCTTCGATCTCGCCTCCGCCCTGGCCCGCGAGCTGTGGGACGTCGACAAGCTCAGCTCGTTCTTCGACGTCATCGGCCAGGACCCGGTGCTGTCGCGGGTGAAGCTGATCGCGGAGCCATGGGACGTCGGGCCCGGCGGCTACCAGGTGGGCGAGTTCCCGGTCCTGTGGTCCGAGTGGAACGGCCGCTACCGCGACTGCGATGCGCCGCTTCTGGCGCGGCGACCCGGGCCTGGGCGACGACTTCGCCACCCGGTTCGCCGGCAGCAGCGACCTCTACCAGGACGACGGCCGCACCCCGCTCGCCAGCGTCAACTTCGTCACCGCCCACGACGGCTTCACGCTGCTCGACCTGGTCAGCTACGACCGCAAGCACAACGAGCCGAACGGCGAGGGCAACCGAGACGGCAGCGATGCCAACGATTCCTGGAACCACGGCGTCGAAGGGCCGACGACCGACCCGGCGATCACCGGCCTGCGCGCCCGCCAGCGACGCAACTTCCTGGTGACGCTGCTCCTCTCCCAGGGCGTGCCGATGCTCCGCCATGGCGACGAGCTGGGCCAGACGCAGCTCGGCAACAACAACGCGTACTGCCAGGACAACGAGACGTCGTGGCTCGACTGGGAGGGCGCCGACGCCGACCTCCTCGCCTTCGTGCGGCGCGTCGCCGCGCTTCGCGCCGCCGAGCCGGTCTTCCGCCGCCGCCGCTTCCTCCGCGGTCGAGCGGTGCGTCCCGGGCGGCGGCAAGGACGTCTACTGGATCCGGCCCGACGGCCGCGAGCTGGGCCCGGCCGACTGGTTCGCCGACGATGACGCGCAGCCTCGGCGTGGGCCTCGTCGGCGACCAGATCGACGAGCTCGACGACGAGGGCCGGCGGATCATCGGCAACACGTTCCTCCTCCTCGTGAACGCCGACTGGAAGTCGGTCACATTCGCCCTGCCGCGCCGACCCGAGATCACGTCATGGGTGCGCGTCCTCGACACCACCCATCCGGACCTCGGTGAGGAGCCCCTGGCGGACCTCGCGGCGTACTCGATGGAGGCGAGGTCCATGGTCGTACTCCGGGCCGTGCGGGCCGACCTCGACCTTGCGGCGTCGTCGCGGCGCGCGGGCCGGCCCGTGGCCGGGCACGCCGCCCGACGCGGCCGCCCTCGCCCCTGGGCCCGGCCGACGGAGCTCCAGGTGGCGGGTCCGGCGCACGACGATGCGGGCGCAGGTCCGGCCGCGCGCGACGCCTGACCGCGGCCCGGTTCGAGCGCGGGCTCGGCCTCGCCATCCGGCCCGCCAGTGCGACGGTCGCGGCGGCTCCTCGTGCGCCCGCGGCAGCTGTAACACTGTCGCAACGCGCGGCGACCGCCGGACGCACTCGCCGCAAGGGTCGCGAGCCGACACTCCACAGGACTCCTTCCGACACTGGGGGTCGAGGAGTCCCTCTCCCTCCGGCCCGGCTGCGCGACCAGCCGGCTCGCCGAACGATCGACCCCGGACCGATGGGTCCGGGGTCGATTGCGTGTCCGGGGCAGCTCCGGGACCTCACGGCCGGCGCGGCCGCGTCGCTGCTCCGGACCGCCCGCCGCCGCGACGCGGATGCCGACCGCGCGGCGAGCCGAGCCGTCCAGGATTCGTATCTCGCCGCGCGCCGCGGCCCATGACGGCACTCGACCGAACCTGCACCCGCGGCGGTCGTGCCGAGGCGCACCGACGTCCTCGCCGGGCGCTTGACCGGATCAGCGTCCCGCCGGATCATCGTGGCCCGCACACGGCAGGAGCCCCAGATGCCGGACGCGTCCCCCCGGAAGCTGCTCGCCACCCGCACGTCCACCGGCCTCGAGCCGCGGCACGGCCGCGCTGTCGCGACGCGGCGCACAACGGTGCGGCGCACAACGGTGCGGCGCACAACGGTGCGGCGCACACCGACGCGGCGCCAATGGTGCGGCGCACAACGGTGCGGCGCACGAAGGTCCGGCGCATGACGGTGCGGCGCACAACGGCGCGGCGCACGAAGGTCCTGCGACCGACGGTTCCACGGCCGACCGCCGGCACCTGCCCGATCGCCCGGTCGCGTCCGACCGCCCCGGAGCCGACCGCCGCGCGGACCGCGAGACACTGCGCCGCGAGCTCGCCGAGGTCGAGGCGATCTACCGCACCGCGCCCGTCGCGCTCGGCGCCCTCGACCTCGACCTTCGATGGCTGCGCGTGAGCGACCGGATGGCGGCGCTCAGCGGCGTGCCCGCGGCCGAGCACCGCGGGCGGCACGTGGAGGAGCTGCCGCCGGGCCTCGGCGCGGACTTCGCGCCCGCCTGCGCGCAGGTGCTGGCGACGCGTGCCCCGGTCGTCGATCACGAGGTCGCCGGGCGGGCCCCCGGCGAGACGCGCGACCGGACGCTGCGCGTGAGCTGCTTTCCCATCGTGGATCCCTCCGGCCGCCTGACCGGCGTCAACCTGTTCGCCCGCGACGTGACGGGGCTGCTCGTCGTCGAGCGCCTGCGCGATACGTTCATCGGCGTCCTGTCGCACGAGCTTCGAACGCCGGCGACCTCCATCTACACGGCCGGCGTGCTGCTCCGCCGGCTCGCCGTCGACGAGCGCGTGGCGGGCCTGGCCGGCGACATCGCCGACGAAGCCGATCACCTGGTCCGGATCATGGAGAACCTGCTGGTCCTGGCGCGCGTCGAGCGCGGGGCGTCCGTGGTGGACGGGAGCGAGCCGGCGCTCGTCCAGCACGTGCTTCGCCGCGAGGTCGAGGCCGAGCGAGCTCGCCATCCGGACGTCACGATCGAGCTGGACGTGGCCGCCGACCTCGCGCCCGTGGCGTGCGAGCCGGAGCGCATCGCGCTGGTCGTGCGGAACCTGCTCTCCAACGCCGCCAAGTACGGTCGCCGCGCCGGGACCGTCCGTGTCCAGGCGAGCCCGTCAGGCGATGGCGGCGTGACGGTGCGCGTGCTCGACGACGGCCCCGGCTTTCGCGACGACGACCCGGCCCGCCTGTTCGACCTCTACTACCGCGCCCCGTCCGGCGGGACCACGATCCCCGGGTGCCGGCATCGGCCTGTTCGTATGCCGGGCCGTCGTGGAAGCGGCGGGCGGCCGGATCGGGGCACGCCCCGGCCCCGATGGCGGCGCGGAGTTCTGGTTCGAGGTCCCCGCCTTCGCCGACGACGACGGGACGGGTCACGACGGTGATGACCCCGTCGACTGGTCCGGCCCGGTTCGTTCCGCCCCCGGTTCGGGCGCGACCGGCCGCCGGCGGAGCCCGGCGACGCCCCGATCGACCCGCGGGCGCCATCCGCTCGGCTGGGGCATCATTGGCCCGGGAGGGCCCCAGGGATGAGCACGCAGCCGCTCGTGCTGGTCGCCGACGACGAGCCGCGGATCACCAAGCTCGTGTCGATCGCCCTGTCCGAAGAAGGGTTCCGGGTCGTGACCGCGGGCGGCGGTACCGAGGCGGTCGCCAAGGCCGAGGAATACCGGCCCGACATCGTGCTTCTCGACATCGTCATGCCGGACCTCGATGGCTTCGAGGTCATGCGGATCCTTCGCGAAGGCCGCTCCGTGCCGGTCATCCTCCTGACCGCGAAGGGCTCGACCGCGGACAAGGCCATGGGCCTGGATCTTGGTGCCGACGACTACGTCGCCAAGCCCTTCCACCCCGACGAGCTGGCGGCCCGCGTTCGGGCGGTCCTCCGCCGTTCGTCGGGGGCGGCGCCGGCGAACGGCATCCTCCGCTTCGACGACGTGCTCATCGACCTCGATCGGCGGATCGTCTCCCGCGGCGGACAGCTCGTGCAGCTGTCCCGGACCGAGTGGCTCCTGCTGCACCACCTGGCCGCCAACGCCGGCCGGGTCGTGCTCCACAGCGAGCTGCTCACCAAGGTCTGGGGACCGGAGTACCGCGACGACCTGCAGTACCTCCGGGTGTGGGTGAGCCGCGTCCGCCGCAAGCTCGGGGCGCGACCCGGCGAGCCCGGCCGCATCCGGACGTTCCAGGGGATCGGCTACCTGCTGGACGCCAGCCCGGCCGAGGTCGAGCCCGAGGCGCCTGGGGAGCGCCGGCCAGCGTAGTCACAGGTCGCGAGCGTCCGCCCGGCCGAGCCCGCGCGTGCGTCTCGCCGAGCCCGTCCGCCGGTCAGCCGGCCGCGACTCCGACGACGGAGCCGACGCCATACGTGACGATCGCCGCGATGCCCCCGAGCAGCAGCTGGCGCAGCCCGGTTCGAAGCGGGTGCCGCTCGGTGAGGCGGCTGATGCCGATGCCCAGCAGGAACAGGGCGGCCAGGCTCAGCCCGAAGCTCGCGACGAACGCACCGGTCCCGGCGGCGATCAGGTACGGCACGAGCGGAATGAGGGCGCCGATCGTGAAGGCCACGAACGACCCACCGGCGGCCGCGAGCGACGACCCGATCGATCGCTCGTCCAGCCCCACCTCTTCGAAGATCATCATCCGGGCGGCGTGCTCGCTGTCCGCGAACACGCGCTCGACGAAGGCGTCGTGCCTCCGCCTCGAGAAGCCGCGCTCCTGGTACAGGCCGGCCAGGATCGCCTTCTCCTGGTCGGGCGTGTCGCGGATCTGGCGCCGCTCGAGCGCCAGCTGTGCGTCCAGCAGCTCGCGCTGCGACTGGACGGACACGTACTCGCCGACGGCCATCGAGAACGCGCCGGCGAGAAGGCCGGCGATCCCTGCCAGGACGATGATGCCGGGCGCTGGGTTCGCGCCGGCCACGCCCATCACGAGGGCAAGGTTGCTGACGAGGCCATCGTTGGCGCCGAAGACCACCGGCCGAAGGACGCCGTTCGCCCGCGTGTCGTGCGGGTTGGGCGGCGACGCCGACTCGTGGACCGGGCCGAGGAAGCGGAGTCGATCTCGAACGTTCACCGTGAGAGGTTGACAGCCGCGGAGCCCCGCTGGCGAGGTCCGAACGGACCGCCCTCACCGCCAACGGTCAGGCCGCGGACGTGCCGGCCCGCTGGTTCAGCCCCCCCGGACAGTGGGTTCGAGGTGGGGCGGATGACTCACCGCGCGATGGTTCAGCACGGCCCAGGCGCGCCTTGACGCGACCCAGCCCGATCGTGCCGACGAGGCACGCTCCGCCATCACCGAATGAGTCACGACGTTGGCCTGTGGGGTTCGGCCCTGGAGGCAGGCGCTCCGGGCGGCCATCCCGCGGCCGAGTATCGCCATGGGGCGGCCGTCGCTCGCCGATCCGGCTTCCGCTACGACGCCTTCGCGCGGGAGTAGCTCAGTTGGCAGAGCGGCAGCCCTCCAAGTCTCCCGTTCCCGAGCGCTGTGCTCTGATCTCGGGGATCCCCGTTCAAAGGGGCTGTCTCCTGACGAATTTGGCGCTCTGTGCCTCAGCGTGATAACTGGCCTTGAGCGTCAGCCCTGCCTCGCGCTCGGGGCTTGGCGAGATCTAGTCAGTTCGTGTCGCCGGTGAAGACGGGCTCGCCGACGATCTGCTTCACGTCACCGCCGAGGTAGCCGATGTACTGGTGGGCCTGGTCGAGGCCAGCCTGATAGTCCAAGTTGTACGGGATGTCTTGCGCCGCACGGACCGGCGACATGATTTCGGTCCTCGTGCTTATCCGGTCGTCCCACCACACCACCGATGGAGTCAGGGGGCGCAGTCGCCTCGAGAGCCTGCCGGTGACGGCGGAACCGGCCCAATGACCGGGACGTCGCCCGCCCAGATCGTGAGGCGGCCGCACGAGAGATCGACCCGCCCGAACGGAGTGGTGGATCTGATCCCCCCACCCGGGTCCGTAATCGAGCTGACATCACCGGGTCTCACGGCCATTGACGTGAGGATCCGGCCGGTCGGGGACCGCGCCTCGACGCTCCAGGGCAGCGGCGGCAAGGAGGCCGGGTCGATCGTCGGGGTGGGGCCGCCTGACGGGAAGTCGGCGACGTGCTGCCCGTTGACGAACAGGACAACCGTCAGGGTCGTTCCGTTGGCAACGTGGAGGGTGACAGTCGAGGTCGGGGCCGGTGGCGACCCCGAAGGCGAACTCGGTGACGACCCCGAGCTGCAAGCGACCAGCGCCAGTGATGCCGCGTCAAGCAGTAGCGAACTTCTCATCGACTCCCCTCCGATATTGCTTCCCTTCGACGTTGCGCGTGGGTTCGGCGTTCCTGTTGTCGGTCAGTCGGCCCCGCTTCGCCAACTTCGGCGACGCGGCCGTTCCACGATCTCGACCGTGAAGTGGCCCCTCGGCAATCCGGGCGCCCGGCCTCACCGTCGCGTGGTTGCCCCGGGGGCGAGCGGCGACCGGATCTCGTCGCAGATCAGCACGGTGAATAGCGGGACCAAGCGTTCCTGTTCGCCCAAGCGGCCCTCCCCCAGGCGCGGCGAGCTTCGTGACGTGGTCATCGTATGTTGCCGTCCCGGGGCGCCGTGGTTCGGCGCGCGCGACCTCATTGCCACTCCTCACGGCTGCGGGATGAGGAGCGTCCAATGCGCCACCGATGACCCCTGCAGCAGCCACACGTCCCGACCGTCGAGGGCGAGCCGTCCGCCGGCGTCCCCGACCGCGGTACGCGCAACGACCCGCCCTGCCTCGTCGACCTGGACAAGAGCCTCCGGCTCCGAGCCCGTCTGCACGAGTGCGACCAGCCCTTGCCCTTGCGCGGCAGCCGCCTGCAACCCCGGGGTGGACGTCAGACCGCCGAGCTGTCCGGACGGATCGACACGCCGCACCCAGTCCACGCCAGTGAGCCAGACGGACTCGAGATCGGCGACGACCCCGCTGACCTGACCCGGATCGGGAAGGGTCGTCCGGCCAAGAACGGCCAGCGATGCTGGGTCGAACTGATAGAGCGTCATGGTCGTCGCGTCGCCGACGGTCGCCCAGAGCCCGCCCGAACCGAGCGCCAGCGAGGAGACGCTCGATGGACCACCCGGCGGCGGGACCGTACCCGGGATGATGTGGGACGCTCGGACAGCGAGCGAGACCGGGTCGAGGCACAGCAGCCGATCCGCGAGCGCCACCCAGACGTTGCCGGGATCCGAGACGAGGCCGACGACGCCGCCCGGAAGCGTCGTCCGAGCTGTCACGGTGAGCGTTGAGGCGTCGATCCGTAACAGCTCGTCAGTTGCGTTGGTGAACCGCTTGATCACACTCGTGCCGACGTAGAGCGAGGATCCCTGGACGATGAGCTGGGAGTAGTAGGGGGCGAGCGGATCAGACAGCGGGTGATGGGTGATCGAGCCGTCTGGGTCGATGCGCAGCACGACAGCCCCCGAGTCCGACCCGGAGATGACGATGCCGTAGAGCCCGCCGCCGGCCGCGGCCATGAGGTCCGGCTGCGCGCCGAAGATGTGGACGAGCCCGACGGACTGGGCAGGCTCGGTCGGGGTGGGCGCGGAGGCTGGAGGCGTGGTCGCCGTCAGGGCGGCGGAGCCAACTGCGGCCGGTCCCTGGCCACGGGGCAGACCACCCGCGATGAGCACCCCGGCCACCACGATCGCGATCGCCACGACCACGGCGCCGCCGAAGCGGACGCGGGTACCGAACCGGACGGCGCTCGGATCGACTCGAGGGTGATCGGCGGGAATGGATGTGACCCGCGCCCGAAGGGTGTGGGGTGCCGCACCATCGGCGATGCGCCGCGCCGCAGCGCGGACCTCCTGCTCGAACCGCTCGTCAGTCATCGGGTCACGTCCCTGGCGTCGGCATCGAGCGCGGCACGGAGGGCGTGCAGGGCGTAGTGGAGCCGGCTCTTCACCGTGCCAGCCCGCTCGCCGGTCCGGGCGGCGATCTCGTCCAGCGAGCAGTCGGCGACATACCGCAGGGCGACGACAACGCGATGATCCGGCGAGAGGGTCAGCAGCGCGCGCTCGAGCGCGTCAGCTCGCACGATGGCGTCGGCGGGGTCGGGCGTGGCGGCCCCGATCGGATTGGAGAAGGTGATCGGCCGAACCCGCCGCGCGCCAAGCCGGTCGCGGCAGCTGTTCACGACGATCCGCGTGAACCACGGCGCGAAGCGGTCGGGTTCGCGCAGGTCGCCGAAGTGCTGCCACGCTCGCAGCGCGGCATCGTGGACCGCGTCCTCAGCCTCCGACCGATCACCACCGAGGATGAAGGTCGCGAGCCGGTAGGCAGCGTCGAGATGGGCCGCCGCGAGACGCGCGAACACCACGCCAGGGTCCCCAGCCGCGGCCTCGTGGTGCGCCTCTCCCATCCGGTGCGTCCCCCACGTAGCGGCCCCGTCCATGATGTCCGATGAGACTGCCGGTCGATCCAGAAGGTTCAATCTTCGCCGACGAAACCCGAACCGTTGATCTGACCTCGGGCGGCGGCACACCGCGACCATGCGGAGGCGCTGGCCGGCCGTCCACGACGGCACGAGATCACCGGCTGGGCGGTCGCCTTGCCAACCCGCTTCCGCTACGATGCGAACGCGCGGGAGTAGCTCAGTTGGCAGAGCGGCAGCCTTCCAAGCTGCATGTCGCGGGTTCGAACCCCGTCTCCCGCTCCACCTCACCGGGTAATGACCCAATCGGGTGATGGTGCGGGGTGCGCCGCGCACCCATCGTCTGAGTTCAGCGATGCTCGCCCATCCGCGACGGGATCGCCGGCCCAGGTCTGCCAGTTGCAGGCGGTGGTCTTGCCGCCTGCCCGGCCCATCCGGCATTCGCCTCGCCCTCCAGTGGGCCGGCCCCCGCGGACGGGAGCGACGTGGCGAGGATGACCGTACCGACCGAGAGAGCGACTCCGACGCCGGCGGCCAAGTTGCTCGCGCGGGCAGACCGGGCGCGAGCGGCCCCGCGGGCCGCCGAAGCCGGCACCGAAGAGCGGAATGGCCTGGTGCGCGCGGTTGCCCGCCGGATCCTCGCCCTGGTCCGGCCGGCGGGAGATGCAGCGACCGATCCCAGGGTCGTCGCGGCCGGGCCGTCCGGGCTCACGCGCTGGACCGACTACTTCGCGGTCGCCGCAACCGCTCGGTTCCGGGCGACACAGCGGGCCCGTCTCCAGGACGCAGCCCGGCCGGGCATGATCCTCGTCGCCCTGGTCGCGCTGTTCCAGTGCCTCTGGCTCGTCCCATTCCATCCGGACGATCTCGTCCTCGTGGTCGGCCTCAACGCCGGCGTCACGCTTGCGGCGGGGGTCGGCTACGCGTCGATCAGGACGCGCGCGCGGCGTCATCCCGAAGCGATCATCCTGGGGGTCCTCGCGGTCGTCGACCTGGCGACGGTCGCGCTCGGCATGACCCAACCTGCGCTGGGCCTCGTGGCTGCGGGCGACCTGTTGCTGCTGCCGACGATCGTCGCCCTCCTGGTTCCCTGGAACACCCGGACCCACGTCGCGTGGCTCGTGCTGCATGTCGGCGCGACGATTGCCTACGCCGCGATCGCGACAGGGGCGGCGCTGCCGGCCGGGGGCGAGGAGAAGGTCACTCTGCTGGCAATTGCCGTGGCCGTGAGTCAGTTCGGACACCTCACTGCCCTTCGCGCCCGCGTCCGTAGCTTCGCCCACATCGAGCACATTCGCGCGCTCAATCGCCTGGGTCGTCGAAATGCCCAGCGCCTCGATCACCTCAACGAGGTCCTCGAGGTGACGGCGCGGACCGACGAGCTGACGGGTCTCAAGAATCGGTTGAGCCTCAGGCGCGACCTGCGCGCCGTTCGCGGCCGCATCACCCGGCATGGGGAGCGGTATGGGCTGCTCGTGCTCGACCTGGATCGGTTCAAGGCAGTGAACGACACGCTTGGCCACGTGGCTGGCGACCGGGCGCTTCGCGCCGTCGCCGATGCCCTGCTGCGCGCCATCCGCATGGAGGACGGCGCCTACCGGTACGGGGGTGAGGAATTCGTGGTCGTGATGGAAGTGGCCGAGCCGAACGAGGAGCTCCTCGCGGCCGAGCGCATCCGCCGGATCGTCGAGGACCTGGACCTGCCCAACCCGGGCAATTCACCATCCGGACGCATCACCGTGTCGGTCGGCGTGGCACGCGTCGGGCCCGACGATCTTGCCGCTGGCGACGATGCCTGGTTCGGCCGTGCCGACGCGGCGATGTACCGCGCCAAGGCCGGCGGTCGCAACCGCTGTGAGCTCGAGGTCGCGGCGGTCGAGGCCCGGTAGCGGCTCGCGCGCGACGCCCAGTGCCATCGGCGGATGCGTCCCGGCTCATGAGCACGATGCCGAGGCGCCCAGGATTGCCACGCGGGAATTGCAGGGTGCGGTCGGCCTACGCCGCCCGCACCCCGAATGCGAGATCGACGGCCTACTGAACCGTCAGCGACAGGCGGTACGTCCATTCGCCCTGCGTGCCGCCGGCCCACGGCTGGCTGTAGCGGACCGAGATCGTCGTGGTACCCGCGGCGAGCGCATGGAACGTCAGGACTTCACCGCCGGCGGAACCCACGACCGGGAGCGTCGAACCGCCCGGCGCCTGGTACGAGCGGTCGATCAACCGCAGGACCGCTGCATCACCGACCTGCGGCTCCTCCCAGGTGAAGCCCGTCGAGGGATTCGAGCAGAGGGCAACCTTGACGTCGCCGCCGGCGACGACCACGCCCGACTGCTGGACCGTCGGGCTGGACTGGAACTGGTCGCACGTCGCGCCGAGGGGCTCGGCAGCCTGGGTCACGGAGCAGGCAGCGAGGGCCGACGCGAACAGAAGCGTGACCAGGAAGGATCGGAGCGCCATTGCAGTCTCTCCCAGAGTGGCGGCCGGGACCGAACGGACGGTCGGGACGCGCCGACCAATCGTGGTGATGGATGTTCCGGGTGACAGACGCTCCGATCGGACGGGCGGTTCCCGGGTGAGCCCGACGACGATCCGCAGCGGGCGGCCGGGCGCGGCGCGTCGACCACCCGAGTCGGGCGCCCCGATCGACCCCGACGATCGTACGGGCATCCAGCGTCACCTCCGACGCGGGCCTGGTGCCCGGAGGCACCGTCCGGGCCTGATCTCTCGAGCGACGACTCCAGCGACAACAGGACAAAGGTTGCATCGCTACGGCGAACTACCCAGTACGTTCGGCTGACCGTCGCCTCGACCTTTCGGGACGAGGCGGCCCTTCGGGAGGTGGTCCGGCCACGACCGCCCACGCGATGGCCGGGAACTCTGCCGCCCGACGGCTCTCCGTCGCTGGACTCAGTTGGGCAGCGCGCCCCCGTCCTGCAGGGCGATCGCGACCGAGGTGCACGACACGGCAACCACATCCTGTCGGTTGGGCAAGGCGGCGCGGGGGAGGAGGGAGCCGCGGTGATACCCCGCCGAGTCGTGGACGTCATCCTGGTCGCCCTTGGCGCGGCGGTCCTCGCCGCCGGGATCGGCTTCCATGTCGCCGACCTTCATGCCCAGGCGGTCCTGTCCGGCTCGATGCGGCCAACCGTGTCGCCGGGCGATCTCGCGATCACGCAGGGCGTCCCGATGGGATCGCTCCGTGTCGGCGACGTCATCGTCTTCACCCCGCCGAACGAGCACCCAGCAGGTCCTGCACCGGATCGCCTCGCTGCAGGACAACGTCGTCACGACGAAGGGCGACGCGAACAGCGTCGCCGACCCGTGGCACGCCAACCTGGCAGGGCCGACCGGCTACCGGCTCGTCTTCGTGGTGCCCTTCCTCGGCTGGCTGACCGAGTTGCGGAGTGCGTTGCTCATTGCCGCCGGCCTCGCCGTGGCTCTCCTCGTCCTCGTCGAGATCCGAAAGGAGGTGCGCGCCCGCAGAGCCCAAGTCGCCTCCTGATACCTGCGCCAGTGCCCAAAGCGCGTCCCAGGAAGCAGGAACATGTCTCTTCGCAAGATCGCCGGACTGCTCGTGGCGTCCGGCGTCACCATCGGACTTATCGGCGGCGGAGTCGGCGCCGTCTTCCACGATCAGGTCACCGCCCGGGAGAACATCGACGTCGGCACGTTCGCCTGCAAGATCGTCGATGCGACCCCGAAACGGCGTCGGACGGAATCGCGCCGACGGCAAGTCCCTGACGCTTCACCGCTCCCACGATCATGAGCTCCGCCGCGGGGAGCGCCCCGTTCTCCTTCACGGTGAAGAACACGGGCTCCATCACGCAGTCGCTCACCGTCTTGGCGAGTTGGGCGGGGACCCTGCCGGGCAACTTCACGAGCATCCTGGCCACGCCAGCGGCCGCCGTGACCCTTGTTGCCAGTGCGACCAAGACCTACGACGCTGGCATCCAGTGGACTGACCTCGGCACCAGTGCCCTCGGCAAGTCCGGGTCGATCACCTACACGGTGAACTGCGACGAGGTCCCGGTCCCAGCGTTCAACGTCGCCTACTACACGACCAGCGGCAATCCATCGTTTTGTCGGTCGACCAGTCCCGCAGCAGGCATTCCGCAGTCCGGCGGCACGGTCTCCCAGATCGTGAATGGCGACGGCTCCGTGACCCTGTCGATCAGTGCGGCCACTGACTACGCCGACGTCGGGTTCTACGTACCGCTTGGCACGCTCGGCGCCCTCGCGACGAGCGGCTACACCGTCACGTCGACAGGACCCGACCCGATTGGGACGAACGTGTACTTCGACACGGGCGGTGACGGCGACTTCTTCGTATGGGCCGACGGCTGCATGACGAGCCTGAACGGCGACTCCTACGCTGCTCTTGGCGCCGGGCCCAACATCACCGGAAGCACGCCCGCATACATCTTGGGTGGCATCGGCGGCGGCAACACGTACTCTCTCACGGAACTCGCGAGCGGGTCCGTCTCCGGTTACAGCGCCAGCACCAAGGTGGCGGTCTGGGTTGGTGTCACCCTTGGTAGCGGCGGAACGGCCTCCGCGACAGTCACGGCTGCCCCGTGATTGTCGGCTCGTTTCGATAGCTAGCCACAGATGGCAGGAGGCGTCGGAGCTGGATGCCAGCCCGCGCACCCGTCTGCCGATTGGGGCCCAGCCCGGAGTGCTGAACGCCGGGCTGGGCAATCCCCTTGGTCCCGGTCGTCGACATGAAGGCGACGGGGACCCAACGCTCGAATGATCCATCAGGAGAGGGGTCGGACGCGATGAACGGAACCCAGGTCCAGACGCGCTTGCGCGGCTCGACCGTGGCCGTCCGCGTTCGTCCGGCTGGGCCGCTTGCACGACATCCTCGTGTCGAGCGGCTCCTCGGTGCCCTGGTCGAACTGGCCCTCATCGCCGCGGTGGCGCTCGCCGTCTTCATCGGTGCCGGGATCGTCGGCAACCCGTGGTACCGGCTCGTGACGATCGAGGGCGGCTCCATGGCGCCGACGATCTCGCGCGGGGACCTGATCCTGGTGGCACCCGCTCCCTCCAAAGTCGAGCCGGGAATGATCCTCGTGATGGCCGTGGCCGGCGAGGTCGTCACCCACCGTGTCGTGGCGGTCAACGCTGACGGCACGTTCGTCACCCGCGGTGATGCGAACAGCGTCAACGACGCCTGGGGCAGCCAGCAGGTCGGCGTCGTCGGCCGCTACGTCGCGACGGTTCCCTGGCTCGGGCACGTCCTGCGGGTGGACGGCACGTCTGCAGCCTCGTTTGCGGACCGCGCGAGCGGCACCATGCGCATCACCGTTGGCTCGTGGCCGACACCCCCGCCCCCGCCGACTCCGCCAGAGTGCGCCGGGATGACCTTCAGCGAGGTCATCGTCGGGACGCCGGGCGATGATCACTTCGTCGCCGGCAACGGTGGCGCGCTCGTGTTCGGCCTCGGCGGCAACGACACGCTGGAGGGCGGCAACGGCAAGGATTGCCTCGTTGGCGGAGACGGCAACGACATCCTGGTCGGCGGTAACGGGAAGGACGTCCTTCTCGGCGGCGAAGGCGACGACGCGCTCTACGGCGGCGGCGACAACGACGTGGTCGAGGGTGGCAACGGCAAGGACGCCCTCGACGGGGGCGACGGGACCGACGCCTGCTACGGCACGCGCAAGGACGCGTTCACGGGCTGCGAGGCGGTCTCGACGGACGGCTCGGCACCCGGAGCGACGGCACCGTTGGAGATCGCTCCGCCGGAGACCCCGGCCCCTGGCGACCTGACCCCCGGACCGACGGAGGCACCCTCACCTCAGGTCATCCCGATGCCCGAAGCGACCGCGACGGCGGCACCCTCGGAGACGCCCTCGCCCGCGGTGACCCAGACCCCGACGCCCGACGTGACACCGACGCCCGATGGGACCCCGACGCCCGGGGCCACGCCGACGCCGGGGGCGGCCCCGACGCCGACGCCCACGCCCGATGTGGCACCGACGCCAGGGGCCACCCCGACGCCGACGCCCGCGGCGACCCAGACCCCGACGCCAACCCCCGAACCGACCGCCGCGCCGTCGGCCGAGGCAACGCCGACACCGACACCGACACCCAAGCCGAGACCGACGCCGTCGCCCTCGCCGACGTCCACGCCAGATCCGACGCCGACGCCGACCGCGCTGCCCGCTCCCTGAGGGGTCAGGGCGGGTGGCCGGCACCCGTTGAGTCCGCCGCAGCTCCCGTCGCGTGTCACCCGGCGACGCAACCGACCTCCGTTGCGATCGCTCCGACTCCGCGATCGGACTCCAGCGGCGATCCGGCGGGACCGGTCGGAACCCAGGCGCAAGCCGGCGTCCACGCGGAGTAGGATCGACGGGATGCGAAGGGGGTCTTGATGGGCGCGCTGGATCCGGTTGGCTCCCACATCGCGCGGCTTCTGCCCGGCATCGAGGCCAGCACGCTGCGGCGCCTGGAGCATGAGGCCCAGGCACGGACGTTCTGCCGCCGTGACATCCTGCACGGAAGGGGAATCGCCCTCCCGCCGTTCCTCGTGCTCGATGGGCACGTGATGGATCGCCGCGTCGCGGAGACGGGACAGGTGTACGGCGCGCTGATCGCAGGGCCTGGCTACCTCGGCGGACTCCGGGCGATCAGCGACCCGGACGCCGAGGCCTTCTACGAGCTGGTCGCCCTGACCGACGGCACGTGGGCAACGTGGAACCCCGGGTTCCTGCGGGGGCTCGCGCTCGAGGACGCCCGCCTGGCCGTCGGCCTCCTCGACCACTCCGCGGATTTCGGGGCGATTCTCAACCTGCGGCTCGACGAACGGTCCTTCCAGACGGCACGGCAGCGGATGGCGGCGATCCTCACCCGGTACGGGAGGGTGATCTTCGACACGCCCCACCCAGTTGCGCGGCGGGCCGACCTGGCAGCCATGATCGGTACCAGCCGCGTGATGATGGGCCGCGCCCTGCGCGAGCTGGAGGCCGAGGGCCTGGTGAGACGCGAGCACGGCGGCGGCATCCGCGTCCTGGACGAGGATCGGCTTGCCCAGCTGGTTACCGTGGCGTCCCCGGACGGCGCCCCGGCTCTCTGACCAACGGGGAAGTCGACGCACGGGCCGCGCGTGAGACCCGCGCGCGCCATCGGATGGCCGCGCGGCGCATCTACCATTCCGTTGGCATTCCGTCTACACTCCGGGCCCGCCGGACGCCGGCCCCACGCGATGTCCCTGGAGGGCCTGGAGATGGCATCCCGTCCAACGCCGTTCGGCCATCCGGCCCTCGGCCCGTCGGGCCCCGAGCCCGCGACCCGACACGCCCGATCTCTCCTCGCGTCCGTGGCGATCGCGATCGTGGTCATCATCTCGAGCTCTGCGCCTGCCGCGGCCGCGACCAGGACGGCGTCGACGACGACCGGCAACGACATCTCGTACCCGCAGTGTGGGAGGACGTTTCCGAGCGGGCAGGCATTCGGGATCGTCGGGATGAACGGCGGGCTGGCGAACACGCTCAACCCGTGCCTCGGGCCGTACGGCAGCGGTGGGCGGGCGACCAGCGAGCTCGCCTGGGCGTGGGCGTCGACTGGAGCATCGAAGCTCCCGAAGGCCGCGCTCTACGTCAATACCGCCGACCCGGGGCCGGGTGTCGCTGATTGGCCGAAGGACAACGTCGACCCGACTGGCGCCAGCGAGGCCGTCGGGAGCCCGAACGCAGACCCATACGGTTCGTGCGACGGGTCGAATTCGCAGGCGTGCGCCTGGCAGTACGGCTGGGATCGCGCCGTCCAGGACATCTCCTGGCTTTCGACGGCCGCCGGGCGCGTTGGCGTCGCGAGCGGGGCATCAACCTATCGATGGTGGCTGGACGTCGAAACCGCGAACAGCTGGGAGACGGGCGCCGCCGGTCTCGCGAACAACGTGGCCGACCTGCAGGGCATGGCCGGAGCGTTCCAGGTTTCGGGGGCGGTCGTCGGCGTCTACTCGACGTCCTATCAATGGGGCGTGATCACGGGCGGCTCGAAGGCGGGCGGCCTGAATGGCCTGAGCGACTGGATCCCCGGCGCCCGCACGCAGTCGGCGGCTCGATCCAACTGCTCCCTGCCTGGCTTCACCGGCTCCGTGATGATCACCCAGTGGTTCGGGAAGCCCTACGACGGCGACTGGGCCTGCTGACGACAGCCGCTGGGCGTTCGGGCCGCGCTGCACGCCGGCATCCCGCGGGTTCGAGGCCCGCCCCAGTACCGATCATCCTGGCAGGGACGCCCACCACGTTCGTGACCCGCGGGGGGCCGCGTCCTCGCGCCCTCTCTTCGAGGATTGCGGCATCATCCGGTCATGAGCGAGCAGCCGCGCCCCGCCGGGTTCGGGCGCACCGCCATCGCCGTCGTCGCCTATGCCGTCGCCATGGCATACCTGGAGGCCGCGGTCGTCGTCTACCTGCGCCGGGCGCTCCACCTGGACCCTTCGGCGCTCCTGCCGGTCAACGTCGCCGATCCGCTCGGCGACCTCACCGCGATCGAGGCCGGTCGCGAGGCGGCGACGATGGTCATGCTGGCCGCCGTCGGCTGGATCGCGGGCCGCTCCGGGTTCGAGCGGCTCGCCTGGTTCGCCGTGGCGTTCGGGATCTGGGACATCTGGTACTACGCCTGGCTCTGGGTGTTCCTTGGCTGGCCGTCGTCGCTCGGCAGCTGGGACCTGCTCTTCCTCCTGCCGGTGCCGTGGGCGGGGCCGATCTGGGCGCCGATCGCCGTGAGCGCGGCGCTCATCCTGTTCGGCCTGGCCGCCGCCAGGCGCGAGAGGAGCGCGGTACGGCTGCGGATCACGACGATCCAGGCGGCCGTCGCGGCGGCCGGTGGGCTCCTGGTCGTGCTCAGCTTCGTCCTCGCGGCTGAGCCCCTGGTCCGGGGCGAGACCCCGACCGACTACCCGTGGGCCGTCTTCGCGGCCGGGATGGCGCTGGCCGTGTGGGCCGCCGCGTCGGCGCTGCGCCGGCCGGCGGATCGCCGACGCGAGGCGGGCTGAGCCGGCGCCGCGGTATACCGCCCGGGAGTCCGAGAGCCCGCTCGCGGCGGGGAACTGGGGCCACCGCGCCACGAGCCCGTGCCGGGGAGCCGCGGGGATCAGCGCCCGGCGCGACCCTCGGTCGCGCCGGGCTCGAGCCCCTCGACCTGGTAGACCTCCTGCGTGAACCCCTCGAGGAGTGCGTGCGCACGGCTGAGGGCCTCCTCGGCGCCGGCCCGACCCGGCGCGCCGAAGAAGTCGCGCTCCGTCAGCCGGGCGAACCAGCGCTGGAGTTTCTCCCAGTCCGCCTCGCCCTCCTCGAGCTCCGCGAAGCGGAAGCGCTTCTTCCGCGTCTCCCTGCGGATCTCGTCCTCGAAGCTCTCGACGCTGTCGAGGATCTCCTCGTACTCCGCGTCGCGCGCCCCGTTGAAGCGGGCAACCAGCTCGGCCTCCCACGCCGAGGCTGGCGAGGTGGTCTCCAGGAGTGATGCCTCACCGCCGGCGCTCCGGATTCGCTGCCCGAGCCGGTCGAGCTCGTTGCGCAGGACCGGCCGGTCTGGCAGGACGGCGACGGCCTGCTGGAGGTACACCGCGCCGAGCTGGCGCAGCTGCCGCCAGACGTAGGTGCGCCGTCCGGACGACTCCGACTTGATCCGGTAGATCAGGACGATCCAACGGCGCCCTTCGAACGGCTCGGCCGAGGTCGACATCGCGCTCCTATCCTCCCACGTCGCGGCGCCGGAACCCCCATGCGCCGAGTGCGAGCCCGCCGACCGCGAGGGCAAGGCAGGCGACGATGCCGCCGAGGTCCCACCTGCCGAGCATCGGCTCACCGACGTGCCTGGTGAGCGCCAGGGCCTGGAGCACGTCGGGCAGGTTGAGGATGGGGCCGAGGAGATCGACGAGGAACGTGCCGATCACGAAGGCTGTCAGGGTCCTCGCGGCGAAGGATGGCCCGAGGAGACCGCCGACGGCGAAGCCGACCCCGACCAGCGCCGCCCCGTAGAGTGCGAGGACGAGTGTCCCCGCGAGGGGGGTGACCACATCGCCGCCCGCCGCCGACACGCCGATCGCGAGTGCCGCCGCCACGAACGCGGTGACGACGCCGATGCCGAGCCAGGCGCCGATGGCATTCGCACCCGCCCAGCGGGCCCGCGGGACCGGTGTCGCGAGGAGGAGCTCGAATTGGCCGGACGACTCGTCGCCCATCCGCCCCGCGACGAGCGTGGCCGCAGCGAGCCCGAGCAGGACCAGGCCGAAGTCGACGAAGAGCAGCTCGAGGAACCCCGCGGGCGTCGACCAGTCCATGCCCGGGAGCATCCTGTTGACCATGTCGAGGAGGCTCGGAGCCTTCGCCAGCTCGTCCACGAACGCGCGGCTGGCGGCCGCCATCACGAGGCCGTAGAGGCCGAGGCCGACGCCCCACGCCACGCTCGCGGGGAGCGCCTCGCTGAACGAGCGGCGGATCGGCCCGCCCACGCCCAGCAGCGCCCGCGGCGCACCGGGCATCCGGCTCGTGCCGGTGATCCCGATGTCGCGGCGCGCGAACGCGACGACGCCAATCCCGAGCAGGATCGTGCTGGCCGCAGCGACGAGGCCCAGGGAGCCCCAGTCCGACTGGCCCGCGAGCGGGAGGTCATGGGCAGTCCAGCCGAGCCAGCTGAGGCCCGCGATGGCATCGAACGCGGGGACGACGGCCCGGTAGCCAGTCACGACGTAGCCCCCGAAAAGGAGCGCCCCGGCGATGCCCGCGGCGGCACTGCGGCCGACGAAGGCCGCCAGGGCGAAGGCCACGGAGCCCGCCATCAGTGCCTTGAGGGCGATGCCCGCACCGAAGCCCACCGCGGCGGCCGGCGGGATCTGGTCGCCCGGGAACTCCGCGAAGATGGCGCCGGTCGCCCAGGCCGCGACCGCGATGACGGCTGACGCGGTCGCCAGCGCCGTGACGTGGCCGGCCAGCTTCTCGAACGCGATGCGCGCGCGGGGAAGGGGCGCGGCCGCGACGAAGTCCAGGCTGCCGCGGCGGGCCTCGCCGGCGAGCGTGGAGGAGAGGGCGAGGATCGACCAGAGACCGGCGAGGAGCGTCAGGTACGCGCCGTAGTGCCAGCTGACGAACCCGCCGATCGTTCCCACGTTCACCGGGTCGCCGTACATGCCGCGCATGACCGGCGGCAGCGTCGTAGAGAGCAGGTCGAGCTCCCGGCGGGCGTCGAGCGTCCCGTACGCGCTCGTCATCTCGCCGCCGCCCGTGAGGACGACGAAGCCCAGGAGGCCGCCGACGACGAGCACGCCGAGTCGCGAGTCGCGCAGGGTCTTGCCGAAGATGGAGCCGAGGCCGTAGACGCGGCGGCGGAGCGGGATCGGATGGATGGCGACCGCGACGCGCGGCACGCCCGCTTGGACGGCCATCGTCACTTCACCTCGACGGCCTCGCGGCCGTACTGGGCGAGGAAGGTCTGCTCGAGGCTCGGCTCCCGGGTCTCGAACTCGACCAGGCCGCGGCCGGATGCCGCCTCCACGATGGGGGCCATGGAGCCGGTCACGCGCATCTGGAGCCCGCCGTCGATGGCCACCACGTCGGTCACACCGGGGAGCGGCGAGAAGACGGCCTCGGGGACGGGCGCCGCGAACCGGAGCTCGACCTCGTGATACGCGAGGTCGCGGAGTGCCTCCACCCGGTCGATCGTGACGAGGCGGCCGTCGCGGATGATCGCGACCCGGTGGCAGGTCCGCTCCACCTCGCCGAGGATGTGCGACGAGAGGAACGCCGTGCGACCCTCGGCCACCGTCTCGCGGAGGAGCTCGAAGAACGTCTGCTGGACGAGCGGGTCGAGCCCCGACGTGGGCTCGTCAAGGATGAGGAGGTCGGGTCGGTGCTGGAGCGCGATCACCAGGCCCACCTTCTGCTTGTTGCCCTTCGAGTACTCCTTGAAGCGCCGCGAGGGGTCGAGGTCGAAGCGGGCGACGAGATCGGCCTGGTAGCGGGCGTCCACGCCGCCGCGGAGGTTGGCGAAGTACTCGATCGTCTGGCCGCCGGTCAGCCGGTCGAACAGGGCGAACTCCCCGGGCAGGTAGCCGATCCGCCGATGGATGGCGACGGGATCGGACGTCGTCTCGATGCCGAACACGAACGCGCGTCCCGAGGTCGGCCGGAGGAGGTCCAGCAGGAGTCGGATCGTGGTCGTCTTGCCGGCGCCGTTCGGCCCCAGGAACCCGTAGATCTCCCCCGCCTCCACGACGAGGTCCACCTCGACGATCCCGCGATGGGATCCGTAGGACTTCGTGAGCTTCTCGGTCGCGATGACGGACATCCCGCTGCCCTCCTGGTCGGGCTGCGGATCCGACGGATCGAGCCACCTCGCAGGCGCAGGGCGTCCCTGGCTCGATCTCCGGGATCCCGGACAGTAGATCGCGCGGCGGGACGGACGGCCAGATGCGCATGGCACGTGCGGTGTGACAAACGTCACATGAGATGTACGTCACATCGCCGCGAGCACCCGTCGGTCCGCCGCCGGCCGACGTCCGCGAACTGCGTCCCGCCGCGCCACGTCCCGGCGATCTGCTTCCATGGCCGGCCGTGGGGACAGGCGGCCGTCCGCGACCACCTCACCGCTGCCAGGCCACCGCTGCCAGGGATCCTGGTCGATTGCAGCTCCCGTGAGCGTGCCGGTCACGCCGGATCCCACGTTTCGTCGTGGGTCCACGCTCCGGCTGACCACGTCTCCTGGTCGCGCGCGGCCGGAGGACACCGTCAGCGGACGTCCAGGTCGCGACCCTGGGCCGGTCCGGCCTCGATGGGCTGGCCCGTCGCGGACGGCCCCGCGATGCCTCCGGGCAGCCGCACGCGCACGCGCAGGCCCGGCGCCGCGTCCTCAAGCTGGAGCCGGCCACCGTGGGCCTCCGCCACCCAGCGGGCGATCGCGAGGCCCAGGCCGGTCCCGTCGCCGGAGCGCGACTCGTCGCCGCGAACGAATCGCTCCGTCACCCGCTCGCGCTCGGTGGCCGGAATGCCCGGGCCGTCGTCGGCCACGACGATCTCCACGCCCCCCGCGGTGCGGGCGGCGCTCACGCGCACGTGCACGCCCTCGCCGGCGTGGCGAACGGCGTTGTCGACGAGGATGTCGAGCAGCTCCGCGATCCGGTCCGGGTCGACCGTTGCCAGGCCCGCGCTGGCTGCGACCACTTCCACCGACGCGCCGCGGGTCGCCGCCAGGGGGCCGAAGCCGGCCACGGTCCGCCGCAGCAGGGCGTCAAGATCGGTCGCGGCCAGGTGCAGCTCGGACGCGCCGGCGTCCGCCCTGGCGAGCGTGAGCAGCCCGCCGACGAGCCGGTTCATGCGGTCCACCTGGCTGCGCATTGCGGCGAGTGTCTCCGCCTGCGCCGCGACGGGCTGATCCGGGTGCCGGCCGATGACCTGGAGGCCGGCGTCGACGACCGCGAGCGGTGTGCGCAGCTCGTGCGAGGCGTCCGCGGTGAACTCGAGCTGGCGACTGAACGCGACTTCGATCGGCCGCATGGCCCGGCCGGCCAGGAGCCAGCCCGCGACCACCGCGAGCACGAGCCCGACCACGCCGGCGATCGCCAGCAGCAGCGTCACCTGGCCTTCGACCTCGCGGACCGGGCCGATCTCCTGGCCGATCTGCAGCACGCCGCCGGTCACCTGGTACGACACGACGATCGCGTCGCCCGCGCGCGTCGCGACGACCGCGTCCGTGCCGTCATGCGTCGCGGCGGCGGCCGCAGCCTGGAGGGCCGGAGCGCCGATCGAGGCCGGGTCCAGGACCAGCTTCCCGGTCGAGTCCCAGGCGGCCGCGAAGATGCCCGGCAGCGGGCCGGCCGGCTGCAGCCCGAGGTCGCCGGGGTCCGCGCGCAGCCGCTCCACGATCTCGCCGGCGCGATCCCGCAGGGACGCGGTCGCCTGGTCCACCAGGAAGCGGTCCATGACGACGATGATCCCGGCTCCGAGGGCGACCAGGATCGAGGCGATCACCAGCACGTTGGCCAGGACGAGGCGCCGGTGGACGCGATCGAACATCAGGCCCGCAGGACGTAGCCGATGCCGCGAACCGTGTGGATCAGGGGCTGGTCGAACCCCTGGTCGACCTTGCGGCGCAGGTAGTGGACGTACAGGTCCACCACGTTCGACGCCGGCTCCGCGTCGTACCCCCACACGTGCTCGAGGATGCGGTCCCGGGTCAGCACCTGGCCGACGTGGCGGATCAGGAGCTCCAGCAGGGCGAACTCCTGCGGGCTCAGGTCCAGGGGCTGCCCGGCGCGGGTGACGGCGTGCGCGTCGGGGTCGAGGGACAGGTCGGCCACCCGCAGCGGGCCCGTGTCCGTGCCCTCGCGGCGCAGGTGAGCCCGCAGGCGGGCGATCAGCTCCTCGAAGGCGAACGGCTTGACGATGTAGTCGTCGGCACCCGCCTCCAGCCCGGTGACCCGATCCGGCACCGCATCGCGGGCGGTCAGCAGCATGATCGGCATCCGCAGGCCCCGCGCCCGCAGCGCACGGCAGACCGACAGGCCGTCGAGGCGGGGCAGGTTGATGTCCAGGATCAGGATGTCGGGCGGCTCGGTGAGCGCAGCGTCGCGGCCCGCCACGCCATCGTGGGCAAGGCTGACGCGGAACCCTTCTTCGGTCAGGACCGTCTGGATGAGACGAGCCAGCGCCACCTGGTCCTCCACGACGAGGACTGACGGCGGTCGCGGCGGACGGCGGCCGCGAATGAGAGAACTCACAGGTCCAATGATGCTCCAAGACAGCGCGGGGAGACTCCGGTCCATGAGCAGCGTATCCATTTCCCGGGGACGCACGCCCGTCTCGCCGCTTCGCGGCTCGCGGGCCTTGGCGGGGCGCCTGAAAGTCGCGGCCGTCGTCGCGTCCATGGGTGGCTTCGGGGCCCTGTGGGGCCTCGTCAGCTTCAACGTGGTCGGGGTGACCAACCAGCCGGCACAGACGAGTGGCAACCTCGCGCCGCAGGCGAGCGCCCCGGCTAACAGCTTCTTCGGGCAGAGCCAGCAGCAGCCCCAGCCGAACCTCTTCGCGGGCGGCTTCGGTGCGGGATCCGGGAATGGCCCCGTCTTCCAGTCCCGTACCTCCTGACCCGGCCGCCGACGTCACCACCCCGGCGGGGATGACCCGCCGCACGTTCCGGGCGATGGGGACCACCGTCTCCGTCGTCCTCGACGAGCGGCATGCCGGCGGGGCTGCCGTCGTGGCCGGCCTCTTCGAGACGTGGGAGCAGGCGTTCAGCCGATTCCGGCCTGGCAGCGAGCTGTCGCGCGTCAACGCCCGGGCGGGTCGGGCCGTGCGCGTGTCACCGCTGTTCGCCGAGGTGGTCGGGACCGCCCTGGAGGCCGCCCGGGCCACCGACGGCATCTTCGACCCGGGCCTCGAGCGGCAGATGCGCACGCTCGGCTACGATCGGACGTTCGACGAGGTCCCGCGCTCGCGGCCTGACGATGGCCTGGCGACAACTGCGGGCGGCGGGTGGCGGTCGACCGAGTTCGATCGCGCGGCGCGCACGCTCCGCCTGCCCCGCGACGTGAGCCTGGACCTCGGCGGTATCGCCAAGGGCCTGGCCGTCGATGCGGCGATCGCCGAGCTGGCTCGTCTCGGCGCCGGACCGGCGGCCGTCGAGGCGGGCGGCGACGCCGCCGTCGTCGGCTTGCCCGTCGGCATGGCCGGCTGGCCGATCACGATCGAGGTGCCGGGCGGCTCGCGCGCCGTGGCGATCCCGTCGGGCGCCGTGGCCACGTCCGGCATCTCCCGCCGGGCATGGCGCGTCGGCGAGGAATCCCGCCACCACCTGGTGGACCCTCGCTCCGGCCGGCCCGCCGATCACTCGCTCTGGTCAGTCACCGCCTTTGCCGCCACGTGCGGCCAGGCCGAGGTGGCCGCCAAGGTGGCGTTCATCCTGGGGCCCGAGGCCGGGACCACGTTCCTCCTCCGCATCGGCGTTGCCGGCCTCCTCGTCGACCGCGACGGCGGCCAGATCGTGGTGGGCCGGTGGGCGGACGCGACGGATCGCGCCCCCTCGAGCACCGCTCCGGCGGCCGCCACGCCAGATCGGGGCGAGGCGGGGCGGACGTCCCCGTCGTCGGCCTCCACCCGAACCCCCTCCCCAACGCGGCGGCCGCGAACCGCCACTGCCGCCGCTCGATCCTGAGGACTGACCGCGCATGACCGTCGGCTCCATCACGTGGGACGTCGCCCGAACCGGCGGCCTCATCGCGTTCGTCCTGCTCACCGCGTCCGTCGCCATCGGCCTCCTGCTGAGCCTCGGCTGGCGCTCGGCGACGTGGACGCGCTTCGTGACCAACGAAGTCCACCGGTTCGTGACGCTTCTCGCCCTGGTGTTCATCGGGATCCATTCACTGGCCGTGGCCATCGACCCCTTCGTCAAGCTCTCCCCTCCCGACGTCCTGGTCCCCTTCCTGTCCTCCTACCGGCCGATCTGGGTCGCCCTCGGCATCCTCGCGACCTACCTGATGATCGCGATCTACCTGTCCGACCGGCTGCGGACGCGGGTGGGCTACGCCTGGTGGCGCCGGTTCCACGTGCTCGCCTTCGTCGCCTACGTCATGGCGCTGGTCCACGGCATCGCGACGGGCAGCGACACGCGGGCGATCTGGGGCATCGGCCTCTACATCGGGAGCGTCGCGATCGTCGGCGGGCTCCTGTTCGTCCGCCTCTTCCCGGGCGCGCCGCGGCCCAGCAAGCCGATCGCCGCCGCCCTGGGCATGGCCTCCGTGCTGGGTGTCGCGGCCTTCGCGTTCGTCGGCCCGCTGGCCCCAGGCTGGAGCACGCGCGCCGGTGGCACCATCCCGGGAGCCACGCTCGCCGGTGCGGTCTCCAGCGCCTCCACCGATCCCTCGCCGTCACCCACGCCGACACCGGCCGACCTGGGGCTTGCCGCGGGCACCGCGATGCCGTTCACGGCGACGCTTCGCGGAAGCGACGACGGCGGCCAGCTCACGATCCAGGGGCAGGTCACGGACGGCAGCGCGCGCTTCGAGATCCAGCTCGCGGCGACCGCCGACGGCAGCGCGGCCGGGCCGCTGCTCATCCAATCGAAGGCGGGCGTGTCCTGCAGCGGCTCTGTCACGTCCGTGGACGCGACCGGGCTCACGGCCGCCTGCCAAGCCCCGGCCGGCGCGTACTCGGTGCGGATCGACCTCGCGGGAACCAGCAGGCGGCTGAGCGGCACGCTCACGCTGACGCCGACTACGGCCCCGGTCCCGTCGCCGGGGGCCTCCAGCCCGCAGCCGTTCGGTGGCCAGGGCGGCGACGTCGGCGGCCAGGGCGCTGGCAGCCAGCGCGGAGGCGGCCAGGGCTGAACCGACGCGCCGCCGGCCGGGCCGTGCGGCTGCGAGCCGAGCGGCGAGCCGAGCGGCCCTGAGGCTGGCGGAAATTGCGGACCGGTGGCGGACGTTGCCGCATCCCGGCCGGATGTGCCCGATGCGTCCTGAGCGTCAGGCGAACGTCAGGACCATGTCAGCGGATCGTTCGACAATCGGCGCCGCTGGTACAGCCAGCGGGCTGCCCGCCCGGGGTCGGGGCCTCCAGCGGAGGACGCTGTCGGAGGCCGGGCTGCCGGATTGCGAAAGGATCTCTGCATGCGCTTCCGCATCGCCATCATCGTCGTCCTCCTGCTGGTCGGGGTAGGGGCCGTCGCGATCACGGTCTTCCCACCGGGCGGGTCCGGGGGCGGCGCCGCCACCTACATCACCGCGGCGGCGACCCGCACGAACGTGGTCAACCAGGTGGTGGCGACGGGCACGATCGGTCCGGTCGCCACCTACAGCCTGTCGTTCGGCTCAAGCCCGACCGTCTCCTCGTCGTCCTCCTCGTCGTCCTCCAGCGGGTCCTCCGCTGCGTCCAGCTCGTCGGCGGGCTCGGGCAGCACCAGCACGACGTGGAACGTGCTGACCGTCAGCGCGACGCCGGGCCAGAAGGTCGCCAAGGGCGACGTGCTCGCCACCTCGGACTCATCGGATGCCAAGCTGGCGCTGACAGTCGCGAACGCCAACCTGGCCGCGGCGAACGCCCGCCTCTCCACCGACAAGGCCGGCCTGACACCGAACGACAAGGCGGCGGCGCAGCTCTCGATCACGCAGGCCCAGCAGTCCCTTACCCAGGCGCGGACCTCGCAGAGCCAGACGATCGCCCAGAACAACCTCAAGCTCAGCCAGCAGAACCGGGCGGTCGCCTCCGCCAAGAGCCAGCTGGCCGCCGATCAGGCCGCGAACCCGCCGGTGGCCGCCAACGTGATCGCCCAGGACAAGGCGGCGGTGACCAATGCCCAGAACGCCCTCGCCTCCCTGCGGCTCCAGGTCACCGCCTCGAACTCGCAGGCGGCCAACCAGGTCCGATCGGCGCAGCTCGGCGTCTCCTCGGCGACCTACGGCTACAAGTCGAAGACCGCGCCCGCGACCTCCGCCACGATCGCGTCCGACGAGGCGGCCGTCGCCACGGCCCAGCAGGCGGTGAGCACGGCGCAGGCGCGGGTCGATGCGGCCGACCTCGTGAGCCCGGTCGACGGCGTCGTGCTGTCCGTCAACATCAGCCCGGGCGTCGTGGCGCCGAGCGGGGCTGCCATCACGATGCAGACCTCCGCCATGGAAGTCTCGGCCCAGGTGTCCGAGACCGACCTGCCTTCCATCAAGCTCGGCCAGCAGGCGGCCGTCACGCTCACCGCGACCAAGGGCACCGCGACCGGCACCGTTGCCGAGATCAACCCGACGGGCTCGTCGGCAAGCTCCGGCGGCGTCGTGAGCTTCGGCGTCGTCATCTCGCTCGACCAGCCGCCCGCGGGCACGGCGTCCGGGATGAGCGCCCAGGTGGCCGTGACGACCGCGTCGGCGTCCGACGTCATCGCCGTGCCAGCCATCGCCCTCGTCCAGTCCAGCGGCCAGTACGCGGTCCGCGTCCTCGACGGCTCCGGCCAGCCACAGCTGGTCCCGGTCACCGTGGGCCTCGTGACCACGTCGTACGCGGAGATCCAGAGCGGCCTCACGGCCGGCACGAACGTCGTCGTGGGCACTTCGAGCGCCCGCCAGGGATCCACCACCACCGGGACCGGCGGACTTGGCGGTCTTGGCGGTCTTGGCGGCCTCGGTGGCGGAGGCGGCAACTTCCGCTTCGGCAACGGCGGCAACGGGGGTACCGGGCAGTGATCGCACCCTCCGAAGCCTGGCAGCTTCCAGGCGGGACGCCGGCGCCGGGAAGCGCCGTTCCACCGCCCGTCATCGAGCTGCGCTCGATCACCCGGGTCTACCGCTCCGGCCGGCTGGAGGTGGCCGCCCTGCGCGGCATCGACCTCGACGTCAGGGCCGGCGACTTCCTGGCCATCGTCGGACCGTCGGGCAGCGGCAAGACCACGCTGATGAACGTGATCGGTTGCCTGGACCGGCCAACCAGCGGCTCCTACCGCCTGGGCGGCACGCCGCTCGAGTCGCTCAGCGACGACGACCTCGCCCGCGTCCGCGGCCGGGCGATCGGCTTCGTCTTCCAGTCGTTCAACCTGCTCCCGCGCACCAGCGCGGTCGAGAACGTCGCGACGCCGCTGCTCTACCAGGGCGTCGGGCGCCGCGAACGGACGGCCCGCGCGAAGGAGATGCTGGAGCGCCTGGGGCTGGGCGACCGCCTGACCCACGAGCCGTCGGAACTTTCCGGCGGCCAGCAGCAGCGCGTCGCGATCGCGCGAGCCCTGGTGACGCAGGCCGGCCCTGCTCCTCGCCGACGAGCCGACCGGCAACCTGGATACGGTCTCCGGCGCGGAGGTCATCGCCCTCCTGCACCAGCTCAACGCGACGGGCACCACGATCGTCCTCATCACCCACGACAGCGACGTCGCCGAGAACGCCCGCCGGCAGGTCCACGTCCGCGACGGGTTGCTGCTCCAATGAACGCGCTCGAGATGGTCCGCCTGGCGTTGTCCCGCCTGGGGACGAGCCGGTTGCGCGCCATCCTCACGATGCTCGGCGTCATCATCGGCGTCGGCTCGATCGTGGCCCTCGTCGCGGTCGCCGAAGGCGCCACCAGCGGCATCACCAACCGGATCCAGGGCCTGGGCACCAACCTGCTGACGGTGTCGCCGGGCTCCACGCGCACCGGTTTCACCCGCAGCGCCCTGGGCTCCGCGACCACGCTGACCATCGCCGATGCAGACGCCATCGCGCAGGCGCCCGACGTCGCCGCGGTGGCGCCGGAGCTGTCCACGCAGAAGGTCGTGCTGGCGGGCACGCAGAACAAGACGGCCAGCGTCATCGGTACCACGCCGGCGTACCCGGACGTGTTCGCGCTACACCATCTGGCAGGGGTCGTTCCTCAACCAGGCCGCCGTGGACCACAGCCTGCGGGTCGCGGTCCTCGGCGCCACGACGGCCGACAACCTCGGCCTCAACGGCTCGAGCATCGGCCAGACGATCGAGATCGGCGGCATCCCGTTCCGAGCTGGTGGGGATCCTGCAGCCCAAGGGGTCCTCCGGGCCCATCGAGCCAGGACGACCAGGTCCTGATCCCGATCACCACGGCCCAGCACTACTTCGTGGGCGGCGACCAACGTGCGCACCATCGGCGTGAGCGTCTCGAGCGGCCAGCGCCATCACCGACGACCCAGGCCACGCTCACCGCGCTGATGGAAGAGCGCCACGGCACGAACGGCACCAACGACGACTTCACCATCACCAGCCAGGCCCAGCTGCTGTCCACGTTCTCGTCGATCACGGGGCTGCTCACCGTCCTGCTGGGCGGCATCGCCTCGATCTCCCTGATCGTCGGGGGGATCGGGATCATGAACATCATGCTGGTCTCCGTCCGCGAACGGACCCGCGAGATCGGGATCCGCAAGGCGATCGGCGCCCGGGGCGGCGACATCCTCCTCCAGTTCCTCATCGAGGCCCTCGTCCTGTCCATCGCGGGCGGCGTCGTCGGCATCCTGGTCGGAGTCCTGGCATCCGTCGTCATCGGGGCCTTCGCCGGCTGGGGCTTCATCTTCAATCCCTTCACCGTGGTCGTGGCCGTGGGGTTCAGCCTCATCGTCGGCGTGGTCTTCGGCGTCTGGCCGGCGCGCCAGGCCGCCCGCCTCGATCCCATCACGGCGCTCCGCTACGAATGACCACCCCTCGCATCGACCGCAGTCCCACCGCCTGAGCAGGAGAAGCACGACGTGACGTACGACCCGAACGCCCCCTACCCGCAGCCCGGCCAGCCCGGCCAGCCCGAGCAGGGGCAGCCGCCGTTCCCCAACGCTCCGTTCCCGGCGCCGTCCTACCCAACCGCCATGCCGGCGTCCATCGTCACGTCGACGCCGGCCCGACCATCCGGCCGGATGGCCGGCGGCACCATCGCGCTCGTCCTCGCGGGCGTCGTGGCCGCCGCTGGCCTCGGCTTCGCCGGTGGACGCGTCACGGCCCCGGCCGCGACCACCCCGACGCGCAACGGCTTCCTCGGCAACTTCGGCAACGGCGGTTCGCGTCGGGCGCGCCGGGCCCCGGCAACGGCAATTCGGCGGTGCGGCGCCTTGCGCCGGCAGCGGTGGCGTCACCGTGAAGGGCACCGTCAGCTCGATCGGCAACGGCCAGCTGGTGCTGACGACGGCAACTGGCACCAGCGTCACGATCGACCTGCCGTCGACGGTCACGTACCACGCGCAGTCAGCCGCCTCGGCGACCGACGTGACCATCGGCGCGACCGTCGAGGTGACCGTCAACGGGTTCCGCGGGTTCGGCCGCAACGGCGGCGCGGCCGAGGCCAGCGGCGCCCCGACCGCGGCGCCGTCCGGGGCGCCGACGGCCACGATCACCGCGACCGACGTTACCATCGTGTCGAAGTAGCGGCAGGCAAGCTGGCCCGGACCGGTCGAGAGCGGACGCCGATGTCCGCACCCGCCCGACTCCGCGGCCAGGCCACGCCTGCCCGATCACCGGGCCCCAGGGACACCACGATGCATCTCCTGGTCGTCGAGGACGATGCGCGACTCGCCAGGACCCTCCGCCGCCTCCTCGAGGACGACCGCCACGTCGTCGAGATCGCGGGGACGGCCGCGGCCGCCTTCGACGTGGTCGAGGGCGGCGCGCGCCTTGACGCCGCTCATCCTGGACATCGGGCTGCCGGACCGTTCCGGCCTCGACGTGGCCCGCCAGCTCCGGGCGCAGGGCAGCGAGATCCCGATCCTGGTCCTGACCGCGCGCGACGCCATCGAGGATCGCGTGAGTGGACTCGACGCGGGCGCGGACGACTACCTCGTCAAGCCGTTCGCCTACGAGGAGCTGGCGGCGAGGCTTCGAGCGCTCTCGCGGCGGGCCGCCCGGCCCATCGGCGGCCGGCGCCTCACGGCCGGTCCCGATCGTCCTCGACGAGGCGGACCGGGCGGTCACCGTCGGCGGCGAGCCGGTCCGGCTGAGCGCGCGGGAATTCGCCCTGCTGGAGTGCTTCCTGCGACAGCCCGGTCGCCTGCTCACGCGTGACCACCTGCTTGACGCGGCGTGGCCCTTCGGCGTCGCCCTCACGCCCAACGCCGTGGAGGCGTACGTGCACCGGCTTCGCGACAAGCTGGGCGAGGCGGGCGGCCTGATCCAGACGGAGCGCGGATCGGGCTATCGGCTGGTCCGCGAATGAGCGGCCCGGAGTCGCCCGAACCAGCGCCCGACGACGCGGAGGCCCGAGCCCCGGTCAACGCGAGCACGCCGGAGCCGGTCAACGCGAGCACGCCGGAGCCGGTCCTTGCATCCTCGGCGACCGCAATGGCGTCGGCGGGCGATGGCGGCCCGGCGATGGCGGGCCGAACCGGCTCCGCGGGCGGCCGGCCCCTCCACGAGCCCGCGGGCGACGCGCGCCTGGTGCGGCGAACGCGCGTCCGGCTGGTGGCATGGAGCGCGCTCATCACCCTGGCCATCGTCATCGGTCTCGGCCTCGCGGCCTACATCGTGGTCGGTGCCCAGCTCGCCTCGAGCGCGAGCGATCGCCTGCGCGAGCGGGCGGACACGATCGTGCGGGCGATCGAACGGCTGCCGGACAACCCCAACCCGGCGTTCATCGATCGGCGCGCCGTCGGCGTCGGCCTCGCCTTCGGCGGGCGATTCGGCGGGACGTTCGGGGTGATCGTGGGTCCGGCCGGGCAGATGATCGGCCCGACGGAGCCGACGCTGACCGGACTGCCGCTGCAGGCTGGCGTCGACGCCGCACTCCAGGGCCGTGTCGACGTGAGCGCCGCCACCATCGACGGCACGCCCGTGTGGGTGGTCAGCGAGCCGGCGATCCGGTCGGGCCAGACCTACGTCGTCCAGGTCGTCGGCGACCGCGAGTCCGACGATCGAACGCTGGGCATCCTGCTGGTCGTGTTCGGCGTGGCGGGCGTCGCCGCGCTCGGTCTTTCCGTCGGCGGCGGCTGGATCTACGCACAGCGGGCGCTCGCACCGATCCGCTCGTCGCTCCGTCGCCAGCGCGAGTTCGCGGCCGACGCCAGCCACGAGCTGCGCACGCCGCTGACCGTGATCCGCGGCACGGTGGAGCACCTGGAGCGCCACCCGGAACGCACGATGGGTGAGGCGTCCGAGGAGCTGGGCGACGTCAAGGCCGAGGTCGACCACCTGACCGAGCTCGTCGAGTCCCTGCTGCTGCTGGCCCGGGCGGACTCCGGCGCGGTGGAAGTGGAGCGGGTGCCGACCGATCTTGCGACTGCCGCCGCCGCTGCCGTCGATCTGCTGCGGCCGCTCGCGGCCGAGCGCGGCGTCACGCTGGTCGTGGACGCGGCACCCGTGCCGCTCGTTGGCGATCCGCTCCGACTGCGCCAGCTGGCCACGATCCTGACCGACAACGCGGTTCGGCTGACCCGCCCCGGCGGGACCGTGTCCGTGCGGACGCGGCGCGACGGAGGGACCGCGGTGCTGGCAGTCGACGACCAGGGGCCCGGGATCCGGCCCGAGGACGCCCCGCACCTCTTCGAGCGCTTCTGGCGCGCCCCTGATGCCCCGCCGGGGGGCAGCGGCCTTGGCCTCTCCATCGCGGCCTGGATCGCCGATCGTCACTCCGGACGCGTCGTGGCGTCCAACCTGCCGGGAGGGGGCGCCCGGTTCGAGGCTCGCCTGGCGGGTCCGGGACCGGCTGGCCGGGCAGATTCGCCACCGTCGACGGCCGCCGCTCACGGTTGAGGGGCCCACCTGGCGCCTGCCCGGTCGCCAAGAGTCCTGTTGGTTCCCGAACGGGACGTCGCTATCGTCGATCGCACGTCAACGCCTCCGAATGGCCGGAGGGCGCCGCCCGGTCGGTGCCATGCCGCGGACCTGAGGAGAGGCTTCCAAGGGGGGAACGATGGCCACTGCAGGTGGCCGGTGGTCCGGCCCCAGGTCTCGCCCGTTCGAGTCGCACGATGGTGCCGTCGGAGGGCCCCACGAGAGATCCGTGCCCGGCGCGCGCGTGCTTCGCCGGTACGCCTGGGCTTTCCTCGCGCTGACCCTGCTCGTGCCGGTCTCGGCGCCGCCGCTGGCCGCTTCGAGCGGTCCACAGGTGCCGGCGATCTCGTCGACCGGCAACCCGCCTCCGTGCCGGCTGGGTGACCGGACCACGACGTTCGCGAGGTCCGCCGACTGGTCGCGAACGCTCCTCGATTGGACCCTGCGCCTCCCCGCGACCTACCGGCCGCCAGGCCTCGTCCCCGTCGGCCGCGCCGGCCTCGCCGGGGTCGGCAGCGTGCGGGCCGAGCTGATCCCCGACCTGCGGGCGATGGCCGCCGCCGCCCGGGCCGCCGGCGCGCGGCTTGCCGTCCAGAGTGCCTACCGGAGCTACGCGACGCAGGTCTCCACCTTCCGCTACTGGGTGGCCCGCCTCGGGTACGGGGTCGCCCTGACCGGATCGGCGCGAGCCGGGCACTCCGAGCATCAGCTTGGCGTTGCGATCGACTTCAAGAGCTACGGCGGCAGCGTGCCGTGGTCGCTCGGCGGCTTCGACTGGGCGACGACGAGGGCCGGGCGCTGGCTGATGAACAACGCCTGGCGGTACGGGTTCGTGCTCTCCTACCCGAAGGGAAAGCAGGGCCAGGTCTGCTTCGGCTACGAGCCCTGGCACTACCGCTACTTCGGGCGGTCGATCGCCGCCGCGATCCATGCCTCCGGCCAGACGACCCGCGCCTGGCTCTGGCGCCACGGGACCAGCCCGATCACGGTCCTTCCTTCGCCGAGCCCGTCGCCATCAGCGGCCCCGGTGCCATCGCCAGCTGCGAGCCCGACGCCGACGCCCGCCCCCAGCGCCACGCCGCCGGAGCCATCGCCCGCCGCGAGCCCGACGCCGACGCCCGCGCCCGGCGCCACGCCGCCGTCCGGGCCGGACGCCTCGGCGACGCCGGGGCCGAGCGACGCGGCGCCGCCCACCGTGGCTCCGTAGGCACGGCGTTACCCTCAACCGGACCCGATGGTCGACCCCGGCGGGGGAACCGGGGGCGCGCCGCTCCGCTTCCGCCGGAGGCCGGGACCGCCCCGATCAGGCGGGCTGGAGCCTCGTGCTCGGAGGGCACGCCGCATCCGTGCAGCCCGGGTCCGTGCAGGCGGCGCCAACTGCGACGGAGGCTCGACCCGCCGCGGCCACGATGGGGCGCGCCGGGCCAGGCACGACGGCCGCGGACAGCTCCCGGAAGCGCGTCGCCGCCTCGGCCCGGATCGAGTACCAGATCCAGGTGCCGCGCCGCTCGCCCGTGACCCAGCCCGCCTCGCGGAGGACCTTCAGGTGGTGGCTGACCGTCGGCTGGGCGACGTCGCAGCAGGACGTGAAGTCGCAGGCGCAGACCTCGCCGTCGCGCGACAGTTCGCGCAGGATCGCCAGCCGGGTGGGGTCGGCGGCGGCCTGGAGGAGCCGGACGTCGGGATCGGTCTGGCGCTTCATGCCCGGATTATATTGACCGGCGTAAGTATTGACAAGTATCAATGTATAGCCTAGACTCCCGTTCGAAAGGAGCCCACCCAATGACGATGATCCCGAGCGAGACCCTCATCCGGATGGTCAACCAGGAGCGCGAGCGCGACGAGAAGAAGGCAGCCTGGGCGCGCGCGGCCGAGATCGCCCGCCAGTGCTGCGAGGCGTCCGTGGGCCTGATCGAACGTGCCCTGCGCGCCGTCGGCTTCCGCCGCTCCGCATCGTGCGAGGGGTGACCCAGCCATGACCCGGATCGTCGAGACGGCCCCTGCTGCCGACGTCGCCGCAACCGGTGCGGCCGAGGAGATCCACGAGGTCGTCCGCCAGCACTACGCGCAGGCGGCGATCACCGTCCTGAACGGCAGCTCCTGCTGCGGCGTGGACGCCGAGGCGGGCCCGGCCCTGTACAGCGCGCTCGAGCGCGACGAGCTTCCCGATGCCGCGGTGATGGCGTCGCTCGGCTGCGGCAACCCGATCGCGGTCGCCGACCTGCATCCGGGCGAGCGCGTCCTGGACCTTGGCTCCGGCGGGGGCATCGACGTCCTCCTCTCCGCGAGGCGCGTCGGGCCGACGGGTCGTGCCTTCGGCCTCGACATGACGGACGAGATGCTGGCCCTGGCCATGCGGAACGCGGCCGAGGCGGGAGCCACCAACGTGGAGTTCCTGCGCGGCACGATCGAGTCGATCCCTCTCCCGGCGTCGTCGATCGACGTGGTCATCAGCAACTGCGTCGTCAACCTGGCGGCCGACAAGACGGCCGTGTTCCGCGAAGTCGCCCGCGTGCTGCGGCCCGGCGGCCGGATCGGCATCACCGACGTCCTCGCCGAGGACCGGCTGACACCCGCCGAGCGGGCGGAGCGCGGCTCCTACGCCGGCTGCGTCGCGGGCGCGCTGTCCTTCAGCGAGTTCACCGCCGGCCTCGAGGCGGCCGGCCTGACCGACGTCTCCATCCAGTCCAGCCAGCACGATGGATCGGGGATCCACAGCGCGATCATCCGGGCCGTCAAGCCGGCGGTCGCCGCGGGCGAAGCCGTGGCGTCCGCTTCCAGCGCGACGCTATCCGCATCCGCCGGCACCGCCGGCCGGTCGCTGCCGGTCGTGGACCGCGGGTGCTGCTGACGGGCTCTTCCGGGATCATCGGGGCCGGAGCGCCGGCCCGACCAACCGATCGCCGTTCGGGGCCGTGCCCCGGGCGGCGATCGCGGTTAGTCGCCCGGTTCGCCTATCCCCGGCGGGCGCAGCGGATGGCCCAGCGGCCGTCGAGGTCGCGCTGGGCTCCCTCGATCCGCCCGGCCCGCAGCAGCTGGCCGAGGGCCGCCGGCGGTCGCGAGGGATCCTCGCGCAGCAGCAGGCGGATCGACGTCTCGGCGTTGGCCTGGCTCGGCGTGATCTGCATGCTGGGTTCGCCGCAGGCCAGTCGCTGCAGCGCATTGTTCAGTCGGTCGAGGTCCGCGTCCGTCAGGGCGGACGCGGTGCGGCGGCCGGAACCTCGCCCGGCCGGTGCTGCGGATGACGCTCCGGGCGCCGCTGCCGGCGCTTCGGCCAGGTCGTCGGCGATGCCCAGCCGCCAGCCCTCGGGCGCGTGGACGGTGTTGGCGAACGGCAAGACGTGCGACGCGTCGACCAGCGCGGCCGAGACGGCCGGCGGGACCCCGGCCCCGAACGCCTCCAGCAACCCGTCCTCGTATTCCTCTGGCGCGTCGGTCTCGGCCCACCAGACCCGGCATCGATCGTATCCGATCAGCGCCCGGAGCCAGCGGGCGTCGGCGTACGGCCCCGGGTCGCCCAGGGGTGTCGAGAAGAGCTCCCCGAGACGGACGTTCATGGACCGGGGCGCCATCCCGACGAACACGATGGTCTCGCCCGGCAACCAGAATGCGGCCAGCCGGGACGCCAGGGCCTTGCCCGTCGGCCGCGCCCCATCGAGCGTCAGGGTCGGGACTCGCGCGATCCACGTGCCCACGGCCGAGATGTCGATGGGGGCCCGGTCCAGGGCCTGCGGCCATTCCACGGCGAAGACGCCCGGCCGCGTCGCGCGCACGGTCGTGCCCCAGCGGGCGGGTCCGTCGAGGCGGAGGCCGACTGCGCGGAACAGTTCGGACGGGGCGACTGGCACGGACGGAATCTAACCGCGCCGGCGCAGTCCCGCGCGGCGGGTACGGCAGGCGGCTCCGGCCAGGCGAACGCGGCGTCCGTGGGCCCTCGACCGAAGCGGCCGCCCTTGCCATCGGGGTGCGGCCGGCGCAGGATCCGGGCATGGAGCCGATCCGGCCCAACACGCTCAGTGGCGCCGCCCAGCCGAACTCGCTGACGGGGATGGGGCCGGCGCCGGTGCCGGGCGGTCGGCGCCTGGCGATCCCCCGGCCGAGGCTCAACAGGCGTCCATCCGAATCCGCCCGCAGGCCGCCGGTCGGACCCACCGGGCAGGTCGCGGGGGCCACCACGGCGGCGGCACAGGATCCCCGTTTCGGGATGGGGTCGGCGGCGCGTCGAGCGTCGCGCGCGGCCTCGACCGATGTCCGCCGCAGCCCGCTGGAACTCGGGCTCGCCGCGCTCACATGGATCATCGCCCTGCCGGCCGCGCTCGCCGTCGTGGCAGGGCTCGCCCTGTCCATCTCGGACGACGGGGCGTCCAACGTCACCGCCTACGGCGATGCCCTGACCGCGGCCGGCGCCTGGGCGCTGATCGGCTGGATCGCCATCCGCGCGCTGCGCGCGATCGCCGTGAGCCGCCGAGTCGGCGCCATCGGGACGTCGGGCGCGCTCGTCGGCGGGTCGATCGCCGTGCTCGTCATCGTCGGTGCCCTGGGCAACTTCCTGGACCAGCTTCCGCTGCTGCTCCAGGGACTGTAGGGGCCCCGCCGGGCGAACCCGCCCGATCAGCTCGCCAGGGCCGCCGCCAGGGCGTCGGCCACCGGCCCGACGGTCGCGTCGGTCAGGCCGGCGACGTTGATCCGGCCACCCCGCACGACGTACACGGCGTGCTCCTCGCGAAGCCTCGACACCTGCTCCGCGCTCAGTCCGAGCAGCGCGAACATTCCCCGCTGGCCGACGATCGGGGACCAGTCGCCCGGCACGCGGCGCGCCTCGAGGGCGGTCACCAGCGCCGCCCGGTTCGCCTTGATGCGGGCCCGCATGGCGGCCAGCTCGACCTCCCACTGGGACCGAAGCGCCGGGTCGCCCAGGATCGTCGAGACGACGTCGGCGCCGTGCGACGGGGGGTTCGAGTAGTTGGAGCGGATCGCGACCTTGACGTGGCTCATCGCCGCCGCGGCGTCGCCGGCGGAACGGGCGATGACGTGCAGCGCGCCCACCCGCTCGTTGTAGAGGGCGAAGCTCTTGGAGTACGAGGTGGCGACGAGGGCCTCCGTGCCGGGCCGGATGATGCCCTCGATCCAGTCGGCGTCCTCGCGCAGGCCATCGCCGAAGCCCTGGTAGGCGAAGTCGACGAGCGGCAGCAGGCCGCGCGCCTCAACCAGGTCGCCGATCCGGCGCCAGAGATCGGCCGACGGGTCGACGCCGGTCGGGTTGTGGCACGAGCCGTGGAGCAGGACGACGTCGCCGGGCGACGTCTCGTCCAGGGCGGCGAGCAGGGCCGCCTCGTCGATGCGCCGGCCGGTCGCCTCGGTGTACGGGTACGTCCGGATCCGGAACCCGGCCAGCTGGAAGAGTTGCGGGTGGTTCGGCCAGGTGGGATCGCTCATCCAGATGGTGGCGCCCGCGCCGGCCTGGCGGAGGAAGTCGGCAGCGACACGGAGGCCGCCGGTTCCGCCCGGGGTCTGGGCGGCCATCGCCCGGCCGCTGGTCACGACCTCGTGGCCGGCGCCGAAGGCGAGCTCGAGCACGGCCCTCCGGAAGGCGGCGTCGCCATCGATCGGACGGTACGACTTGGTGGCGCCGCGGGCCAGGATGCGGCGCTCGGCCTCGATCACGGACGGCATGACGGGCGTGGTCCCGGTCTCGTCGACGAACACGCCCATCGCCAGGTTCACCTTGCCCGGCCGTGGATCGGCCCGGAAGGTCTCCGTCAGGCCCAGGATCGGGTCGGCGGGGGCTGGGACGCGGGCGAGCGACGGCAGGGGCACGGGTCGTCTCCTGGAGGTGCGGGTTGGGGACGGCTGGTCCGGGGCGCCGGCCAACGATACCGGACCCGTCATTCGGCCGACCGCTCGCGGCGCGACCGCTTCGCCGCCGGCTCAGCCTCCCGTCGAGGCCAGCCAGCTGCGGAGACTCTCCTCCACGCCCTCGCGCGTGCCCGCGACGCGCTCGCGGAACCGCACCGGTCGATCCAGCACGGCTCGCAGGCGGGGCGGCACAGCGGCGTCGGGCGCGAGCTTCGTCACCCGGTCCAGGAGCGACAGCTCGGCCGGCCCACCAGGCATCGGCGCGTCGGGCGGGAGCCCTTCGAGCGCGCGCGTCACGTCGGCCGCGAACTTGCTCCAGTGGGCCGTGCCCACCACGAGGATGGGGTCCGTGCCCGCCTGCCGGTCGGCCACCCGCCAGGCCACCGCCGTGTGCGGGTCGAGGAGGACGCCGCGTTCCCGGTGGACCTCGGCGATCGTCTGCAGGCAGGCCGCGTTGTCCACCCAGTCGCCGGCGAACTCGGCCCGCAGGCGGCGGTGGGTGACGACATCGAGCGTGAAGCGGCCGGACTCGCGGAGGTCGGCCATCCAGCCGCGGATTCGCGCGGGGTCTCCGGCCAGGTCGGCCAGCAGCCGCTCGAGGTTGCTCGAGACCAGGATGTCCATCGACGGCGACGGCGTCCGGACCAGCACCCGCCCGCCGATGTCGTAGGTGCCCGTCTCGATGAAATCGACGAGCACCTTGTTGGCGTTGCTGGCGCAGAGCAGCCGGCCGATCGGCGCCCCCATCCGCTTCGCGTAGTACGCCGCCAGGATGTCGCCGAAGTTGCCGGTCGGGACGGCCACGTCCAGGGAGCCGCCCGAACCGAGGCTGCCGGACGCCAGCAGCTCCGCGCAGGCGCCCAGGTAGTAGACGACCTGCGGCAGGAGGCGGCCCCAGTTGATCGAGTTGGCCGAGCTCAGGGCGAGGTTGTGGCCCTGTGCCAGCTCCTCGCCGAAGGCGGCGTCGTCGAAGACGGACTTGACCGCGGTCTGGCAGGCGTCGAAGTCACCGTCGACGCGGAAGACGGCCAGGTTGCCGCCCGGGCGGGTCGTCATCTGCCGCTCCTGGAGGGCCGACACGCCCGCGTCCGGATAGTAGACGACGATCCGCGTTCGCTCGCGATCAGCGAAGCCGTCCAGGGCGGCCGCGCCCGTGTCGCCGCTCGTCGCCACCAGGACCAGGTAGTCGCGGGCGGCCCGGCCGCCGTCGATCGTGCCTGGCATCGCGCCTTCGTCGCCGGCCCGAGCCAGCGCCTCGCTGAAGAAGCGGGGCATCAGCTGCAGGGCCATGTCCTTGAAAGCGAGCGTGGGCCCGTGCCACAGCTCCAGCAGGAAACGGCCTTCGCCGAGATTGCGGACGGGCGCGACACGCTCATCGTCGAACGCGGATCCGTAGGCGGCCGAGCAGATGCGGGCGATCTCATCGCCGGCCACGTCCAGGCCGGCGGCCTCCAGCACGGTCGTGGCCCGCTCCGCGTAGGAGAGCGTCGCCAGGCCGAGCAACGCGTCTTCCGTGAACCGCGGCAGGCGTTCCGGGACGAACAACCCGCCGCCCGGCGCCATGCCTTCGAGGACCGTCTCGCTGAACGTTCGCGGGCGGTCGACCAGCCCTCTCGTGTCGGTGTACCTGATCACGCGTCCCTCGGCTGTCCACACCCGGTCGGCGGCCACGAGGCGCCGCGGCCCCATGGTCGGCGACTCCGCCGATTGTGGCGGTTCGCCCGCGGTCGCGTGGTCAGCGCCACTGGTGTCCTCGCACCGAGGACGGAATTGGGCTGCGGAGCGTGCAAGATCCCGCGACAACGCGGTTGAGCGGATCCCCGGTGCGTCAATTCGCAATTCCGTCCTCCCACGGAGGACGCCCGCGCGCGGCGCGCCCGCTACCCTGTAGCGATGCGCCTGCTCGCGCTCACCTGCGAGGCCCTCGCCAGGGCCACGTACCTTTCCGCCGCCCGCTCGCCGCACGTGGTCGACGTCCGCCTGAACCGCAGCGGCCTGCACGACGACCCGCCCGGCCTGCGAACGCTGCTCCAGGCGCAGCTCGACGAGATCGCCACCCCGTACGACGCGGTCGTGCTGTCGTACGGCCTGTGCGGCGGGGCCACGGCCGGGCTCACGGCGCGGTCCGTGCCGGTGGTGGTGCCGCGTGCCCACGACTGCATCACGCTGTTCCTGGGCTCGCGCGAGCGATACGCGGCGGAGTTCACCGGCCGCCCCGGGACGTTCTGGTACGTCCAGGACTACGTCGAGCGCTCCGAGGACGGTGGCGCCTTCGGCGGCGTCGGGGCGACGTCGGATGCCGCGGCGCGGGCGACCCACGCCGAGTACGTGGCCAAGTACGGCCAGGACAACGCCGACTATCTCATGGAGGTGCTGGGCGGCTGGCGCGAGCACTACAGCCGGGCCGCGTTCGTCGACCTCGGGTTGGGCGACCCGAACGCGGAGTCGACGGTCGAAACGCAGGCGCGCGAGGAGGCCGCGTCCCGCGGCTGGACGTTCGACCGCCTGGCCGGCAACCTGGTCCTCGTCCGCCGCCTCATCGACGGCGACTGGGACCCGGCCGACTTCCTGGTGCTCCAGCCCGGCGAGCGATTGGCGATGTCGTACGACGACGCGGTGATCCGGGCCGAACCGGTCGGCTGACCGGCGGCCAGCGCGGAGGGCCGGCGTGCGCCGCTGCTCGGCGCGGGAGCGGCCGACAGCCACGCGCCCGATGCCCGATCCTGTGCGGGCATGCTCGCGATCCTCGGCGGCCTCGGCGCCGCCCTCGCCTGGGGCACGTCCACGCTCGCCGCCAGCCGGTCCAGCCGGATCCTGCCCAGCTCCGCCGTCCTGGCCTGGGTCTCCCTGACCGGGCTCGTCCTGGCCGTGCCGGCCGTGCTGCTTGCGCCGAACCCGGGGCCGTCGCTGGCCGACGTGCCCCTCCTGGTCCTGGCGGGCGCCGGCGGCGCCATCGGGCTGCTCGTCACGTACTCCGCCCTGCGCGTCGGCCAGGTCGCGATCATCGCCCCCATCGTGTCGGCGGAGGGCGCGATCGCCGCCGGCATCGCCATCCTGGCCGGTGACCGGGTCGCGCCGACGGTCGGCATCGCGCTGGCCGTCGTCGCGATCGGCGTGGCCCTCGCCTCGCGCGAGCACGCGGGCGACACCGCGGTGGGCGCCGCGGCAGGCCCGGAGCTGATCGTGCCGCTGCGGCCCCGTCGGGCGGTCGCGCTGGCCATCGTCGCGGCGTGCTGCTTCGGCGTCGGCCTCTGGTCGACCGGTCGCGTCGGCTCCGTGCTCGCCATCGGCTGGGCGCTGCTCCCGGCGCGCGTGGCCGGCGGCCTGGTCGTCCCACCCCTCCTGGCCCGGCGGCGCCTCCACCGACCGGGTCGCGCGACCCGGTTCGTCGTGCTGGGCGGCGTCTGCGAGATCCTGGGGACGGTCAGCTTCGTCATCGGGGCGGCGGAGGCACCGGCAGTGGCCTCCGTCCTCGCCGCCCAGTTCGCGGCGGTCGCAGTGGCCGGCGGCTGGCTCATCTACCGCGAGCGTCTGGACCGTTCGCAGCTGACCGGCGTCGCGCTCCTCGTCGCCGGCACCACGGCCATCGCCCTGCTCCGCGCGTAGGCCGTCGGGCCGGTGCGCCGTGATCCGCCGGCGGGCGCTCCGCCCGCTCGCCTGGCCCCGCCCGCTCGCCTGGCTCAGGCCAGCTCGCCGGCCCGGTACGCGGCGAGGAAGTCGCCTCCGAATGGGTCGGCCCCGGTGAGGAGGGCCGCGGCGAGCGCATACGGTCGGGCGGAACGCTCCTGCCCGAACGCCCGCCCCACCGGGTTGGCGACCGGATCGATGATCCCGGCGTCGGCGCCGGCCTCGGCGGCGAGACTGATCATGACGTCGTTGAGGAGCTTGCGAGCCGGTAGCCCGAAGCTCACGTTGGACAGGCCGCCGGTGAGGTGCACGGCCAGCCCCAGCTCACGGCGCAATGCGCCCAGCGCATCAAGGAAGGCGCGCCCTGCGTCGGGCTCGACGGCCACCGGCAGCACCAGCGGGTCGACGTGGAGGGCCCCCAGCGTGAGGCCCCGGGAAGCTGCCGCCTCCACGATGCGGTGGCCGTTTGCGACGCGCTCCGCAGCGTTGGCCGGCATCCCGCCGCCGCCCGACGCGGACAGCACCACCGCGCAGCCCTCGGCCGAGGCGAGGTCCAGCACGTCGAGGCGCTCGAGCGATGCGGAGTTGAGCAGGGGCTTGCCGCCGGAGCGATTCATGGCGGCGAGCCCCGCCCGCATGACCTCGGCCGCCGACGAGTCGAGCGAGAGGGGCACGGCCGTGGCGTCCTCCACCGCACCCACCAGCCAACGGATGGCGGCGGCCCGGGTGTCGACGTCGGTGGAGACCTCGTCCACGTTGAGGTCCAGCCAGTCCGAGCCGGCCTCGGCCTGGCGCCGGGCCAGGAAGCGGACGTAGCCCCTCGCGAGCCCGGCGTCAGGGCCTCCCGCGAGCCCGGCCAGGATGGCCGCCTTGACGTGGCGCACCTTGCCCTTCTCCGCGGTCCCCTCGATGGCCCCGTCGGGCACCGGCAGGAGCCGGGCCGCGCCGTCCTCGTCGTCGAACGGGAGGGCGGGCCGGCCGTCGGCCGTGGCCGAAACCCTGGCGCCGCTCCGCAGCAGGACGCGGGTGGCGTGGAGGTTCTCGCCGACCACGAGGAACGTGCCGCGGGGGGTATCCGTCATCGAGCCTTCTCCTCGCCGGGCTTCGCCGGCCCGGCCTTCGTGGCCGTCGCCGGCGCGCCATTTGTTGCCCCCGCCGCCTCCGCTGGCGTGGCCGCCGGCGCCACGCGCGCGGCGTCGTCCGCCGTTTTCGCCGCCTTCGCCGCATGGTCGCGCCCCAGGAACGTGTTCGTCCAGGCGCTCGTCCGGCGCAGCGCGTTGTCGACCAGGACCGGCGGTCGATCGAGCATGGCGAGCTCTTCGCCGTACGGCTTGAGTCGCTCGTAGGCGCGGGCCCAGATGCACTGGCGGGGCTGCGACTCGCAGATGCCGTCGTGCGAGCCGCCGCACGGCCCGTTGCGCATGCCCTTGGGGCACTGCGACTCCGGGCACAGGTAGGCGACCTCGGGCAGCGAGCAGTCGCCGCAGTCGCGGCAGTCGAACATCGGGATCTTGATCGCCTGCTCGATGGCGTGGTACGGCCGATCCAGGTGGAACCGCTCGATCCGCTCGTGGATCCGGGCCGCCGCCGCGAAGCCGGCCGATTTCGGGGTCGAACACGAGATCGTGGGTCAGGCGGCTGAAGCGGTACGCCGGCGAGACCCGGCGCCGGGCTCGGGATCGGCTCCGCGGCGTCGTCGAGCGAGCGTAGGCAGGGTCCGGCGCGTCCGTGTTGAGCCCGGAGTCCGGATCGGGCGCGTACAGGTGGAACGTGCCCGGCGACGCATACCGGATCTCGCGGGCGAACGTCCGCCAGTCGTCGGGGCCGTAGGCCGCCGCCGTCGCCAGGATCCGGTCGACGTCCGCGGCCGAGAGGCTGCCGGCGAGGTAGGCGCCGCGGAAGCCGAGGCCGCGGGCGATCGCGACCTGGCGCGCCGCAAGTTCGAGGAAGAAGGCACGACCCTTGTCCGGCGCCGCGGCCTCGCGCTCGGCCAGGGCGAGGAGCTCGTCCGAGACGACGCAGCCCGGGATCTGGTTCGCATGGAAGAGGCGGGCCACGAAGCGCGACAGCACGTACACGTTGGCCAGGACCGGGACGCGCAGGTCGCGGCCCCGCATCCAGCGCAGGAGCTCGTCCCACTTGCGGGAGTCGTACCCGAGCTGCGGGATGATGAAGTCGGCTCCCGCCCGCACCTTAAGGGCGAGCTTGCCGTACTGCGGCAGCAGCTCCGCCTCCGTCCGCTTGAAGGGCGATACGGCCGCGCCGAGATAGAGGCCCGGGGCGTGCCCGTCGGGCGCCGGCCCCGGCTCGTCCGAGAGGCCGCGATACAGCGCGAGCAGGCCGACCGAGTCGACGTCGAAGACGGGCCGGGAGAGTCCCTCGAGGCCCTCCACCGGGTAGTCGCCCGACACGCAGAGCACGTTGCGGACGCCCCGACGCTCCAGCTCCCAGCCGAGCGACAGCAGGGCGTTGCGGCTGCGATCGCGACAGGCGACGTGGACGATGACGTCCTGCCCGCGCCCCAGCAGGTCGTCGGCGAGCACGGCCGGGCTCGTCATGGCGTGGCCGCCGGCGTTGTCCGTGATGCTGATCGCGGCGATGCGCGGGTCGCCGGCCAGGGCCCGGGCCGCATCCATGCTGCGCCGGCCCGGAGCATCGGGTTCGAGGCCGCGCCACGGTACCAGCTCCGTCACGGTGACGAATTCGTCGCTCTGCTCCAGCCGCTCGCGCAGCGTTCGCGTGTCGGTCATGGGATCGTCGCTCCTGCTGCCGTCTCGACGGGGAGCGGCTCGAAACGCAGCCCCTCCACGAACAGGTCGAAGAAATCCGACTCGCCCTCCAGCTCCACGTGCCGGATGCGGCCCACCAGGTCGGCCAGGCGCTGCCGGGCGCCGCGCGAGAGGAGGAGCGCCTTGGCTCCTCGAACGGAGGCGTTGCCGTGGGCCGTCACCCGTTCGGGTGGGACCGGCGGCAGGAAGCCGATGGCGATCGCATTGGCGATGTCGAGCGACGAGGCGAAGCCGCCGGCCAGGTGGACGCGCCCGAGGTCGGTCGAGCGGAGGCCCAGGGTCCGCAGCAGGATCTGGTAGCCAACGGCGTTGGCGGCCTTGGCCTGGGCGAGGTGGCTGATGTCGGCCCGCGAGAGGCCGATCCCGCGGCCGGGGATCACCTCGACCTCCCGGCTCCCGTCGACGAACGTCCCGTTCGGCCGCATTGCCCCGATCCGGCGCAGCTCCGCGAGGAGGTCGACGAGGCCGGAGCCGCAGATGCCCTCGGGCTCCCCTCCGCCGATCGTCCGGGCCATCCATCCGCGGCCGTCGTGGCGGAGGGCTTCGATGGCCCCGTCGGAACCGGCCATCCCGTGGCGGACGAGCCCGCCCTCGAACGCCGGGCCGGCCGGGCTGGAGGCGGCCACGATCCGGTCGCCGTCGCCGAGGATGATCTCCGTGTTCGTGCCGATGTCGATGAGCATGGTGGGCCCCGGTCCGTCGTCGGGCCCCGTGCCGGCGGCGCCGGTCGCGACCAGGTCGGCCGCGGCGTCCGCGCCCACGTGGCAGGCGATGAGCGGCGCGCCCCAGATGCGGGCCCGCGGGTGGACCAGGATGCCCAGCTCGTGGGCGAGCGCGATGACGCTCGAGTCGGGCGTCTCCCCGGCGCGCCAGGCCACCTCCGTGGTGGACCGGAACGGCGAGCGGCCGATCGGGGCGACGTCCCGGCCGAAGAAGAGGTCGCGCATCGTGGCGTTGCCGACCACCACCACCTCGAGGACGGCATGGCGATCGATGCCGAGCTCGCCGTACAGCCGCGCCAGCTCGTGGTTCAGGGCCCGGCGCAGCGCGTGCCGCAGCTCACCCGGGTGGTCCGATTCGTAGGAGATGCGGGCCATGATGTCGCTGCCACCGAACCGCTGGGGGTTCTCGAAGGCGGCGGCGGCCAGCGCCTCGCCGGACCACAGGTCGACGAGCTCCAGCACGACGGTCGTCGTGCCGACGTCGAGCGCGATCCCCAGGGGCCGTGCGGGTGCCGCCCCGACGTCCTCCCCGTCGTAGCGGACGCGGCCGCCGTCCACGGTCACGATGGGATCCACCTCGAGTTGCGGCCCGGGTGGCGGCGGGAAGATGTGCAGGCGCCGGCGAAGCACGGCGAACTCGAGGTCCTCGTCCGGAAGGCGCTCGATCCGTGCCCGGCAGGCCAGTCGGAACCCCTCGCCGAGGTAGGCCTCCTCCGGCTCGCGCGGGGCCAGGGCCGCGGCCCCGGCGCGGACCTCCACCACGCACTCGCGGCAGCGTCCGGAGCGCCGGCACGAGGCCGGGACGACCATGGCGAGCTCGTCGGCAGCGTCGAAGAGCGTCCGTCCGACGACGAGCGGGACGCGACGGCCGGCGTGAACGAGGTCGGGGGCCACGCGCCAAGAGTAGGAGTGGCCCACGGAGCGGCCACGAGCGGATGCGCCCCCCGGGGACGGGCCGTTTCGCCCGTTCAGGCTGGCCCGTCGCGAGCCTCGCGGGTGAACGCCGCGGTGGACGGTCCGGCCGAGGGTGCGGAGTCCGGCCCGGGGCGGAGTCCGCACCGGGCGGAACCCGGGCGGAACCCGGGCGGAAGTTGAGGAACCGTTGACATCGACCATCCGTAACTGGTACCTTACGGTTCATGAAGGAGAACCGTCACCCGCTTGACGCGCTGGGGGATCCCACGCGACGGGCCATCGTCGAGCATCTCCGCCGTGGTCCGTCACCGGTCGGGGTCATCGCCGAGGGCGTTCCCGTGAGCAGGCCGGCCGTGTCGCAGCACCTGGCCGTCCTCCGCCAGGCAGGCCTGGTCACGGAGCGACCCGACGGGACGCGCCGCGTCTACCGCCTGGAGCCGGCCGGCTTCGAGGCGCTGCGGACATGGCTGGCCGGCGTCTGGGACGACGCCCTTGCTGCGTACGCGGCGGCGAGCGAGCCGGCCCCGGTGCGGCCGTCCGCGGAGGCAGCGAGCGACCAGGCCGCGGGGGCCGGGGAGCCGGAAGCCTCGGAGGCGCTCGCGGCCCGGCACGGCGACGGCAAGAAGAAGCACGGCAAGAAGCGCGGCAAGCGCTGAGGCGGCAGTTCTGGCGCGCGGGTCGCCGGGGCTGCACGCTCGCGGCGCCGCACGGGTCAGTCCGGGCTCGTCAGTTCACGGGCGAGCCAGGCCGCCAGCACGCGCGCGCACGCCGTGACCTCCGCCAGGTCGACGTGCTCGTCGGCGGCGTGGGCGACGCGGACGTCACCAGGACCGAACAGCACGGTCGGCGTCCCGCCCACGTTGACCAGGAGCGCCATGTCGGCGCCGTACGGGACCCCGACGGAGGGCGGCCGCCGTCCCTGGACGGCCTCGGCGACGTCGCCCAGGATCGTCGGCAGGCGCGCGCTGGCGGCGACCTCTGCCGAAGCGAAGCGGGCACCCCAGACGTCGATGCCGGCGGGGTGAGCGCGCAGCCACTCGTCGGCCCCGCAAGCGGACGCGATCGCTGACCGCAGCTCGAGTTCCGCGTCCGCCGGGGTCTGGCCGAGCCTGACGCCGTACCGCCCATCCGCGACGACCCGGTCTGGGACGGTGCTCGCCCAGTCGCCGCCACGGATGGTGCCGATGATGGTCGGGTAGGGGAGGCCGAGCTCGCGCATGATCGGCCGCGTCTCGGCCGCGTTCCGGGCCGCCTCATCCGCGCGCAGCGCCGCGTGGAGGACTTCGAGCTTCTCGAGGGCGGAGACGCCCTCCCTGCGGGCCGAGGCGTGGGCGGCTCGGCCGGGGACGTCGAGGCGGAACGTGATGGCTCCAGCGTGGGCCACCACGATGCGGAGCGAGGTCGGTTCCGGGATGATGGCCGCGTCGGCCGTGTACCCGGCGCGGATCGCCGCGAGCATGCCGCCGCCGCCATCCTCCTCGGACGGGACGCCGAGCAGCACCACCTCGCCGGCCGCGTGGCGACGATCGACCGTGCCGGCGACGGCACGGATCGCGGCGAGGGCGGCGACCAGGCCACCCTTCATGTCGGCGGCGCCGCGGGCCACCAGGACCCCGTCGCGGATGGTCGGCTGGAATGGCGGCGTCGTCCAGCTGGCGGGATCGCCCGGCGGCACCACGTCGGTGTGGCCGACGAGGAGGAGGCGCCGGCCGGGGCGCCTGGCGGACCAGGTCCCGGCCACCACCGGCAGGACGGTCCTCGGCACTTCCGAGCCGGGCCACGCGGAATCGTGGACCAGGGCGGCCGGGTCGGCGTCCCAGGCGTCCACGGCCAGGCCCGTGCTCGCCAGCAGGCGCGCGACGTGATCCCGGGCGGCGCCCTCGGACCCGGTGACCGAGGCGACCGAGCAGAGGGCGGCCAGCTCGGCGGCCAGCCAGGCCGGATCGATGGCCTCGACGGCGCTCCGCTCCGCGGGCGAGAGCGCCCCGGACGCCGCCGGCCCGCCAGGTCCCGAGCTCACGACCGGCGCAGGATCGGCCGGACCAGGCAGGTCGGGCCGCCGGAACCGTTGATGCCCACCTCGCGCGCGGGAAACGCATGGACCTCGCAGCCGGCCGTTTCGAGCGCGCGGCGCGTGGCCGGGTTGCCGTCGGCGACCACGCAGACCCCCGGGCGCACGGCGAGCACGTTGGACCCGAGCGTCGGGTACTCGTCCTCGGGCACGGAGATCGTGCGCACGCCGAGCTCACCCAGGAGCCGCCAGAGCCCGACCGGGAGCAGCGGCTCGAAGACCACGGCCAGGTCGTCGGCCACGGGCGAGCAGACCGACAGGAGGTGGACGAGCTCCGCGTCGCCGCGCCAGTACGGGACGTCGAAGACGCGGACGTCACCGCCCACGATCGCCGCCAGCTGGCGGATCCCGACGTTGTTGGTGCGGAGCGTTCGCCCCACGCAGAGCAGGTCCGGTCGAAGCCAGCACGTGTCGCCGCCGTCGACCGTGCCCGGGGCCTCGATCCGGCCGGCGAGGGGCATGCGGCGGGCGGCCGTCCAGCGTTCGACGATGGTCTCCTCACCGCGCCGCGTCGGCTTGCCCGAGCGGAGGGGAATTGCCCCGGCGTCGCTCACCAGGAGCGGGTCGAACAGGTAGACGAGGTCGGGGTGCGGGTCGTCGTCGGCGCCGAGCTCGTGGACGGTGACGCCGAGCCTGGCCAGGAGATCGGCGAGGGCGTCATGCTCGGCCTGCGCCGCGGCGAGGTCCACGGCATGGAGGAAGCCGTGGGCCGGGTCGTCGAAGGCGCGCCCGAACGCGGGCCCGGGGCGCTGGACGAGCGCGTCCCGGAGCGGCGCGGTCATCGACTGGGCGCCGAACGCGGCCGTCGGGCTCGCCCCACCGTCCGCCCCGGGCTCGCCCGGAGCTGCCCCGTCGCCGGAGGCCATCGACCGGCTACGCGTCGGGTGTCGCCGGGGCGTCGGCGGCGAGCGCCCCGTCCACGGGCGGCGCCGCCTCCGCGGGCTGCGTGGCCTCGGCGACCGGCGCGTCGCCGCCGGGAGCCGGGTCGGGCTCGGGCGACGGCCCTGGGCCGGCGGCCGCCCGCGGTTCCAACGCCGTTGTCGCCCCCGGCGCCCCCGCCGCCCCCGCGCCCGCCCCGGTGGCCAGCTCGACGATCCGGCCCACCCGGTATCCGGCCTGCCCGGCCAGGTCCGCCAGCTGCAGCGCGAGCGGGTGGGCCGCGGCGAGCGCGTCCTCCCGGCCCGCCACGGCCGCCATGACCACCACCCAGCGCAGCGCCGCTTCGAGCCGCTCCCGGTTCACGTAGGCCACGCCGTCGTGGCGGTTGAGGCCCAGCCAGCGGCCGAGATCCTCGTCGCTCAGCCACGCCCGCATGAGGCGGCCGGCCCGCTCCGAGGGCGGCGCCGCGAGAGCCGCCGCGCCTGGCCTGGCCAGCAGGTGGCGAACGGTCTCGACGGCCCACCAGGCGGCGCCGTCGTCCAGGCCGCGCCAGCGGAACGCGTCGGCCAGCACGCGGCCGAGCGCGGCGTCGTCGAACCAGGCCCTTGCCGTCCTGGCCGCCGCATCGGGCGCCAGCACCGAGCCGACGGCATCGGCGGCAAGCCACCCGCAGAGGGCCGCCCACGTGATCGTCTCCGGCGCCAGGGCGACGGCCGCGAACGCGGCGGGCTCGTCGCCGGCGGGCAGGTCCCGCGGCGAGGCGGAGGCGAGGTGCAGGGCCCGCCGCAGCCGGGTCGCAAGCTCGTCGGCGGCCGCCGCGAGGGCGTCGTCGGACGGGAGTGTCGGGGCGGACCGCGAGGTCGCGACGACGGATCGCACGGCGCGCAGGCAGTCGAGCGCGCGCGAGCGCCAGCGATCGGCGACCTGGTCCACGTCCACCGCAGGTCGCTCCGGCCCGACAGCGCGGCCGGCATCGGCCTGGGCGGCCGCCGCCAGCGCCGCTGCGACGGCTTCCGTCGCGTCGCGCACGAACGCCTCGTTGGCCAGGATGGCCACCGCGTCGTGGAGCGGCCGCAGGCGACGTTCGGCCAGCGCGCCTTCGACGCTCGGCACGCCGGCGCCGGCCAGGTCGACGGCCAGGGCTCGATACTCGGCGGCCGTCTCGCCCGTGACCTCGCGCCAGTCGAGGTACACCTGGCAGCCGTAGGCGTCGAGCGACACGCGCAATCCCCGCTCGCGGAGCTCGGACGTCTCGCGCACGTATTCGAGGCCGGCCAGGCGGTCGCGGAAGATGGCCACGGCCCCCGGCGAAGCCGTCAGGCCGAGGCCGTCAGCCAGCGAGCAGCGGGCCAGGTGCTTGTCGCCGCCCGCGTCCTTGACGGCGTAGCTCACCGAATCGTGGATCCGGCCGTGCATCGAGGCGAAGCGGTTGTGGTAGACGACCAGCGCCCGCTCGTCGCCCGCCCGGTTCGAATAGGCGAAGACGTCCTCGTTGACGTGGCCGGCATCGTCCACCACGTCGTACAGGCGGAAGTCGTGCGCCTCCGCGAACAGCCAGCGTCGGTGGAGGAGCGGGAACACCTGCCACTCGTGGCGCCCGATGAGCGCCTCGTTCGGCCGCTCGTCCCAGTACGCCCGCCGGAACTCCATGCCGTACTTCTCGGCGAAGCCCTCGACCTGGCCGTGGCCGAACATGGGCAGCCCGGGCATCGTCGCCATCAGCGTGCAGATGCCGAAGTACTTGTCGCCGGTCCCGAACTGCTCCACGGCGGTCCGCTCGTCGGGGTTGTTCATGAAGTTGACGTACCGCTTGAGCACCTCGGGGTCGAACTCGAGGGTGTTGCGGATGACGAGGCGGTATTCGGCGTTCTTCTCGTCGCGGAGCATGTTCATGAACGCGCTGTTGTAGACGCGATGCATGCCCAGCGTCCGGACGAAGTAGCCCTCGAGCAGCCAGAACGCCTCGGCCAGCAGGAGCGTGCCGGGGACCTCGGCCGCCACGCGGTCGACGACCTCGCGCCAGAACTCCACGGGCATGGCGGCGTCGAAGTCCGCCTTCGACATGGCGTGCTCGGCGCGCGACGGGATGGCCCCGCCCTGGCCCGGCTCCGGGAACCAGAGGCGGGCCACGTGTTTCTTGGCCAGGGTCATCGCGGCGTCGAAGCGGATGATCGGGAAGCGCCTGGCGACCGCGAGGATCGTCTGGATGACGGCCTCGCGGACCTCGGGCTTGAGGTAGTCCAGCTGGGCCGTGTCGTTCCACGGCATGCTCGTGCCGTCGTTGCCGTGGTAGACGTAGCGGACGTCGCCGGTCGCCCGGTCGACGCGCTTGAACACGACCGCGGCGTCGGTCGCATCCCAGTAGTGGTCCTCGATGACGATGCCCACGCGCCCGTCGTCGGAGAGATCCGGCCCCCCGAACGAGTAGGCCGGGTACGGCGGCTCGGCCAGGCTGAGGAACCAGTCGGGGTGCTCGACGACCCATCGCGAGTCGATGCCCATGTGGTTGGGCACCATGTCCGAGGCCAGGCGAATGCCCCGCGCCGCGGCCCGGTCGCGCAGGTCCTGGAAGGCGCGCTCCCCGCCCAGATCCTCGGCGATGACGTAGTCGCGCAGGGAGTAGGCGGAGGCCACGGCGTCGGGGTTGCCGCGCCGGACCTTGATCTCGCGCGAGGCCCGGCTGCGTTCCCAGAGGCCGATCAGCCAGAGGCCGGTGAAGCCCCAGCGCGCCAGCCGGTCCAGCTCCTCGTCCGGCACCTGGTCGAGGGTCCGGATCGATCGGCCGTGCCAGCGCGAAAGCTGGTCGAGCCAGACGTAGGTGCTCCGCGCCATCAGCACGACGCGCGGCATCCAGTCGAGATCGGTCGAGAAGCGCTCCATCTCACCCTCGAGGCCGCCGAACGATGGGCCGCCCTCGCCCCCGCTCGGACCTGCGTGGAAGCGCATCCAGCGCGCCCGCTCCTCCTCGGCGACCACGTCGAGGCCGGTGATCAACCGCTCCATGAGGGCGAGCAGGCGGTCGCCGAGGTACGCGGCGAGGAAGGCGCCCCAGCGGGCCCGGATCCAGCGAAGCTGACCGGCCAGCGAGCCGGGCTCGGCAAGCGCCGGCGCCCGGAGCATCGTCACGAGATCCTGGCGGTCGGGGCCGAACGGCGGGCGGGCAGCGAAGAACCGGCCCAGTTCCGCGATCAGGCGGGGATAGGCGGTGTCCGCCACCAGGTCGCCGTCGTCGAACAGCTCGCGGAACGGCCCGAAGGCGGGGTTCGCGTTTGCCAGCCAGAGGTTGGCGACCTCCTCGAGGGCGACTTCGCGATTGGGGACGCCGGCCGTCTCCCCGGCCAGCCATTCGGCGGGAGCCAGCTCGCCGCGGCCGACGGCGAGGGGCGGGAAGGTCTCGACGAAGCGGGCCAGCACGGCGTCAACGGTGGTCGCACCCAACGCCTCGTCGAGGTGGTCCAGGGCGTCGTCGATGGCCTCGGGGTCCTCGTAGCGGCGGTAGATCTCGACGACGGCGTGGAGGATCTCGTCGATCAGGCCCATCGCGTTGAGCGCGCCGGGCTCCACGTACGGCTCCGGGTGGCCGTCCGCGCGCCGCCGGGCGGTCATCGCGGCCGCCAGCGCGCGCACCGCCCGCAGGTTGACGATGACGACGTTGCCGACGAGGGAGAACAGCCCTTCGTCGAGGTGATACCGGGCCCGTGCGACCCGGGAGACGTGGAACTCGCGGCGGCCACGCATCATGGCGCCGCCGGGATCCCGTAGAGGCGAATCTCGCTGACCGCCGCTTGCTTGGTCGGGCTGCCGGCGGCCGGCGTCTTCACGGCCGGGAACACGTCGACGATCGTGATCCTGAGGCTGGTCGCGGCGACGATCCCCAGCTCGGGCGGGATGTCGACGCGCTGGGATCCTTCGACGTCCTTGAGGGCCAGCGGGATCTGTGGCCCGCCGTTGAACGAGAGCGTCACGTCGCGGAGCCGCATGTTTCCCTTGTACACGTCCGGCGAGAGCTGCCAGCCGTTCCAGACCTGGATCCGGGTCACGGCGGTCGCCGGGAACGTGAGGAGGATCCACTGGCCGGGGGGTGGCGTCCCGTTGGTCTTCCAGGTCGTCGTCGGGTCGCCGTCGATCAGGTTGGACGCCGGCCGGTTCTTGAGCGACGTCGATGCGGTGGCGGCGGAGATCGTGATCCCGACCGGCGTCCCCACGGGGAAGGACGGCGCCGCCGAGGCGGCAGGGGCGGGCGAGGCTCCCGAGGGGCCTGCAGACGCCGGTGCCGTCTGCCCCGGGCTCGAGGGCGCCGACGCGGACGGAAGGGCGGAGGTGTCGGGCGCCGACGGGAAGGCCGAGGCGGCCCCGGCCGTGCTGGCAGTGGCGCCGGGGGCAGGCGTTGCGTTGGAACCGTTCCCGTTCATGAGCACGAAGGCGCCGCCCCCGAGGACCGCCGCGACGAGGAGCAGCCCGGCGAAGAGGACGAGCGGGCTGCGCCCGCCGCGCGACGAGGCGGCGGCAGGGGCGGCAAGTTGCGCCGACGCGACCGGCTGAACGGGCGCCGGAGCGACCGGGAAGTCCCAGGCCCGTGGAGGGGGCCCGACGGGACTTGCCCCGCTGCTCGTCGGAGTCGTTGCGTGGGATGCGGGCGGTGGTGGCGAGGCTGACTGGACCGGCGCAGCAGGCGGGCGCGCCGCGGCTGCGCCCGCGGCAAGGCTCCCGGCCGCCGGTAGCTTCTCGCCGCAGGAGATGCAGAACGTGCGGCCGGCCGGATTGACCCGTCCGCAGACGGGGCACGTCGGTCCGGTCGCCGCGAAGGTGGATGGCGGGGGTGACAGGGGAGCGGGCGGCGCGACGGGTCCGGCGGGCGCCTGTCCTGCTGCCGGCGCGGCCGGCGTCGAGGGGACCGGTGCGGTCGGTGCCCCGTCCGGCGCACCGGCTGGCGCCCCGCCGGCTGCAGCTCCGCCGCCGTCGCCCCAGTCCAGGAACGCGCCACAGCTCCCGCAGAAGGCATCCCCCGGCTGGTTGGACGTCCCGCACTGCGGGCAGATGATCATCCGGCTCCCCAAGCGTGCTGTGACTCGGTCAGGACGATCCTACCCCGTGGGCAAAGGCACGCTCCGTCGATCGCGCGTCGCGGGCGCGGGAGAGCGCCGAACGACGCGCTGCGCCGTCCGGGTGGGCGCGGATCGTGCGTCGCGGTCCCTCGGTGCCAGGGCGGAGCGCCGGACCGGCCGCGAGGCAGGTGCGCCAGCCGCGACGGCGACCGGCCTCCTCAGCCCCGCTGGACCTGGGAGACGATCCCGGCGAATCGGCTCACACGGAGCACCAGGTCCGCCGGCGTCGTGGTCGGGCTGACGCGGAGGCGGGGTGCCAGGAGGCGGTTCGCCCACGTTTCGGGCGGTGATCCCTTCTCGGTCACCGCGAGCAGGAAGCCCGCATTCGCAAGGAACCTGACGACGGCGGGATCCTCGCGGCCGTAGGGATAGGCAAGGCTGGCCGGCCAGCAGCCGGTGATCGCGGCGATCCGTTCCGCGGCGCCCTGCACCTGCAGGTTCAGGGCCGTCGGGCCAAGGTGGGCGAGGTCCACGTGATTGAGGCTGTGATCGGCGATCTCCATGCCGGCCGCGGCCATCGCCTGGATCTGCGTGACGCTGAGGTTGTCGGGCCTGTCGATGCGACCGGGGACGACGAAGAACGTGGCCACGAAATGGTGTGCGACCAGGATCGGCAGGGCGTACGTGTCGCCGTCGGCGTGCCCGTCGTCGAAGGAGATCGCGAAGGTCCGCGGGGGCGGGCGGATGCCCCGCTGCAGGTCGACCGCCAGCTGGCCGACCGTGATCGTGTGCCAGCCGGCGGCGTCCAGCGCCGTCATCTGGGCCGCGAACACGTCCGGCGGGACGACCAGGTCGGGCAGCGACGAGCCGGCGAGGGCCGGCGGAATGACCCGGTGGTACATCAGGATCGGGACGCGCAGCGTGAAGCCGGCCGGCGCGGTCGAGATCGCGGCCGAGGCGCGGCGGGTCGCCCAGCTGGGGCACGCCATCGCGGGCTGGGGCGTTCCGCTCGGGGGGACGGCCGCCGGCGTGCCCGTGACGAAAGTGGGCGCTGGCGAGGCCGGAGGTGAGGGAGGCGGGAGCGTTGCCGCCGGCGTCCCTGCCGCCGGGCTCGTGGCCACGGCCACCGGTGGCATCGAGGGAGGCCGGCCCAGGCGGCCATCGGCCGCGATGAGCGAGGCCGCGCCGACGGCGACCGCGAGGGCGATCGCGCCGAGCACGGCGAGGAGACCCCGACGTTGAAGAATTGGCGAGCGCATCGACCCCCGACCCGACAGGAACGCGGACACTCCGGCCGCTGACCGGCCCGGCCGCTGACACTCCGGCCCCTGACGGCGGTGAACGGTACACCTCCGGCCCGTTCACGTCGCGCGGCGTCGGGCGTCGGGCGTCGGGCGGCGGGCGTCGGGCGTCGGCATTCCCGGGCGCACCGGTTGCGGGGAGGCGGGAGACGGCGTCGGTTCCGCGGTGCGGGGAAGCGCGCCGCGGCGGGGACCAGTGGCGACGTCAGCGGCGGAGGATGATCGGCCGGCCCAGCGCGTCGAGGAAGACCTGCACCAGGCCACTCACCGGCGGCACGGCCGTGCCGTCCACGACGAGGAACGGGGCGGTGGCGGGCGGCAGCGCGACACCGGGGAGCGAGACGCTGACCTGGAGCTGGCGCGGGCCGGTGGCGTCGCGCGGCAGGACCAGCATCTGCGCCACGAACGCGCCGGCCGCGTCGGTGACCACGGGCGACAGCTGGGCGGGCGTGATGCCGGAGCTCCAGCGGAGCGCCACGGCAGCGTTCGGCGGGAACCCGGTCCCCGTCACCACCGTGACGATTCCCGGCGAGCCGACGGTCGGGTTGATCGTGATGGAGCCGGCGCCCGACTTGCCCGTGAGACGCACGACGATCGGTGAGCCGGGCGCCGTGTGGGTCACCCGGAGCGTTGCGCTCCTCGATCCGTTCCCGGTTGCCACGAAGAGCAGCTGGACGGCGCAGGAATCGCCCGGATAGAGCGTCACGCCCGTGCAGCCGTCGGCGACCGGGAGCCAGTCGCCTGCATTGGTCCCGGCGAGCTTGACCTGGGTGACCGAGGCGCCGGAGCTCCCGGTGCTCGTGATCGTGAGCAGGCGGCTGGCTCCGGGCGGTCCTGGCGCCACCGATCCGAAGTCGAGCGGGCTTGGTGAGACCGCCAGCGCCGGTGTGCGATCACGGACGAAGGCGTCCGCGCTCTTGTTCGTGTCGCCTGCCACCAGGTTGTCGGCCAGCGACGCGAACGCAACGTACCGGCCGCTGCTCGACAGGCTCGGCTGGACACTGCTGCCGTCGGGCTCGGTCGTGCCCACGCCGACCGAGACGCGGCTCGTGCGCCCGTTGACGAGGTCGACCACGAAGATGTCGGCGGGATACAGCTGGACGAAAGCGGCCGGCCGCACGCCGCCGGTGACATCGCCCGCGAGCGGACGCCCGGTCGAATCATCGGGGACGATGTCCTCGGCGTCGCTCGTGAAGGCCGCGTAGCGCCCGTTCGCCGAGACGGCGGCCTGGCCACTGGTCCCGGTCGGGTCGCCCCCGCTCGTCGAGTTCGAGATCCGTCGGAGCGCGGTGCCCGCACTCCAGGCGTAGACACGCTCGAAGGTGCCCGCGTCGCCGGCGACCAGGTTGGTCGCGCTCGACTCGAACACGATGACCGAGCCGTCGGCGTTGACGGCCGGGCGGTCGCTGGGCAGGCTGCCGATGCCGCCGTCGGTCCCCGCCGAGACCAGCGTGGCGGTGCCCGACGTCCGGTCGACCCGCCACACCTGCGGGATCTGATCCGAGTTCGCGACTCCGAACATCGACCGGCCGCTGGAGAACGCCACCACCTTGCCGTCGCCGGAGATGGCGAGCTCGCCCCAGTAGTCCTCCGAGCCGATGTCGCCGGCGGCGACCGCGCTGACCTGGCCGGACGAGCGGTCCAGCGCATAGATGCCGGGTCCCGCGAGCCGGCTCGTCCCGGTCACGCGGAAGGCCAGGATCGTTCCATCTGCGCTCAGGTGCGGCTCGTCCGTGGCCGGTGTCGCCCAGATCCGATTGCCGGCAAAGGGCGACGTGACAGCCCCGGTGGCGGCATCCCAGATGGCGATGTGCGACGCGCCCTGTGTCGGCCGGACCACGAAGGCGACGAGGGTGCCGTCGGCCGAGATCGACGGATCGTAGCCGCCGGCCGCCGAGCCCACGACCGTCGTGAACGACGGCGGCGGCGGCCAGAACGTGACCCGGGTCTTCGTCCGGCGGTCGTATCGGGCGATGCCGTCGGTGGAGAGGATCGCGCCAGCGGCGGAGGTCGACTGCGCGTGGAAGTGGTATGCGACGTAGCGCCCGTCCGCCGACACGACCGGGCTGTCGAAGGTCGCGCCCGTGATCTCGCCGCCGCCCGTGGCGACCGACACGCGATCGTTCGCCCCGGGCGTCTCCAGCGAGACGAGGGTCGGTGCCGCCTGCACCGGCGGCGGTGGCGCTCCGGCGCGCGGCGCATCGGCGGCGGCCGTCCGGGATCGTCCTGTCGCCGGCCCGGCGGGCGCCACGCCCGCGCCCGCGGCTGACGGCCATGCCGTCACGGCCGCGATCACCGCCAGCGTGACGGCGACCCGCGAAGCCATGCGCAGGGACGTCGTCCGAGCCATGGCTCTTGGCGGTCGTCGAACCCGGCCGGGCATCGGCTCGGTCAGGGTCGCGTGAACCCGGAGAAGTAGACCGACGGGTCGCACGGCGAGCCCGACGTGCATGTCACGGACAGGCCGAGGACCTGCTTCGGCTGCACGACGATGGGCGTCACATAGTGGAAGTCGAGGTCGCGGAAGTTCTCCAGGCGGAGGGTGATCAGCACGAAGGAATCCCGCTTGAGCTGGAGCGTGCCGGCCCGCCCGTTCGGGTTGGCGAAGACCAGGTCCGTCAGGTAGTACGTGGACTTGAACGTGGCCGACGGTGGGTTCGTGCCGTCCACGGACAGGCGGCCGTCCTGCGGCAGGCCGTTGACCGCGGTCCCGCCCGATGACGGCGAGGGCGAGGGCGATCCGGTGCCCGCGCTCGGCGAGGGCGACGGCGAACCGCCACCGGCGGCCGGGCTGGGACTGCTGCCTCCCGAACCCGAGGACGCCGCCGCGCTCGCGGCCGCGCTCGCGGCGGCGCTCGGCCTGGGCGTGAACCCGGCGTCCGCGAGGGCCTGCGTGGCGGCGGTCTTGATGGCCGGCTGGAGGATCGTCAACCAGAGGATCGCGGCGAGCAGGAGCAGGGCGAGGAGTCCGATGAGCGCGGGCACGAGCCAGCGCGGAAGGACGGCCTCCTGGAGCAGCGATCCGTCGAGGATCATCGGCACGCCGCTGTCACCGGCAACGGCGACCTTGAACGGCCGGGTCTTCGGCTGGCCGCGCCAGAAGCGCTTCAGCGGGCGCACCCGGAGGCGGGCGAACGCCGCCGCTCCGGGATCCACGACGAGGCCCGGCGGCTGGACGTCGAAGGCGAGCAGCTGGTCGGGGTCGGCGGCCGAGACGGAGGCATTGAGGCGCGCGTTGCCGCGGTTGTCCACGGCCAGCTCGTGGCTGGCGCTGCGGCTTCCGCGCGACGTCCGCGGAACGAGCTCCGCGTAGGTGTCGGCGAAGGCGCCGACGGTGAGGACGCCCTCCTCGACGGCCGATCCGGCGGGGTCCTCGTGCGAGCGAGCACGGATGCCGAAGGGGATGGCGCCCGCCGGCGTGGTGGCCAGGCGGGGAGGCCGGAAGAAGACGGTGGCCGTCCCATCCGCGCCGGGGAACAGCGACAGCGTGGGCGGCTCCGCGGCGGCGAACGCGCCGGCATCCCCCAGCACGTCGATCGCGAACTGGTCGACGACCGTGCCGGTGTTCTTGACGGTGACGGTGACCTGTGCGACCGCGCCGGGCTGGACGTCGAGGTCCCGCGCGGCGAGGGTGACGAGCGCTCCCATGGCCCGCGAGTGTACGGGCGGGGCAGGCCCGGCGCCAGAGGCGAGGCGGCGGGAAGTTGGCCGATCCGGGCAGACCGTGTTGCCCGAACGGGCGATGCGCCGGCGCGGTCGGTTCGGGGCCCCTCAGACGAGTCCGCGGCGCATGGCCTGCAGGACCATCTCGAGCCGGTTGTGGGCGCCGAGCTTGCGCTGAACGCTGGCCCCGTGGTTCCGGGCCGTGAACGTGCTGATCGTGAGCGTCTCCGCGATCTCGTCCACGGAGCAGCCCTGCGCGGTCAGGCGCAGGACCTCGAGCTCGCGGCGTGTCAGCGTCTCGACCAGGGGCGACTCTCCCACCCGTGTGTCCGGCCGCCGGCCGTGCACGGCGGAGGGACGCGACGGCGGGCGCTGCTCGCGGACGATGTGGATGATGCGGAACGTCCCGCGGCGCTGCTCGAGCACCAGCACGCTGTTGGAGAGGCATCGCGGGGAGCCGTCGCGCGCCTGGGCCGTGACTTCGTACGAGGCCGTGCCCCGGCCTCGGCGGGCATTGCGCGTGACGGTGCAGTTAGGGCCGCAGACCGGGTGGCCGTCCGGCTCGCGCCCCATCATCACCCGGTAGCAGGGCCGCCCGACGACTTCCTCGGGCGTGTAGCCGAGTACGCGCTGGGCGGCGCTCGACCACGCCTGGATCCGCTGGCGCTCGTCCGTCACGAACAGGGCCTCCGCGGCCGCGATCCTCCCGAGCCAGGCATCGTCCACGATCGTCGTGCCGTGGGTTTCGATCGGCCGGGCTGGATCGGCGGGCGGATCGGCGCGCGGATCGGCGCGCGGCGCGACGTCGCCCGCTCGCGGTTCGGTTTCGTCGACGTTCGCTGCGCTCATCCGCCTCCGCCGTCCAGGTCCCGCTCCATCTCACCCCGGCGCCGCGTGCGTGGCCGTGCGCCGGCCCGGGCCGCGGCCCATGGTCGGGGAGCGTGGCGCCCGGTGGCGTGGAGCGGTAGTACCCAAGGTCGTGGCTCGCCGGTCCGGACGTCACCGCCGGCCCGGCGTCGGCTGGCCGGTGGGGAAGGCCCGGCTGCCCGAACGGGCGGCGTTAACTCCAGGTTAGGTGCCCGGAACGTCCCGTCCGCGAGCCTGTTGGGGCGCCGCGGCGGGCAGTCGGGCGACCTCGGTCCGGCACCGCCCGTGGAAGGCAACGGAGCACCTGGATGGCTGTCGCTCTTGCCATGCGTCCCGACCGCATCCATCTCACGATCGCCGCCGCGGATCCCCTCTCGCGGGCAGGCCTCGCCGCGGCCCTGCGCGACCAGCCGGCCTTCGCGGTCGACGACGCCATCTCCCCGCAGGACGGAACGGCGGTCGCCGTCGTGGTGACCGACGAAGTGGACGAGACCGCGCTTCGCGAGATCCGGGCCCTGCGCGCGCGAGGGCACGAGCGAGTTGTCCTGCTGGCCGCGAAGGTGGACGACGCCGGCCTGCTGGCGGCCGTCGAGGCCGGGGTCGCCGGCGTGGTCCGCCGCAGCCAGGCCACGCCATCCCACCTCGCTGCCGCGATCCGGGCGGCGGCCGCCGGGGAGGGCACCCTGCCGCCCGACCTCCTGGGTCGCCTCCTGAGCCAGGTCGGGCGCCTCCAGCGGCAGGTCCTGCACCCGCGCGGGCTCACGTTCGCCGGCCTGACGGAGCGCGAGATCGCGGTCCTCCGCCTCCTGTCGGAGGGTCACGACACCGCCGAAGTCGGGCGCCGGCTCTACTTCAGCGAGCGGACCGTCAAGAACGTCATCCACGACGTCACGAGCCGGCTCGACCTTCGCAACCGGACGCACGCGGTCGCCTACGCCATCCGCCAGGGCCTGATCTGAGGCCCGCGCCGCGCGGCGCGGGCCGGCCATCGCCGCGGCGCGATCGAGAGTGACAGGGGGTGACAGGCCCGGGCAACCTCCGCCCACTGGGTCCACGCTCGCGCACCCCCCGACACGCGCCCCCGGCTCAGTCACCGCCGGCGACCCCCCGGCGCAGACGGGCCTGTCACGCATAACTGTACCCGAGCTCGGCGTTTGCTACCAGCCGAATCTGCGGAATTGCCGAAGCCTGGTTGACCAAGCGGCGCGCCTGCTGTCGGCGTCAGCCGGGCGGCGCGCCCGCTGTCGGGAGTCAGCCGAGCGGCTCCTCCTCGTCATCGGGGGCGGTTTCGCGCTGGATGGCCAGCGCCTGCACGCCGGTGTCGTCCTCCTCGTCCTCCGTCTCCGCCTCGCGCTGGATGGCGAGGGCCTGGACCTCTTCCTCTTCACGCTGCACGCCGGCGGGACCCGGGGCCGCCTCGGCGCGGGCGCCGCCCATGACCGTGTCGGCCGTCGCTTCGGCGGCTCGCTCGAACCGGTCGCCGGGATCACTCAGGGCGATGCCACCCGGCGCGGGCGTCCCTTCGACCGGTCCTGAGCGCTGCTGCACGACGTGCGTGAGCTCGTGGGCGAGTGTCCGCTCGTGGGCCGGCGAGCCCGGCCCGCTGCCGTCGCCGAGGACGATCTTGTTGTTCACGGTGTATGCGCGGGCGGCGACGGACTCGGCGGACGCGGCGGCCGCCGGACCCTCGTGCACGCGCACGTCCGAGAAGTCGGCGCCGAAGCTCGCCTCCATGCGCGACCTCGTCGTGGGTTCGATCGGGGAACCACCGCCCTTGCCGACGACGTCCTGGACCGGCGATGCCTCGTCCTCGTCGGCCAGGAGGGAGGCCACGCCGGCGTTGCCGGCGGCCCGCTGGAGGGAGAGCACGGATCGTGGACCGAGCGCATCAGTCCGTCCGGCCGCGGCGGCCCGACCTGCTGCCTGGAGGGCGTCGCCCTCGTCATGACGGCGGGGCCGCCGGCCCGGCGCGGCCTCCGCCCCCTGCAGCTCGTGGCGATGCACGCGTCCGCCCTCCTGCCCCTCGATGGTGCCGTCGTCCATCGTCATGCCTCCGTCAACGTTTCCGGGACTCTGCGGCTTCTGCCGGCGGCCTTCAGCCGGCGGCCTTCAGCCGGCCACCGCCGCAAACCACGGTCCGAACTCCGCTTCGACGCACAGGCGCCCGAGCTTGCGGTACTCGCGGGCGGTCTCGCGCACGATGTCCTCCATCCCGGCCGCCCGCCCGGCGCTCGCCGCCCGGAAGGCCGTGCCGATCGCGATGTTGCGGATGTTGCCGCCCGACAGCGCGAACCGGCGGGCCAGGAAATCCAGGTCCAGGTCGTCCCCGACGGGCAGCGACCCGCCGAGGTTGCGGACCCAGAGCCGCCGCCGGTCGGCGACGTCGGGGACCGGGAAGTCGACGATGGCGTCGAGGCGCCGAAGGAACGCCTCATCCAGGTTGGCCCGCAGGTTGGTCGTCAGGATCGCCATTCCGTCGAAGCGCTCCATCCGCTGGAGCAGGTAGGCGACCTCGACGTTGGCGTAGCGATCCCGCGCGTCCTTGACCTCGCTGCGCTTGCCGAAGATCGCGTCGGCCTCGTCGAAGAGGAGGACGCCGTTGACCCGGTCGGCCTCGCTGAAGACGCGGTCGAGGTTCTTCTCGGTCTCGCCGATGTACTTGTCGACCACGGTCGAGAGGTCGATGACGTAGAGGTCCAGCCCGAGCGCACCGGCGATCACCTCCGCGGAGAGCGTCTTGCCCGTGCCCGACTCGCCGGCGAACAGGGCGGTCACGCCGCGACCCTTCAGGGAGGTCCGGCCGAGACCCCACTCGTCGAGGACGCGATCCCGATGCCGTGCACGGCCGGCCAGCTCACCGAGCTGCTCCACGATCGGCTCGGGCAGGACGAGGTCCTGCCAGGTGACGCGCGGCGCGACGCGCAGCGCGAGCCGCTCCAGGCCCGCGGCGTTCTGGGCGCGGGCGCCGGCCGACACGTCGGCGACGGTGAGCTCCCGCCCGACCGCGGCCGCCGCCCGTCGGCCGGCCTCGGCGGCTCGTGCCACCTGTTCGGGCCCGAGCCGGAAGGGGAGCGCGGCCGCGGCGTCGGCGACCCCGTCCGGCGAGTCGCCGTCGAGGGCCGCCCGCCACGACCGCCCGCGCTCCTCGGCCGTCGGGAGCTGGGCCTCGGCGAGGAACGGGACCTCGCGCGACCACGCCGGATCCCAGCCTCGGGTCCCGTGGAGCACGGTCCGGCAGGCGGCCTCGGCGAAGGCGCGGATGGCGGCCGGGCCGCGCTCGGCGAGCGCGTCGAGCGGCCCCGCGACCAGGCCGGTGTCTCGCAGGCGCGCCTCGCGGGCCGCCGCAGCGGCAACCGGGAGGGGATCGTCGGACGGTGCGAGGCGGCCCAGGTCCACGACGACGGGCGGCGGGCCGAGCCGCGCCAGCGCTCCGGCCGACACGGTCAGGGCGGCCGTCCCGATCCGCTCGCGGACGTGGGCCAGGCGGGCGCCGGACCGGAACGCCCCGGCCAGCGCATCGATCCCGGGCACCTCCAGGCTGCTGACCGGCGCGGCCAGCGCCGCCACCGCCGGGTCCGGCGTGTCGTCGCCAAGGAGGTGACCGGCAACGCGGTCGGGCACGCGCATGGAGCGGGTGAGGAAGGGCCGGTCGGCGTCCTCGACGATGAGCAGCCCGCCGCTGAGCAGCGGTCCCGACGGTCCCAGGCGCGCCCGCCCGGCGCCGGACGTGCCGGGGATCCCGCAGAGCTCCAGGGCCAGGCCGACGCTTGCCCGCCGCCGCGACACGTCGTCGTGGAGGTAGCCGAACAGGCGCTCGAAGCGTGGATCGAGGTCGGGAGCGAGGGCCACGAGCAGCAGCTCGACGTCCACCTCCTCCAGCCCGAAGGACCGCGCGAGCCGCCGAAGGCGCAGGTCCTCCCCGGCGGCCTCCGCTGCGTCGGCTTCCGACTCCACGGCCGCCAGGGCCTCGCGGCCGGCCGGGTCGTCGCCGTCGGGCAGCAATGGCTCGCCCGGCCCCTCGAGCAGGGCGTCGGCATGGGCGTCGGAGATGTACAGGCCCCGGAAGCGGTCGTCGGGATCCGGGTCGGACGCCCGGCGGCGCGCGACCGCCACGCGGATGCGGGACTCGACCCGGGCGAGCCGGCCGACGAGGTGGCGAGCGGACGCGTCCGGCGGGGCCATGCCCGTGGATCAGGGCCGCCGGAAGCCGCGGACCCGGACGACACGCCCCTTCCCGCCCTCGCCACCGGCGGAGATGGTCTCCTGGACGGTGGCCGGTTCGTCCGGGCGCAGCGGGCCGCGGCGGCCGGACCCCGGCAGCGGCCGACGGGCGGGTTGTTCGGGCTCGCCGGCCTGGTCCGGGACGGCGATCGACAGGCGTGGGACCTCGCGCACGGGCGGCGCGGCGTCCAGGGAGCGGCCACCGACGAACGGCGTCGTCACGACCAGGTCGAGCGAGGGCTTGAGCTCGCCGCCGAGCGCTGACCAGACGTCGGCGATGGAGCGGTCCTGGCCGGGCGGCAGGGCGACCGTGATCCACGCCGGGAGCGGCTGCTCGGCGAGGGCGCCCTGCATCTCCGCGGGCCCGAGCGACGGATGGCCGATGAACGTCGTCAGGCACGCGGACAGGAGCCGATGCTCGTCCTCCGGTCGCTGGGTCCAGGCCGTGACCAGGTAGGACAGCTTGTAGTGGCGCGGCGCGGGCGTGCGGCCCACCTGGATGCCCTCGGCGTTGCGCAGCGGCAGCCAGGCCGCGTCGCGACGGGCCATGTCCTCGCGGATGTCGTAGAGGTACAGGCTGAGCGTGGGGGCGTTGCGGCGCGCCGACCACTCCTTGGTTGGCGCCTCGAACGAGACCTCGACCCCGCTTCCGTTGAGGGCCTCGGCGCGGACCAGGGCCCGCAGCGTCTCGTCGACGTCTTCGATCATCGCCCGAAGCACTCCCAAGCGGCGCGCCCTCGTCCGGTCACGCGCCGCGCTCCGGCTGGCGGGCGGGCGGGAACCGGCGGGCATGGTCGGCCATGGGGACAGGGTCGCCTCCGGCATTTCGGCTGGCAAGCCGCCGCGGGGCAGCCGATCGGGCGACGCGTCCTGCCCGATCGGGAACCGCGGCCCGCCCCTTCGGCTGTCCGACCGACCGTTGTGGCGGCGGGAAGGCGGTGCGACGCTCGGCGCGTTGCCTGTCACCACCCGGGAGGGCCGAACCGCATGCCGAACTACCTCTCGCCCGGCGTCTACATCGAGGAGGTCCAGGCCGCGTCGCGACCCATCGAGGGCGTGGGCACCGCGGTCGCCGCCTTCGTCGGGCTCGCCCAGCGCGGCCCCGCCAACACGCCGGTGATGGTGACGAACTGGACCCAGTTCGTCGCCACGTTCGGCGACTTCATGGAGGGCTCGTACCTCGCCCATTCCGTCTACGGGTACTTCCTGAACGGCGGCACGACCGCCTACATTGTTCGCATCGGCGCGGATGGCGCCGCCGCCCCGACCGCGCGCCTGGAGCTGCCGAGCTCCACCGACAAGTCGGTCGCCGCGTTCCGCGTCATCGCGCTGGAAGCGGGCGCGGCCGGCAACGACATCACGGTCGAAGTCGCCGATCCCTCCGAGCCCGGCGAGGGCGTGTTCAAGCTGGTCGTGACCCGCGGCCCCGATTCGGAGGTCTACGACAACGTCTCGCTGAAGCGCGGCAAGGCCAACGTCTTCACGGCCACCAAGACCTCGAAGCTCGTGCGCCTCGAGGAGGCCACCAAGAGCGACGTCGCACCGGCGGTGGGCTCCCGGATGACCCTGGCCGGCGGGACCGCGGCGGGCCCGACCACCGTCACGCCCGACGAGTACGCGGGCAACGCGGCCGACCGCACGGGCTTCGGCGGCCTGGAGGCCGTCGAGGAGATCACGATGGTCGCCGCCCCCGACCTGATGGCGCTGTACAAGCAGGGCGTCATCGACCTCGAGGGCCTCAAGGCCGTCCAGCTGGCGATCATCGCGCACTGCGAGCTGATGGGCGATCGGGTGGCGATCCTCGACTCGCCGCCCGACTACAACGCCCAGCAGGTCAAGGAGTGGCGGCAGGACAAGGCCGGCTACGACTCCAAGTACGCGACGCTCTACTGGCCGTGGATCAAGGTCTTCGACCCGGTTGCCGGCCAGCCCGTGTTCGTCCCGCCGTCCGGTCACATGGCCGGCATCTGGGCGCGGAGCGACGGCGAGCGCGGCGTCCACAAGGCGCCGGCCAACGAGATCGTGCGCGGCGCGATCTCCCTGGAGCTGAACCTCACCCGGGCCGAGCACGACCAGCTCAACCCGATCGGCGTCAACTGCATCCGCACGTTCCCGGGCCGGGGCATCCGGGTCTGGGGCGCGCGGACACTCTCGTCCGACCCGGCCTGGCGCTACCTCAACGTCCGCCGCCTGTTCAACTACATGGAGGAATCGATCCTGCTGGGGACCCAGTGGGTGGTCTTCGAGCCGAACGACCTGGACCTGTGGGAGCGGGTCAAGCGCACGATCGGCGCGTTCCTGGTCCGGACCTGGCGGGATGGCGCCCTCTTCGGGGCGACGCCGGGCGAGGCGTTCTTCGTCAAGTGCGACGGCGAGAACAACACCGCCGAGACGATCGACGCCGGCCAGCTCATCGTCGACATCGGGGTGGCGCCCGTGAAGCCGGCCGAGTTCGTGATCTTCCGCCTCGCCCAGTTCTCCGGCGGCACGTCGCTCTCCGAGTGACGGCCGGCGCGTACCACCGATTTCTGACCTGACGGAGGACCGAACCCATGGCTGCCGGAGTTCCCAACGGACCCCAGGACGCGCTCCTCGCCCAAAGCTTCAAGATCGAAGTCAAGGGCACGACGATCGCCACCTTCCAGGAGGTGAGCGGGATCACCTCGGAGCTCGAGGTGGTCACCCTCAAGGCGAACGACATGCTCGGCAAGCCGGTCATCAAGCAGATGATCGGCGCCCACAAGCCGCCGACGATCACGCTCAAGCGGGCCGCCGATTCCAGCATGGACCTGTGGAACTGGCACAAGGCGGCCCTCGACGGCGACATCGCCGGAGCCCGGCGCGAGGGCTCGATCGTCCAGCTCGACTTCACCCGCAGCGAGGTCGCTCGCTACAACTTCTTCGACGCCTGGATCTCCAAGCTGGAGGCCACGGGGATGAAGGCGGGCGACAACAGCCCGGCCGTCGAGAGCGTGACGATGGTCTGCGAGCGGCTCGAGCGGGTGAAGTGACGTGGTCCTGGACCTGATCGCGGAGCGGGCGGTGCCGCCGCCCGCTCCCGCGCCGGCGGGCCTGCGAACGGAGTTCCCGTTCGTCCTGCCGCGCGGCTACGTGGACGACGCGGGCGCCATCCACCGCGAGGGCGTCATGCGGCTGGCCACGGCGCGCGACGAGATCCTGCCGCTGCGGGACCCGCGGGTCCGCGAGAACGAGGCGTACCTGACAGTCCTGCTGCTGGCCCGCGTCGTCACGCGCCTGGGCAGCCTGTCGCGGGTGACCCCGGAGGTCATCGAGGCGATGTTCGCATCCGACCTCGCCTTCCTCCAGGACCTCTACCGGCGGGTGAACCAGGAGGGGACCACGCAGGCCGCCGTGACCTGCCCGTCGTGCCGCCATGAGTTCGCCGTGGAGATCGGGGGCGGCCCCGCGGGGGGGTCCTGACGTACGCGTCCGACCGTCTCTTCGAGGAGGTCGCGTACGTCGCCTACCACTTCCACTGGTCCATGGACGCGATCCTCGACCTCGAGCATCCGGACCGCCTGCGGTTCGTCGAGGAGATCGCGCGGATCAACCGGCGCCTGACCGAAGAGGAGTGAGCTCGTCGTGCGCTGGCCATTCTCGATGTTCACCCGGGGATCGCGCCCGGGGGCCGCTGGCCCTGACGACGCCGTCGACGCCGTCGACGCGGTCGACGCCGTGTCGCCGGACGCGGCCGATGGGGCCGGTGACCGTGGCGCGGGTGATGCCGGCCCGGGCGTCTCGACCGCGCCGGCCGGTGGGCCGGCGGCCTGGCGCTCGCTTCCGGCCGTCCAGCGGTCCGCCGGCCCGGCGCCGCTGACGGCGCCCGCACTGCCATTCGCGCGCGGGCTGGCCGGTCGCCATGGACCTGAGCCCACGCTGGCCCCGCTCGCGCATGACGTTGCCGCTGACGGCACGGTCGGGCTCGTCGGCGGGCTCGCCGTGCCGCTGGTGCAGCGCGCCCCGGTCACGGACGTGGCCCCGGGTGGCAGGGATTCGATCGCGGCCGCCCTGCCCGTCTCGTCGGGCTCGCGCGCCGGGGCCGGCGGGCATCGCGCGGCTTCGGCGCGGGCGTCCGGGGACGTCACGATCGCCGCCCTGCCGCCGCGGTCGTCCGGCGACGCGACCGCTTCCCTGTTGCCGCCGGCACCGCCGCCGAGGACGCTGGCGGCCGTCGACGCACCGGAGATCGCGCTCGACGCCACGCACGTCGCGCCGGTCAGCTCGCCGGAACCTGTTCGGGCGCTCGCACCGGCGGCGGGCGACGACGCCGCGGCAGCCGTCGCGACGGGGGCGGCCACCCCATCCGCGGTTGCCCCGAGCCACGCCGACGGTGCCGACGCGTCCGTCGCGGCCGCCATGGCACCCGTCGAGCCGCCGGTCGGCGGATCGGCCGAGGCCGCCGAGAGCACATCCCCGTCCCTGCCGGTCGGCCGGCGGACGCTGGGCGAGTCGCGCCGCCTGGGGCTGGGCGCGCCGCTGGCGTCGCGGCCGACGCTGCAGCGCGTCGCCGAGGACGGCCCGAGCCTGCCGCTGGCCGGATCCGGCCCGTCATCCAGGGGGCACGTCACCGGCGTTCCGGCGCCCTCGCCCACGGCCCTGGTCATCCCGGCCGTCGGCGCGGCCGCGCCACTGCCGGTGCTGCGACTCGCCGACGGACGAGCGGCCGCCGCCTCGGCGGCCGGACCGGGCGGCCATGCCGCCGCCGCCGACGCGTTCACGCCGGGGACGGCCGCGTCGGGCGCCGGATCGCGCGCGCGTCTGCCCCTCGCCTCGGCCGCGGACCGGCGGCCTGGCGACGCGGCGCGAGTCGACGCGGCGCGGGACGACGCGGCACCGGACGACGCGGCGTCGGCCGGCCAACTCCGCCCGCATGAGACTCCCGGTGGCATGTTCGTGGCGAGCCTGCCCCGGTCGGCCGGATCGTCCCGGCCGGTCCAGCGTTCGTCCGTGGTCGAATCCGGGGCCGCGCCGAGCCCGGTCGGCTCCTTCGGTCCTGCCGGCGACGTCGACCCGGCCGCTCGCACCGGCGACGACGAGATCGCGGGCGGCGCCTCGTCGACGATCCTCGCCGCCGGCGACACGCCGGCCGCGGCCGCTTCGGCCGGAGCATCGGATGGGGGCCGGCCTGACGCGCGCCCGTCGGTCCATCCGCTCGCCGGCGCGCGCCCGTCAGCCCAGCGGCTGGCGACAGGCCCGCTCACCGTCGGCGGCATCGCGGCAGCCGGGCGCCCGTGGCCGGCCGCGGAGCCGGCGCTGGCGATGGTCGGCGTTCCCCCGGGCGGCGCCACGGCGCGTTCCGCGGCATCGGCGGTCGGGACGTCCCGGGTGGGTGCTCCGCTGGTCGGCGCGGCCTGGCCGGCCTCGAGCTTCGACAGCCAGGCGTGGAGCACGGGTTCGTCTGGGGCGGGCGTCGCGACGGGCGCACCGCGCACCCCCGCGTACGCGGGCGACATCCACGCGGGCGCGGGCGCGATGCCCGTGGTCGCCCGGCGCAGCGTGGACACGACGGCCGACGCGGCACCGGGACAGGCGGGCCGAGCCTTCGCCGGCTCGGCCGCGGGTTCCGGCTGGTCCGCCGGCTTCGGCTCCCAGGGCGCATCCGTCGATGGCAGCCCCGCCCCGGCCACGGTCCAGCGCGCCGTGACGATCGACGAGATGACGGCGACGGCGCAGGCGCCCGCGTCCGGAGGTGGAGGAGCTGGCGGCGAGGGCACCGGCGGGAGCGGGGGAGCCCAGGACATCGATGCGCTCGCGGACAAGCTCTACCCGAAGGTCCGCGACCGCCTGGCGCTCGACCTGCTGCTCGACCGCGAGCGCGCAGGCATCCTCGGAGACTGGTGAGCAGATGGCCTCGACCGACATCGCCTACGGGCTGAGCCTTCGCTTCAAGGTCGTCATCGACGAGCAGGTCGAGCTCGGCGACTGGACCAAGGTGGAGGGCCTTTCCGTCGAATACGACGTGCAGGAGGTCAAGGAAGGCGGGAACAACGACTACATCCACCGCCTGCCCGGCCGCGTCAAGTACCAGAACCTCAAGCTGACCCGGCCGGTGAACGCGACCAGCAAGGCGGTCGCGGCGTGGCTCACGTCCGTGTCGAGCCTGCCCCACCGGTGCACGGCCCAGATCACGCTCCTCGACGCGTCCGGGACTCCCGTGAACGTCTGGCACATCACGGGGATCATCCCCGTCAAGTGGACGGGGCCGTCCCTCGACACGGGCGCGAACAGCGTGGCGATCGAGGTCCTCGAGCTCGTCCACAACGGGTTCATCTGATGATGAGCATGGGCAGCCTCCAGAAGGCCATGCTCCGGGTCGTCGAGGGCGATGCGGATGTCCGGGAGTTGCGCTTCGCCTACAACCCGGCGGAGCTCTCGACCTCCAAGTCCGCGAGCTGGAGCCGTCCCCAGGCGCAGGGCGCCTCGACGGCCAGCCAGCCGCAATTCACCGGCGCGAACCCGCAGTCCGTGTCGATGGAGCTGGTCTTCGACGGGTGGGACGATCCGATGGCCGACGTCAGCCACTCGGTGATGACCCTCTTCGGCTGGACCCATCCGCCCCAGGGATCGACCGGCAACCTCCAGCATCCCCCGCTGCTCCGCTTCGAATGGGGGACCAGCCGCGTCCTGCAGGGGTTCAAGGGCTTCCTCAAGTCGGTGAGCGCCAAGTACACCCTGTTCAAGCCGGACGGCACGCCGATCCGGGCGACCTGCCAGATCACCCTCGAGGAGGTGCCGCAGGACCAATCCCCCCAGAACCCGACGTCCGGGGCCCGCGAGAGCCGCCGCAGCCGACTCCTCGACCAGGGCGACAGCCTCCAGAGCGTGGCCTGGCGCGAATACGGCGATCCGAACCTGTGGCGCGCACTCGCCGAGTTCAACGAGATCGACGACCCCCTGCGGGTGGCGGCCGGGACCCAGATCCTGGTCCCCAGCCTGGCCGAGGCCAAGCGCCTCGCGGACGGAGGCGGCTAGGCGATGCCGACCGTCTCCGCAGCCGTCGGCTTCACCGTCGAGGTGGACGGGCAGGCCTTCGACCAGACGACCCAGGGGTCGGTGGTCGAGATCGTCGTCGATGGCGACCTCAAACAGCCCGACACGTTCGCGATCACGCTGCGCGAGAACCCGGATCCGTCCCAGGGCATCGCCGAGCAGGCGCACCTCCGGATCGGCTCGAAGGTGAAGATCTCGGGCAGCTCGCAGACGGACCAGTCGCCCGTGACCCTCATCTCCGGCGAAGTGACGTCGTTGGAGGCCGTATACCAGCAGGGCCACGCGCCGAGACTCATTGCCCGCGGCTACGACCTCTCCCACCGCCTGGCCCGCGGCCAGAAGACCAAGACGTTCGCGAACATGAAGTTCTCGGACATCGCCCAGCAGGTGGCGACCGCGGCCGGCCTGCAGGCGGGCACGATCGACGATTCCGGCGCCGTCTACGACCAGTGCGGTCAGGTGGCCGAGAACGACTGGGACTTCGTGCGCGGGCTGGCCCGCTCGATCGGCTTCGAGTGCCTGGTCGACGACGACAAGCTGCATTTCCGAAAGCCCGTGCAGGCCTCCAGCGGCCCCGGCACGAGCGATCTCAACTCGACCGACCCGTTGCAGCTGGTGTGGGGCCAGGAGCTCATGGACTTCCGCCCGCGCGTGACCTCGGCCGGCCAGGTGTCCCAGGTCCAGGTCCGCGGCTGGGATCCGGAATCCAAGCAGGCCGTGGTGGGAACGGCCGCCGCGTCGGCGGTGTCGGCCGCGCTGTCCCAGGGTCCGGGCGACCTCGCCGGCCTGTTCGGCAGCCCGACGCTCGCCGCCGGCGACAATCCCACCCACCACTCGCAGGCGGAGGTGGACAAGGCCGCCTCCGCCCGGGCCGAAGCGGTCGGCAGCACGTTCGCCGAGGCCCAGGGGATGGCCGTGGGAAACCCGCGTCTCAAGGCCGGCGCGGCGGTGAGCATCTCCCTCGTCGCCGCCCAGTTCGCCGGGCGGTACACGCTGACCCGCGCGCGGCACGTCTACAACCTGAGCGACGGCTATCGGACCCACTTCACGATCTCGGGTCGCCACGATCGGTCGATCCTGGGCCTGGTGACCGGGGCCTCGGCCTCCACCGGACGGGCGCCGACGCCGTCGGCCCGGATCTACGGCGTCGCCGTGGGAATCGTCACCGACAACGCCGACCCGAAGACGCAGGGCCGGGTCAAGGTGAAGCTCCCGTGGCTCTCCGACGACTACGCGAGCACGTGGGCCCCGGTTGCCTACCCGGGTGCCGGCAACAAGTACGGCATCGTGGCGATCCCCGAGGTGCAGGACGAGGTGCTGGTCGCCTTCGAGAACGGCGATCCGGAGTTCCCCTACGTGCTTGGGGGCCTCTACAACGGCCAGGACGCGATCCCGCCCGGGGCGACGGTCGAGGACGGCGCCGTCACGCGGCGCGTCATCCGGACCAAGGCCGGCCACGCCATCACCCTCATCGACAAGTCCGGCTCGGAGGCCATCAACATCGCCAGCGCCGACTCGAACCTGATGATCTCGTTCGACCAGGCCAACGGCGACCTCAAGATCGTCAACTCCGCGAGCGGCAAGGTGAAGGTCACCGCGCAGGGCGACATCGAGCTCAACGCCACCGGCAGCATCAAGCTCCACGGCAGCCAGGGCGTGGAGATCTCCAGCGATGCCCAGGCCAAGCTGAGCGGTTCGAGCGGCGTCGAGGTCTCCTCGAGCGGGACGGCCAAGCTCAGCGGCTCCATGGTCCAGCTCGGGTAGGGAGGGGACGGCCGTGCAGTCCGACGACTTCATCGGGGCCGGGTGGGCCTTCCCGATCCGGACCGACGCGGCCGGCGGGATCGCCCTGGTCACGCGCGAGCGCGAGATCGAGGAGAGCATCCGCCTCATCCTGGGAACGGCCTACGGCGAGCGGCCGATGCGGCCGGACTTCGGCTGCGGCATCCACGACGAGATCTTCGGCGTGGCCGATCCCGGGACGTTCGGGAGGATCGCGGCCGACGTGCGGGCCTCGCTCCGGCGCTGGGAGCCGCGCATCGACGTGCGCGCCGTCGACGTGGCCGCGGATCCTGCCGAGGCCGCGACGCTCTACATCGACATCCGGTACACCGTCGGGACGTCGAACGACCCGCGGAACCTGGTCTTCCCCTTCTACGTGATTCCCGCGGAGGAGTGAGCGATGCCGCTGCCGGTCCCGAACCTGGACGACCGCCGCTTCCAGGATCTCGTCGACGACGCCAAGCGGCTGGTCCAGCAGCGCTGCCCCGAATGGACCGACCACAACGTCTCCGATCCGGGCGTGACCCTGATCGAGACGTTCGCCTGGATGACCGACCAGCTGTTCTACCGGCTGAACCGGGTCCCCGATCGCCACTACGTCAAGTTCCTGGAGCTGATCGGCATCCGGCTCTTCCCGCCTGCCGCCGCCCGCGGCGACGTCACGTTCTGGCTCTCCGCACCCCAGCCCGACGTCGTCCGGATCGCGGGCGGCACGCAGGTCGCCACGGTCCGGACCGAGACCGACGAGGCGGTCATCTTCACGACGCTCGACGACCTGCCGATCGTGCCCGTCTCGGCGATCCATGCCTTCACCACGAGCGACGGCAAGCGCAACGTCGATCGCACGACGGAGATGGAGAACAACCGCGACTTCCTCGCCTTCGACAGCCCGCCGGCCGCCGGCAACGCCCTGCTGATCGGCCTGTCCGACGCGGCGCCGTCGAACGCCGTCCGCCTGCAGCTCCGCTGCACGATCGAAGGCGTCGGGGTCGACCCGACCTGGCCGCCGCTGGCCTGGGAGGCGTGGACGGGGGATGCGTGGACGGACTGCGAAGTCGAGCGCGACACGACGGGCGGCCTCAACCGCGACGGCGACGTCGTCATCCACATCCCCAGGGGCCACGCCGCGTCGATCATCGACAAGCAGCGGGCAGGCTGGATCCGGGCGCGGGTGACCGAGCCCGAGGAGGGGCAGCCCTTCTATTCCGCTGCGCCGAACATCCGGGGCGTGACGGCGACGACGATCGGCGGCACGTCCGACGCGGTCCACGCCGACGTCGTCGTCGACGAGATCGTCGGAACGTCCGAAGGCGTTGCCGGCCAGCGGTTCCTCCTCCGCCGGCGGCCCGTGGTGCCGGGCGACCGTCCGATGAGCATCCACGTCAGCGACGATGCCGAGGGCTGGATCGAATGGACCCAGGTGCCCGACTTCGCGGGCTCGGGCCCCGACGACCGCCACTTCACGCTCGACGCGGCCGCCGGCGAGGTGCAGTTCGGCCCGGCCGTACGGGAGCCGGACGGGACGGCACGCTTCTACGGCGCGATCCCGGCCAAGAAGACGCGGATCAAGGTGGACGCCTACCTCACCGGCGGCGGCCGTGGCGGCAACCTCGCCCCGCGCACGCTGAGCGTCATGAAGGCGTCGATCCCGTACGCGTCGCGCGTCGAGAACCGGCGGGCCATGACCGGCGGCGTCGACGGCGAGACGATCGACGAGGCGAAGGTCCGCGGCCCGATCACGCTCCGCACGCGGAGCCGCGCCGTCACCACCGAGGACTTCGAGCTCATCGCCCGAGAGGCGGCGCCCGAGCTCGCCCGCGTCCGGGCGGTGGCCGCCGGTGACGGCGCGGACGCCGGATCGGTGCGCGTCCTCGTCGTTCCCAGCGCGGAATCCGAGGCCGGCCGCATCCGCTTCGACCAGCTCCTGCCGGCCGACGAGACGCTGGCCCGCGTCGCCTCCCGCCTCGACGAGTGCCGCGTCATCGGCACCCGCGTCATGGTGGAGCCGCCCGCGTACCGCGGGATCACGATCGTGGCCAAGCTGCGGGCCCGCCCGCGCGTGAACCCGACCCGCCTCCAGCAGGATGCGCTGGCCGCGCTGTACGCCTACTTCCACCCGATCACGGGCGGCCCGGAAGGGTCCGGGTGGCCGTTCGGCCGGCCGGTCCAGGTGGGCGAGGTCTTCGCCGTGCTGCAGGGCCTGCGCGGGACGGAGATCGTCGAGGATGTCCGCCTCTTCGGGGCCGATCCGATCAGCGGGCAGCGCGGGCAGGCGACGCAGCGCCTGGACCTCGAGCCGCACGCGCTGGTGTTCAGCTACGAGCACCAGCTGCTGGTGGAAGGGGCCTGACGTGCGCGGCCACATCAACGGCCTCGCCTCGCCGCGCCCGCTCGGCGACGCGCTGCCCGGCCTGTACCAGGACGATCCGTTCACGCAGCGTCTCACCGCCGCGTTCGACGAAGTGATGGCCGGCGCGATCCAGGTGCTCGACTGCTTCCCCGCCTACATCGACCCGGCCCTCGCGCCCGAGGACTTCCTGGAGTGGCTGGGCGGCTGGGTGGGAGTGGCGCTGGACGAGACCTGGCCGCTGGAGCGCCGTCGGGCGCTCGTGGCGTCGGCCGTCGACCTGTACCAGATGCGCGGCACCGCGGCCGGGCTCGCCGCCCACGTCGCCATCTTCACGGGCGGCGAGGTCGAGATCGCGGAGCCGGGCGCGACGGGCTGGTCCAACGATGCGGGAGCGGCCATCCCGGCGGGAGCGTCCGCCGACCTGTTCGTCCGGGTGCGGGTTCCGGATCCGGCGTCGGTGCCGATCGCCCACCTGGCGGCGCTGGTGGCCGCCGCGAAGCCGGCGCACGTCGCCCATCGAGTGGAAGTCGTCCAGGCATGAATCGCGGGCCCGTCCGCGGGCCGCGCTACCATGCGCACGCCCGCGAGGTGACGGCACGCGGAGCACCCAGCGCGAAATGACGGGCCGAGGGAGCGCCAGGTGATCATCTGCTCGAACTGCGGCACGGAGAACGACGCCTCCGACAGCTTCTGTGGGTCGTGCGGAGGCTTCCTCGAGTGGACCGGCTCGAAGGTCGAGCAGCCGGGCGGCTCGCCCTCGGCCTCCGCGACCGCGCCGGTGCCCGCCGTCCCGTCTGCCGCGCCGGAACCGGCCGCGCCGGCCCCCGCGGTCCCTCCGCCAGCCCCGCCGGCCCCCGCGGTCCCTCCGCCGGCCCCGCCGGCCGCCCCTGCGCCCGAGCCGATCGCGTGGCCAGCGCACGTTCCCGAGCCCATCGCCGTGCCCGAGCCCGCGGTCGCAGCCGCAACTCCGCCGCCGGAACGCCTGGCTGCTGCCGAGCCGATCGCCTGGCCTGCGCCGGCCCCCGCGGTCCCTCCGCCGGCCCCGCCGGCCGCCCCTGCGCCCGAGCCGATCGCGTGGCCAGCGCACGTTCCTGAGCCCATCGCCCGGCCCGAACCGTCGTCGGCCCCCCCACCGCTGGCAGTGGCACCGGTCGACTCGGTTCCCGCAACTCCGTCCGAGCCGGCGGCCGCGCCATTCGCCGTGCCCGAGCCCCCGATCGCGCCCGCCGCCCCTGCGCCCGAGCCGATCGCCTGGCCCGCACTGATCCCCGCTCAGGAGCCGGTCGCGGCGGCGCCGCCCGCCCCGCCCGAGCTGGAGCCGGCGTCAAGCGCCCGGCCCGAGCTGCTCCCGGCGCCCGAGCCGGTTGCGTCGCCTGCGCCCATCGTGCGACCCGAGCCCGAGCCCGAGCCCGAGCCTGCCGCCGACGTGGAAGCTGCCCCGGCGCCTGAGCCGATCAGTCCGCCCGAACCGGAGGCACCGTCCGAACCGGAGGCAGCGCCCGAACCGGTCCTCGATGTCCAACCGACGGGCGCGAGCGAAGCCGAGCCCTTGGCGCCGCCGGAACCCGTGGAAGCTCCCGCCCCGGCGGCCGCGCCCGAGGTGGCAGCGGCCGCGCTGACGACGGAAACCGGGGTCGCACCCGAGTCGATCCCTGCGCCCGAGTCCACCGCCCCGGAACGCACCGCCGAACCGGTCGCGGCTGCCGAGGTGGTTCCTGCGCCCGAGCCCGAGCCCGAACCCACCGCCGAACCGGTGGCGGCCGCCGAGGCGGTTCCTGCCCCCGAGCCAGCCCCGGAACCCACCGCCGAACCGGTCGCGGCTGCCGAGGTGGTTCCTGGGCCCGAGCCCGCGCCCGCTGCCCCTCCGCCTGTCACTCCGCCTCCGGCGCTTCGGCCCGTTGCGCCAGCCGCCCCGCGCCTTCGGCCCGCGCTCCCCGGTGCGTCTCAGACCGCGCGCTTCAAGCCTCTGTTCGAACCCGTGCGTCCTGCCGTCGTGCCACCGCCATCGGCCACGCCGCCGGCAACGCCACCCGCCGGTGCGGCGCAGCCTTCGGTGCCGACCCCGACGGCTCCCGCCGTGACGCCACCGGCGTCAACGTGGTGGCCGTCCACGACCGCAGCAGCCGAACCCCCCGCTGCTCGACCCGTCCCGCCGCTCGCCCAGCCTCCCGCCGCTCGTCCGACGGCCTTCCACGCGACGCCCACGCCAACTCCTGCCGCGACCGTCCCCTTGACAGCACCGACCGGACCCGACGAGCCTGCATCCAGGCAGCCGATCGCGGTCAAGCCTGCTCCCGAACGTGCGCGGCCGGCCGCGCGGACACAGCCGGCCGAGACGCCGCCGCCGAATCCCGGTGACCTCATCTGCGGCAACTGCGGGATCGGCAACGATCCGGCGCGCAAGTTCTGCCGCCGATGCGGCAACTCGCTCGCGACCGCGGTCGTCCACGTGGTTCGCATCCCGTGGTACCGGCGGATCTTCCGGCGGAAGCCGAAGGCGGCGGTCGCCGCCGGCACGCGGCCGAAGAGCATGCGCAAGGACGGCTCGGCCGGCGGAGGTGGCCGCTCGATCTGGGGCGTGATCTACCTGTTCGGCAAGCTGGCCACGGTGGCGCTCATCGTCGGCGCGCTTGCCGGGTACGCGCTGGTTCCCAACTGGAAGACGACGGTCAACGGCTGGTTCGACCAGGCCCGCCAGATCGTCGCACCAACGTACGTTCCCGTTCTCACTTCCGGCCAGGCGACGGGCCCCGCGATCTCCGGACATGCCGCCCAGGCGGCCTTCGACGGGTTCAGCAACCGGTACTGGGCGGCCAAGGCCTCCGCGCACCCGGTCGTCACGGCCACGTTCAGCCCGCCGGCCGACATTGCCAAGATCCTGGTGACCTCGGGCGCGTCCGACAACTTCAACGCCGATGGGCGTCCACGCGACGTCCTCGTCGAATTCCTCGACGCCCAGGGGAACGTGATCACCTCCAAGGCCATCACCTTCACCGATTCCAGGGATCTACAGTCCTTCGACGTCTCCGCCTCGAAGGCGACGAAGTTCCGGCTGACGGTCCAGAGCATCTATCCAGGCTCGACGGCTGACGTCGTGGCGATCACCGAGATCGAGTTCCGGGCCCGCCAGTAGCAGGCCGCCGCCCGCGCGAGATCGGCCCCCTGCGCGCGTGGCACCCCCTGCCGCCTGCTGGGCCGGTTCCCCGAGTGGCAGGCTCTGAAGAGCCCGAAGGCGATGGCGAGTCCGCTACAGGCACATGGCAAGGCCGCGGGGAGCGACACAACCCCGTTGGTTGGCCTGGTCCGCGTTGCTCAATGATGCGGCCGACTCGGGTTAAGCCCGATCGCTACCTTCTCGGTTCATACCGCATCGCCACTGCCCCCGAGGCGTACTCAAGCCGGCTCACGAGCTTCAAGTCGACATGCTTCGATAGCCCCGCGAACAACGTCGGTCCATGGCCCGCCAGCCTGGGATGGACCACGAACTCGTACTCGTCGATCAACCCCAGCTCCGCCAACGCTTTCGGGAGCGCGACGCCTCCTGTGAGCAGGCCAGTACCCTGCTCCTGCTTGAGCCGCTCAACGGCCCTGCCCAGATCCCCGCGCACGAGCTCCGCGTTCCAGTCGACCCGATCCAGGGTGCTCGACACGACGTACTTCCTGGCCGCGTCGATCGTCCGGGCGAAGGGTTCCATCCAGGGCTGCATCCAATCAGGCCTTGCTCCCGTCGGGGCCGGCATGCGCCACGCCGCCTCCATCATTTCGTACGTCACCCGGCCAAAGAGGAGGGCATCGGCCGCGGCGAGATTCTCGGCCGCGTGACGATGCAATTCTTCGTCCGGGACGATTGCACGATGATCGCAGCACCCGTCCAACGTGACGTTGATGGAGTAGCGAAGGGGTCGCATTTCGCAAGAGTACGGGCGGCGGGGCAGGCCAGCAACGAATCGTCGCGCGTCGTGGCGGGTTCAAGCGAACGCCACGCCCCGAGTGACCTCAGCGACCAACCGTGAATACGAACCAGCACAACTCGTTGCGCAGCCGCTGGTCGTCGAGCACAAGGTCCCGGATCTCGCGGGGGAGTTGGCCGCGCTGCCACTGGCACTCCAGGCTGCCGGCCGCCTCGCGTTCGTCTTCAGGTGCTGCCGCCCGCGCGGCCCTGATCGCGTAGGCCGCGGCTCCGAGCTCATGGGCCGCCACGTGGCCCACGCAGCCGGCCTGACCGGCAGCGTACGCCGCAAGTCGAGCTGCCCCGGCCAGGTCCCTGGCCGCGGCGTTGGCATGGCCGCCCGCCGCGCGGGCGTCCCACCACGTGACCTCGCCCCGTGCCCAGGCCCGCCCGAGACCGATCGCCCGACGCGGACGGTCGTCCTCCGGCCGTGCCTCCTCGAAGTGGTGCAGCACGTGCTCCGCGCAGTCGGCCGCCCACATCGCCAGAAGACGATGATCGTCGTCCCGGAGGCTCCCGCCGCGACGCACGGTGATGAACCGGGGATCCCGGATCCTGGGGAGGATCATCCGTCGGCCCACCTCGCTCCTCGGTCCGACAGGGGTTGACGTCGGATTCGTCCCCGACCGCGTTCCCATAGTCGACCGGACACCTTCGACAGGCAAGCGTGCCGACGGACGAGGAGCGGAGCCATTCGCAACCGGCTCCCGGCTCTCAGGCTCGTGCGTCGACCGTCGACAGGCCCAGCTCGGCGAGCATCTTCGAGTACCCGGCGCGGGCATGCGACGCGGCCGCCGGATCGCCGGAGCGCTCGCGGGCCTCCACCAGGAGGCGCCAGAGCGGGTCGTGGTACGGGTCCACGCCCAGGCCGGCCGCGCAGGCGGTCGCCGCGCTGCCGGGGTTTGCCTCGAGCTCCAGCTCCGCGAGGGCGACGGCTGCCTCGACGCACTCCGCACGCGCCCGCTCACGGCGGGCGACGACCCAATCGGCCGGGCCATCCTCGGGCAGGAGGTCGCCGCCGTACGCGGCCACGGCTGCTCGGTACGCCGCCCGCGCGCCGTCCAGGTCCGCTCGCGCCCGGGCCGCGCGACCGGCCGCCACGGCAGCCTCGAATTCGGCCACGTCGACCACGGACCCCGGCGGCAGCGCCAGCCGATAGGCGTCGCCGTCGCGGACGAGGATGCCGCCCGAGCCCCGGCCGCCGCCGGGCTCGAGCTCGCGGCGCAGTGCGGAGAGGGCGACGTGGAGATTGCGGGCCGCCGTCTCCCCATCCGCCTCCGGCCAGAAGGCGGCGCCGAGCACCTCCCGATGCACGGGCCGTCCGGCCTCCTGGGCCAGCAGCCGGAGGATCGCGCGCGGTCGCGGCTTGAGCGCCGACAGCGCGACCGGGTGGCCGTCGACGGCCATCGAGAACACGCCGAAGCATCGAATCGTGACCGGTGGCGCCGTCTCGCCGTCGCCCCCGGGCTTGAGCTCGAGCGTCGAGTCGAACCCTGCGCCGCCGGCGCTCAGGCCTGGCGCGCCGTCACCTGGCCCCGACCCGCCCGCATGCGCTTCGACCTCCTCCGCTTCGGAGGCGTCGTCGGAGGGGACACTCAGCGCGTCGGGAACCGCCAGGCCGGCATCCTCCAGGATCGCCCGGCCGAGGGTCGCCAGCTCCGCGGCGTGGTCGCCGCCGGCCGCCGCCAGCGCGAGGTGGGCAATGCCCACCGGGCCCGGAGAGCCTGAGCTCCTCGCGAAGGCCTCTGCCGCCGACGCCGCCTCGCGTGCCTCGGGCGCACCCGCCCGCACGAGGCACGAAGCGAGCAGCGCCCGGGCCCAGGCCTCGAGCGACGCGGCGCCGAGGCTTCGGAACCGCGCCACCGCCACCTCAAGCGGTGCGATCCCGGCATCCGGCCGGGCGAGATCCGCCCACCCCTCGGCGAGCGCGCAGAGGCCCTCGCCCCAGCGGTCCTCGTCGCGGACCGCGGCCTCGCGCAGGGCGGCCGCGTCTGCCCGTCCGTATTCGCTGCCGGCCGGCGTCCGGCCGATCGCGAGTGCGGCCCGGCCGACACGCCCCAGCCACCCCATGCCGAGCCGCTCGGCGGCGGCGACTGCCCCCTCCGCTTCGACGATGGCGCGCGCGTCGCCGACGAGCAGGCCGGCCAGCGCCGCGCCCAGGCTCGCGGCAACGGCCAGCGCCGACCCGGCCGCCGGGTCTCCGGCAGCGGCCCGGAGGATTCCTCGTGCCTCGGCCGCTCGGCCGGCGAGGAGCGCCGACATCCCGGCCGCGAGGGCATCGCCGACGTCGTTCCGCGGCTCGACCCCCTGCTCGGGGCGGGCGCGCCGTGGGCCGCGACGGCCCAGCGGATCGCGGGCGACGGCTGCCCGGAGGTCGCTCGACCAGTCCTGGCCCGGCGGCGGAAGGGGATCGAGCCAGGCCGCCAGGGCGAGCCGCTCGCGCCGGCACGTCGCACCCGCGGCGCCGCCACCGAACAGGCTCTCGGCCCGCGCGTAGGTCTCGACAGCCTGGGCCCAGCGGCCCTCGGCGCGCAGCCGACGGGCGGTGGCGAGCGCCAGCCATGGGTCCTGGACGAGCAGGGACGGAGGCAGCGAATCGATCCAGGCGGCCGGCCCGGCCGCCAGGCCCGCGCCGTGACTGGCCAGGAGCCGATCGACGGACGCCCAGTCCTCGGCACGGCTGTACGCTGCGAGGGCCTCCGCCATCGCCCCGTCGGCCTCCAGCAGGCCCGCGGCGCGCGCGGCCTGGGCGCGGGCCCCGGCCTCGCCGACGCTCGCGACCAGCAGCGCCTCGAGGTGGCTGCGCAGCACCTCGTGATAGCGGAACGTTCCCTCGTCGTCGACGGCAACCGTGAACACGCCACGCCGCTCCAGCTCTTCGAGCAGCGCATGGCTGCCGGTGCGGCCCGCCAGTGCGTCGCACAGCGGGCCCGTGAGGCGGCGCATCACGCTGGTTGCGACCAGGAACGCCCGAAGCTCGTCGGGCAGCTCGGCGACGACGTTGCGCGTCAGGTACTCACGCACGAAGCGCGAGCTCGAGCCCAGGCCGTCGAGCACGCGGGTCCGCTCGGCGGGCGGCTTTCCCCGGGTCGCCAGGTGGAAGAGCTGGAGTCCCGCCGCCCAGCCTTCGGTGCGGCGCGCCAGGCGCGCCAGGTCGTCGGCACGGAGTGCCTCACCGTAGAAGTCGCGGAACAGCCGTTCGACCTCCCATGACCGGAACCGCAGGTCGTCGCCGGACACCTCCAGGAGCTCGCCGGAAACGCGTCGCCGGGAGAGGTTGAACGAGGGCGGCGTCCGGGACCCCGCGGCGATCGCCAGCGTCGGCGGCGCGTAGTCCAGCAGCTGCTCGATGGCGGCTTCGGCGGGCGTGCCCGTGAGGGTGTGCAGGTCGTCGATCACGAGGAGGATCCGCCGGCCATCGGCTTGCTCCAGCGCGGTTGCGGCATCGCCCGCGTTCCGCCAGCCGCCCGGCAGCCCGGGCGCGACGTCGGCCGTCGCCCGCTCCAGGCACGCCATCACGGCCTCCTCGCTGGCGTCCGTGCTCTCGGCCCGGTACCAGGCCACCGGGACCGCGGCCTGGGCGGCCCAGCTGGCAAGGAGTGTCGTCTTGCCGGCCCCGGCGGGGGCCACGACCAGCGTCAGGCGTCGTTCCCAGAGGCTGCCGCCGAGCGCGTCGAGGCGCTCGCGAGGAAGCCACCTCACTCGCGGAGGGCGGACCTTGGCGGGGACGACCGCGATCGCGCCTCGATCGAGACCCTCCGCCCGTGCGTTGGCCGGCGACCGGTTGACCATCCGCCGCTGCCTCGGACGCTGGTTGGACGCGCCGCGCGACCCGAGGGCCGGCGGCAGGGGCCCCATTGTGGCTCGGACTTCGCGCCGGGTCCAGACCTCGCCCGCACCGAAACGTGGCCCGGCGGCACCATCCGGCGCCGGCCGGTGGTCCTGCCGCGTGCAACACCGTCGCGGGCACGACAGCGTTCGACCCGGCCGCGTCCGACGCGACCGCCGAGAAGACTGCCGCCGACTGCAAGCGCCACGGCCCGCGAAGGCGCGTTTCGGCCAGCGAAGGCGCGTTCGGCCGCGAACGGTCGGGACGTCGCCGCCGGCCCGTCCGGTGATGGTCGCCGCGGGCTGCTACCCTCGCGGGCAAATGCGGTCGCTTCGCTCGCTCGTCGTCGCCGTTGCGCTTCCCGTGCTCGTCCTGGCCGGGACCGCCGCATGCGGCGACCAGGGTTCGACCGCCACCGGCGACCCGGGCTCGACCGTCACCGGGGTCGTCCTCTCCCTGGACTCGACCGGCGGCACGATCCACGGCTTCACGCTGCGCTCGACGGACGGCGCGACCATGACGTTCTCGATCGGCACGCTGGAGACCGGCGGCGCCACGTTCCCTGCCTCGCACCTGGTCGTCCACGCGGTCTCGGCCGACCCGGTCTCCGTCTCGTATCGCGTGGCCGGCGGCCAGAACGTCGTCTATCGATTGACCGACGCCCCGTCGGTTCCGACGGCAAGCCCGTCAGCGGGAGCGGTGGCCCCGCGCGCGCCGTCCGCGGCACTCGCCCGGCAGGGGCCGCCGCAGGCCCCGTGATCGTCGGGGAGCGCGCCGCGGGCCACGCACGTTAGCCCGGGAGCGGGCCACGCACGTTAGCCCGGCAGGCGCCGTCCCGGACCCGTACGATTTGGGCGATGGCACTGATCTCGACGGACGGGCTCACGCACCGGTATCCGGGCCCCGCGGGCGGCGTGCTCGCCCTCGACAGTCTCACCGTCGACATCGAGCCCGGCATCGTCGGGCTGGTGGGGGCGAACGGGGCCGGCAAGAGCACGCTGCTGCGGATCCTCCTGGGTCTCCTGCGCCCGACCGGAGGGAGGGCCACCGTCCTCGGGATGGACGTCGGCGAAGACGGGCCCCGTCTCCGCGAGCGGCTCGGCTACATGCCCGAGCACGACGTGCTGCCGCCCGACCTCACCGCCACGGACCTCGTGGCCCACCTGGCGGAGATGTCCGGCCTGCCCCGGGAGTCGGCCCGGGAACGGACGGCGGACGTCCTGCGGCACGTCGGCCTGTTCGAGGAGCGCTACCGGGCGATCGGCGGGTACAGCACCGGCATGAAGCAGCGCGTCAAGCTCGCCCAGGCGCTCGTCCATGACCCGGAGCTGCTCCTCCTCGACGAGCCGACGAACGGCCTCGACCCGGCCGGTCGGGACGACATGCTGGAGCTCGTCCAGCGCACGGGAACCGAGTTCGGCATCGCGGTGGTGATGAGCTCGCACCTCCTCGGCGAGATCGAGCGGGTCTGCGACCACGTCGTGGCGATCGACGGCGGGCGCCTGCTGCGCAGCGCGCCGATGGCGAGCTTCACCGGAGCGACCGGCTCGCTGCTCGTCGAAGTGGACGAAGATGCCGCCGGGGTCGCGGCGGCGCTTGCCGCGGGCGGCCTCGCCGCGGCGGCAGACGGGCCTCGCCGGATCGTGGTCGACGCCCTGACCGGGACCGCGGCCGCGGACGCCGTCCGCGACGTCCTCGCCGACCGCGGCCGCGCCCTGATCCGGCTCGAAGTCATCCGGGCGCGCGTCGAGGACCTCTTCCGCGACGACCCCGACCCGACAGCGCCCGGCGGCGGCACGGCCGCCGGAGGCGGCACGGCAGCCGGGGGCGCCCACAGGCCGCAATGGGGCCGCCACAGCCGATGGGGCCGCCACGGGCCCTGGGGCCGCCACGGGCCCGGCGTCCGCGACCGGCCCGGGAGCCGCGGCATGACGGCCCCCGGCGAGAGCGCCGCCCGCCCGGACATCCTCGCCGGCAGCGCGACGGGCTCGATCTACGACCTGGGCTATCGCCGCTACGACGGCCCGCGCCTCGGCCGCCGCCATGCCGTCTGGGCGCTCTACGTCCACAGCGTCCGCTGGACGTTCGGGATCGGGCGCGGCGGCCGGGCCAAGATCGCCCCGTTCGGCCTGGCCGCGCTCGTGCTGCTGCCGGCGGTCGTCGCCGTGGGGGTGCGCGCCATCGCCGGTCCGGTCGTGGGGAACGCGGGCGGTATCACGCCGCAGGGATACCTGGGTTTCGTCGCCCAGCTCATCGTCTTCTTCGTGACCGCGCAGGCGCCCGAGCTGGTCAACCGCGACCTGCGGAGCCGGCTGCTCACGCTGTACTTCTCGCGGGCGCTGGGTCGCAACGACTACGCGATCGCCAAGTACCTTGCCCTCACGTCAGCCCTGGCCGGGATCATCCTGGTCCCCCAGCTGCTGCTGCTCCTGGGCACGGTCTTCTCGTCGGTCGACCTCGGGGCGGGGCTCGGCGAGGTGGTGCCGCTCATCCTGCCGGTGATCCTGAGCGCGATCGGGGCGGCCGCCTTCTTCTCCGGCGTCAGCCTGGTCATCGCCGCGTTCGCCCCCCGCCGGGCGTTCGCGGCCGGCACCATCATCGCGGTCTTCCTGGTCCTGTCGGGCGTCATCGAGGTCATCGTGTCCCGCGGCCGGCTTCCGGCACCCGCCCGGCTCGTCGCCCTGCTGGATCCCTTCTCGCTCCTCGACGGCCTGTCGTCGACCCTGTTCGGGGAGCCGAGCCGCTTGAACACCGTGCTCCGCTCCGAGCTGCCCACGTGGGCGTTCGCCGTTGCCGCCGTGGTCGTCGCGCTGCTGTCGCTCGCCGCGCTCATCGCCCGGTATCGGAGGATCCAGGCGTGAGCGGGGCACCGGGCGCAGGGGCACCGGGCGCAGGGGCACCGGGCGCAGGGGCACCGGGCCCCATCGCCGCCGCGCCCGCAGGCGCAGCCGTGCCGCCGGCCGCCGCCGCAGCCACCCCGCCGAACCGTGCTGCCGCGCGGGTCGAGCTCATCGGGGCTGCCCGCTGGTATGGCAACGTGGTCGCCGTCAACGAGGTGTCATTCACCCTCGACGCCGGCGTGACTGGATTGCTCGGGCCCAACGGAGCCGGCAAGAGCACGCTGCTCCACATGATCGCCGGGCTTCTCGCCCCGTCCGACGGCCACGTCCTGCTCGATGGGCGGCCCACGTTCGGCAGCCCCGCCATCTACCGGCGGCTCGGACTGGTGCCGGAACGAGAGGCGGTCTTCGCGTACCTGACCGCCCGCGAGCTGGCCGTCGTCGCGGCTCGCCTGCACGGGCTGCCGGACGCCGCCGGGGCGGCCGAACGCGCGATCCAGCTCGTCGACCTTGCGGACGCCGCCGATCGCCCGATCGCCACCTATTCGAAGGGCATGCGACAGCGGGCGAAGGTGGCGTCGGCGCTCGTGCACGACCCGGACGTCCTCGTGCTCGACGAGCCCTTCAACGGCATGGACCCCCGCCAGCGGCTGCACATGATGGACCTGCTCGGGACGCTTGCCCGCCAGGGACGCGTGATCCTCTTCTCGTCCCACATCCTGGAGGAGGTGGAACGGGTCGCCGAACGAGTGCTCGTGATGGTCGCCGGACGCCTCGCCGCGGCCGGCGATTTCCGCGAGATCCGCCGCCTGATGACGGACCGGCCCCACGCCTTCATGCTCCGGACGTCGAACGATCGACTGCTCGCGAGGCACCTGGTCGAACGGCCGACCGTGGCCGGCGTCTTGTTCGAGAATGGCCGGCTCGAAGTGCGGGCTGCCGAGCTGGCGACGTTCACTCGCGAGCTGCCCTCCATCGCCCGATCGGCCGGCGTCTCCATCATCGAGCTGATCCCCGCCGACGAATTGCTCGAGTCGGTCTTCTCCTACCTGGTGCGACCGTGACGAACGCCGACACGGGCATCCCGGGCTGGCACGTGCGCTCCAGCCCGCCCGCACCGCCCCCGGCCCCGGGTCCGCGCGTCCGGCTGGTTCCGGGCGTCTCCGTCCTCGGCCCGCTGGTCCGCCTCACCGCGCGCGGCCTCCTGGGGCGGCGGCGGATCGCCCTCGTCGGGCTCCTGGCGATCGCGCCCGTCGTGACGGGCGCCCTGCTGGCGCTCGCCGGCGAAGGCGCGGCCGGCGACACGTTCGTCGGCGTCTTCGACGGGCTGATCCTGGCCACCGTGGTGCCGCTGGCGGCGCTCCTGCTCGGGACGAGCGCGCTGGGGGCCGAGATCGAGGACGGGACCGTCGTGCTCATCCTGGTCCGGCCGTTCGGACGGGCCTGGCTGGCGCTGGCCAAGCTGATCGTGGCCGGCGGAGCGAGCGCGATCGTGGCCCTGGTGGCGACGCTCGGGGCGGGCGTGCTCATCGTCGGCTTCGCCGATCTCCAGCTACTCGCGGCGACCGCCCTCGCGGCGGCCGTGGCCGCGATCGTCTACGCGTCCATCTTCGTCACGCTCTCCGCCTGGACCGGCCGCGCCCTGGTCGCCGGGCTCTTCTACATCCTCATCTGGGAGGGGGTCGTCGCGTCCCTCTTCGCGGGGACCCGCGTCTTCTCAGTGCGTGCCTATGCGCTGGCGATCGCCGCCGAAGCGGGAGGCCCGAGCGCGGCCAGCCTCGCGAACGGCGTGGTCGGGGTCACGGCCCTCGGGCTCGCAGTGCTCGTCACGGTGCTCGCCTTCTGGCTGGCGGTCCGCCGCCTCGACCGGTTCCAGGTGTCGGATCCGGGCTGAGGCGAACCGGTCCTGGGCGGCGCAGGCGCCATGTCGACAGTCCCGTCCTTCGTGGCATCCCGCCTGCCCGTACAATCCCGGCGATGCAGGAGCCGCCTTCCCCGGATCGTCGCCGAGCTTCGCCGCGCCATGGCGGGCGCCTGCGCGGCGCGGTCGGCGGTCAGGACGCGCCTCCGGCCGACGAAGTCGCCGACCCGGGCGACGATCCGGCCGCGGCGGGCGAGGCCTCGGCGGGCTGGTTTCGCGAAGAGCCGCTGACCTCGCCGCCGGCCGAGGCGGCGGGTGACGCCGCAGCCGAGGAGCGCTGGCCCCGTGACGAGCCAGGGATCCGGCCGCGGGAGAGCTCCGACCGGTCGGCCCTGACCGAACCCGAACCCGAACCCGGCGTCTCGCCGGCGCCCGAAGCGGCCCCGGCGGAGGAAGACGCAGCAGCCGAAGACGCAGCAGCCGACGCGGCGCCGCCGAACGAGTCGCCGTCGCCAGCCGTCCCAGCGCCCGAACCCGGGACTACGCCGGCGCCCGAATTCCTCGCCGACTCGGCTGCGGTCGCCGCCGGCGCCCCCCAATCCGAGGCCGGAGCCGAACCCGAGACGTCCCCGCAGCCCGAGGCGGCGGCGCCGGGCGCGATGAGCGCTGAGGCCGAAGCCGGCACCGGGCCCGAGGCCGCCGTCGCAGCCGAAGCCGGCGCCGGGCCCGAGGCCGACGTCACGCCCGAAGCCGATGCCACCCCCGTCCCGGAGGTGATCGCTGCGGCGATCGTCGCGCCGGCCGCGGTCGCCGGGGTCTCGACGTCGTCCGAGGCCGTCGCCGAAGGCACGGAGTCACCGGAGGCCGTCGCCGAGCCTGCCGACGCAGCGGAGACGCCCGCAGGCGCCGAGCTCATGGGCGCCGAGGCGACGTCCCCCGCCGAGCCCGTGGTGCCCGTCGCGGAGGACTCGGTCGCTGCAGCCACCGCCGGGATCGTGGCGCCGCCGCCCGCGGTGGCACAGCCGCGGCGGGGCCGGTCAGCCCTTGCGAACCTGCTCATCGGCGCGGTCATCCTGGTCATCCTCGGCGGCATTGGCTTCGGAGCCGGCCTCCTCCTGCCAACCCTGCTGCCGCTCCCCGCGGCGACGGAAGCGTCGCCGTCGCCCAGCGAGGCGGCGAGTCCGTCCGCTTCGCTGAGCCCGGTGCCGTCGGCTTCGCCGTCCGCGACACCCGCCGGCTCGCCGGCCGCGTCGTCTTCGCAGGTTGCCTCGCCCTCGCCGTCAGCCTCCCCCTCGCCGGCACCCACGGCTTCGACCCTGGTCTACACAGTCAAGAAGGGCGACACGATCGGCACGATCGCCGCCGCGTACGGCGTGACGCCGCAGGCGATCATCGCGGCGAACCAGCTCAAGAACCCGAACCTGATCGTGCCGGGTCAGCAGCTCATCATCCCGCCGCACTGAGCCAGCCGGGCTCAACTCGGCTTACGGGCCGCCTCGCTGGCGCCTTCCGCCGTTCCACGCACGAATCAGCCGCTGTGTCGGCCTGTCGGCGGGTGCCTGCACACGTTTCTGCACACCTATGGGGCCCCCACTAGTCGCCCAGCGTGGCCAGGAATTGGGCCGGGGTCATGACCGGCAGGCGATCGCGCAGGTCGAGCAGGTGGGCATCACCCGACACGAGCACGTCGGCTGCAGCGGCGCGCGCGAGGTCCACCAGGTACTCGTCGTCGGGATCGACACTGAGCGGCCGACCGCTCGGCGTCGGGTCATCGAGGATCGTCGCTTCGTGGCCGATGAGGTCGACGTACGCGATGGCTTCGGCCTCGGCGACGTACCGACGGAACTTCTCGCGCCCCAGGACCTCGCGGAGTTCGGCCAGGAGCGTCGGAGAGGCGACGAGCTCGAAGGCGCCGGCGCGAAGTTCGAGCAGGAGCGCCGCGCTCGGTCCGCCAGCGCTGATCAGCGCCGAGACGAGGACGTTGGTGTCAAGAACCGCGCGCGGCACGCTTCTCGGCTCGTGCCGCGTGCGTCTCCTCGACCGCGAGGCGCATCGCCTCGTCCTCGCCCAGATCGCTGCGCGCCCACACGCCCGCCACGACGTCGAAGCCGAGGTACGCCCGGAGCGCCTCCTCCACCACCTCTGAGTCGCGCTTGTCGGTCCGGGCTGCCCGGACGCGGGCCGCCCGCATCACGTCCTCGTCGACGTAGAGGGTCACCTTCTTCTTCGTCGCCATGTGCCCAGCATAGCGGCATGACGTTAAGACCTCAAGAGGGCGGTTGGTCTCAAACGGGCGTCTGGACTCAACTCGGCTTACAGGCCGGCAGGGGGCGCCCCCCTCGCCATCAGCACCCCCGCGACGATCGAGACGTCGCGCATGAACGCGGTCCCGGCCAGTCGGACCGGATCACCCAGCGCGGCCTCGTAGGCGGGGTCGTAGCCGATCGAGCCGAGGATCGGTACGTCGACGGCGGGCAGCCGTTCGGCGACCGATGGCCCGTCGTCCAGGCGGAGGTTCTCCACCAGCCCGGCGACGGGCAGGCCGAGCCGGAGCAGGAGCGCGATCGCCTTGACGGTCGTCTCGAGCACCAGCGGCGACGGCGTGGCGACGACGACGTGCTCGGCCCGCGGGACGAACCGGGCAATGTCGAGGAGGGGATCGCCGAAGCCGGGCGGCATGTCGACCACGAGGGCATCGAGCCGGCCCCAACGGGTGACCGCGAGCAGTTCCAGGATCGCGTTGGAGACGTCCTCGCCCCGAAGCGGCGCCGGGCGTTCGCCGACGATGCTCACGATCGACATGAACTCGATGCCCGAGGTCGTCATCGGCACGAGCCCGCCGACCTCGGTGAACGTCGGCTTCGCGAGCCCCAGGATCACGTGATCGGACGGCCCGCTGAGGTCGAGGTCCAGCAGGCCGGTCCTGGCGCCCGCCGCCGTCATCGCCATCGCCAGGCCGACCGAGACGGAGCTCTTGCCGATGCCACCCTTGCCGCCCGACACCGGCAGGATGCGGGACACGCTCGACAGGCGCCGCTCGAGCACGGCGGGCCGGGGATCCACGCGCTCCCTACCCCGTGATCGCGGCCAGCGCCACGCCCCGGCCACCGATGATCTCGAAGTCGGGGCTCGAGCAGCGCGGGCACGAGACGTACACGTGGACGACTTCCGGCAGGAGGTGGACCGCCTCCTGCTCGTCCGGCGGCAGCGCGGCTCGCGACTCCGCGAGCGGCCACAGGTGACCGCAGCGGCGGCACTTGAGCTCCGCGGGCCACGGTTCGAACACGAACGCGGCCGTGGCGAGCGCCGGCTCCTCGCCGCGCAGGACGTCCAGGCCCATCGCGAACGCCTCCTCGTCGACGTCCTGCAGCTCCCCGATGCGCACGTCGACGCGCGTGACGATCGCCATGCCGCCGGCAGCGGCCGCCTCGGCGGCCTTGGCGATCACCGCCTCCGCCAGGGCGAATTCGTGCATGGGCTGGCCGCCTCCGTGGACATCAGGCGCTCCTCGCGCGCCCTCCGGCGCCGCGCCACGCCGCAGCGTAGCGCACGCGGTTGCCGGGCGTTCCTGCCACGCCTTCGGGCGTTCCTGCCACGCCTTGCAGCAGGATCGACCCGTGGCGGGTCGGCCTATACTCGCGCCGATGCGCCCGAGCCAGCCCATCCTGCCGACCGCGCCCCCGCCCGCGTCCGAGTCCCGGGCTCCGGACGCCGCCACCGGTCCCGACCCCGCCCCGTGGTCGATCGTGCGCGATCAGCTCCGGGCGCGCGGGCTGCGCTGGACGCCGCAGCGCCGGACGATCCTGGCCGTGCTCGCCGCCACGCGCGGCCACGTCACCGGCGCGGAGCTCGTGGAGCGGTGCCGCTCTCTCGATTCCGCGACCATCCCGTCGACCGTGTACCGGACGCTCGACGTGCTCGAGGAGCTGGGCATCGTCCGCCACGGCCACGGTCCCGACGGCCGCGAGGAGTACCACGTCTTCCCCGGCGCCGAGCACGGCCACCTCCACTGCAGTGGCTGTGGCCAGACCTGGGAGATCACGCCGGCCGAGGCCCGCTCGCTTGTCGCTACGGTCGAGGCGGAGCGCGGCTTCGCCGTGGACCTCTCCCACGTGACGATCGTCGGCCGCTGCAGGGGCTGCCGCTGACGCTGGTCCGCCCGCTGCCGCTGACGCTGCGTCCGGCGCCCCCGCCCGGCGCCGGGCCGTCAGCCCGATGCGGGCCCTGCCCACGCGTCGACGGTGGCTGAGCCCTACGCCTCGGGCGACGGCACACCCAGGATGTTGAAGCCGCCGTCGACGTAGATCGTCTCGCCGGTCACCTGGCAGGACAGGTCCGAGGCGAGGAACACGGCCGCGCCGGCGACGTCGTCGATGGAGATGTTCGAGCGGAGCGGAGCCATGTCGCGGAAGGCGCCGTACATCGTCCGGAAACCGGTGATGCCCTGGGCCGCGAGCGTCCGGATGGGCCCGGCGGAGATCGCGTTGACGCGGATCCCGTCGGGGCCCAGGTCGGCCGCGAGGTATCGGGTGCAGGCCTCCAGGGCTGCCTTCGCCACGCCCATGACGTTGTAGTGGGCGACCACCTTCTCGGCGCCGTAGTAGGTCAGGGTCATGATGCTGGCGCCGGAGCGGAAGTGCGGCCGCGCCTCGCGCGCGAGCGCGACGAGCGAGTACGCGGACACGTCGAGGGCGAGGGCGAAGCCGTCGCGCGAAGTGTCGACGAACGCGCCGTCCAGGTCGTCGCGGTTCGCGAAGGCGAGGGCGTGGACCAGGATGTCGAGACCCCCGACCTCTCTGCCCCAGCGCTCGAAGACGGCCTTCACCGCCGCGTCGTCGCGCACGTCGCAGGGCATGACGAACGGGCTCCCGATCGACTCGGCCAGCGGGCGCACGCGCTTGTCGATCACGCTCTCCACGGAGCTGAAGCCGACCGTCGCGCCGTGCTCATGGAGTGCCCGGGCGATGCCCCACGCGATCGAATGGTTGTTCGCGACCCCGAACACGAGCGCGTTCTTGCCGTCCAGCAGGCCCATGCGACCCTCCGTCGTTCGTGCGTCCTCGGGCGGCATCGTAGCCGACAGGCGGGCGGGGACCGTGCCGGGCGCAGCAGCCGCTGCCTCCTGCCTGCATTTGTCCGTGCCACCAACCGTGGTGCTGTCACGGGCGGTTCGACGCCCGCGGAGCCGCCGGAGCGTCCCCGATCATCCCGGCGCGAGCGTGCGGCGGGCCGACACGGCGGTCTCACGGCGGTCGCGGCGGTGCATCGGGCTCCGTAGCAGCACCCGGCCTGCTGGGACGGACAGCGGCGCGGCTGCGGACCTGCCTGGTCACCGCCGCCGTGGCTGTCGCTCCCATCTCGAGGGCGCCCCGGCAGCACGGCCGCCCGGAGCCTCGGCAGCCGGCCGACAGGCGGGTCGGATGCCGCCGCCGGTCGGCGCTGTGGTCGCTCCGCCCGGTCGCCGCTGTGGCCGATGCCGCCCGGTCGGCGCTGTGGCCACTCGCCGCTCGCGAGCGGTGCCCGCCCGGTACGATTCCGCCATGACTGACGCTCCCGACCAACTGCTCCTCCACGACCCGGCCGCCGCCGACGGCCCGGACGCGCTCGCCGCGGCCCTCGCGGGCGTGCGCGCCCTCGTCCTCGACGCGGACGGCGTGCTCATCCGCAAGGGAGTCCCGCTGCCGGGTGCGCCCGCGGCGCTGGTGGCATTGCGGGCCGCCGGCATCCCGTTCCGGGTGGTGACGAACTTCTCGTCGACCCACCGGGAGACGATCGCCGGTCAGTTCGCGAAGGCGGGCTTCCCGATCGACGCCGACCACGTCATCACCGCCGCCTCGGCCACCGCTGCGTACACCGCGGCGACGCATCCCGGCGAGCCGCTCTACGTCCTCGGCCAGCCCGACGCCCTCCGCGAGTTCGTGGGTCAGCGCCTGCTCTCCAACGTGGAGGCCGACGCGCCGGACGCCCGGGCTGCAGCGGTCGTCCTCGGCGACGCCGGTGACGACCTCACGTTCCGCGACCTCGACCGGGCGTTCCGCCTGCTCCGGCGCGGCGCAGCGCTGGTCGCCATGCACCGCAACCCATGGTGGCTCACGAGCCGCGGTGAGACGCTCGATGCCGGCGTCCTCGTGGCCGGCCTGGAGTTCGCCATCGGCAGGCGGGCGATCGTGTGCGGCAAGCCGTCGCGGGTCGTCTACCGCGAGGCCGTGGCGGCCTTGGCTGTCGACCTCGGCATCCGCCGGCTGGCGCCGGAGCACGTTGCCATGGTGGGCGACGACCTCGGCTCGGACGTGGCCGGCGCCCGTCGGTGCGGGCTCCGCAGCGTGCTCGTCCTCAGTGGCAAGCACGGCCCCGCGGACGTCGAAGCGGCTCGGCGCGGCGGCCGGCGGACCGCGCTGCGCGTCCCGAACGCGGTCGCACCCTCGATTGCGGAGGTTGTCGACGCGCTGGTCAGCGGCGGTTCGACCGGGTAGACGCCCGCGGACCGATCGCGAGGGTCGAGCTGTCGCCTGACTGCATCGCGCCGCTGATGGCTGTCATTGATCTGCCACCGGCGCGGGTGCATCCTGCGCAGTCACCGGAGCGTCCCAGCGCCGCGATCGCGGCGTGCATCCGGCAGGAGGTTCCCATGGGCAGGAGCGAGAACGACTCGCAGCACACCGGGTCGTTCGCCGAGGGTACCGAGGCACTTCCGCACGGCGAGTCGCCCCACGACGTCGGGCACTTCTCGGAGGGGCAGGAGCAGCACCACGGCGGGACGGTCGGGCACTACAGCGAAGGCATCGAACGGGCCCACGCCGAGCACGAACGCCTCGGTTCGTTCGGCGACGTCGATTGCCCGCTGTGCCGCGAGCGGAACCAGCAGAGCCACTGATCCTGGTGACGGCGGGGCGGGATCCCTGCCCCCGCTTCGAGCTCCAGGTCCGGGGCTGGTCCGGCGTTGCGCGCCGCGGCTTCGACGGCAGCTGCGCGCCGCCGGCATCGGGGCCTGACCTAGCCGAGGGGCCTGACCTAGCCGACGAAGACCGTGATCCGATGGTGGCCGCGCGCCCCATCGGGCGCCGGCGGCGTCCGGTCGGCGGTCTGGACGGCGCCCGTGCCGTCCGTCGCCCGCACTTCGATGGTGTGCTGCCCGGCCGTCGCCTGCCAGCTGAGCATCCACTGGACCCAGGTCGCCTTGGAGATCGGGCGGCTGGTCATGGTCTTCTGCCAGGGCCCGCCGTCGATGCTGACCTCGACGCCCGAGACGCCGCGATCCGGCGCCCAGGCCAGGCCGTCGATCCAGACCTGGCCCGCGGCCAGGCGGTCGCCGTCCTGCGGATGGTCGATCCGCGACTGGGTGAGGATCGGTCCTTCCTTCGCCCAGCCGAGGTTGACCCAGTACGCGTTGAACGCCTCGAGCGTCGTCAGCTGGATCTCGCTCAGCCACTTGGTGGCCGACACGTAGCCGTAGAGGCCGGGGACGATCAGCCGGGCCGGGTAGCCGTGCTCGGCCGGCAGCGGCGCCCCGTTCATCCCCACGGCGATCATCGGCTCGCGCGCCGGATCCATCGCCCACGCGGTCGGAAAGCCGACGGTGAACCCATCGACCGACCGGCCCACGATCTGCGTCGCCGCCGGATTGACGCCGGCCATGGCCAGGACCTGCTTGAGGTGCACGCCCCGCCAGAGGGCGTTGCCGACGAGGTTGCCGCCCACCTCGTTGCTGACGCAGGCGATCGTCACGTACTGCTCGAACTGGGGCATCGCCAGCAGTTGCTCGTACGTGAACGTCAGCGGCGTTGCCACCATGCCGGCGACCTTGAGCTGCCAGGACGAAGCATCCACCTGGGGCACGAGCAGGGCCGTGTCGATGCGGTAGAACTGGTCGGCCGGCATGACGATCGGGGTCAGGCCGGGCGCGTTGAGCGACTGGTCCGGGGCCAGGGGCGGCAGCGTCGACCCGGGTACGGGCGTCGGCAGCGTGGACGCGGACACCTGCCCGGTCGGATGCGCCCGGTCCAGCAGCGCCCGACCCACGGCCCCGGCCGCCAGCGACCCGACCACCAGCCCGCCGCTCGTGAGCAGGAACCGGCGGCGGCCCCAGTCCGGCATCGGCTCGGCGGCGCGCGGTGCGCTCCCGGAGGCACCCTCGGCCCGAGCCCCGCCGCCCGCCGCCATGGTGGCCTGGGCTCGGCCAGCCTCCCGCAGGAGGAGCCAGAGCACCGCCACGCCGGCGGCCGTGCCGAGGCCCGCGGAGAGCAGGGAGCGGAGCGGGTCGGCTGCCTGGACGGTGACCGCCGCCCACCCGGCCACGAGCCCGAAGACGGCGAACGCGGCGGCGGCGGATCGCCACGACCGCCGGGCCATGGCGCCGACGGCCCCGGCAACCACGAGCGCGGCCACCACCACGAGGAGGTTGAGGGCCAGCTTGTCGTTGGTCCCGAACAGGCTGACCATGACATCCTTGGCCCCCGGCGGCTGCAGGGCGATGACCAGGCTGCCGATGGCGACGACGAGCGACGGAGCGCCCGGCACCAGCCCGGCGACCAGCTCGCCAACGCTCATGGTGACGCCTGCCGCCACGGCCGCCGCGACGGCGGGGCGAATCCATGGGCCGCCCCGCAGTCGTTCCCCTGTGCTCAACGTTCGAGTTGCCATGTCGCCTTGTTCCAGCCCGGGTCGCCCGCCAGCGCTCCGCCGCCACCGCAGCGGAGAACCCGAATCTGGCCGGCACGCGTGACAGTCTGATGACAACGCCGCGGCACCGCCGTGGCGCGCTCCCTTGTGGTCATACGTGTCGCCGGGCTCGGAGGATCTCGGGCCACCGCCACGGCGATCCGACCATGCCGGTGCCCAACGCCCCGCGGCCGGTGCCCACGCCCCGCGGCCGGCGCTCACGCCCCGCGGCCGGGACCCGTGTCACGAGAACGCCATCGGCCCGCCATCCGGTGGCCATCGCGCAGGCCCAGCCTCTGGCCCGTCCCGGAACCGTCCGCGGACCGTGTCCCGCAGTCCCAAGGAGGACTCCGCTGATGTTTCGCAGGCCGTTGGCAATCCTGGCAGGAGCGCTGCTCCTGGCAGCCGCTGCCCCCGCCGCCGTCTTCGCCCACGACGCCGGCCTTCGCGCCGGCACCGTCTACACGCTGACCAACGCCGCGGCCGGTAACGCCGTCGTGGCGTACTCGCGGGCCGCCGACGGATCGCTCAGCTGGTTCGGCACCTACCCGACGGGCGGTCTCGGCACCGGCGCCGGGCTCGGCTCCCAGGGGGCCGTGACGATCAGCCCCGACGGGGACTGGCTCCTCGCGGTCGACGCGGGCAGCAACGACGTCGCCGCCTTCCGCGTGCGCGACGACGGCAGCCTGAGGCTCGTCGATCGCGCGAACTCGCGCGGCAAGACGCCAATCAGCGTGACGATCCACGACCACCTCGCCTACGTCCTCGACGCCGGCGGCTCCGGCAACATCGCGGGCTTCCGGCTGGACGGCGGCCTGCGGCCGGTGCCGGGCTCGGTCCGGTCACTCAGTGGCAGCGCCACCGGGCCGGCACAGATCGCGTTCCGCCCCGACGGGAGCGTCCTGGTCGTGACGGAGAAGGCGACCAGCACCATCGACACGTTCCGCGTCGGACACGACGGCGCCGCCGAGCCCGCGCGGACCTTCGCGTCATCCGGCAGCACGCCGTTCGGCTTCGCCTTCGACGGGCGCGGCCGCATCTTCGTCTCCGAGGCAGCGGCAAGTGCGCTGTCGTCGTATCGCGTCGCCCGGTCCGGCGCGCTCCGGGTCCTGTCGGCTTCGGTGCCCGACGGCGGGCTGGCGGCGTGCTGGGTCGCGGTGAACGGCGAGGGCACGCTCGCGTTCGTCGCCAACGCCCACAACGGCACGATCTCCACCTACGCGATCGCCCCGAACGGGAGCGTGACCGTGGAGCAGGCCGTCGCCGCCGACCTCGGCGCGGGCAGCGCGCCGCTCGACGAGGCGGTGAGCCCCGGAGGCCACGACCTCTTCGTGGTGGACGCGGGCAATCACACCCTGGACGCGTTCCATGTCCGGCCGGACGGCAGCCTGGCGGCCGTCGCCGGGGCACCGAGCCTGCCGGCCAGCGACATCGGCGTGGCCGTGCGCTGACGGCACCGCGCGAACGTCCGGCCCTGCCGGCCGGCGACAGCTCGAACCGTCGATCGCTGTCGCCGGCCGGCCGCCGTACCATGCCGGCGATGCACGAAGATCCCGGACCCATCCTCGTGGTGGACGATGACGCCAAGATCGTGCGGCTGGTGCGAACGTACCTGGAACGCGATGGCCTGCGCGTCGTCGAGGCGGCCGACGGCCGGGCGGCCCTGGCGGCCATCGCGCTCGAGGCGCCGGCCCTGGTCGTCCTGGACCTCATGCTCCCCGAGGTCGACGGACTGGCCGTGATCCGCGCCGTCCGGCGGACGGCGAAGACGCCGATCATCGTGCTCTCTGCGCGCGGCTCCACCGCCGACCGCATCGCCGGCCTTGCCGAGGGTGCGGACGACTACCTGCCGAAGCCCTTCTCGCCGGCGGAGCTGGTCCTGCGCGTGCGGCGCGTCCTCGAACGATCCACCGGGGCCGACGCGGAGCCGAATGGACCAGCGACCGGGGTCGGGACGCGCCCGCCCCTGCGCCACGGCGACCTCACCGTGGATCAGGAGCGGCACGAGGTCCGGGTGGGGGAGCGACTCGTTGCCCTGACGGCCATCGAGTTCCGCGTCCTCGGCGCGATCATTGGCGCCGGCGGACGCGTCCTGACGCGCGATCAGCTCCTCGACGCCGTGTACGGCCGCGACGAGGCGGAGGTGCTCGACCGCACGATCGACACGCACATCCGGCGCCTGCGCGAGAAGCTGGGCGACCCGCCGGATCGGCCGGTCTACGTGGCCACCGTGCGTGGCGTCGGCTACCGCGCAGCGCCGCTCCCCGAGGCGACAGCAGAAGCCGCCGCTGCCGCCGGAGGCGCGCCGTCGACACGGGCGGACCCCGCCTCCGACGCGGCGGCTCTCCCGGGGCCGCCCCGATGAAGTCGCGCTTGTCGAGCGGGATCGGCCTGCGGATCGCCGCGGCGGCCCTGGTCGTGGCGGCCGTCGCCATGGCGATCCTGGCCGTCGGCGTCGTGGTCGTCGGCTCGCAGGTGTTCGCCTCCCTCATGGCCACCCACGGCGTCAGCGCGGAGTCGAGCCAGTCGATGTTCCGCGATTCCGTGGTGGTCGTGCTCATCATCGCCACGCTGGTCGCCGTGCTGGTGGCGATCGGGCTGGCGGCCATCGTGGCCCCGCGGCTCGCCCGGCCGCTGCGCGACATCGGCGCCGCCGCGCGACGGATCGCCGACGGGCACTACGAGTCGCGGATCCCGCGGAGCGGGCCCGAGGAGATCGTCAGCCTGGCCGATTCCTTCAACCAGATGGCGGCCTCGCTCGAAGAGCAGGAGCGCATGCGCCAGGAGTTCATCGCGAACGCCGCCCATGAGTTGCGAACCCCCCTCACGAACCTGACGGGCTACCTGGAGGCGCTGCGCGACGGCGTCATCGAGCCCGACCGGGCCACGTTCGAATCGCTGCTCGAGGAGGCCGGCCGCCTGGTGCGCCTGGCGCGCTCCCTCGACCAGCTGGCCGAAGGCGACGCGGCCGCACCGATGGAGCTCGTCGACCTCGACCTCGCCGCAGTCATCCTGTCGGCCGTCGACCTCGTCCGCCCGGCGATGGTCGCCGCCGGCCTCGACCTGGCCGTGGACGTTCCCGCGTCGCTGCCCGCCCGCGGCAATGCCGACCAGCTCGCCCAGGTCCTCGGCAACCTGCTCCAGAACGCCCTTCGCTACACGCCGCCCGGCGGCCGGGTGGACGTCCGGGCCCGGCGGCGCCCGGCGGACCTGCTGGTCTCCGTCTCGAACACCGGCGAACCCATCCCGGCGAGGGACCTCGGGCGCGTCTTCGAGCGCTTCTACCGCGTGGAGAAGTCGCGCGACCGCGCCCACGGCGGCGCCGGCATCGGGCTCTCGATCGTGAAGCAGCTCGTGGAAGGGCACGGCGGCAACGTCGGGGCGGATTCGTCGGACGGCGCCATCCGGTTCTGGTTCAGCCTGCCGGCCTGAGGCCCGCCGGTTCCGGGACCGCCCCGTGGCCGCCCCCCGGCCGCGCGCCTGGCCCGCACGCCCGCCCCTGCCGCACTCCTCGCGCGCCGCGGCCCGGGCCAGGCACCGACCCCGCGCTAGACTGCGAAGAACCATTCCGCAACCAGCGCCGGCGGCGTTCCCGCCGTGCGACTGCGGCCGGTCGGGGTGCGCCGGCGGACGCCGCGCCACGCAGCACAGCGAGGTCCAAGGCATGGGCGAGCGCATCAAGATCACGTACGCGACCCTTCGCAACGACAACGACGAGCTTCACGCCCAGTACGAGGCGGGCCTCGCCAAGGCGAAGGCGGAGCTGCTCGGGCGCAGCCACCAGAACTACGTCGGCGGCGCGTTCCGCGACGGTGACGGCACGTTCGTCAAGCGGTCCCCGATCGACGGCGCCGTCATGGGCACGTTCGCCCGGGGCACGAAGCAGGACGTCCGCGACGCCGTTGCCGCTGCCCGGGCCGCGTTCCCGGCGTGGGGCGGACGGCCGTGGCAGGAGCGGGTGGCGCTGCTGCGCCGCGTCGCCGACGCCATCAGCGAGCGCCAGATGGAGTTCGGCGCGCTGCTCTCGATGGAGGTCGGCAAGAGCCGCCTGGAGGCGCTCGGCGACGTCGAGGAGACAGCCGACCTCATCCGCTGGTCCTGCGACATGGTCGAGAAGAACGACGGCTTCGACTACACCATGGGCAATCTCGGCGACGCCGCCGTCCACACGCGGTCGGTGCTCAAGCCGTTCGGCGTGTGGGCCGTCATCAGCCCGTTCAACTTCCCGTTCGCGCTCTCCGGTGGTCCCGCGGGCGGCGCCCTCGTGGCCGGCAACACCGTCGTCTACAAGCCGAGCTCCGATGCGCCCATCAGCGGCACCTGCCTCCTGGAGGCCATGCGCGCGGCCGGGCTGCCCGACGGCGTCTTCAACATGGTCATGGGCCCGGGCGACAGCGTGGGCCAGGAGATCCAGGACAACGACGGCATCGACGGGGTGATCTTCACCGGCTCCTTCGAGGTCGGGTTCGGGATCTACCACAACTTCGCGAAGCGGTACCCGAAGCCGACCATCATCGAGATGGGCGGCAAGAACCCGGCCATCGTCAGCCGCCACGCCGACCTGGACGAGGCGGCCGAAGGCGTCATGCGCTCCGCGTTCGGCTTCGCCGGCCAGAAGTGCTCCGCCAACAGCCGGGTCTTCGTGGAACGGCCCGTGATGGCCGAGTTCAACCGCCTCCTCCTCGCCAAGACCGAGGCCATCACGATCGGCGACCCGACCGACCGCGCCAACTGGCTGGGCCCCGTCATCGACCAGAAGGCCGTCGATCGCTACGACCGTGCGGTCGCCGAGGCGCGCCGCGATGGCCGGCTCCTGGCCGGCGGTGAGCGGGTCACGGAGAATGGCCTCGACAAGGGCTTCTTCGTCGCGCCCACCATCGCGGTCGATCTCCCGACCGACCACCGCCTCATGATCGACGAGCTGTTCCTGCCGTTCGTGTGCGTGGCCCCGGTCGACTCGATCGACGAAGGGCTGCAGCTTTCCAACGCCCACCACCTCGGCCTGACCGCCGGCTTCTACAGCGAGGACCGGGCCGAGATCGCGCAGTTCCTGGACCGCATCGAGTCGGGCGTCGTCTACGTGAACCGGCGGGCCGGCGCGACCACCGGCGCCTGGCCGGGCATCCAGCCGTTCGGCGGGTGGAAGGGATCGACGGCGACCAGCAAGGCCGGCGGCGGCTACTTCTACGTCCAGCAGTTCATGCGCGAGCAGAGCCAGACGATCGTCGACTGACGGCCTGTGGGACGGGGCCGGGGGCCCGGGGGCCGCCCGCGCGGCAGAGCTGTCGGGCGCCGCCTGCGGACCGGCCACGGTGCCCCGTCGACCGGGTGACGCCAACGGGCCGCACCGCCCGCCGCGCGGTTCGCCAGCGCACCGGTTGCGGGCTGAACGGCCCTCCGGAGCGCCCGTCGCCTCGGCTATACTCGCCGTGTATCCAGCTTGCATAAATCCTATGCGCTGGCGCAGCCGTGCCCCCAGCCCGGCAGCCCGACCGGAGGTGCCTCGATGAGCCACGCGACGATTCGTGACCCCGAGGCCATCCCCGTGCCGGCGTCCGGGACCCCGGAGCGTGGCGACACCGAGCCGTGGGACGCGCCCCTGCTCCTCACCGAGATCCCGGGTCCGCGGGCACGCGAGCACATCGCCTTCGACGAGCGATACACGTCGCCGTCGCTGCCGCGCGCGTACCCGATCGTGCCGGTGCGCGGCCGGGGCAGCGTCGTCGAGGACATCGACGGCAACCGCTTCCTCGACTTCTGCGCGGGCATCGCCGTCAATGTCACCGGCCACTGCCACCCCGACGTCGTGGCCGCGATCCGCGAGCAGGCCGGCGAGATCCTCCACTACAGCGCGTCGGACTTCTACCTGCCGATCTACGCCCACCTGGCTGCCGAGCTGGAGCGGATCGCCCCGATCTCCGGGCCCACCCGCGTCTTCATCGGCAACTCGGGCACCGAGGTCGTGGAGGCGGCGATCAAGCTGAGCCGCCACGCGACCGGACGCCAGTATGTCGTCAGCTTCATCGGCGCCTTCCACGGCCGGACGTACGGCGCGGTCAGCCTCACGGCGTCGAAGGCGAAGTACCACGCGCACTTCGGCCCGCTCCTGCCCGGCGTGATCCACGTGCCGTACGGGTCGGCCGGCCTCGACGAGCTGGAGGGGCGCGTCTTCCGTCACCTCACGCCGGCGTCGGAGATCGCCGCGATCGTCGTCGAGCCCATCCAGGGCGAGGGCGGCATCGTCGTCCCGGACGACGAGTTCCTGCCCCGACTGCGCAGCATCTGCGACCGCCACGGCATCCTCCTGGTCGCCGACGAGGTCCAGTCGGGGATGGGCCGCAGCGGCCGGATGTGGGCGATCGACCATTGGGACGTGGAGCCGGACATCCTGGTCACCGCGAAGGGCCTCGCGTCCGGCATGCCGATCGGAGCGCTGGTCGCCAAGGAGCGCGTCATGTCGTGGGGCGCAGGCGCGCACGGCTCCACGTTCGGTGGCAACCCGGTGAGCTGCGCGGCGGCCCTGGCCACGATCCGCCTGCTCGAAGGCGGGCTGATCGCCAACTCTGCCGCCCGCGGCGAGCAGCTGCTGGCGGCCCTTCGGCCGCTCGCCGGCCGGTACCCCGAGATCGTCCGTGACGTCCGCGGCCGCGGCCTCTTCCTCGGCGTCCAGTTCGACTCCGGCACGACCGCCGCGGCCGTCGAGCACGCGGCCTTCGAGCGCGGGCTCATGGTCCTGACCGCCGGTGAGGACGTCGTCCGGATGACGCCGCCCCTGGTCCTCACCGAGGCCGAGGCTGCCGTCGGCGCGCGGATCTTCTCGGAGTCCGTGGCCGCCGTCGCGGCTCGCGCCTGACGCCCCCCGGGCGGGTGGTAGCGTAGGAGCCATGGGAGCGTCCAAGGTCGCCACGATGCGCGAGGCCGTCGCGGGCCTGGTCCGCGACGGCGACACCGTCGCGATCGAAGGCTTCACGCACCTCATCTGTTTCGCGGCCGGTCACGAGATCATCCGCCAGGGCCGCCGGGACCTCGTCCTCGCGCGCATGACGCCGGACGTCATCTACGACCAGATGGTCGCGGCCGGCGTTGCCCGCAAGCTCGTCTTCAGCTGGCTCGGAAACCCCGGCGTCGGTGGCCTCAACGCGATCCGCCGCGTCACCGAAGGGCCGGCCGCCAGCCTGGAGCTGGAGGAGTACAGCCACTTCGGGATGGTCGCCCGGTACGCCGCCGGCGCGGCCAAGCTGCCGTTCATGCCCCTGCGCAGCTACTTCGAGACGGACCTGCCGACGGCGAACCCGCGGATCCGGCCCATCGAGAGCCCGTATGGCGACGGCACGGTCTACGCGGTGCCCCCGCTGAACCCGGACGTGAGCATCCTCCATGCCCAGCGCGCGGACGCGGCCGGCAATGCCCAGGTCTGGGGCCTGCTCGGCTGCCAGAAGGAGGCCGCCTTCGCCGCGGACCGGGTGATCGTGGTCGTCGAGGAGCTGGTCGACGAGGCCGTGATCCGGGCGGACCCCAACCGCACGATCATCCCCGGGATCATCGTCGACGCCGTCGTCGTGGAGCCGTGGGGCGCCCATCCCTCCTACGTGCAGGGCTACTACGACCGCGACAACCACTTCTACCGCGACTGGGACCCGATCAGCCGCGATCCTGCCGCGACCGAAGCGTGGCTGCGCGACTGGGTCTATGGCATCGACGGCCGCGCCGCCTACGCCGAGAAGCTGGGCGCCGAGCGCCTCGCTGGGCTCCGGCCGTCGGGGCCCGCGCCGTCGGGCGCCGTGGACTACGGGGAGTACCGCTGATGGGCGGACCGATCGGGGCCGCCGCCTTCACGAAGTCCGAGATGATGATCGTGGCCGCCGCGCGGGAGCTCGCCGGGCAGCGCGTCTGCTTCGTCGGCGTCGGGCTCCCCAACATTGCGGTCAACCTGGCCAAGCGCACGGTGGCGACGGACATGGAGCTGGTCTACGAGGCCGGCGTCTTCGGTGCCCGACCGGCCCGCCTGCCGCTCTCGATCGGCGATCCCACGATCGTCACCGGGGCGACCGCCGTGGTCAGCATGTGGGAGCTGTTCGCCTACTACCTGCAGGGCGGGCTGATCGACGTCGGCTTCCTGGGGGCCGCCCAGATCGATCGCTTCGGCAACATCAACACGACGGTGATCGGCGACTACGCGCATCCGAAGACGCGCCTGCCGGGCTCGGGCGGGGCCTGCGAGATCGCCATCAATGCCCGCCAGATCTTCGTGATCATGCGGCAGTCGGCGCGGTCGTTCGTCGAGCGAATCGACTTCCGAACCTCGCCGGGCAACCTTGGCGGGGCCGAGAAGGCGGAGCGGATCCGGCGCGAGCAGGGCTGGCTGGGCCGCGGCCCGTCCGTGGTGGTGACCGACCTGGGCATCTGGCATTTCGACGAATCCGGCGAGATGCGCCTGGACTTCCTCCATCCGGGCGCGACCGAGGACGAGGTCCGGGCCACCATCGGCTGGGAGCCCAGGATCTCCCCATCGCTCGCGGCGACGCCCGCACCCACGGTCGAGGAGCTGCGGCTGATCCGCAAGGAGCTCGACCCGGAGGGGATGTACACGAAGTAGGGGCGAGTGGGCCGGTCGCGTGGCCCGGCGCCGCACCTGCGTGAAGCCGCCCGGCCGCGGAACGGCCGCCCGGCCGCACGGCCGCCCGGCCGCACCCGGCCGCGAGCGCGTGCGGCGGCCGGCCGCAGCTCCGGGCGAGGTCAGGAGCCGGTCGACGTGCCGCTCGACGTGCCGCCCCGCCCGTCGGTGCCTGGCCGTTCGCGACCGCGGGTCGGGTGGGTCGGACGACCATGACCGGGCAGCGCGCGTGGCGCACCACGTAGTCCGAGACGCTGCCGAGGAATAATCGCCCGACGGCGCCGCGATCGTGCGTGCCCACGACGATCAGGTCCGCGCCTTCGGCCTGTGCGGCGTCCACGATCGTCTCGCCGGGCTCGCCGTCCCAGGCGAGGCCCGTCGCGTCGGCGCCCGCCGAGCGGGCTCGCTGGACGACCGCCTCCACCGCCACCTGGCGCGCGGCACGGGCCGACGGGGAGCCCGCGGACACGGAAAGGACGACGAGCCGGCCGCCAAGGCGGACGACCAGTTCGATCGCCTGGACCTCGGCCGCGGTCGACGCGTCGGACGTGTCGGTGGCGAGCAGGACGGTCTCGATGCGAGCCATGGCTCTCGATTCGTATGGGTGTCAGGGGGCCGAGCCGCCGCGGCTCCCTGTCGCGAGACTAGCCGAATTCCGGGGGACCTTGAGGATGGCGGTGACGCGCTCCGGCTCTGGCGCCACGAAGGACGTATTGGGCATGGTACGGTGCCGACGGAGCCGCCGATGTGACGTTCGGACCGTTGCGCCGGGCCGAGGGGTGGTTATCGCGATCACCTGCGCACATGGGCACGTGCGCACGGCCCGCCGAACGCGTGCGACCGGCGCGCGCGCCTGCTACGCTCGCTGCGATGACCGACGTCGCGTCCCGCGCGGCGCACCTCGCCGGGGACCTCATGGAGGCCGCCGCGGGCCTCGCCGCAACCCCACCTGATCCGGAAGCGCGCGCGGCCGCCGCCGAGGTGCTGTTGCGCGAGGTTGCGGCCGTGTGCCAGGCTTCGGGCGCCCGACTCCACGTTGCCATGGTCACCGGCGCCCCGCTCGTGGTGGCGGTCGGCTCGCTGGCGGAGCCGGGGCCGGCCACGGGTCGACGCCTCGTCGAGCTGCCCGTGCACGGTGCGCCCCGCGCGACTCCCGCGCCGGCCGCCCGCGGCGCCGCGCCAGCCGCCCGCGGCGCCGCCCGCCGGCGCCGCGCCGACCGGCGCCGCACCGACCGGCGCCGCGCCGACCGACATCCCAGGCCAGGTGCCACCGGGCCCACGGGCCGGAGTCCCGTCAGTGGCGACGCCGGCCGCGTCGCCGCCCATCGCGACGACCGCGCCGGGCGAGGCGGGTCCCTGGCTCGGGACCCTCTGGCTCGACGACCCCAGGCGCGACCCGGGCGAGGTCATTCGCATCCTCGGCCTGAGCCTCCAGGCGGCCAGCTCGGCCGCGGCCGTTGCCTACGCTGATCGCCGGTTCGCGGCCCTCGACGAAGCGATCCGGGCGATGACCAGCCTCCTCGCCGTGGACCGCGTCCTGCAGGCGATCGTCGACCGGGCGCGCGAGCTGATCGGGTCACGCTACGCGGCCCTCGGGATCAGTGACGTGGACGGCACGATCGAGCAGTTCATCACCAGCGGGATGTCGCGGACGGAACGCGCCATGGTCGGCGCACCCCCGCATGGGCGCGGCGTCCTGGGGGCGATCATGCGAGAGGCCCAGACCATCCGCCTTGCCGACGTCGCATCCGATCCCCGGCGGGTCGGCTTTCCCGCCAACCATCCGGTCATGCACGCGTTCCTGGGCGTGCCGGTTCGGGTTCGCGGCCGCGTCATCGGCAACCTGTACCTCGCGGAGAAGGAGGGCGGCTTCACCGATGAGGACGTCCGCGTCGTGGAGGCCTTCGCCGGTCACGCCGGGATCGCCATGGAGAACGCCCGTCTCCACGAGCAGGTGCAGCGCCTGGCGGTCGTCGAGGAGCGCGAGCGGATCGGGCGCGACCTCCACGACGGGATCATCCAGGCGATCTACGCGGTTGGCCTCTCGCTCGAGGACGTGCCCGAGATGCTCGATGGCGAGCCGGACGAGGCACGCCGGCGCGTGGAGCGGGCGATCGACAGCCTGGACCAGACCATCCGCGACATCCGCAACTTCATCTTCGGGCTGCGCCCGCAGCTGCTCGAGGGCGTCAGGCTCGTGGAGGGCCTGGACGCCCTCGCCGACGAGTTCCGCGTCAACACGATGATCGACATCGACCTGCGCGTCGGGCCGGACGCCCGCGACGTCGCGATCTCGCCCACGCGCACCCTGGAGCTCCTGGCGATCGTCCGGGAGGGGCTGAGCAACGTGGCCCGCCATGCCCGCGCAACCCAGGCCACGATCACGGTCCTGCCCGAAGTCGACGGGCCCGGCCTGGTCCTCGAGCTCGCCGACAACGGCGTCGGCTTCGATCCAGCGGCCGCTCGCAGCGGCAGCCACCAGGGCCTGCGCAACATCCGCGGCCGGGCCGCGGCGATCGAGGCCGAACTGGACATCGACAGCCGGGTGGGGGCGGGGGCGCGTATCATCGTGCGCGTTCCGCCGGATCGCGCCGAGGAGGCGCCTGGCGAGGACGGTCGAGGAGGGGCGCACCGCGTCGCCGGCGCCGTCCGGCAGGGACGCTGCAGCGTCCGCCGATCCGGCGGCGCGCGAGCAACAAGGAGGATCAAGCCGCCCATGACCGAGCAGTCCGAGCCGCGTCCCCTCCGCCTGCTCGTCGTCGACGACCACGAGGTCGTGCGCCAGGGCCTGGTGGCGCTTCTGGAGCGCCGCGAGCGCTTCCAGGTGGTGGCCGAGGCAGGCTCTGTCGAAGAGGCCCTCGACGCGGCGCGCCGCTTTCGTCCGGACCTCGTCGTCATGGACGTCCGCCTGCCCGACGGTTCCGGGATCGAGGCCTGCCGCGAGATCCGGGCCGAGCTTCCGGGCACGCGCGTGGTGATGCTGACCTCGTACCCCGACGAGGAGGCGGTCCTGTCCGCGATCATCGCCGGCGCCTCGGGCTACCTGCTCAAGCAGATCCGTGCGCGCGATCTCGTGTCGGCCCTCGAGTCCGTCGGCCGCGGCGAGTCGCTCCTCGACCCGGCCGTCACCGAGAAGGTGCTGGAGCGCGTGCGGCGGATCGCCTCCGGCACGTACACCGACGAGCTGGCCCAGCTCACCGCGCAGGAGCAGAAGATCCTCCAGCTGGTGGCCGAGGGCAAGACGAACAAGGAGATCGCCTCGGAAGTCTTCCTGTCCGACAAGACGGTGAAGAACTACGTGAGCTCCATCCTCTCCAAGCTCAACCTCCAGCGGCGCGCCCAGGCCGCGGCCTTCGTCGCGAAGCACCGGCTGCCCGGCTCCGGCACGTAGCATTCCGCGGCCCTGCGCCAGGCGCGGGCGGCTCCCGGCGCGGGCGGCTCCCGGCGCGGCCGGCTCCCGGCGCGGCCGGCTCCCGGCGCGGCCGGCTCCCGGCGCGGCCGGCTCCCGGCGCGGCCGGCTCCAGGCGGCCTGCCGCCCTGCGTGGCGAGGAAGAGGAACCCGGATCTTCCTGGCAGTGGTTGCGTCGGGCGGGCTCCGGGGATCCGGACTTTGGCGGCATGCGCGCCCTCCTCGACGCACACGCTACCCAGTCGCATCGTCACCAGGGAACTTCACTACCCGCATCGCCAGCCCGGAAGCCCACTGCATCAAGTCGCTCGGCGGGCTCCGTGCCCGGCCGAGCACCCCCGGTATCTGCCCACTTTAGCGCCCCGCCATCGGGGGATGCCGCCGCTGCAATCGCCCACCGGGGCCAGATCTTCGTCGGATTTCCGCCCGGGGACGGTTATCCGCGAATCGTCGGCGATCGCGGACGTCCAGCGATTCCGAATCACCCGCGACGAGCGTGGCGAGGATTGAAATCAGGCCCTCGGCGCGGCCAGGATGCCGCTCGACCCGGATAAGCGTCAGGAGGCGGGAATCTGATCGAGTGCGTGCGGCCGAGCGCCCGCACGAGGGCGGACCGCCCGCATCCGGCCGCTCGGCGCCGCCGCGCCTCGGCCGGCGCCGCCGCGCCTCGCTCGGCGCCGCCGCGCCTCGGCCGCGCCGTGCCCGGCCCCGCCGCCCGGCCCCGCCACGCGCTCGGCCCCGCCGCGCCGTGCCCGGCCCGACCGCCCGCCGGGGCAGCGCGCGCCACCAGCGGCGCGGCGGCCCCCCTGCGGCCGCCCCGCCGCGCCGCGTTCAGCTCAGGCCCGGACCTCCTGGCGCATGAACGCGATGTACGCAAGCGCGAAGAAGACCGCGGTGAGAGCGATCAGGGCCAGGAGCTGCGGGCCGACCACGAGCAGGCTCTGGTCCAGCGAGAGCACGGAGGGGAGCGTGCCCTGCTGTGACGCGGCCACCAGCTGGTCGGTCGTCATGATCGACGCGGTGAGATGCGGGTTGAGGATCGCCTGCGTCGCGATCTGGAACATGCTGTCCGGGCTGATCCGGTTGAGGGTGTCCTGCAGGTGGCCGGCGGCGAGCACGTCGGCCTGGCTGGACGTGGATCCGACCGGGGCGAGGAAGCCCACGACCGTGGTGATCAGCAGGTTGCCGAAGAGGGAGAACACGAGCCAGAAGGCGATGGCCACGAGGGCCGACGACGCGGCTCGGCGCATGACGACCGAGCACAGCGTGGCCAGCCCCAGCCAGAACCCGATGTAGACGATCGTGAACGCGTACCAGATCAGGAGCCGGGCCACGTCGTCGGCCGTCGGGACCACGCCGAGCTGCAGCACGCCCCAGGCCGTGATGATCAGGAGGATCGCACCCAGCGCGATCGCGATCGCCGTCAGGCCGGCGGCGAACTTGCCGTTGATCACGTCGTCGCGGTAGATCGGCTGGGCCAGGAGCCGCGGGAGGGTTCGCTCGGAGCGCTCGCGATTGACGGCGTCGAAGCCGAAGGCGATCCCGAACAACGGCGCCAGCCAGGCGACCAGGGTGACGAAGGCGGGCAGCGGCGTCGTCGCCGACTGCTGGGTGGCGTTGGCGACGTCCGACGCGCTGAGCGTGAACAGGAGCGGGAAGAGGCTCCCGTTGGCCACGACGCCCGCCGCGACGCTCGTGATCTGCTGCGAAACGGAGTAGATGGCCGCCAGGCCCGCCAGGGCCAGGACCGTGAAGACGACCGCGAAGCGAACGCTGCCGAGGTGGTCGGAGAGCTCCTTGGCGGCGACGATGCGCCAGCCGCCCGACGGCGGCCGCTCCGCGGGGCGGGGCTTGGCGGGCGCCTTGACGCGGGCGCCTTTCGCGGCGGCAGTCATCGTGAACCTCCGCTCGTGGGTCCGTTGCCGCGCCGGCCCGCGTCGGGTCGCCCGCCGCGCCCCGGAGCCCGCCGGATCCGCAGCCGTGGTGCCGGTTCGCCGGCCGGTGTCGCGGCGGGCGCCGCCTCGGTCGGGAAGACGTCGTCGTCGGCCGGAGCCGGCGCGCCCCGGCCTGCCGTCGGCCTGGGGGCAGGGCCCGCGACCGCGCGACGGCCAGCCGCCGCCGGCCTGTTCCGCGGCCGCATGGACGAGCCGGCGATAGATGGCGTCGAGGCGCTCCTCGCGGGTTCGGAGGTGGACCGCTCGAAGCGAGGCGCCGGAGATCGCGCTGGCCAGCGCGCCGGCGATCCCGGGCGTGCCGGTGACCAGGTGCCGTCCCGGCGCCTCCGGATCCGGCTCCACGCCGGCGACGCCAGGCACGCCCCGAAGGGCCGCCTCCAGGACGCCGCTCGCGGCAGCCCGGCCCTGGTCCGTCTCCGCGCCGACCTCGACCACGTCCTCCGTGCGTGAGCCCTTGCTCGCGAGATCGCGCACCGCGCCCTCGGCGATGAGGCGACCGCGGTAGAAGATGCCGACCCGGTGGCAGATGGCCTGGACCTGGTCCAGGAGGTGCGACGAGAGGAGGACCGCGATCCTTCGCTCGGAGGCGATCCGTTCGATCAGGGCGAGGACCTCGGCGACGCCCTCGGGGTCGAGCGAGGCGGTCGGCTCGTCGAGGATGAGCACGGACGGGTCCTTGAGGAGCGCATCGGCGATGCCAAGGCGCTGGCGCATGCCGCGCGAATACGTATCGACGGCCTCGTCGGCCACGTCCGTGAGGCCGACCTGCTCCAGCAGGTCGTCGATGCGCTGGCGGGCGACGTCGCCCGGGATGCGGTTCAGCCGGGCCGTGTACGCGAGATTGGCCCGGCCCGACATGCTGTCGTAGAAGCCGACGCTGTCCGGCATGTAGCCGACGTGCCGCTTGACCTCGAGCGGATCCTTCATCGGGTCCACGCCGACCACGCGGGCCTCACCCCCCGACGGCTCGGTGAGGCCGAGCAGCATCAGGACCGTGGTGGTCTTGCCGGCGCCGTTCGGGCCGAGCAGGCCGTACACCTCGCCGGGCCGCACCTCGAAGCTGAGCTGGTCGACGGCGGCCCTGGTCCCGTACCGCTTGGTCAGGCCGCGCGCCTCGATGACCGGCTTGCTGGACCGGTCCGGCCCCACGCGCGGGAGCGGCGATGCCTGGACGGCCATCGGTCAGCGCCGCCCGAATCGCCCGAAGACCCAGCTCAGGCCGATCAGGACCAGCACGATCAGGGCGCCACCGACGACGAGCCAGTTCAGCCCGACCTGGACGGTGACGCGAACCGTCTGGTTCGCGGAGGCGGCCGGGACGTTCGCGCTCGACGCCGTGGTGACGGAGAAGGGGACGTTGTAGTCGCCCGCGACGGCACTGCCCGCCGGCGTGATCGTGGCCGTGATGTTCTGGGACTTCTGCGGCGCGAGCGTCGCGATGGTCGGCGTGTCGAAGTTCACGGTCCAGCCGGTCGGCTGTGTGGCGCTGATCGTCACCCCGGTCAGCGGACCGGAGCCCGTGTTCTGGACGACCCACACGTACTGCTTCGCGGCGCCCGCCTGGGCCGTGGTCTGGAGCGTCTCGTCCTGCGTCTGCGTGAGGCTGACGGTGTAGCTCCCCGTGATCGTCACGGGCAGCTGCACGGGATCAGGCTGGATGCTGCCGTCGCTGGACGTGTCCAGCTCCACCTTGTAGTCGCCGGCCGCCACCGTCGAGGCCGAGGCCACGGTCACCGTGACGCTTCCGGTGCTCGCCGCCGGTACCTGGAGGCTGGTGGCCTGGCCGGAGCCACCCGGCTGGGCACTCACGGTGAAGCCGTCAGGCTGCTGCGTGGAGAACGTGAACGTCGTGTCTCGCGGCGTGTTGTTGTGAATCGTGAGGTTGAACGTGAGCGACCCGCCCGCGGCCATCTTCTGGCCGGTCACCGGGTCGTACGTGATGCTGCCACCGGCGCCGCTCTGGATCCGCATCGTGAGCGGCAGGTCGGCGGTGAAGCCACCGCCGGAGGCGTGGACGTTCATCGAGATCGTCCCGGTCGCATTCTGGGGGACGGTCACGTCGAGGGTCACGCTGGCTGGCTTACCGGACTCCGCCTGGACGGCATCCACCGTGAACCCGCCGCCGGACAGGCGCGCGGCGCCCCCGGTCGGCGTGCCGCTGACGCTGAGGTTCACCGTGAGCGTCGCGGTCGTGGTCACCGTGATCGGGAACGAGACGCTGGCGCCCGGCTGAACCGCCACGCTCGGATATGGCGTTGTCACCGTGAGCGGATCGGCGGCCAGGGCAACGGGGGCCAGCAACCCTGCCGGCAGGAAGAGCGCGAACGCGAGCGGCAGAAGCGAGGCGAGCCGGCCGGCGGGCAGCAGGCGGGTGATGGCGCGATCCATGGATCCTCCGTGCAATCGGTCCGGGCGGCCGGGCCCGGGTGCCTTCCGTGGTCGACCTCCCCGCGGCACACCCCGCCGGGAGGCGCGCGGCCGCCACCTCGAACGATCGCGCGGAAGCATACCGGACGCGGGGAGAAGATCGGCGAACAGTCGGTGGAGGATTCGCAACATGGCCGCCATCACGGCAGAAGTCGCGACGCAGGTCCCGGCCCCCGGGAGGCTCACGGGCCGTTCGACCGGGGCCGGTTGGCGCCCTGAAGGGGCCCGGTGGACGGTGCCACGCGGCGGAGGGCCACCCTAGACTCGGCGCCATGAAGATCGTCAGCCCTGCCGAATTGGTCGCCGGCATCCGCTCCGGCGACCAGATCTATGTTCAGTGCGCCGCCGCCGCGCCCTCCGTCCTCCTCGATGCCCTCGTCGCCCGGGCGGAGGAGCTGACCGACGTCAGCGTCCTGCACATGCACATCGAGGGGCCGGGGCCCCACCTCGCCCCGGAGATGGCGGGGCACTTCCGCCACCGGGCCCTGTTCATCGGGCCCAACGCGCGCAAGGCGATCAACGAAGGCCGGGCGGAGTACATCCCGGTCTTCCTGTCGGACATCCCGCACCTGTTCGATGCCAACCTGCTGCCGCTCGACGCGGTGCTGTGCAACGTCTCACCGCCCGACGAGCACGGCTACTGCTCGCTCGGCACGTCCGTCGAGGCGATGCAGTCGGCGATCCGGCGGGCGAAGATCGTCATCGCCCAGATCAACCGGAGCATGCCGCGCACGCTCGGCGAGAGCTTCGTCCACGTCTCGCAGATCGACTACGGCGTCGAAGTCGACATCATGCCGTACGAGCACGCGGACCCGGAGATCGGCGAGCTCGAACGGCGCATCGGCGAATTCGTCGCGGACCTCGTGCCGGACGGGGCCACCCTGCAGATGGGAATCGGCGCGATCCCCAGCGCGGTCGCGCTCTTCCTGCGCGACAAGCAGCACCTCGGCGTGCACACCGAGATGATGACCGACTGCGTGGTCGACCTGGTCGAGGCTGGCGTCATCGACGGCCTCGCCAAGGAGCGCAACCGCGGCAAGATCATGGCCTCCTTCATGATGGGAACGCGGAAGCTGTACCGCTTCGTCCATGACAATCCCATGGTCGAGATGCGCCAGTGCGACTTCACGAATGACACGCATGTCATCCGCTCGTTCCGCCGCATGACCGCAATCAACTCGGCGATCTCCATCGACCTCACCGGTCAGGTCTGCGCGGACTCGATCGGCTGGCACCTCTATTCGGGCGTCGGCGGGCAGATGGACTTCATCCGCGGCGCCGCCCTGGCGCCCGAAGGGCGGGCCATCATTGCCCTGCCCTCGACGGCGAGCGACGGCCGCATCTCGCGGATCACCCCGTTCCTGGCCGAGGGATCCGGCGTCGTGACGACGCGCGCTCACGTCCGGACCGTCGTCACCGAATGGGGCGTCGCCGAGCTCTATGGCAAGTCGATCCGCGAGCGGGCGAAGGCCCTGATCGAGATCGCCCATCCCGACTTCCGCGACGAGCTGCTCGCTCAGGCGCGGAAGACGCACTACGTGTAGGGACGGGACTGACGTCGTGAGCGGCCGATCGCAGCGCCACGGGCCTCGGACTCGGCGCGTTCGCGGGTCGGCCGGACCGGTCAGTGTGCCCGCGAAGCTCGAACGAACGTCAGTGGTGGACGCCGCGCGTCCCCTGCGACGTCCACCACGCGAGCAAAGTACGCCGGAGGGCGGGTCGGCCGGGAGGGCCGAATGGCCCGTGTATTCGGGCCGCTCCGAGGGGCCTCCCGCGCCGGAGCCATGCGAGCCATCGCCGGGACCGGGACCAGGGCCCGTTCGCCGGCTGCTCATCGTCAGCGACCACGTGGCCGCCTCGGATGCGCTGGCCGCGCACCTGAACCGGCACGGGTTCGCGGTCGTCGGCGAGGTGCGCTCCGCCCGCTCGGCGGCATTGGCCGCGCGGACCTGCGATCCGGACCTGGTGCTGGTGGACGGCGCCCTCCGCGGCGGGTGGCGGCCGGTCGCCGAGGCGCTCGACGGAGTCCTTCCGCTCAGCCACATCGTCCTGCTGGCCGCGTACCTCGGGACGGACGAGACGCGGGCCGCGCGCGACGCGGGCATCGGGGCAACCATCCTCAAGCACGTCGAAGGCGGCACGCTCGCCAGCCGGCTGCGGTCAGTCGGCACTGCGTGAGCGAAGCAACGTTCAGCGGGCACTCGCGTTCGGGGTCGGGCTTCCGGCCCGCGCGCGGCTGCCACTGGCGCGGCTGCCACCGACGCGGCCGCCCGGGCCAGGCCGCCGGGGCATTCGCATGAACGGACTCGAGCGGGCAAGTCGCTCGGTGCGAGCGCTGATGACGGCCGATCCGATCACGATCCACCCCGACGCCCCGGTGGCGGAGGCGGCCAGGCTGCTCGATGCCCACCAGATCCACGGCCTCCCGGTCGTGGACGCGGCCGGGATCGTCATCGGCGTCGTATCCCAGACCGACGTGGTCCGGGCCCGAGCCACCGCGGGCCTGTGGGCGCGCTGGCCGGACCTCGAGGTCAGGCACCTGATGACCTCGCCCGCGGTGACCGTGTCGCCCGACGCGGGCGTCGCCGAGGCGGCGATGCTCATGGAGGGCAACCACGTGCACCGCCTGGTCGTTGCCGGCGCGGACCGCCGGCTGCTCGGGATCATCACCGTCGGCGACCTGCTCCACGCGATCGTCGACGAGCTCGCCTGACGGAGGTCCGCGGGCCCCGACAGGTCCCTCGCGCGGACGGGTCTCTCGCGCGCGCCGCCGGAGGGAACGCGCCGCCGGAGGGAACGCGCCGCCGGCCGGGCCCGGCCGTGAGACCGTGCCAGCAGCCTCAGGCGGGCACGGCCGCCCCGAAGGCCAGGCCACGCTCGAAGACCGCGATGTCGGCCTCGAGCACTTCGGGGTGCTTGGCCCCCACGATCGCCGTCAGGGCCGCCTGCACGGCCTCCGCCGGGAGCAGGCCAGAGCGGCCGATGAGCGCGCCGAGCGCCGCCACCGAGACGAGTCGGTCGTCGCCGGCTTCGCGGGCCAGGCGCGTGCACGGCACGCGCAGCTCCACGATGTCCGGGCGATCCGCTCGCGCCTCCACCAGCGTCTCGTTGACGACGAGGATGCCGTCCGGCGCCACCTCGTGCACGAAGCGGGCGAACGAGGGCGGGTTGAGGACGACCGCGGCCCATGCGGCGTCCACGACCGGCGAGCCGATCGGCTCGTCCGCGATCAGGACGGTGCACGACGCCGTACCGCCGCGCATCTCCGGCCCGTACGACGGGATCCACAGGACCTCGAGCCCCTCATCCATCGCCGCCCGCGCGAGGACCTGGCCGGCGAAGAGGAGCCCCTGGCCGCCGAAGCCGGCGAAGACCACCGAGCGTTCCACGGGTCAGCCCTCCTTCGCCGGTGCCGCGTCCGCCGCGGGGCCGGCTGCCGGCGCGGCATGCGACGAACCGGCAGCCGCCGGCGTCGCGAGCGGTGGCGCTGCCAGCGTGCGGTCCACGATGACGCCGGGCCGGTACTCCCTGGCCACCACATCCTTGAGCCGGGCGATCGACTCCACCGGAGTCATGCCCCAGCCCACCGGGCAGTTGCTGATCACCTCCACGATGGCGAAGCCGCGGCCGGCGATCTGCATCTCGCAGGCCCGCCGCAGGTACTGCTTGGTCCGGCCGATGGCGGGTGCGTCGGCCACGGAGCCGCGCGCCGCGTAGACCACGCCAGGCAGGACGGCCAGCATCTCGGTCATCGGCACCGGGTAGCCGTGGAAGCTTGCCTCCCGCCCGAGCGGCGACGAGGTCGTCCGCTGGCCGAGCAGCGTGGTTGGCGCCATCTGGCCGCCGGTCATGCCGTAGATGCCGTTGTTGACGAACACGGCGGTGAGGAGCTCGCCGCGCGCGGCCGCGTGGACGATCTCCGCCGTGCCGATGGCGGCCAGGTCGCCGTCGCCCTGGTAGGTGAGGACGAACGCGTCCGGCCGGACACGGCGGATGCCGGTCGCGACCGCGGGCGCGCGGCCGTGCGGGGCCTCCACCCAGTCCACGCCGAGATAGTCGTAGGCGAAGACGGCGCAGCCGACCGGCGCGACGGCGATCGTGCGCGGTCCCACGCCCAGCTCTCCCAGGACCTCGGCGATGAGGCGATGGACCACGCCGTGCCCGCAGCCCGGGCAGTAGTGGGTCGTCCGATCGATGAGGAGCTCGGGGCGCTCGAAGATGACCCTGGCCCCCTCGGGGATCTCGACCGTCATCGGACTGCCTCCCGCGGCGTCGTCGCTCGATCGAGCTCGAGCAGCGCGTCCGTGACTTCGCGCGGCGTGGGAACCATGCCGCCGGTTCGACCGTCGAAGGCCACCGGGACTCGACCCTCGACGGCGAGCCGCACGTCCTCCACCATCTGGCCTGCCGACAGCTCCACGACCAGCACGCCCCGGGCGCGACTCGCCGCATCGGCGAGGGCGACGCTGGGGAACGGCCACAGGGTGATGGGGCGGAAGATCCCGGCCCGGATGCCGGCCGCCCGGGCCCGGGCAACGGCCGTGCGGGCCACCCGGGCCGCGGTGCCGTAGGCGACCACGATCAGGTCGGCGTCCTCCAGTCGTTCGTCACCCCAGCGCACCTCGCGCGCCGCGATGTCGGAGTACTTGGCCTGCAGGTGGCGGTTGTGGTCTTCGAGGTCCTCGGGCTGGAGATGGAGCGACCGCACCACGCGTGGCGGGCGACCGTCGGCACCGGTCGTCGCCCAATCGGCGGGCCGGCGGGGCGGGTCGCGGAATGCGAGCTCCACGGGCTCCATGGCCTGGCCCAGGATCCCGTCGGCCAGGATCATGACCGGCGTCCGCCAGCGCTCGGCGATCTCGAACGAGTCGGCGACCAGGGTCATCGCCTCGCCGATCGACGAAGGGGCCAGGACCGGCACCTTGTAGTCGCCGTGGCCGTGGCCCTTGACGGCCTGGAAGTAGTCGCTCTGCGACGGCCCGATGCTGCCGAGCCCGGGTCCGCCCCGCATGACGTTGATGAGGACGACCGGGAGTTCCGAGGCGGCCATGTAGCTCATCCCCTCGGCCATCAGCGAGATGCCCGGCGAGGAGCTGCTGACCAGCACGCGCGCGCCCGTCGCGGCCGCGCCCAGGGCCATGTTGATGGCGCCCAGCTCTGATTCGGCCTGGACGAAGGCCCGTCCCTCCTCGGGCATCCGCCGCGCCATCCACTCGAGGAGCTCGGCCTGGGGCGTGATGGGATACCCGAAGTAGGCGTCGCAGCCGGCCCGGATGGCCGCCTCGGCCATGGCTTCGTTGCCCTTCATGAGGACGCGGTGGCCGTGCTTGAGCGGTCCGGGTGCGAACGTGCGGTGGGACTCGTGGACGAACGGATGGTGGTTGGCGGCCCCGTGCGACCGCCGGTGGCCGGTCGCCGTGGTCATGACACGGCCTGCCGGCCGTTCCCGCGATTCGGGCGCGGCGCGGCCAGGATCGTCAGCACGCAATCCGGGCAGACCCTGGCGCACAGGGCGCAGCTCGTGCAGGACGCGGCATCAACAAGGCTGATCGGATGGTAGCCAAGAACGTTGACGCGCCCTTCGTCCAGCGCGAGCGATCCCTTGGCGCAGGCGCCGACACAGAGGGCGCATCCCTTGCATCGATCCGAGGCGATGAGAACGGGGCTCCACGGCGCGGACACGGGCCGGTCTGCCCCGACCGGCTCCGCCGCGCCCGCTAAGGACAGGGTGTCCTGCGACGGGATCGCAATCATGCGATTGGCACCTCGATGGGGCCCTCAGAGGGCCCGTGTTGCCCCAACCGTCGGACTGGCGCGGCCGGCGCGGGAGAGCCGAAGGTTGCGAATCGGTGTCAGAACGGCCCATGGCACGGCGCCGTCCGTACCGGGCCTTCGACGGCTCCCGGACCCGGCCGCCGCCGGCCGCCGTGCCACCCGAATCCGCGGCGGGATCGCCGCGTCGTGCCGGTCCCGTTCTCGTGCGACGTGCCGGCAGTCAGGGGGCGGCACCGCCGACGTCGCGCGTCGCCGCTCCGGCGGCGCCCCGGCCAGGTCCCGCAGCCAGGCCACGAGCTGGCGCTCGGTTCGCGGCGCCGAGCTGGCGACTTCAACCGGCCGATCGCGCCCGTGGCGCGCGTCGGCGATGCGGACCTCCGCCGCCAGCCGCTCGTGGAGCTGGCCCGGACCCACCAGCACGAGCCGGTCGTCCGGTGGCAAGCGCTCCGCGATCGCTCGCAGGTACTGTTCCAGCAGCCGCTGCCGCCTCCGCTCCACGAGGTCGTCGGGCTCCGCGCCGCCCCCGGAGCGGAATGTCGGGTTGTGCCTCACCCCGCCCGTAGCCCGCCGGTGCGCGGGTACGCCTGAACTCAGGCGCTCGATCGTCGGACCGGGACCGCCAGCCCCGCCGGCTCGTGCCGGGTTGGCACCATCGGTGTTCGCGCCACCGCGGCGCCAGCGCAGCAGGATCGCGTCATCGGCATCGAGCCAGACGAGCGTCACCGACCGGTGGGTGGGGGTGGAGTGGAGCAGCATGCGGATCGCCTCCCGGGCGTTCCCGCGCGGGCGGGAAGCCCGCGCTCCAGGCTGCGAGCGTGCGCCGGACGCCGTCCGTCGCGCCAGAGTCCACGGTCACGATCGGCTATGGCGGCTGCGCCGGGGCCGGTGCCCGCGCCGCCGCGCCAGCGCCGTTCACGCGGCGCCGCGCCAGCGCCGTTCACGCGGCGACTGGCGACCCCTGGCCCGGCCATCGACGGGCCGTTCGGCACGTCCGGCGCCGCACCCGTGGCGTAGCCTTTGCGCATGGCTGCATCCGTGCGGCCGGACGCCAGCGTCCCAGCCCGCATTCCGAATCACCTGACCTCCAGGGCACGCCTCCTCGTCGTGGACGGCGTCGTCCAGGGCGTGGGCTTCCGTCCGTTCGTCTGGCGCCTCGCCACCGAGCTCGGCCTGCACGGCCGGGTGCGCAACGTCGCCGGGCGCGTGGAGGTCGAGGCCGCTGGCCCGACCGCCGCCCTCGACGCGCTGGCCCGCCGCCTCCGGACCGATGCGCCGCCGCGGGCGCACGTGGAGCGCGTGGCGGTTCGCGCGCTGGGCCAGGCGGAGGCCGCGGCCCTGCCGCCGGGCTTCGAGATCGAGGAGAGCGTCGCGTCCGCGGCGACCGAGCGCCTCTTCCCGCCCGACATCGCCACCTGCGACGACTGCCTGCGCGAGCTGTTCGACCCCGCCGACCGGCGCTACCGGTACGCGTTCACGAACTGCACGAACTGCGGCCCGCGGGCGACGATCATCGATGACCTGCCGTACGACCGGTCGGCCACGACGATGCGGGCGTTCCCGCTCTGCCCGGCGTGCGGAGCCGAGTACGCGAGCCCCGCGGATCGCCGGTTCCACGCCGAGCCCGTGGCCTGCCCGGCCTGCGGCCCCAGGCTCGCCTATCGCCCGACGGCCGCCCCGGCTCCGGTCGCGTCCGGCGACGCCGCCTTGCTGGCCGCCGCCGCCGACATCCTGGCCGGCCGCATCGTGGCGATCAAGGGTCTCGGCGGCTACCACCTCGCCTGTGATGCGACCGACGACGTCGCGGTCCGCCGGCTGCGCGACCGCAAGCGGCGGTGGGCAAAGCCGTTCGCGGTGATGGCTCGCGACATCGCGGCCGCCGGTGCGCTGGCCGTGCTCGGCGCGACCGAGCGACGCCTGCTCGAGGGCCCGGAGCGGCCGATCGTGCTGGCGCCCGTCCGCCGCCGTGGCCGTCCCGCGCTGGCGCCGTCGGTGGTCGCGGAGAACCGCAACGTGGGCATCTTCCTGCCCTACACGCCGCTCCACCACCTGCTCATGGCGGCGGTGGGCCGGCCGATCGTGCTGACGTCCGGCAATCTCACCGACGAGCCGCTGGCGACCGACGACGCGGACGCGGCCCAGCGCCTGGCCGGCCTGGCCGACGCGTTCCTCCTCCACGACCGCGAGATCCGCGCCCGCTACGACGACTCGGTCACGCGGGTGGTGGCCGGGCGGCCGTCGATCGTCCGCCGCGCGCGCGGTCACGCCCCCGAGGCGCTGCCGCTGCCGGTTCCGACGCCGCGGCCCCTGCTTGCCGTGGGCGCGGAGCTCAAGCACACGTTCACGCTCGCCCGCGGCGCTCGCGCCCACGTCGCCCCGCACAACGGCGACCTCGAGGACGTGCCCTCTCACCGCGCGTTCACGGACGGCCTGGCCCACCTCAGCCGGTTGCTGGCCCTCGACACCGGAGGTGGTCGTTCACGACCTCCACCCCGAGTACCTCTCGACGAAGTACGCGATGGCCGGCTTTCCGGCCGCGCGCAGGATCGCGGTGCAGCACCATCACGCGCACGTCGCGTCGTGCGCCGCCGAGCACGGCATCCACGAGCCGTTCCTCGGCGTGGCGTACGACGGGCTGGGGATGGGCGACGACGGGACGCTGTGGGGCGGCGAGATCCTCTTCGCGGACCTGGCGGGCTACCGGCGGCTGGCCCGCTTCGGCCGGGCTCCGCTGCCCGGCGGCGCGCTCGCGGTCCGGCGACCGTACCGGATGGCGCTCGGCTACCTGCTGGGCGCCGAGGCCCTGCCCGGGGATGGCGCGGCGGACGCGCTCGACCCGGACCTCGTCGCCGCTGCGGCCGAACAACTCGACCCTGCCGAGGTCGCGGTCGTCCGGATCCAGGTGGCCCGCGGGCTCAATGCCCCGATCGCCTCGTCGGCCGGCCGCCTGTTCGACGCCGTGGCGAGCCTGCTGGGTATCCGCGATGTCGCGGAGTACGAGGCGCAGGCGGCCATCGACCTCGAGATGGCAGCCGGCGATCGGGTCGCGCCGGCGCTTCCGTACCGCCTGGCGCACGCCGGCGACCTTCTCGTCCTCGATCCGAGGCCGACGCTGCGCGCGCTGGTCCAGGGAATGGCCGGCGGGCGGCGGGCGCCGGCCCTCGCGGCCGCGTTCCACGAGACGATCATCGAGGCGACGCGTGAGCTCCTCGCCGAGACCCGGCGAGCCACTGGCGTGTCGATCGTCTGCCTCTCGGGCGGCGTCTTCCAGAATCGGCGCCTCGCCTCGACGCTGGTCCGCCGGCTCGGGAGGGACGGGTTCGACGTCTTCATCAATCGCCGCGTTCCGGTGAACGACGGCGGCATCAGCTATGGACAGGCCGCCGTTGCCGCGGCCAGGATGGCGGCGGGCACGATCGCCGGGAGGGGCGTCTCCGTGCGCCCGGACAAGGAGAGCTGAGAAACCATGTGTCTGGGCATCCCCGGGCGAGTCGTGGAAATCCGCGACGACGCCGGACTACCGATGGGCAAGGTCGACTTCGGCGGTGTCCGAAAGGAGGCATGCCTCGCCTACCTGCCCGAGATCCAGATCGGCGACTACGTGATCGTCCACGTCGGCTTCGCCATCAGCCGCCTGGACGAGGACGAGGCGCTCAAGACGCTCGAGATCCTGGCCACCATGGGCGACCTCGTCAGCCAGGAGCTGGCGACGATGGGCCCGGGCATGGACGCGCCGGCAGTGCTGTCGGATGACGGGACGCCTGCCACCGGCGCCTTCGCGGGGGCGCCGTCCAGCCACGTCGCGTCCGCTCCGGCCCGGACCGACGCCGCCACGGCTGGAGCCGGCGCCGCGCCCGGCCGGGGGGGCACCGCGTGAAGTACCTCGACGAGTACCGTGACCCGGTCCTGGCGAAGAAGCTCCTGGCGGAGATCCACCGGATCACCACCCGGCCGTGGACCCTGATGGAGGTCTGCGGCGGCCAGACCCATACGATCGTCAAGCAGGGCATCGACGAGGCGCTGCCCGCCGGTGTCCGGATGATCCACGGCCCGGGCTGCCCCGTCTGCGTGACGCCGCTCGAGCAGATCGACAAGGCGCTGGCGATCGCCGCCCGCCCGGAGGTCATCTTCACCAGCTACGGCGACATGCTGCGGGTGCCGGGATCGACGACCGATCTCCTCGCGCTCAAGGCTCGCGGCGCCGACGTCCGGATCGTCTACAGCCCGCTCGACGCGGTCCGGATCGCGATCGCCAACCCTGACCGGCAGGTCGTGTTCTTCGCCGTCGGCTTCGAGACGACCGCGCCGGCCAACGCGATGGCCGTCGCCGAGGCGGCCCGGCGGGGCGTCGACAACTTCAGCGTGCTGGTCAGCCACGTGCTGGTGCCGCCGGCGATGACCGCCCTCCTCGATTCGCCGACGAACCAGGTCCAGGCGTTCCTCGCCGCCGGCCACGTCTGCGCGGTCATGGGCTGGACCGAGTACGAGCCGATCGCCGCGACGTACGGCGTGCCGATCGTCGTGACGGGCTTCGAGCCCCTCGATCTCCTGGAAGGGATCCTCATGGCCGTCCGCCAGCTCGAGGAGGGACGTCACGAGGTCGAGAACCAGTACGTGCGCGCCGTGAAGCGCGAGGGCGTGCCCCTTGCCCAGAAGCAGATCCTCGACGTCTTCGAAGTGGGCGAGCGGAAGTGGCGGGGCATCGGGCCGATCCCGGCCTCGGGCTATCGCCTTCGCGAGCGGTTCGCCCGCTTCGACGCCGAGCGGCGGTTCGACGTCGGCGACATCCGGACCAACGAACACCCGGCATGCATCGCCGGGGCCATCCTGACCGGCGAGAAGACCCCCCTCGACTGCACCGTCTACGGGACGTTGTGCTCGCCGCAGAAGCCTCTCGGAGCGCCGATGGTCAGCTCCGAGGGCACGTGCTCGGCGTTCTTCGGCGCCGGGCGCGGCCTGGGGGCGCTCCGCTCGCGGATCCCGGTCGTGCCGCTCCTCCAGGTGGCGCCGCTCCTCCAGGTGGCGCCGCTGACGCGGCCGGCGGGCCGCCGACGAGCGCGTCATGAGCGGTGCGGCTGATCCGTTCGTCGGCGCGGACGGTTCGTCTCGGACGACGATTGACGCGGAAGGCGTGGCATGCCCGGCGCCGATCGCCGAGGGCGAGCGCGTCATCCTCGGCCACGGCTCGGGGGGTCAGCTGTCGAACGCGCTGTTCCGCGACGTCCTGGGTCCAGCCCTGGCCGCGGCCGCGGCGGGCGGCCCCCTGAACGACGCCGCCGTCCTGGACGTGCCCGCGGGGCGCCTCGCATTCACGACGGACTCCTTCGTGGTGAGCCCGCTGCGGTTTCCGGGCGGCGACATCGGGGAGCTGGCCGTCAATGGCACCGTCAACAACCTCGCGATGATGGGCGCCCAGCCGCTGGCGATCAGCCTGGCCTACGTGATCGAGGAAGGGCTGCCGATCGAGGAGCTGCGGGCGATCACCGTCTCGGCCGCGGCGGCTGCCGCGCGGGCCGGCGCTCGGATCGTGACCGGCGACACGAAGGTCGTCGGCCGGGGCGCGGCCGACCGGCTGTTCGTCAACACGGCCGGCATCGGATTCGTGCCCGATGGCGTGTCCCCGTCCGCCGAGCGGGCGGCGGCCGGCGACGCGATCATCCTGTCCGGCCCGATCGGCCTGCACGGCGTGGCCATCATGAGCGTCCGCGAAGGGCTGGAGTTCGAGGCCGAGATCGCCTCGGATACCCAGCCGCTCAACGCCCTGGTCGCCGCCATCCTCGCCGTCGCACCCGACGTCCATGTCCTGCGCGACCCGACGCGAGGCGGCCTGTCGTCGACGCTCAACGAGATCGCGGCGACGTCCGGCGTGGGCATGGTGCTCGACGAGTCCACCATCCCGATCCCGGGGCCGGTCCGCGCCGCCTGCGAGATGCTCGGCCTCGATCCACTTCACGTGGCCAACGAGGGCAAGCTCGTCGCCCTCGTACCCGCCGATCGCGCCGACGCGGTCCTCGCGGCGATGCGAGCCCTGCCCGAGGGGGCCGATGCGGCGATCATCGGCCAGGCCGTCTCCGACCATGCGGCCATGGTCACGATTCGGACGATCATCGGCAGCGAGCGGATCGTCGACATGCTGGTCGGGGAGCAGCTTCCGCGCATCTGCTGAGCGGGCGTCCGGCGGAGCTGGTCGCCCAGGGCCGATCCTGGTCGCCCGGCCCGACACCCTCTCGGCTGATGCGCCTCCGCACATCAGGCTCGAGTCACCCGGGCCGATCCTGGTCGCCCGGGCCGACACCCTCTCGGTTGATGCGCCTCCGCACATCAGCCTCGAGACACCCCGGTGGACGCCCTCCGGCCCGGCGTGGGCACGCCACCCCCGAGCTGATGCGCCGATGCGCATCACACCGCGAGATGCGACTCGCGATTGTGGCTCCGCCCGGGCCGCCAGCCGTGTGATGCGCCGATGCGCATCACACGGGGAGATGCCACCTGCGCGCCGTGCCCCTGCGCGCCGCGCGCCGCGAGCCGGGGCGCCACGCCGGCCTCGCCAGCTGATGCGCCGATGCGCCGATGCGCATCAGGCGGGGAGAGGCCCCCGCGAGCCGCCGCGCCGCGCCGCGGACCCGTCAGCCGGCGACCTCGAGCGAGACCTCGCCCGTGTCCTCCCCACCGGTTGCCTGGACGGCGAACTGGGTGCGGTAGAGCTCGGCATACAGCCCGCCGGCGGCGAGGAGCGTGTGATGGGTGCCGCGCTCCACGATCCGGCCCTTGGCGACGACGAGGATCTGGTCGGCCTGGCGGATCGTCGAGAGCCGATGGGCGATGACGATCGAGGTGCGCCCGGCAAGCGCGGTCCGGAAGGCCTCCTGGACCGCGCCCTCGGACTCCGAGTCGAGGTGGGCCGTCGCCTCGTCGAGGACGACGATGTCTGGCCCCTTCAGCAGCAGGCGGGCGATCGCAACGCGCTGCTTCTCGCCGCCCGAGAGCCGGTACCCACGATCGCCGACGACCGTGTCGAGGCCGTTGGGCAGCGTGCGGACGAACGACAGGATCTGGGCCGCCCGGAGCGCGTCGATGAGCTCGGCCTCGGTTGCATCGGGCCGCGCGTAGACGAGGTTCGCGCGGATCGTGTCGTGGAAGAGGTGCGCGTCCTGGGTGACGACTCCGATCATCTCGCGGAGCGAGCTGAACGTGGCGTCCCGGGTGTCGATCCCGTTGATCCGGACGGCTCCCCCGCGGACGTCGTAGAGGCGAGGGACGAGCTGGCTGATCGTCGTCTTGCCCGCGCCGGACGGGCCGACGAGGGCGACCAGCTCGCCGGGCCGGGCGGTGAACGAGATGTCGAAGAGCACCTGGCTCGACGGCGCCTGGTCGAGGACGGCCACGGACTCCAGCGAGGCGAGGGAGACCTCGGATGCGGTCGGGTAGCTGAAGTCCACGTGGTCGAACTCGACGCTCGCGGGGCCGCGCGGGATGTCCACGGCGTCCGGCCGCTCCGCGACCAGGGGCTGGAGGTCGAGCACCTCGAAGATCCGGTCGAACGAGACGAGTGCCGTCATGACGCTCACCTGGACGTTCGAGAGCGCGGTGAGCGGCCCATAGAGGCGGTTGAGGTAGGCCGTGAGGGCGACGACCGTTCCCACCTGGAGGGCGCCCTGGACGGCGAGCACGCCGCCAAGCCCGTAGACGAGCGCGGCGGCGATCGAAGCGGTGAGGAGGAGTGACGTCATGAACACGACGCTGAACATCGCCTGCGTGACGCCGATGTCGCGGACCCGCCCGGCCTTCGCCTCGAAGCTCCGGATCTCCCGGATCGGCTGGCCGAACAGCCGGACGAGCAGTGCACCGGCGACGTTGAAGCGCTCGGTCATCGTCGAGGTCATCGCGGCGTTCAGGTTGTAGCTCTCGCGGGTGATCGCCTGGATCCGTCGCCCGACCCAGCGCGCCGGGAGGACGAAGACCGGGAACAGGGCGAGCGCGAGGAGCGTGATCTGCCAGCTCAGCAGGAACATCGCCAGGAGTGTCACCACGACGGTGATGGCGTTGCCGACGACCGACGACAGGGTGTTCGTGAAGGCGCTCTGGGCATCCAGGACGTCGTTGTTCAGGCGGCTCACGAGGGCGCCCGTCTGGGTCCGCGTGAAGAACGCGACCGGCATCCGCTGGAAGTGCGCGAAGACCTGCGTCCGCATGTCGAAGATGAGCCCCTCGCCGACGCGTGCCGAGATCCAGCGCTCCCCGAGTGAGAGGGCCGCGTCGACGACGGCGAGCCCGACCAGGAAGAGCGCCAGCCGGACGACCACGTCGGACTGCTTCGGCACGATCCCGTCGTCGATGATCGCCCGGTAGACGAGCGGGTTCGCAGCGCCGATGACCGCGTCGACGACGATCATGAGGAGGAAGACGACGAGGAGCCGACGGTACGGCGAGGCGAACCGGACGATCCGCCGGGCCAGCCCCGGCGACAGCCGCTGCGACCGCACGGAGTCGTCGCGTCGGAACGAGCGCATGAGGTGCCAGCCGCCCATTCCGCTCCCGCCCATCATGCTCATCGGACACGACCTCGCACGACCGCGCCTGCGCCCACGCCGGCTCTCGCCTCGGACACGCATCCGTCGGCGGGCTCGCCGGCCAGGTCGCGGAGGAGACGGAGGAGGACCGTCCGATCGGACGGGTCGAGCCGGCCGAACGCCTGCTCGGCACTTTCACGCCGGGCGACCTCCAGCCGGTCGAGGAGGAGCCGACCGCCCGCCGTCAGCGCCACGAATGTCGAGCGACGATCGTCCGGATCCGGGCGGCGGGCAACCAGCCCGCCGGCCTCGACGCCGTCGACCAGGTCGGTGACGGTCCGCGGCACCACCGAGAGCCTGTCGGCGATGACCGCCATCCGCAGCGGCCCGTCCGCGAGGAGGCGGACGACCCGCGCCTGCGCCCGGGAGAGGCCAATCGGCGCGAGTGCCTCGCTTGTCCCCCGATGCAGGCGCCGGACGACCTGGCCCATGAGGTCGGCAATCTCGAGTGCCGGCTCGATCTCGACAGGAGTGGTTGGGGCGGGCGTGGGGGTCTTCGATGTCGGCATGTGCGGAGGTTACCTCATAATGAGGATTCCCGCGCATCGGCGAGGACTCCGGCCTCCGGCGCTCCCTCCGGCCCCGGGCGCTCCTCCGCCGCGCCGCGCCGCGCCATGCCCGCCTCGCCTCCGCCCGTGATGCACCGATGCGCATCGCGCGGGAGACCTCGTCCGCCTCGCCTCGCCTCGCCTCGCCGCCGCCGTTGATGCACCGATGCGCATCGCGCGGGAGACCGCCTGCGCCGCGCCATCACCCCGGGCCCGAACGTCCCGCAGAGCTTGTGACATCCGGCCCTCGGACCGGGCCATTCAGGCATTGATGCGCACATTCGCATGGGTTCATCGTTGCCGCATGGACCCAATCTGGAATCTCCAGTCAGAGGTGATGAAGATCCTCGCCAGCCCGCGGCGCCTCGAGATCCTCCATCTGCTGGCGCCGGGGCCGATGGAAGTCGGCCGGCTGGCGGAGGAGATGGGGATCAGCCAGCCGAACGTCTCCCAGCACCTCGCGATGATGCGGGCCGCAGGAGTCGTCGAGGCAGAGCGCGATGGGCGCGAGGTCCGCTACCGGCTGACAGACCCCGAGGTCATCACGGCCTGCAATCTCATGCGCGGGGTCCTCATGCGCCGTCTCGCCCGCCTTGGCGAGCTCTCGAATGGCTCCACGACGGCGAGCGAGGGCGTCGACTCCGTCACGTCCCCCGCCGGGGCCGGCTGAGGTAGCGATGGAACCCCTGAACCTGGTCCTCTTCTCCGGGACCGAGGATCGCCTCCAGGCGGCCGCGGTCATGACGGCCGGGGCGGCCGCCCTCGACCGCCGCGTCAACATCTTCCTCCAGTACTGGGCCCTGGAGTCGTTCCGCAAGGATCGGATTGGCACCGGCCGCGGCCTGAGCCCCGAGGCGGGCGCGGAGGGGGCCGCCCGCGTGGCTGCCGCGGCGACCGCCGGGCAGGCACCGTGGCACGAGACGCTGCGGCAGGCCAAGGAGCTCGGCGAGGTCGACATCCAGGCGTGCTCGCTCTCGATGGACGTGCTGGGCATCGAGGAGGAGGACCTGGACCCGCTCGTCGACGGCGTCGAGGGCGTGACGGCCTTCTATCTCAACGCCGGTGACGGCCACATCCTGTTCATCTGACCAACGGACATCTGACGGACGCGCTCACCGTCGATCGGTGGGCAGGAAGGACACGAACACATGGCGCTCCAGATCGCGCAGCGCATCGATGCCAAGGGCCTCAGCTGCCCGATGCCGATCGTCAAGACCGCCCAGGCCATCAAGCTGTTGACCTCGGGTCAGCTGCTCGAGGTGCTGGCGACCGACGCCGGGTCAGTCAAGGATTTCGCGGCCTGGTCGAAGACCACGGGCCACGAGATCGTCGAGCAATCCGCGGACGGTGGCGTCTACCGCTTCGTCCTGCGCCACAAGTAAGCAAGGGACAACGCCATGACAGCCGTCGCAGAGCTACCCGTCGCCGACGCGCCGATCGCGGATCCGGCGCCCGCCGTGCCCGCTCACGAGCACGAAGCCAAGCCGCATGACATCCTCATCATCTGCTACAGCGGTGAGCTCGAGAAGACCTGGGCCACCATGATCCTGGCCACGACCGGCGCCGCGATGGGCGCGAAGGTCCGCGTCTTCCTCACCTTCTGGGGACTCCAGACGTTCGTCAAGGACCAGAAGCGGATCACCGGCGACAACGTGATGCAGAAGATGATGTCCTTCATGCAGCGCCCGGGCGTCTCGCATCGCAAGCTGTCCAAGATGAACTTCCTGGGCATGGGCCCCTGGATGATGGGCAAGCTCGCCAAGCAGTACAAGGTCGCGAGCCCCAAGGAGCTGCTCGATCTCGCCAAGGAGATGGGCGTCGAGTTCATGCCCTGCCAGATGACCATGGACATGTTCGGCCTCAAGCGCGAGGACATGATCGAGGGCATGGGCGAGCCGGTCGGCGCGGCCACCGTGATCGCCCTCATGACCGAGGGCAGCTCCCCGCTGTTCATCTGACGCAGGGCGCCATCAGGCGCGCGGACTCGCGGGCCGGACCGTCTGCGTCCCGCGCGCCCCGCGCGCCCGGCGGGGCGCGATCTCAGCCCGAACCAGGAAGGGACATCCACATGGCGACCATCACCAGGACCGTCGATGCCCGGGGCAGCTTCTGCCCGGGGCCGTTGATGGAGCTGATCCGCGCGATCAAGGAGTCCGAGGTCGGCGACACCGTCGCCGTCTGGTCGGCCGACAAGGGCAGCAAGATCGACATCCCCAAGTGGGTCGAGAAGGCGGGCCACACGCTCGTCGCCGTCGACACCAAGGACGGCTACGACGAGATCATCGTCACCAAGGCGCGCTAGGAGCACGGCCGGCATGCAGCGGATCGTCATCCTCGGCGGCGGGGTAGGGGGGACGCTCACCGCGAACCTCGTCGCCCGCAAGCTCAGGAAGCAGATCGCGACGGGCTCCGTGAAGGTCACCGTCGTCGACGCCACGGGCCAGCACGCGTACCAGCCCGGGTACATGTACATCGCCATGGGCCACGAGCGGCCCCAGAACCTGGTCCGGCCGGAGAAGAAGCTCCTCGACGGCAACGTGGACCTGGTCGTCGGCACGGTCGAGAAGGTCGACCCCGACACCAGCCTGGTCTCGCTCGCATCCGGCGAGCAGCTGCACTTCGACCAGCTGGTGATCGCCACCGGGTCGCGGATCCTGCCCGAGCTGATCGACCACTTCGGTACCGAAGCCCATCACTTCTACACCGCGGCCGCGTCGGCCCGGCTGCGGAAGGCGCTCGACGACTTCAAGGGCGGCAAGCTGGTGATCGGCATCGCCGGCATCCCGTACAAGTGCCCGCCGGCCCCGCTCGAAGTCGCGTTCCTCGTCGAGGCCGAGCTGCGCGAGCGTGGCCTCCGCGACGCGACCCAGATGACGTTCCTGTCCCCGATCAACCGCGCGTTCACGATCGAGAGCGTCTCGGAGATGGCGACGCCGATCTTCGCGAAGAAGGGGATCGAGCTCCAGCTGCTCGCCGGCGTCGACTCGATCGACGCGGAGCGCAAGGTCGTCATCACCGACGCGATGGAGGAGTACCCCTACGACCTCCTCATCTGCGTCCCGCCCCACAAGGGCGCCCAGGTCCTGACCGACTCCGGCCTGGCCCCCAAGTCCGGCTGGGTGCCGACCGATCGCCACACCCTCCAGGTGAAGCACATGGTCCCGTCCGGGACGTCCGACGCGGAGACGCCGCGCTACCCGAACATCTACGCGATCGGCGACACGACGGACCTGCCGCTGTCCAAGGCAGGCTCGACCGCGCACTTCGAGGCACCGGTCATCGCCGAGCGCCTCGCCGCCGCCATCAACGGCACGCCGCCCTCCGGCAAGCACGCGAGCTACGAGGGCAAGGTGATGTGCTTCTTCGAGGTCGGCGACGGCAAGGGCACGCTCCTCCAGTTCGACTACGAGCATCCGCCGCGGCCGCCCCGCCCCAACCAGTTCTGGCACCTGGGCAAGGTGCTCTTCAACAAGACGTACTGGCAGACGGTGCCGCGCGGCCGCGTCTAGCACGGACCCGGGCAGCGGGGGGAGGCGGCCGGAACGCGCAGGGGGAGGTGCGGCCCGGCCGCCGTTCTGTGTCCGCCGTACGCCCACGCCGCCCGGGGGCTGCCCGCGACACCTAGAATCATCGGCATGAGCCAGACCGGTCGGGTCTTCCCGCGCGTGTTCGGACGGACCCTGCCCGTCGTGGTCAGCGCCAGTGGCGCGACGATTCGCGATGCGGACGGGCGTGAGTACCTCGACGCCGCGGGGGGCGCCGTCGTCGTGAACGTCGGCCACGGCCGGCGCGAGATCGCTGCCGCCATGGCCGACCAGGCAGGCCGGATCGCCTACGCCCACGGGTCTGCCTTCACCAGCGAGGCGCTGGAGGCCTACGCGGCCGAGTTGTCCGACGTCCTGCCGGTCGACGCTCCCGCCGTCTACCCGGTGTCGGGTGGCTCGGAGGCGATCGAATCGGCCCTCAAGATGGCGCGCGCCTATCACCTGGCCCGCGGCGAGTCGAAGCGGACGGTCGTGATCGCGCGACATGGCAGCTACCACGGGAACACCCTCGGCGCCCTGGACCTTTCCGGCCGCGAGCCGCTCCGCCGACCGTACGAGCCATGGCTGGGGCGCTTCCGCCACGTGTCGGCCGCGTATCCGTACCGGGCCGGCGAGGCGGCGGCCAACGCCATGGGTGACGCTGCCGAGCTCGCCGCGGAGCTCGAGGCGGAGATCGAGGCGGCCGGCGAGGGCCACGTGGCCGCCTTCGTCGCCGAGCCGATCGTGGGGGCGACGCTGGGCGCGGTCGTGCCACCCGATGGCTACTGGCCGGCGATCGCCGACGTCTGCCGCAGGCACGGCGTGCTCCTCATCGCCGACGAGGTGATGACCGGCTTCGGGCGGACCGGGCGGTGGTTCGGGCTCGATCACTGGGGCATCCGACCGGACCTGCTGGTGGCCGCCAAGGGGGCCACGTCCGGCTACTGGCCCTTCGGGTTCGTCGCCGCGGCCGGGCCGGTCTTCGAGACGGTGGCCGGCGGCGGCTTCGTCCACGGCTTCACGTACAGCCACTCCGTCGTGGGCGCGGCGGTCGCCCGCGAGGTGCTCCGGATCCTGCGCGAGGAACGGCTGGTCGAGGCATCCGCGGCCAAGGGCGAGCGCCTCCGGTCGCTGGTCGCCGAGGCCGTCCGCGATCACCCGCACGTCGGGGACGTCCGCGGCCGCGGCCTGATGGTGGGCGTGGAGCTGGTCGCCGACGCGGGTACGCGGGCGCCGTTCCCGCGCGCGCGCCGGCGGACGGAGGCGGTCGTGGCCGCGGCCCGCGAGCGCGGCGTGCTGCTCTACTCCGGCACCGGGTGCGCCAACGGCGTGGACGGCGACGTGATCCTCCTGGGACCTCCATTCGTGACCACCGATGCCGAGCTCGAGCGAATCGCGACGGTGGTCGCCGAGGCCGTGGAAGCCGCGACCGGGGCGGGAGCGGCCGCAGCAACCGGCTGACGCGCGGCCGGCTGACTCGCGGCCGGCTGACGCGCGGCCGGCTGACGCGCGGCCGCTGACGCGCGAGAAGCCACGACTCAGGATCACGCTCGACCGAAACGGCAGTCTTTTCTGCGTTCGCGCCTGGCCACGAGCCTCGGAGGCCCGATTCCCGGGTCCCTCCGCAATTCGGTTGCCGTTTCGGTCATCGATCCGTGCGGTCAGGCTCCGCATGGCTCGTGAGCGCACGAATGATTGCCGGATCGGTCGCGTCGGCCGCCGACCGCACGCTGGTTCTGCGTGGCGCCTCAGGTCAGGCCGCGGCGCACGACCACGAGCCCGGCGAGGACAAGCAAGACGGGCACCGCCAGGTCTCCGGCCGTGGGGAAGCCGGGGACCACGGAGCCGAGGGCGCCCCATCCACCCCAGACGGAGAGGATCCCACCGATCCACGCCTGCCAGCCGACGCCGCCACCACGCGCCGCTCGCCACCCGGCGATCGCCAGGAATGCGATGCCCACGCCGAGGCTGCCCCAGCCGCCCCGGCCGCCGGCCACCATGTTCGCGATCGTGCCGCCGGCTCCGTAGCCGACCAGCACCGCGCCGACGTAGAGCGCCCACCCGCCGGCCCGCCGGAGCGCCCGCCACGCCAGCGCCCAGAGTCCCAGCGCGAGGATAGCGATCGACCCGGCGATGCGGGCCTGGGGCACGAACTCGACCAGCACCAGGTATCCGCCGAACGCGAGCAGGCCAAGCCCGATCCACAGTCCCAGTCGGCCGGCCTGCGCCTCTCCGAACGACCAGCTCACGGCCCGGACGGCCGGCCCCGGGCGGCCCGGCCCACCGGGACCCGAACCACGTCCGGGCCCGGACCCCGGCCCGCGCCCGCCGCCGGGGCCCTCGATGACCTCGCCGGTCAGGGCAGGCCGGTCCGAGGATCCCGCGCCCGCGGCCGCGCCGGACGCGCCCGCGCCGGGGGTGGCCGCGCCGGGTGCCGCGCCCGGGCCCGTGCCCGCGCCGGGGGCCCCCGCGCCCGGACCCGGAGCGCCCTTGAGCTCCCGCAGCCGGCGTTCGACCTCGTCGTCCATCCGTCCTCCAGGTTGGCTCAGGCCGGGCTGGTTCCGCCGCCGGGCGAGCGGTCGACGCCGGCTCCGCCCGGTTCGGCTCCCGGCGCCGGGCCGACGTCAGCGTCGGCATCCTCGACGTGGCTGAAGCCGACGGACTCCGCCAGTCGCCCGAGCGGACCCGGCGCCCACCAGTCCCGCTTCCCGAGCAGGCGCATCGTGGCCGGCACCAGCAGCATCCGGACGATCGTGGCATCCACCGCGACGGCCATCGCCATCCCCACGCCGATCGACTTGATCGTCACCTCGTCGGCGAGGACGAACGCGGCGAACACGCAGACCATGATGAGGGCCGCGCCCGTGATCACCCGGGCCGTCCGGACCAGCCCTTCGGTGACGGCCGCCCGGCTGTCGCCCGTCCGCCTCCATGCCTCCTGGATCCGCGACAGGAGCAGGACCTCGTAGTCCATCGAGAGCCCGAAGATCACGCAGAACATGATGATCGGGATGCCGGCGACGGTGAAGCCCGGCGGATCGAACCGGAGCAGGCCGGCCAGGTTGCCGTCCTGGAAGACCCAGACCAGCGCGCCGAAGCTGGCCGACGCCGACAGCAGCGTCATCACCACGGCCTTCAGCGGGATCACGACCGACCCGAACAGCAGGAACAGCGTCACCGCGATGGCCAGCATCGTCCAGCCGATCGCGAGCGGCAGCGTGCTCGCCTGGCCGGCGAAGAAGTCGGCTCCCATGGCGGCGACGCCGCCCACCTGCACCTGCGAGATGCCCGGCCCCGGGTCCACGTCCCGGACGATCGGGACCAGCGATGTCGCCTCCGGGTTCGAGGCGATCGCCGGGCTGAGCACGTTCAGGCGGACCGCCGAGCCCGACACGTACTGCGCCAGCAGCTTGGCGAGCCCCGCCTGCATCGCCGCCGGGCGCTGCGCGGGCGGCAACGAGAACAGCAGCGGCACCTGGGCCGGCGGGACGGCCTTGCCGGTGGTCGGATCGACGAGCGTGAAGAAGGACTCGACGCGCGAGACTCCCGGGACGGCGGCCAGCCTGGCCGCATAGGCCTGGAGCGCACTCACGTTGGCCGGGCTCGTCGGATCACCGCTCACGTCGGCCAGGACGATCATCGGCGTCGTCTCGCCGGGCGGGAAGCTGGACCGGAGCGCGACGTACGTGTCGTGGCTCTCCAGGCCGGCCGGCAGCACCTCGGCCCCCGGCACGCCCTGCTCCATCCGCAGGACCGGCGTCCCCACGACCACCAGGGCGGCGGCAACCGGGACGAGGACCAGCCACGGATGGGCCATCACCTGCCGCGCCAGCTTGCCCCATCGGCTCGGGTGGGCAGGGTCGTATGCCTCCACCGCGGTCTCTGCGGCAGGTGCCGAGGGCGCGCGATCGCCGCGCAGCCGCCCCTGGAAGCCCGCCCAGCTCAGGCGGTTCACCCGGTCCCCCAGCATCCCCAGCGTCGCCGGCAGGAACGTGAGGGCGAAGAACACCGAGCACGTCACGACGAGCGCGCTTCCCAGGCCGATCGAGCGGATCGTCGGGAACGGGAACACCATCAGGCCGGAGAGGCCGATCGCCACGGCCACGCCGGAGAAGAGGACCGCCTTGCCGCTGGTGGCGACGGCCCGGGCAACCGCGTCTCCAACCGCATGCCCGCGGGCCAGCTCCTCGCGGTACCTGCTCACGATGAAGAGCGAGTAGTCGATGGCCAGGGCCAGCCCGAGCATCGAGGCGATGTTGAGGACGAAGACGCTCATCGTCATCGCCTTCGCCACGAAGAAGACGATCGCCAGCGACGTCGGAATCGCCAGCCCGGCAACCAGCAGCGGCATGCCGGCCGCCACGACGCTGGTGAAGACGAGGAAGAGGACCACGGCGACGATGGGCAGGCTGACCGTCTCGGCCTGGCGGAGGTCGGCGTCGGCCTGGTGCGACGTGTCGATGGCGAACGTGGCGTAGCCGTAGGTGCCGACGGTGAAGCCGGCCGGCGCGACGAGCTTCGCCCGCAGGTCGGGCCAGAACGCCACGGACTCCTCGTCGGTCGAGTTGAGCGAGACCACGACATAGGCCGCGTCGCCGGCCGTGCTGATGAACCGGGAGTCGCCCGTCTCCGCGTAGCCGACGACCGTGGCCACGTGCGGGTCCGTCCGCAGCGGCGCGAGCGCTTCGGCGACGGCCGCCTGGAACGGCGCGCCGGTCGCACTGGCACCCGGCGTGGTGCTGCGGAAGAGCACCAGGACGCTGCTCCTGCCACTGCCGAACTCGGTCGCCAGTCGGGTCGACACCTGCGACGACTCGGACGATGGGTCGAGCCAGCCGCCCGACGAGAGCTCGCCCGACACCCGGGAGGCGAACGGGATGGCGACGATGGCGATGACGAAGGTGACGAGCGCGACGATCCGGCGCTGCCGGTAGACGAAAGCGCCCCAGCGGTGGAACACGGGTTGGCCCTCGATCGGAGTGCGGGAGCCTGCTGCGCGTGCCCTGGGACGAGGGCCCAGACGGCGCCTCCCGGCGTCGCGCCGGCCTCAGGATACCGCCGCCGGCCCGAGCCGAGACTCCTACTGGGTGTCGATCAGACCTTGTCGAGCAGGCGCGACAGGAACTTCCGGGTCCGCGGGTCCTGCGGGTTGTTGATGATCTGATCGGACGGCCCAGCTTCGACGAACGTGCCCTCTTCGATGAAGTACACGCGGTCGGCGGCTTCCTTGGCGAACGCCATCTCGTGGGTCACGACGATCATCGTCGAGCCTTCGTGGGCGAGGTCGGCCATGACCCGGAGGACCTCGCCGACCAGTGTCGGGTCGAGGGCGGAGGTCGGCTCGTCGAACAGGAGGACCTTGGGCTCCATCGTCAGGGCCCGGGCGATGGCGACCCGCTGCTTCTGTCCGCCCGAGAGGCGGGCCGGGTACTTGTTCCGCTTCTCGGAGAGGCCCACCTTGTCGAGGAACTTCTCGGCCGTGGCGATCGCCTGGTCGCGGGGAAGGTGCCTCACCCGGATTGGCGCCTCGATCAGGTTATCGATGACGCGCATGTGCGGGAACAGGTTGAACTCCTGGAATACCATCTGGGCCTGGAGCCGGATCTGCCGGATCTGCTCGTTGTGCGATCGGCTCCGGCTGTGCATGGGGTCGGCGTCGACCCGGATCCCACCGATCTCGACCGATCCACGGGACGGCTCCTCGAGGAAGTTGGCACAGCGGAGCAGCGTGCTCTTGCCCGACCCCGACCGGCCGATGAGGCAGATGGTCTCGCGCGGATAGACCTCCAGCGTGCAGCCTCGCAGCACGTGATTGGAGCCGAAGTACTTCTCGATGCCGAGCAGTCGGACGACGGGCGCGGAGCCCGGCGGCGTGAGGGCGCCCGGGATCGCGAATGGGTCGCGGATGGCGGTGGGCGTCGATGTCGCGGCGGTGGGCGTGGTCATCGTCGTCCCCTCAGATCCGCACGTCGCTCTTGGCGAGACGTTGCTCGAGGCGCTCCTGGAAGAACGAGAAGATGATCGTCATGACCCAGTAGATGAGGGCTGCCACGAGCAGCGTCTCGAACGACCGAAAGAATCGGGTGCCGGTCGTCGAGGCGCGGAAGAAGACCTCCTGGATCGTCACGTAGCTCACCAGCGCCGTGTCCTTGATCATGGCGATGAACTCGTTCCCGATAGCCGGGATGACGATCCGGATCGCCTGCGGCAGGACGACCCGCCGCATGATCAGCTGCTGGGGCATGGCCAGCGCCTGGGCGGCTTCAACCTGGCCCCGCGGGACGGCCTGGATGCCCGCCCGGAAGATCTCCGTCATGTACGCCCCGTAGTTGAAGGCGAGCGCGAAGATCCCGCAGAGCATCGGGTCAAGCACGATCCCGAATTGGGGGAGGGCGGAGTACACGAACACGATCTGGATGAGCAGGGGCGTCCCGCGGACCATCGACACGTACAGCGACGCGATCGCGTAGATCGGGGCGATCGTCGACAGGCGTCCGAGCGCGCCGACGATCGCGAAACCGACGGCCCAGACGATCGAGGTGACGGCGACGAAGATGGACACCCCGGCGCCGCCCAGGATGTACGGGCCCCACGTCGCCAGGAAGTCGGGATCGACCCGGCCGGTCGACCCGATCGCGACGACCATCCCGCCGACCAGCACCAGCCAGGTCAGGGCGAAGATCAGGCGGAATTGCAGGTGCGCCCGCGTCCGAGAGCGGTGGATCTGGTCGACGATGTCGTCAGGTGGGTGATCGACGCTGAACTTGTTCCCGGCGAACGCCTTCTGTCCCTCGCCGCCAAACCCCATCACACCCTCCAGTCGGGGATACGGCGACGGGGGCGCACCGTGCGCCCCCGTCGGATCAGGGTCGGATGAAGGTGGGGCAGTCCGTGGTTACTGCCCGGGCCCCTTTGTGAGGTCGAGTCCGTACCACTTCAGGGACATCGCCGTGAGCGTCCCATCGGCGTGCATGTCCTTCACGATCTGGGTGAGCTTGGCCAGGAAGTCGGCGTTGTTCGGCCCCCTCTTGTCGAGGGCCACGGCGAGCGGCTCGTAGTAGACCGGGTCGCCGACCTTGACGACCGGCTGATTTTGCTTGATCGCTGACTCGACGGTGGGCCCGGCGGTGAGCCAGCCCTGCCAGTCATTCCGCCCCGAGGCCCAGAGCTGGGCGCAGTCGGCATCTGTCTTCTGGGTGACGACCTTGACGCCGGAAGGCGGGGTCGTCGTCGGGGACATCGTCCCGAAGTCCAGCTTGGTGCCGGACAGCCAGTCGAAGTACGTGGTCGATGCGCCGACGCAGACGGTCTTGCCGATGAACCCGTCGATGGTCGTGATGCCCGAGGCCTTGCTGGCCGCGAACTGGGCGGGCGTGTAGTAGTACGGCGGGCTGAAGTCGATGACCTTCTGGCGTTCGGTGGTGATCGTCATCGAGCCGACGCTCATGTCCCAGCGGCCGCCCCAGGCACCCGCCGTGATGGCGTCCCAGCTCGGCGTGACGAACGCCACCGTCAGGCCCATCCGCTTGGCGATCTCGGTGGCCACGTCGATGTCGAAGCCCGAATACGACCCATCAGCGTTCTGCACAGATTGCGGAGCGTAGTTCGGGTCGGTCGAGACGCGGATCTTGCCGGCCTTGGTCACGACGTCGAGCAGGCCGCCCGCGATCGGGGTCGGGCTGGCCGCAGGCGATGGCGACGGCGATGCCGCCATGCTTTCGGCGGCGCTTGGACTGGGTGCCGTCGACGGTGCGACGGATGGGGCCACGCTGGGGGCAGTGGTCGCCCCGCTCGTGCACGCTCCCAGGGAGAGTGCCACGGCGGCGGCGAGCGACGCGAAGCGACGCGTCGTCAGCATGGGTGCGTCCTCCTCCCAACTGGCGACCGGCCGCCCGGTCGCGAGCAGAAGCACGCGGCCGACGGAGGGGACGCGGCCGCCCGGCGCGTGGCTGGGCCCGACTATGGCACGAATCGAACCCTGCCACAACGGATTTGCGGCCTCCGCGATCCGGCCACGGCGACCTTTGCGCATGTCAGCACCACTCCGGTTCCGTCTTCCCGACAACGGTGCCGACCGGGCCGTGGTGGCGCCCACGTGAGCCAGCACTGCGAGGCGACGCGGTCGGGGCCGGCGAGCGCATCCCGGATCGCGGCGCCCGGACGCGCGAACGTCGCCTGGGCCGAACGGCCGAACGGCGGAGGCGGGCCGAACGGCCGAACGGCGCAGGCAGGCCGAACGGCCGAACGGCGCAGGCCGGCCGGCGGCGCGGTCCGCTGGAGCTGGCACCTGCCGATCCGACTGCGAGTCCTGCTGGACTCGCCCGGGCCGACTCCACGCTCGCCGGTCAGGCAGTGAACCCCGAACCGGGTTCCTGGGCGCGACCCCCGCGCTCGTCGGACACGTCGGCGAGTCCCCTGTGACTTGCCCCCCATGGCCCCCATTCCTGGCATCTGCGACCTTCGAGAGAGGACGCGTCGTCAGCCGTCGGCCCTCGACCGACGTGTCGGAAACGCCGTGCACGCGACTATTCACACGGTGTATAGTTCGCCGCCATGAGCCTCTCCCATGCCCTGCTCGGGCTGCTCGAAGACCGGCCGCGCCACGGCTACGAGCTCAAGCGGCGCTTCGACGACGTCGTCTCGCCGGGGAGGCCCCTCCCGTTCGCCCAGGTCTACGCGACGCTGAGCCGGCTCGAGCGAGACGGGCGCGTGATGGTCACCGGCGTCGAGCGGGCCCATGGCCCGGACCGCAGCCGCTACGCGATCACGGATCCCGGCAGGGTCGAGCTGGAGCGATGGCTGGACGAGCCGGTCCCGCCCGAGCCGAACCTGCAGAGCGCGCTGTTCGTCAAGGTCGCGATCGCGGCCCTCGGCGGGCGCTCGGTCCAGGACGTCCTCGACCGCCAGCGCCGGGCTCACCTCGCGCGGATGCGCGAGCTGACCGAGATCAAGCGGACCGCCGACCTGCCGGTCGCGTTGCTCGCCGACTATGCCCTGTTCCACCTCGAAGCCGACCTGCGCTGGATCGAGATGACCGGCGCGCGGATCGACGAGATCCGGTCGCGGGTGACCGCGGCCCGGGTCGCCGAACCCATCCAGGAGACGTGATGCTCGACCGTGACCGCGGCCCGCTCGATGGTCGCCAGCCCCTCGTTCCGGGTCGCCCGGTTCCCCTCTCGCAGCGCGCTCAGACCCCGACCGCGCTGGTGGCTCGCGGCGTCACCAAGCGCTTCGGCCAGACGGATGCCCTGCGCGGCGTCGACGTCCAGGTTGCCCCCGGCGAGATCGTCGCCGTCATGGGGCCGTCCGGTTCGGGCAAGTCCACGCTGCTCCACTGCCTGGCGGGCATCCTGCGGCCCGAGGCGGGCGAGGTCTGGTTCGACGGCCGCCGCATCGACGCGCTGTCCGATGGAGAACGGAGCGCGCTCCGGCGGGCCTCGTTCGGGTTCGTCTTCCAGTTCGGCCAGCTCGTCGCCGAGCTTCCGGCGTCGGAGAACGTGGCGCTGCCGCTGCTCCTCGCCGGCTGGTCGCGCCGGACCGCGCTGGTCGAGGCCGAGTCCTGGTTCGATCGCCTGGGCATCGGCGGGCTGGAGGGCCGGCGCCCCGGCGAGCTCTCCGGCGGCCAGGCGCAGCGCGTGGCCCTGGCCCGGGCCATGGTGGCGCGGCCGCGCGTCATCTTCGCCGACGAGCCGACCGGCGCCCTGGACTCGCTCGCGGGCGAGCAGGTGATGGACCTGCTCACCGCGACCGCCCGAACGGACGGCGTCAGCGTGGTCCTGGTCACGCACGAACCCCGCGTGGCCGCCTACGCGGATCGCGAGGTGATCGTCCGCGACGGCCGCATCTCGTTCGACGCCGGCACCTCCGCCGGCCTCGCCGTCCCCGCAGCGGTCGCGCGGGCATGATCCGCATGGGGGCCCGCCTGGCCCTGGCCGGCGGGCGGGGCTCGCTGGTCGCGGTGGCCATGACCGCGGTGGCGGTCGCGATCGGGACCGCGATCCTCCTGTTCGCCCTGAGCTTCGAGCCGGCGCTCCAGACGCGCTACGCCCACATCGCCTGGCGCGACACGCCCGGCCAGGTCGACGCGTCGGCCTCGGCCACGCGCGGCCTCCTCCTCGATACGACGGATGACCGGTTCGAAGGGCAGGAGGTCATGGCCATCGAGGTCGCGGCCCTCTCCGCGGATGCGCCCGTCCCGCCCGGGATCCCCGCCGTGCCCGCCCCCGGCGAGGCCTACCTCTCGCCGGCCCTGGCGGAGCTCGTCGCGAGGACGCCGGCCGACGAGCTCGGCGACCGTTTCGGCCACGTCGCCGGCACGATCGGCGACGCGGGGCTCAAGGCGCCCGACGAGCTTGCGGCGGTGATCGGCGCGGCGCCGGCGCCGCTCCGGGCGGCGGGCGTCACCGTCGTGACCAGCCTGGACACGGAGCCCGCGATCCCGCCGATCTCGCCGATCCTGCGGCTCATGATCCTGGTCGTGGTCGTCGGCGCCCTGGCGCCCGTCGCCGTGTTCGTGGCCACGGCCACTCGCCTGTCGGCGGCCCGCCGCGAGCGGCGCCTCGCGCTGCTGCGGTTGATCGGGGCCACGCCAGGCCAGGTCTACCGGCTCGCCGCCGGCGAGGCCCTGGTGGCGACGATCCCGGGCGCGGCCGCGGGCGCGCTCCTCTTCTGGGTCCTGCGCCCCGCGGTGGCGCTCGTCCCGCTGGATGGCCTCGGCTGGTTCCCGTCGGCGATCGTCCCGTCGCTGCCCTCCGCCGCCGCGCTGCTGCTCGCCGTGCAGGTGGTCGGCGTCGTCGCCGCGATGGTCGCCCTGCGACGGGTGTCGCTCTCGCCGCTCGGCGTCACGCGGCGCCAGTCGGCTCGCCCCTTGCGCCGACTGCGGCTGCTCCCGCTGGGCCTGGGCTTGGCCACCCTCGTCGGCGGCCTGGTCATGCTCCGCGACGGCGGCGGGTTCGACCTCTCGCTCTACCTGACGCTGGGCGGGTTCTTCACCGTGATCGTGGGCATCGTCGTCGCCGGGCCGTGGCTCACGATGCTGGTCGGGCTGATCCTGGCCCGGCTGGCCCGCGGGGCCAGCGCCCTGCTCGCCGCTCGTCGCCTGGTGGACGACCCGCGGGCGGCGTTCGGCGCGATCGCCGGGGTCGTGATGGCCGTCTTCGTCTCCGCGGTCTTCTTCACGGTCGCCGCCTACGCGCGCGACGCGCACGGTCGATTCGCCGACGTGGCCCTCGCGCCGGGCTCGATGACGTCCACGGTACCCACCGGGTCCGGCTCGGCGCCGGACCGTCTCGCCGTCGAGCTTCGGGCCGTGCCGGGCGTCACGGCCGTGGCCGTGGTCCGACAGGGGGTGCTGTCGGGTCCCAACGGGAGGGACGTGCAGGCGGCGATCGTCGACTGCCAGGACCTGGCGGCGTCGGTTCCGATCTCCCCCGGCTGTTCGGCGCCCGTCATGACCCGCGACCCTGCGGCGATCGTGCCGGGTGCGACCTACGAGTTCGGGGGCCTGGCGCCGGGCGCGACGGGCGACACGCCGGCGCAGCTGCGGATCGACCTCGCGTCCGCGGGCGCGTCCGTCGGCACGTTCCGGTTGCAGGGTGGCGTCGGCGGATCGATCCCGGACGTCCTGCTGTCGCCGGCGCTCGTGCCTGACGGCGGGTCGGGATTCGTGGCGACGGAGCTGTTCGTGGCGACCGACGGGTCGGCCCGGACCCAGGAGCTGGCCCGGACGCTGATCCGCGAGGCGCTGCCCACGGCTCGCGCGTGGACGGACGTCGAGATCGCCCAGTCCGGGACCTCCTCGATCGACGAACTGGGCCGGATCGTGGTGTTCGGCCTCCTCGGCACGATGGTCATGGCCGGCTGCAGCCTGGCCGTCGCCACGGCCAGCGGGCTGATCGAGCGGCAACGACCCTTTGCCCTGCTTCGCCTGACCGGGATGACGACGGGCCGCCTGCGCTCGATCGTGGCGATCGAGGCGACCGCGCCGCTGGGCATCGCGGCACTGGTCAGCGCGGGGCTCGGCCTGATCGTCGGACAGGTCATCCTTCGCCTTACCGGGTACGACGCGATCATCCTGCCCGACGTCAGCTCGATCGCGGTCCTGCTGCTCGGCGTCGGAGCGGCGCTGGCCATGGTCGGCCTCACGCTGCCGATGATCGGCCGGCTCACCGACACGGAGGCGACGCGCTTCGAGTAGACGGCCTGGCGCCTGTCCTGACTCATCACGCGACCGATCAGCGTGTACCCGTCGCGCCATCCGCCCCGAGGACACGATTTGGACGCCGGGCCGCGCTCAACCCTTCGCCGCCGAGCCAGCCGCTGCGAACACCGGCCTCGCCGGCAGCGCCCGACCGACCGTCCGGCCCCGGGTCACGGGGCCGCCGCTGGCCCCACAGGCCCCGGCACGGGGCCGCCGGCGGCACGGCGCCCATGAGCCGGGCCTATGATCCCGGAATGGTTCCCTTCGTCCAGACGGTGCTCGGTCCGATCTCCCCGGACGTGCTTGGCTTCACGCTTCCGCACGAGCACACGCGCTGCGTGCTCTGGCAGATCCCGGCGCGCTGGGACTACTGGGAGCTGACGGGCGAGGACGAACTCATCCTCCCCGAGCTCGCCCGCTTCAAGGAGCACGGCGGGACGTGTCTCGCCGACGTCACGCTCCAGAGCATCGGCCGGGACCCCGCGCGGCTGCGCCGGCTGGCCACGGCCGCCGGCCTGCACCTCGTCATGGGCTGCGGCTGGTATCGCCAGTCCTACTACCCGGCGGAGGCGCTCATCGATCGCCGCTCCACCCAGTCGCTCGCCGACGACTTGGTCGCCGAGTTCACGGACGGCGCCGAGGGGACCGGCGTGCGCCCGGGCATCATCGGCGAGATCGGCACGGACAAGCCCTGGCTCTCGGCCCAGGAGGAGCGCGTGTTCCGCGCATGCGCAAGGGCCTCGCGCGCCACGGGCATGGCCGTCATGACCCACGCCGTGATGAGCGACGTCGGCCTGGCCCAGCTGCAGGCGATGGAGGACGAGGGCGTGGACCCGGCGCGCGTCGTCATCGGCCACGCGGACTCGCACCCCGACCTGGAGTACTGGCTGGCCATCATCGAGCGGGGCGCGAACGTCGAGTTCGACTTCCTGGGCATGTCGTTCACGCCCCAGGAGCGGGATGGCGAGCGCCGCCTGGTCCCGCTGCTCCAGGAGGTGCTTGGTCGCGGCCACGCGGATCGCATCCTCCTGTCCCAGGACGTCTGCCACAACCAGCAGCTCCGCTACTACGAAGGCAACGGGTACACGTACCTCCAGGAGACGTTCCTGCCCCACCTTCGGTACGCGGGAATCGGAGACGCCGAGATCCGCCAGATGACGGAGGCGAACCCGAAGCGGATCCTCACGATCGCCGGATGACGGAGCCAAAGCGGACGCCGCCGGCGTCGGGCCCGAAGCGGACGCCGCCGGCGCCGCCCATCGGCCGCCGGCCGTCGTCGCCCGGGGCGCCGTCGGCGACGGGCGCGCGGCCCGTCGACGCCGACCCGGCCAACCCGTGGCGCCGGACCGGCCGCAGCACCGTGTACGCCAACCCCTGGATCGCCGTCCACCACGACGACGTCGTGCGACCGGACGGTGCCCCCGGGATCTATGGCGTCGTGGCGTTCCAGTCGGCCGCCGTCGGCGTCGTCGCCCTCGACGACCGGGGCCGCGTCCTGCTCGTCGGGCAGTGGCGGTACACCCTCGATCGCTACTCCTGGGAGATCCCCGAGGGCGGCGTGCCGCTGGGGACGTCCCTGCTGGAGGGCGCGCAGCGCGAGCTTCGAGAGGAGACCGGCTACCGCGGCGGCGCCTGGCGCGAGCTCGTCCGCTTCGCCACGTCGAATTCGGTCACCGACGAGGAGGGCGCGATCTTCGTCGCGCAGGACCTCGAACCGGGGCCGGCCGAGCCGGACGCCACCGAGGACCTGGCCACGGCCTGGGTCGACCTCGACCAGGCGATCGCGAGGATCGACAGCGGCGAGATCACCGACGCGATCAGCCAGATCGGCCTGCTCCGCGTCGCGCTCGAGCGGGCGGACCGGGGCGGCGCACTCGGCTGAGAAGCGGCGCACTCGGCTGAGAAGCGGCGCACTCGGCTGAGAAGCGGCGCGCCCGCGGCTGGCGGGCTGCGCGGACGGGCCGCGCCTGAGGGCTGTCGCGGCGCCGCGGCGGGCGCTACGATCGCGGAGCCGGCGTACGTTCGGTCGGGGGACCGGGACCGGCTGGGGAGGATCCGCCATGCGCCGAGCGCTCGCCGCCCTGATGGTCGCGGCTGCGATTCCGGGGCTGCTCGCCGGCTGCACCGGGACTGCCGCCGTCGATCCCTACGCCGTCACGACGCGAGCGTTCCAGGCCGGTTGGGACCGGGTCCAGGTATCGGTCGGGATGACCGTGACCGCGGCCGGCCAGACCATCACGATCCCGCCCGCGTCGATGCGCCTCGTGATCGACGGCGTGGCGGGCACGGCGCTCATGAACGTCTCGATCTCGGGCTCGACGCTCGGCGCGCCGGGCGCCTTCGCGCGTCTCGGCTTCGCCGGTGACAGCCTCACGTTCGACGCCGTGTACGACGGGCAGGCCCTGTACGCGAAGAGCGCGGTCATGGCCCCAGCCCTTCGCCAGCTGTTCGCCGGGTCGTCGGCGCTGCCATCCGGCGACCTGACCGGCTGGCTACGCCTGGTCCAGCGATCGGACCTGGAGAAGCTTGGCGCGGGCTCGGCCGGCCCGCCGCTCCCGTCGGGATCCGCCCTCCCGTCGGGCTCGGCGCTGGCGAGCCCCGACAGCGCGACGGTGAGGCAGGCACTCGACAGCGTCGGGATCGGCCTGTCGTACGCGGGCGAGGAGCAGCGGGACGCGCTCGACACCGATCACGTGCACGGAACGCTGGACTGGAACAAGCTCGTCAACAGCCCGGCGGCGTCCAGCGTTCCGCAGGCCGAGGTCGATCAGCTGCGAGCGATGGCCGCCTCCATGTCGACGACGTTCGACCTGTGGGCGGACCGGGCGACCGGCCGCCTGGATCACGTCGACCTGCACTTCGCGGTCAGCGGCTCCAACAGCGGCACGTTCGACGTCGAGATCGGGCTCGCGGCGCCGCCGGCCGGCCTGAAGTTCGGCGCACCGTCCACGTTCCTGGACATCCCGCTCCTGAAGCTGCTCGGGCCGCTCATCACGAGGCCGTTCGCCTCGAGCTGAGGCGGCCTCGGCGGAATGCCGCCGGGCGCCGGGTCCGCCGAGCGCCCCCGCGGAGCGCGGCGGGGCGCCGGGTTCGCCTCGAGCTGAGGCGGCCCGGCGGAGCGCGACGGGTGTCTCGGTCCGGCCGAGCCCCAGCGCGGACCCGCGGAACTCGGCCGTCCGGCCCGGGGCCGCTCAGCCCTCGAGCGTGGCCGTCACCGAGAGCGCGACGTTGCCCTTGAGTGCCCGCGAGATCGGGCAGCCGTCCTTCGCCGCCTCGGCCAGCTCGGCGAACTTCGCCGCATCGATCCCGGCGACGGTCCCGCGGACGTCGAGCGCCGAGGAGGCCACCTTCCAACCGGATTCCTGCTTGTCGAACGTGACCGTGGCCTTGACATGGAGCGACGTGGGCGGCGTCCCGTTGCGGCCCAGGTCGCCCGAGAAGGCCATCGCGTAGCAGGATGCGTGGGCGGCCGCGACCAGTTCCTCGGGGCTCGTCCGTCCGTCAGGAGCCTCCGCTCGGGACGCCCACGTGACCGGCAGCCTTGTGAAGGCGCCGCTGGTCACGTAGTCGATCGAGCCGCTTCCCTCGGCCAGGGACCCGCTCCAGTTCACCTCGGCGGTGCGAATGGCAGCCATGCCTCGTCTCCTGCTGCTGGCGACGGCACCGGACGGGCGGGACGCGGGCGTCCTGGTGGTCGATCGCGCACCTGATGGTATGCCAGCCGAGCCTGATGGCCCCCCGCGGGCGGGCGGGCGCCTCAGCGCGCCAGGGCCACCGCCGGCGGGCGCGCACCTCGGAGCGCTCTGGCCCCCGCGGCAGCGTGCGCCTCAGCGCGCCCTGGCCACCGCCCCCGCCAGCGTGCGCGACGCGCGGTCCTTCGCGAACGTGACCCGGCGGGCGCCGCCGAACGCGGCGTACGCGTCCACGGCGTCTGCGAGGGCGGGCAGGAACCCGGCCGTGGCGTGCGGGTCGAAGCCGGCCTCCCACCACTGCCCGACGACCCGTACCGCCCCTGCCCGCCGATCGAACCGCGGCTCGATCCTGCCCACCAGGCGATCGCCCCACAGCAGCGGGAGGACGTAGTAGCCCCAGCGCCGCTTCGCCGCCGGCACGTAGACCTCCCACACGTAGTCGAAGCCGAACAGCGCACGCAGCAGGTCGCGATCCCAGCACAAAGGATCGAGCGGCGCGAGGAATGACACCGCCGGTGGGGAGCCGCCGGGTGCCGCCCCGGCGGCCACCTCGCGCTCGGCCTGGTCGAGCATCGGGACCTCCCCGGCCAGCACGTAGCGGTGCCCGCGCACGCCTTCGACCGCGACCGGCACCAGGTCGCCGTCGGCGATCAGGTCGCCGCGGAGCTGCGCCCGCGTGGGTCGGTCGGGGCGTCGCGGGTCGGGGCCGGCAGGGCCGATCCCGAGCCACAGCTCGCCCGTGCCGGCCGGCCCCAGCAGGCCGTGCGCGCGGTAGCGGGAGAGCAGGCGATGGCGGGCCTGCTCGCGCTCGGGTGGATGCGTGGCGAGGAGGTCGGCCGGGAAGAGGCGTTCGGCGAGATCGTAGACGCGCCGGTTGCCTTCCCGTCTCGCGATGCCGAGGATGCCGGCCTCTGCCAGGGCCTCCAGGATGGCCCGGACCTGGTTGGTCGGGCGCCAGTACCAGTCGATCGCTGCCCGCGGCTCGACGTCGGTGGGGGAGAGCGGGCCGTCGTCGCGAATACGGGCCAGAAGCTCCTCGACCAGCGGTGCGTGCTCGTCGAACGTGCCGCCGTCATGCGCGACGCGATGACGATCCCAGGTGAGGCGATGCCATGGCAGTTCCGCGGTCGGGAGCAGGCTCAGGCCCTTGTTGTAGGCCTCGAAAAGGGACCGTCGCTCGTAGAGCAGCGCGTCGGTCATCGTCCGCCGATAGCCCCGAACACGCGCCTGGAGGACCAGGTCGTGGTTGCGCCCGGCGACCTCCAGCGGGTCGAACTGGATCGATCCCAGGCGATCGAAGACGGCCATCACGCTGGCCTGACCCGGCGGAAGACTCCGCGGCGGCGCGAGCAGGTGGTGGAGTACGAGGAAGCGCCTGGCGACCGCGCCGGGGACATGCCTGAGCGTCACCCGCGGATGGTACCGGGTCGGAACGTGGTGCCTCGGCGCCATTTCTACGGTTTGTCGGACGCTTCGGCCGAAGCGAACGCTTCGGTGAGACCGTATCATTTCGCCCTAACGAACTCTTCGCTCAAACCGAAACAATCCTGCAGGAGCATCCAGCCGTGCCCGAGACCCCGGCCCCGTACGACGCAACGGGCGACTCGACGAGCGCCAGGACGACAGCCGTCAGCGCCCTCGTCACCCTCTTCGAGCGCCTGATCCACCAGCTGGCCGCGGCCCATGCGCCGGAGCTCCTCGAGATCCAGCTCACGATGTCCCAGACCAAGCTGATGTACGTCGTGCTGGTCACCGGCTCGATCCGCATGTCCGTGCTCGCCGCTCGCCTGGGCGTCGCCCTCTCCACGATCAGCGGGGTCGTCGACCGCCTGGTGGACCTGGGCCTCGTCGATCGCCACGACGACCCGGTCGATCGCCGGCAGGTCCTCGTCACGGTCACCGACAAGGGGGCATCGGAGCTCGACCGCCTCCGCGAGCTGAACGTGGCGGAGCTGCGGACCCTTCTTCGCTACGTCGACGACGACGACCTCGCGGCCCTGGTTCGCGCCGTCGAGATCCTGGTCGCCGCCGCCGCACGAGCCGTGCCTGCCGATGCGCCGGGTCTGCCAGCGCACCTCCATCCCGCCGCTTCCTCTCCATCCGAAGGAGCCGCCTCGTGAGTCGCCTCAGTGAGCTCGCCGTCAGCAAGCGGAGCGTGACGCTGCTCCTCGCGGTCGCCCTCTTCCTGGCGGGCATCCAGGCCTGGGGCAGCCTCAAGCAGGAGCTCCTGCCGGACATCCAGCTGCCGATCATCACGGTCGTCGCACCGTACCCGGGAGTCGGCGCGAACGATGTCGCCGAGCAGGTTGCCAAGCCGATCGAGCGGGCGATCTCCGGCGTCCCGCGGCTCGAGAGCATCCAGTCCACGTCGGCGGCTCGCTCGCCCTCGTGGTCGCCCAGTTCTCCTACGGCACGGACGTCAAGGAGACGCAGGCGGCGATCCAGCAGAACATCTCCGACGCTGACCCTGCCCCAGCGGGGTGTCGCCCCAGGTCTCGTCCCTGGACATCAACGCCTCTCCCGTGATCGGTCGCCTCGATCGCCGGGAAGGGCGCTGACGGACTCACGGCGGCGGCCTCGGCCGCGCAGACCGACCTGCTGCCCGCGCTGCAGGGCCTCGACGGCGTCGCCTCGGCCGACCTCACCGGAGGGCTCCAGCAGCAGCTGCTCGTCACGCTGAACCCCGCCGGCATGGCGGCGGCCGGCGTCACGCTCCAGCAGGTGCAGGGCGTCCTCGCCGCCAACAACGTCACGTTCCCGTCCGGCCAGCTCCCGTCGGGCGATCAACCGGATCCCGGTCTCGACGTCCGGGTCGTTCTCGTCGATCGACCAGGTGCGGGCGCTCGTCGTCGGCTTCAAGCTCCCGGCCGGGGCGCGGGGCCGGTGCGGGCCGCCGGCGCAGCCGGCGCGTCCGCCGCGCCCGGCGCTTCCGCCGCGCCCGGCGCCTCTGCCGCGCCCGGCGCCTCGCCGCGCCCGGCGCTTCTGCCGCGCCGGCCGCGTCAGCGGCCGCGCCGACGCCGGTGACCCTGGGCAGCATCGCCACCGTCGAGCTGGCCAGCGTGCCGACGACCGGCTACGCGCGCACCGACGGCGAGCCCTCGCTGACGATCACCGTGAGCAAGAACGCCAACGCGAACACCGTCGACGTCGCCGACGAGGTCCGGGCGACGCTGACCGCGGTCCAGGCCCGTCACCCGGATCTGTCGATCAACGTCGTCTCCGACCTGTCGACCTTCATCACCGAGTCGCGCGACGGCCTGCTCCGCGAGGGCGGGACCGGCGCCCTCTTCGCGGTCATCACGATCTTCCTGTTCCTGTTCAGCCTGCGCTCCACGCTGGTCGCCGCGGTGAGCATCCCGCTCTCGGTCCTCACCGCGCTCGTCGTCATGCAGATCGCCGGCGTCACCCTGAACATCATGACCCTGGGCGGCCTGGCGGTCGCCGATCGGGCGGGTGGTCGACGACGCCATCGTCGTCCTCGAGAACATCTACCGGCACCGGGCGCTCGGCGAGAGCCGCCTGGAGGCGGTGCTGGCCGGACCGCGCGAGGTCGCGTCCGCGATCACGAGCTCCACCCTGACCACGGTGGCGGTCTTCCTGCCGATCGGGTTCGTGGGCGGGATCGTCAGCCAGTTCTTCCTGCCGTTCGCGCTCACCCTGACGTTCGCGCTGCTGGCGTCGCTCGCCTGCGCGCTGACCGTCGTGCCGGTCCTCGCCTACCTGTTCATCGACCGGGTCAAGCTGAACGTCGACGAGGACGGCGAGCCCCGCAACTCCCTCTGGATCCGCGTCTACACGCCGACGATCCGGTTCGCCCTGCGCAACCGGACCACCAAGCTCGCCGTGCTCCTGGTGGCCGCGATCCTCTTCGTCGGTTCCGTCTCGCTGGTGGGCCGGCTGCCGACGACGTTCATCAACGCCGGCTCGGAGAAGATCCTCCAGGTCGCGGTCATCCCGCCGGCCGGCTCCAGCTCAAAGACCGTCCTCGCGCAGGCGATCGCCGCCGAGTCCATCCTGCGCGCCGACCCGAAGGTGGAGCTCGTCCAGACGTCCGTACCCGCCGAAGGTGACACCGGTGTCGGGACGCTCACCGCGGCCTTCCTGGGCCGACCCGCCAACAGCGCGCTCGTCGTCGTCCGCATGGACCCGTCGGTCGACCTCGACACGGAAAGCCAGCGCCTGAGCGTCGAGCTTGCTCCGGTCCGCACGAACGGGTTCGACACCGCCATCAACCAGGCCGCCGGCTTCACGTCCAGCAGCCTGAGCATCGTCGTCTCGGGCGCCAACACGGCCGCCGTCGCCGCCGGCAGCCAGGCCGTCGTCGGAGCGCTTCGAGCCGACCCCGACCTGCTGAACGTGAAGTCCGACCTCGCGGCGGCGACACCCGAGATCCAGATCACCGTCGATCCGAACAAGGCGATCGGCCTCGGCCTCACCGCGGCCCAGGTCGCGCAGCAGGTCCGGGCCGCGCTCGTGGGCACGGTCGCCACCAGGGTCACGCTGCCGGACGCAGGCCCGGTCGACGTGTTCGTCCAGCTCGACTCGTCCGGCGTCGCGTCGGTCGACGCGCTCAAGCAGCTCCTGGTCGGGTCCGCCGCCAAGGCTCCGCTCGCCAGCGTGGCCACGGTCCAGCAGGTGGAGACGCAGGGCAGCATCACGCGCGTGGACCAGGCGCCGGCCTCGACGGTCTCCGCGACCATCACGAGCAAGGACACGGGCGCGGCGTCGGCCGCGGCCCAGAAGACCGTGGACCAGCTGAAGGCCGCCGGTTCGATCCCGGCCGGGGTCACGGTCGAGTTCGGCGGCGTGACGCAGGAGCAGAACTCCGCCTTCGGCGGCCTCTTCAACTCGATGGCGGTCGCGATCCTGCTGGTCTACGTGATGATGGTCCTGGCCTTCAACAGCGTGGTGACGCCGTTCGTCATCATGTTCACGCTGCCCCTGGCGGCCATCGGCGTCTTCCCGGCGCTCCTGCTGTCGGGCAAGGCGATCGGCATCAGCGCCCTGATCGGCATCCTCATGCTGATCGGCATCGTGGTGACGAACGCGATCGTCCTGCTCGACCTCGTCGAGCGGCTGCGACGGAACGGCCTGTCGACCACCGACGCCCTGATCGAGGGCGGCCGAACCCGCGTGCGGCCGATCCTGATGACCGCGATCGCGACGATCCTGGCCCTGATCCCGCTCGCGGCGGGCTTCAACCAGGGCTCGATCATCGCGGCGGAGCTGGGCACGGTCGTCATCGGCGGGCTGTTCAGCTCGACCTTCCTGACGCTGCTCGTGATTCCCGTCGTGTACTCGCTGGTGGACGGCCTGAAGGTGCGGCTGGGGCAGGGGAGGGGGCCGGCCGATGCGGCCGCCGTCCCGGCGCCCGGCCCGGGAGGCGCGGGAGGCCCGGCCGGGCCGGCTGCGAGCGGCCAGGCGGCCTGAGCCTCGCAGCGAGGGGGGCGGTGCGGGCCGGGGGGCGCGGCGGGCGGGGGGCCGCGGCGGGTCGCGGGCGCGGGCGGCGCGGGGGCCGCGGCGCGGCGGCGGCGCGGCGGGTCGCGGGCGCGGCGGGCGGGGGGCTCCGGGCGCGGCGGGCTGCGACGCGGCGGTCCGCCGCTGCGACGCGGCGAGCGCGGCAGGCTGCCGTTCAGGCAATGTTCGATGCGTTCGCACTCGTCGAGCACCGTAGACGCAGGAATATGCGGCCGAAACGGGCACGAATTCGCGCGGAATGGTCGGATTCGACCTCCCCGTGAGCCTGGATCGCTCCTGAGCGCATGAAACATTGCCGTTCTGGTCGATGGAGACCGGGCGGCCGCCCGGACCGTGCCCGAGCGCATGGACTCCGTCGCCGCTTCGGTCGATTGGGACCGGGCGGCACCGTGGATCGAGATCGGGCGGCACTCCGGCCGGGTTGAGACGGCGGTAATCGGTGCCCGCTTTACTGTCGGAATGAGCGGGAGAAGCTCGGTCGAGATGCGCGCCGCGCGGCGGAGTGCGGAGATCCGCAGGGGGCTCGGCCGCGACGTTCGCGTGCTCCGCGAGGATGCCGGTCTGGCGACCGCTGTGATCGCCCGGGCCGCGCACGTCCACCCCGTCACCATCGGCCGCCTGGAGTCCGGGTCTCGACTGCCCCGGCTGCCGACGCTTGCCAGGATCGCGGATGCGCTTGGTGCCGACCTGTCCGTCCGGATCGTGCCGGGCGCCGGCATTCCGGTGCGGGATCGAGCCCAGAGCTGGATGGTCGAGGCATTCCTGCGCGCGCTGCACTCAGCGTGGCGGCCTGAGTTGGAGGTCGCGGTCGTCACCCCGGCGCGCGGCGTCATCGACATGGTCCTGCGCCGCGCCGATGGCGGCGCGGTTGTCGCCGTTGAATTCCAGTCCGAGCTTCGACGCGTTGAGCAGGTGATCCGCTGGTCCGCCGAGAAGGCGATGGGCGTCGGGGCGCTGTCGTCCGTGCGGCACCCGGACGGGACGCCCGCAACCGTCCACCGCCTCCTCGTGCTCCGATCGAGTCCGGCCACGCGCGCCGTCGTGCGGTCGCTCGACTCGACGTTTGCGACGGCCTATCCGGTGCCTGCGCGCGATGCCGTGGAGTCGCTCCGTGCCGGATGGCCCCTGCCCGGTTCGGCGATCGTCTGGATGGAAGTGCGTGGGCGAGCGACCCACCTCCTCGCCGGTCCGCCGCGTGACCTCCTCAGGCGTAACCGAGGTCCGTCTCGAGGGGCGGAGCTGCCAATCGGTCCGACGGGCGCCGGGTCGCCGGCGCGACCATCGGGCGCCGGGTCGCCCGCGCGACCGTAACGGCAATCTTCTGTGCGCTGGCGCGGCTGATGAGCGCCGTGGCATGCCGAATCGGCGACTGCGGCACGGAACCCTGCCGGAACGGAAGCGAGAACGTGCGCTCGTGCCGCCACGCGCCCGCGAACGCACGGATCATTGCCATTCCGGCACCAAGAGGCCCGGGCCCGGCCCGGGGCCCGGGGCCCGGGGCCCGGGCCCGTGCCCGGGACCGGCACAAGGCTCGGCCCGGCCCCCGGCGCCGGCCCCCACGCGGGGCCTAGGGTCCGGCCGTGCCCACCTGGCTGATGGCATGGACGCCGGTGCCGGACGCGAAGGCCACGAAGTCGGAGGCGGCACCCTGGGCGATCGGGAAGGTGGCCACGAACACGGGCTGGCCATTGAGCAGGGCGGGCACGACAGCTGGCGCCGTGTGGAGTCCCCCGGTGCCGCCCGCGTCCCAGTACTGGAGCGCGCCGATCGAGCCGGTCGGGCCGCTGAAGATGACCTGCATCTGGCCGCCACCGATCGGGTTCGCGTACAGCAGCTTGATCAGGGCGGTGTTCGCGAGCGGTGGCAGCGATGGGACGACCGCGTTCGGGGGCAGCTGGCCGATGATGCCGGGCGGGCAGTACGCAGGGGCGGGCGAAGTCGCGCAGGCGCCCACGACGATGTTCGCGAGCTCCTTGGCGACGAGCACGTTGGGGTCCACCGGGATCCACCAGCCGGGAGGCGGCGAGGGGTTGTTGTTGCCGGCCGGCGGCACGGACGGCGAGGCGTCGGGCGACGGCAGCACGATGGGGCTGGGGCTCGCCGAGGGTTCGGGCGAGCCAGGCGCGGTTGGCGACGGGGCGACCGTCGGCGACGGGGAGGCCGTGGTCCCGGCGCCCGGGTAGGAGTCCGGCGGCAGCGTCGGGTAGGTCGTCGGCGTGCCACCGCCCGGGAAGCCCCACGCCGTGTAGATGCGGCCACCGCCGAACGACGTCGCGAACGCTTCGACCAGGTCGGCCGGCCACCAGGCTCCCGAATAGCCGGCCCACGTCGGCCCCAGTGGGTCGTCGACGTAGTAGGCGGCCGGCCCCGCGGAGCTCGCCGGGCGGAAGCCATCGAGGTAGATGGCGTGGCCGCCGGTGAAGTCCTTCTGGAGGCGCAGCGAGACCGGGATCGCGCCGTAGGTGCCCTGGATGACGGCCCCCGCGCCCGCGTACATCAGCGCCCGCAGCTGGAGCGGCGTGATGGCGGCGGAGTCGAAATGCACGCCGTAGCGGTTGATCGCGTTGTTGAGGTCGACGAGCGAGGTGCCGCCCTGCTGGTCGGGCTGGAGCGCTCGAAGGGAAGACCCCTTGGTCACGATCCCGAAGACCAGGCGCGCGAGCATGGCCCCCGACGCCATCGTGCAGTTGGAGCCCTGCAGCGGGCCGCCGTCGAACTGGCTGATCACGGGCACGCGCGAATGGCCAGCCGACAGCCAGGCCGCCGTGCCGGGACCGCCGGTGGACGGGCTGCCCGGGGTCGTGCCCGGTTCGGAGAAGGCGACGAGCTGGATCTGCGCGTCGTCGGGAACGGCCTGGAGCTTGATCGGCGGCGTGTCGGGGATCGCGGTCAGGCCGAACGCGACCGGCTGGTCGCCGGTGTCCGCGGTGAGCTGGAAGTCGGGCGCCGGCTTCGCCAGCGACGCCGGCTGCGGGTTGGCGGTGAGCGCGCCGATGCCCACGGCCCCGCCGGCACCGATGAGGCCGGCGAGCACGAAGCGGAGGATGAGGCCGGGGTTCATGGATCAGCACGTGTAGACGTACACTGGGAACTTCGCGCTGCGAACCGATCGCACGTTGTACGACCACCGTAGATGTCGCGGGATACGACGTCGAATGTCAGAGGTACTCGAGTCCGAGTGCGGCATTCCAACCGTTTGTGCGACAGGTTGATGCCGCAGAGTGCCTATGTCGGGCCATCGTCTGGACTTGGTCACGCTGACCGAGCCTGTACCCGAGGTGCCCCCGCCGAGGACCACTGCACGGTCGCATGGCGAGGTGGCGCCGTCGTGATCTGAGTAATAGGTACTAGAAGGGGATCGCGGAGACGCACGGATGCGCACCCAATGAAAAGATACCCTAGACTGAGCGGTCGTGGCCAACCCGAAGTTGGTGGCCGGCGTGTCGCATCGCCTAATGGTCATCGAGATACGTCGACGGTCTTGCTCGATGCGCCCTTGTTGTCGGCGGCCGACAGGTACCAGGACATCGTGTCCGTCGGTGGCGACGACGATCGATACCGAGTCACCGAGTCGAATCGAGATTGGCATACCACTTGCCGGCCACGACGCCGGTCACCATGGCCTTCTTCTGGTACTGGGAGTCGCCTGGGCGCCTTGAAGTACAAGAACACGCTGCTCGCGTTGACCCCATCGACGTCGCTGATCTTGGCGCGTGATGTTCGTCGCGGACTGGCAGCTCCGCCGCGCCGAGCGGGTTCCAGTACAGGGAGAGCCAGATGACGACGCCACGCTGAGAGAATGGTCGGGCCCGTGTTCGGGCAGACCTTGACGGTCAGGCCGGAGGCGCCGCTGACGGGAAGCTTGGAGCCTCCGCCCTGGGAGTCGTCCGCGTGGACGTAGTAGTTGAGCGTCCCGGACGTGTTGATGGAGTTGTTCCTGGAGCTGAGTGTCAGCGACCACGTGGACCCGGATTTGGTCATCGCCCGGGAGGTGTACGAGCCGCCTGGCTCCTTCCAGAAGAGGGCCACTGACGAGACGCCGTTCGGGTCGGTGGCGTTCACCGAGAACGTGACCGTTTCGGCCGAGCCCTTCGCGCAGTAGGAGCTCGGGTCGTAGTAGAGCGTCTTCGTGGAGGCCGCGAGCGACGTCAGCTTCGGCCCGACGTTCGGCGTCGGCGTGGGACTCGGCGAGGGGCCGGGCGACGGGCTGATCGCGGGCGAGGGGCTCACCTGCGGCGAGGGGCTGATCGCAGGGGACGGGCTGATCGCAGGGGACGGGCTCGCCGGTGGCGACGGGCTCACCTCGGCGACGAGGCTCGGCCCGGGCGTCGGCGATGGCGCGTTGCAGGCGTGGACGGGCAGGCTCGCGAGGCTGCCCTGGAGCTGGAGCGGCCCGGCCGGCGTCCACGCCGCGGTGATCCCCGGGGCCGGGTAGTAGAGCTCGAGCCACGCGTTGTCCGACGTGCGCCCGGTGACGAGCACCTGCTCGCCGGCGGAGACCACCCCGATCACGGGCCCCTGGTCGGGGCACGCCACGAGCGAGATCCTGGCCTGGCTCGCCGCGTCGCTCCCCGAGCCGCCGAAGTGGACGGCTCCCGTGGCGACCAGGGCGCCCCCGGAGGCCGCGCCAACCAGCGCGCCTGCAATGACCGCAACGAGGCCCTTGCCCGCCAGCAGTGACCCCAGGCCGCCGAGCGGCCCTCCGCCCGCGCCGCCGGCTCCCGCCAGTCCCGCCATCTCGTGCTTGCTCCGCGACAGCAGCGCCCGTCCGCGGCCCTATCCCCCGGGGACGCGGGGTTATCGAGGGCGCGAGTGTAGCGACAGAGCCGGCAAAGCGGAAGGGGTCGATCGGGCAGAGTCGCGGGCCGGGACGAGCGGCCGGATCGGTTGCCGAGTACGCTCGTCACGCCACGCATGACGAGCGGTGCCAGAGCGCACCGCGGCACTGGGCGCCACGGCCTGGGAGCGATGGCGGATTGGGGCGGCTGGCATGCCGAGAATCTCGGCCGGGATCCTGCTCTACCGGAGCGCAGGCGCGGACGCAGGCGCGGCACGGACGCAGGCGCGGACGCGATCGAGGTCCTGCTCGGGCATCCGGGCGGGCCGTTCCACGCCGCCCGCGACCTCGACGCCTGGACGATCCCGAAAGGCCTCGTGGAGGCCGGCGAGTCGCTGGAGGAGGTGGCCCGCCGCGAGTTCGAGGAGGAGACCGGCTCGGCCGCGCCCGATGGCCCGCTTGTCGACATCGGGTTCATCGTCCAGAAGGGCGGGAAGGTCGTGCACGCCTGGGCGATCGCGGGCGATCTCGATCCCGCGACGGCGCACAGCAACGAGTTCCCGCTGGAATGGCCACCGGGCAGTGGCATCACCACGATGGTCCCGGAGCTCGACCGCGTGGCCTGGTTCCCCGTCGATGATGCGCGTCGGCGCATCAAGGCCGCCCAGGCGCCGTTCCTCGACCGGTTGCTGGCGGCGGTGGAAGCGGCCCGGGCCGAAGGAGGCTGAGCCGCCCCGGACCCGCCGCAGCGAGCGCGGCCCATCGGCATCTGGACGCTCCCTTGGGCGTCAGCACGTCGGGCACATGCACGGCGGCTGGAGCAGGCTATTGACACCTTTATGATGCAGGCATCCTTCGCCAGATCCGTCCGCGGATACAGGCTGAGGATAGACCGCCGCTGAACTTGAACATGGCGATCGCCCCGTCTGCCCCCGACACGTCGTCGTGGTATTCCGTGGCAATGATGCCCGACGAGGCGAGTCCAAGGCCGTCGCGATAGAAGGCGAGGGACCGTTCGAGATCGGCGACCGCGAGGGTCACGACAAGAATGCTTGGACGCATCGGCGAACCTCCCGAGGGTTGGTCGCGGCCGTTTGGGGTCGCGATCCGTTCCCCTTGTTCGCGGAGCGGACGAAGCGCCTGGCGCGATGTCAGCGATGCTCGACGGAGTGGCCGGCGGTCTCAACGCACTCGCGGTCGTCCTGCTCCGATCTGCTGCCATCGGGTGTCGGTTCTGCCGTCAGAGGGTCAGGCGCATGGCCGAGTGACGAACCCGCTGCCGCGTGAGGGTGTCGCTGCTGAGCCCGCCTGCGGGACAGATTCCACAATGCGGCAGCGAAGGCAACGATGGAGACCACGGCGAGAACGCCGACCGGAGCGCCCGGAGGTGAAGGCGGCACGCTCACTGCGGCGGTGGCGGTGTCAGGCAGCCTTTCGGATCTCGGCCGCCTGGGATGCCGTCACGGTTCGCCCGATCGTGTAGAAGACGTTGATGCCCTCGTCGCCTGGCTGGAAGCCGACGCCGAGCAACATGACAACATGCGCGCCGACGCGAGGGAAATCGTCGGAGCACAACCCTGCGAGGACCCTGCCCCGATAGGTCGAGCCGATCCTGATCCCGTTTGCCCGCTCTACGCGGTTCGTGCCTCGCCGACACCGATCCCCATGTTCTCCGTTCGGATCGCCGATTCGACCGACAAGAACGGCCTTGGCGTGCGGCGAGCGTCCGCTTCGTAGCGTCCAGCCGCCATCGGCAGGCGGCGCGCCGACCCTCTGTGCGGTCAATTGGCTGACACGCGCACGCCGCCGCCGAGGCAGCCGCAAGATGATGTGCGACGAATCAGACTGGCAGATTCGTCGGCGCGCGCAAGTTCCTTCCCCCTTCACGGCGCCATCTGTTGCCGCCATCGTCGCCACCGGCTCCCGATCCCGGCAAGGGCCAACGGTGCAAGGCGGGATGCGCGTCCCATTTGTCCATCCGGGCTTGGCGCAGGGGCGGCAAGGCTTGCGCGTCAAGGACGGTGGTAACCGATCGCCTGCCTCGGCTCGCGCCATCCAGTCGAACAGCATCGAGCGGAACTCGTCGGGCGCCTCGTACTGCGGGCAATGGCCGGCATCCGCGACCACACGGATCTCCGCGCCGTCGATCCCGTCGGCGATCGGCCGGTTCCACGCCGGCCGCAGCTGAAGTCGTGCTCTCCGCACACGACGAGGGTCGGACAATGGACCTTCCCGAGGGCTCGGGCGGAGGTCGACCGCCTCGTCGTCGTAGTAGCGCGCCGCCTCCATGTTGTAGCGGTCCTCGCCGGCGGATCCGATCGACGTGCGGTCGCGCAACTGCGGACTCCGGGTCCGAGAAGTGGACGGGCCAGCGCCTGCCGAACCATGCCGCAAGGTCCGCCTCCGTGATCTCGTCGATCGGGCCCTGGTCCGCCATCGCGTCGGCGAACCACGGGCGGTCACGGACACGGTCGAGCGCTGACCAGCTCCTCCGCCTCCGCCTCGGCCCGGTCGACGAGCGGCCAGCCGCACCACCCGTCGATTACGATCAGCCGGCGGACGCGCCCAGTGCGCCGCCGCGAAGAGGACCGCGAGCGTCCCGCCCCAGGAGTGAGCCCATGAGCGTCGATCGGACCGAGGCCGATGGCCGCACACGCGTCCTCGTAGAAGGCAACGTCTGCCCGGGCGGTGTGTCGCGATCGGTCGCCGGCGGCGAGGTTCGTCGCCGCATCCGGGCGCATTGATCAGGTGACAGCGGAACCGATCGGCCACCAGCGCCACGTCCGGCCGGCGAGGTGCGCCAGAACCCAGGCCCGCCCTCGAACCACACCAGATCCTCGCCCGTTCCGGCGGCCTCCCACTCGACGGTGCGGCCGCCGGTGAGCGCGGATCGACGTGCGAGCTCGATCTCCGCCAGTCCGCCCATCGAGTGCTCCTCCTCTCGTCCTCGTCGATCGGACTCTCCGGTCGGCGCCGGTGGCTCGCATGTGCCGATCTCTCGCCGACTCCGCCGATTTGCCAGACCGCCCTTGACGCGCATGCGGCAAGGGACCGTTTGACAGGTCGCCGGGCATATCCGACAATGCGGCTCGGAATTCGACCGGGCGCGGCGCGTCCCGCGGGAGTGCCCTCCCGACCGCCGGCGTCCCACCGGTCGAACTCCATCCCTCTCGACCGGCCGGCAGCCGCCGGCGCGCGCCGCAACCCCGGCGCCGCACTCCGGGCGCGGGCCGAGCTCGGTTCGCGAGCCGGACATCTGGCGCCAGCCCGACTCCGGGCGCGGGCCCGGCAACCCAGGTCACACGGGCGACGCGGCCAGCTCCCGCCCAATCTCCGCGCACACCTCGCGGGCGATCTCCACGAACGTGCGGGCCGCGGGCGAGCGATATCGGTCGCGGTGCCAGGCGATCGCGACGACGCGAGGCGGGGCGTCGGTCGGCAGCAGCGTCAGGCCCGGCTTCGATTCATCGGCGGAGAGGCGCGGGATCATGGCCGCCCCGTGGCCCGCCGCGACCAGGCCGTTGACCGTGCCGTTGTCGTCGGAACGGAACACGAACGTGGGCTCGACGCCCATCCGTCGCAGGTGCTCCTCCATGGTGATGGTGCTGCGGCAGTGCTTGAACCCGATCAGCGGGAGGCTCGCCAGTTCCTCCCGAGTCGCCAGCCCACCGCGCACGGCGAGGGGCGAGTTCGACGGGACCGCCAGCACGAACGGATCGTCCAGGAGCTCCACCGTCTCGAACGGTCCCGGGGGGACCGGGAACGTCATGAACGTCAGGTCCAGTTCGCCACGCTCCACCTGGACGAGCAGCTCCGCATCGATCTGGCTCTCGACCAGCCGAACCTCGACGCCCGGCCAGGCAGCCCGGAACCGGCCGATGACCGCTGGCAGCACCCTGGTGCCGACGCTCTGGTACGTGCCGACGCGCAGGGTCCCGACAACGCCGTCGGCGTACGAGGCCATGTCGGCACGCGCTGCCTGGATCCGCGCGAGGACCGCGGTCGCATGGCGCACCAGCAGGTCGCCGGCCTCGGTCAGCGAGATCGTCCGGCGGCCTCGCGAACGCTCCACGAGGCGGACGCCGGTGATCCGCTCCAGGCTGGCGATGTGCTGGCTCACGGCCGACTGGGTGTAGTCGAGCTCGTCGGCCGCTCCGTGGAAGGAGCCGGTCCGCGCGACGGCCTGGAGGCTCAGGAGGTGCCGCAGCTCGAGCGTCTGCCAAAGATCAGTTCCCATAATCATTGATCGTACGAGTTGGATTTGCTCTTATCAAGTCGGATTCGTAGTCTCAAGCCATGGAACTCGCCCTGTTCGTCACCTTCATCGCCTTCGTGGGGGCGCTCGCAACCGCCTTCGGGGCCGACACCCGGACCGACGTCGACGGCCCGTGGCCCGGCGCCGACCGCCCGGAGCGCGACTGACTTCGGCACCGGCCGGGGCCATCCGAGATCGCCTTCACCGCTACCAGGGATGCAGGTCGAAGGCACTGCCGTGAGCGTGCCGGTCACGCCGGATCCCGGGTCTCGTCGTGACTCCACGTTCCACTTGACCAGACATCCTGGTGGCGGGCGAACCGTCGCGCGGCGGCGGCTCGAGGCCGCGGCTCGCGGCCGCGGGTGCCGATACACTCCTCTCGTCGCGGCCACGCCGCGGACCGGCAGTGGAGGTGCCCTCGAGATGACCGACGGGGATGCGGACGTCACCCGGCCCTCCGCGCTCGAGGGCGAGGGAACGCCGATCGCCAAGGCGACGTGCGAGATGGGTGACCTGCGCCTCTTTGCCGATCGCCTGAGCTTCCGTGGCTCCCCGTTGCAGGCGCGGCTGGGCCGCCCGCAACCGGACCGGGAGATCGACCTCCGCAGCATCACGGCGATCGAGTGGCAGACGCCCTCGCTCCTGCGGATGGGTCGCCTGGGCCTGGTCCTCGAGCCCGGCGGGGGAGGTCCCCGCAAGACGGCCGCCTTCGCCTTCCAGCGCTGGGAGCGCTCGGCGTTCGAAGCCTTCCGGGACGAGCTGCAGCGGTCCGTGGAAGCGGCGCGACTGCGCCCGGTCGAAGCTGACGCAGGAGCCGCGACCGGCGAATCGCCGGCGATCGCGCCGGGCTCGGTGCCCGCGGGTGCCGACGTGCCCGACCAGATCCGGCGCCTGGCACAGCTCCGCGACGACGGGCTCATCACGGCCGACGAGTACGAAACCAAGAAGCGGGAGCTGCTGGCCCGCATGTGACCCGGCGACCGGCCGAGCAAGCGTCCGCGCGTCCTGACTCGAGTCTTCACCGATGAGCATGGCTCGGCGGGCTCGTCCGGCGTTGTGCGGGCAATCCGTGTCCGGGCCGTGCTGAACCATTCCGGGTTGGGTCAACGCCGGCGACACCAGGGAGCTCGGCCACAGGGAGCCCAGGCCACCGCCTCCAACTGCGGCCGGACGGCCCGGTTTGACGCCGACCGAGTTAAATCCGATAATTCCACTCGGAATTAGATCAAGGGTCGGAACGCGGGCACAGGCTCGCGAGGCGCCGACCCGAGTCGGCCGCTCGGTCCCGGGACCCGCCGCGCCACGAAGCTCACGCCACGTCCCCGCCGTTACAGAGGAACGCTGATGACCGCCGCTCGCGGAGAGATCGTCGCCCAGGAGTACCAGTTCGGCTTCCACGACGACATCACGTACCTCGCGCAGACGAAGGTCGGCCTCACCCGGCAGACCGTCGAGGAGATCAGCGCGCTCAAGGGCGAACCGGACTGGATGCTCCAGTTCCGCCTTCGGTCGTACGACCACTTCATGGCCCGCGCCATGCCGACCTGGGTGCCCCAGAGCGTCCAGGACATCGACTTCTCCAAGATCGTCTACTACCGCAAGCCGTCCGAGCGCGAGGAGAAGTCCTGGGACGACGTCCCGGACCAGATCAAGAAGACGTTCGAGAAGCTGGGCATCCCGGAGGCGGAGCGGAAGTTCCTGGCCGGCGTCGGCGCCCAGTACGACAGCGAGGTCGTCTACCACTCGGTCCGCGAGGAGCTCTCCAAGATCGGCGTGGTCTTCATGGGCATGGACCAGGGCCTGCGCGAGTACCACGACATCGTGAAGAAGTACTTCGGCACGGTGGTCCCGCCCGAGGACAACAAGTTCGCGGCCCTGAACAGCGCGGTGTGGTCCGGCGGCTCGTTCGTCTACGTGCCGAAGGGCGTCGAGGTCCCGCTGCCGCTGCAGGCCTACTTCCGGATCAACGGCGAGAACACCGGCCAGTTCGAGCGGACCCTGATCATCGCCGACGAAGGCGCCAAGGTGCACTACATCGAAGGCTGCACGGCGCCGATCTACACCACCGACGCGCTGCACGCCGCGGTCGTCGAGGTCATCGCCCTGCCGGGCTCCAAGGTGCGCTACACGACGATCCAGAACTGGAGCCGCGACGTCTACAACCTGGTCACGAAGCGGGCCCATGCCCACGCGAACTCGACGGTGGAGTGGATCGACGCGAACACCGGCTCGCGGGCGACCGTGAAGTTCCCGGCCATCTACCTGCGCGGCGAGGGCGCCACGGCCGACGTCATCAGCGTCGCCTTCGCCGGCCACGGCCAGCACCAGGACACCGGCGCGAAGGCGGTCCACCTCGCCCCGAACACGCGCAGCCGGATCGTCTCCAAGTCGGTCTCCAAGGACGGCGGTCGGGCCACGTACCGCGGCACGCTCAAGGTGTCGCCGGGCGCGACCGGCGTGGTCGCCAGCGTCCGCTGCGACGCCCTCCTCCTCGACGAGGAGAGCCGCTCGGACACGTACCCGTACATCGACGTCCAGGAGGACGACACCACGATGACCCACGAGGCCACCGTGGGCAAGATCAGCGCCGACCAGATCTTCTACCTGATGAGCCGCGGGCTGACCGAGAATGAGGCCCAGAACCTCGTCGTCCAGGGGTTCCTTGAGATCTTCACCAAGGAGCTGCCGATGGAATACGCGATCGAGTTCAACCGCCTCGTGAAGATGGAGATGGAGGGGTCGCTGGGATGACCCCGCCTTCGGAGCCCTCGGCGGGCTCGACGGGGGCCGCGTCGACGGCGGCCAGCGCGACAGCGACCGCCACGGAAGCCAGACCGGCGCAGGCCGGCACGGCGGCGGCAGGCCGGCCCGCTCGACGGGCGCCGGCCGAGCTTCCCCTCTCGTTCGCCACGGCCGAGCTCGTGGAGGCCCTGGTCGCGGAGCGCGACGAGCCGGCATGGCTGGCGGACGACCGCCGCGCAGCGCTGGAAGCCTTCGGCCGCCTGCCCGTCGAGATGAACCAGCTGTACACGACGTACGTCGACCTGCGCGGCGTCGACCTCTACGCCGCCCGCCCGTACGCCGGCGGGGCCGAGACGTTCGCCGCGCCCGCGGCCATCGTCGACGGGGTGATCCCCGAGGGCGCGGCCGGCATCATCGAGCTCCGTGGGGATTCGGTCGCCCGGCTGGCCCTGACTGCCGAAGCCAGCGAGGCGGGCGTGATCCTCGAGACGCTGGGCGCGGCGGTGGCCCGTGACGCGGAGGGCGTGCAGGCCGCCATGCTGCGCGGCGCGCTTCCCGGCGACGACCGGCTCGCCGTCCTCTCGCGGGCCGCCTGGAGCCAGGGCGTCCACCTGGCCGTCCCGGCCGGCGTGCGCCTGGAGATGCCGATCATCGTGCGCTGGCTGGCCGGCACGCCCGGCCGCGCGCTGCTGACCCGGACGCTGGTCCGGGTTGGCGAAGACGCGGAGCTGGCGCTCGTCGAGGAGGCGATCGCGGCCGGTCCGGACATCGGCTGCGCCGCGGGCGAGCCCGTACCCCATGCGCTGTTCGCCGCGACCACCGAGGTGGAGCTGGCCCGCAACGCGCAGCTGCGGGTGGCCGCGATCCAGGACCTGCCGACCGGCACGGCCGTCTTCCAGCAGCGCGTCGCGACCCTCGGCGCCGGCGCCGGGCTGCGCTGGGCGCTCGCCCAGCTGGGCTCGCGCCTGGTTCGCTCCCGGATCGACAATCGCCTCGTCGGCGACGGCTCGTCCGTGGAGCAGGTGGAGATCATCTTCGGCGGGCTCGACCAGCTCTTCGACCTCACCGCGTACACCCGCCACATCGGCCGGGACACGACCGGCAACCTGCTCTCCAAGGCCGTCCTCAACCACGGGGCGCGGGCGTACCTGAAGGGCCTGATCACGATCGAGAAGAGCGCCCACGGCACGGACAGCTTCCTCGGCGAGTTCGGGATGCTCCTGGACCGCAAGAGCCGCTCGGTCACGATCCCCAGCCTGGAGATCGACCAGCCCGACTGCCGGCGGGCGGCCCACTCGTCGTCGGTGGGCCCCATCGACCCGGCCCAGCTGTTCTACCTGGAGAGCCGCGGCATCACGCCGGACGAGGCCCGCAAGTTCATCACGCTCGGCTTCCTGGAGCCGGTCGTCGCCCGCGTGCCGCTCGAGGCGGAGCGCGAACGGCTGTGGGCGCTGCTGGAGGCGAAGTGGGACGACCGCGCGGGCGAGTCCGCACCTGCGGCATGACCGAACCGGGGTCAGGGTCGCGCCGACGTCCGTTGCCGGGGCACTCGGGCTGCCGGGCCCTGGGCTCGCCCGCGCCTGCTGGCCCGTCCCCCTACGCCCGACCGTGACCCGCCGAATCGATGCCGGGCCGCTGGCCGACCTGGCCGAGGGCACGATGCGGATGGCCTGGGTCGACGGCACGGAGGCGCTGCTGCTCGTCAACCACGGCGGCACCGTGCGTGCCGATGCAGGGCGTCTGCAGCCACGAGTACTTCGAGCTCGACCGCGGCTTCCTGACCGGCGACTCGCTGACCTGCGCGCTCCACCTGTCGCGCTTCGACCTGGCGTCCGGCGAGCCGCTGGACCCGCCGGCCGACGAACCGCTGGCGATCTACCCCGTCTCGATCGAGGACGGCCGCATCATCGTGGAATACCCGGGGTAGGGCGGTCGCCGGAGCAGAGACCCCGGCATCCGACGGCGGGCCAAGCGGTACTGCAGACCGTCCGGTGAGATCACCCTATTTCCTCCAGCACGTACCGACGTGTCTCAGACAATCGTGGCGCAGGAGGGGCAACGGGGTCTCCAGTCTGCCGGCCCCGGCCCGACGTGGTGGGCTCTGCCGTTCGACGGATTCGATGTGCGCCTGAACGAACGGGCGCCACGGCACCATGCGAGCCGTCCACGCCCCAGGCATCATTGGCGACGCCGTGACCGATGAGCGCGAGATCCTGTTGGCAAGTCCCGACCCTGTCGTGCTTGACCTCGAGCGCCTCGCCCGCGTCCTTGTCTCGGCGACGGCCATCGCCATCGCCGAGGGTTCGCCTGCGACGGAGCTCACCTTTCAGCAGTGGCGCATCCACGTGATCCTTGCGCAGGCTGGCGCGTTGCGCCTGCGTGACGTGGCCATCGCGCTCCATGCGTCCCAGCCGTCCGCGAGCAGGCTGGTCCGTCGCCTCGAACGGAACGGGCTCGTCGCGCGGGTGCGGGCGCCTGACGACGGCCGAGGCATCCTCGTGCGCCTCACGAGCGACGGAGTGGCAGTCCACGACGCGGTTGTGGCACGCCGCCGGGAGTTGCTTGGTGCATCGCTGCGCACGGTGCGCATGCCCGGCGACATCGGCCCGAGCCTCCGTGCCATTGCAGCCGCGCTCGAAGCGCTCGTCTAGGCACTTGAGGCAGCCCGGACTCCCAGCGTACGCGCATTTCCATAGGACGATTTGGCTACTCGTCCGTGGGGCCGATTGGTCCATGTCGCATGACAACTTCAATGGGTACCCTGGTCCTTGGGAATGGCCCGAGGGTAGGGTCGATCCATTACCGGGGTTCAGATGCACTCCAGACCAACGAGCAAACCCGCGGCACCGAGCAGGCGTCGCCGCCTGATTTCAGGCCGGGCAGGGACTCGTCGAGTACGCCCTCATCCTGGTCCTGATCGCGGTCCTCGCGATCGGTGCAGCCGTGGTCCTCGGTCGGCAGGTCTCCACCACGCTGTCGACCGTGGGGGCGCAGATCCCCGCCGGTTCGAGCGCAAGCCCCACCGTGGCCCCCAGTGTCGGGCCGACACCGACGCCGCCCTCGAAGTACAGGACCAAGAAGTCGTGCACGGCGGCCGGCTATACGTGGGTCACGAAACCGAAGCCGGCGCACTGTACCTGAGAGAACAGGCGGGTCGGCCATCCGCCCTAAGACGGACTGCGCGGTGCGTCCCTGCGCCCGCAGCGGGTAGGCTCTCCGGACGCGGCGGGCGCGTCATGGGCTCGGACCAGAGATCGGGCGCCTGGCACGGATCCTTTACCAGATCCACGCACAGGTGCGGATGGCTCACCGGCGTGACTTCCAGGCGCTCCTCGACGAACTCAACGCCGCCCTGCGGACCAAGGGCCTCGTTCCGTTCCAGCTCTGGGAGGCCGCATTCGGCCGCTTCAACGATGCCCTGATGGTCACCGAGCACGAGACGCTGGAGGCCTACGAGCGCGAGCACGCGGCGCTCCACGCCGATGCGACCTGCATGAACCTGTGGCGGGAGATGGGCACGCATATGGACGGGATCCCGTCGACCGATCTGTGGTGGAGGCCATCGGAGGCCGTCTGACGGCGACCTGCGGTGGTCCGGGCCGGCTCTCAGTAAGAACGCCTGGCACGCCGGCCGACGTGCCCGGGCGGCCCGCTGGTACCGTTGCCCGGATGACCTCCCGGACGGCACTCAGGATCATGCCCGCGACCCTGGATCGCTGGCCCGACGTCGTATCGCTGCTCGGCGGCGATGGAGACCGAGGCTGCTGGTGTCAGGCCTGGCGAGGTGCCGACGACATCGCCCGGGCGACCGGCGAGTCGCGGCCGGCAACTCTCCGTCGCCAGATGGGCGCGGATCCGCCGCCGGGATACCTCGCGTACCTCGACGCGGTTCCCGTCGGCTGGCTCGGCGTCGGCGTCAGGACCGCGACTCCGCGGCTCGTCAGGTCCGCCACGATCCCTTCGGTCGACGATCTGCCCGTGTGGTCCATCGGCTGCTTCAGGGTTCGTGCCGGTTACCGCCGACGGGGCGTGGCCTCAGCCCTGCTCGCCGGCGTGATCGAAGCGGCGAGGCTGGCGGGCGCCCCGGGCGTCGAGGCCTACCCCATCGACCCCGGCGGCCGAAGGGTCGACGTCGGGTTCGCCTTCGTCGGCATCGCTTCGATGTTCGACGCCGCAGGCTTTCGGCGGGTCATGCAGACGGGGGCCACCAGCGCGGGCCTCCCCCGGATCCTCGTCCGGCTCGACTTCGACACGGCGGCTCCGTCGTCCGGTGCGATCGCCGCACGCTGATGTCCACTCCGAGGTCTCTCCCCTCGCCGCCAGGGGCCGCCGCAACCAGAAGACGGCCCCAGGCGTCTGACGAGCCATGAAGCTGACGATCCGACGCGCCGCGCTGCTCTGGTTCGTCTCCGCGATCGCGGTCGCGTGCTCCCCTGCGCCGACCGCCTCACCTCTCACGAGCCGCGCGCCAACGCCTTCGCCCACATCGGGCTGCCGTTTCGCCGACGGCCGTCGTGTTGCTCTCCGACGCTGCCGATGGCATTGCCTTCAACCGTCCGGCGTCCTGGACCCGGTGGCTCCCGAACGCCCACGATCCGGTCAATGACGGCCCGCTGATCTACCTCAGCACCGATCCGCTCGTTGGATCCTGTGCCGTCACGCCCGATCGCACGCCGAATCCGCCGAATGCCCAGGGCCGAGCATGCGACTGGCCGCTGGTGTCGCTCTCGCCGAACGGTGTCCTCGTGATCTGGGGGACCACGCGGATCCTCGTGCCGCTGCCGAGCGCTGGCGAAACCGTCGAGGTCAACGGAGCAACGGGCCGCCTTCAGATCGCGAAGCCCGGGTACTGCGCCGCGGTTGGCGTCGATGAGACGCTCAACGTTCTCGTGCCGATCGGGCAACCGAAGCCCTGGTCGAACCTCGCGGTTGGCGCCTGCCTCCGCGGACCCAATCTCTCGACCACCGAAGCCGAGGTACGGGCGATGCTGGCTTCGGCGAGGGTGTCGCCGTAGGCGCCCGACCATCAACGAGTTCCGCGGGTCGACCACGCGCTCAGCCGTCTTCGCGCGACCGCCGGCGCCGCGCCGCCGAACTCCGCTCCGTCAGATGTCATTCAGGCACACCGTGCCTGGCCAATGTGACCTTCCTGGTACCAACCGGCCATTCGGCGCGCTGCTCGAGAAGCGTAGGGTCTCACAAGGGCCGGCGACGGCCGCGCCGCCGGCACTGACAGGCGGATCGTGCAGCCCAACGTCGACCACGGGACACGAGGCGTCGGTGGTCCCGTCCGATCGCCACCGCGACTGGTTCCGCATCGTCCTGGCAGGGAGGAAGCAGCGTTGCTCATCGGGACCAACCTCAGGGCCTTCGGGCTCGCCGCCCTCGGCGCCGTCGCCGTCCTCACGATCCAGTCGCCACCCCAGGTCGCGGCTGCAGGCCCATCGACGACCTCCGCAAGCGCGGCACAACGGGTCGTCGCCATCGCGAAGTCCGAGCTCGGGAAGCCCTATCGTTTCGGCGCCGTGGGTCCGAGAGCGTTCGACTGCTCCGGGCTCGTCCTGCACGTGTTCAGAGGGGCAGGCGTCGCGGGGCGGATCGGCGGGGGCCACAACGCATACGGCATGTACCGCTGGTTCGCCGCCCGTGGCCTGGCCAGCCGCTCGAACCCCCGTATCGGCGACCTCGTGATCTACAACGGCGGCGCACACGTCGGGATCTATATCGGCGGGGGCCGGGTGGTCAGTGCGCTCGTGAATGGAGTCCGTATCCACACCGTGTCCGCTTTCAGCGGACGCTTTACGGCGTACCTGCATACCCGCCTGCCGTAGGAGTGGTGTCTGCGGGAAACGGCCTCGGCCGGGGAGTCCCCGAGTGCCGGGGGGACTCGGGGGACTTCTGCTGGATCGCCGGAACGGTGACGTCCTCGGACGCTTCGACGTGGTTCGACTTGCGCACGCCGTGCCTCCAGTCGGTCATCTAGCATGGCCTCCATGCCGCGCAGCCCTCTCATGCCGCCGGAACGTGCTGCCACGGCGGAGGCCGTCCAGTCGCGGGCACGGGCGTGGCGGATCGCGTTTGTCACCCTCGCCATCGCGTTCGTCGGCGGCCAGCTCCTCGACTTCGCGAGCGCCCAAGGCCTGTCGTCGATAGAGCCCAGGGGCTACTTCGGCGAGGGCAACCCACTGCTCGCACGGATCAGTGACCCCATCGTGCGCCAGTATCTCGGCTTCGCCCTGAAGGTCGCCGCGGTGATCTTCGTTCTCTGGGTCGCGAAGGTGCAGCGCCGCCGCGCTATCGGTGCGGCACTCCTCCTTCTGGGAACCCTGGTGGGGCTCTTCGGGGCCTGGTCGAACGTGAACCCGTGGTGGCGGGGCTGATCGAGCCTCTCGAAGGTCCCGAGACCCGCCGCCTGTCGTGATTGCTGCGCCGCCATTCGCGAGCGCAATGACGGACTGTCATGACAGGCTCCCACCGGGACGACACCGTTGGGCGGTGGGGCCGGATCCGGCATGCGCAGAGGCACGTCATGAAGGAACCCGAAGCGAACGCGAGCCGACATTCGGGAGAGCACCGCGGCGACCTGCGCGTGCTCACGCTCAACCTCGCACAGCGGATCGGAGCCTGGGAAGACAGGCGCACGGTGCTCATCGAGGGCCTTCGGGCGCTGGCACCCGACATCGTGGCCTTCCAGGAATCGATCAGGACCGACGACTACGACCAGGTGTCCGATCTGCTCGGACCCGGGTTCACGATCGCTCACCAGCAGGATCGAGACGCCAACGGGATGGGTATCTCCATCGCGAGCCGCTGGCCGCTGACCGACGTCGCCGAAGTGGATGCCAATGTCACCCCCAGGACGGCCGGATTCCCGTGTGGCACGCTGGTCGCAACGGTGATGGCACCCGAGCCCGTCGGTCCGCTGCTCTTCGTCAACCACTTCCCCAACTGGCAGCTCAACTTCGAGCTGGAGCGCGAGCTCCAGGCCGTGGCAGCGGCGCGGTTCGTCGAGGCACGGGTTGGCGAGGGCACTCAGCAGGCCATCCTCGTCGGTGACATGGACGCCGATCCGGGGGCGGCGAGCATTCGATTCCTGTCCGGTCGCCAGTCGCTGGGCGACATGAGCGTCTGCTACCGGGATGCCTGGGAGAGCGCCCGACTCGATGGTTCGGGCGACACGTTCACCCCTCGCAATCCGCTGGTGAAGGATGGCGTCGTCAAGGGGATGCGACCATTTCGCGATTGGCCGTTCCGACGCATCGACTACATCTTCGTGCGCTTCGGGGCCCACGGTGGACTCGCCCTTGACGTAGTGTCCTGCGCCCGCATCTTCGATGAGCCGGTCGACGGCGTGTGGGCGAGCGACCATTTCGGGCTCGTCGCCGACCTCTCGGCACCGCGACGAACCCGCCCTCCAGCTTGAACTGGTGCCCGGCCGGGATGCCGGCTCGATCGGGGGTCGCCTCCATCGACAGCCGGCGCCCCTCTCTCGGTCGCGGATGGCCTCCCCGGGCTGAAGGCGTTGACGGCGGCAATCCCGGCCACCGGCAGTGGACTCAGTGGGCAGTGATCCAGGCCACGAGGTCGGCAACCAGCTCCGGTGCGACGTGTTGCCCGGGCACGGTGTACTCGGCGGGCGTGCTCGGACCGGTCCCTGCGAAGAGGAGGTGATCGAGAGCCGGATACACCTTGAACACGATGTCGCTCCGCCCTGCCAGCGCGCGTTGCCAGCCCGGCAGCTCACTCGGCGGCACCTGGTAGTCCCGCCCGCCCTGCGAGAAGAACATCGGCATGTGGAGGCCCGCGGCCGTGGCCAGGGGGTCGTAGGTCCGGAGATCGAGCCAGTAGGAGGCCGGGATGCCGAGGGGAAGCTCGGACGCCGGCGTCGAGGGCGACAGGCCGGGCGAGTCCGCGAGCGCGACCTGCGTGCGCAGGGCCGCCAGCTGCGCATCGCTGCTCGGGCTCGGGCTGCCCGGGAGCGACGCGAGGTACTCGGCCTGGGCGAGGATGAGCCGCGCCAGGGGCGTGGTGGGCGCCTCGAGGAGGACGAGGCCCCGGAGCTGGCCGGGCACCTGGGCCGCGATCCGCGGCGCCAGGTAGGCGCCCAGGCTGTGACCGACGAGGAAGACGCGCGACGGGTCGACCTTCGACGTCGTGCGCAGGAGGGCGATGGCGGCCACCGCGTCGTCGGTCACCTCCTCGCGCACCGTGAGGCTCGACTGCTGGGCCGCCATCGCGGCGCCGTAGACGAGCGTGCGCTTGTCGTAGCGCAGGACCGCGATCCCGGCCGAGGCCAGCCCCCAGGCGATGTCGCGGAGCGGCTTGTTCGGCCCGACCGTCTCGTCGCGATCGTTCGGGCCCGAGCCGGCGACCAGCACGACCGCGGGGAAGGGGCCGGATCCATTCGGCATCGACAGCGTGCCGGGCAGCGACCATGGCGCCGAGCCCACGGTGATCGCGCTCTCGGTGAACGAGCCCGGGTTCACGTACGAGGCGGGCGCGGACGTCGGCCCCGAGGATGGCGTGGTGACCTTCGCGACGTGCCACCCGGCGACCAGGCCCGTGCCCGTGATCGCGACGGTCTGCGTCACCGTTCCGTTGGCGAAGGTCGTCTCGACGGTGGCGATCGTGTACGGCGCCTGGACCGTCGTCTCGATGGCGCCGATCCCCTGGAATGCTCCGTACTGCGTGACGAACGCCTGCCAGATCTGGCCGAGCTTGGCGGCCGGCGCGGCGGACCGCATCGTGGCGTCCTCCATCGCCTCGGCGCCCGCGTTGTCGCCACGGGACAGGGCGTCGATGAAGGCCCTGCCGATCGCGGCGGGATCCCCACCGCTGGCCCCGCTCGACGCCGCCGCCGAGGCGGTCGGGGGGCCGTCGTGGGGGCCGGGGAGGGTGTCGATGGGCTCGACCCGCAGCCGGCGAGAGCGATCGACACGACCAGGGCAACGATCAGGCGACGGAACATCGAAACGCCTCGGTTCGACTGCGCGACACCCGTGGACACTACCGCGTTCCGAGCCCGCCAGACGACCGCCGGATGACCCAACGACGGGGTGACCGAAGCGGCCAGGCAGCGGGGATCGGGTCTCCGGCCCGGACTGATACGCCGCTCGCCTCGGCGGGCAGGGCGGCCGATCCCCGGCCGGTCAGGGCGTCAGCGTCAGGGTCGAGACCGCCGCCGCCCGGACCGCGGCCGGCGAGAACGGCAACGGGACGCCGCGGCCGGCCAGCCAGTCCGCGATCAGGTCGCCGTAGTGGCGGTCCATCGGGTTGCCGCTCTGGCCGGTCGTCTGGACGATCGTGGCGTCGTCGAGGTGGCCGAGGTCCACGGTCAGCCGGTAGCGACGGCAGCAGGCTCACCGCGAAGGCGTCGAGCAGGCTGCCCTCCTTCGCGTTCGGGTCCGCCGGGTCCGGGTAGACCGAGCTCCAGCTCCACCAGGTCGCATCGACCGTGTCCTGCGAGCCGGCCGTCCGGTACGGGCCCGCGTCGAAGAACCCGGAGATCAGCGGGATCCCCGCCGACCCGATCGTCTGCTCGCGGAACGTCGCCCGGTGGAGCGTGCCCCATGCCCACTGCGCCGGGGCGCCAAGCGTGCCCCGGAGATCCGCGCCGGCCGCGTCGAGCGCGTCGGCGAGCCTGGTCGACCGCGTTTCGGCCGCCGCCGTGTGCGGGTCGTCCCAGAGGACGTTGGCCGGGTCGGCGAGCAGGCTTCGAAGCGCCAGCTTGGCGAAGTTCGAGCCGACGTAGTCGCGGACGTAGGTCCCGAGCCACGGCTCGAACACGGCCCGCGTCAGCCGGTACTCGGTCACCTCGTAGGCGCTGCAGCCACGGCTGTCCACCGTGCAGAAGCCGTCCCACGCCGCGATGAGCTGCTGGACCGCGAGTCCGTCGGCGGTCTTCGGGGTCGCCTGCAGGAGGTAGGGAATGACCGCGTCGGCGCGCGTCAGGCGCGTGTCGGACTGGATCGCGGCCAGGTCGGCCTGGCGTGACGCCGCCCTTCGCCACGTCCGCGTCCAGGAGCTGGCGGATCCGCGCCGCCCGCCAGCCCGGGTCGTCCCACTCGCGGGAGATGAAGTACGGGTACGCGGAACCGACGACCGCGTTGTTGGCCGTGACGATGAGCCCGGCCGGCGGGTTCTCCATGGACGGGAGCTTGTCGAACGGGATGTAGCCGAGCCAGTCGTGCGCGCCCGACGCGCCGTCGACCGGCACCTCGCCGGTGTCGCCGGCGGGGCGGATGGGGATTCGGCCCGGCATCTGGTAGCCGATGTTGCCGTCGACGTCGGCGTAGACGAAGTTCTGGGACGGGGCGCCGTAGGTTCGAAGCGCGTCGCGGAACTGCTGGAAGGTCCCCGCCCGGTCGATGGCCAGGAAGGAATCGAGGATCCCGTCGGGCTCGGTGAGCGCGGTCCACTCGAGCGCGTACGGCGTCGACGAACCCTTGAGGTCGGTGACGTCCGTGACCACCGGGCCGTGGACCGTGGCGCGCACCGTCAGGTTCACGGGGTCGCCGCCGGCCACCTTGATGGTCTCCGCCCGGGTGGTGAACGGCACCGACTTGCCCTTGTAGAGGTAGTCGGCGGGGTTCGCCGGATCGACGGTCTCAGCGAAGAGGTCCTGCACGTCCGGCCCCACGTTGGTCGCGCCCCAGGCGATGCGGGCGTTGTGGCCCAGGACGACGCCGGGGACGCCGGGGAAGCTGACGCCGGCCACGTCGTAGGGGCAGGCGCTCGACACGGCCTGGCAGTGCAGCCCGTTCATGAACCAGATGCTGGGCATCTGGATGGACAGGTGCGGATCGTTGGCGAGGAGCGCGGTCCCGGACGCGGACTTGGAGGGCGCCACGACCCAATCGTTCGAACCCACGCCCTGGTGGCCGCTCGACGGCCCCAGCCCGACCTCGGGGCCGATCGAGTCGGCGAGGTCGGCAAGCCCGGCCAGGGCCGTGACGGCGGCCGGGGCAGGCGCAGGCGCCGGGGCCGCTGAGGCCGGCGCTTCGGTGGCGGCCGGCAGGCCCGAAGCAGGCGCCCCGGGGAGCGATGCGGCCGGCGCCTCGGCGGCCGGCGCGAGTTTCGCGATCGGCGCGCCCGCGGCCGGCGCGCCCGCGGCGGCCGGCGCCCTGCCGGAATCGCGCTCGTCACGCCCGAAGCCGTCGTGACCACCGGGCCGTCGGATGGGTACGGCGGGAACAGCGTCGCCATGATCGCGTTGGCGTCGGGCCGACCGCCGAGCCAGGAGGTGACCTCGGTTCGGAGGACCTCCGTGTCGAGGTTGCCGCCGAGCACGAACGCCTGGAGCTTCGCGAACGATGTCGAGTCCACGGGCGTCCAGGGAGCGGGTGAGTAGCCGCCGATCCCGCCGCCGAGGCCGGCGGTGAGCCCGATCAGCACGAACGGCATGCCCAGCCTGCCGCGGTTCTGGCCCAGCCACGCGTTCACGCCGTCGGCGTAGCGCTGGAGCGCCCGCTTCGTGTCCGGCGATGCGTTGTCGAAGTCCCGCTGGCCGGCCTGGCGGAAGCCGAGCGTCCGGATCAGCCGATCGCGGTCCAACTGGCTCGAGCCGAACAGCTCGGAGAGGCGGCCCGCCGATGCGTGCCGGAACACCTCCATCTGCCAGAAACGCTCCGACGCCTGCACGTAGCCCTGGGCGAAGAAGAGGTCGTCGGGCGTCCGGGCGTAGATCTGCGGGATGCCGGCCGCGTCGCGCCGCACGGTGACCTCCGCCGCGAGGCCCGGCACCTGGAGCCGACCCGCGGTCTGCGGCAGCGCTCGCGTGCTCACCCAGGTGACCAGGCCGCCGATCGCAAGGCCTGCGAGGAGCGCCAGCCCCACGACCAGCACGACCAGGATCCGGAGCAGCCGACGGAGCACGCGCATCGCCACCCTCCCGTGTTGCGTGGCCGGGTCGTCAGAGATCGAGGACGGCGCCGAGGTGCATCGACGCCGCGCGATCCAGGATCGCCCGGGCGAAAACGAGGTCGGCCAGCCCGACGCCGAGGTGCGTCGCCACGACCCGTCCGCGGTTCGGCCGGCCGGTGCCGGCGAGGATCGCCTCGCCGAAGGTCGCGCTCGGATCGGGGTAGCCCTCGAACAGCCCGGCGGCCCGGTTGGCCTCGAACTGGGCTCGCTCGTCGACGACGAAGAGCCCGGCCGCGGCCGCCACGCCGGCCGCCACGGACGTCGCGTAGTCGATGGGCACGATCAGGGCATCGGGCGCGAACCAGTCGTCGGTCATGACCTGGCGGACCGGCCCGAAGCTGACTGCGGTCACGACGACGTCGGCGCCGCTCACCGCGTCGCGGGCGGTCGCGGCCGCGCGCGCGGCGCCGACGTCGGGCGTCGCCGCGGCCGCTGCCGCCAGGGCGTCCGCGCGGGCGGCGTCGAGGTCGAACACGGCCAGCTCGACGCCCGGCAGGAGATGGGCGAGCACCGGCACATGGGCCCGGCCCTGCACGCCGGCGCCGACGATGGCGGCTCGAGCCGCCCTGCCGGCCACGGGCGGGGCCCAGCGCGCGATCGCCAGGCCCGAGATCGCGGCCGTCCGCTGGGCCGTGATCGGGCCGCCGTCGAGGATGGCTTCGGGGGCGCCGGTCCGCGGATCGTTGACGATGACAACGGCGTGCAGGGCCGGCAGGCCGGCCTCCACGTTGCCGGGGAACCCGGCGATCCACTTCACGCCCAGCAGGTCGCCGGAGCCGTTCGCGGCCGCGCCGCGCAGGTGCGCGGGCATCGCGTGGGCGAACGACTCGGCGGGCCGGGGGTGGACGCCGATCTTGGCCGGCAGCTCGCCGCCACGGACGAGCCCCACCATCGTCCGGTGGGCGAGGATCAGCCGGTCGGCCACCGGCGGCATGGCGGCTTCGACGGAGGCCGCATTGAGCCAGCGCATGGTCACGGGACGGGCTGAAGGGGGCCGTCGAGCATCGGGGCCACGGTACCGGGCCGCGGCGTCGCCCGCAACGGGCGGGCACGGACGTCGCGGCAGTCCCACGGTGCTCACGTCCTCCCCGCCGGGCGTGCCACGGTGCTCACGTCCTCCCGCACCGGGGGTTCCACCCGCGCCCGGGGCTGCCCGCGCACCTGCGTCCTCCCGCACCGGGGGTTCCACCCGCACCCGGGGGTGCCACCCGCACCCGGGGGTGCCACCGTGCTCACGTCCCCCCCGCCGGGCGTGCCACGGTGCTCACGTCCTCCCGCACCGGGGGTTCCACCCGCGCCCGGGGCTGCCCGCGCACCTGCGTCCTCCCGCAGAGGACAGAATCACCCACCCGGAGCGTGGGGAATCCGCGCTCATCGCACGAACGCGTGTTCCTCGTGCGTGGATCGCCGAATTCTGTCCTCCCACGGAGGACGGACGAGGACGGACGAGGACGGCGGGGCGGGCGGGCCAGTCCGTCGGGGCGCTCTCGGGTCTCGCCACGCGCCACCTGCGGCCTTCCCGGCGTGGGGGCGAACCCAGCCGCCTGCGCTAGCATGCCGGCATGCCCGACGCCCGTGGCGACCCCCGATCCGAGGCCGAAACGGCCGCCCCGCACGAGGGCCGCAGCACGGCCGCCCTGGGCGCGCGACCGGCGGCCGCCCTTGGCGCGCGACCGGCCGCCGCCCCGGGCGCACCGTCCGCTCCGAGTGAACCTGCCGAGGGCGCCGCTCCCGGCTCAGCCGTCCCGGCCGCCACACCGAGCGACTCTGCCGCGGCCGCCGCGCCGGGCTCAGCCGCCGCCCCGAGCCCGCCGGCCGACATTGCCGCGAGCCTGGTCGGGCTCCGCCTGGAGCGTGACGCGATCCTCCTCTATGACGGCCTTGCGTCGCTCGAGCGAGACCATCGGCGGACCGCGGCGTTTCGGCACATCGCCTCGAACGAGCGTCGTCACGCCGCCATCTGGGCGGATCGCCTGCGCGCGGCCGGAGTGGAGGTGCCGCCCGCTGCCAGCCGCCCACGGCCCCGGATCCGCCTGATCCTGCTGCTCGCCCGTCTCTTCGGCACGGCGGCCGTCCACGAGCTCGTGGTGGCGCTCGAAGGCGACGAGGAGGAGGCCTATGCGGGCTTCGAAGCGTCGGCCGAGGCGGCCTCGATCGCCGCCGACGAACGGGAGCACGCGGCCATCTGGCGCAGGCTGCGGGAGGGCGCGCCGCTTCCCGCCGACGACGCGCCGGCCGGGCCCGGGGGTGGCGTTGCCAGGCCACCGGATGGGGCGCCCGGGCCCGGGGGTGGATCTGCCGGGCCAGCGGCGACGGAGCGCCCGGGACCGACGGGGCGCCCGGGACCGACGGGGCGCCTGGGCCCGACGGGGCGCCTGGGCCCGGCAGTGCCCTCGCCGCTCTGCTCGTGCCCGACGCCGAGGCGGCCGCATCTCCAACTGGGCCTGGTGCAGGAGGCGGGGACATGGCCGAGGCCGTCCACCAGGATCCGGCCCGCGCGGCGCGAGCGGCGGAGATGGCGGAGGCGGGCGAGAGCGCGGACGAGATCACCCAGGCCGAGCCGTGGCATCGGGCCAGCCGCTCGGGGACGCTGCGGGCGGTCATCTTCGGGGTGTCCGACGGCCTGCTGTCGAACCTGTCGCTGGTCATGGGCGTGGCTGGCGCCGGACCCGACCAGCGCTTCGTCATCCTCGCCGGCCTGGCCGGGCTCCTGGCCGGCGCGTTCAGCATGGGCGCCGGCGAATACATCTCGATGCAGTCGCAGCGCGAGGTGTTCGAGCGCCAGATCGCGCTCGAGCGCGCGGAGCTTGCCGCGGTCCCGGACGAGGAGGAGGCGGAGCTGGCCGCCATCTATCGGGCGAAGGGCTTCACCCGGGACGAAGCTCGGGCGGTCGCTGCCCGAATGTTCCGCAACCCGGAGGCAGCCCTCGACGCCCTGGTCCGCGAAGAGCTGGGACTCGACCCGGGAGAGCTCGGGTCGCCGCTCGGCGCGGCGTTCGGCTCCTTCTCCGCCTTCGCCGTCGGCGCCGCCGTGCCGGTGCTTCCGTACCTGGTCCTGAGTGGCGCGACGTGCCTTCGTGATCTCGGCAGTGGCCAGCCTGATCGGGCTGTTCACGGTCGGGGCGCTGGTCACCCTGCTGACCGGCCGCAGCGCGCTGTATTCGGGCGCTCGGCAGGTCGCCATCGGCGTGGCCGCCGCCGTCGTCACCTACCTGGTGGGACGGGTCATCGGCGTGTCGGTGGCGGGCTAGCGCGTGGACGAGTCGGCGCTCCGCGAGCGGCTGCGGGCGGGCGGGCTGGAAGCCGCGAGCTGGTCCAACGGACCGGGCGACGTTTACGCGGCCCACGACCACGCGTACGACAAGGTGCTGGTCTGCGTGCGCGGCGGGATCACGTTCCACCTGGGCGGGATCGGGCGGGACGTTGTCCTGGATCCGGGCGATCGGCTGGACCTGCCGGCGGCCACCGGCCACGCCGCGACCGTCGGTTCGGCCGGGGTCACCTGCCTCGAGGCGCACCTGCCCGCCGGGACACTCGACGGAATGGTGCGCCACCGCCAAGGCAGCTGGTGATCGACGTGATCGCGGCACGGTGGCGTCGGGCCCCGGGACCGGGTGCCCGGGCAACGAATCACGAGGCCCCCGGGCGGCGGGGGCCTCGTGCAGGAGTAGGCTTTGGGCGGCCGGCCGGTCTGCCGGCGGCTGGATGTCAGTGATGTCCGAAGCGGGTCCAGACCGGGAGCACATCCCGTCGATCGTCGGCCTGGCGCCGCTCGTCGTCACCGCTCGCCAGGATGGTGAGGAAAGAGATGAGCGCCAGGAGGCCGAGCGCGATTGCGATCATCGTGCAACCTCCCATTGGTGGAATGGCCGATCTGTACGGCCAGATCAGATGATAGCCTAACGAATCGCGATCTGCAAGCGAATATGCCTAACGTACTGGGGCAGTGATGCCATCCGAACCAAAGCTGGGTCAGACGGACGCACGAATCCTGGGGATCCTCCAGCGGGACGGCCGGCGGCCGTTCGCCGAGCTCGGCGCGGAGATCGGCATCAGCGGTCCGTCGGCGCACGAGCGGGTCAAGAAGCTGGAGGCGCGGGGCGTCATCCGCGGGTATCTCGCGGTCGTGGACCCCACCAAGGTCGGTCTCAGCGCCACGGCGTTCATGTGGGTGACCCAGGCGCCCGGGACGATCGCCAACGACCTGTCGGACCAGTTCGCGGCGATCCCGGAGATCGAGGCGTGTCACCGGATCGCGGGGGAAGGCGACTACCTGCTGAAGATGCGGGCCGCCGACACCGCCCACCTGGAGCACATTGTTCGACGGGTCCAGGGTATCGAGCACGTCTACCGGACCGAGACCGACATCGTCTTCTCGACGGCGTTCGATCGCCGCCCGCTGCCGGTCGCAGGCCGCGCGGCCGAGGGCCACGACGACGCCGCGGCCGAACCGGCGACCGGCGGTGACCCGGCATGACCGCGGCGACGGCCCGCCGCCTCCGCCGAGGGGCGCCGGAGCACTGCGCTCCGGCGGGGCACGAGATCCAACCGCGCACGATTCGCGTACGGTGAGTGGGGTGTCGCCCGTGCCGCACGACGACGCCTCGCTTGTCGCGGCCCTCGTGGCAGGGTCCGAGGATGCCCTCGCCGCCCTGTACGATCGGCACGTCGAAGCGATTCACGCGGCAGCCTTCCGCCTGACGGGCGACCGTCACCTGGCGGAGGACATTGTCCAGGAGGTCTTCCTCGCCTTGTGGAACCGGGCCGAGCGGTTCGATCCAGCCGCGGGCTCTCTGTCGGCCTGGCTCGGTGCCATCGCTCGCAACCGCGCGATCGACCGGCTTCGGGCCGCCGGTCGCCGGCCCCGATTTCGTGTCGCTCGCGACCGACGCTGATGGCGACGGTGCCGCCATGGTTGCCCTGGAACGGGCGGCCCAGGACCGGGGAACCGTGGGCGGCGTGGCGCCGGGCATGTTCGCCGTCGATCCCGAGGTCGCGGCCGAGTCCGTCGAGATGCGCCGCGCCATCAATGCCGCCCTCGCCGAGATGCCCGACTCGGAGCGCGAGGTGATCCTCCTCGCCTATCGGGACGAGCTGTCGCAGAGCGAGATCGCGGAACATCTCGGGTGGCCGCTCGGGACCGTCAAGACACGCACGCGTCGCGCGCTCGGTCGGCTGCGCGAGGTGCTCGCCTCGTTCTATGGCACGGACCTCGGTCCCGTCCCGCTTCCCGTCGACCAGGGGACCGAGGTCCCGCAATGATCGACCACGAGACGATCAGGGCGGCAATGGAAGTCGCCGCCACCGAGCCCGGCGGCCTCGAGCGACTTGAGGCCGGCGACACGGCCGAGGCCGCGCTGGTGGTCAGCCACCTGATTGCCTGCCCTTCGTGCTCCGCGGAGCTGGCTCGTCTCCACCGGACCGAGACGCTCCTGCGACCGCTGGTCGCGGCCGCGCCGTCGAGCGACCTGCGAGCGAGGACGCTCGCGTACGTCCACGAGATGGGACGCGACCGCTCCGCCGCGTCCCGGGAGCCCGTCCCGGTCCAGGCGCCGGCCTCTCTGGCGACGGCGCCGGCCGCCGTGCCGCCAACGCCGATCACCCCGACGCCGATCGCCCTGGCGACGGAGCCGGCGCAGCGGCGCCGCACCTGGCCTGCCCCGGCGTGGCTGGCGGCGGTTGCGGCGGCACTGGTGGTCGGGGTTCTCGGCGGAGCGCTGCTCGGTGGGAACATCGGCCGCCCGTCGGGCACTGGCGACCCTGCCACCGCGCTCGCCGCCGTCACGCGAGATGCCAGCCTCCTGCTGGCGGCAGGCGACGTCCGCCAGGTGGTCCTCGCGGATGCCTCCGGCGTGACCCGTGGATCGCTCCTCCTGTCACCCTCGCAGGGTCGCATGCTGGCGGTCGCGGCGGATCTGCCTCAGCCGGGTGCGGGCCGCGTCTACCGCTGCTGGGTGGCCACGTCGACGGGCCGGGTGACGCTGGGCACGATGTGGCAGGCGGGAGGCGTGGCGTGGTGGAGCGGTTCGGTCACGCTCCCGGCGAACCTGCCGTACGACGTGGTCTACGGCGTCTCGCTCGTCGATGCGGCGTCCTCGGGCGGGTCGTCCGACACGATCCTCTCGGGCCACCTGGTCTCGCGCGGCTCGTAACGCTCGACGTACCCGCGCTCGTCGGGCGTCCCGGTCGGCGCCGGCGGCAGCGCCGGCGGCAGCGGCGCCGCCTCGGCGGGTTCGTCGTCACCCGGGACGTCGCCGGGGACGGGACCGCTTGCCACCCAGCCGATGCCGACGGCCGCCACGAGCCCCAGCAGGATCAGCCACCAGAGGTACTGATCGTTCATCGGGGGAAGGGCTGGGTCGGCGGGCGCGACCTCGGGTGGCGCATCGCCGGCGAGTATAGGCGGCGGCCCCCCGCGCGCGCCTGACGCGGGCCCGCCCGTCGCGCGCCCGCCCGTCGCGCGCCCGGCGCCAGGCCGACCTGTCGCGCGGCCGCGCGCGCCCGGCGCCGGCCGCGACCACCCCGGTACACTCGACGCCGATGATCAACTGGACCCCGCAGCCAATCGCCTTCTCGATCGCATCGATCGACGTCCACTGGTACGGGATCATGTACGCGGTCGGGCTCGCCGCGACCTACTGGGTCGTCGCCAGCGAGGTCCGGCGGCGCGGGATGGACCTGGCGCTGCTCGCCAACGGCTTCCTGATCATCGCCGTCGCGGCCCTGATCGGCGGGCGGCTCTACCACGTCATCGACCAGTGGCAGCGCTACCAGAACGACCTGCTGGCCATCGTCCTGCCCCCGTACAGCGGCCTCGGCGTGTATGGCGGGATCGTCACGGGCTTCCTCGCCGGCATCTGGTACGCGAGGCGACATCGCCAGAGCATCCCTGCCTGGGCGGACGCGGCGGCGCCCGGGATCCTGGTCATGCAGGGGATCGCGCGGTGGGGCAACTTCTTCAACCAGGAGCTGTACGGGCCGCCGACCAACCTGCCGTGGGGGATCGCGATCCAGTGCGCCAACCGGACCGCGACGTATGCGTGCCCGGTCGGCAGCGACCCGGCCGCAACCCTTGGCCAGCACTTCCAGCCACTGTTCCTGTACGAGTCGATCAGCGGCCTCGTCGGCGCGGCCGTCCTGCTCTACCTCGCGCGCCGTTCCCGGCGCCTGCGCGCGGGCGACATCACCCTGCTGTTCTTCGCCTGGTACGGGACCACCCGCTTCCTCCTGGAGCCGCTCCGCTCGAACAACTGGACGTTCTTCGGGATCCCGACCGCATCGATCATCTCGGCGATCGTCGTCCTGGGCGCGCTGGCGCTCCTCGGCTTGCGCCACCGGCCCGGCGCCCCGATGTCCGCGCCTCCACCGGGCGGCGACGGCGAGCCTGCCGGCGACCAGGACGACGCGTCCTACGAGCCTGCTGCGGGGGCAACCGCCGGCTGACCTCCGCGGCCCGGGGCGCACCGTCGTGACCGAACCCGGTGGGCTTGGGCACCGGTGCGGCGAGGCACCAGGACTCGGGGATAACCCCTACACCAGCGGGCGTTTGCGGCCGATCCTCCAGGTGGACGGTGGATCGGCCGGGCGCCGGTCGCCGGACGCACGAGGTTCGAACGACGGTGGAAGCGATCGGCGCGCTGCGCTCCGCGACGGCGGGGATGGCTGCCGCGTCCCGGCAGCTCGACATGGCGTCCGCCAGCATCGCGCGGGGAACCGCCCTGCCCGCCCCGGCCGCGGTCGCCGGACGGGGCGGCGCGGCCGACGCGACGACCGGCGGGCGGCAGCGACCTCAGCGGAGCGCTCCTCGAGGAGATGGCCTCGGTGGGTGCCTTCGGCCGCAACGCCGCGGTCGCGCGCACCGCCGACGAGATCCTGCTGGAGTTGTTGCGCCTCTCCGGCCAGGACGGGAGCAGTCGGCGGGACGGACCGTGATCGACGGGCCGCCGGGGGTGAGCGCGCGAGCCTTCCTGCCGGCCGGCGTCGTGCGCTCCGCATTCGTCGTCCCAGCCGGGTCGGGGTCGGTGCTGGCCGTGCCGGCCGTCGGCCGAATTGGCCCGGTCGAGGTGCGGCCCGGGATCGGTTGTTTCGCCGATGCGCTCAACCAGGCATCGGAATACGCGACGGAGAGTGCCTCGCTCAGAGCGCGCTGGCCGGACGGTGGGCGAGTTGCCACGCTCCCGTCGGCGCCGGCAGATGCCGCGCTCGCCAACCTGGGCCCGAACGTGCCGTCCGGTGGACCCGTCATCATCGAAGCCCGGGCCCCAAGGGCGGCCGCCGCGGCCGCTTCGCGCGCCTACCTGGCGGTCGCAGGCGCCATTCGCTGAGCGTGCCCACGGGGCGGCCGAGCGCGGGCGCCGCCGAGCGCGGGCGCGCCGACGCGCGGGGCGTCGCCTCGGGCCCGTGCGATACTCGCGCCCATGGAGTACGCGGAGTCGATCCTCGACCTGGTCGGCAGGACGCCCCTCGTCCGGCTGAGCCACGTGACCCGGAGCCTGGGCCCACGCGAGCAGCAGCCGCTGCTCCTGGCCAAGATGGAGCTCCTGAACCCGGGTGGCAGCGTCAAGGACCGGATCGGGCTGCCGATGATCGAAGCCGCCGAGCGGGCCGGCCTGCTGCGGCCCGGCGGCACCATCATCGAGCCCACCAGTGGCAACACCGGCCACGGCCTGGCGATCGCCGCCGCGCTCAAGGGCTATCGCTGCATCTTCGTCATGGCCGACAAGCAGTCGGCCGAGAAGCAGGCGATCCTGCGCGCCTACGGCGCCCAGGTCGTGCTGTGCCCGACCAACGTCGCTCCGGAGTCGTCTGAGAGCTACTACAGCGTGGCGGCCCGCCTGGCCCGGGACATTCCCGGCGCCTTCAAGCCCGACCAGTACTGGAACGAGCAGAACCCGATCGCCCACGAGGCCACAACGGGGCCCGAGATCTGGGAGCAGACGGAGGGCCGCATCACCCACCTGGTCGCCTCGGCCGGGACGGGCGGCACGATCACCGGCGCGGCCCGCTACCTGCGGTCGATGCGCCCCGATCTCGCCGTGATCGGCGCCGACCCGGAGGGAAGCGTCCTCTCCGGTGACACGGCCCGCCCGTACCTCACCGAGGGCGTGGGCGAGGACTTCCTGCCGGGCACCATGGATCCGGCCCTGGTCGACCGATGGGTCCGCGTGTCGGATCGCGACGCCTTCGCGATGGCGCGGCGGATCACCCGCGAGGAGGGGATCCTGGCCGGCGAGTCGTGCGGGACGGCGATGGTCGCGGCGCTGGCCGTGGCCCGCGAGCTCACCGAGACTCCCGGCGGCGCCGACGCGGTCATGGTCGTCATCCTGCCCGACACGGGCCGCAACTACCTGTCCAAGCTCTACAGCGACGAATGGATGCGGGCGAATGGCCTGCTGGAGTCGCCCGGCGCGGTCGTGCGCCTCCGCGAGGTCATCGAGGATCGCCATCACGGCAAGCAGATCCCGGATGTCGTCGTGGCGCGGACCACGGAGAGCGTGGGTGCCGCCATCGGGCGTCTCGAGGACTACGGCATCAGCCAGATGCCCGTCTCGGAGGACGCCGAAGGCGCGGGCATCCCGTCGCTCGTCGGCTCGATCTCCGAGACGGCCCTCCTCCAGCGTGCCTACCGCGATCCGCGCATCGTGGAGCGCACGGTGGGCGAGATCATGGAGCCGCCGCTGCCCCTGGTCCACGAGACCGCGACCCTGGACGAGGCGTTCGCCCTGCTGGCCGCCGGGGCGCCTGCCGTCCTGGCGGTCCGGGGCGAGCACCCGGCCGGCATCGTCACCAAGCTGGACCTGCTCGAGTACCTGTCGCACCACCCGCGGCTGGGCGGGTAGGGATCCGGGGCGTCGAGCCGCGCCCGCGTCGCCGAGACGATCAGACGAGGTCGGCGGCCACCACGACGCGCGCGAACCGATCGCCCAGCGCCGCCAGCTCGGCCCGGTGGACGTCGGCTGCAGGCACCGTCCCGCCATCGGCGCGGGGCAGGTCGCGCGTGGCGCACGCGTCCGCGACCACGGCCACCACGTGTCCGAGCTCGGCCGCCGTCCGGACCGTCGACGAGACGCACATGTGGGTCATGGCGCCCATCACGACGAGCGGACGGCGTCCGGCCCGGTCGAGGACGTCGCCGAGGCTCGTCTGCGTGAACGCGCACGGCAGGGTCTTCTCGACGACCGGCTCGCCCGCCTGCGGCGCCAGCGCGGCCACGATCTGGCCACGCGCCTGGCTCCTGTCGAACGTCCCACCGGGCGCTCCGGCGTGGGCGACGTGGACGATCCGGGCGCCGGCCGTCCGGGCTCGGTCAAGGAGGTCCGCGGCCGTGGCGATCGCGGCCTCGATGCCATCGAGCTCCAGCGGCCCGCTTCGATACTCCTCCTGCAGGTCGATGAGGAGGACGGTCGCGTCGCGCAGCGCCGGGATCGGCGGCACGCGGTTGCTCATCTCGAGGAGCGTTCTCGGCGGTGTCATTCGAACCCTCGGCGTACGGGGCGGCCTGCTCGCGGAATCATCGCCGCCGGCGTGCGATCATGCGCGCCGTGAGCGAGGAAGCACCGCGGCCTGCTGACGCCTTCGCGACGCGCGCCGTCCACGCGGGCGCCGAGCCCGACGAGGCAACCGGGGCCGTGAGCCCGCCGATCTACCAGACCTCGACGTACGTCCAGGACGGCGTCGGACGGCCGCGTCGCGGCTACGAGTACGCGCGCACGCAGAACCCCACGCGCGAGCGGCTGGAGCGGGCCGTCGCGGAGCTGGAAGGAGCGACGCACGGGATCGCGTTCGCGTCGGGCTCGGCCGCCACCGCCACCGTCGCCGAGCTGGTTGCCCCGGGCGAGGAGATCGTCGTCGCGGACGACGTCTACGGCGGCACGTACCGCTTCTTCGAGCGCGTCGGGCGACCGCGCGGCCTGGCCCCGCGCTACGTGGACCTGGCCGGCGACGCGCCCGCGGCCCTGGCCGCGGCCGTCACGGAGCGGACGCGGATGGTCTGGCTGGAGACGCCGTCGAACCCGCTGCTCAAGGTCATCGACATCGCCGCCGTGACGGCCGCGGTGCGGGGCGTCGTCGGCGCCCGCGGCCGGGCGCCGATCGTCGTCGTCGACAACACCTTCGCCTCGCCGGCCCTGCAGCGGCCGATCGCGCTGGGTGCCGACGTCGTCGTCCACTCGGCGACGAAGTTCCTGGCCGGCCACAGCGACACCGTCGGCGGGCTGGCCGTCACCGCGGACGACGAGGTGGCGGAGCGGCTTCGCTTCCTGCAGAACGCGATGGGCGCGGTGCCCGGTCCGCAGGACTGCTTCCTGGTCCTCCGCGGCCTGCGGACGCTGGCGCTGCGCATGGAGCGCCACTGCGCGAACGCGCTGGCCGTGGCCCGCGCTCTGTCAGCCCGCACTGACGTAGCCTGGCTCCGGTACCCGGGCCTGACGGACGGTACGTTCGCGCATCCGAACGCTTCCGTCGCCGCGCGGCAGATGGCCGGCGGCGGCGGGATGGTCTCGTTCATGCCGGCGCCCGGCGGCCCGCATCGGCGGTCGGCTCGCGAGCGAGCCATCGCCATCGCCGAAGGAACGCGGCTCTTCGCCCTCGCCGAATCGCTTGGCGGGGTGGAATCGCTCCTCGAGCTACCGGCAGTCATGACCCACGCTTCGGTCGCCGAGTCGCCGCTGCAGGTGCCGGACGCGCTCATCCGCCTCTCGGTCGGCATCGAGGACGCCGCGGACCTGGTGGCAGACCTGGCGAACGCCCTCGACCGCGCCTGACGCGGGGGCGCCGAGAATCCCGCTCTGGCAGGGCGCCTCGGCCGCGGGCCGTCGCGGCTCCCGCGACCCCAGCGGCAGGTTGCGGGATGGTTTCGGAGAGGCCGCGTATGCTACGAACCCACGCGGACTGCGAAAGCCGACTCCCGTCGTCCCTACAGGGGCCACGGCTGACGCGCGGCCGGTCCGGGCACAGCCTCTCTACGCCTGAGGAGCCCGGAACCATGACGCCGACTTCCACCGCCCCCGCCCCGATCGGCCGCGACATCCGCGCCAACCTCTCCACGGCGGCCCTGTACGAGGAGGCCATCCGACGTGGGGAGGGCCTGGTTGCCGCCGCCGGACCCCTCGTCGTGCGGACGGGCCGTCACACCGGCCGCTCGCCCAGGGACAAGTTCCTGGTCGTCGAGCCGACCAGCAAGGACAAGGTCTGGTGGGGCGAGATCAACCAGCCCATCAGCGAGGAGCGGTACGATCGCCTTCGGGAGCGCCTGCTGCGCTACCTGGCGGACCGCACGCTCTACGTCACGGACGCCTTCATCGGGGCCGATCCCGCCCATCGCCGCTCGCTCCGCGTCTACACCGAGACGGCGTGGGCCGGCATCTTCGCCCGGAACCTGTTCCGGCGGCCCGACGCCGCCGAGCTGGCCGCGTTCGAGCCCACGTTCACGATCCTCGACGTGCCGTCGTTCAAGGCGGACCCCGCGGTCGACGGGACTCGCAGCGAGACCGCGATCCTGGTCAACCTGGGCCGGATGGAGATCATCATCGCCGGGACGGAGTACGCCGGCGAGATCAAGAAATCGGCCTTCACGGTCATGAACTACCTGATGCCCGACGAGGCGGTCCTGCCGATGCACAGCTCCGTCAACGTCGGCGCGAAGGGCGACCCGGCGGTGTTCTTCGGCCTGTCGGGGACCGGCAAGACGACCCTGTCGGCCGACCCCCTTCGGGCGCTGATCGGCGACGACGAGCACGGCTGGGGCCCGGACGGGCTGTTCAACTTCGAGGGCGGCTGCTATGCGAAGACGATCCGCCTCTCGCCGATGTACGAGCCCGACATCTTCGCGACCACCCGTCGGTTCGGCACGATCCTCGAGAACGTCGACCTCGACCCGGCCACGCGCGAGCTGGACCTCGACTCGGAGCGGTTCACGGAGAACACGCGCGGCGCCTATCCGCTCGACTTCATCGGCAACGCCGACCCGACCGGCATGACCGGCCATCCGCGGGCCGTGGTCTTCCTGACGGCCGATGCGTTCGGCGTCCTGCCGCCCATCAGCCGGTTGACCCGGGAGCAGGCCGCCTACCACTTCATCAGCGGCTACACGGCCAAGCTCGCCGGCACCGAAGTCGGCGTCCAGGAGCCGAAGGCCACCTTCTCGGCCGGCTTCGGCGCGCCGTTCCTGCCGCGCCATCCGGGCGAGTACGCGGCGATGCTCGTCGAGCGCCTCGCGCGCCACGACGTGCCGGTGTGGCTCGTGAACACCGGCTGGACCGGTGGCCCGTACGGCGTGGGCCACCGCATGAACATCGCCCACACGCGGCAGATCGTGCGCGCCGCCCTCGGCGGGCAGCTCGACGCCGTCTCCATGCGGCTCGATCCGGTCTTCCGCGTCCGCGTGCCGGAGACGGTGCCCGACGTGCCGCCGGCCGAGCTCGACCCGCGCACGACCTGGGCCGACCCGGACGCCTACGACCGCCAGGCAGCCGCGCTGGCCGCCATGTTCGCCGCCAACTTCGCGGCCTATGCGCCCGGCGTCTCCGCGGAGATCGCGGCATCGGGCCCCGCCGTGGGTTGAGGCGTCGGCCCCGCCGGCCGGGGCCCGGTTCTGTGGCGCGGCCCGGGATGCCCCGGCTCCCAGGTCGCCCGCATCGGTACAATCCGACCCTCGGAAGGGATGGTCGGCGCCGCAGGGGCGGCGTGCCGGTCGCCGGGCCGGCCTCGGCACGAGGAGAGAAAGATGCCACGGGTTCCCCGCCGTAAAGTCACCGTCATCGGCGCTGGCAACGTCGGCTCGACGACGGCCCAGCAGATCATCGAGACCGGCCTCGCCGACGTCGTGCTGGTCGACATCGTCGAGGGGCTGCCCCAGGGCAAGGCGCTCGACCTCATCGAGGCGGCGCCGGTCGTCGGCTACGACGTCCGGATCACCGGCACGAACGACTACGCCGACACGGCCGACTCGCGGATCATCGTCGTGACCTCCGGTCTCGCCCGCCAGCCCGGGATGAGCCGCGATGACCTGATGCTCAAGAACGCCGGCATCGTCGAGGCGGTCGTCAGGCAGGCGGCGGCCGTCAGCCCGGACGCCATCCTGGTCATCGTCACGAATCCGCTCGACGCGATGTGCCACGTGGCGATGAAGGCCTCCGGGTTCCCGAGGGAGCGCGTGGTGGGAATGGCCGGCGTGCTGGACAGCGCCCGCTTCCGCGCGTTCATCGCCGAGGAGCTGGAGGTCTCGGTCCGCGACGTCCGCGCGTTCGTGCTCGGCGGCCACGGCGACACGATGGTCCCGCTCCCGCGCTTCTCCACGGTCGGCGGCGTGCCCATCACGGAGCTGATGACGCCCGAGCGGATCGAGCAGATCGTCGAGCGCACCCGCAACGGTGGCGCCGAGGTGGTGGCGCTGCTCAAGACGGGCAGCGCGTACTACGCACCGGCCGCGTCGATCGTCGAGATGGTGGAGGCGATCCTCCGGGACCGCCGTCGCATCCTGCCGTGCGCGGCGTTCCTCCAGGGCGAGTACGGGATCCACGGCCTGTTCGTCGGCGTTCCCGTGATCCTCGGCCACGCCGGCATCGAGAGGATCATCGAGATCACGCTGACCGACGAGGAGAAGGCCGCCCTCGTCAGTTCCTCGGTCGCGGTCCGCGAGCTGGTCGACAAGCTTCCCGCCTGATCGCCGGAACTCGCCTGCGCGCCCCGACGCAGGCGATCGCCGGCGAGCCTCGACGCCGGCGCGCGGGCAGGGCGCACGCCGAACGGCGCGCGGTTCCACCCGACTCGTACTGTTGTCGGCCGGCCGGACGCGATGTACGGTCGTGCCCTCGGTGCGTGGCGCGTGGCGTCCCGGGATCCGTGGCTCGTGCCGCGGGCTCGCTCCATGCGTGATCCGGGCGGCCCGGCCCGGCCCGCACTCGGCCAGATCGTGAGGAGGCAGGGGAGCGAATGGACATGATGGAGGCTCGCTTGCCCGCGGATCGAGAGGACCGCGCCCAGGCCCGGCGGCGACGGTGGGCGGGCGCAACGCGGCGGCGGCTGCCGGTCTTCCTGGTCGCGGCAGCCCTGGCCCTCTCGGCCGTGCCCTCGGCAGCGGCCGCAACGGCCCCGGCCACGGGCGGCGGCCACATGGTCCCGGCAATCGGCGTCCGCCCGCACTACGTGAAGGCTCCGAAGGCCGCCAATGCCCAGCTGTTCACGTGCCAGACTCGAGTCGTCGGCGATCCGCCGGTGATCGTCGACGGAGTTCCCGTCGACATGCCGGCCTGCTACGGTCCCGATCAGATCCGCGCTGCGTACGGAATCCAGCCGCTCCTGGACCGGGGCCTCACGGGCGCGGGCCGGACGATCGTCATCATCGACGCGTTCGCCAACCCGACCATCGCCGACGACCTCGCCACCTTCGACGCGACGTGGGGCCTGCCGGACCCCGTGTTCACGATCGTCTCTCCCGACGGCGTCCCGCCGTTCGATCCGACCGACGACAACATGGTCGGCTGGTCCGCGGAGACGTCGCTCGACGTCGAATGGGCCCATGCCGCCGCTCCTGGCGCGGCGATCACGCTGGTCCAGGCGAAGTCGAACTCGGATGCCGACATCCTGAGCGCGACGAAGTACGCCGTCGACCACAACCTCGGCGACGTCATCTCGCAGAGCTTCGGCGAGGCCGAGCGGTGCGTCGACCCCAGGATCCTGCGCGCCCAGCACCAGATCTTCGCCAAGGCGACGCGCATGGGGATCACGCTCATCGCCTCGTCGGGCGACGAGGGAGCGGCCCAGCCGACGTGCAACGGCACGTCCTACATGCGCAGCGCCTCGAGCCCGGCGTCGGACCCGGCCGTGACCGGCGTCGGCGGCACCAATCTCCTCGCCGACGATGCCACCGGCGCCTACCAGTCGGAGCGGGCCTGGTCCGATCCGTTCAGCGGGACGTCCGACGGGTTCTGCTTCCCGACGACCTCCGCCGGGTGCAGTGGCGGCGGCCTCAGCAGCGCTACCACCGGCCCAACTTCCAGAACGGCCAGCGGCGGCTGGTCGGGAATCAGCGTGGCGTCCCGGACGTTGCCTACAACGCCGGCGTCGACGGCGGGGTCCTCGTCTTCTGGGGCGTGGGCGGCGGCTTCTTCATCTTCGGCGGCACCAGCGCCGGCGCCCCGCAGTGGGCGGGGCTCGTCGCGATCGCCGACCAGGTCGCCCGTCACCGCCTCGGCACCATCAATGACGACCTGTATCGGATCGCCGCGTCACCGCGCCTGTACCGCACCGCATTCCACGACGTGACGACCGGCAACAACACCTGGCGCTTCACGACCGCGACGGCGACCAGGGTCATCGGCGGGTTCCCGACGCTCCGCGGCTGGGACGCCGTCACCGGCCTGGGCACGCCCGTCGCGAGCGCGCTGGTCCCGCTGCTGGCGGCTGGCCGCCACTGATCGATCGCCATTCGGCCCACGCGCGACGCCGTCCCCGGTTCGCCAGGGGCGGCGTCGTCGCGTTCGGCCGCTCGTCGAGGGGCGAAGCGCCGGCCGTCGCGAAGACCTGCGACGGTTCGTGTCTCCGAGGCGGGTCCGCACCGGTAGACTCCCCGGCGTGACGAGCGACGCGATCGTGCTGCGGGGGGCGACGGTCCTGACCATGGACGGCCCCGCCGCGAGCGATGCCGCTGCGCGCGCCCTCGGCGACCAGGCGCGACCGGACGCGGCCGGCCGGCGCGCGGCCGCGATCGTCATGGACGACGGCCGGATCGTCGCCGTCGGATCCGACGACGAAGTAGCTGGTGCCGCCGGCCCGGGCGCAACGGTCCTCCGCCTCGACGGCCTCGCGGTACTGCCGGGCTTCGTCGACGCGCATGCCCACCCGCTGTGGGAGGGCGTCGTCGCCGGCTGGCCCACGTTGCCCGGTGGGCCCGAGGTGCGAGCCGCCATGCGCGCGCTGTCCGGCCACTCCGTGGCCCTGCCGCCCGACGACTGGCTGCTCGCGCGCTACGACCACGCTGGCTGGCGGGAGCGACGGCATCCCGTCCGCGGCGAGGTGGACCGCGCGGTTCCAGACCGGCCGGTCGTCCTCAACCACGTCTCCGGGCACGCGGTCGTCGCCAACAGCCTGGCCCTCGCCATCGCCGGGATCACGGCGGATGCCCCCGATCGTCCGGATGCCGTCATCGAGCGGGACCTCCACGGGGAGCCGACCGGCGTGATCACCGGGCCCGGCGCCTGGACCCGGATGGCCGAGGCCATGCCCCGTCCGCGTGCCGAGACGCTGGTGGCCGCCATCGCCCGTGCCGGCGCCGTCCTGGCCGCCGACGGCGTGACGTCGGTCGCGGACGCCGACGTGGGCGGCGTCCTGGACGTGGCGACCGAGCTCGAGGCGTGGGGCGCGGCCGCCGTCACCGGGCGGTTCCCCGCACGCCTCGCGCTCCTGCCGGGGCTGGTCCGCCTGGCCGCCTCCGCCGATGCCGACCTGCCGGGGCCGGCGGAGGTCGCGGCCGCCTTGCCGGCCGCCGTTCTGGATCGGATCCGCCTCGACCGGGCCAAGCTGTTCGCGGACGGCGCGCTGAGCACGCGGACCGCCTGGTTGGGCGAGCCGTATGCCGACGAGCCGGCCCGCGCCGCAGGCGCGGTCGGCCCGGGCGGGGCAGTTGGCAACGGCGGCCCAGCCGGCCCGGGCGGGGCAGTTGGCAACGGCGGCCCGGCAGGCGCGGGCGGGTCAGGCGCCTCGGGCGGCCCGGCAGGTGCCGCCGACCCGGGCGGGGCAGGCGCCGCCGAACCGGGCGGCCCCGCAGGCGCCGCCGACCCGGGCGGCCCGGCAGGCCCGGGCGGGGCAGGCGGCGATCCGGCCGAGATGGCGGAGCGCGTGCGCCGCGCGGCGCACGCCGGCTGGGCGGTGGCGACGCACGCCATCGGCGATGCCGCGATCGCCGCGACGCTCGACGCCTACGAGGCTGCCGGTCCCATCCTGCCCGACGGCCGTCGTCACCGCATCGACCACGCCATGGTCCTGCCGGATCGCCTGGTCGAGCGGATCGCCGCGGCCGGCGTGCCGCTCGTCCTCCAGCCCGAGTTCGTGACCTGGGCCGGCGACACCTACCGGGCGCGGCTGGGTCCCGAGCGAGCAGGCCTGCTCAATCGGTACGCGTCGCTCCTCGCGGCCGGCGTGCCGGTGGCGTTCTCATCGGATCGTCCGGTGGTCGGCGGCGCCCCGCTCGATGGTGTCCGGGCGGCGCTCCGTCACGCCGGGCCATCGGGCCTCGCGCTCTCGCCGGCCGAGCGACCGTCCGTCGCCGAGGCGCTCCGGGCCTGGACGGCGGGGGCCGCCTCCGCGATGGACGACGCCGAGGGCGGGGTCCTCGCGCCGGGTCGACGGGCCGACCTCGTGGTCCTCTCGACCGATCCGACCGCCGTGGCGGGCGAGGCCTGGGTTGGGGGTCGGGACGGCGTCCGGGTCGTGGCCACCATCGTCGGCGGCCGCCTCGTCGCGGGCGCCCTGCCCGGTTGGCCGGAGGCGCGCGGCGCGGGTCGCGCCGCCGCGGGAGCCGAGCCCGCGGCCGACGGGGCCGGCGCATGATCCCGGGCGCTGGCACGCTATGGACGCTGCAGCTCTCCTTCGACCCATATTTCCACCTCGACTCGGCCGCGGTGCGCTGGGAGACGCTGGGGGCTGCCGTGGCGATCCTCGCCGGGCTGGCGTGGGCCGCCCTGATTGCAGGACGGACGCCGTCGCTCCGTGCGTGGATTGGCGAGGGTGGGGATGGCGAGGAGGCCGAGGGGCCCTGGCACCTCCGGCGCGACGACCTGCTCTTCATCGTCCTGGGCGCCATTCCCGGCGCCCTCGTCCTCGGTCGCGCCGGCTACGGGCTGCTGCATGCCGATTACTACGGCGCGAACCTCCCGGCGCTGCTCGACCCCGCGCAGGGGAGCCTGGACCTGACCGGTGCCGTCGTTGGCGGCACGCTGACCGGCGCCTACGTGGCTGCGCTCCTCGATGCCCCAGTCGGCCGATGGTTGCACGTGGCGATCAAGCCGCTCCTGCTGACCCTCCTCCTCGCCAAGGCATCGCAGATCCTCGGCGGCTCCGGCCAGGGCCTGCCGTCCGACCTGCCGTGGGCCACGGCGTTCGCCGGGACCGGCCCGTGGGGCAGCCCGGCGCCCGACGTGTCGGCCCATCCCGCCCAGCTCTACGAAGCCCTCGCCGGCGTGCTCGTGCTCGTCGTGGTCAGCGTCCTCGGGGCGTGGAGCGGGCTGCGCCGCGCCGATGGGCGCCTGTTCGCGGTCGGGATCGGGCTGTGGGCGCTGAGCCGCTGTGCCGTCGCGAGCTCGTGGCGCGATCCGACGGTCCTCGGGCCGTTCCGCGCGGAGCAGCTCATCTGCCTCGCCGTGGCGGCGCTCGCGTTCAGCCTCGCCATCATGGCCATCCTGCTGGGCCGCGCGAAGGAGGAGTAGGGCGCCGCGGTTGATCCGCGGGCCCGCCCGACGCGCTCGGGCGGGGCCGCTGACGGCTGACGCCGGGACCAGGAGGCAAGATCGGCGTCGGGACCCGGCAACCGGGACACATGGAGCGTGGGGGCCGGCTCCGTCCCCGGCGAGCCGCCGCGGACGCCGGCTCCGGAGGCGAGTCCGGCGTCCGCGGCGGGGACCTGTCACGATTGCGTGGACGATGATCGAGCTGCCGAGCCCCCAGCCGACCCGGGCCGCGCCCGCCGCCCGTCGCGGAGAGACCCGCGACGCCGCCGGCCAGGCCTCGTCCGACCCCGCGGCCACCTGAGCGGCCCGCGCTCGTGCCGACGCCATCGTCGACGGTCGTGCCCGTCGATCCTGCATCCGTCGATGCCGCGCACGGCGATGCCGCGCACGTCGATGCCGCGCACGTCGATGCCGCGCACGTCGATCCTGCATCCGTCGATGCCGCGCTCGGCGGAGCGCTTCCGGCCGCGTCGCCGACCGCCCCGATCGAGGGCGACCGGCGCGCGCATGCCGGACCTGCCGTCCACGCGCCCCGCGTGGCCTACGTGCTCCTGGTCGGCCTGGCGCTGGTCTGGGGTGGCCACTGGGTGGTCTCAAAGGTGGGGTTGCGGGAGATGGCTCCGTTCACGTACGGATCGCTGCGGGCGGCGACCGGCGCGCTGACCCTTATCGTGCTGCTCGCCGCCCGGGGGCAGCTGCGACTGCCGCCCCGCGCGGATCTCCCCATCGTGGTCTCCGTCGGGCTCGGCCAGATCGCGGCCGGGATCGCCCTCATGAACCTGGCGCTCCAGGCCGTCCCCGCAGGCCGCTCGTCCGTCCTGGTCTTCACGATGCCCCTGTGGGTGGCCGTCGACCTGGCCCTGATCTTCCGGATCCGCCCGAACCGTTTCGAAGCAGGCGGGCTCGCCCTGGGCATGATCGGGATCGTCACGCTGCTGAACCCGGCCGCCCTCGACTGGGGGTCGCAGGGGGAGCTCATCGGGAGCGCCGGGCTCCTCCTGAGCGCCGCGCTCTGGGCGCTGGTGACCATCCACGTGCGCCACCATCGGTGGCACGCATCGCCGATGGACCTCCAGCCGTGGCAGCTGTGCGTGGCCTTGATCCCGCTCTTCGCGCTGGCCGTGATCCTGGAGCCGGGCCTGCCCGTGCACTGGAGCGTCGGGACGGTCCTCATCATCCTCTACAGCGGGCCCCTCGCATCGGCATTCGCCTACTGGGCGAGCCAGTCGATCACGCGCGCGCTCGGACCGATCGCATCGTCGACCGGCATGCTGGCCGTGCCCGTGGTGGGGCTGGTCACGGGCTCCCTGGCGCTCGGCGAGCGGATCACGCCGCTCGACGTCGCCGGCTTCGCCGCCGTCCTGGCGGGCGTCGCCCTGACGTCGCGTTCGCCGCGCGTGGCGCCGTCCCCGAACGCGCCCGTTCTGGTGGAGGGCTAGCCGGGCCAGGCCGGTGTCCGGCTCGGCCCGGCCTCGCGTTTCGCCTCGAGTCGCGCGCCCAGATCGGCCAGACCGATCGCCGGCGAGGGGACGAGCACGGTTGGGACGCGATCCTGCACGGATGCCGGTGCTTGCGTGCGTGATCCGCTGTCCCTGATCGGTTTGCCCGATCAGATGGATGCCGCGGCCCCGGCCGCGCCAATCGCCTGGCGCCCGGCCGCGCCACCGCTGCCGCCCGGCCAGCTCCGCCGAGCCTGCCGAGCCGCCCACCCCGCCGCGTCAATCGCCTCGCGCCGGCCGTCGACCGGAGGCGCCGGCCCGATCCGAGATCCGGCGGCGCCGCCCGAGCGTACTGCGAGGAGCGACCCGCTCGACCGTGAAGGGGGCGCGACCCCAGACGAGGTACCCAGGTGGAGATGCGCTCCAGGACAACGTTTCCGCGGCTGTTTGCCGGCGCTGCGCTGGCGGTGACGATGGTCGCCGCGTGCAGCTCCGGGGCCACGACTGCCCCGAGCACCGCACCATCGCCTGCCGCGAGCGCCGCGGCATCAGCCGCGGCATCGACTGCCGCCGGCGCCACGACCGTCGTCACGATGACCACCGCCTCGGGCGCGGTCCTCGCCGCCGGCTCCAACCAGATGACCGTCTACACGTTCACCAAGGACACCGCCAACAGCGGCACCAGCGTATGCACGGGCGGGTGCCTGACGACCTGGCCGGCGCTGACCGTGCCAGCCGGAACGACGCCGACGGCCGGGCACCGGGATCTCCGGCAAGCTCGGGACCATCACGCGGGCCGACGACGGCTCGCTCCAGGTCACGGTCAACGGCCTGCCCCTGTACTTCTTCTCGAAGGACGCGGCACCCGGCGACACGAAGGGGCTCTACCCGAACTGGAACCTGGTCATGCCCAGCGGGTCGCTCATTGCAGCGCCGTCGCCGTCGCCCTCCGCCGCGGCATCAGCCGCCGCCGGCGCCACGACCGTCGTCACGATGACCACCGCCTCGGGCGCGGTCCTCGCCGCCGGCTCCAACCAGATGACCGTCTACACGTTCACCAAGGACACCGCCAACAGCGGCACCAGCGCATGCACGGGCGGGTGCCTGACGACCTGGCCGGCGCTGACCGTGCCCGCCGGAACGACGCCGACGGCCGGGACCGGGATCTCCGGCAAGCTCGGGACCATCACGCGGGCCGACGACGGCTCGCTCCAGGTCACCTACAACGGCCTGCCACTCTACTTCTACTCAAAGGACACGAAGCCGGGCGACACGAACGGCCACTACACGAACTGGAACCTCGTGACACCCTGATCCCTACCGCTCGCCGGCCATTGCTCCCTCGGCCGGCCCGCTCGGCGAGGCGCCGTTCCCAGCCAGGACGGCGCCTCGCGATTCTCAGCTGACGCGTGCGAACTCCGCCCGGCTCCGGCGCAGGAACCGGCCGTGGCCGGCTGGCCCGACCCAGGCGCCGTCCTTCACGACGGTCGTGCCACGGCTCATCACGAGATCGGCGCCACCCGTGACCTTCCGGCCCTCGTAGCAGGAGTAGTCCACGTCCATGTGGTGCGTCGTCGCCGACAGGACGTGCTCCCGCTTCGGGTCGTAGATGACGAGGTCGGCGTCGGAACCGATGGCGACCGCGCCCTTTCGCGGGTAGAGCCCGAACATCCTGGCCGGCGCGGTCGACACGACCTCGACCCAGCGCTCGCGCGAGATGCGGCCGTCGACGACACCCTGGTGGATGAGGTCCACGCGCTCCTCCACGCCCGGCAAGCCGTTCGGAATCTTCCGGAAGTCGCCCCTTCCGAGCTCCTTCTGGCCATGGAAGTCGAACGGGCAGTGGTCCGTGCCGACGGTGCACAGATCGTCCTTGCGCAGGCCGTTCCAGAGGTCCTCCTGGTGGTCCTTCGGCCGCAGCGGGGGCGAGCACACGAACTTCGCGCCTTCGAACCCCTCCCTGGCGAGGTCGTCGAGCGACAGGTACAGGTACTGCGGGCACGTCTCGGCGAACACCATTGCGCCGCGGTCGCGGCCGGCCTTGACGGCTTCGAGGGCGTCGCGCGACGACAGGTGGACGATGTACACCGGGACGCCGGCGATCTCGGCCATCCGGATGACGCGGTTCACCGCCTCGCCCTCCAGGCGCGAATCGCGGGCGAGCCCGTGCCCGATCGGGGCCGTGACCCCGGCCTCGACCTGGCGTGTGGCCAGGATGTCGATGACCGGGCCGTTCTCGGCGTGCATGAGGATCATGCCGCCGTTCTCCCGGGTCCGGAGCATCGCCCGGAAGATGTGGTCGTCGGGCGACAGGTAGACGCCGGGGTAGGCGGTGAAGAGCTTGAACGTCGGGATCCCCTCCGAGACGAGGCCGTCCATCTCGGCGAGCGAGTCATCGTTCACGTCGGACATGATCATGTGGAAGGCGAAATCGATGACGGCGTTGCCCTCGGCCTTCGCCATCCACGTGTCGAGCGCCTCGCGGAGCGGCCGCCCGCGGGTCTGTGACGGGAAGTCGATGATCGTCGTCGTGCCGCCGAAGGCGGCGGCCCGCGTCCCGGTCTCGAAGGTGTCCTTCGCGTAGGTGCCGCCGAAGGGCAGCTCCATGTGCGTGTGAGGGTCGATTCCGCCGGGGATCACGTAGCGGCCGGTCGCGTCGATCGTCTGGTCGGCGGTGACCCCGACCGCGGCGAGATCCCCGCCGATGAGCGCGATCGTCTCGCCGTCGACGAGAACATCGGCCGCGTGCGAGCCTTCCGCGGTGACGACCGTCCCGTTCGCGATCAGCGTGCGCATGGATTCTCCTTTGGTCGCCCCTGTCCCGGGCGTGGCAACTCGCCGCTCCGGGCTCGCCCGGCTGCCCGCCCCCGCGGTCCCGGGAGACGACGGTCCGCGACCTGGCGAAGGCCCCGGCTGGCGGCGCCAGCCGGGGCGGCACGGCGACCTAGGCCTTGGCCGGGCCGCCCGTCTTCGGCTTGCTCGTCTTGGGCTTCTTCGGAACCTTCGCCTTCTTGTCCATCGACCAATCTCCTGCGGGTGGCCGGAGGCCGCCGGCCGCGGATGCCCTGGCGCCCGACGCGGTGCGCCGTCCCGATCGCCGGGACGCCGGCCGGTCAGGCCATGGCCGTTGTCCCATCCCGGATCGCCGGGATGATCTCGCGGCCGTAGATCTCCAGCTGCTCCTCCTCGTTGCCGTTCATGAGGTAGAGGTTGAACTGGTCGACGCCGGCCGCCGCCAGCTCGCGCAGCTTGGCGACGTGGTCGGCCACGTCGCCGACGATGCCGAAGCGGTCCACGATCTCGTCGCTGACGAAGTCGGCGTTCGACGAGCCGACTTCGGCATGGTGCAGGTAGTCGTATCCCTCGCGGCCGTGGACGTAGCGGGTCAGCGACTCAGGCAGCTCGCCCTGGTAGCGGTTGACGAGGTCGACCACGTGGTTCCCGACGAGGGCCGGGAACCAGCGGATCCGGTCGCGACCGTCCGCGAGGTCGCCCACGTGGGCGGGCGCCGCCGCCATGATGCGGACCGCCGACGGATCCCGGCCGGCCTGCACGGCCGCCTCCCTGACCTGCCCGGCGAACCAGCGGATCAGGTCCGGGTCGCCGATCTGGAGCATCGCGCCGTCCGCGATCCGGCCCGTCAGCTTGAGGGCGACCGGGCCGTAGCCGGCGATCCACACGGGCAGGCGATAGCCGCCCGCCCACGGAAGCTGGAGCGCGGCGCCCTCGTACTCGATCGGCCGGCCCTCGACGAGGGCGCGGATCACGTGGACCGCCTCTTCGAGGGCGGCCATGCTGGTCGGCCCCTTGCCCAGCACGCGCCGGGCCGAGTCGCCGCGGCCGATGCCGAGGTCGAAGCGCCCCCCGGAGAGCTCCTGGAGGACGGCCAGGGCGGACGCGGTCACCGACGGCTCGCGGGTGGCGGGGTTGGTCACGCACGTGCCGAGGCGGAGCGTCGTCGTCTCCCGGGCCATGAGCGTGAGCAGGACGTAGGCCTCGCGCCAGAGCACGTGGCTGTCGAACAGCCAGCCGTAGGCAAAGCCGGCCGCCTCGGCCTGCCGGGCGAGGGCGATCGTGCGCTCGATCGAGTGGTCGGGCTTCAGGGTGAAGCCGAATTCCATCGGTGGACCTCCGACGGCTCGCCTGCGCTCGCGCCGGTCAGGGATGGCAGAGGTCGCCGTACGCCTCGGGCCGCCGGTCGCGATAGAACTGCCACGTCTGGCGGACCTCCGTGATCAGGTCGAGGTCCATGTCGCGCACGACGAGGTCCTCGTCATACGGGCTGCCGGGCCCGCCGATGATCTGGCCGCGCGGGTCGCAGAAGTAGCTCTGGCCATAGAAGTCGTCGTCGCCGATCTCCGCCTCGATGCCGACGCGGTTGATGGTGCCCACGAAATAGCCGTTGGCGCAGGCGTGGCTCGGCTGCTCGATCCGCCACAGGTACTCGGAGAGGCCGCGGCTGGTGGCCGACGGGATGAACACCATCTCGGCGCCGTTGAGGCCAAGGGCGCGGGCGCCCTCCGGGAAGTGGCGGTCGTAGCAGATGTAGACGCCGACCTTGCCGACGGCCGTCTGGAACACCGGGTAGCCGAGGTTGCCGGGGCGGAAGTAGAACTTCTCCCAGAACCCCTTGACGTGCGGGATGTGCGTCTTGCGGTACTTGCCCAGGTACGACCCGTCGGAGTCGATCACGGCCGCCGTGTTGTAGTACATGCCGGTCGTCTGGGAGTCCTCTTCGAACATGGGCACGACCAGGACCATCCCCGTCTGGCGGGCCAGGTCCTGCATCCGCTTGGTGGTTGGCCCGTCGGGGATGTGCTCCGTGAACGAGTAGTACTTCGGCTCCTGCACCTGGCAGAAGTACGGCCCGTAGAAGAGCTCCTGGAAGAGCATCACCTGGGCGCCCCGCCCGGCAGCGTCGTGAGCGTACCCCTCGGCCTTCTGGATCATCGACTCCTTGTCGCCCGTCCAGGTCGCCTGAAGGAGCGCTCCGCGCACGATCCGGGGCATGTGGCACACCTCGCGCGTTCGTCGTACCGGTTGACCGAAGAGCCGACAGCGTACACCCCGCGGCCGACGCGTCGCACCCTGGGCGGTCTCCCCGGGCGATCGTCGGCCGAGCGCGGGCGCGACGCCGTGAGGCTGCGGTGGCCCCTCCGTGCCGGCCACCGGAGGCAGGCTCCAGGCGGTCCGCAGGCCCGCTTCTCAACGTGGCTCGGCACGCACCGGGCTCGTCCCGGAAGGGTTGGTGGAGATGGCCGGACATGCCGCCCGGCCCGCCGGGCGTCCGGCTCGCCGCCGACGCCCGGCTCGCCGCCGACGCCCGGCTCGCCGCCGACGCCCGGCGCGCGACGCCGCTCGACGAACGAGGCCCCTCCGGTTGGAGGGGCCTCGTTGCGTGCCAGGTCCCGGGCGCGGCCGGGCTGGAGTGGTGCCGGCAGGTCTAGCTGTTGCCGGGGAAGACCAGGGACAGCGCGCCGCGCCGACCGGGTTCCGGCCAGCGCTCGGTGACCATCTTCTGCTGGGTGAAGAAGCGGACGCCGTCCTCACCGCGCATGGCGAGGTCGCCCATCGCGGACTCCTTGGCGCCGCCGAAGGAGAGGTAGCCGGCCGGTACCGGGATCGGCACGTTGACGCCGATCATCGGCACGTCGACCTCGAGCTTGAAGCGCCGGGCCGCGCCGCCGTCGGTGGTGAAGATCGCCGTGCCGTTGGCGTACTTGTGGCCGTTCACGAGGGCCAGAGCCTCGTCGAAGGTCTTCGCGTGGACGATGCTCAGGACGGGCCCGAAGATCTCCTCCTGGTAGATCTCCATGTCCGGCGTGACGTTGTCGAACAGGGTGACCCCGAGGAAGAAGCCATCCGGATTGTCCGGGTGATGGAATGGCCGGCCGTCGACGACGAGCTCGGCACCCTCGGCCTCGCCCTTGTCGATCCAGCGCATGACCGACTCGCGATGCTCGGCGGAGTACAGCGGACCCATGTCCATGCCGGGCTCCATGCCGGGGCCGACCTTGAGGTTGGCGATCCGGTCCAGCATGAGCGGGCGCAGCCTGTCCGCGGTGTCGCCGACCGCGATCACCATGGTCTGGGCCATGCACCGCTCGCCAGCCGATCCGAAGCCCGAGGCGACCGCCGCGTCGGCGGTGAGCTCCATGTCCGCGTCGGGCAAGACGACCATCGCGTTCTTGGCCGACGTGTACGACCCGACGCGCTTGCCGAGCCGGGTGCCGGTCTCGTAGACGTAGCGCCCGACCGCGGTCGAGCCCACGAACTGGATGGCCTTGATGACGGGGTGCTCGACGATCGCCTTGACCGCCTCGCGGCCGCCATAGACGACGTTGAAGACGCCGTCGGGGAGGCCGGCTTCCTTCCACAGCTCGGCCTGGAGCTGGGTCGCGCCTGGCGTGTGCGAGCTGGGCTTGAGGATCAGGGTGTTGCCGCAGGCGATCGCGATGGGATAGATCCAGAGCGGCACCATCGCCGGGAAGTTGAAGGGCGTGATCGCCGCGGTCACGCCGAGCGGTCCGCGGAGGGTGAAGGCGTCGACGTTCGTGGCGACGTTCGGCGTGTTCATGCCGGCCAGGTGGACCGGCAGGCCGCAGGCGAACTCGACCGTCTCGATGCCGCGCGTGACCTCGGCGAACGCATCGGGGAACGTCTTGCCGTGGTCGCGCGTGATGAGGGCCGCCAGCTCCTCGCGGTGCTTCCACATCAGCTCGCGGAACGCGAAGAAGACCTGGCTGCGGGCGATGAGCGGCAGGTCGCGCCACGCCGGGAAGGCGGCCGCGGCCGCGGCGACTGCGGCGTCGACCTCGGCCGCGCCACCCCGCGGAACGCGGGCGATGACCGCGCCGGTCGCCGGGTTGTACACCGGGCCCGTCTGCTCCGGCAGGACTTCGACCGGACGGCCGGCGATCCAGTGGGACAGGATGGGAAGGGTCGCGGGCGGCGCGGCGACCTCCGGGCGGGTGGCTTCCGTCGTCATACCTTTTGCGCCTCCTCTGGGCGATGCGAGACGATGCCCGCATCACGGCGGGCCGCGCGCATCGAGATCCAGCGATCCGGGGACGGACCGCCTCGACCGATCGTCGGGGTGGGTCGAGGAAGGCGCAAGGTCCGGACGGTCCGCTCCTCCGCGGCTGGACGGCCCTAGGAGACGGACCGGCCGGCCCCCCGGCCCGCCCGCGGCGGCGACGATCGGCGCCGAGTCGGGCCGCGGCCACGACTCGGCATCCGGCCACGAAGGAGCACCCGCGACCCGCAGCTGTCGGCAGGCCGACCGTCGGGCCCCGCGCTCGCCATTCGGGGCGCTGGCCGCATCGCGCCCGCCCGGCGCCGCCGGCCTGTGGTGTAATGACGGCACCGTTTCCGGAGCGAAGTCGTACCGAGGGATCTCGGCCCGGCGTCCGGCCACGATGGCCAGGTGACCACCGGCCGTCCGCCGCAACGCGCCGGCGGCAAGCCAGGCTGGTCGGGCAGTCGGCGGCCGCCCGACGCCTCCCCTCCGGGCCCGCCGATGCGAGAGGTTGACCGATGAGCATCATCACCGCTCCGGAGGGGCTCTCGAGCGCGGAGATCGCGCGGCTCTCGAAGGCCCACACGTTCTTCTCGTGGTCCGTGCAGGGAGCGGTGGACCCCATCGCGATCGACCACGCCGAGGGCATCTACCTCTACACGCCCGAAGGCCGCCGGATCATCGACTTCAACAGCCAGCTCATGTCCGTGAACGTGGGCCACGGTGATCGGCGGATCATCGACGCGATCACGGAGCAGGCATCGAAGCTCCAGTACGTCCAGCCGGCGTTCACCACGGAGATCCGCGCCCGCCTCGGGGCCAAGCTCGCCGAGGTCATGCCGGGCGACCTCGACAAGGTCTTCTTCACGCTCGGCGGCGCGGAGGCCATCGAGAACGCGATCAAGCTCGCCCGCCACTACACGGGCCGGTACAAGGTCCTCGCCCGCTACCGGTCCTACCACGGCGCCACCTTCGGCGCCATGACCCTCACCGGCGATCCTCGCCGCTGGCCCAACGAGCCGGGGCTGGTGGGCGTGGTCCGCTATCCCGACACGCACCGCTGGGGCGAGCGCGAGCCGCGCCCCGTCGCCGAATCGCTCCAGGGCCTGGAGGACGTGATCCAGTACGAAGGGGCGCACACGATTGCCGCGGTCTTCCTCGAGACGATCGTGGGCACGAACGGGATCCTCATCCCGCCCGACGGCTACCTGCAGGGCGTGCGCGAGATCTGCGACCGTCACGGCATCCTGATGGTTGCCGACGAGGTCATGGCCGGCTTCGGGCGGACCGGGAAGTGGTTCGCCGTCGATCACTGGGGCGTCACGCCGGACCTCATGACGATGGCCAAGGGCCTGACGTCGAGCTACCTGCCGCTCGGGGCGGTGGCGATGCGCCACCACATCGCCGAGGCGTTCGACACGAAGATGTACGCGGGTGGCCTGACCTACAGCAGCCACCCGGTGAGCCTGGCCGCCTCGCTCGCCACGATCCGCGTCTACGAAGAGGACGGCCTGATCGAGAACTCGGCCCGCATGGGCCTGGTCATGCGGCGCCACCACGAGGCCCTGGCGGCCAAGCATCCCAGCGTCGGCGCGCACCGCAACCTGGGGCTGTTCGGAATCCTCGACCTCGTGCGGAGCCAGGATCCGTACATCCCGATGACGGCCTTCAACGGCACCTCCGACGAGATGAAGGCGGTGGGGAAGTACCTGCGCGACCACGGCCTCTACGTGATGATCGCCAACAACTCGATCCACACGAACCCGCCGCTCTGCATCACCGAGGAGCAGCTCGGCGAGGCGTTCGGGATCATCGACGGGGCGCTCGACATCGCCGACGAGGCCGTGACCAGGAAGTAACGGGCCTCGGCGCGCCGGTTCGACCGTGCCGCCAGGCGGCTCCGCCGGTCCGACGCTGGCGCCGGGCGGCTCCGCCGGTCAGCGGCAGCTGGCGCCGGACGGCTGATCGGGCTGGACCGGGATCGGCTTGTCGAGGGCGTGCCCGACGACCGACCGGATCCTGGCGATCTCCGTCGTGTCGAGCCGGGCGGGGTATGCCGAGGGGACGAAGAGGATCGTCCGGATGCGCCGGGCGTCGACGCTGGCCGCCAGCCGGGCGATGCCGGCGATCTGGTTGCGGGGAATCGAGGTCCAGACGTTGGCGCCCGCGATCGACAGGAGCGACGACGCCTTCGCCGCGACGCGGAGGGGATCGAGCTGGTGGCGCAGGGCCACGAGCACCTCCTGCTGGCGGGCCATCCGTCCGTAGTCCGAGTCCTGGTGGCGGGACCGCGCGTAGGCAAGCGCGAGACGCCCGTCGAGGTGCTGGCAGCCCGGCCGGATGTCGAGCGTCATCCAGCCCGAGCCGTCCTCGAGCGGGTAGTTCGTGTCGACGAGCCGTTCGGGCACGTCGATCCACAGCCCGCCGAGGGCGTCGACGAGTTGCACGAACCCGCCGAGGTTCACGACCGCCATGCCGTCCAGCGGCACGCCGACGAGTTCCTGGACGGCGCCGGCAACGGCACGGTAGCCGCGATCCTGGCCGCCCGGGAAGCGGTCCGGGTGGCCCATCGCGTACACGTACAGGCTGTTGAGCAGGTACGGGTAGCGGCCGTCGGGGAAGCCCCGCGCGCTCTCCGGGGCGAGCGGGACGTTGACCAGGTTGCGCGGGATGCCGAACAGGGCGGTCCGCCCGGTTGTCGTGCTGACGCTGAGCACGATCATCGTGTCGGTGCGCAGGCTCCAGCGGTCAGGGCCCGCGTCCGCGCCGATGAGAAGGAGGTTCAGGCGTCCATCGCGGGCCCAGGCCGGCACGGCGGATGGGCGCGGCGTCGGGCTGGGTGTGGCCGTCACAGCCGGGGTCGGCGAGACGAGCCATGGAGGGACCGACGGGATCATCACGCCGCCCGGCTGCGGTGACGCGGTGGGCCACCCGGCGGGCGTCGCCGTCGCCTCGGCGGGCGTCGCCGTCGCCTCGGCCGGCACGTTCGGTGACGGCGAGGCCTCCGGCAGGTCGGATGGATCGGGCCCGAAGGAGGCCGGCGGGATGACTCCGGCGCCCGAGCCGTCGGACGACGCCGATGACGGGAACATGGCGTCGAGCGTCCCGTTTGCCTGAAGGCCGAGGGCTTCCAGGCCACCGTGCACGGCGAGCGTCGCCGCGAGCAGCACCGCCAGCCACGCAACTCCGGTCCTGCTGATCCGAGAGCCGGGATTGTGCCGCAGCCCCAGTCGATAGGCGTCCGCGACGGCCGCGGCGTGGTAGGCGGCAAGGGCGACGTTGAGGACCAGGATGGCCGCAAAGGTGGTGGGATCGAGGACCAGGTCCAGCGCCTCGTCCGCGCCACCCGTGGCGACGACCGCAACCACCGCGGCAACGGCGGCTGTCGGAAGGCCAACCGCTGCCGCCCGACGCCACGAGCCGAGCGACGCCTGGCCGAGGCCAGGCACCACGAAGGACAGGGTGGCGGCGACCATGGGCGAGCGGAAGGCGGGCACAGCCTGCCGGTCTCCTGGTGGGGAGGGCCCGGTCCGGCCGCCGGGCCACCCGTGTCCGGCTCCGAGGCGGCATCACGCCAATCGCGTGCCGGCCCGAACACCTGATCGGACGCGTGGAGGCTCGCGTCTGCGACGCGCGATGATCGTCCGTCTCCGGGTTCCGGGATGTCCAGGGCGGGACATGGCAACGCCGCCGGTGCCACGCGGCACCGGCGGCGTCGTTCGCGTCAGCGGAGAGCCGCGATGCAGGCCGCGGCGTCGGCGCGGGCGGCCCCAAGTTGCGCCCGGGCGGACAGCTCGTCGGAGCGGGCCGCCCAGAGCACGGGGCTGGCAGTTCCCGCGTTCCACTGGGCCGGCGTGAGCGGCAGGAGCGTTGCCACGATCGGACTCACGGTGGCCTGCGCCGCGGCGATCTTGCCGTTCATGGCGTCGAGGTCCCCCTGGGCGGCGGTGACATCCTTCCCGGCCGCCTTCGCCTTGCTGACTGCGTCCGCCAGCTTGCCGGCGGCGGTCTGGAGCCGGGCGATCGCCGTCTTCTCGGCATCGGCGCCGATGATGAGGTGGACCTGCGGGGCGACGAGGACGTACACGCGGTAGTCGGTGACGATCCGGCGGAGATCGGCACGAAGCTGGGCCACGGTGGTGTCCGCATCGATCGTGCCCTTGAGCGCGGTCAGCCCTGAACGCGTGTCGGCGATCTCGGCCGCCAGGTCGCCGCGGTCTGCGGACGTGAGGACGGACGCGGCGGTGACGCGGTTGGCCAGGTTCGTCAGGGTCGCCAGGCGGCGGCTGATCTCGCAGTTGCCAAGGGCCTTGAGGTGGTCGACGGTCTGGCTGGCCTTCGCCGCCTGCCAGCTGGAGTCGCAGGCCGCAGTGCGCGCGACGGGCAACGGAGCCGGCGAGGCTGCGAAGGCGGGCGCGGAGATGCCGGCGACGAGGAGGCCGCCGGTCACGAACGTCGCGAGGGCAGTGCGAATGCGGAGCTTCATGTCACTCACCTTTCGTATCGAGATCGCTCGTCGCCTGGCTGAGGGCGCCATCGGCGGCACCGAGCGCCGTGTCCACCTGGCGGAGGAGGCCGTCAAGCTCGGCGGCCGACGGGCCCTTCCCGGGTGACGAGGCGTCCGAGGTCGGTGTCGGCGTCGCCGTGCGCGGGCGCCGTCGTGGCGGGCGCCGTGCCGTCGTGGCCGCCTCGGGGCTGGGCGACGCAGCGGACGCGGGCGGCTGGGCGCTCATCGGCACGCCGACGACGGGCACGCTCGATGGCGCGGTGCCGGAGGCGGCCAGCGATGGCGCGGTCGTCGCGATCGACGGCGCACCTGGCGACTGCGTTCCGAGCCTCCCGCCGCAGGCGCCGACGACGGCCGCCGCAAGGAGGAGGAGCGGGACGAGGCGCCCGGCCGCTGGCGAGGTGGCCACGATCGTTCTCCCGAGGGCCGGCACCCGGTGTGCCGGACGACGACACCGTGCCGCCGCGCCGTTCGCGGTGCGATCCTCGTGCGTAAGGCCCGCGTAAGGCGCTCGTCTGACAGGTGCTCGCCGTGGATTCCGGCGGACGCCCGCCGAACGGAGCAGAGGCGTGTGCCCGGCCCGGCGGCGCTCTGCGCCGACCCACGGTGCCTCGCCTTCCGCAAGAGCGTGTCGACGGTCAGCGGCGCCCCAGGTGCCAGCGCGAGTTCCGGCGACTGTCATCGAACCGTCATCAGGCTGTCATCGCGGCCGGTCATCCTCGCGCCTCCTGAGTCGCACGAGGAGATCGACATGCGTCCTTCCGTCCGGCGGTTGATCCGCCCGCTGGCGCCCGTCGTGCTCGCTGCCGTGGCGGTGGCCGCCTGCACCGGGCCCGGCGCCACCACCGCGCCCAGCCCGAGTCCGTCGCCGATGATGCAAGAGCCCAGCGCCAGCCCCTCGGGCATGATGCAAGAGCCCAGCGCCAGCCCGTCGGGCATGATGGAAGAGCCCAGCGCCAGCCCGTCGGGCATGATGGAAGAGCCCAGCGCCAGCCCCTCGGGCATGATGGAAGAGCCCAGCGCCAGCCCGTCGTCGCCGTAGGCGCCTGGCCTGCCGCGCCAGCCTGATCCGGCTGCTCCCATGCTGGTCCTGCTCGGCTTCGCTGCCCTGGCGGGCATCCTGACCGTCCTGTCCCCGTGCATCCTGCCGGTCGTCCCGCTGCTCGTCGGGACGACGGGGGCCGCCGATCGCGCTCGCGCGGCCGGCGTGATCGTGGGGTTCGCGGCGGCGTTCGTCGCGGTGACCGTGCTGTTCGCGTCGGCGCTCGCCGCCGCCGGCCTGACGACCGACGCGCTCCGGCCGGCCAGTGCGCTCATCCTCGCGGCCTTCGGTGCCACGCTTGGCGATCCCCGCGCTGGGCCGGTGGCTGGAGGCCGGCTGGCCGGTTCCGGACCGGTTGCGTCGATCGAGCCCGCGCGGCGACGACCGGACGGGCCTGATCGCCGGCCTGGGCCTGGGGGCCGCGATCGGCCTCGTCTGGGCTCCGTGCGTGGGGCCGCTGATGGCGGTCACCATCGCGGCGGCCGCCACCTCCGGCCCACGGCCCAGGCCGCGCTGGTGGCCCTCGCCTATGCGGCCGGCGCGGCCGTGCCGCTGGTGATCGTCGGGCGGGCCGGCGCCCGGGCCCTGCACCTGGCCGGGCGGCCCGAGCGGCGAGCGAGAGCGGCCCGCGCATTCGGCGTGCTGACCGTGGCTGGCGCCCTGCTCGTGGCGACCGGGCTCGACATCCCGGTCGAGTCGGCGGTCGCGGGCGTGTTGCCGGCCGGCTGGTCGAACGCGCTGGCAGGCGTCGGTTCCGGGATCACGGACGGGAGTCCCGCGTCCCCCTCGGCCGGATCGGTGACCGTGCGACCCGGCGGGACCAACCCGCTCGCGACGGACTCGAGCGACGGACGTCCCCTGCCGTCGCCGCTGGCCAGCTCGCTGCCGGCCGAGGTGACGCTGTCGCAGCTCGGCCAGGCTCCGGAGCTGACCGGGATCACCGCGTGGATCAACTCACCGCCGCTGACCATGGCGGGCCTGCGCGGAAAGGTCGTCATCGTCCACTTCTGGACGTTTGCCTGCGTGAACTGTCGGGACGTACAGCCGTACGTGAAAGCGTGGTACCAGCGCTACGCATCCGCCGGGCTCGTCGTCATCGGCGTGCACACGCCGGAGCTGTCGTTCGAGCGTGACCTGTCCAACGTGCGCGACGCCGTGGCGTCCGACGGCGTCACCTTCCCGGTCGCCTTCGACCCGGCGTTCGCGACATGGAACGCCTACGGCAACCGCTATTGGCCCGCCTTCTACTTCGTCGACCGGCGTGGCCAGATTCGGCACGTCTACTTCGGCGAGGGCGACTACGCGGGCTCGGAGCAGGTCATCCGCGAGCTGCTGGCCGAACCGGGCTGATCGCGGCCCGGCGGGCCCGAAGCCACGATCGTTCTCCCGTGGACGGCACTCGGTGTGCCGGATGAGGGCACTGTCGCCGGGCGCGGTTCGCGGTCCAGGGGGTCAAGGTAAGCCGGGCGTAAGCACGGGTGTTTGCCCTCGTGTTCGCGGGAATCGCCGCGAGCGCCATTCGGCCGGCCTCTGTCGCAGTGGTGCGGTGGGGAGCGGCGAGCTTCGACTGCGTCAGCGCGCCCGTGGCACCTTCGCGACTGGATGAGGCCGGTGCCAGCGCGCACCGCCAGCCGCCGAGACGGCAATCGCGAGGTCAGCCATCCTACTCACGCTTCCTGTCAGGCGGTCTGTAAGGTGGCTGCGCCCGGCCTGTCCCTGCCGTCCGTGCCGCCCGAGGCCCATCGCGTCCCGCTGCACCGATGTCGAGGGTCCTGCAGCAGGAGAACCGCACCGTGCAACGACGACGATTCGCGCTTGCGCTCGCCATCGCCGCGCTCCTCGTCACCTCGCTCCCCGCGGCCGCAGTCCCGGGCACGCGACCGGCGAGCACGGGATCGGACGCGACAACGGCCGGCGCAGCCGTGGACACAGCCTACGCACTCGTCCAGCTCACGGGCGCGCCGCTGTCCACGTACGCCAAGACCAAGCCCGCCCCGGGCAAGAAGATCGACTTCAACAGCGCAACCGTGAAGTCGTACCGGGCCAATCTGTCCGCCCTCCGCAACAGCTTCAAGAAGTGGCTCGCGACTGCGGCGCCCAAGGCCCAGGTCGTGGGGAGCTGGGACCTCGCCCTCAATGCCGTGGCCGTCAAGCTGAACGGCACGAGCCTGGCCAGGATCCGCACGTCGACGCTCGTGGTCAGGGCGGAGTACGAGGGGCTGTACTACCCGACGGTCGATCCCGCGGTCGATCCGGATCTTGCGCTCATCGCTGCGAAGGAGGCGTGGGTCGCCGCAGGCAAGACCGACGCGACGGCGGGTGAAGGCGTCAAGGTCGGCGTCATCGATACCGGCATCGACATCACCCATCCGTGCTTCAACGACGCGGGCTACGCCGCGCAGACGCAGCTGGGCGACAGGAAGTACACGAACAACAAGGTCATCGTCGCCCGCGTCTTCAACAACAAGCTCAACCAGAACGGCTTCGACGCCGCGCCGAAGCAGGATCACGGTACGCACGTGGCCGGCACGATCGCGTGCAATGCCAACACGCCGGCGACCGTTGACGGCGTCACGATCCCCTACGCGATCTCCGGCGTCGCCCCCCACGCGCTGCTCGGCAACTACAACATCTTCCCCGGCGACGTCCTCAACGCCCGATCCGAGGACATCCTCAACGCCCTCGAGGCCGCCTACGCCGACCACATGGACATCGTCAACATGAGCCTCGGCGGCGGTGCTCACGGCGTGCAGGACCTGTTGACCATCGCAGTCGACGACCTCGACCAGGCCAACATGATCAGCGCGGTCGCCGCCGGCAACAGTGGCCCTGACCCCTTCACGGTCGAGTCACCGGGATCCGCGGCCCGGGCGCTCACGGCCGGCGCATCGTCAGTCCCGCACTTCGTCGGGGCTCCCCTCACGGTCGAGGAGTCAACGTTCCGCCTCGCTGCCGGTGACTTCAAGACCGTGTCGGCCGACCTCACGGCACCGCTGGGCGTGGTGATGGCGGGTGGCGACCTCAGCATTGCGTGCACGGCCCTCCCGGCGGGAAGCCTGACGGGCAAGATCGCCCTGGTCTCGCGCGGCACCTGCTCCTTCTCGCAGAAGATCCTCGACGCTCAGCAGGCCGGCGCCGTCGCCGCGATCGTCGTCAACAACGTGGCCGGCGACCCGAGTGCGATGGGCCTCGGTGGGCTTCCCACCGAGCCCACGATCCCCGCGTACATGGCCTCGATGGACGACCGCGCTGCGCTCGTGGGTGACGACGGCCAGTCGGCCACGATCGGCGCGGCGAAGCAGTACTACGCAACCGCGAATGCCGACATCATGGCCGGCTTCAGCAGCCAGGGGCCGACGGACGTCGACTTCCGGGTCAAGCCGGACGTCGTCGCCCCCGGCGTCAACGTGCTGAGCTCGATCCCCGCGGCGTTCTGCTCGGCGCCGCCGTGCTTCGCCTTCTTCCAGGGGACGTCGATGGCAACGCCGCACCTCGCGGGCGCCGCCGCGGTCGTGCGACAGGAGCATCCGCTGTGGCCGGCGTGGGCGATCCGCTCCGCGGTCGTGAACCAGGCCGACCTCACTGTGCTCACGCAGTACACGGACGGAACAACGCCCGCGACGGACGTCAACGTCGCCGGTGCCGGTCGCCTCGACCTCCTCTCGTCCGTCAACGCGTCCGTCGTTCTCGATCCCGTCAGCGTCAGCTTCGGCGCTGTGCCCTCGGGATCGGGCATCACGAAGACATTCGCCGTTCGCGTCGCGAATGAGGGTGCTGCACCGGCGACGTACTCGTTCTCGATGGCGAATGCGAGCGCGAGCGGCGTCGCCTTCACGGTCAGCGCCGCACCCGTCACGATCGCGGCCGGCGGCACCGCCTCGGTCACCGTCACGGCGACGTTCGCCAAGGCCGCCCCGAGGGCGACAAGCAGGCGATGCTCGTCGTGTCGTCCGGCGGCGCGGCGGTCGCCCACGCGGCCGTCTACGCGTTCGTGAAGTAGCTCCACGCCGGGGCGGCCACGTCGCCCGAAGCGCGAGAGGAGGCCCGGGCTGTGTGCCCGGGCCTCCTTGCATCCATCCGCGCGCCGCCGTCACGTTGCGGCCGAAGGGACGGTGACACTCGCCGGCGTGCTTGTGCCACGATCCACCGATGTGGCAGCTGCAGGTCTCGATCCCGGAGCTCGATTGCCCGCACGGTGATCGTCTACGGATGCTTCCTGGCCGCGCTGCGCGTCTTCGGAAAGCGCGAGCTCGGCCAGTTCACGCTGTTCGACCTGGCCCTGGTGCTCATCGCGGCGAACGCACTCCAGCCCGCGATCACGGGTCCGGACGCGTCCATCCCGGGCGCAATCGTCATCATCGTGACGCTGTTCGTGCTCAATTACGGCCTCGCCGTCCTCCGCCGTCGCTCGCACCGGATCCGGCGCCTGCTGGAGCCCGCGGCCACGATCATCGCGCAGGACGGGAAGTGGGTCTCGCACGCCCTCGAACGCGAGGGCCTCGACGACGAGGACCTGGCTGCCGCCCTTCGCGAACACGGACTGGAGGCCGTGTCTCAGGTGAGGCTCGCGGCCCTGGAGCCGGATGGCTCGATCAGCATCGTCCCCCGGGACGGGCCTGCGGTCCAGATTCGAGCGCGGCACCGGCGCTACCGCCGTCGACCGCACGACTGACGTCGTTCGGGTCGACGCGCCGGACGTCCCCCCGGATCCCTCGCGGCAGCAGCGCGACCGCTCGAGCCTCGCGGATCAGGGGCGCGAGCCGCGCGGGTTCGATCGCGTCTCCCGCGACGAACGTGAGCCAGCGAGCCAGCTTGGCGTCCCCACCGAGCGCGCCAGTCGGATCGTGCATGAAGACGCCGTGGACGAACCCGAGGTGGACGTGGTGGAACTCGACCATGATCCAGGCGAAGTAGGCCTTGCGACGCCCGTCGATCGCGTCATAGCCGATCACCCGCCAGCCGGCCCGGACCCGCTCCACGACATCGGGCACGGCCGCACGCACGGCCGCCCGCAGGTCGTTGGCCAGCGCGGCCATGGGCGGCGGGTAGTCGGAAAGGATGGCCTCCGGTGGCATCGCATCGCGCATCACCCCCATCATCCTCCGCGACGCCGCCGGGACCCGTCAGGAATGGGGCGTGCCGGGCCGTCGCACGGGCGCCTTCGGGCTGCGGCCGGCGTGCACGAGCCGTCCGCGGTCGTGCCGTCGCCGGGCGCCGCGCCGGCGGGCGGCGTCGGTCCTCACGTCGCACTCGGCAGCGGGGAGGCCGATGGTGCCGGGGTCGAGGCGGGCGGTGTCGACGGCGCGGGACTCGGAGTCGATGGGGCCGGCGACGCGGTCGATGCGGGCCGGCGCCGGCGACGGGCTCGGCCGGTTCGTCGGCGTCGGCGATCCGGGTGGCGGCTGGGTCCCGCTCGGGACGGCCGAAGCGCTGGGCGAAGCGGGACTGCCCGCCGCAGCGAAAACCGCGAGTGCCGGTCAGCCCGCCTTGCCCGTCCCGAACTGGCGGTCGCCGGCGTCGCCCAGGCCGGGCAGGATGTAGCCCTTCGAATTCAGCTGGCGGTCGAGCGCGGCGCAGTGGATGGTGACGTCGGGGTGCGCGGCGCTGACAGCCGCGACGCCTTCCGGCGCGGCGATCAGGTTGATGAGCTTGATGCGGGCCGCGCCCCACCGCTTGAGGACCTCGATGGCGGCCGTCGCCGAGCCGCCCGTCGCGAGCATCGGGTCCAGGATCAGGCAGACGTCGACGGTCGCGGAATCGGGCAGCTTGTTGTAGTACTCCACCGGTCGAAGCGTCCGCTCGTCGCGGAAGAGCCCCAGGTGCCAGACCTCGGCGGTGGGCATGAGCTCCAGCATGGCGTCGACCATGCCCAGGCCGGCGCGCAGGATCGGCACCAGCCCGATGCGATCGGCGAGCTCGTGCGCGTCGATCTCCTCGAGCGGCGTCCGGACGCGAAGCGGGCGGAGGCGGGCGTCGGCCAGGGCTTCGTATCCGAGGAGCCAGGAGAGCTCGCGCACGACCTCGCGGAACTTCTTCGGCTCCGTCTGCGCGTCGCGCAGGATCGCCAGCTTGTGGAGCACGGCCGGGTGGCGGGAGATGTGCAGCGAGGGCGGCAGGGCGACGGCGGGAGCGGCGTGCGACTCGGCCACGGGCGGAACCTCGGGCGGATGGTTGGCCAGCCGGCCGGCCCACGGTCGCGACCCCGACGACGGTCGCCGATTGCGCCGCGCCCGACCCGCCCGATCCTAGCACCCGCGGGTCTGCCGGCGGGGTATCCTCGCGCCACCATGGCAGCCACCCGAGCCGTCCCGAGCTCCTCGACCCCGAGTCCCTCGACACCGAATCCCTCGACCCCCGGCGCCTCGGTCACTGCGGCTGCCTCGCGCGCCGCGGCGGGCACGCGCTCGGCGGCGAGCCAGGGCACGACGGCGGCTCCGAACCGTCGGGGCAGCACGCGCCAGGCGCAGCGCCCGGCGCCGATCCTCGCCCGCCAGCAGCGCGGGCCGATCGTCGAGAGCGTCCACCGCGGCCACGTCGTGGAGGTGGACGCCGCGGGGACCGTCGTGGCCACGGCCGGCGACCCCGACACGGTCGTGACCCTGCGATCGTGCGTGAAGCCGTTCACCCTCATCGCGCTGGTGGAGGCGGGCGGCGTCCGCGAGTTCGGTCTGGCGCCTGCCGAGCTGGCGGTCATGGCGAGCTCCCATTCCGGCGAGGACCTCCACGTCCGCACGATCCAGGGCATGCTCAGGCGGGCCGGCATCTCGCAGACCCTGCTCGCCTGCGGGATCGAGCGCGCCCCGCTGGACGAGATCACCGCCGCCCGCCTGGCCCGCGACGGCGAGCGGCCGGGCCCGCTGCGGCACAACTGCTCGGGAATGCACGCCGCCCTCCTGCTGCTCGCCCGGCTGGGAGGCTGGACGCTGGACGACTACTGGCGGCCCGAGCACCCCGTCGAGGTGGCCAGCCGCGAGGTGGTTGCGCGCGTCTTCGCCGTCAGCCCGGACGCTCTGGTGACGGCCACGGACCAGTGCGGCGTCGAGACGTACGCATTCCCGCTCCGCGCCGTTGCCCGCTCGTACGCCCTGCTTGCCGACCCGGAGGGCCCGGCGGCGACGGCGGGCCGGGCGACGCTCGCGTCGGCGCTGCGGACGATCCGCGAGGCGATGGTGGCCAACCCCGAGCTGATCGGCGGCACGCGCGAGCGCCTCGACACCTCGCTGATGAAGGCGCTGCCCGGCCGGCTCCTGGCGAAGGGGGGCTCGGAAGGACTCCGGGCGATCGCCGTCCTGCCCGATCGCCGCTCATCGACGCCGGCCCGGGCGTTCGCGATCAAGGTCGAAGATGGCGGCGGGTTCGACCGCGCCTCCTCGTCGGTGGCGGTGGAGACGCTGCGGCTGGCCCGGGTCGTCGACGGCCAGGCCCTCCGCGTCCTCGGCCGTTACCATCGACCGGTGCAGCTCGATCCGCGCGGCCGGGTGGCCGCCGAGACCGTGGCCTCGTTCGAACTTGTACCCGTCGGAGAGCTGCTTCGCTGAAGGCGGTGCGCCAGCCGACGGCGGTGCCGCTGACGGGCGGCGGACCGGCCGTCGCCAGCACCTGACGAAGGGGTCCGCGAACCGGGCCCCGGCACCTGGACGAACCTGGAGGAGGACCCTCGCGTTCCCACCGGCGCTGCCGGTGCCGCAGTGGAGGGCAGCCACCGATCTGATGTCGGTCGTCGGCGACCCGTACCGCATTCTCGGCGTCCCGCAGGGAGCGTCGGACGCCGAGGTCAAGCGCGCCTATCGCCTGCTGGCGAAGCGCTTCCATCCGGACGCCGTCGGCGGCTCGGTGGCCCGATTCCTCCAGGTCCAGGAGGCATACGAGATGCTCGTCGGGCGCGCCCCCGACGGACCACGTGGCGCTGCCCGACGTGGTGCGGCACCGACCGGACGAGGTACCGCGCAATCCCCGCGCGGGCCGACCGCCGGGACGGATCGCCAGGATCCGCGGGCGAGCGAACGGCGCGATCCATGGTCGGCGGGACGGCAGCGGACGCGCCCGGATCCCGCGGGGCCGCCGCCACCAGGCACGGAGTGGGCGCGGCAGGCTCGAACCGCCGGGCCGTCGGCCGGATCGACTGCCGCCGGCAGAGACGACCGGCAGGGACCGTCGCGTCGCGGGCCGGCCACCGAAGCCGCCGGCACGGGGAACCCCGGCGACGCCGGCCGCCGAACCGGCCCCCGGCCGTCGAGCGCAGGCGCGCCGGGCACTGACGGCCGCGGCGCCCATGCGTCCGGGGCCGGCGGCCCGCGCCGCCCGCCCCCCGGCGGGGGATCGGCGCATGGCCGCCATCGCCGCAGGGCCAGCCTGGGAACCACATCGTATGACGGGGCCGACGGTTCGCCCGAGCCGGCCTGGGAGGGGGCCAGCTGGTACGGGCCGTCGTCGGGGACGTACTGGACGCTCAATCCCAAGGAGTACGCGGACCCTCGCCGGCATGGCCCCGACTACCAGGCCCGGGCGCGGCGGGCGGCCGGCGCCGACGACCCCGGTGCCGCCGGCACCGACCCAGATGGCGTCGGCACCGACCCAGGTGCCGCCGGCACCGACCCAGGTGCCGCCGGCCCCGAAGGCGGTGCCGCAGCGACCGGCGGGACGGACGTCCGCGGGGCCCGGCCCGCCGCGACACAGCCGGGGCGCAACGCGGGGAGCGGCCGCGGTCCCGCGGGCCCCGGTGGCCATGCTGCGGGCGCCGGAGCCACCAGGGGATGGCCGGCCGGCTCGCAACCGGCCCCGCCCAGGGGCGCGGCTTCGCGCCCGCCCGGAGCGAACTCCGCGCCGCCATCCCCACGTCCGGCCTTCGGCTCCACCCGGCGTTCGACGGCGCCGTCTCCACGGCCGCGGCGCCCGTCCGCCGAGGCGGCCGCAGTCGGCGCGACCGTCGCGGTCCCGTGGCTTACGCCCTCGCAGCGCCTGCTCCTGGCGGCGGCCGCCTGGGCCGGGCCGGGGGTCGCGCTCCTCGTCGTGGTCGGCCCGCCGGGCAGCATCATCGCCACCCTGCCGCTCCAGGTGGCAGGGCTTGCGCTGGCCGTCCGCCTGCCCAGGCTGGCCTGGATCGGCGCGGCCGGCCTGATCGGCGTGTTGGTGTCGTGGTTCCCGGCCGCGATCGTGCTGGCCGCCTTCGGCGAGCCCGGCGGTCCGGCCGGCGTGACGCGCGACGAGCTCGGCCTGCTGGCTGTGATCGCGTGGGTCGGGGGGATCGTCGTGGCCTCGACCGGCGTGGTGGTTCGGCCGCCATGGCGGGTCGACGAGTAGGTAGGATCGCCGAATGCGCCGCCACGCCGCCAACGACCTCTCGAGCGCTGCCCAGGAGTACCTCCTCGCGGTCCGGAACGCGGCGGGCAACGAGCGCCGCGTGACGGCCGCGTCCGTCGCCCGCCAGATCGGCGTCACCACCCAGGCCGCCTCGGAGATGTACCGGCGCCTTGCCGCCGACGGCCTCGTCACCCAGACCGAGAGCCGCGACCTCTGCCTGACGCAGGCGGGCCGGGCGGCCGCCGACGGCATCTACCGCCGTCACGCCCTGCTGGAATGGCTCCTGACGTCGGTCGTCGGCCTCGGCTGGGCCGAATCCGACGACGAGGCGGCGATGCTCCAGGGGGCGATCTCGCCGCGGGTGGAGGCGCAGCTCGACGAGCTGCTGGGCCATCCCGAGACCTGTCCCCATGGCAACCCGATCGACGCGGCGACTGCGGCGCGTCGCCCGGCCGGCGTGACGCTGGCGGCCCTGGAGGCGGGCGAGCACGCCACGATCCTGCGGATCACGGAGGACGCGGAAGAGGATCCGGCCCTCCTCTCGTACCTGGAGGCGCGGGCGCTGCTGCCGGGCGTGCGGATCGATGTCCTCGCCCGCTCGGGGTCGCTCGACGCCATCACCCTGGATGGGCCGCGGGGACGCGCCACGCTGGGGCTCCGCCCGGCGGCCCTGATCCGGGTCATCCGGGGCGACGCCGATCCGGGGCTCTTCCACCGCGTCCCGGAGATCGCCGCGCGACACTGACCGCGTGCCGCCGCCGGAGGCGCCGAGCCGCGGCGCAACTACAATCGCCGCATGGCCCCGACCCGCGTCCGGATCGCCCCGAGCCCGACCGGCCCCCTCCACATCGGCACCGCCCGGACCGCCCTTTTCAATTACCTCTTCGCCCGCCACTTCAAGGGCACGTTCGTCCTCCGCCTCGAGGACACCGACGTCGCACGGTCCACCACCGACTTCGAGCACGACATCCTGGAGCACCTGCACTGGCTTGGGCTGGAATGGGACGAGGGCCCGGCCGCGGGCGGCCTGCCGGAGCGGGGCCCGTTCGGTCCGTACCGGCAGATGGCCCGTACGGAGCGGTATCGCGCCGCCGCCGACCGCCTCCTGGCCGACGACCGCGCCTATCCGTGCTACTGCACGCCGGGGGAGCTGGACGCCGACCGGCGGGCGCAGGACGCCGCGAAGCAGCCACCGCGCTACGTCGGCCGCTGCGCCCACCTGACCCCCGACGAGCGGGCGGCCCGCGCAGCCGAGGGCCGCCGCGCCGCGATCCGCTTCCGGATCGAGCCCGGCGTGGTCGCCTTCGACGACCTCGTCCGCGGCCGCGTCGAGTTCGACACGGCGACGCTCGGCGGCGACCTCGTGATCGTCCGCGCCGACGGCACGCCGCTCTACCACTTCACGGTGGTCGTCGACGACGCCGCCATGGAGATCACGCACGTCATCCGGGGCGAGGACCACCTGTCGAACACACCCAAGCACATCCTCCTGTTCCGGGCCCTGGGCCACGAGGAGCCCGCGTTCGCGCACCTGCCGCTCATCCTCAACCCGGACCGGACGAAGATGAGCAAGCGGAAGAGCCAGACCGCGGTCCGTGACTACGTCGCCGAAGGCTTTGTCCGCGAGGCGCTGGTCAACTACCTCGCGCTGCTCGGCTGGTCGACCGGGACCGAGGAGGAGATCCTTTCGCTCGACGAGCTGGTCGGCCGCTTCGACCTGGGCGCCGTGCAGAAGGGCGGTGCGATCTTCGACCGGCAGCGCCTGGAATGGCTGAACGGTCAATGGATCCGCCGGCTCGCCGACGACGACCTCGCCGGGCGGCTGGCGCCGTTCCTGCAGGCGGAGGCCGCAGCCGGGACCATCGATCGCGTGCCGTCGCGCGAGGAGACCCTGGCGATCCTGCCGCTCGTCCGCGAGCGGCTGCCGGTGCTGGGCGCCATCGGCGACCTGGTGCGCTTCCTCTACACGGATTCGATCCCACTCGACACCGCGGTCATGGTGCCGAAGCGCTGGGACCGGGGGACGGCGCGGGCGGGCCTGGCTGCGGCATCCCGGGCCATCGACGCGCTGGGAGCCGACGCGTTCACGGCGGCCACGCTGGAGGCGGAGCTTCGATCGCTGGCGGAGGCGAGCGGCTGGAGGGCCGGCGACCTGTTCATGGCCCTGCGGGTCGGCCTGACCGGCCGCACCATCACCCCGCCGCTCTTCGAAATCGATGGTCGCGCTGGGTCGTAAGCGTACGCTTACCAGGCTGGACCGGGCAGCCCGGGCGCTCGAGGTCGAGACGCCCGCCTGAGGGCGATCGCCCATGACGCCCGCCTGAGGGCGATGGCCCATGTCGCGTGCGCGCGGGCGCGCGAACGGTGCCGCGCGGCGGCTCTTAACGGCGACCCAACGTTCTGTTAACGCCGACACTCCTATGCTATGGCTCAAAGATGGCTCGTACGATCCTCGTCGTCGACGACGAACCGACTCTCCGCGAGACCGTCGGCGAGGCACTGGAAGCGGACGGCTTCCGGGTGCGGACCGCAGCCGACGGCCGCGAGGCGCTCATCCGCTTCCGCGCGGACGCGCCGGACCTCGTCATCCTGGACCTGATGCTGCCGGAGCTCTCCGGCATCGAGGTATGCCGCATCGTCCGCGCGGAGTCCGCCGTGCCCATCCTCATGCTCACCGCGAAGAGCTCGGAGATCGACAAGGTCCTTGGACTGGAGCTCGGCGCGGACGACTACATGGTGAAGCCGTTCAGCCTCCGCGAGCTGTCCGCGCGCGTCCGTGCGCTCCTCCGGCGGACGGAGCCGGGCGCAGCCACGGCCGGGGAGCGCGTCGCGCTCAACGACCTGGTCGTGGACATGGCCGGCCATCGACTCCTGCGCGACGGGGCGCAGGTCGCCCTGACACCCAAGGCGTTCGAGCTGCTGAGCTTCCTGCTCCGTCACCCTGGCCAGGTGTTCAGCCGCGAGCAGCTGCTCGACCGGGTCTGGGGCTATGACTACGCCGGCGAGACGAGGACCGTGGACGTCCACGTCCACTGGCTCCGCTCGGTCATCGAGACGGAGCCTGCGCGGCCGGTGCTGCTGCAGACGGTCCGCGGCGTCGGCTACGTCCTGCGGCCGCCGGCCTGAGCCTGCGGCCGTGCGCGGACCGAGCGCGACCCCTTGGCGGCCGCGGCGAGGTCCGTTCGGGCCGCGAGTCAATCAGATTCCCGTGCGTTGACGGTTATCCAGCGAGTCCCTGCTGAGCTCTCGTTCGAAGGGGCCGCCACGTCCCGGCGCGAGCGTGGGAAGGAATGAGTCGGCCACCGCGACTCGCGGTCCGATGGCACGCATCCCGGATAACCGTCACCGGAGGGGAATCTGACAGGAATGCGACCGCGCGGCCGCCCAGCGCGCGGCCGCCCTTGGTGCGACCGGCCAGGGTGCGGCGGGCCAGGATGTGATCGCACGCCCGCCCAGCGTGCCGCCGGCCACGACGCGATCGGCCAGGGACGCGACCGCGTGGCCGCCCAGCGTGCGGCCGGCCAGGATGTGATCGCACGCCCGCGGCCCTGGGCGCCCCTCGCCCGGCCGCAGGAGCGACGGGTGTCGAGGCAGCGCCGCGGCCCTGACGGCCGCGTCACACGTTCTTGGCGACGATCCGCTCGATGACCTCGGCCGCGTCCTCGGCCGCGTCGATGGTCTCCTCCAGAGCGATGTAGAGGTCGCGCAGCTTGATCACCTCGAGCGGGTCGAGGCGGTCGTGGAACAGGCGGCCGATGGCGGCCCGGGAGAGGCCGTCGGCCTCGTTCTCCAGTTCGTGTACCTCGCGGAGGTGGGCCGCGATCCCGACGGGCTTCTCGAGCTGCCTGAGCGCGGCGAGGAGCTGCGTCGCCTGGGCCGTGATGATCGCGGCCATGCGGCGAGCTTCGTCCGTCGGCTGCTCGATGCCGTAGATGACGAACGTCTCGGCGACCTCCTGGATCCCGTCGACGATGTCGTCGAGGCGGCTGCACAGCTCGTGGATGTCCTCCCGGTCGAACGGGGTGATGAACGCCTTCTCGAGGCGGTCGCCGATCGTACCGTCGATGACGTCGCCCTCGTGCTCCAGGGCCTGGATCTCGGCGACCCGCTCACCGAGCCGATCGAAGATCCGGACCATGTCGTCGAGGCAGCGGGCGGCCGCCACCAGGTTCTCGCCGTCCTTCACGAAGAGCTCGAAGAACGCGCCATCGCGCGGGATCAGGCGGACCATTGGACGATGCCTCCGGAGGGGGTGCGGCGAGAGGAGACGGCGCGCGTCAGCCGACATGGAGCGCCGTAAGGAGGAGCCAGGCGGCGCCGCCGACGATGGCCGTTGCCGGGATGGTGAGGACCCAGGCGACGATGATGCTGCGGGCGACGCCCCATCGCACGCCGCGCGTCCCCTTGCTGGTCCCGACGCCCATGATCGCGGCGGAGATCACGTGCGTCGTCGACACGGGCATGCCGAGGTGCGCCGTGCCGAGGAGAACCGTGGCCGCCGTCGTCTCGGCGGCGAAGCCGTGGATCGGCTCGAGCTCCACGACCCGGTGGCCCATCGTTCGCATGATCCGCCAGCCGCCGACGGCCGTGCCCGGTCGAGATGGCCGACGCCGGCCAGGACGATGACCCACCACGGGACGTCGACGGTCGGGAGCACGCCGGCCGAGAAGAGCGCCAGGGTGATGACCCCCATCGTCTTCTGCGCGTCGTTGCTGCCGTGGCTGAAGGCCATGTACCCCGCGGAGAGCACCTGCAGCGCGGCGGAAGCGGGCGGCCAGCGGACGCCGCCGCGCGTTGCGGAAGATCCAGGAGAGGGCGACCATGAGGAGCAGGGCCCCGAAGAAGCCGATGACCGGCGAGCTGACCAGCGGCAGCAGGACCTTGCCGACGATCCCGTCCCACTTGACGGCCGAGCTGCCGGCGGCCAGGAGCGTGGCGCCCATGAGGCCCCCGATCAGCGCGTGGCTGCTGGAGCTGGGGATCCCCGCCAGCCACGTGACCAGGTTCCAGGCGATCGCGCCGAGCAGGGCTGCGACCACCACGACCTGGCTCGTCGTGCGCTCGTCCACGAGGCCCGCCCCGATGGTCTTGGCGACGGCGGTCCCGGCAAAGGCGCCGATGAAGTTGAACGCGGTGGCCATGAGGATGGCGTACTGCGGGCGAAGGGCGCTGGGTTGCGACGGACGTGGCGATGGCGTTGGCCGTGTCGTGGAAGCCGTTGATGTAGTCGAAGACGACGGCCAGCACGAGGACGGCGAGCAGGAGGGCGGTCATCGACGGGGGAGCGCGCGGGTCGGTCGAGCGTTCACAGTCGTTAACAAACGGTACCGACCCGCCGGCCGCTCGCCCCGCGCCGCGCGCATCGCCCCGCCCTTGCGCAACGGGATGTTGTCGGGACGTTGACACGGCCTTCACGCGACTGGCCGACGATGGTCACGTGATCGATACAGTCAGTCGTCCCTTACCAATCCGGCGCCGCTCCGCCAGCGCTCGCTGTCCGAGGCGTCGCTCCCCGAGGAACCCGCCCGGCGGCTGGAGACATGGGGCGCGGACCTCGCCCGGGGCGTCGCGACGGGGGCCGTGCCGCCGCGGTGGCGGGCTCCTGGCTTCGCCTCCCGCGTCGACGCGATCCGTGCCCAGCTGGCGCCCATCGGCGACCGGGCGTCGCTCGTCGCGTCCTGGCGCGCGGAGGCCGCTCGCTGGCATGAGGCGGCCGTCGAGGAGACGCCCGCGGTGACCCCCCTGGATCTCGCCTACGCCGTCCGCTGGCTGGAGCTCCGGCCGGCCGGTCCGTGCCAGCTGCCGTCGTGGCCGGACGTGCTGGCCTCCGTCAGCGACTGACGCGACCATCCGCGAAGGCCGGGCGCGCTCGCCACGCGACCTGACCGGCCGGCCCGGTATCCTTCCCGACATGCGCCTGAGTCACTTCTTCTTCACGACGCTGCGCGACGACCCCGCGGACGTCGAGATGCCCTCGCACCGCCTGCTGGTCCGCGCGGGCTACGTTCGCCAGCTGGGATCCGGCATCTACTCGCTGCTGCCGCTCGGGTTCCGGGCCGCCAAGCACGTCGAGCAGGTGATCCGCGAGGAGATGGATCGCATCGGCTGCCAGGAGATGGTGATGCCGGTGGTTCACCCGGCCGAGCTCTGGAAGGAGACCGGGCGCTGGTACACGATCGGGCCGGAGATGGCACGCTTCAAGGATCGAGCCAACCGCGACATGGTCCTGGCCATGACGCACGAGGAGGTCGTGGCGAGCCTCCTGCGGGACGTCGTCCGCAGCTATCGCCAGCTGCCCATGGCCGTGTACCACTTCCAGACGAAGTTCCGCGACGAGCCGCGCGCGCGGGGCGGACTCATCCGCGTCCGCGAGTTCGTGATGAAGGACGCCTACACCTGCGACCTCGACGAGGCCGGCCTCGACGTCGCCTACGAGAAGCAGTTCGAAGCCTACACGCGCATCTTCGAGCGGCTGGGCCTCGACGCCATCCCGGTCGCCAGCGACGTCGGGATGATGGGCGGCAGCCAGGCCCACGAGTTCATGGTCCTCAACGACTTCGGCGAGGACGTGCTCGTCCTGTGCAGGAAATGCGGCTTCGCGGCCAACCGCCAGGTGGCCCGGGTCCGGGTCTCCGAGCCGCCCGCGGTGGACCCGCTCCCGCTCGAGGAGGTGGCCACGCCCGGCACGGCCACGATCGCGGACCTGGCCGCGTTCCTGGGGATCAGCGCCGAGGAGACGGCCAAGGCGATCTTCTTCGCCGACCGTGACGGAAGGCTCATCACGGCGATCGTCCGCGGCGACATGGACGTCAACGAGACCAAGCTCGCCAACGTCGCGAAGGCGCCGGAGCTGCGACCGGCCCGCCCGGAGGAGATCGAAGCGGCCGGCATGGTGCCGGGCTATGCATCGCCGATCGGGGCGCACGGCGGGCTGGTTGTCGTCGACGAGCTGGTGGCCCGCACCGCCAACCTTGTCGCGGGAGCCAACAAGGCCGGCTACCACCTGCGCAACGTGAACGTGCCGCGCGACTACACGCCCGACGTGGTGGCGGACATCGCCAACGCCAGGGAGGGCGACGGCTGTCCCAACTGCGGCGCGGCCGTGATCCTCCGCAACGGCATCGAGGTCGGGAACATCTTCAAGCTGGGCACCAGGTACTCGGCCGCCCTGGGGGCGGAGTACCTGGGCGAGGATGGCGAGCGGCACCCCATCGTCATGGGCAGCTATGGGATCGGGGTCGGCCGCGTCCTGGCCTGCGTGGCCGAGGCGCATCACGATGGGAAGGGGCTCGCCTGGCCGCCGCAGGTCGCGCCGTACGCGGCCCATCTCGTGGAGCTGGGCGGCGCGCGCGACTCGCGGGTCGCGGAGCTCGCGGCGCACCTCCACGAGGTCGCCGCCGCCGCCGGCCACGAGATCCTCTGGGACGACCGCGACGAGTCGCCCGGCGTCAAGTTCACCGACGCGGAGCTGCTGGGCATGCCACGGATCCTGACCGTCAGCCCGCGCTCGCTGGCCGCAGGGGGCGTCGAGGTGACGGAACGCACCACCGGCGAGCGGCGGGTGGAGCCCGTGGCCGCCGTCGAGGCCTGGCTCCGGGGCTGACCCCGACCGCCGCCCCGAGCCGGGTCAGGGTTTACCCGCGGCCTCCGGGCGACGTCCGGGCCGCCGGCATGCCATGCTCCCAGCCGTGGACGGGCTCGAGGTCGGAATCCTCATCGGAGTGCTGGCGGCCGCGGTCGCCGGGGGCCTGACCGTCGGCCTCCAACGGCGCGGCGTCCGGCGCGCGTCCGGCGACGTCCGGGTCGCCGCAGCGGGCGCTTCGCTCCTGGACGCGTCGCGCCATGCGCCGTACGCCGCGCCACCTGCCGCACCGCCTGCCGTCGCCTCGGACGGCGGGAGCGCTCCCGGCCGCGACGCCGCCGCCGACCTGGCCGTGATCAGCGAGCTCGCCGGCCACGGGCTGCTCCGGGTCGACGGCAGACTCATGGTCGAGGCCGCCAACGAGGCGGCGCACCGCCTGCTGGGCCGCCGAACCGGGAGCATGGTCGGCAGGTCCCTCATGGAGGCCACGGCCGACCACCGCATCGAAGAGCTGGCTCGTGCCGCCCAGGCGGAGGGCGCGGCGGGCGGCGAGGTCACCATCCGGACCCCGGCGGCGCCGACGGTGGTCGTGCGGGCGGGACGGGCGCCCGACGGTGGCGCCTGGCTCGCCCTCGAGGACGTGAGCGAGCTGCGCCGCCTGCAGCGCATCCGCCGCGAGTTCATCGACAACCTGTCGCACGAGCTGCGCACGCCGCTGACTTCCGTCTCCCTGCTCGCCGAGATGCTCGCCCGCGATGCGGCCTCGCTGCCGCCGCGAGCGGCCGAGCGGGTCGCGAAGATCGAGGTCGAGACCGGCCACCTGGTGCAGATGGTGAACGAGCTGCTCGAGCTCTCGAAGATCGAGAGCGGCCGGGCGCCGCTGTCGATCGCCGCCGTCGACATCGGCCGCCTGATCACGTCGACCGCGGCCCGGCTGGCACTGTTCGCGGACCGCCAGGGCGTCCGCCTCGACGTCGACCCCGGCCCGCCCGGCGTGGTGATCCGTGCCGATTCGGAGCGGCTGGGACAGGCGTTCCTGAACCTGCTCCACAACGCCGTGAAGTTCAGCCCGCAGGGCGCCACGGTGACCGTCACCGTGGAGCGCGCCGAGCACGAGGTCGTCGTCGCGGTGGCGGACCGGGGGCCGGGCATCCCGAAGGCGGCGCTGCCGCGCGTCTTCGAGCGCTTCTTCAAGGTTGATCGCGCCCGCACCCTCGGTGTCGGCGGGACCGGACTGGGGCTGTCGATCGCGCGCCATGTCGTCGAGGCCCACGGCGGTCGCATCTGGGTCGAATTGGAGGAAGGCGTGGGCAGCACGTTCCGGTTCGCCGTGCCGGTCGCCGGCCCCGCGATCGCCGATACGCCCGGAGGCTGACGGTGGCGCCTCCGCTCCTCCTGGCCCACCGCGGCGATCACCGCCGGCACGCCGAGAACTCCCTCGATGCGATGCTCGCGGGCCTGGCTGTCCCGGGGCTGGCCGGCCTCGAGTTCGACGTCCGCATCTCCCGCGACGGCATCCCGGTGGTGCTCCACGACGAGACGCTGGCCCGCGTCCAGGGCCGACCGGAGCGAGCCGTGGACCTCTCGGCTGCCGATCTCGGGGTCATGGGCGTCCCTCGACTGGCCGACGTGCTGGCCGCCTGCCCGTCGCCGGCGTTCCTCGACGTCGAGCTCAAGGAGGACGTGGGCGAGGCGGCGCTGGCGGTTCTCGGGGCGGCCCGTGGGCGCCCGGACGGATCGCTGGAGCGCGTCGTCGTGTCCGCGTTCGAGGCCGCGTCGCTGGCGACGGTGCTGCGGAGCGCGCCGGCGGTCGCCTGCTGGCTCAACGTGGACGAGCCGGTCACGGCCGCGCTGGTCAACGGCGCCGCGCGCCTGGGCTGCCGCGGCATCTCGGTGGAATGGGAGCGCCTCGACCGGAGGGGAGTCGACCTGGCCGCGGCCGCCGGCCTGGACGTCGCGGCGTGGACCGTCACGAGCCGGGCGGCGCTGGCGCGCATGGCAGGGCTCGGGGTGGTGGCCGCCTGTGTCGAGGGAGCCGCCCTGCCGGGGTAGGGGACGGCGGGCGCTCCGGCGTTCCGTGCCGGCTCGGCTCAGAGCGTGCGCCGCATCGCCCGTGCGGTCTCCGCGCAGGAGGAGGCGAATTCGACCGACCGGGCGACTGCGGTCGGTGCCGCCGACCGGTCAACACTCTGCCAGCCCCGGGCCTCGAAGAACGTGTCGGCCGTCTCGGTGAGCAGCCAGCCGACGCGGGCACCCGCTGCCTGCGCATCGCCGAGCGCCCGCGCCGCGAGTGCCTCGCCAAGGCCCCGGCCGCGGGCCCCCGGGCTCACGGCCAGCGAGCGCAGGAGCGCGTCCTGGCCGAATTGCTCGGTCGCCACGACGCCGCGGAGCGCGCCGTCCTGGTCCCGCCCGACGACCGCGCTCCCGGCCGCGACACAGGCCGCGAACCCGTCGCGGGTCAGGCCAACGTCCTCCAGCAGGCGCTCGGCGTCGGCCAGGTCGGCCTCGGTCGCCGGGCACAGCGTCACCACCGCAGCCAAGCCGTTCATCGCGTCTCCCCGGAGCCCATCGCGATTGGTCCGGGTCATTCCCGGTACCCGTAGCATCGCACGATCGGCCGCGCGCCTGGGCCGGCACGGTGTGCCGGACTCGACGCCGTCGCTCAGGGTTCGCCCTGCCCGCGATCGCCTGGCCTGGCAGTCCGCAGCTTCGGCCTTGACAGGGACTAGCCTCGGGTCATAATTGCGATGTTCGCATGAATATCGAAATATCTCTCCACCGATGACGGGATCGAGGCCGCGCCGAACCGACATGGCTGCCGTGTTCCGCGCGTTGGGCGACCCCAGCCGGCTGGCCATCTTCGAGCTGATCCGGTCCTGCGAGCCAGGCGAAGGAGAGACGATCGCCGACCTCGAGAACAGCGTCTCGGAGATCGCCGGCCAGTTCGACCTGTCGCTCTCGACGGTGTCGCACCACCTCAAGGAGCTCCGCCGAGCCGGACTCATCCGGTGCGAGCGGCGCGGCCAGCGCATCCATTGCTCGGTCGATCCGGAGGTCGTCGCCGAGGTCGGTCGCTACCTCCACAGCCCGCAGTCCGGGGACGTCCCGCTCCCGGCGACGTGCGGAAGGCAGATGAAGCGGCCGCCGCCGCGAAAGGGAAGGGGACATGAAGGTCGATGGGACTCCGTCGGGGGGACTGGCAGGCCGGCTCGACGAGATCGCCTGGGGCCTGCTCGTGTTCCTCGTCGGTATCGAGTTCCTGCCGTCGGGCGGGTCAAAGGCCGCGCTGGTCGCCGTGGCGGGTGTCCTCTTCCTCGGCCTGAACGCGATCCGGGCCTCGCATCACCTGGCGCTGGGCTGGTTCACGACGATCCTCGGCGCGGTGACTCTGACGGCCGCGGCCGGCTACTTCGCCCGGGTCGCCGTGCCGGCCGACGCCCTCTTCGTCATGGGGCTGGGGCTGGCCATGGTCCTGGGCCAGCTGCGAACCCTGGGCCGCCCGGTGGCGACCGGCTGACTCCGAGCGTCCACCCACCAGGCGAACCGTGGGCGCCGGCGCCGACGGCCCACGCGGGCCGCGGGCGCGCGGGCGTGAAGGCCGCTAGCTCGGCAGGACGTCGGGGCCCAGGAGCCAGCGCAGCTCGCCCGCCCCGCCGGCGGGCGCGCCGCCGGGCAGGTCGACGCGGGCCAGCGCTCCCTTGCGAAGGCGGATCCCGTCGATGCCGAGGAGGTCCGCCAGGAGCTCGCTGAAGTCCGGATCGTGCCCGACGACGATCGGTCGTCGCGGCCGGCCGGCGTCCGCGAGGACCGCGGCGGCGGTCGCCGTGTCGAACCCCACGGCGAGGCGTGCATCGATCCGGACGGGCAGGCCCAGGTGCCCGGCGACCGCCTCGGCCGTCTGGCGGGCGCGCGCCTTGGGCGACGAGATCACGGCGTCGGCGGCGATGCCCGCGGCGGCCAGCAGGCGGCCCATCCGGTCCGCCTGCCGCCGGCCCTTGTCGGACAGCGGGCGCACCGCGTCGTCGCCCTCCCAGGCCGTTGGGTCGCCGGCGTCGGCATGACGAAGGAGCAGCAGTTCCAGGGTGGCCACCGATCGATTGTACGCGGCGCCTGGTCGCCGCTCCCAAGGTGGCCGGACCCGCCGGGCGTCCGCCGGCCGTCCCTGGGCGTCCGGCGAGGTTTGGCGTGGGCGACGACGGACGGCCGCGAGTGGGCTCGCGACGACGCGCCCGGATGGGCCTCCATCGCCGAAGCGGCGATGGAGGCCATGAACGAGCCTGTCGCGGCCCGCATCGACGGACCGGGTGACGATCGCCCGGACCGGGCAGGTGCGCGGGCGAGGCGGGGGCTGCCGACGTACCTGGCGTGCTGCTTCGGGCGCGCCTCAGGCCGGGCGCGACCTGCCTACTGGCAGATCAGCCACTTCCCACCCTCGTTCTTGAGGGTGACGTTGTTGTCGATGGGGGTGCCTTGTGACAGCGCCGCCTGCGCAGCGCTGACCGCGGCGTTGACGGTGACGTCGGAAGCGGGCTGTCCGGCGGCCGCCATGACCTTCTTCATCAGGTCGGCGAACTTGGCCGAGTCGATGGTCGCCTTGATGGTGCCCGTGAGATGGACCGTGGCGGTGTCGCCGTTGACCGTCGGCGATCCGACCTTGGCGTTGTCGAAGCTGATGGACATGGCGTTGAGCACGTCATTGCCCGTCACGCCGGCGGCGCCGAAGCTGCCCGCGAGGGCGGCCGAAGGATCGAAGCTGGAGGTGAGCGAGTCCTTCGATGCGGCGCACGCGAGATCGGGCAGCTTGTCGAACGCCTTTGCCTGGACGGTCGCGATGAGCGAGTTCACGGTGGTCACGGGGTCGCCGCCGGGAACGCCGACCGCTGCCCCGCCGCCTCCGCCGCCGCACGCCACCAGGGCCACGGCGAGCACGACAGGCGCAAGGCATCGCCCGAGGCGGGCGATGGGCCACCGAGCGTGGGACACGGGACGCTCCTTCTGCCCCGACTCGACGGCTCGGGACGACACCGCGGCGCGGCAGCGCGCGCCGCTGGGCGGCGACGATCGTACCGGCTCGCGCAATCGTCAGGCGTCTGTCAATGGCCTGTTGCGAGTTGGCCCGGTGACACGTGGCCCGGACGCACCTGGGAGCGCGGCGGCGACACCGAAGTGAGCTGCCCCGGGCCGCACGATGGGCGGGGCGGGTGGCCGATCGTTCGCCGCGACGCTAGTTCAGGTCCTCGTGGACGGCCGTGACCAGGAAGACGACGTCCTCGGCAATGTTCGTGACGCGGTCGCCGATGCGCTCCAGGTAATGGGCTGCGATCAGCAGGCGGGCCGCCCGTTCGACATTGTCGGGCGAATCCTTGGCCAGCTCCACGAGATGGTCCGTGGCCCGATGGTAGAGCGTGTCGATGGCGTCGTCGCGCGCCGCCACGGCCCGTGCCAGGTCTTCATCGGCGTCGATGAGCGCGCGCACGACGTCGGCGAGCAGGTCGGCCGCCAGGCGACCCATCTCCGGCAGGCCGACGTAGGCGGCCAGGGCCGGCTCCGGGGCGAGGTCGCGAGCTCGCTTGGCGACGTTCGCGGCGTTGTCGCCGATCCGCTCCAGCTCGTTGCCGATGTGGTCGAGGGTGAGGAGGTACCGCAGGTCCCGCGCGACCGGGGCCTGGGTCGCGATGGTTCGGACCACGTCGTCGAGGACCCTGGTGGCCATCTTGTTGACGATGCGGTCACCTTCGATCACGGCGATGGCCATGCCGGCGTCGTGCGTCTCGAGGGCGTCGATCGTGCGCCGGATCGCCTCCTCGATCACGCTGCCCATGCGCAGGAGCGTGTCCTTGATCTCTCGCTCTTCCTGGTCGAGTGGGGGGCGGGCATGACGCGTCGGAACGCCGGGCTCGGCAGACCCCTCAGCGGGGAGCAACACACCCGTTCGTTCGGTCTCGTCGGTCATCTGCCACTCCGCATCTGCACACACCCACCGGTGGCGTCGCGCTGTTCGTCATCCATCGGGCTGCCCTCAGGCGAAGTCCCCGCAGTGTCTCTCCCTGGCGCCTCGACCCCGTCGGCCGCGGGCGGCCTCTTGTCCATGTCGCTCTCCATGTGCGCCCGACTCAGCCAAACCGGCCCGAGACGTAGTCTTCCGTCAGCCGCTCGCGAGGATTGGTGAAGATCTCTGCTGTCTCGCCGAACTCCACGAGATACCCGGCGCCATCGTCGCCGACCGTCAGGAAGGCAGTGTGGTCGCTGACGCGGGACGCCTGCTGCATGTTGTGGGTGACGATGACGATGGTGTAGGTATCGCGCAGCTCGACCATGAGCTCCTCGATCTTCAGCGTCGAGATCGGATCGAGGGACGCGGCTGGCTCGTCCATGAGGATCAGCTGCGGCTCCACGGCGATCGCCCGCGCAATGCAGAGGCGCTGTTGCTGGCCACCAGACAGCGCCCCACCCGGCCTCTTGAGCTTGTCGCGCACCTCGTCCCAGAGCGCCGCACGTCGCAGGCTCCGCTCTGCCACCTCTTCGAGCACATGCCGATCGCGGATCCCGGCGAGCTTCAGGCCAGCCACGACATTGTCGAAGATCGACATGTTCGGGAAAGGGTTCGGCCGCTGGAAGACCATACCGATGCGCTGCCGGACCAGGACCGGGTCGGTACCCGGTCCATAGATCGCTTCCTTGTCGATGCGCACGTCTCCGGAGACCCGCGCGCCCGGGGTCACCTCGTGCATCCGGTTCAGGCAGCGGATCAAGGTTGACTTGCCGCATCCGGACGGTCCGATGATCGCGGTGACCGAGCTCGGCTGCACCGAGAAGGAGATGTCGCGCAGCACGCGATGCTGGCCGTAGTAAGCGTCAAGGTGCTCGACGTCCATGCCTACGGAAGGACGTTCGAGTCCCTCGTCGATGGCCTCCCTGGCCTGTACCACCGGTACCGGCCGCGGGAGGGCGGGCGGTTCGGGCGCTGCGGGCTCGGGGCTCGGGGTCGGACTGGTTTCTGCCACGGTGGTCATCAATCTACCTGGAGCTGGTGCGCCGTCGCACGGCGAGGCGGGTCAGGACGGAGAAGACGAGGACGAGGAGCACCAGGAGGAGCGCGGATGCCCACGCCTGCGCATGCCAGGAGGGGTATGGGCCGGTCGCGTACACGTAGATGCGCAGCGGCAACGCATCCATCGGCTCGCCGAGGGATGTCGTGACGGTCCGGTTGCCGAGCGCGGTGAAGATCAGGGGCGCGGTCTCCCCTGCGATTCGGGCAACCCCGAGAAGGACGCCGGTCACGATCCCGGCCGCCGAGGCCGGCACGACGACCCGAAGGATGGTCTTCCACGGCGGAACGCCGAGTGCGTACGCGGCTTCGCGGATCGAGCCCGGCACCAGCCCCAGCATCTCGTCCGTGATCCGCGCCACGATCGGGATCAGGACGATTCCCAGGGCGACCCCTCCGGCCAGGCCGCTGAACGAACCCGAAGGCACGACGATCAGGCCGTACGCGAACAGGCCGACCGCGATCGTCGGCACGCCGGCGAGCACGTCGATGAGGAAGCGGATCACGGTGGCGCCGCGACCGCCCGAGTACTCCCGGATGTAGATGGCCGCAAGCACAGCGACGGGCGTCCCGATGAGCGTGCCCAGCCCGACCATGATCAGCGTCCCGACGACGGCCGGGGCGACGCCGCCCCCGGGCTTGCCGGGCGGCACCGGCAGCTGGGTCAGGAGATTGAGATTGAGCGCGCCGATGCCCTGCGTCACCACGAAGAAGAGGACGATGACGAGGGGAATGACTGCGACAGCCGCAGCCAGGCCGAGCAGCGCCTGCATCAGGCGGTCGGTTCTCCGGCGCCGCCGCATGTCCCGGCCGACGATCGGTACGCTCGCGCCCCCGACGGTCACCGGGATCACGCGAGGACGCTCCGTGACGAGGTTCCGTAGGCCACGCGCCACACGAGGAGCCGCGCCGCCCCGTTGATCAGGAGGGTGATCACGAGGAGGAGCAGGCCGACCTCCATCAGCGAGCTGCGATAGACGGAGGTCGTCGCCTCGCTGAACTCGTTGGCGACGACGCTGGCCATCGTGTACCCCTGCGCGAAGAGGGAGGCCGAGATCACCGGCGCGTTGCCGATCACCATCGTGATTGCCATGGTCTCGCCGACACCGCGCGCCAGGCCGAGGATCGCGGCGCCCACGATGCCGCTCCGGGCATAGGGGAGGACGCCCATCCGGATCATCTCCCAGCGCGTGGCCCCGAGTGCCAGGGCGGCCTCTCGCTGCGCCGTCGGGACCGCCGCGACGACATCACGTGACACGGCCGCGACGGTGGGCAGGACCATGATCGTCAGGACGACGATGGCGCTCAGGTAACCGAACCCGATGGGCGTGCCGCTGAAGATCGGCAACCAGCCCAGCGTGTCATGCAGGGGCTTCTCCACCGTGTCCCGCAGCCAGGGCGAGAGGACGTAGATGCCCCAGAGCCCGTAGACGACGCTCGGGATGGCCGCCAGCAGCTCAACCATGAACGCGACGGGCCGGGCCAGCCACGCGGGGGCCATCTCCACGACGAAGAGGGCCACGCCGACGCCGATCAGCGTCGCGAGCACGAGTGCCGTGAACGCGGTCACGAGCGTGCCGTAGATGAAGGGCAGGGCTCCGAAGATGCTGCGGACGGGATCCCAGGTCGTTCCGGTGATGAACCCGAGTCCATTGCTGGCGATCCCCTCCAGGGACTGGAGGGCGACGACGAGGATCAGACCCCCGATGAGGACCAGCACGAGGGCTGCCGCGGCCACGACCACCACGCGGAACAGCGGCTCGCCATAGCGAGGTCGTCGCTCAGCGAGCAGAGCGCGAACGCGTCCGGGCGTGGCGGCGGCGCTGGTCATCGGGTTTCCTCGGGCCTGGTGCGGTCAGGATGGGTGGCGCGTTCGGCGGAGCGTATCAGGCCGGTCGGGCCCGGCTGCCTGGGCAGACGGTCCCGACCGGCATCGCACGCCGTGGCCAGGGCGGCCTCAGGGCAGGACCGGTTGTCCTCCGATGGTGATCGACTTCAGGGCGGCTTCGGCCTTCGTGACGAGGTCGGGAGCCATGGAGGAGTAGTCGACCGAAGCGGCCATCGACTGCCCGTCGTGGATGCCCCACCACAGGAAGTGGACCATCGCCTTGACCTCGTCGGCCTTGGTCGTCGGGTAATCCTTGAGCAGCAGCACCCACGTGCTGGCCCCGATGGGATAGGCGTTGGGGTGGTCGGCCGGCGGATTGACGATCAGGAACCGGAGGTCGGCTGGCGCGTTCGGCATGGCCGCCGAGACGGCGTCCGTGGTCGAGGCGAGGCTCGGCTTGACGAAGTTGCCGGCGGCGTTCTTCACTCCCCCGACGGGAAGGTTGTTCTGCAGGGCATAGGACAGCTCGACGTAGCCGATCGCGCCAGGCGTCCCGGTCACGACCGAGGTCACGCCTTCGCTGCCCTTGCCGCCTGTGCCGGTCGGCCAGTTGACCGAGGTCCCGACGCCGACCTGCGACTTCCAGGCGGCGCTGACGCCCGACAGGAAGGCCGTGAAGTTGTAGGTCGTTCCCGAACCGTCGCTGCGGTGGGCGACGGTGATCGCCGTGTCGGGCAGCGTCACGCCGGGATTGTCCGCGGCGATTGCCGGATCGTTCCACTTGGTGATCGTGCCCAGGTAGATGCCGGCGATCGTGTCCGGGCTGAAGTTCAGGGCTGTCGTCACGCCGGGGAGGTTGTAGGTGATCGCGACGGCCCAGTGGATCATCGGGATGTTGAGGACCGGCGCCCCGACCGCAGCCTCCTGCGTGTCGGTCATGGCGACGTCAGAGGCGCCGAAGTCGACCGTCTTGGCGGTGAACTGGGTGATGCCACCGCCCGATCCGATCGACTGGTAGTTCACGGAGACGCCGGGGGCCACGTTCTTCTGGTAGGCGTCGGCGATGGTCGAGAGAAACGGGAAGATGGCCGTGGAGCCGGCCCCGGTGACCTGGGCAGTGTCGCTCTTCCCGATATCCGTGGGCGGGTTCACTGCTGCCGCGCTGGCCGGGGCGCTGGCGGCGGGGGCGCTGGCGGCGGGGCTCTCAGCCATGCTGGGGGCAGTGCTCGCCCCGGCCGATGCGGATGGCGCGGGCGTGGGCGTGGATCCGCTCGAGCACGCCGCGGCGACGACCGCCGTGGCGAGGGCGACGGCGCCGAGCCGTCGGCTGAACGTGAGCGTGGTCACGTCGATCTCTTCCTCCTGTGTGCAACGGGCGCGCTCGGGCTCACGACCCGCGGGCGTCGTCTGTCAACGGACCTAGCGTCCGACGGAGGGATGAAGCCGGCGTTTGTCGACGGCTAACGCTGTGTTAACGGCGGGGGATTGTTAACGGCGCCCGGCCGCCCCACAATCGCGCGCATGCCCACTGCCTTCGACCGCCCTGCGACGCCGACTGCGCGCCGCTGGGCGGCCGTGGACGTCGGCTCCCATAGCGTCCACCTCCTTGTCGCGGACGCCGTGGACGGCCGGATCGAGCCCGTCCTGGACGAGTCGATCGTGCTCGGGCTCGGCGACCGGGTCGACGGGGCGGGGGCGCTGGGCGACCTTGCCGGCGACCTCGTGGCCGCGCTCGTCGGGTACGTGGCGCAAAGCCGGGCAGCCGGCGCGCGCGACGTCGCGGTCGTCGCCACGGAGCCGCTGCGACGGGCGGTGGACGCCGCCACGGTGATCACGCGGGCCACGGCGGCGACCGGCGTGCCCGTGCACGTCCTCGATCACGACGAGGAAGGGCTGCTCACGTTCCTCGGCGCGACCGGCGGCCGGCCTCATCCCGGAGGCCTCGCCGTGGTCGACATCGGCGGTGGCAGTACGGAGCTCGTGATGGGCGGGCCGGCCGGGCCGCTGTGGGCCGTCGGCATGCCCATCGGCGGGTCGCGCCTGACGCGGCTGGTCGAACCGGCCGACCCACCCGCTCCCGCGGACCTGGCCCGGCTCCGTGACGCTGCCGAGATCGCCGCGGCGACGCTGCCCGACGCGACTCCCGCAGCGTTGATCGCGGTGGGTGGCACCGCCTCGAACCTGGTCAAGGTGGTCGCGGCGGCGCGCCGCGACGGGCTCCTGACGCCGCGTCGTCTCCACGCCGCGGTTCGGACCCTGGCCCGCGAACCCGCCGCAACGGCAGCGGCCCGGTTCGGCATCTCGCCGGCCCGCGCCCGTACGCTCCCGGCCGGGGCGGCGATCCTGGAGGCGGTCCTCGGCCGCTACGGCCTGGCCGGCGGGCGCGTGGTGGAAGGGGGCCTGCGCGAAGGCCTCGTGTACGCCCAGGATCGGGTTGGAGCCGACTGGCGGGATCGACTCCGCGAACTGGTGGGGCACGGCGAGGCCTGATCGCGAGGGCCGCACGGCCGGGCCGACGTTCCGGCGCCGGGCGCAGACTCAGAGCGCGCTGACCGCCCGGCCGAGCTGGCGCCGGAAAGCAGGGCTCGACACGCCCCGCCACGTGCCGCCGACGGTTCGGCGGAGGCGCTCGAGCTCCCGCTCGCGCCCGCGGAGGTAGTCGCCGATGATCGCGGCCTGCGCCGGGTCGAGCGAGCCCGCCCGGGCGACCAGGAACTGGCGGGTCAGGGCGATGGTCACGTCCGCGTCGTGCAGCCAGCCGAGATGGTCCTGGAGGGCCACGACTCGCGCGATCACGGCATCCGTGTCGGGGCCGAGCGTCTCGCGGAAGAACTCGATCGTGTAGCGGAGCCACTTTGCGGCGATGCGGAGCTGATGGAGTGTCTCGACGTCCGCCCATCGCAGGACGGCTTCGTAGGCGCGCACCTCCTCGTAGGCGCGCCAGATCCGCGAGGCGGCCGTGTCGCGGACGCGGTGCGGCACCACCGGGCTCGGGGGCGCCACCGCGGCGAGCCCGGCCTGCGAGGTGAAGATGCGGTACTCGTCGACCATCCCCGCGTAGTCGGAGCCGTCGAGCTCGCGCGCCAGCAGGACGCGGGCCGCCGAGCGGCGCGAGCGCCAGTCGGCGAGGAGGGGCTCGAAGTTCGTCGCCTCGCCCGGGGGAAGGCTCGCCTGGTGGGCCTCGGCCGCCTCGATGAGCACGTCGAGGTCGCGAACGGCGCCGAGGCGGCCGGCGACGACACGGAGCCTCGTCCGCAGGCGGCGGGTCCTGCCGGGCCGGAATCCCTCGCCGAAGACCCGCCATGCCGCCCGCATCCGGCGCGTCGCCACGCGCATGGCGTGCAGGTCCTCCGCGTTCCTGCCGGAGCGCGTGCCGGCTTCGCGCGCGAGCATCCGGGCCAGGTGGAAGCGGATCACCTTCCGGCCCGCCTCGGCCAGGGGGTCGCCGGCCACCACGCCCGGCGTCTTGCCGGCGATGATCGGCGGGATGGCGGTCGGTGCCGGGGCAGACGTTGCCCCGACGGTCGCGGGCTGGCTGCCCTCCGCGTCCGCCGTCGAGTCTCCCACGGCGGGATCGATTGCGGGGGGCGCCGGCTCGGCTGGCGCGCGATCTTCGGCGACGACCGTCGCCGAGACGGGCGCCACCGGTTGGGTCGCGGTGGGCGGGTCCGCCGCCTGGCCCCACGACGGGCCCTGGATGCGTTCCGGCTCGACCGGGCGACCGGTCACTTCGGACGCCGGGCGCGGGGCATCGGACGCCGGGCGAGCGGCATCGGACGCCGGGTCGAGCGCATCAGGCTCGGGGTCTGGATCGGGCCCGGGGCCAGGATCGGGCTCCGGATCCGGCACCCGCACCGGCCCGGCCACGGACGCCTTCGCGGCCGCCACGCGCGCGGCGCTGGTGCGGGGGCGGCGTGGGCCGCGTGGGCCGCGCCCGACCGCTTCGAGCGCGCGCTCCAGCTTCGACCCCTTGACCGGCGCCAGGTCCGGGTCCGCGGCGAAGACGCCGGCCAGGGCCATGAGGGCCTCCTCGGGGCCGCGCTTCAGCTCGACCTCGAGCTCGAGAAACCGGTCCGCCACCCGCCCCGAGGCAACCACCTCGACGGCGTCGACGGTCAGCTCGACCTCGGCGTCGTCGGAGGTGAACGTGCGGGCGCGCCGCAGCTGGCGGATCGTGATGGTCTCGATGAGCGGGGCGTCGCCGGCGTGCTCCAGGACGAGCGCCCTGGCCGACGACGATGGCCAGCCGTGTGGGTCCAGCGTCGCCGCCGCCGGCCCCTCCAGCTCCTCGCGCCGGTGCAGCGCGGATGCGGCCTCGCTCGCCGCCTTGACGGACAGCACCGTCATCCGCGGCCCGCGGCGCAGGCGGGCCGCGTACCCGGCCCGGGCCAGGGCACCGTCGGCCGTGTCGAGGTAGCGATCCTCGATCTGGACCTGGCGGGCGCGGCCGCTCGTCCGGAACGATCCCAGCGTGCGCGATGACGCCAGCCGCTCGGCCGCGGCGACGTCGCCGATGGCGTACTTGAGCTCGAGCTCGATGCCCGGCTGGGCGGTCACGCCCGCGGGTCCATGGAGGCGGCCTGCGGCTGCGCCGGGCGGCGCTGGCTGCGCGCCTCGGCCACGGCCAGGAGAGCGCGCTCCTTGAGCTCGGCGAACGTGTCGATCGTGCCGGCGGCGGAGATGATCTCCTCCGTTCGCCGCCAGCGCGCGTCGCTGCCGAGCTGCCAGGATCGCCGGTCGTCGGCGAGCATGACCTCCAGGATCTCGGCCATCCGCGCCTGTGCCTCGAGGTCTTCGACGGGCACGAGGGCCTCCACCCGTCGGTCGAGGTTGCGCTCCATCACGTCCGCGGACCCGATGTACCACTCGGGCCGGCCGCCGTTGGAGAACAGGAAGATGCGGCTGTGCTCGAGGAATTCGCCGACGACGGAGCGCACCCGGATGCGGTCGCTCACGCCGTGGACGCCGGGATGGACTGCGCACATGCCGCGAACGATGAGGTCGATCTCGACGCCGGCCTGGCTCGCCCGGTAGAGGGCCTCGATGAGCTCCGGATCGACGATCGCGTTGCACTTGATGGCGATGCGGGCGAGGCGGCCGGCCCGGGCATGGTCCGCCTCGCGCTCGATCAGCTCGCGCAGGCGCGGCCGCAGCGAGACCGGGGCGACCACCAGGCGCCGGAACGTGTGCTGGCGGCTGAGGCCGGTGAGGTAGTTGAAGAGGTCGGTGGCGTCGGCGCCAAGCTCCGGCCGGCAGGAGAGGAGGCCCAGGTCGACGTAGATGCGAGCCGTCTTCGTGTTGTAGTTGCCGGTGCCCATGTGGACGTAGCGGCGGAGCCCTGAGCCCTCACGGCGGACGACGAGGGCGACCTTGCAGTGCGTCTTGAGGCCCACCAGCCCGTACACGACATGGGCGCCGGCCTGCTCGAGCTTGCGGGCCCAGACGATGTTGGCCTCCTCGTCGAAGCGGGCCTTGATCTCGACCAGGACCACGACCTGCTTGCCCTGCTCCGCTGCCCGGATCAGGTCGCGCACGATCGGCGAGTCGCCCGACGTGCGATAGAGCGTCTGCTTGATCGAGAGCACGTCGGGGTCGTCTGCCGCCTGCGAGATGAACCGCTCGACCGACGCGGTGAAGCTGTCGTAGGGATGGTGGACCAGGATGTCGCCCTGGCGGATGGCCGCGAAGACGTCGGCCGGCTCACCCTCGTCGGGAGGGGCCAGGCGCGGGGGGATCACGGGTGTCCAGGCCGGGTCGCGGAGGTCGGGCAGGTCGAGGGCGGCCAGCTGCCAGAGGCAGGTCAGGTCCAGCAGCCCCGGCACGGTGTAGAGGTCGTCGGGCACCAGGCCGATGCCCCCCAGGAGGAACTCCCGGACGGCGTCCGGCATGCTCTCCTCGACCTCGAGGCGGACCGCCGAGCCGAACCGGCGGCGGCGGAGCTCCTGCTCGATCGCCGACAGGAGGTCGCCCGCCTCGTCCTCCTCGACGTCGAAGTCGGCGTCGCGGGTCACCCGGAACGGATGGGCCTCCACGATCTCGAGGCCGGGAAAGAGGGCGTCGAGGTTGGCGGCGATGACCTGCTCGAGCGGGACGAAGACGTTGGGGCCGACCGGGACCAGCCGCGGCAGGATCTGGGGGACCTTGACGCGAGCGAACCGCTGCTCCCCCGTATCCGGATCCCGGACCGTGACGGCCAGCGACAGCGAGAGCGTGCTGATGTACGGGAAGGGGTGGCCGGCGGCGACCGCCAGGGGTGTCAGCACCGGGAAGATCTCGTCCAGGTAGCGCTCGCGCAGCTCCGCGTGGTGCGCCGGGATCGTCGCGTGGTCCACGATCGCGACGCCCTCGGCGGCGAGCGCTTCGCGGACCCGGGTGAAGTTGGCCGAGTGCTCGCAGATCAGCTCCTGGACCCGCTCCCGGATCGCGGCCAGCTGTTCACCGGCCGTGCGCCCGTCCGGCGATCGCTTGGCGCTCGGCGCCGCCGCCTGCTCGTGCAGGCCGGCCACGCGCACCTGGAAGAACTCGTCGAGGTTGTTGGCAAAGATGGCCAGGAACTTGGCCCGCTCCAGGAGTGGATTCCGTTCGTCGCGGGCCTCGTGGAGCACGCGTGCATTGAAGTCGAGCCAGGAGAGCTCGCGGTTGAGGTACGGCGGGCTGACGCCCTTCCGGCGGGCACCCGACCGCGGGGCTCTGGCACGGAGGGTGGTCATGGCGGGGAGGGCACCTCATGAGTCGCGCGCACGGGCGCGGACCGATCCAGCATCGTAGCATGCGCCGCCGGGCACGCAGCAGCGGCCGGCCGGGCGCCCGGCGCAGGGTTGGGCGGCCCCCAGCGGCGCGTCGCCAGCCGCTGGGGCTACTCCTCGGCGCGGTAGCGGCGTTCGCCGGTCCGGGGATCCTGCCAGACCCGCATCCGACGATGCGAGGTCGGGTCCTCGAACACCTCCTCGGTCCTGCGGAACCGCGGCTCGAGATGAGCGTCGAGGGGCTCTCCGCCGCCGGGACCGGGCACGTCAGCTCCCCGCTCGGCGTGCTCGCCACGGTAGCGGCTGCGCTCGAACGCGACCGCCAGCAACAGGATCGCGCCCGTGCCGACGAGCCACAGCCCGCCCGCGCCGGCGATCCCGCCGGTCGTCATGAGGAGCAGGCCCACGAAGAGGGCCAGGACGCCGGCCAGGATGAGGAGCGCCCGGATCACCGAGACGCCCACGAGGCTACTCCGCGGTGCTGACCGGGGTCTGCTCGGCCGTCGCGTCCGGGACGACGAGCACGGCCGTGCCGTAGGCCACGATCTCCGACATGGTGCCCGCCAGCTCCGAGCTGTCGAAGCGCATGGAGACGACCGCGTTGCCGCCGGCCAGCGTGGCATTGCGGACCAGCCGGTCGATCGCCTGGCGGCGGGTGTCCTCCAGGAGCTCGGTGTACTCGTGGATCTCGCCCCCGCCGATCGAGCGGAGGCCGGCCATGATGTTGCCGCCGAGGCCGCGGCTGCGGACCACGAGGCCGAAGACCATTCCCTTGATCTCCACGACCCGGAAGCCGGCGAGGTACGGCGTGGTCGAGACGAGCATGTGCTGGATCCTCCCTGCGGGCGTCAGGCGCCGCGCGGCGCGTCGATGTGAGCGGCCGTGCCCCGTGCCGCCGTGCATGCCGGGCACGGGCAGCTGGCGCGAAGGGCCGTGAACGTGTAGTAGCCGGTGTGGTGGCCGTCGCCCCACGAAGGCGCGACCGCATAGCCGCCGACCGGCTCGATCCCCACGAGACGGGTCTGCTCCGCGGTCAGCGTCGGGTTCGAATCGAGCCAGCCGGGCGTGCCCGCTTCGCCGCGACAGTACGCGCACGGGCACAGCCACCGCAGCGTCTCGAAGTCGTAGACGGACACGTGGCCGTCGGCCCACTCGATGCGAAGCGTCCGCGCCTCGCGGTCGGCGTGGATCCGCAGGGGCGCGGTCAGGTCGTCGCCGCGGAGGTAGCTCGACGTCATGCCGGCATTGTAGGGTCGCGCACCGGCTCCGCGGGACGGTGCGCCGGCGATCGAAGCGTCCCCCGGGCGCCCAGCCAGGAGGTGGCGGGCGTCGCCCAATAGGCTGCCATCGACTCCAGGCGTGGCGCGTAGGTTGCCCGCTTCGCCTGGAACGCCGCCCAGGCATCGTCGCCCGCATCCAGGGCGTACCCCGCGGCCGCGATGCGGCTGCACGCGGCGTCGAACGCAGCTCGATCGATGGCGTCCGTCTCGCCGTCCCGGAACCCGAGGTTGCTCATGTCCTCGACGAGGTGGGCACCCATCCGCTTGGCCAGCTCGGCCTCGCCGCGCGGCACGCCCGTGATCGTGGTCATGACGAGGCTGGCCGTGTCGAGCACCGTGCCGAGCGCGCTGAGCCACGAGAGGTTGTCGTGGCTGGACCGGAAGAACCCGAGCAGTGGGTACGCCACGTGCGAGTCGAGCACCTCCGCCGACCAGCGCTGCCATTCCACGAAGAGGTCGGGCAGGCGGCCCACCATGTCGAGGCGGGCATACGTCTCCAGCAGCGTCACGGCGGAGGGGGGAGCGCCGGCGACGGCCTGGAGCGCCACGACCGCGACCTCGCGACGCTGATAGGAGGCGTACAGCGAGAAGAGGAACGTCACCCCGAGGGCGACCGCGCCCAGGCCGCTGACCGCGGCGGTGACCACGACCAGCCGCGCCGTGTCGCCGGTCGCGACGATGTCGCCGAACCCGAGCGTGAGGATCGAGCTCGCCGCGAAGTAGATGGCCGTCGGCAGGTCGGCGGGCGTTGGCCGGAGCTCCCCGCGCAGGGCGAACAGGACGAGGCCGTAACCCAGGATCATGGCCACGAGCCACACTGCCAGGAGCGCGACCGTGGCCGCGGGCGCGAACAGGCCGAGCAGCGTGTCCCGGGAGCCGGTCCGGCCGCCCCGCCCGAGCGCGCGGACGAGGCGCCACGAGCCACGCACGAAGTACCGGCCGATCCGGAACGCGCCTGGCGTCGGCCGCGGCACGATGATCGTCTGGAACAGGTCCCAGAACACGAGCGCCAGCAGCCCGACACCAAGGACGAGCGCCAGGATCTCCTCGACGGCCATGCCGGGCATCATCCCACGCCTCGGCCACCGGACCGACGGAGGGCGATGCCGCCGCCCCTCGCGCCGACGTCGCTGGCTGTCGCGCAGACGACGCTCGCGTGGGATGGCGATGGCAGACTGGCGGCGTGATGCTGTCGCAGGACCGCGCCGACGGGTTCCGGAACGCGCTGCTGGTGGCCCGGCGCGAGTTCCGCGTGCGGGTTCGCAGCCGGGCCTTCGCCCTCTCGACGCTGCTGCTGGCCGCTGTCGCCGGGCTCATGGGACTGGCGCCGATCGCGGTCACGGCCATGGACCGCGGAGCGGTCGTGCGGATCGCGGTCGCATCGCCGGATCCGGCCCTGGCCGGGCTCGGCGCGCGGACGCTCGACGCCGTGCTCAACGGCTCGGTCGCCATCGACCCCACGGCCAGCGTGCCGTACCGGATCGTCGTTGCCTCGGACGCGCCGACCGCCCGTGCGGACGTGGCGGCGGGCAGGCTCGACGGCCTTCTCGTGGTTACCCGCAACGCCGCGAACCAGCTCGATTTCCGCTACGTCACGAGGGCGCCGTCGGGGCGCCAGGCCATCCTCTTCCAGATCCTGACCGTGGCCGTGGCAACGTCGGTCCGGGCGGGCGAGGCGCAGGGCCTGGTGCATTCGTACGTGGTGGAGGGCGTCGGGGCCGCGGCGCCGGCGCCGGGCGAGACGGAGGCGGAACGGACCAGTCGCGCGATCCTCGCCACCATGCTGGCGGTGGTGATCGTGATCACCTCGGTGACGTACGGGATGTGGGTCGCGACGGCGGTCGTGGAAGAGAAGGCCAGTCGCGTCATCGAAGTGCTGCTCCGGGCGGCCGCTCCCGGCGAGCTGCTGGCCGGGAAGGTCATCGGGGTGGGGGCCGCCGGCCTGACGCAGATGATCGCCATCGTGGCGGCCGGCCTGACGGCGCTTGCCCTCGAGGGTCCGATCAGCGCGCTCGTTCTCGGCACGGGCGCGGCGCCCCCGATCGGGGGGTTCACGCCCGGCCTGCTCGCCGCGTTCCTGCTTTTCTTCGTGCTCGGGTTCGGCCTCTCGGCGCTCCTGTACGCGGCCGCCGGCGCCCTGGTCAGCCGCCAGGACGACGTCCAGCAGGTCGCCCTGCCCATGATCCTGGTCTCGTTCGTCGGGTACTTCGCCGCGGTGGCGGCAACGGCGACGCCGGACGCGTCGTGGGTCGCCCCGCTCTCCTGGGTGCCCCTCGTCAGCCCCTACCTGATGATGACCCGCCTCGCGACCGGTCCGGTCCCGGTCTGGGAGGTCGGCCTGGCGTCGGCGCTCCTGGTCGCCGCTTCGATCCTCGCCCTGCGCCTGGCCATTCGCCTCTATGCAGCTGGCGTCCTGCGCGCCGGCCAGCGCCTGACGCTGCGGTCTGCGCTTGGGCTGCGTCCGGCAGGGCCCCGCCGTCGCGCCTGACCGGCCGCTCGACGATCGGCGCCGGTCCCCCCGGCGGTGCGTCCCCGGCCGTGCGTCCCCCGGCCGTGCGTCCCCCGGCCGTGCGCCACGGCGCCAATAGCCGTGCGTCCCCGCTAACCGTGCGTCCCCCCGAACCGTGCGGTCCCCGAATCAGGGCGCGTGTCGTGGCTGGTGGATCACCAGGACCGAGCAGTGCGAGTGGCTGAGGACGGTGTGGGCGACGCTCCCCATCACGAGTCGCGTCACGCCCGTGTGGCCGCGCGTGCCGATCACGATGAGGTCGCCCGTCGGGTTGTGGGCCGCTTCGATGATCTGCGTCGCCGGGTCGCCCTCGCGGAGCTCGCTCTCGGCCTGCCGGCCGGCCGACCTGAGGGCGGCCGCCGTGGCGTCGACGATCTGCTGGTAGGTCGCCCGCGAGTTCGCGATCATCTCCGTATAGACGTCCATGGCGGCGGCGAACATGGTCGGCGCGATGCCGCTCCGCCACGGTGCCGCGATGTCGACCACGCCGACCACCCGCGTCGGGACCGTGGCGAAGGCGGGCCACGTCGCGACGATGTCGCGGGCGGCGATCCCGGCCGGCGAGCCATCCTCGGCCAGGATCACCCGGCTCACCCGATCTGCCCTGGCGACGAGCACGGGCCAGGCCGCATGGTCCACGACGGCGCCCGACACCGAGCCCAGCAGGGCAGTCTCGATCGGGCCGTGTCCGCGGTTGCCCACGACCATCAGGTCGGGCTTCCAGAGCTTCGCGTCCTCGACGATGGCGGCGTGGGGCAGGCCGCGGATCAGCTCGGTCTCGACCTCCAGGCCCGCCGCCTCCAGCCGCACCACGGCAGTCTCGAGGGTCGCGGCAAGGTACGCGGCCGCATCCGCTTCGTAGGCGTCGGCGTCCACTGGCACGGCCGGGATCCAGGGACCGCCCCACAGCGCGGGCCCGACGTCGAGGGCGGCGACGACCCGGACACGCGTGTCGGCGGGCCAGGCCAGTCCCGCGACGAGGTCGCGGGCGCGATCGGCCGATGGCGAGCCGTCGAGGGCGAGGAGGATGCGCACGTTTCACCTCCGTGGCGATTCGGTCGCCTTCACCGAGCATGATGCCGCCCCGAACTCCCGCCGTGCATCGGCGGAACGGCACGTTCTCGAGATGACGGGATGGTCCGAGAGGCCCGTTCCGATGCCGCGGCGCAGTCGTCCCGGTGGCGTTGCCGCCGGGGCCGAAGCCGCCGGGTGTCCGGACACCGCGACGATGCAGTCCTCCAGGCCGAGCCGGCGCCTCCCGCGCCGCCATGACGGGCCGGGGCTCCGGCGCGCGACAATGGGCCCCACATCGCGCCATCCGGCCCGAACCTCCGGCCCGAACCGCGGGGGGCGGCCGACCTGCGAGGAGACCACGTGGCCCGTCCGCCCGCGCCCGATGACCTGTACGACTTCCGGATCGCGACCGACCCCAACCTGAGCCCGGATGGCGCGACGATCGCGTTCACCGTCCAGGTGGTGGCACCGGGACGCGACGGCTACCGCCACTCGGTCTGGCTCGTGCCAGGCGATGGCTCGGCCCGCGCCCGGCAGGTCACGCTCGGGGCACGTCACGACTCGCAGCCGAGGTTCAGCCCGGATGGGCGCGCCCTGGCGTTCCTCTCGGATCGGCGGCCGCTCTTCGAGGAGGAGCCGGATGCCCCGAAGGAGCGCGAGGACGGCACGCAGGTCCACCTCCTCCCGCTCGACGGCGGCGAGGCGCGCCGCCTGACGGACCTCCCTCGCGGCGTGGAGGGATTCGCCTGGTCTCCGGATGGCACCCGCCTGGTGGTGCGATCGTCGTCGCGCGGAGCGACTCGACGCGAGGACGCCCGTGCGCGCGGCAAGAACATCGACCCTCGGCCGGGGGAGCCGCCCGCCTCCGACTACCGCTATCTCGACCGGCTCCAGAACATGCTCAACGGGCCGGGCTTCATCTACGACCGCGTCGCCCACCTGTGGCTGGTCGACGTCGCCACCGGCGCGGCACCCGCCTCACCGATGGGCCGACACCCGAGGAGGACGTGGCCTGGTCTCCGGACGGCTCCCGGATCGCGTTCGTGGCCTCTCGTGGCCGCGACCACGACCTGGAGTACCAGGCGGACGTGTTCGTCGTCGACGTGGCGTCCGGCGCGGTCACGCGCGTGACCGACGGACGCGACTGCCTGTTCTTCGCGCCGGCGTGGCTCCCGGACGGGCGCTCGCTCCTGGTCCTGGGCCACCGCTACCCGCACGGCGGGGGCAGTCGAAACGACGTCTGGCGGTTCGCGGCGGACGGCACGGACGCGCGGCGCGGAGCCGGGACGAACCTCTCCGGCGCCCTCGACCTGATGCCCGGGTCGGGCATGGGCAGTGACCTCACGCCCGGCGAGCCGGCCCGGCTCCGCCTCACCGCGGACGGACGTCACGTCCTCCTCACCGCGCCTGTCGACGGCTCCTACGAGCTCTGGCGCATGGGCGTGGACGGTGGTCCCGCCGAACGGCTCACGCATGATCGCCACTACCTGTCCGGGTGGGAGGCCGTCGCGACCGCCGACGGCCGCACGCGGGTCGCCGCCGTCCGTTCGACGGTCACGGCCCTGGGCGACGTCCACGTGCTGGACCTCGAGTCCGACGGCTCGCGGATCGCCAACCCGGGGCCGCGATCCCGCCGGGCGCCGGCGTCCGCGGACGGGTTGCGGCGCGTCACCGCGATGAACGAGGACCTCCTGGCGGAGATCGACGTCCGTGACGCCGAGGAGCGCTGGGCGACCGTCGATGGGCGGAGGATCCAGGGGTGGCTCATCCCGGCCGGCGGTGCCGCTGCCGGAGGCGCTCCGTCCGCGGCAGCGGGCGACGCCGACGCCACGGCCGCCGGCGTTCCGGGCCACGCCGGGCCGGCCGCCGTCGCTCCGCTGTTGCTCCAGATCCACGGCGGGCCCCACACCCTCTACGGCTGGGCTCCGTACTGGGAGTTCCAGGTGATCGCCGGCAGCGGCATCAGCGTCCTCTACACGAACCCACGCGGATCCGAGGGCTACGGCGAGGCGTTCAACAGCGCGAACCTCCCCGACTGGGGCGAGGGGCCCATGCGCGACGTCATGGCCCACGTCGACGACGTCGTCGCGGCGGGTCGGGCCAATCCGGCCCGACTGGGCGTCGCCGGCGGCTCGTACGGCGGGTATCTCACGAACTGGATCGTGGGTCACACGAACCGCTTCGCGGCCGCGATGACGTGCCGGAGCGTCACCGACCTGACCAGCCTGATGCTGACCGGCGACCTGGCCGGCGGCCTGTTCGGGATCCTCGAGTTCGGCGTGCAACCGTGGGACGACCCGGATCTCTACCGTCGCCTCTCGCCGCTGACATACGCGCCGAACATCCGCACCCCGCTCCTGATCCAGCACGCCGAGAACGACCTGCGCTGCCCGATCGGCCAGGCGGAGGCCCTCTTTGCCGTGCTGCGAACGCTCAAGCGGCCGGTGCGGTTCATGCGCGTGCCAACTGACACGCACGAGCTCACCCGGTCCGGGACGCCGTTCCGGCGGGTGGAGAACCTGGTCCAGGCTTCGTCGTGGTTCCGTCACTACCTCGTGGACGGAAAGCGGCGCCTCCCGCCGCTGCCGGCGAACCGCGGCGGGAAGTAGCGGGAGGGCGTCGCGACGTGGACGGCGCCGGCACCGAACGGGCCGCGGGCCGGCGTTCCGTTCCGCCTCCCATCCCGCGCCTGCGGGTCGCCGGGGATCACCGGACGGTGGGGCGGGCGATCGGCGCCGCCACGGCCCCGGTCCTTCGGGCGGCCGTCGCGTTCGACGCGACCCTGCCACCCGGGACCTCGCGCGAGGCCCAGCTCGCCCTGGCCGCGCGCTACCGGGCGGCGACCGTGGCGGCCACGCCCTGGCTGGTCGCCGAGATCGACGGCGCGGCGGAGGGCGCCGGCGTCGACCCGCTCGCCCTGTTCGCTGCCTCGGTCGAAGAGATCTGGGTGGATCGACCGTCCGCCGGCGGCACCGCCGGCCCGCCGGCGGGCGGCGCGACTGGCAGCCCGGGGGCCGGCGCCGGCCGCTGCACCGACCTTGTCATCGGGCCTCCGCATACCGCCGACGGCCACACCTGGGTGGCCCACACGAACGACCTCGACCCTGCCAGCGAGGCGGATCTCGTCGCGATCGAATGGCGCGTGCCCGGCGAGCCGATCGTCCTCTCCGTTGGGATCGGGCCCTGGATCAGCGTCGGCTGGAATGATGCCGGGCTCTCCCTGACGGGCAACGAGGTCAGCCCGAACGACATGCGGGTCGGCGTACCGAGGTTGCTCATGGTGCGCGAGCAGCTGGCGGCGCGGAGCCTGGACGAGGCGATCGCGCTCGCGCTCCGTCCCGACCGGGCATCGTCCTACAACACCGTCCTCGCGGACCGTTCCGGGTCCGTCGTGAACGTCGAGGGGAGCGCCACCCGGGCCGTGGTTCGCAGACTTGCCCGGGGCGAGCCGCTTGCCCATGCCAATCATTACGTCGAGCCGGCGATGCTCGTCTTCGAAGGCGACCCAGCGTACGCGGTCCATTCCGCCGCGCGGTTCCGGCGGGGCTGCGCGCTGCTCGCCGGCGCCGTCGCGGCGACGGCCCGGTCGGCCGGCGAGCGCGTCACGCCAGCCGTCCTGCGCTCCTGGCTGGCCGATCACGACGGGGCGCCGGATTCGATCTGCCGGCACGGGCCCGGCGAGATCGAGGCGGACGGTGGCGAGGCACCGGACATCCGCCGCGGGCCCGCGGAGCCGGCGCCCGGCGATGCGACGACGCGCACGGTGTTCTGGTGCATCGCCGACGTCACGGCCGGCGAGGTGACGTTCGGCCGCGGCAATCCCTGCGTTGGTGGCACCGGCGACGTCGTCCGCTACGCGTGAGCGGCGCGCCGGCCGGCCGCGACGAGCGCGCCTCCCCAGCGTGAGTCGGGTTCGCGGCTGTCCGCCGGGCCGCCCGGAGGCCCGTCCCGGAGGTGGGTGCGATAATCCGGCGGCAATGGTGAGCGTCCTGCGGGGGGTTCGAGGCTGACGATGGTGGCGGGTCAATTCCTGCCCCGGCTCCCACCCGACGCCGTGGAGCGGCGCCGTTTCGTCGACGCGCCCCCTGAGATCGTGTGGGCCTCGCTCCACGATCCGGACCGCACGACTGCGCCCGGCGCCACCATCGTGGCGGGTCCGGCCGGCCCGGACTGGCCGGCCGCGGGAGCGAGCCGTCCGGCGCGCCTCCGCCTGGGCCCGGTCGCCCTGGGCGCAACCGTAGAAAGCCTGGAGGCCCGGCCGGGCCGCCGGTTCCGCGTCGGCATCGACGGGCGAGCAGTGCGCGGCGAACGGCGCTGGGAACTGTCGCCGGCGGCCGGCGGAACCCGGGTCGCCTCGGCGATCCACCTGGAAGCTCGTGGGCGGGTCGGCGGACTCCTGCTGCGCCTGGAGCGGCGCGGACTGGCCGCCCGCCTCGAGGCCGAGCTGGCCAGCCTCAAGGAGCACGCCGAGGCCGCCGCCGCGTCCCCCGATCGTCCCGGCCGCCCGGGATGAGCGTGCCGGCCCCGGCCCCAGCCGACCTGGTGCGGGGGCCGGACGGGGTCGCGCGCTGCGCCTGGGCGTCTGCCTCGGATCCCGCCTACCGCGCGTACCACGACGACGAGTGGGGCGTGCCGGCCCGCGACGAGCGCCACCTCTTCGAGATGCTCGTGCTCGAGGCCGCCCAGGCAGGCCTGAGCTGGTCGACCATCCTCCACAAGCGGGACGGCTACCGGCAGGCCTTCAGCGGCTTCGACCCGGTGGCCGTGGCGGCCTACGGGCCGGCCGACCGTGCCCGCCTGCTCGCCGACACCGGCATCGTCCGCAACCGGCTCAAGATCGAGTCGGCCATCACCAACGCCGCCGCCGTCCTGGAGCTCCAGGCGGCCGGCTCCGGCCTGGGGCCGCTGCTGTGGTCGTTCGTCGGAGGAACGACGATCGACCGCCGCCCCACCACGTTCGCCCAGATCCCCGCGGAAACGCCCGAATTGCGGGGCATGAGCCAGGACCTCAAGCGCCGCGGGTTCCGGTTCGTCGGGCCGACAGTCTGCTATGCCCTCATGCAGGCGTGTGGACTGGTCAATGATCACCTCGTGGGCTGCCGGGCCGGGGAAGCGCTGCGGGCCGTCTGACGGCCGCGCGCGCGGCGGCGGCGTCCGCCGGTTGGCGATCGCTCCCCGGGTGACGCGGGCACGTCCGGGGCGCCCTGCCACCAGCCTAGTATCTCCAGGTGCGCGGGATTTCGAGCGATCTACCTCACCATGAGCGCCTCGATCGCGGCATTCCTGCCATTCACGGCGGTCGCCCTGGCGGCCCGCGGCTTCGACGCGGCTGCGATCGGCCTCGTGACCTCGGGCCAGGCCGTCGCGCTGATGATTGCCGTCCCGGTCTGGGGGCACCTCGGCGACGTGACGCTCGGTCGGCGCACGGCGCTGCTGGTCTCGGCCGTTGGCGGAGCCATCCTGATCGGCGCGGCCGGGCTGCCGCTCCCGGCGGTGGCGTTCGCCGTGTTCGTCGTCGCATTCTCGCTGATGCAGGCCGGGTGGGCGCTGTTGGCCGACGCGCTGGCCCTGAACGCGGTTCGTGGCCACGCCGGGGCGTATGGTCGCGTCCGGCTCCTGTCCTCGCTCGGGTTCGCCGCCCCTGTCGCTGCGGTCGGCTTCATCTACGACCGGACTGGGTACGGTCCCGCCTGTTTCCTGTGTGCCGCCGCCGCGCTCGGGCTCGCAGCCGCCTCCAGGGGCGCGCCCGACATCGCGCGGGTCGATCTCGCGGTCATCGACCGCGGGGGGCCGGTTCGGACGGGTCGCCGTCGCAGCGGCGGGTCGTTCGCGGTAGCCCTGAGGGCCCAGCCTCGCCTGTGGGGGTTGATCGCGGTCACGCTGGCGTGTCACGCGGCGATCTCGGCCGGCTTCACGTACCTGCCCCTCCGGATCACCGATCTGGGCGGGCAGCCGTCGGACGTCGCGCTCTCCTGGTCGATCGGCGCGTTCACCGAGATCCCGACCATGCTCGCCAGCGCGGCCATCGTGGCCCGCCTCGGACTGCGCGGCACGGTTGCGGCGAGCTCCCTTGGCTACGCCGGCTGCCTGCTCGCCTGGGCCGTCGCGCCCACGCCGGTCGCCATCATCGCGATCCGGGCGGCCAGCGGCTTCTGCTTCGCGGGCGTGACGGTCGGCCTCGTCCTGACCGCAGGCGCGTTGCTCCCGCGTCGCTTGCAGGCCACGGGCCAGGGGCTCTACCAGCTCGTCGCATTCGGGTTGGCCGCGGCCCTCGCCAACGGAGCGGGCGGACTCCTGTACACGGCGCTCGGGCCTGCCGTGTTCTTTGCCATCGCCGCCATCGCCGCCGTCCTGGGTGCATGGCTTGCCGTCGCGTTCATCCCGGCCAGCGCGACGATCGCGGCGATCGCCGCCGCCAACCAGGCCGACGACGGCGGGCGCGCCCGACCGGAGGGGATCGCCCCCGCCGCGGACGTCCAGCTCGTGGCAGGTGCCGGCCTCAGCGTCGACGCCGAGGACGCGGACGACCCGCCCGCCGTTGATGTCGCGAGCGACGAGGAGTCGCCTGCGGGCGCTGCGGGCCCGTCGGTCGCCACGCCCACGGCGGCCGGCCCGTCGGTCACAGCCGGGTCGGAAGCGACGGCCGGCGAAGGGGCCGCTGCCCCCGCGGCCGGATCCGCGGTGCCCGGTCCGGCCGCGGCCGGCGCCAGGGCGCGCTGATCGCCGTTCGTTCGACGGCGCGCTCTGGGTACGATTGGCGCGCCGGCGTTCGCTCGACACCGGCCGACCAAGCGGAAGGAGGGACGATGCGGCTCTGGGGTGGCCGGTTCAGCGGCGAGACGGACGCGCGCACCGCCGACTTCACGCGCTCGCTCGACGTCGACGCGGCGCTGGCGCTCGACGACATCGACGGCTCGATCGCTCACGTCCGGGGCCTCGGCCGCGCGGGGCTGCTGACAGCCGAGGAGGTCGAGGCGCTGCTCGGCGGCCTCGGGGCGCTGCGCGTCGATGTCGAAGCCGGTACGCTCAGCCTGGGATCCGGCCCTGGAGGACGTCCACCTGAACCTGGAGGCCGCCCTGGCCGCCCGCGTCGGGCCCGTCGCCGGCAAGCTCCACACCGGCCGGTCCCGCAACGACCAGGTCGCCACCGACCTCCGCCTGTGGCTCCGCCGGACGATCGACGAACTGGACGGCGCGATCCTCGAGATCGAGCGCGCGCTCGTCGACCTGGCGGAGCGGAACGGCGACGCCGTGCTGCCCGGGACGACGCACATCCAGCCCGCCCAGCCGGTTCTCCTCGCGCATCACCTGCTCGCCTACGTGGAGATGCTGGAGCGCGACCGCGGCTCGCCTGGCGGACTGCCGCCGGCGGGCCGAACGTGTCGCCGCTGGGGTCGGGTGCGCTCGCCGGCGCCGGCTACCCGCTCGATCGCGAGGCCACCGCGCCGCGATCTCGGCTTCGACGGCGTCACCGCGAACTCGCTCGACGCGGTCATCGACCGCGACTTCGTGGCCGAGCTCCTGTCGCGGCGTGGCGCTCGGCGATGGTCCACCTGTCGCGCCTGGCCGAGGAGATCACGTGGTGGTCGAACCCGCGGTTCGGGTTCGTCCGGGCCGCCGACGCCTTCTCGACCGGCTCGTCGATGATGCCGAACAAGAAGAACCCCGACCCGGCCGAGCTGGTCCGCGGGCGCGCCGCGCGGGTGGTCGGCGCGTTGGCCGGCTTCCTCGCCCTCGCTGAAGGGCCTGCCGCTGGCCTACCAGCGCGACCTCCAGGAGGACAAGCCGCCGCTGTTCGAGGCATGCGCGACGCTACGAGGCGTCGCTCGGCGGTCATGGCCGGCATGGTCGGGACGCTCGAGGTCGATCGCGACGCGATGCGGCGCCGCGGCGGCCGAGGGCTACACGACCGCCACGGCCGTCGCCGACGCGCTGGTCCGGCGCGGACTGCCGTTCCGCGCCGCGCATCACGTCGTCGGGCCGGCTGGTCGCCGAAGCGGAACGGCGTGCGGTCGACCTCTCCGACGCTCGGCGACGGGGTCGTCGTCGCCGCGCTCTCCGATCCCCGGAAGCGGTTGCGCTCCACCTCCACGGTGACCCGGCCCTGCCGGCAGCCCTTCGCGAGGCCGCGACGATCGACGCGGCGCTCGCCTCGTGCGACGTCGTGGGCGGCACCGCGCCGCGGCGCGTGTCCGAGGCTCTCGCGGCCGCGCGGGTGCGTCTCGGCGGCGGAGCGTAGCCGGTCGCGCTCATTCCCGGCGCGCCCGAAGTCCGCCCAGCGCGCCCGAGGTCCGCCCCCGCGCCCGGGCCACGTCTCGCGCGAGTCCCTCCGCCGGCTCGGCCTGGCCTGGCTCGGCGGCGCAGGGTGCGCCGGCCGCCCAGCGCATGCTCCAGGTCTCGCGCGAGTCCCTCCGCCGGCTCGGCCTGGCCTCTGATCAGGTTCCCGCCCCCGACGGTTATCCAGTTCGGATCGATCGATCGCGCGAGAGTCGCGGCGGACGGTGCTCCGGCCGTGCTCGCATGGTCCCTCTTTGGCCGATCGAACCCGCCGCCGGGGCAGGTGTTGCTGGATAGCTGTCTCTGCACGGGAATCCGATAGGAAAGCGAACCCGGCGGCCGACTCCGCCGGGTCCACGATCCATGTGCGAAGTGAGCGCCCGTCGCGCGGCAACGCGGCCCGCAGGATGGCGGCGCACCTGGCCGCCCGTCGCCGATTCGTCGGCGAATCCGCGGCGACGACCCACACGCCAGTCTGGCGTGGCCTCCAGCCCCGCTCGAGCGCCAGCTTCGGCGCGAGGCGACCGTACCTGCCGACCTGGGCGAGCAGACCCAGCGGGTCTGCCAGTTCGGTCTTCAGCTCGAACACGGCCAGGGTCTGTCGGCCAGGATGCCACGCCAGGAGATCGACGCTGCCGCGCTCACCCCAGATCGAGAACGAGACTTCCGGCACGACCAACCAGCCATGCCGACCGAGCAGGGCGGTCACAGCGGTGGACAGCGTCGCGTGGCCGGCGTTGACCAGCCGATCGAGGTCGCCACCATGCCACCGAGGAACGAGGTCGACACGCATCTCGAGGGCCCTGGCGACCATCCTCATGGTATCGACGCGCACCTCGCCGACCCGCCCGCGCTCGAGGCGCGAGATTGTCGAGTCGGAGCAGTGGGCCCTGGTCGCGAGATCGGCCTGCCGCCAGCCATGCCGCTGGCGGAGAGCGCGGATGCAGGCGCCAAGCCGGAGATCTTGCACGCGCCGACGGTATCGGCGAGCGAGTTGCTGGCGCTTACGCGGCCCCGCCCCCGCGCCGGCCGCGCCCCCGCGCCCCCGCGCCCCCGCGCCCCCGCGCCCCGCGCCGCCGCGCCCCGCGCCGGCCGCGCCCGCGCCCCGCGCCGGCCGCGCCCCCGCGCCGGCCGCGCCCCCGCGCCGGCCGCGCCTCCGCGCCCCCGCGCCCGCGCCCCGCGCCCCGCGCGCGCCCCGCGCCCCCGCGCCCCGCGCCCCGCGCCCCGCCCTCGCGCCCCTAGATCTGATCCCAGAGGAACGTGCTGAGGTCCGGGTTGTCGGGGGCGACCTTGACCGGCAGCTTCACGCCCACCGCGATCCGCCCGATCTTGTCGAGCGGGACCATCGCGGCCGAGGGCGGGCCCTGGATGGGGGCCCGGCCGGGGATCTCCAGCGTGGTCTGCATCGTGAAGAGACGGTCGGATCCGATCGACCGGCCGCTGTCCTCCAGGCGGTCGATCCGCGCCATTCCGGAGACGCCATGCTCGCGCAGCCACGCGCGCAGCTGGTCGATCGTGATGCCCGCCTGGTCGGGGCTGGAGAAGGGGGCGGCGAAGCCCGGCGCACTCGCCGTACCGGCCGCGGCCATTGCAGCCGCCACCTGGCCGAGCGACTCGCCGCTGGATGGCGTGGCCAGCACCTTCGAGCCCGGCGCCGCGGCCCCGGCGGCAGCGGCCAACTCCATGCGGGCCGCGCTGCCGCCAGCGTCCGCCGTGCCGGCGTCCGCCGCCCTGCCGCCCAGGTCCGCCGCGCCAGCGTCCGCGGCGCTGCCGCCAGCGTCCGCCCGCACATCGTCCCACCGGACCACGATCTGGTTCCGGTTCGCCGGGTTCACCCTGACCCCCAGGACGGCGCCCGGCTGGAGCCGCGACAGGAAGAGCAGCGGCACGAACTCCTTGTGCGTGACCCGGTACGTGCCCATGCCGAGTGCGGACACTTCCAGGTCCATCCCGATCTGGGGCTGATCGTTGAGGGTCATGCCCGTCTGGCTCAGGCCGAGGATTTCGGGCCGTGCCGCTGACGCCGGCTGCCTCCACCCTGGCTCGACCGCCGGCCTTGCGAAGCAGCACGAACCCGGCCACGGCCATCGCGGCGCCCACCAGGCCGAAGATGATCCCCATGATCGCCGCTGCCACCCCGCCGTTGGGGTCGCCGCCGAGGGCGACGTACAGCCCGCCGCCGACCACGAGGAAGATCACGCCCATCAACGCGAGCTGGATGCCGGCCCGTCGCCCAATCTGGGTGCCGAAATCCTGCGACATCACGACCTCCTCTCCCTGCGCGAGCTGCCACCCGAATTGTAGGATCGCGGCATGCTCGACGCCACCACGATTTGCCGCGCCCCCAAGGTCCTCCTCCACGACCACCTGGACGGCGGGCTCCGTCCAGCGACGGTGATCGACCTCGCCGCCGAGACCGGCGCCACGTCCCTGCCGACGCACGACGCCACGGAGCTCCAGGCCTGGTTCACCCGCGGCGCCGACCGCAAGAGCCTCGAGCTCTACCTCGAGGGCTTCGTCCACACGGTCGCGCTGCTTCAGCAGAAGGACGCCCTGGAACGAGTCGCCGCCGAATGCGCCGAGGACCTCGCCGCCGACGGCGTCGTCTACGCGGAAGTCCGCTACGCGCCGGAGTTGTCGACCGAAGGCGGCATGACCCTCGACGAGGTCGTCCAGGCGATCCTTGCCGGGTTCGAACGGGGGATGGCGGCGGCCGCCGCCGCCGGCCGCCCGATCGTCGTCCGTTTCCTGTGCACGGCGATGCGCCAGGCGGCTCGCTCCGTGGAGATCGCCGAGCTGGCCGTTCGCTGGCGGGACGCCGGCTGCGTCGGTTTCGACATCGCCGGCCCGGAGAAGGGCTACCCGCCGACCCGCCACCTCGACGCGTTCCACCTGATCCAGCGTGAGAACTTCCACGCCACGATCCACGCCGGTGAGAGCTTCGGACTGCCGTCGATCTGGGAGGCGCTGCAGTGGTGCGGCGCCGCCCGGCTGGGCCACGGCGTCCGCATCGCCGACGACATCACGGTCGACGCCCAGGGGCGACCCCACCTTGGCCGCCTTGCCGCGTTCGTGCGCGACCGTCGCGTGCCGCTCGAGATGTGCCCGACCTCGAACGTCCACACGGGGGCGGTGGCAACCCTGGAGGAGCACCCGATCGAGCTCCTTCGACGGCTCCGCTTCCGGGTCACGGTCAACACGGACAATCGCCTCATGAGCGGGGTGAGCCTGTCGTCGGAGTTCGCGGCCCTCGGGGCCGCCTTCGGGATGGGTCTCGACGACATGGAGTGGCTCACCCTCAACGGGATGAAGAGCGCCTTCGAGCCGTTCGACGGCCGGCTGCGCCTCATCAACGGCGTGATCAAGCCGCGCTATGCGGTCCTGCGGGGCGAGGCCGCAGCGGCCGCGATGGACTAGCGGCGAAGGGGATGCCGCAGGGATCGAACCCCGCGGGCCGACCGATGACCGGCGCAGCGGGTCCGGGCCGCAAGGGCGAAGGCCCGGGGGTGGTGACTCCGGGCCCTTCCAGCCTCGCCTCTAGGCAACCGCCCCGGCTGGAGCTCCCGACAGGTCCTCGGGGAGGGCGTCGGGGATGTAGCCGAGGCTGCCCATCTCCGGGATGTCCAGCCCGCCGAGCTCCGTCTCCGGACTGACGCGGAGCCTGACGAAGCGGTCGAGGACCTTGAAGAAGACGAAGCTGGCGCCGAAGGCCCAGGCGAACGCCACGAGGGCCCCCGACGACCTGGGCCATGAACTGGCCGACGTTGCCGTAGAGCAGCCCGGTGACCTGGAACCCGCCGTAGTTCGCCGTGCCGTCGGCGAAGATGCCGGTGGCAAGCACGCCCCAGGCCCGTTGACCCCGTGGACCGCGATCGCGCCGACCGGGTCGTCGACGTGGAGCACCCGATCGATGAAGGCGACCGCGACGCAGACCAGCACGCCCGCGATCAGGCCGATCACGGACCGCCGCACGCGGGCCGACGTAGCCGGACGGCGCGGTGATCGCCACCAGGCCCGCCAGCATGCCGTTGACCATCATGCCCGAGTTCGGCTTGCCCTCCGTCCACCACGTGTAGGCCATGGCGGCAGACGGCACCGAAGCCCGGAGGCGAGCATCGTCACCACGGCGACGATGCCGATGCGCAGCGCGCCGTTGCCCGACGCGGCGAACGTGCTGCCCGGGTTGAAGCCGAACCAGCCGAAGGCCAGGATGAACGTGCCCAGGATGGCCAGGATCTGGTTGTGGCCCGGGATGCTCGTTGGATCCGAGCCATCCTTGGTTGTACTTGCCGATGCGCGGCCCGAGGACGATCGCCCCCGCCAGGGCGCACCAGCCGCCGATCGAGTGGACGACGCCGGACCCGGCGAAGTCGGCGTAGCCCGTTGCCGAGGCCGGCCTTGCCGAGCTGGCTCAGCCAGCCGCCGCCCCACGCCCAGTTGGCGAAGACCGGGTACAGGATCGCGCGAATGAACAGGCCATAGACCACGAACGGCTTCCAGCGGAAGCGCTCCGCCATCGAGCCGGTCGGGATCGTGGCGGCCGTGTCCATGAACACGAGCTGGAAGAGGAAGAAGGCGATGACCCCGACGTCGTAGGTGACTTCCCGGTGAGCGCGAAGCCCGTGGTCGCCGAGCAGGCCCCAGGTGGTCCCGCCGATCGTGATGACCGTGATCATCGCCGTCGAGCGGCTTCAGCCCACCGAGCTGCGAGACGCCCACGGTGCCGAGGCCGCCGAAGGCGAAGGCGAAGCCCACCAGGAAGAACCCCACGATCCCGATCGCGTAGATCATGAAGTTCATGCTCATCGTGTGGAGCGCGTTCTTGGCCCGGGTGAAGCCCGTCTCGACCAGCGCGAAGCCCGCCTGCATGAACATGACCAGGAAGCCGGTCACCAGCAGCCACACGAAGTTGATGGCCAGGCGGTTCTGGTCGACCATGTCGGCGAGCTTGGTGGCGAAGGGCTCGTGCGACCTTCGCGGCCGAGTAGTCGTTGCTGGTGATCGTGCCGGGCGCGATGCCGACCAGGTTCTGGCCGGAGCTCGTGGTCAGGCCGGCGGCATCGCCCGACGACGACGCCGTGTCCGCAGCCGAGCAGGCCGCGAACGCGACGAGCACGAAGAGTCCCACCAGGATCACGCCTGCCACGCGGGGCAGGCGGGCGGGGACGCCAAGGCGGGGCTTCCTGATCATGCGATGACTCCTCCTCGCTCCGGGGACGGGGGTTTGCAGGCGATGCGCTGCCCGCATGGGCGCGGCGCGGATCAGCCGTTGAGCCCCAGGGTCGCCGCCGGCTGCGCCACCGGCGCCGCCGCGGCTCCCCGCCGGCGCATCGCCACTGCGCCGGCCGGGCACCACGCGCGGGCCCAGGCGGCTCATCCAGGCTGGCAGCCTGGCGTGGTGGGGGATCGAGCTGCGGGCGCGGCGCGCGGGCCTGGATGAGCAGCACCCGGGCGGCGGCGGCGTCGCTGCTGCCGTGCGGTCGCCGCCCTGAGCGCGGCGAGGAGATGCTCCTCGGCCGCCGCGAAGACGCCGAGACGCAGCGACGCTCGCCGGCCTTGAGACGCGGGGCGAAGCGGTCGGGACCGATCTCCACGGCGTCCTCGATCTCCGACCGTCCCTCGGCGGTGCGGCCCAGGGCCAGCAGGACGGTGCCGAGGTAGGCGCGGACGTCCGCATCCGCCGGGTCGAGCTCCTGCGCCCTGCGGAGCAGGAGCTCCGCGTCGGCCGGCTGCTCGCGGCCCATGAAGACCAGCGCCTGCCGGAGGAGGTCGCGGGCCGTCGCGGCGCCGCTCGTGGACTCCGACGTGTTCACTCGAAGTCCATCCCGGCAGCGACGCTGCCGAGGCCTCCAATCTCGCCGACGGCGGTCGCCTGCGCGCCCTGGGTGCGGCCGACCCAGCGAGTCCAGCCGGTGATCGCCAGCGGGGTGATGATGGTCGTGGCCAGCGCGACGAGGATCATCGCCGCGTACAGCCCTCCGGAGATGGCGCCGGACTGGAGGCCCAGCGCCGCAGCGACGAGGGCGACCTCGCCCCGCGCGATCATCCCCACGCCCACGAGCGACGAAGCCCGGCCGTCCAGCCCGCCAAGCCGCGCACCGATCGCTGCGCCGGCGACCTTCCCGGCCACGGCGACAACCAGGAAGGCGACGGCGCACCGGAAGGACGGGCACGACGGTCGCAGGTCGGCGGCGAGGCCAATGGCGACGAAGAAGACAGGAATGGCGAACGTCTCGCCGGCGTGGACGAGGCGCTGACGAAGCTCGGGTGCGAGCGGGGACCCGGCAAGGGCCAGGCCCGCGAGGTAGGCGCCGGTGATCCCGGCGAGACCGCCGAGCGCCTGGAAGGCCCATCCCGCCGCAAGCACCAGCCCGAGCACGGCTGCGTTGCCCCCGCCACGGATGTGCAGATGGTGGACGGCAAGGTGGACGTGGCCCGACATCCACCGCAGCACGATGCCGGCGACCGCGAGCGTGACCGCCATCGGCGCCAACGTCGCGAGGAGTGACGCATGGCTGGTCGTGTCGGCAACGACCAGGGCCAGCACGACCAGCCCGAGCACGTCGTCGATGACGGCTGCCCCGAGGATCGTCATGCCGGCTGTCGAGCGCAGGAGGCGCAGCTCCGCCAGGACGGCGGCAGTGATGCCGACCGACGTCGCCGTCAGCACCGCGCCCGCGAACAGGCCGGCTCGCAGATCGAAGCCGGTCGCCATGGCGACCGCGAGGCCGCCCAGGAACGGGAGCACAACGCCGCCGGCCGCCGCCAGCGTCGCCGCGCGCCCGACCCGCCGCATGACCGCGAGGTTCGTCTCGAGGCCGGCGACGGCCAGGATGCAGAAGCCGCCGACCTCGGCCAGCGCGGTCACCACGTCGCTGCGCCCCACGATGCCAAGGACGCTCGGGCCGAGGATCAGCCCGACGAGGATCTGGCCCATGGCGCGGGGGAGGTGCAGGCTTTGCGCCGCGGCGGCGCCGACCTCGGCCGCCACGAGGATCACGGCCAGCGAGATGAGCAGGTCGTTCATGGGTGAAGTCTGTTGAGCGCGGCTGGTCCGGGCCATGCCGGCTGCCGTGACGCAGAGATACGACTCGGTTGCGGTCAGGTGCTGGGGAATCCGGCGGTGAGATGCGCGGACCGGTCAGCGCGCCTCCGCCGGTCGGTCAGCGCACCGCCACGGGCCGGTCAATCTCCGGCGAGGCGACTCCCCTCGACGCGGAGGGCGTAGCCGCGTGCCCGGACGTTGCGCAGGCCCGGGTGGCCGGCCGCGATCAGCTTGGCGTTCAAGCGGTTGAGGTGCGACCGGAGCGTCTCCGGGTCGACGTCCGACGGATCGCGCCAGCCCGCCCGCAGCAGCAGGCGATGGTCGACGACGTCCCCGCGGCGGGCGACGATCGCCGCCAGCAGGTCGAACTCGGTCGGCGTGAGGGATAGCGCCCGGCCCGCCACGCTGGCCGTTCGCCGGGGGACGTCCACTCGCAGGCCGTCGAGGGTCGGGATCGTCGAATTCGCCGGTGCGGCACGGCGGGTCGCCGCGTTCACGCGCGCCAGCAGCTCCATCGGCCGGAGCGGCCGGCCCACGACGTCCACGGCGCCCGCGTCCAGGGCGGCCACGACGAGCGCCTCGTCCTCGAGATCCGCGAGCACGAGGATCGGCGCATCCGTGCAGGCCCTGATGCGCGCCAGCAGGCCGACGCGGTCCTCGGCCAGCTCGGGATCGACCACGACCACGTCCGGCCGCTCGTCGACCAGGCGGGCCAGGGCCGCGTCGCCGCGATAGGCGGTCGTGACCTCGTGACCGGCTCCCCCCAGGACGCTCGCGACCGTGCCGACCTCGGCCGGGTCGCGCGAGGCCACCAGGGCGCGGAGGCGGGCGTGGTTGTTCACGGTCGGACCGACATCGTCCGATCATCCTACCCGGAGCACCTCCCGGGTCGCGAGCGGCGAGGCGTGAGGCCCTCAGCGGCGCGGCGGCATGGCGCCGACCAGGAGCAGGAGCCCCAGCTGGTCCGCCACGCCCCAGTGCTCGACGACCTTGCCGTCCGCGAACCGGCAGATGTCGACGACGTCGACCTCGACCGGCCTGCCCGTCGGCGGATTGCCCATCACCGCGCCCGAGTTGACGCCCCGTGCCCGGTTGCGGGCCCAGACCACATCACCCGACACCGCGACGTCCTCCATCGTGAGCGAGAAGTCGGACAGCCAACGGTGGAGCGTCGCGGCAACTTGCCTGGCACCCTCGACGCCCGGGTTGTTCCCGCGCTGGTGCTCGATGCAGTCCGGCGCCATCAGTTCCCCGATAACGGCGAGGTCTCCCTCCCCGAAGCCAACCTCGATTAGCCTGCGCATGCGCGCGACTGGGTCCTCGACCAACATGCCTCGTCCTCCTCCGCATTGGATAGAGTTGTACTCTATCTAAATAGAGTGATACTCTATGGGAGTGGAAGACGTCAAGAGCCCGTTCCCCGAGCGGAAGCTGACGCTTCGCGCGGAGCGCGCAGAGGTCACCCGGCGGCGGATCGCAGACGCGGCGCGCCGCCTCTTCGCGAGCAGCGGATACGGAGCGACGACGATGCGGGGCATCGCGGCGGAGGCCGGCGTGGCCGTCCAGACCGTCTATGCCGTCTACGGCTCGAAGGCGGGCATCCTGCGCACGCTCCGCGACGCAGCTGTCGCGCAACCCGAAGCCGCAGCAGCCTACGCCGCGGCCCTGGAGGCGGTGTCGGCAGCCGGCAGCCTCGACCTTTTTGTGCGCTCCATTCGATTGCGCTGGGAGCTCGCCGGGGACATCGTGACGATCCTGGGCGCCGCGGCCTTGACCGACCCCGCGATCAGCGACGAGATCGACGCTGCGCTCCGCGCCCGCCGTCGCGGCGTGACTGCCTTCGCGGAGGTGCTGGTGGAACGGTTCCTCCTCGCCGTCGAGCCGGCCCGCGCCGCCGCCATCCTGCTGGCCCTGACGATGCCCGAGGTCCACTCCGAGCTCGTCGGCGTCCACGGCTGGTCCAGCGATGCCTACGAGGCGTGGCTCGTGGCGGCAATCCGTCGCGAATTGCTCGGTCCGTGACGCAGGACTTGACACGGCCCGACGCGGCAGGCAGGGTCGCCCCATGACATCGCCCTTCGCGCTCCTCGAGACCAGCCGCCCGACCGTCGCCGACGGGGCGATGGGCACCGCCCTCTTCGCCGCGGGCATGCCCGTGGGGATGGCACCCGAAGCGTGGATCCTGACCCCGGAAGGGGCCGCGGCCGTCACGGCCGTCCACGCGGGTCACGTGGCCGCCGGTTCCCGCCTCATCCTCACGTGCACGTTCGGCGCGAACGCCCTGCGCCTGTCCGGGTCGGAGGCTGAAGGGAGGACGGCCGAGGTCTGCCGGGCGGCGGTCGCCGCGGCCCGCGCCGCCGCCACCGAAGGCGTGATCGTGGCCGGCTCGTTGGGGCCCACGGGAGGGCTGATGGCCCCCTATGGAACCCTCGACCACGGCGCCGTCCGCGCGAACTACGCGGAGCAGGCCGCGATCCTTGCCGAGGCCGGCATCGACGTCCTGTGGGTGGAGACGATGGTCGACCTGGCCGAGGCGCTGGCCGCCGTCGATGGGGCGCGCGAGGGAGCACCGCACGTTCCCGTCGTGGCGACGCTCACGTTCGACCGGGGGCGGACGATGTTCGGCAACCTGGCGGAACCCGCCGCGGCCGCGCTCGCGGAGCACGGCGTCGCGGGCGTCGGCGCCAACTGCGGCAATGGCTTCGAGCCGGTGGAGGCGGTCCTCGCCGCCCTGGCGGCGGGAGCCCCGGGCCTGCACCTGGTGGCCAAGGCCAATGCGGGGATCCCGGTCGGCACCATCGACGGCAGCGTGCACTACCCGGCGACGCCGCAGGAGGCTCGCGGCTACGCGCAGCGGGCGCTCGACCTGGGCGCGACGATCGTGGGCGGCTGCTGCGGCACCACCGCGGCGCACGTGGCCGAGATCGCCGGCGTCGTGGCCGGTCGGGCCGGGGCCGGCACGTCCGGAGCGGCCGGGCACTGATTGGCGGGCCGCTCCCGGTCCAGCCGATCGCTACGGCTCCTCGGCCGCGATCCCGGCGGGGGCGTCGACGGGGGCCTCGAGGCGGTACCCGACGCCTCGCACGGACGTCGGCAGCGGCGCCCCGGCTTCCTCCAGCTTGGCGCGCAGGCGGGCCAGGTGCGGCTTGAGCCACTGCGGATCCGGGTCGCGATCGGCCGGCCAGCCGGCTGCCAGCATCCGGTCATGGGGGACCACGCGCCCGCGCGCGAGGACCAGCGCGGAGAGGAGCGCGAACTCGGTCCGCGTCAGCGGCAGCACCTGGCCGGCCACCGATGCCTCGTATCGGCCGGCATCGAGGACCAGCGGCCCGACCCGGACTCCGGTCGCGACGTCCGGGCTCTCCCGCCGCCGGACCACGGCGCGGATCCTGGCCAGGAGCTCCTGGCGGCCGAACGGCTTGGTCACGTAGTCGTCGGCGCCCGCGTCGAGCGCTTCCACCTTGGCCAGCTCGTCGGATTCGCCCGTGAGCACGATGATCGGCGTGCCGCTCGTGCGCCGGATCTCCCGGCAGACGTCCACCCCGTCGCGTCCGGGCATCGCCAGGTCAAGGAGGACGAGGTCGGGCGCCTCCTCCTCGAAACGGCGGATCGCGGCGTCGCCGTCGTAGGCCGTGATCACCTGGTGGCCGGCCGTGCCGACCAGCGCCGAGATCGCCCCGACCATCGCCGGCTCGTCGTCCACCACCAGGATCCGCAATCCCGGCGTCGCCCTCTCCTGTGTCATGCCACCCTCCTTCCCCGGCTGCGGTCACGTCGCGCCGGCCGAACCGATGGCCCCCGGAACCGCCCCGGGCCGGGCACGACGTTTCGGCTGGCCCCGTTCACCGGCCCGTCTCGGCTTCACTGGCCCCGGCCGCGGGCAGGGCACCCACGGCCGTCAGGGCAGCGACGAACCGGCTGCTGCCAAAGCCGTTTCCCTCGATCCAGATCCGGCCGCCCATCGCCTCCATGAGCCGGCGCGCGGCGTAGAGCCCGATGCCCGAGCCGCGCCCCCGGCGGTGGGTGACGCGCACGAAGGCTTCGAAGACCGAATCCCACTCCTCGGCCGGGATGCCGGGACCGTCGTCCGTGACGTAGACGCGAACCTCGCCGGCCTGGGCCCAGACGCCGACCGACACGCCCAGGCTGCGCGGAGCGTACTTCGCTTTGTTCTCCAGGAGCAGCTCCATCACCTGCCGGAAGCGAGCCTCCTCGCCGTTGCCGAACAACTCCTCGTCCGGCGGTTCCCAGCGCAGGCGGTGGTACCGCAGGAGCGGCCGCAGCAGCTCGACCGTCTCGGCCACCGCCCGCCCGACGTTGAACGGGCGGCTGGCCAGCGTCCCGAGACCCTCGCCGCGGGCGACCACCAGGATGGAGTCGACCAGCCGGTCCAGGCGCGTGATCTGGTCCACGGCCGCGTTCCGCCAGTCGTCGGCCGACGCCCTGGCGGGGGGTTCCGACCCGCCGCCCGCCGCGTCCGCGAGCAGGTCCACGTAGGCGCGGACCACGGAGAGCGGCGTCCGCAGTTCGTGCGTGACGACGGAGAGCAGCTCGGCCCGCGCCTCGTCCAGGGCCTGGAGGTTCTCCAGCTGGCGCTCCTGCTCACGCTGGAGGCGGCCCTTCTCGACGATGCCGGCCAGCAGCGCGGCGATCGTGACCAGGAAATTCACGTCGCGAGTCGTGAACCGGCGACTCTCGGCGGTCTGCACGTTGATGACGCCCACCGTCCGTTCGTTCCAGCTCAGGGGCACCGACAGCATGGACGTCAGGCCGGCGAGGTCGAACCCGCGCAGGTACTTGAAGCGTGGGTCGAGGCGGACGTCGGGCACCACGATCGGCTGGCGGGCCGCCGCCGCCGTTCCCGTGACGCCCTCCCCGATGGCCAGGCTCACCCGGCCGACATGGTCCCGGTCCAGGCCGTTGGTGGCCGCGAGGACCAGCCGTCCGGTCGAATGGTCGAGCAGGTAGAAGGAGCAGACCTTCACGTGGAGCGCCTCGGTCGTGCGGTCCACGACCGTGCGCATGAGCTCGTCCCAGTTGCGGGCCTGGGTCGCCAGCTGGGCGAACTCGTGGAGGAACGAGAGCTCCCGGAGCGTGCGCGCCGTGACCACGTCCACGGACGACGGCGTCAGCGCGTGCCCCGACGACGCGGGTGACGCGGGCGGCGCGGACGACGAGGGTGGCGGGGGTGGCGCGGTGGCGGGAGCTCGACTGACCGGAGATGCAGGAACGGCCGGCGATGCCGGAACGGCCGCGGCGGGAGATGCCGGCGCTGCCGGCGATGCGGGAACGGCCGGCGATGCAGGAACGGCCGGCGATGCCGGAACGGCCGCGGCCGGCGTCGCGGCAGCGGCCGCCGGCGTGCGGCGCGGGGCCGGGGTGGGGGACGAGCTGCGGGTCATTGTCCCCCGATTCTGGCGCAGGTTCGCTCAGGACGCGCCGGCCGGCTCCGGATCGGTGACCCGGGCCTCCAGGCGCTGGAGCAGCGGCTCGGTCCACGTCCAGGCGGCGCCGTGGTGCGCTCCGACCGCGCCGTGCCGGGCCGCCTCGACGCGCAGGGGCAAGCCGAAGATCTGGATGAAGCCGACGCCCGCGGCGTGGTCGTAGGTATCACCCTCGTCGTAGGTCGCGAGGGACTTCTCGTAGAGCGACAGCGGCGAGCGCCGGCCGGTCACGATCGCCGATCCGTGATCCAGGCGGACGCGGACGTCGCCGGAGACGACCCGCTGGCTGCTCGCCACGTACCCGCGCAGGTCACGGTGGAGAGCGCTGAACCAGAGGCCATCGTAGGTGAGCTGCGCGAGCTCGTTCGCCACCAGGCGGTTGAACCGCAGGGTGTCCTTTGACAGCGTCATCGACTCCAGGCCGCGATGCGCCGCGTGGAGGATCTCGGCCGCGGGCGCCTCGTACGTCTCGCGCGACTTGATGCCCACCAGCCGGTCCTCGACGTGGTCGACGCGGCCCACGCCGTGCGCTCCGCCGAGGGCGTTGAGGCGCTCCACCAGTTCGGCCGGCTCCATTCGGGCTCCGTCGAGCGCGACCGGGATGCCGCCCTCGAAGGTGAGGACGACCTCGATCGGCGCCGGCGCCTCGGACGGCGCGACCGTCCACGCATACGCGTCCGCCGGTGGCGTGACCCACGGATCCTCGAGGATCCCGGTCTCGCAGGATCGACCCCACATGTTGACGTCGATCGAGTAGGGGCTGGCCTTGGTGATCGGCAGCTCGATGCCCCGGGCGGCCGCGTAGTCGATCGACTGGTCGCGGGTCAGGCCCATCCCGACCCGCATCGGGGCGATCACCTCCAGGGCCGGATCGAGGGCGTGGACGGCCACGTCGAACCGGACCTGGTCGTTGCCCTTGCCGGTGCAGCCGTGGGCGACGGCGTCGGCACCCTCCCGCTGGGCGACCTCGACGAGGAGCTGGGCGATCAGCGGCCGGGCCAGGGCCGTGGCCAGTGGATAGGCGCCCTGGTAGAGCGCGTTGGCCTGGAGGGCCGGCCAGCAGAAGTCGCGGACGAACGTCTCGCGGGCGTCCACCACGAACGAGCGCGAGGCGCCCGCCGAGATGGCTCGCCGCTCCACGCCCTCCTTGAGCGATCCGCCGCCGACGTCGACCGTCAGGCAGACGACCTCGGCCGCGAACTGCTCGCGCAGCCAGGCCACCGCCACGGACGTGTCGAGCCCGCCGGAATATGCGAGGACCACCTTCTTCATGTCTGCGACAGCCTCCGTGATCGGTTCGTGCGTGCGTGCCTGGTTGTGCGTGCGTGCGTGCCTGGTTGTGCGTGCGTGCGTGCCTGGTTGTGCGTGCGTGCCTGGTTGTGCGTGCGTGCCCGTGCGTCAGGGGTACGTGCTCGTCAGGTCGGCGCCGTCGAGCCCGGCGGACACCTGCTGCAGGAGCGCGGCGAAGCGCGCCCGCCAGCGTTCGAGGGCGGCCTCGTCCGCAAACAGGACGAGGAGCGTGTTGTCGCCCGCCAGCGTCCCGACCTGGTCGTCGAGCGACGATTCGTCGATCGCCTGGGCGATGACGGCGGCCGTGCCGGGCGTGCTGACCAGGACCAGCGTCAGGCCGCTGCGCCCGATCGTGATGGGGTAGTCGCCGAGGATTCGGCGGAGCCGCACGTCGCCCGCGTGCGCCGGGCTGGCCGGGCGACCGCCGAGGGCCGGATCGGTCGGCTCTCCGGCGCCAAGCGACTGCGGCAGGACGTAGACGTGGCGGTCGCCGCGGGCCGCCTTGACGAGGCCGAGCTCGCTGATGTCGCGGCTGACGGTGGCCTGGGTGATCGGGAAGCCGATGGCCCGCAACCGGGTCACCATCTCCTCCTGGCTGGCGATGTCCTCGCGCGTGACCAGCCCCAGGATCGCCGCCCGGCGGGCGGTCCGGGCTGCCTCGCCCGGCCGCGCCCTGCCGCCGGAGGTCACGAGCGTGCTCATGCCGCGCCGACGGCCGCGCTGCGCACGGCCCGGATGCGGGTCCCGAAGCCGGGATCGTCGAGCGCCCGGCTCAGCGCGTCGGGGGCCGCGCCGTCGCAGATGATGGCCTCGGCGCCCGCCGTCGCGATCGCGGACAGGGCCGCCCTGACCTTGGGCACCATCCCGCCGGCGATGGTCCCGGCGACGATCAGACGCTCGGCCTCGGCCGCGTCCACCGTGGCGAGCTTCGCGCCGTCAGGGCCCCGGATCCCGTCGACGTCGGTCATGAGGACCAGCTGGCGAGCGCCGAGGCCGGCCGCCAGGCCGGCCGCGGCATCGTCCGCGTTCACGTTGCAGACGATGCCCGTTTCGTCCCGGGCGAGCGGTGCCAGGACGGGGACCTGGCCGGAGACCATCACCGCGTCGAGGAGATCGCGCTTGACGCCGATGACGTGGGCGACCAGGCCGACGCCCTCGACGCGCTCGCCGATCAGGAGACCGCCGTCGACCCCGGACAGTCCGACGGCCTCCACGCCGAGGTCGTGGAGGGCGGCCACCAGCTCGCTGTTGACGACGCCGCGCAGGACGGCCGCCGCGACCTCGAGCGCCTGGGCGTCAGTGACGCGCAGCCCCGCCTCGAAGTGCGTCGGGACGCCGAGCCGGTCCAGCCACTCCGACATCCGCTTCCCGCCGCCGTGCACGATGACGACCGGGCGGCGGCGGGCGATCGCGGCCACCTCGGCGAGGACCTGGCGCTGCTCGGCCAGGGTGGTGCCACCGAGCTTGAGGACGACGATCTCGCTCATCGGCTCGCACCCGTCGCCGGGCCCGTCGGGCGCGCCGACCGGGACCGGATCGTCGGGCGCGCCGACCGGGACCGGATTGCCGGGCGCGCCGACCGGGACCGGATCGCCGGCCTGGCCCCGAACGCTGTCACGTCGTGTACTCCGAGTTCTCGACCACGTACGCCTCGGTCAGGTCGCAGCCGAAGGCCTCGCCGATCCCGGTCCCGATGCCGAGGTCCAGGCGGACCAGCAGCTCCGGCACGTTCATCGCGGCGCGCGCCGCGACCCGGTCGAAGGCCACCGGGAGGCCGTCGTACACGAGGTGGCCGGCGATCGCGATCCGGAGCCGGTCGGGGTCCACGCGGGCCGGCCCGCCCGCCCGCTGCGCCGCCTCGGCCGCCCCCAGGCCGGCGGCCTCCAGGACCCATGCGTCCGCGAGCGTCGCATTGCCGGCCGCCCCGGCGATCCGGCCCCAGTTGGGGTCGCGGCCGTGGACGGCCGCCTTCACAAGGCTGCTCGAGATGACGGACCGGGCCACGGCCCTCGCCTCGGCGTCGTCGGCCGCCCCCGCGACCTGGCACGTCACGAGCGTGGCCGCGCCCTCGCCGTCGGCCGCCTGCTGGCGCGCGAGCGAGCGGGCGACCGCCTCGATGGCGCCGCGGAGCGCCGTCGCGGCCGGCGTGCCGCCGACGATCGGCGCGTTTCCCGCCGCCCCCGAGGCGAACACGAGAACCGTGTCGTTCGTGCTCGTGTCGCCGTCCACGGACAGCTGGTCCCAGGTTCGGGCGGCGGCCGGCCGGAGCATCGCGTGGAGCGTCGCCGGATCGACGGCCGCGTCGGTGAGGACCACCGCCAGCATCGTCGCCATCCGCGGGTGGATCATCCCGACGCCCTTGGCGATGCCGCTGACCGTCGCGATGACGTTGGTCGGCTCCCCGGCGCCACCGTCGCTCGCGGCGGCGGCCGCGGGCAGGCTCACCGTGGCGGTTGCCCATTTGGGCCTCGTGTCGGTGGTCATGAGGCCGCGGGCGGCCGCCTCGAATGCTTCGTCGCTGGTGGCCAGTCCACCCGGCAGGCGGTCGGCCAGCGCACCTGACACCAGGTCCACAGGCAGCCGCGTGCCGATGATCCCCGTGCTCATGGCGAGCGTCTGCGCGGGGTCGGTCCCGAGTGCTGCCGCCAGCGCCGCTGCCAGCCGTTCCTGGTCGGCGTCACCCGCCGCGCCTGTCGCGGCGTTCGCCGAACCGGACGTGGCGACCAGGGCACGGGCCCACCCGTAGCTGCCGCCGCCGGCCGGCGCGGTCCGGGCCAGGTGGGCCTGGGTGAGCCGGACGGGTGCGGCCGCGAAGGCGTTGCGCGTGAAGACGCCGGCCACGGCGGCCGGGCCGCCGGTGGTGGCCACCACGACGAAGTCCGGGCGGCCCGACCGCTTGATGCCGATGGACGCGCCCAGGGCGCGGAAGCCGGCCGGCAGCGCCGCTCGCGTCTCGACGGCGGGCAGGGCGGAGGGCAGGGGAGCGAGGATTGCGTCGCCGGGGGCGAGATCGCGCGCGGCGCCGGGCGCACCCGCGGACGCCGCGATCGGGAGCGTGTTGGCGGTCGCTTCGGAGGTCATGGAAGCACGGCTCTCCTGGCTCGGTTGGGAGGGCGCCGCTACGGCGCGAGGGGATGCTGCTCGAGGCCGGCCGTCTCGGGCAGGCCGTGGAGCAGGTTGAAGGCCTGGATGGCCTGGCCGGCGGCGCCCTTGACGAGGTTGTCGATGACGCCGATGGCGAGGATGCGGCCGGTCCGCTCGTCGACGCGAGCGAAGACTCGGCACGTGTTGCTGCCGAGGACGTGCTTCGTCGCCGGTGCACTGGCGACCACGTGGACGAACGGCTCGCCGGCGTACGCGGCCTCGTACAGAGCGTCCACCTCGGCCTGGGTCACGTGGCGTGTCGGCCGGATGTGGCAGGCGGACAGGATGCCCCGCGTCATCGGTACGAGGTGCGGCAGGAAGTCCACGCCGCGCGCGCCCGGGTTGGCCGTGCCGCCGGCCGCCCCGAGCGCCTCGACCTCCTGCTCGATCTCGGCGACGTGGCGATGGCCGCCCACGCCGTAGGCCTTCACGCTCTCGTTGACCTCGCCGAACATCAGGTCCTGCTTGGGCTCCCGACCGGCTCCGGAGACGCCCGACTTCGCGTCCACCACCAGGTCGCCGATCAGCCCGGCACGGGCCAGCGGCGCGAGCGCGAGCAGCGTGGCTGTGGGGTAGCAGCCTGGCGAGCCGACGATGGCCAGCGGCGCCTCGGCCAGGGCGGTGAGCTCGGCCCGATGGAGCTCCGGCAGGCCGTAGACCGCGCCGGCCAGCAGGTCGGGTCGAGGATGCTCGAAGCCATACCAGCGGGGGTAGTCGGCCGCGTGGCGGAGTCGGAAGTCGGGCCCCAGGTCGATGATCGCGGCGCCGCCGGCCGCGAGGTCGGGGACGATCGTGGCGGCCGCGCCGTGGGGCAGGGCGAGGAAGACGGCGTCCGCCTCGGGCACGGTGGCGTCGATGTGCAGCCCGGTCCGGTCAAGGTGGATGTGCGTCCCTCCGATCGGCTCCTGCTGGCGGCCCCGACCGACCAGGCCCTCGATGTGGACGTTCGGGTGGCGCGAGAGCAGGCGGACCAGCTCCGCGCCGACGTACCCGGTCGCGCCGATGATGGCGACGCGGATCGGCTCGCCGGTTGCGCCCCGCGCGGCCCGGGAGGCCCGGGAGGCGGGCGCGCCGGCCGGCCGTTGCCCCGCCGGAACGGAGCCCTCGGGGGCGGCCACGTCGGCCACTCGCGCGCTCATGCGCGGCCCGCCGCGGCGCGGTGGCCCGCGGCGCGTTTGCCCGCGGCGGCGCGGTCCGCGCCCGCGTGAGGCGTCGCGTGGGTTGTCTCGGTGTGCATAGGCGCATGACTATACACCATCTGTGCATAGTCATGCAACGCCAAGGGACGATCAGGGCGTCGCCTCGGTGACCAGTGGCTCCCCCGCGTCGGACCCCATGGCCCGCGCACGGGTCCCGGTCGTGTCGCGACGATTCGTCCACGCGCATGAGGCATACGACGATGAACCACGTCATTGCTCTTGATGGCAGCCGCGCCGCTCGTGCCCCCTGGGTCCTGTCGCTGCTGCTGCTGCTCGCCGCCGGCGTTTCCGCGATCACCGCGCTCGCGATGCCCGAGCTGATCCACGGTCCTGCCGTGATGGTGGGTTCGATGCGCGGCACCGCCCTCGTCGTGCTCGCGCTGGCGATGCCCATCCTCGTCGTGGCCATGGCGGCCGCACGCAGCGGCAGCCTGTTCGGCGTCGTCGGGTGGATCGGGGCCGTCGCGTTCATCGCGTACCAGGGCTGGATGTTCCTGTTCGCCGTCCCCTTCAACGGCCTGTTCCTCATCTACGTCGCGATGCTCGCCTTCGGCTTCTGGGACCTGGTCGTCCTGGCCGTCGGCGTGCCCGTGGACCGGTACGCGTCGTGGTTCGCCCCCTCCCTGCCGGCACGGCCGCTCGCGGGCTGGATGGTCGTGTCCTGTGTCGCGTTCTACGGGCTCTGGCTCAAGAACGTCGTGCCCGCCTCGCTCGACAGCGTGGCGCCCGCATTCCTCGACGGCACGGGCATGGTCACGCCGACCAACTACGTGCTCGACATGGCGCTGTTCCTCCCGTTCACGATCGCCGTCGCCGGCGCCCTGTGGCGACGGACAGCGTGGGGCCTCGTCATGGGCGGCGCCATGCTCCTCATGCTGGTCATGGAGTCGATCGCGATCGCCGTCGACCAGTGGGCCGGCGCGGCCGCAGATCCGGGCTCGCCGGTGGCGTCGACCGCGGTGACGCCGATGTTCCTCGCCGTGGCCCTGGTCGGCCTCGTCGCGCTCGGCATGTGGTCCCGAGGCACGATCCGACCGTCGGCCGAAACGGCCTCGGCTCGCGGCTAGCCCCCTCGACGCTGCCGCCCGCCCGCGCCCGGATGGCCACGGAGCCCCGACGGCCGCCTCGGCCCGGGAATCCACGGGCAGCATCGTGTCCCCGGGCAGCCACCGCTTCGGGACCACGCATCCACCCGGGGAATGCTCGACGCGGTTTCGGCAGCGGACGAGGCCGTCGCGATCTTCGCTGAGCGTGGGCCGGCTCCCGCCCGACCGTCGAAACGTGATTCGAGGCCGCGAGAGGCGCCGAGCATCCCCGGGGTGGATATCTGCGCGGGTCACGCCAGCGCCCCGGCCGCAGTGCCTGCGGCACCGGCGCGCGCGATCACGCCAGCGCCCCGGCCGCCTCCGCTGCCCCGGCCGCCTCCGCTGCCCCGGCCGCCTCCACCCCCCCGGCCGGGAGAGCTACGGAGCCCCCACGGCAGCCTCGGCCGCCTCCACCGCCTCCGGCGGGGTCTCGAACTGCTCGTGGTACAGCCGCGCGTAGAGGCCGCCGGTCGCGAGCAGCTCGGCGTGCGTGCCACGCTCCACGATCGTGCCGCGGTTGTAGACAAGGATCTGGTCGGCCCGCAGGATCGTCGAGAGGCGATGGGCGATCGCGATCGTCGTGCGGCCCTCCATGAGGCCTTCCAGGGCGGCCTGGATCAACCGCTCGGAGACGGTGTCCAGGGCCGACGTGGCCTCGTCGAGCACGAGGATCCGCGGATCCTTGAGGAGGACGCGGGCGATGGCGATGCGCTGCTTCTCACCCCCCGACAGCTTGTACCCGCGCTCGCCGACGATGGTGTCGTAGCCCTCGGGCAGCTCCGCGATCCGGTCGTGGATGGCGGCCGCTCGCGCCGCCGCTTCGAGCTCCGCGTCGGTCGCCTCCGGTCGCGCGTAACGCAGGTTGGACCCGATCGACGAGTGGAACAGGTATGTCTCCTGGGTCACCATCCCGATCGCCCGCCCCAGCGACGCGAGCGCGATCCGGCGGACATCGACCCCGTCGATCTCGACCGCGCCCGTATCCACGTCGTAGAGGCGCGGGATGAGGTACGTGGTGGTCGTCTTGCCGGAGCCTGATGGCCCGACCAGGGCGACGAGCTGCCCGGGTGCGGCCGCGAAGTCGATCTCCTCGAGGGCGAACGGCAGCGGTGCGGCCTCCGCAGGCCCGTCGTCGCGCTCCAACCCGGGCGCGGCAGCCGCGCTCTCCAGCCGGTCCGCCAGGACCTCCTCGGTGAGCGGCTCCACGACGGCGTCGGCCGCCGCCTCGTCTGGCGCGGCCGAGGGTTGCGCGGCCGAGGTCCCGGGCGCGGCCGAGGGCTTCCCGGGCGCCGCCGAGGGCTCCGTCGAGCCGCCGGCATCGGCCGCCGCGCTCCCGCCCCCGCGCCGGCTCGCGGCGCCCGCCGACAGGAGCGGCTGGGACGCATAGCGGAACGAGACGTTGCGGAAGCGGACGGCGCCACGGACCGCGCGCGGCTCCAGCGTGATGGCATCGGGCGCGTCGGCGATCCCCGGCTCCAGGTCCAGGTACTCGAAGATCCGGTCGAAGAGGGCCAGGGACCCAGCGATGTCGACCGGCACGTTCAGCAGTTGGCCGAGGGGGAAGAAGAGGCGGCTCTGGAGCGTGGTGAAGGCGACGATGGCGCCGGCCGTTGGCGCGGTCGGGTCGCCGTTCATCGCCAGGGCCGCGGCCAGCCAGTACACGAAGGCCGGCGTGATGCTGAAGATCGTGCCGATGATCATGCCGAACCAGCGACCCACCATGGCCTGGCGGATCTGGAGCCTGGCCAGCCGCAGGTTGATGGTCCGGAACCGATCCGCGTCGTGCGCCTGCTGGCCGAAGGTCTTCGAGAGCAGCACGCCCGACACGGAAAGCGTCTCCTCGGTCACGGCGGTGATGTCGGCGAGCGACTTCTGCGTCTCGGAGCTGACCTGCCGGCGCACCCGGCCGACGCGCGCCGTCAGGAACAGGAAGAAGGGCGTGAGGCCCAGCGACAGCAGCGTCAGCCGCCAGTCGATGTAGACCATGGCGGCCACCGTGCTGATCGCGACCGTCAGGTTCGCCGTCACGTTGGTTGCCGTATCCGTCACGACCGACTGGACACCGCCGACGTTGTTCGCCAGGCGGCTCTGGATCTCGCCCGTCCGCGTCTCCGTGAAGAAGCGAAGCGGCTGCCGCTGCAGGTGCGTGTAGAGCGCGTTCCGGAGGTCCAGCATCACGTGCTGGCCGACGATGTTCGACACGTACGTCTGGGCGACGCCGATCAGGCCGGACGCGATGGGGATCACGATCATCAGGCCGATGTACAGGCCGAGCCGCTCGAAATGGCGGCCGTTGATGACCTCGTCGATCAGCAGCTTGAGCAGGATGGGGTTGATCAACCCGAGCAGGCTCGTGCCCAGGATGGCGACCAGGACGATTCCGACCTGGCGGCGATACGGGCGGAAGAAGGCGACGACCCTGGTGAACGTCCGGCGCCGCCGCTCCGGCGGGACCGATACGGCCTGGCCGTCGCGCGGCGCGAAGCGCCGGCCGCCGCGATATGTCATCGAACGGGAACCCGGCCTCGTCGGCCGGGACGAAGGACGCGCAGCACCCGATCGACGCTACCACGGACCGCGCCGTGCCGCGCCCACCGGCGGCCCGCGTGGCCTCTCCGGCGTGGGGAAGGCGCGCAGCACCGGTGCGCATGGTCCGGCCACCGCCGGCGAGCATGCTCTCAGGCTCGCGCCCGCCGCCAGGCTGCCGCGGGTTTGCCGCCGGTTGCCGCCGGGTTCGCTTTCCTATCGGATTCCCGTGCAGAGACAGCTATCCAGCAACACCTGCCCCGGCGGCGGGTTCGATCGGCCAAAGAGGGACCATGCGAGCACGGCCGGAGCACCGTCCGCCGCGAATCTCGCGCGATCGATCGATCCGAACTGGATAACCGTCAGGGGGCGGGAACCTGATCAGATAGGCGGCCGGGGCACATGCGCCGCCGAGCCAGGCCAGGCCGAGCCGGCGGAGGGACTCGCGCGAGACCTGGAGCATGCGCGGGCTCGCGCTGCGGCCCTGCCCGACGCCGGTCCCTGACCCGAGTGGCGTGCCCAGCGCCAGGGCCCAGCGCCCGGGCGGAGTGTGACGTCAGGGGATCGTGCCCGCCGGCAGGACGTTCAGGCCGTCGGGGGTGAACAGGTAGCCAGGCGCCGTCCCGATCCGGTCGGTGTGGCCGTACTGCCACACGATCCGGTTCGTGCGAGGGTCGATCACCACGACCCGCTCGCGAAGGTCGTCCGTGACCGCGATGGTGCCGTCGGGCAGCGGTACGGCCAGGCTGGGGTACGACAGCCGCCCCGGGCCGCTCGCCACGCGGTACCGCCACAGGACGCGGCCGCGCGGCGAGACGAGCAGGACCTGCCCGACGCTGGAGTAGTCGACCACCAGGATGTTGCCGGCGGCGGTCAGCTGCGCGTCCGACGGATAGGCCGCCGGGACCCGCACGTTGAAGACGACGCTGCCGGTCGAGCGCAGGCGGATGACCCGCGACCCGCCGATCGTGGTGACCAGGAGGCCGCCGTCGGGCAGCGGAGTGTCTCCGTTGGGCTTCGCGAACGAGGTCGGAGGACGGTTCGTGCAGGACCCGGCGCGGCCCCAGTGGCGGACGACCTTCCTGGCCGGCGAGATCTCGAGCACGCGGCAGTTGCTGATGTCGGCCACGACCACGTCGCCGTTCGGGAGGCCGTAGGCGTCGTCGGGCCCATGGAGGTACCCGGCGCCCGAGCTGGCCACGCCGTAGTGGCCGTACTCCCAGACCACGCGCCGGGTGGCGATGTCGATCCGGACGACGACCTGGTAGCGCTCCTCGTTTGCCACGATGGTCTTGCCGTCGGGTGCCAGGAACGCATCGTCGGCCGAGAAGCGCTGGCCCGCCGGCAGGCTGCCGCGTCCCGGGAATGTCCACAGGAGGTGGCCGCTCGAGCTCACGACGATGAGGCGGCCGTTCTGCCGATCAGCGATGAGCAGGCCGCCCGGGAACCGGCTCGATGCCGGCAGGACGACGGCCGGATTGCCGCCCGCCGGGCCGGTGCCGGGCAGCATGCTTCCGGGACCAACGACGGCCGGCGCCGCGGCCGAGGACGGCGTGCCGGCCGGAGCGAGTGCCGCGGCCGGCGCGGGCATCGTTGCCGGTCCGGCCGGACCGAGGGTCGGCGCCCCGGTGCACGCGGCGACGAGTCCGACGATGGCGGCGAGCGCGATGGACGGAGCGAGGACCGGCCGCCGGTGCGACCGGGCCCGAGGTTCGGTGGCGGGCATGGCGGCACCGTACGCGTCGACGGACCGCGTGAGAACCGTTGGTGAGAGAAGTCCCATGGACGCGCGCAGCCGTTGCGCCGGACGATCCGGGGTGCCGCGGGGCCGGGCGCGGGACGCGGGCGGCGCCCGCGGAGACCTGCGCCGGAGCGTGGACTGCGGGCGGGGCCGCTGCCGCTCGTCACCGGAACGGACGAGGACCGGCGAGTCGCGAGGCTAGCCGGCGGTCGCGGCGACCGGGGCTGCGGGAGCGGTCGCGGGCTGCTCCGCCAGCCATCGCTCGGCGTCGATCGCCGCGCGGCAGCCGTCGCCCGCGGCGGTCACGGCCTGGCGGTAGCGGTGGTCGTGGACGTCACCAGCGACGAAGACGCCGTCGATCTTGGAGTGGGTTTCGTCATGGACCGCGAGGTAGCCCGCGTCGTCCTTCTCGAGCCAGCCGTCGAATGGGCCGCTGTTCGGGCGGTAGCCGATGGCGACGAAGAACCCATCGACCGGCAGGGTGGTGGCGGCCCCGGTGCCGACGTCATGGATCCGCACGCCGGTGACGGTCTCGCCGCCGATCACCTCGTCGACCACGGCGTTGAGATGGACGACGATCTGCGGGTGGGACATGACCCGGTCCTGCATGATCCGGCTCGCCCGGAACGCGTCGCGCCGATGGAGCAGGTGGACGCGCGGCGCGAACCGCGTCAGGAAGAGCGCCTCCTCCATCGCGGTATCGCCACCGCCGACGATGGCGATGTCCTTGCCCCGGAAGAAGAAGCCGTCGCAGGTCGCGCAGGCGGACACGCCGCGGCCGCGCAGCCGGGTCTCGGACTCCAGGCCCAGCCACAGGGCCGACGCGCCGGTGGCGACGATGACGGCGTCGGCCCGGTACTCGACGCCGCCTGCCCAGGCCCGGAACGGACGCGACGAGAAGTCGACCCGGTCGACCTCGCCGGCGACCACGCGCGCCCCGAATCGTTCGGCCTGCTGTTGGAAGCGGGTCATCAGCTCGGGCCCCTGGATGCCCTCGGGGAAGCCCGGGTAGTTCTCGACGTCGGTCGTGATGGTCAGCTGGCCGCCCGGCTGGTTGCCGCCGATCACGATCGGGGCGAGGTCCGCCCGGGCCGCGTAGATCGCGGCCGTCAGGCCGGCCGGCCCGGAGCCCAGGATCAGGAGGCGCGTGGATCGAGGTCCACCGATGAGATCGGCGCTCGACCCCTGGCCGTCCGGCCCGGCCGACGGCCCCGGTGCGGCAGCGTCACCGAAGTCGATGGCGAAGCCGCCGAAGGGGTTCGCGTTGGTGTCAGTCATGTCGTCTCGCGCTTCCCGCGGCCGATCGGGCGATCGACCGCCACGTCGATCGTATCACGAACGCGCATACTCCTGGGGGGTATTGTGGCGCGCTCGGGGACGGGGCGGCGGCGCCGCCCAGGCCTCGTCGGCGAGAGGCTCAGATGGCGTGGACCAGCTCCGCGAGCCGCGCGGCGAGGACGTCCACGCCAGGCCGCTCGATGTTCTGGATGCCCACGACGACGTGCTGGGCTCCCGCCGTCGCGAGCGCCGCGAAGCGCGCCGCCGCAGCCTCGGGTGTCTCGGTGCCGTCGCGCCCATCTGCCGAGAGACGCGTGTTCTGGAGCGTCGAGCGCTCGATCTCGTCGAACGGCCGCCCCACCGCCTCGCAGTGCTCGCGGAGGACAGCGTACTTGTGGGCGATCGTGTCGGGACCGCCGAAGACGTTGGTGGCGTCGGCGTACTGGGCCACGAGGCGCAGCGTCTTCCGCTCGCCGCCGCCCCCGATCATGATCGGGGGATGAGGGCGCGAGAGCGCCTGCGGTGAGTTGAGCAGGCGAGTCGCCCGGAAATGCGCCCCGTCGAACGCCTCCTCGGATCCACGCTCGCCCTGCCACATGCCGTGGACGAACTGCAGCGTCTCCTCCAGCATCTCGAAGCGGACGGCGAGCGGCGGCATCGGGAAGCCCAGGCCGGCGCTCTCCTCCTCGTTCCAGGCCGCGCCGATGCCGAGCCAGGCCCGCCCGCCGGAGAGCACGTCGAGGGTGGTCACGGCCTTGGCCCACAAGGCGGGCACGCGGTAGTGGACGCCGCCGACCATCAGTCCCAGGCGGGCGCGGCTCGAGTGGGCGGCCATGAACCCGAGCGTCGTCCAGCCTTCGAGCATGGGATCCGTGACCGGCCCGACGCCGCGGATCTGGTAGAAGTGGTCCATGACCCACATCGAGTCGTAGCCGGCATCGTCGGCACCGCGGACCACCCGGGCGAGCGTCGGGCCGATGGCGGGCGTGCCGCCCGCGTAGTTGAAGCGGCTGAGCTGAAGGCCGATCTTCACGGAGGACTCCAGGTTCGGGAGGCGCGCGGGGGGACCGGTCGCGTGGCGCGATCCGGGCTGCGTCAGGGGAACAGATCGTACTCGGGTGGCATGAGGACGTCGCGGACGACGCTGCCGTCACCCGGCGGCGGCGAGGCCCCGCGAACCAGCGCGGCCGGCCGGCCGGCCGTCTTGCCCATGGCCAGCTCGGCGGCGGAGGCGATCTCGTCGGCGACGGCCCTGACGGTGGCGGCCATCGGCCGGCCGTCCGCGTCGGCGAGTCCCGCGCAGGTCGTCGAGGGGGCGGAAGCCCGCGACGCCCAGGGCAAGGTCGGTGATGCCGAACCGCCATGGCCGGCCGAGCGAGTCCGAGACGAGCACGCCCGGCGCCGTCCCGAAGCGGGCCCCGAGGGCCGTCGCGGATGCGCCGCGCCGACGCGTCCGAGTCGGCCGGGAGGACCGTCACGACGCCGCCCGTCCCGGGCCCGACGTTGCTGGCGTCCACGCCGCCGTTCGCCAGCACGAAGCCGTGGCGCGTCTGGACGATGATGACGCCGCGGTCCATGCGGACGATCCGGACCGCCTCGCGGAGGACGACTTCGACCTGGCGCGCGTCGCGTCCCCAGCGGCCGGCGAACTCGACCGCCTCCGGCCGCGGCGTCACGGCGGCCAGGTCCACGATCGCGCCCTCGGCCTTGGAGACGATCTTCTGGGTCACCACGAGGACGTCGTCCGGTCGCAGGGGCAGCGCGCCCGCCGTTCGATCCAGGGCATCGCCCAGCAGCGCCGCCAGGTCGTCGCCCGGGCGGACCTCGGGCATGCCGGCCAGCGGGAGGACCAGGAGCCGGTCGGCGGGACCAGTCGGCGACGTCGCCGGCGTCCTCGCTCGGGGCCGCGCCGCTCACGGAATCTCGACGCGGAGCGACCCGAGTCCCGCCGCCTCGGCGACGAGCAGGTCGTCCGGCGTGTCGAGATCGAGAGCCAGCGGCCCGCCCAGCTCGACGTACGCCGCGCCCGCCGCGCGGGCCAGCGCGGCATGCCTGGCGCGGCTGCCCGGCCCGAAGCTGAACGGAACGGCGCCGGGAGGGGCGACCAGCAGCAGGTTGGTGCCGTCGCCGGATCGGTCGGTCACGAGCGCGACGACGCCGCGCGGGGCGGCCGCGTCGCCCGGCGTCCCGAGCGCGGTCCGGGCCGCCTCCAGGACGAGGGCGAGCTCGGCCGGCGTCACGGCCGGCAGGTCGGCCGGGATCACCAGGACGGCATCCGCGCCCGCCGCCAGGGCGGTTGCGCGGGCCAGGCCCAGGCCCTCGTTGAGGCCGCCCTCGTGCTGTTCGACGGGAATCGCGCCGGCGGACGTCGCCAGGCGCCGGACCGCATCGTCGGGGCTGACGACCACCACGCCGGCGAGCTGGGATGACCCGAGCGCGGCCGCCAGGGTCCGCAGGAGGAGCCGTTCCACCAGCTCGCGCCGCTCCTCGGCGTCGAGCGCCTCGCCGAGGCGCGCCTTGGCCGCCTCGAGTCCGCGGGCCGGCACGAGCGCGAACGGACGGGTGATGGCGACGGTCGAGCGCACCGTCGGCATCGTACGGCGATCGCAGGAGGAGCGGTACTCGACGGCCGCCCGGCGTCTGGTCGCCATCGCGGTCCGGGCCGGGTCAGCGGAGGCCGGCCTCGGCAAGGACGATCCGCGCCAGCGCCGCCCGCGAGGCGTCGTCAGTCATGACCGAGCGAGCCACCACGGCGTGGATCCCGAGCGCCGCGACCTCGCCGGCAAGGTCGGCGTCCGTCTCGTCGAGCACGAACGCGTCAGCCAGGCCGGCCAGGATGCGGGCGACTGCCACCGCGCTCGAATCGCCGGCGAGTGACGCCAGCATGCGGTCGGCGGGGCCCTTGAGCGCCTTCCCGCCGACGATCGGCGAGACGCCGACGACCGCGACGCCGCGGGACCGCGCGGCGTCGATGCCGCGGCGCATCCCCGGCACGGCCAGGATGGGGCCGATGGAGACGTACGGGTTGGACGGGCAGATCACGATCGACTCGGCGGCCGCCAGGGCCGCGTCCACCTCCGGCGTCGGTCGCGCCGCGTCGATTCCGTCGAAGCGGACATCCAGCACGTCCGGCGCCTGGTGCAGGCGGACGAAGTAGTCCTGGAACGCGAGCCAGCCGTCGGGCGTGCGGACCCTGGTCCGGACAGGTTCGTCCGCCATCGGCAGGATCCGGCTGGGCACGCCCAGCGCCGCCTGGATGCCCAGCGCGACCTCGGTGAGGCGGGCGCCGGCCCGCAGGCGCCTCGTCCGGTGGACGTGGACGGCAAGGTCCTGGTCGCCGAGCTGGAACCAGGCGGGTTCGCCGAGGCGCGAGAGCATGCCCGCGGCCGCCCATGTCTCGCCGGCCAGGCCCCAGCCACGTTCGCGGTCGGCGAGTCCAGCCAGGGTGTAGCAGACGGTGTCGTGGTCGGGGCAGACGAGGAGCCCATGGAACTCCTCGTCGTCGCCGGTGTTGACGATCACGGTGAGCTCGCCCGGCGCCAGGACCTGCTGGAGGCCGTGCGCCAGCTTGGCCCCGCCCACGCCGCCGGCGAGGGCGACGACGTTCGCCATGTCAGGTGCCGGACGGTCGCGGCGCGGCCATCGTCGTGCCGGTCATCGACCGCTCCTCACGCAAGGTGATCGTGGAGCGAGATCGGCCGCAGGCGAAACGAGACCCGGTGCTGCGTCCGGAACCCGGCCACGTCCTCGGCGACCGTCGCCGGGTCCGTGGGATGGTATCGGCGGGCGAGGTCGGCGATGTCCGCCTGGGCGACCGCCTGGTCGTCGATCACCGTCTCGACCACGGCGTCCACGCCCACCCAGCGGTACCCGTCGGTCGCATCCGCGATGGCCAGCGCGGCCCGTCCGTCGCGCCGCAGGTTGGCGGGCCAGCGGCGCCCGTCCGCGGAGTTCACGACGATCGCGCCGTCGTCGTCGAGGCGATACCAGAGGACCGCCTGGCGCGGGGCGCCGTCCGGATCGAGCGAGGCGAGGGCGACGAAGCGGCCGGGGTGGGCCAGGAATTCGCGGACGTGATCGGGAAGCACCAGCGGGCTGGCCATGGCCCGATGGTAGTCCACCGTCCCTTCGATGTGCCGTCACGGCCGAGGTCGTCGGCAAGAGCACCTACCCGTAGCGGTCGTGCCGCTTCGGGCCTCACCAAGTCGCGACACCTCGAAGCGCAACGCGAAACTCGGGCCAGGCCCCATGGGGCGGGGCGACGAGATGATCGATAAACAAGAATTCCTTGATTTGTTCGTGTATCCTACAAACGTGCCTCCCGTCGGGTTCGGGAGGCGGGGAGACCGGCGGCCACGCCGGGCACGGCGTTGGACCACTCCGCGACCAGCGTCCCCCGCCAATGGCGTCGTGGGCGGCGAACGTCAACAGCTCCGGCGGCCGATCGGCTCCGATAGTGGAGGAGGATCGACCGTGAACCCGTTTGACAGGCTGCGCCGCGCCTCACGCATGCCCCACAGGTGGCCCAGGTCGAACGTCGCCGATCCGCGCGGCGCTGCCGGCCCGATCAGGAGATCGATCGCGCTCGCCGCCGCCGTTGCACTGCTCGCGGGCTGTGCTGCAGGCGGGGCGACTCAGGCACCTTCAACGGCGGCATCACCATCGGCGGCACCTTCAACCGCGGCCTCGCCCTCGGCGACGACATCGGCGGGACCGGTGACGATCCATCTCTGGCATCACTTCACGCCGGAAGCCGAAACGAAGACCATGCAGGACCTGGCGGATCGCTTCCATGCCGCCAACCCGAACGTCACGATCGACATCACGGTCGTGGGGGCCTCGGACATGGTCGCCAAGACGAACGCCGCGATGCAGGCCAACGAGCCCCCCGATATCTTCTCGGGTTGGGGCGGCGCGGCTCTCGGCAACTACGTCGATTCGGGCCTTGTCAAGGACCTGACCGACGCCTTCGCGACCAACGGCTGGAAGGACACCTTCCTGGCCGGGCCGCTCGCGCTCTACACGCTCAACGACCGGATCTACGGCGTGCCGATCCGCGCGGGCGCCTGGGGACTCTGGTATGACTCCGAGCTCTTCGCGAAGGCCGCCATCACGGGCTGCCCCGCCACGTGGAGCGACCTGCTCGCAGACGTTCAGGCCCTCAAGGCCGCCAAGATCACCCCGATTGCGCTCGGCGGGAAAGACCTGTGGCCGACCGGCGGCTGGTGGCAGTACCTGGCCATCCGGGTCGCCGACTGGACCCAGGTGCAGGCAACTGCGACCCTGTTCAAGCGGACCGGTAGCTTCACCGACGCGCCCTTCGTGAAGGCCGGTGAGCTCCTGTCCGAGCTCGTCGCGCTCGAGCCGTTCCAGAACGGCTACAAGGGCGCCAGCTACGACGACCAGCTGAGCCTCGCGGCAAACGGCAAGGCAGCGATGACCCTCGATGGCTGGTGGGGTTCGACCTGGATCTCGTCCGCTGGCACCGATCAGGCAGCGACCAAGGCCCGCCTCCGGTTCTGCCCCTTCCCGGCCGTAGATGGCGGAACCGGAAATCCCGCCGACGTCATGGGGAGCGGCAACGGCTTCGCGATCGGACGTGATGCGCCTCCCCAGGCGATCGACTTCCTGCGATTCATCACGAGCCCGGAGGAGTACCGCACGCTCGTCGAATCCAACTTCGCCGCGCCGCCCGTTCTCGCCGGTATGGAGAGTCTCGTCACCGATCCGAACGTCCAGCTCGTGATCAAGATGGGGGCTGACGCTCCGCACTTCGCGCCGGAGTGGAACCAGAGCCTCGGTCCCGTGGTTGGCAACGTGCTCATCGAGCAGAGCGCCGCGGTGATGGCCGGTGCGACCACAGGCCAAAAGGCCGCGCAGGCCATCGAGGACGCAACAAAGCGCGCCGCGAACGAGTAGCAGGGGCAATCGGCGTTGGGCGACACGGGCGTTGGCCCTTCGATCACGGTGCCGCCCGTTGGGTTGAGCGGCGACGTCCAGCGCGGGCGTCGCCGCAGCCCGGCATGGGAACGGCGGCTCACGGTTGCGCTGTTCCTGGTCCCTTCGCTCCTGCTGTATGGGTGGTTGGTAATCCTGCCGGTTGCCCAGGGTGCGCTCTTCAGCCTGTACGACTGGAACGGGCTTGGGCCGCTACAGGACTTCGTCGGCCTCGACAACTACGTGAGGTTGTGGAGGGACGCGATGTTCCCGGGCTCGGTCGTGCACAACGTCATGATCGCGGCCGCGGCGGTATTCGTGGAGTTGCCCCTGGCGCTGGGCCTCGCGGTTCTGCTCCGAGCGCGGTTCCCCGGGAGAGCGCTCTTTCGCGCGATCTTCTTCCTGCCGTTCGTCCTTTCCGAGGTGATCGCGGGATTGACGTGGCGGTTCCTGTTCCGACCGGAAGGCCTGATCAACGGCGTCCTCGGCGCCATCGTGCCGGGGTACGAACCCATCGCCTGGCTGGGAGACACCGGCACTGTCATGGCCGCGGTAGCGGTCACCGTCGTCTGGAAGTACTTCGGCATCTACCTCGTGCTTTTCCTCGCCGGGCTGCAGGACATGCCCGCCGAGGTGGAGGAAGCGGCGCGCGTGGACGGCGCCTCTCCCTTCCAGCTGCTGCGCCACATCACCCTGCCCCTGCTTCGGCGCACGATCTACCTGGCCGCGTTCCTGACGGTTCTTGGGGCAATCCAGATCTTCGACCTGGTGTGGGTGATGACGCAAGGAGGCCCGGTGGGAGCCAGCGAGACGATGGGGACCGTGCTCTACAAGACGGCGTTCCGGGGCTTCGAGCTCGGGTATGGCAGCGCGATGGCCCTCGTGCTGTTCCTGGTGTGCCTCGTGTTCTCGCTTCTCCAGCAGCGCGCCCTGCGCCAGCAGGTCGACTGAGGAATACGGCGTGAAGGCTGGACACCCGCCGGCGTTGCTCCTGCGGTACTTCGTCCTAGCGACGATGGCGCTCCTCATCGTCGTGCCATTGGCAACGGGAGTCCTCAACGGCCTCAAGACGAATGCCCAGGTGCTGGCCGAGCCTATCGGCCTGCCACCTGATCCGCAGTGGGACAACTACCTCGACATCCTCACCGGGCCCAGCTTCTGGACCCAGATGGCCAACAGCACGATCGTGATGGGGGTCACCACGCTCGGGACCGTGGCGCTGGCCGCCATGTGCGCGTTCGTCTTTGCACGGATTCCGTTCCGTGGCCGAGAGCTCGTCTACTACTTCATGCTGATCGGCCTCCTGTTCCCGACCACGGTCGCGATCCTGCCGCTGTACATCACGCTCCGCCAGGCCGGCCTGCTGAACAGCCTTCTGGGCGTGATCCTGCCCGAGGTTGCCTTCGCGTTACCGGTCAGCATCGTCATCCTGCGGAGCTTCTTCGCCAGCGTGCCTCTCGAACTCGAGGAGGCCGCCACGATCGACGGGTGTTCGCGTTCTCGCTTCTTCGTGAGCATCCTCCTGCCGCTCGTCAGGCCGGCGCTCGCCGCCGTGGGAGTGCTCACCATGGTCAGCAGTTGGAATGCCTACTTCCTGCCGTTGCTCGTGCTCAACGAGCCGTCGACCTACACGCTTCCCCTGGGGACAGCCCAGTTCCAGGCGCAGTTCGGCACGAACTGGGCGTTGACGCTCGCGTACGTGTCGCTGTCGATGGTGCCTGCTGTCATCTTCTACCTGGTGGCGCAGCGGCAGATGGTTGCCGGACTGACAAGCGGGGCACTGAAGGGATGATTCCAGACGTGATCAACCCAGCACGACGGCTCGTCACGACGATGGGGCCACGCTTCGAGGAGGACCTCGGGCTGATCCTTCCCCACGAGCACATCTTCGTCGACTTCCGAACCCCCGATCATCCAGCCCACGCGCGCGCCGACGTGGCGGCTGTGGTCGGCCTCATGGCGCCACAGGTCATCGCCGCGCGCGATCAGGGCGTGACGGCGCTGGTCGACTGCACGCCAGTTGGCGTTGGCCGCCGAGCGGACGCGGTGAAGGCGGTATCGGAGGCGGCGGGGATTCCGATCGTCATCCCGACCGGCATCTACCGCGAGCCCTGGATACCCCGCTGGGCTCACGATTGGACAGAACGTCATCTCGCTGCCTGGATGATCGAGGAGATGACCGACGGCATCGAAGCGACCGGCGTGCAGGCGGGTTGGATCAAGCTCAGCGCCGGTGACGATGGCCTGACGGAATGCGAGACGAAAGTGCTCCGAGCGGCGGCGAGAGCAGCGGCCGCGACGGGTGCCGTCATCGGCAGTCACACCGTCCGCGGCCGCGTCCTGCTGGAACAGGCGGCGGTGATCGAGGGAGCGGGCTACACGGCCGATCGGTTCATCTGGATTCATGCCCAATTCGAGCCGGACTGGGGCCTCCATCTCGAGGCGGCGCGCCGTGGCATCTGGGTCGAGTACGACGGCATCGGCACAATGGACGATGCCAGCCTGGTCACATCCATCCGGCAACTGCTCGACGCCGGGTTCCTGGACCGCATCCTGCTCAGCCAGGACGGGGCTGGTTCGATCCGGCGCTCTCGGGTGGCGGTACGCCACAGCCGTTCACGTATCTCGTCGAGCGTTTCATCCCAACGCTCCTCGATGCCGGACTGGATGCTGCGACCATCAGCCGCTTGACGCAAAGGAACCCGTTCGCGGCCTACGCGCGCTGACGATTCCCGCGCGCGGCAGCGTTCATGTCGGGCGGCGTCAGTACTGCGGTCTCGACGCTGCCGGCCTCCATCCACTCGAGCCGGCCGCGCTCCTGCCGCCTGAGCCAGCGGCACGCGGTCGGCCTCGAGGGGATCGCGCGCTGACCAAGGACCGTATCGAGCGCGCCGCATGCATGCTTCGGCGGTCCGTGGCAGACTCGCGCAATTCCTTCAGATCATGCGAATGGATCCCATCCAACTGTGCCGGTCGATACAGTCCTGCGCCATCGCCATGACCCTCGATCGATCGCCTGCACGTGCGGGACTGTGCTGGATGGGGGATTGGCGTCATCCCGGCGGGGTCCGAGACTGGTCGTGATGAGCCCGGTTCGAGCGGCAAGCGATATGAGCGATTCAGCGAGATACGAGCAATTCATCGGCGTTCGACCGTGCCGGTGACCGGGCGCGTTCTCCCTTCGGCAGGAGCGGACGGCCGCTGGCTGTCGATCGGGGCAGCGGCCGCGATGCTCGGCGTGTCCACCGCGACGGTGCGGCGGTGGGCGGACGGCGGCGATCTGCAGACGTTCACGACGCCCGGTGGCCATCGGCGCGTCGCACGGTCCGCCGTGGAGGCGATGCTGCCCGGCGGGTCCGAGCCCCGCGCTCCACTCACCGATGCGGCGACGCCGGAGCGGATCCAGCGCGCCTATCGCCGGTCGCTCCACGACGTGGCGTCGTCCTCGCCGTTCCTCGACGGCGTCCCATCGGGCGCTCGCGAGTCGCTCCGATCGCACGGCCGGGCCATCACCTCGTCGATCCTCGCCTACCTGGAGGCGGCCGGGGACGAAGCACGGGAGAACGCGCTGGCGGAAGGCCTGATCGCGGCCGCTGCGTATGGACGGATCACCGGCACACTCGGGGCGACGATGCGCGAGGCCGTCGCCACGTTCCTCCGCTTCCGCATGCCGTTCGTCCACGAGATGGCCGCGACGGCCCAGCGCCGGGGATTCGACGTGGCCGAGGCGGCCACATTTCTCGAGAGCGTGACGGCGGCGATGGACCGGCTGCTGGACGCGCTGCTCGAGGGCTACGAGGCGGCCACGGCCCGGACGAGCGGGGCGGGCAAGCGGCCCGGGCCCCCCCGGTGACCGTGCCGTCGGCCGAGAGCGACCGCGCCACCCGCGAGGTTCCCGTACCGGGGGCGGATTCCGGGCGCGAACGGGCCGCGCCGACGATCGTGGCGCTCGTGCTCCACGCCCGGTCCGTCCCGAGCCTGGCCCGGGAGGCCTTCGCGGACGAGGCCCGGGCGTTCGCCGAGAGCGAGACGGCGGTGCTCGTCCGGACCTGCCATCGCGTGGAGCTGTATCTCGCGCCACCGCGAGCGGAGAGCGAGACGGCGGGCCACCAGGATGGTCTCCCGGCCGGCCTGCCGGCGATCCCGCCGGGGACGCGGCGCATCGAGGACGCGGACGCCGTCCGCCACCTCATCGAGGTCGCCTGCGGGCTGGACTCGGCCGTGTTCGGGGAGGACCAGATCCTCCACCAGCTGCGCACCCTGCTCCACGAACGACGCGCGGCCGGCGCGCTCTCCCCGATCCTCGACAGGCTCTTCCAGAGCGCGCTCCGAGCGGGCCGCCAGGCCCACGCGTGGTTCGACGGCTCGCCGCGCTCGCTGGCGGACGTCGCCCTGGACCGGATCGCGGCATTGTCCGGGGACCTGGCCGGACGGAACGTCCTGGTGGTGGGAGCGGGCCGCATGGGTCGGCTGGCCGCGTTCGCGGTGCGACGGCGCGCGGCCCACCCGGTGATCGCCAACCGGACGGACGAACGCGCCCGCGCGCTCGCTGCCGAGACGGGCGGCGTCGCCGTTCCCTTCGCGGCCGACGACACGCTGCCGGAGATCGCCGGCGCGATCGTCGCCCTCGGCGGCCCGTGGAGGCCGGGAACGCGGGATGCGGCCCGGATCCTCGCCGCGCGCACGCCGATCGCCGATCTCTCGTCGCCGCCGTCGGTGGCCGTGGACCTCCAGTCGGCCCTCGGCGACCGGTTCACCTCGGTCGACGACCTCGTGGTGGGCCCCGAGTTCGCGCCGCACGATCGGCTGCGCCGGAAGGTGGAGGGCCTGGTCGCGGAGCAAGGCCGCGAGTACTGCCAGTGGCTGCGAACGCGCGATGCCGTGCCGGTCATCCAGGCCGTGGCCGCGTCGGCCGAGCAGGTCCGCCTGGCCGAGCTGGACTGGCTCCTGCGCCGGCTTCCCGCGCTCGACGTCGACCAGCGTGCCGCGGTGGAGCAGATGTCGCACCGGCTGGTCGCGGCCCTCCTCCACGCGCCGCTGAGCGCGCTCAACTCGGATGATGCCGGGATGCTGGAGGGGCCGGCCCGCGACCTGTTCGGCCTGTGAGCGGCGACGGTCGTGTGGTCGCCAACGAGGAGAGCCTCGCCGGAGGCGTCCCGGACGCGGACCACCAGGCCGACGGCGGTCCGCATCTCCGCCTCGGGACGCGCGGCAGCGCCCTGGCGCGTGCCCAGTCCGACACGGTGGCCGAGGCGCTGCGCGGACTCGGTGCGTCCGTCGAGGTCGTCGTCATGCGGACCGCCGGCGACAGCCGTCCGCCGGACCTGACCTGGGGCGAGGGCGCGTTCGTCACCGCCCTGGAGGCGGCACTCATCGACGGCCGCATCGACGTGGCGGTGCACAGCGCCAAGGACGTGCCGACACGCGAGGACGGCCGGCTTCGGATCGCCGCCTACCCGCCGCGCGAGGATCCGCTCGACGCGCTGGTCGGATCGGCCGCCGGCACGACCCTGGCGAGCCTGCCGCCGGGCGCGCGCATCGGCACGGACAGCCCTCGACGGGTCGCGTTCCTGCTGGCGTATCGGCCGGACCTGCGGCCACACCCGCTGCACGGCAACGTCGACACCCGCCTCCGCCGTCTCGCCGCCGGCGAGACGGATGCCCTCGTGCTCGCCGTGGCGGGCCTCGCTCGCCTCGGGCTCGCCGACCGGATCAGCGAGCGCCTTCCGCCCGACGTCCTGCCGCCGGCGCCCGGCCAGGGGGCGCTCGCGGTCCAGTGCCGCGCCGCCGACAGCGCGACCAGGGCGATCGTCGAGGGGCTCGACGATCCTGTCACGCGGGCGGCGGTCGAAGCCGAACGGGCGTTCCTCGCGGCCAGCGGAGGGGGCTGTCGGGCGCCGCTCGGCGCGCTCGCCTCGATCGAGGATGGTCGCCTGGAGCTGCTCGCCGGTGCGGCCGATCCGGCCGCGGTTGCGACTGGCGATGCGCCGCCGGAGCGGGCCGCGGAGGTGACCGGCGCCACGTTCACGGCCCCCGACCGCGCGATCGGGCACGACCGCGTCGTCCACGTCGCCTGGGGCAGGCGCGGTGGCGACGCCGCTGACGGCCCGACCATCGCCTCAGCCCTCGCCGCCGACCTGGGCGCGGCGCTCGGCCGCGCGAACGCGCCCGGCGCGGTTCCCGGACGGACGTCGCCCTCGCCGGCGCCAGTGCCGGTGACCAGGCCGGCCGTGCTCGTCACCCGCGAGGCGTCACGCTCGGCAGATCTCGTGGCGGCCCTCGATGCCAGAGGCGTCGATGCGGTCCTCGCCCCGACGATCGCGATCGAGCTCGAATCCCCTGGCGGCGTGCTCGATGAGCGGGCCGCCGACGTGCAGGCGTACGCGTGGATCGTGGTCATGAGCGCGAACGGCGCCCGGTCGCTCGGCGCGGCGGCGGCCCGACGTGGTGCCGGGCTCGCGCCGGCACGGTTCGCCGCGGTCGGCGCCGCGACGGAGGCGGCCCTTGCCGAAGTGGGCGCCCGGGCAGCCTTCCTGCCGGAGGCCGCGACCGGCCGCGCCCTGGCCGACGGCCTGCCGATGGGCGCGGGCGACCGGATCCTGGTCGTCGGCGGTGATCGCGGCGACGGTTCCGTCGCGGCCCGCCTGCGCGCCAGGGGCGCCGAGGTGGAGGAAGTCCGCGCCTACCGCACGATCGAGGGGCCGGCCGCCGCGCGCGACGCCGTCCTCGACGCGCTGGGCCGGGATCTCACGGCATGCGTCTTCACCAGCGGCTCCACCGTGCGCGGCCTGCTGGCCCTGGCCGCCGGCGTGGACGACCAGAGGTTGCTCCGGCTGCCGGCCTGCTGCATCGGGCCCAGCACGGCATCCGTCGCCCGTCAGGCCGGCTTCACCGACGTGCGCGAGGCGCCGGCCCAGGACGTCGCGGCCCTGGCCGACATCGTGGCGCAGGCCGTCGGGTCCCGGCCGGACGACGGCGTCCTCCCCGTCTCCGCCTCGACCACGGAAGACCTCGGCGCGGTCGTCGACGACCGCGCCGTCAAGGAGCTCGCATGACCACCATCCTCGATCCGGCCAACCCGCTCGGCCTCGCCGGCCCGCGTCCGGACGCCGGGGCGGCGGAGGTGCGCGCGGCGAGCCATCGGCTGCGGCGCACGCGGCGGACGCCGGCGCTGCGGGCACTGGTCCGCGAGACCCGGCTGCATCCCGCCATGCTGGTCGCGCCGCTGTTCGTCCGGCCGGGCCGCGGCATCCGCGAGTCCATCGGCTCGATGCCGGGCGTGGCCCGCCTCTCTCCGGATGAAGCGGTGGTGGAGGCGCGTGCCCTTGCCGGCCTGGGCGTCGGGGGCGTGATCCTGTTCGGGCTGCCGGCCGCGAAGGACGCGCAGGGGAGCGGCGCATGGGCAGCGGACGGCGTCGTCCAGGAGACGCTGCGCCGGCTGCGCGACGCCGACCTCCCACTGGTGACGATCGCCGACACCTGCCTGTGCGAGTACACGGATCACGGCCACTGCGGACCGCTGCGGGCGGACGGCCAGGTCGACAACGACGCCGCCATCCGGAGCCTCGCCGAGACGGCCGCGGCGCAGGCAGAAGCCGGCGCGGACGTGGTCGCGCCGAGCGCGATGATGGATGGCCAGGTCGCGGCGATCCGGCGGGGCCTCGACGCGGCGGGCTGGGCGGACGCGGCCATCCTTGCCTACGCCGCCAAGTCCGCCTCGGCCTTCTACGGGCCGTTCCGCGAGGCCGCCGACTCGGCGCCCGCGTTCGGCGACCGGCGCGGCTACCAGATGGACCCGGCAAACGCACGGGAGGCTCGCCGCGAGATCGCGGTCGACGTGGCCGAGGGTGCCGACATGATCCTCGTCAAGCCGGCCCTGCCCTCGCTCGACATCCTGGCCCGCGCCCGCGCCGAGATCGACCTCCCGATCGGCGCCTACCAGGTCAGCGGGGAGTACGCGTTGATCAAGGCCGCCGCCGAGCGCGGCTGGGTGGACGAGCGGCGGACCGTCATGGAGAGCCTGGTCTCGATCGTCCGGGCCGGCGCCGGCTTCGTCATCACCTATGCCGCGGCCGACGTTGCCCGCTGGCTGCGCGAGGACGAGCGATGAGCGTCGAGCCCGCGGTCGGCCGCCAGGCCGATCTCCTGGCACGGGCGGACGGCCTGTTCCCGGGCGGCGTCAACAGCCCCGTCCGGGCGTTCCGCTCCGTCGGCCGCCCGCCCATCATGCTCGACCGGGGCGACGGCCCTCGGGTCCGTGACGCGGACGGCCGCTGGTACGTCGACTGGATCGGCTCCTGGGGGCCCGCCATCCTGGGCCACGCCCGGCCCGAGGTCGTGGCGGCGGTCCGCGAGGCGGCGCTGGACGGCTTCGCCTTCGGGGCCACGTCGCCGCGCGAGGTCGAGCTCGGCGAGCTCATCCGGGCGGCGATGCCGTCGATGGAGCGCCTGCGCTTCACGTCGTCGGGGACCGAGGCCGCAATGAGCGCGGTCCGACTGGCGCGTGGGGCGACGGGCCGCGACCTCGTCGTGAAGTTCAGCGGTGGCTACCACGGCCACAGCGACGGCCTGCTCGTCGAGGCGGGTTCCGGCGTCGCCACCCTGGCCATCCCGGGCAGCGCCGGCGTGCCGGACGCGACGGCGGCCGCGACGATCGTCGCGCCCTACACCGACCGGGAGGCGGTCTCCGCCGCCTTCGCCGCCCACCCGGGCCGGATCGCCGCCGTGATCGTGGAGCCGGTGGCCGCCAACGCCGGCGTCCTCCCGCCGGCGCCGGGCTTCCTCGAGCACCTGCGGTCGGTCACCGCGGCGAACGGCGCGCTCCTGGTCTTCGACGAGGTCATCACCGGCTTCCGCGTCGGCCCCGGCGGCGCCCAGGCGCGCTACGGGATCATCCCGGACCTCACGGTCCTTGGCAAGATCATCGGCGGCGGCATGCCGATCGGCGCGTACGGTGGCAGGCGCGACCTCATGGACCTCGTCGCGCCGGTCGGGCCGGTCTACCAGGCCGGGACGCTGTCCGGCCACCCGCTCTCGATGGCGGCCGGCGCGGCCACGTTGCGGCTGCTGACGCCGGCGCTGTACGGGGAGCTGGAGCGCGCCGGGGCGACCCTGGAGACGGGACTCGCGGCCGCAGCCGCCGCGGCCGGCGTTCCCGTGGCCATCACGCGCGTCGGTTCGCTGCTGACGGCCTTCTTCCGCGACGGGGTGCCGGCCACCGCCGAGGAGGCGTTCACGTCCGATCGGGCCGCCTACGGCCGTTTCTTCGGCGCGATGCTCGACGCCGGCATCCTCCTGCCGCCGTCGCAGTTCGAGGCCTGGTTCCTCTCGGCAGCCCACGGCCCCGCCGAGCTGGCGGCCACGCTCGAGGCAGCGGGCCGGGCGTTCGCCGCCGCGGGACCGGCCGCGTGACTGCCCACGTCACCCCGGTCGCCCGCGCGGACGCCCCGACCGCGCCCTCTCCTCGCGGTGGCGTCGAGCCGGCCGACCGCTTCCTGCGGGCGTGCCGAAGCCTGCCGGTGGACGCGACGCCCGTCTGGTTCATGCGCCAGGCCGGCCGGGCGCTGCCCGAGTACCGCGCCGTGCGCGAGCGGGCGACCCTCACCGAGATCACGCGGGACGCGGCGCTGTGCGCCGAGGTCACACTCCAGCCGGTTCGGCGGCTCGGGGTGGACGCCGCGATCCTGTTCGCCGATATCACCACGCCATTCGCCGGGCTGGGCATCGACGTGGAGATCGTCGAGGGCACGGGGCCCGTGATCGCGGCCCCGATCCGCTCCGCCGGGGACATCGATCGGCTCCTGCCGTTCGAGCCGGAGATCGCCGTCGCGCCGTTGCTCGACGCGATCCGCCTGGCCCGGGCGGCCAGCCCGGTGCCGCTCATCGGGTTCGCCGGAGCGCCCTTCACCCTTGCCTGCTACCTGGTGGAGGGCGGCCCGTCGCGCGACTTCGTCCGCACCAAGACGCTCCTCCACGCGCAGCCCGACGTGTGGGCCGCGCTCATGGACCGGCTCTCGGACGCGACCATCGCCTACCTGCGGGCCCAGGTGGCGGCCGGCGCGCAGGCGGTGCAGCTGTTCGACTCGTGGGTCGGCGCGCTCTCCCCGCGCGACTATGCCCGCGCCGTCGCGCCATTCATGGCCCGGATCTTCGCGGGCATCGCGCCGCTGGGCGTCCCCTCCATCCATTTCGGCGTGGCCTCCGCGGGCCTCCTGCGCCTCCAGGCCGCCGCCGGGGGCGACGTCGTCGGCCTCGACTGGCGCATCGACCTCGGCGAGGGCTGGGACCTGGTCGGTCCCGGCCGGGGCGTCCAGGGAAACCTGGACCCGGCGCTGCTGCTGGGGCCGTTCGTCGACGTCGCCGATGAGGCCGGCGCCATCCTGGATCGGGCGGGAGGTCGCCCGGGCCACGTCTTCAACCTGGGCCACGGCGTCCTGCCGGGCACGGACCCCGATGCGCTCGCGCGCCTCGTCGACGTCGTCCACGAGCGTTCCTCCCGGAGGTCCGCATGAGCAGGGCCGTCCTGCTGGTCGCCTATGGCAGTCCCGAGCGGCTCGACCAGGTCGAGGCCTACTACACGGACATCCGGCGCGGCAACCCGCCGCCCAGGCCGCTCCTGGACGAGCTGCTCCGCCGGTACGCGGCCATCGGCGGGGGGTCGCCGCTCTCGAGGATCGTCGAGCTCCAGCGGGCCGCGCTCCAGGCCGAACTGGCGCGTCGCGGCGAGGCCGAGCCCGTCTACGCCGGCATGCGCCACATCGCCCCGTTCATCCGCGACGTGGTGGCCCGGATGGCCGCCGACGGCATCGACGAGGTCGTGGCGATCGCCCTGGCTCCCCATGCCTCGTCGATGAGCTCCGGCGCCTACCGCCGGGCCCTCGATGCCGGTGGCGCCGCGCTCGGCGCGGCCGCGCCCCGGATCAGCTTCGTCGAGTCGTGGGCAACGGAGCCGCGCTTCATCGAGGCGCTGGTTGCCGCGACGGCCGAGGCGCTGGCGAAGACGTCCGACCCGGCGACCGCCCGCCTGCTGTTCACCGCCCACAGCCTGCCAGCCCGGATCCTGGCCGAGGGCGACCCGTACCTCGGCCAGGTCCGCGAGACGGCGGCCCTCGTCGCCGCCGGCCTGGATCGGCCGGACTACGACGTCGCCTTCCAGAGCGCCGGCCGCACCGACGAGCCATGGCTCGGGCCGGACCTGCGGGACGAGCTCCGGCGCCTCGCCGCGCTCGGTGCGCGGGAGGTCGTGGTCAACGCGGTCGGTTTCGTGGCCGAGCATCTCGAGGTGCTCTTCGACATCGACATCGAGGCCCAGGCCGTTGCCCGAGAGCTTGGCATCCACCTCGTGCGGGCCCGGGCGATGAACGACGATCCCACGTTCATCGCCGCGCTCGCGGACATCGCGGCCGCCAGGCTGGCGGCGTTGCCGGCCTGACCGCAGGCCCACCAGGAAGGAACGTCGATCGTGGACACCGCTCCCGTCGCGACACCGCCGGCACCGGCCCGGCAGGCCGGTCATCCCGGAGGCCACCCGGGCGGTCACCCGGGTGGTCACCCCGGAGGCCACCCGGGCGCCCTGCCCGGCGTCGGCGCGGTCCGGCCGCGCGGCCTGGTCTACGACCGCGCGCCGATGCTCGTGTACTGGGAGACGACGCTCGCCTGCGGCCTCGCCTGCCGGCACTGCCGGGCCACCGCGTCGCCCGATCGCAGCCCGCTGGAGCTGACGACCGAGGAGGGGAGCGCCCTCCTGGACCGGATCCGCGGGTTCGGTGATCCGATGCCGCACGTCGTGTTCACCGGCGGGGATCCGCTGCGCCGCGACGATCTCGAGGCGCTCGTGGTCGGGGCGACGGCGCGCGGCATCGGGGCGTCGCTTGCTCCTGCCGTCACGCCCGACCTCACGAAGGAGCGACTGGCGTCCCTGCAGGCGGCGGGGATCCAGACGATCTCGCTCAGCCTGGACGGCTCGTCGCCGGAGCGCCACGACGGCCTCCGCGGCGTGGACGGGACGTTCGCCATGACCCTGGCCGCGGCCCGCTGGGCCCGCGAGCTGGACCTGCCGCTGCAGGTCAACACGCTCGTCACCGACACGACCCTCGACGACCTGCCCGCCGTGTACGACGTCCTGCGGGACCAGGGCATCCTGCGCTGGAGCCTGTTCTTCCTGATCTCCGTGGGTCGCGGGACCGTCCTCCACGAGATCTCGCCCGCGCAGAGCGAGCGGCTCATGGGCTGGCTGTACGAGCTCTCGAAGGTAGCGCCGTTCCAGATCAAGACGACCGAAGCCACCCACTACCGCCGGCTCGCGATCAGGCGAATGGCGGCGGAGGGTCGCACCGACGACGAGATCCAGCGAACCCCGGTCGGCCGCGGGTTTGGCGTCCGCGACGGCAACGGGATCATGTTCGTCGCCCACGACGGCAGCGTCTACCCGAGCGGGTTCCTGCCCCTGGCCGTGGGCAACGTCCGGACCGACGACATCGTCGACCTGTACCGCGAGCACCCGGTCTTCCGATCGCTCCGGGACGTCGCCCAGTTCCGCGGTCGCTGCGGCGCCTGCTCGTACGTCGAGCGGTGCGGGGGCTCCCGCGCCCGGGCGTTCGCCTGGACCGGCGACCCGCTGGAGGCCGATCCGCTCTGCCCGTACGTGCCGGGCGGGGCCGAGCCGGCGGCGTGACGCGGGCCAATGGCAGGGTCCGGGGGAGCGCCATGAACCCTGGCAGAGTCACGGCCCAGGGGAGTGCCATGACCCCGGCCGTGCCATGACCGTCGTCGTCGCCGGCGGTGGCATCACGGGGCTCGCGGCCGCCTATGAGCTGGCCCTGGCCGGCGTGCCCGTGCGACTCGTGGAGCCGACCGCGCGGCTCGGCGGGAAGATCCGGACGCGTCGCGTGGACGGGATGGTGGTGGAGGACGGCCCCGACTTGTTCATCGCCTACCGGCCGGCCGCGACGGCGCTCGCCCGCGAGCTGGGGATGGCGGACGAGCTGATCGGGACGACGGTCCCGAGGATCGTCCATATCCGCACCGGCGGCCGCCTGGTCCCGATCCCGGACGGCGTCGGGCTCGTGCTGCCCACCCGGATCGTGCCGTTCCTCGCCACCCGCCTGTTCTCGCCGCTCGAGAAGCTGCGGATGGGACTGGACCTCGTCCTGCCGCGCTCACCGGCGGACGACGTGTCGATCGGCGCCTTCCTGCGGCGCCGCCTGGGCCAGGCGCTGGTGGCGCGACTCGGCGATCCGCTGATCGGCGGCATCTACGGGGCGTCCGTCGACGAGCTCAGCCTGGATGCGGTCGTTCCGCAGCTGCGGACGGCGGAGCGCGAGCACCGGAGCCTGCTCCTGGCGAGCCTTGCCCAGGGGCGCCAACGGGCGGCCGCCCGCCGGAGCGCGCAGGTCGGAGACACGCACGGTCCCGGTGCCGGTGCGCCTGGTGCCGCTGCGCCCGGTGCGGGCGCGCCCGGGGCCGGCTCGGCGTTCCTGAGCCTGCGCGACGGGATGGGCTCCCTGGTCGACCGGCTCGCGGCCCGGCTGGCGGCCCATCCGGCCGTCGAGCTGCGGCTGGGCGCCGGCGTCGCCGGCGTGGAGCGGGAGGCCGGCCGCCTGACCGTTCGACTGAGCGACGGGTCGGCGATGCCGGCGGAGGCGGTGATCCTGGCCGGGCCGGCCCGGGCGACGGCGACGGCGGTGGCGAGCCTCGCCCCGGCCGCGGCCACGGCGCTCGCGGAGATTCCCCACGGCTCGACCGCCGTCGTGTCGCTCGCGTACCGGGCCGACCAGGTGGAGATCCCGCCGGGCCACCATGGGTTCCTGGTCGCGAGGGATGAACCGCTCGCGTTCGGCGCCTGCACGTGGAGCTCGGCCAAGTGGCCGGGGCGCGCCCCGGACGGCTGGGTCCTCGCGCGTGTCTTCCTCGGCGAGCGGGCCGGTTCGCTCGGCGACGAAGATGCCGCGCTGGTCGCGACGATGCACCGCGACCTCGCCACGGTGGTGCCGATTCGCGGGGCGCCGGCCGCGCACTGGGTTGCACGCTGGCCCGACGCGATGCCGCGCTACACCGTCGGCCACGGCAGGCGCGTCGCGGCCGTGGCGGACTCCCTGCGCGACCAGCCGGACGTCGCGGTCACGGGTGCGGCCCTGCGCGGCGTCGGCGTCCCGGACTGCATCGACCAGGGCCGCGCCGCCGCGCGCCGCGTCCTGGCCGCGACGACCGAGGTCGCCGCCCGGGCCTCGTAACCTGGCTGGCCCCGGCGATGGGGTCGCAGCGGCGCCCGTCGCCGCTCGAAGGTTGCGTCTTCGACACCAACATTGCGGCAAAACTTGACAATCGCGGGGCGATGGCGTACCCCTTGCACTTGCATTTGTAGAAGAGGATGACGAATTCCGGATGGTCACTCGGGAAGGGCCGGGCCTGCGCAGCGAGACCGTTCGCCGGGCGAACCTCAGCGCGATCGTGCGCGCCCTCCACGACCGCGGCCCGCTCTCGCGATCCGAGCTCGTTGCCTGCACCGGCCTCACGCGGAGCGCCATCTGGGGCCTGGTCGGCGAGCTGGTCGCCGAAGGGCTGGCATCCGAGGAGCCCGCCAAACGGCTGGGCACGCCCGGACGGCCGTCTCCGCGAGTCCGCCTCATCCCGAGCGCCGCGGTCGTCCTGGCCATGGAGATCGCCGTCGATTCTCTCGCCGTCGCCATCGTCGGCCTCGGCGGGGTGGTGTTCCAGATGGTTCGCGTGGACGCGCCTCGCGGTCATCGCTCGCCGGACGACATCGTGGACGAGCTGGTCCGTCTGGCGCGGACCGTGCGGGCGGCCAGGCCGGCAGGCGATCGCCTGATCGGGATCGGCGTGGCGGTCGTCGGCGTCGTCCGGCGAAGCGACGGGCTCGTGTCCATGGCCCCGAACCTGGGGTGGCGGGACGTCGCGCTCGGCGAGCGTCTCGCCCGCGCCCTCCCGTGGGCAGTCCCGATCTCGGTCGCGAACGAGGCCGACCTGGGCGCCCTTGCCGAGCACCGGCGGGGCTCCGCGATCGGCGAATCCAACGTCCTGTTCATTTCCGGCGAAGTCGGTGTCGGCGGAGGGGTGATCGTCGACGGCCGTCCGCTAACCGGGGTGGCCGGCTACGGGGGGGAGGTCGGCCACTTCCCGGTCAATCCCGACGGCCGGCCATGCCGCTGCGGGTCCGTCGGGTGCTGGGAGACCGAGATCGGCGAGGACGCCCTCCTCGTCCGCGGGGGTCACGCCGCCGGGAGCGGGCGCGAGGGCGTGGACGCCGTGGTCAGCGAGGCGGCGGCAGGCTCGCCGGTTGCGCTGGCAGCGCTGGACGAAGTGGGCCGCTGGCTCGGCGTGGGCCTGGCGGGCTTCGTGAACGTCTTCAATCCCGGCTGCGTGGTCCTGGGCGGCGTCTTCCGGCGCGCCTACCCGTTCCTCTCGCCTGCCGTCGAGCGCGAGCTCCGGCAGCGTGCGCTGGCGGCCGCCAGGGCCCTCGTGCGGGTGGTCCCTGCCGCGCTCGACGTCGGGGCGCCGTTGATCGGCGCAGCCGAGCTCGCCTTCGAAACACTGCTCGTGAATCCCACCGCCCGGGCCGGCCTCGCCGATCCCCGGATCGCGCTTGCGAGCGCGTAGCGATGGGTGGCGGGCCAGGCTCCGGACCGGAGCAAATCGCGTCCAAAGCTCAGCAGGAGGGTGGTAGCCTAGCGCCGATCGCGTGCCGTGTAACGGTACCAATCAGGAATTCGGAGGAGGAGTCCCCGTATGTTCAACCGCAGAGTTGCGGCTATGTTCGCCACTGCCGCCGTCGTGGCCGCGGCCTGTTCGAGTGGGGCGACAGCGACGCCCGCGCCGTCAACCGCGGCCAGTGCCGCGGCCAGTGCCGCGGCCAGTGCCCCGGCCAGCGCCCCCAGCGCAGCCGCTGCCAGCGCCGCCGCCGGCTGCGTCGTCGGCGTCTCCTGGAACAACTACGCGGAGGAGCGCTGGGCCAAGTGGGACGAGCCGGCCATCAAGGCGGCCCTCGCCGCCGGCGGCGCGACCTACATCTCGAATGACGCGAAGTCGTCGGCCGAGACGCAGGCCAACAACGTCGACAACCTGATCAGCCAGGGCGCCAAGGTCCTGATCATCCTGGCCCAGGACGGAACGGCCATCAAGCCGTCCGTCGCCAAGGCCATCGCGGCCGGCGTGCCGGTCATCGCGTACGACCGCCTGATCGAGGACCCGAAGGCCCTCTACATCACGTTCGACAACAAGCTCGTCGGCAAGCTCCAGGCGCAGGCCGTCCTCGCGGCCAAGCCGAGCGGGCAACTTCGCGATCATCAAGGGCAACAAGGCCGACGCCAACGCCGACTTCCTTCGGGCCGGCATGGTCGAGGCAGGTGTCCCCGACGTCGGCAAGACCGACCCGAACGGCAAGATCAAGATCGTCGGCGAGACCTACACCGACAACTGGGATCCGGCCAACGCCCAGAAGGAGATGGAGCAGATCCTGACCGCCAACAACAACAAGGTTGACGCCGTCCTCTCCGAGAACGACGGCATGGCCGGTGGCGTCGTCGCCGCCCTCAAGGCCGTCGGCCTCGCAGGCACGGTCCCGGTCTCCGGCCAGGACGGCGACGCCGCCGCCCTCAACCGGATCGCCCTCGGCACCCAGACGGTCGACGTCTGGAAGGACGCGCGGATGCTCGGCGACGCGGCCGGCAAGGCAGCCATCCAGCTCTGCGCGAGCCCCGACATCAGCAAGGTCACCGGCACCGTGCAGTTCACGAGCCCGGGCAACAACCAGCTGACGTCGCAGTTCCTGGTCCCCCAGGCCATCACCAAGGACAACCTGAACGTCGTCCTCGACGCCAAGTGGATCACCAAGGCAGACCTCTGCCAGGGCGTCACGGCGGGCTCCGTCGCCGCCTGCAACTAGGCACAGCGCCCACTCGCAGTGATGCGCCCCGCCCGCGGCACACCGCGGGCGGGGCGCTCCCACAATCCATCCACGGCCAGTGAGGCTCGACGATGACTGAGGCGACCGGCACCGTCCCGGAGGCGACTCGCGAGCAGACGCCCCGATCGATCAGGGGGCTCCTCCAGGCCCTGGATCTCGACACGCGCCTGCTCGGCATGGTCGGGGCGCTGGCCGTCATCTGGATCGGGTTCCAGGTCCTGTCGGGCCTGACCGGGCCGAAGCACGACATCTTCTCAGGCACGTTCCTGACCCCCGTCAACCTCTACAACCTGGCCCAGCAGAGCGTGTCCGTCGGGATCATGGCGACCGGCATGGTCCTGATCATCGTGTCCCGCAACATCGACCTGTCGATCGGCTCGATCCTGGGGCTGACCGGCTACACGATGGTGATGGTGCAGGCCATCTGGATCCCCAAGTCGCTCGGCCTCGGGCTCGACCAGCCGTACACCTGGATCGTCGCCCTGGCGATCGGCATCGGCCTCGGGGCCGCCGTCGGTGCGTTCCAGGGCTTCCTCGTCGCGTACGGGAGCGTGCCGTCGTTCATCGTCACGCTCGGGGGTCTGCTCGTCTGGCGCGGGCTCGTGTTCGAGGAGCAGCAGGGCCAGACGATCGCGCCGCTCGACCACACCTTCCAGCAGCTCGGGGGCAGCCCGACCGCATCGCTTGGCGACACGGCCAGCTGGATCCTCGGCATCCTTGCCTGTGCCGGCATCGTCTACACGCTGATCGCGACGCGCCGGAAACGGCGTGAGTACGGCTTCCCCGTCCGCCCGACATGGGCGCTCGGCCTGCTCATGGCGCTGGGCTGCGCCGCGATCCTCGGCTTCGTCTGGGTGATGAACAGCTACGTGTGGCCGCCCGGACTCGCCACGGAGTATGCGAAGGCGCACGGCATCACGGAGCCACCTGGTGGACTCCAGATCGCGACCGGCATCGCCTTCCCGGTGATCATCCTGATCGGGGTGACCCTGGTGATGACGTACCTCACCACTCGCCGGAAGTTCGGGAGGTACGTCTTCGCCATCGGCGGCAATCCGGAGGCGGCCGAACTCGGCGGCATCAACGTCCGCCGGACGATCATGCTCACGTTCGTCCTCATCGGCGTCCTGGCCGCGATCAGCGGTGCGGTGCAGACGGCGCGGCTCCAGGCGGCGGTCACCAGCCTCGGGACGCAGGCCGAGCTCGACGTGATCGCCGCGGCCGTCATCGGCGGCACGTCGTTCTCGGGCGGCATCGGGACCATTCCCGGCGCGGTCCTGGGCGCGGTGGTCATGCAGTCGCTCCGGTCAGGCATGCTCCTGCTGCGGGTGGACTCGCCGATCCAGGACATCGTGGTCGGCGTGGTGCTGGTGTCGGCCATCGCGTTCGACACCTACGTCCGGCGCCGGAGCGAACGATGAGCGAGGGAGCGATGAACACGGACGTGGTCGCCACGGCCGATGCTCGACCCGCGACGAGTGGCGCGCTGCTGGTCGAGATGCGCGACATCCGCATCGCCTTCGGCGGCGTCCACGCCGTCGACGGCGTCACGATCGATCTCCACGCCGGTGAGGTGGTGGGGCTCGTCGGCGGCAACGGGGCCGGCAAGTCGACCCTGATCCGCTCGCTCTCCGGCGCGCACCCGCCCGACTCCGGGCAGATCTTCGTCGACGGGCAGCCGGTGACGATCTCGAACCCGCGCGACGCCAAGGCGCTGGGCATCGAGACGATCTACCAGACGCTTGCCCTGGCCGACAACATCGACGCGGCCGGCAACATGTTCCTGGGCCGGGAGCTCCGGACGCGGCTGGGAGCCCTTGACGACGCGGCCATGGAATCGACCACCCGCAAGGTCATGGGCCGCCTGAACCCGCGCTTCAAGAACTTCAAGACGCCCGTGAAGTCACTCTCCGGCGGCCAGCGCCAGAGCGTCGCGATCGCGCGGGCCGTTCACTTCAACGCCCGGATCCTGATCATGGACGAGCCGACGGCGGCCCTCGGCCCAGCCGAGACGGCGCAGGTCCGCTCGCTGATCAAGCAGCTCAAGAGCGAAGGCATCGGCATCTTCCTGATCAGCCACGACATCCACGACGTCTACGACCTGTCCGACCGGATCAGCGTCATGCTCCACGGGAAGCTGGTCGGCACGGTCGACAAGACGAAGGTGACGACCGACGAGGTCCTGGCCATGATCATCATGGGCAAGCTGCCGAGCGAGGTCTCCGAGAAGGATCTCGAGGCGCTCCACCACTGAGGAGCGCGCCAACGCCGGGGCGGGGAACGCTTCCGGACCTGACCGGTGCGCGTGACGGCGGCCGCGCCCGGCAGCCTCGCGCGCGCCGCCCGGAGGCGCCGCCCGGTGGCGCCGCCCGGAGGCGCCGCCCGGAGGCGCCTACAGGCGGTGGAACGCCGGCGCCAGGGCCGGGTACAGCTCCCGGTAGATGGCATGGGCGTCCGCGTACGCGGGCGCATCCGCGCCCGGGGCCGCGATGGGCGTCGCCGTGATGCAGGCCCCGGCCGCCTCCTCGACGGAGCCGAACCAGCCCGCGCCGACCGCCGCCAGCAGCCCGGCCCCGTAGGCCGCGCCTTCGGCCGTGTTGACGGTGGCGATCTCCGCGCCCAGGACGTCGGCGAGGATCTGGCGCCAGAGCGGGCTCACCGTCCCGCCGCCCGATGCGCGGATCTGGCGCTGGCGCCGGCATGCCGGCGTCCACCATCAGGTCGAGCCCGTCGCGCAGGCCGAACGCCACGCCCTCGAGGACGGCCCGGGTCAGGTGGCGGCGATCATGGGCGAGCGTCAGCCCGACGAACGCGCCCCGGGCGAGCGGGTCCGGGTACGGGCTCCGCTCGCCGGTGAGGTAGGGGAGGAAGAGCAGCCCGTCGCTGCCTGCCGGCACATCCGCCGCCGTGGCCACGAGATCCGCGAATTCCTCGCCCGGCGCCAGCGCGTCGCGGAACCAGCGCAGGCTCCCGGCCGCGGACAGCATGACCGACATCAGGTGCCAGCGGCCGGGGACGGCATGGCAGAACGCGTGGACGCGCCCCTCGGGCTCGAAGATCGGCCCGTTGGTCGCCGCGAAGATGACGCCCGACGTTCCCAGCGACAGGGCCATCGTGCCGGCCGAGACGACGCCGACGCCCACCGCGTTGGCGGCCTGGTCGCCGCCGCCGGCGACCACCGGCGTGCCCGCCCGGAGCCCGGTCGCCGCCGCGGCCGACGCCGTCACCGTCCCGGTCACCGCGGGACCCTCGAACGTGGGCGGCATCCAGGCCCGGTCGATGGCGAGCGCCGCGAGGACCTCCGCCGACCAGTCCCGGGCGGCGAGGTCGAACAGGATCGTCCCCGACCCGTCCGCCTTGTCCATGGCGTGGTCGCCGGTCAGGCGGAGGCGGACGTAGTCCTTCGGCAGGAGGACGTGCGCGACCCGGCTCCACACGTCGGGCTCGTGGTCGCGGACCCAGACGAGCTTTGGCGCCGTGAAGCCGGTCAGGGCGTCATTGCCGGTAATGGCGATGAGACGCTGCGGCCCCACCGCTGCCCGGATCGCGTCGCACTCGGCGCCCGTCCGCTGGTCGTTCCAGAGGATCGCCGGCCGCAGGACCTGGTCGTCCCGGTCGAGCAGGACCGCGCCGTGCATCTGGCCGGTCAGGCCGACCGCCGCGATGTCACCGGCGTCCACGCCGGTCGCCAGGACCGAACGGATCGCGGCCGTCGTCCCCGTCCACCACAGCGCCGGGTCCTGCTCGCTCCACAGCGGCCGGGGCACGCTCAGGTCGTACTCGCTGACGCCGATCCCCCGGACGGCGCCCGCCTCGTCGACCAGGACCGCCTTGGTGGCGGTGGTGGAGGCGTCGATGCCCAGGACGAACGCCATCGCGGCTAGCGGCCGGCGCCCGAGCCGGCCTTCGCGGCCACGTCGCCCGCCCAGACGTGGCGATTGACGACGTTCTCGTAGAGCTCCTGCTGCCCGGAGACCGGCTCGGGGTCGATCTCGCCCGACTGGACGCGCGCGGCGAGGTCGGCGAGGCTCAGCCGGCCTTCCATGATGCCGGCGCCGAGTTCGCCACTCCATCCGGCATAGCGCGCCTCGACCATCGACGCGAGCGTGCCTGCCTCGACCATGTCGGCCGCGATCAGCAGCGCCCGGGCGAGCGTGTCGATGCCGCCGATGTGGGCGTGGAAGAGGTCGGTGCGGTCGATGCTCTGGCGGCGCAGCTTGGCGTCGAAGTTGAACCCGCCCGTCGTGAAGCCGCCGGCCCTCAGGATCTCGTACATGGGCCCGACCACGTCCTCGACCGAGTTCGGGAACTGGTCCGTGTCCCAGCCGTTCTGCGGGTCGCCGCGGTTGGCGTCGATGCTGCCGAACATCCCGTTCGCGGTGGCGTAGGCGATCTCGTGGTGGAAGCTGTGCCCGGCGAGCGTGGCGTGGTTCGCCTCGATGTTGAGGCGGTACTCGCCGTCGAGCCCGTGGCGCGCCAGGAAGCCGTGGACGGTCGCCGCGTCGAAGTCGTACTGGTGCTTGGTCGGCTCCATCGGCTTCGGCTCGATGAGGAGCGTTCCCTCGAAACCGATCCTGTGCTTGTGCTCGGCGACGAGGTGCAGGAACCGGGCCAGCTGCGCACCCTCGCGGCGGAGGTCCGTGTTGAGCAGCGTGTCGTAGCCTTCGCGGCCGCCCCACAGGACGTAGTTGGTGCCGCCGAGCCGCTTGGTGACCTCGAGCATGTGCTTGACCTGCGCGGCGGCGTAGGCGAAGACGTCCGGGTCCGGGTTGGTGGCGGCGCCGGCGGCGAAGCGAGGGTGACCGAACAGGTTGGCCGTGCCCCACAGCAGCGTGACGCCGGTGCGCTCCTGGTAGCCGAGGGCGTCGTCGGTCAGCGCGTCGAGGTTGGCCGCGAACTCGGCGAAGGAGGCGCCGTCGGGGGCCACGTCGCGGTCGTGGAAGCAGTAGTAGGGCACGCCGAGCTTGGCGAAGAACTCGAAGGCGGCCGCCATCTTCATGCGGGCGCCGGCCATGGGGTCCATGGCGGCGTCGTTCCACGGCCGGTCGAGGATGCCCGGCCCGAACATGTCCTTGCCGTCCGCGGCGAAGGAGTGCCAGAAGCAGACGCCGATCCGGAGGTGATCCTCCATCCGCTTGCCCAGGACGAGCCGGTCGGGTTCGTAGACCTTGAAGGACAGCGGATCGGTCGAGGTGAGCCCGCCGAACGGGATACGACCCTCCACCCCGGAGAAGAAGTCCTCACCCACGATCCGTCCTCCCTCTGGGCCCCTGGCCCGTCCGCGCTCTGACCGGCGATTCGGGTCCGGCCGGCCGCCGTCGCGCGGGATCCCGACCCTCTGGGCGCCGCTCGATGGTGACCTCCGTACGGTGCCACAGATCGGCGGTGCCGTGTTCGCCACGGTGTCTCGCGGGCGCCGCCCCGAGGCTGTGCCGGCATGCCCCGCGGTACGATGGCGCCTCGTCGACGCGGTCCCGGCGACGTGCCAGACCAGGGAGTGGAGGGCCCCCGGCGAAGACCGGGCGAACGGCGCCGCGCGAGATGAGGGTGGATGCCAGAATGGGTGGCCTGGGCCAGTCGGGCGATCGCTCGAGCCGGCCAGTCGCGCCTGGCGGGCGGCGCGCCGTGGTACTCGGCGTCGGGGTCATCGCCGGGGTCGTGGCGATCGCCGGCATCGGCGGAGCGATCCTGCTGAGCGGGCAGGGGAGCGGCGCGGCCACGGGCGCCGCCGGGCCGCCGCACTTCGTGGACGAAGCGGCGTCCGCCGGCCTGGTCCATGCCTTCGACGGAGGCCCCGCCTTCGCGGTGGGTGGCGGCCTCGCCACGTTCGACTGCAACGGGGACGGCAGGCCGGACCTCTACATCGCCGGGGGGAGCAACCCGGCGGCGCTGTATCGCAACGACAGCCCGGTCGGCGGCGCGCTGCGGTTCACGGCCCTGTCCAGCCCCGTCACGGACATGACCGGCGTCATGGGCGCATACGCGCTCGACATCGACGGGGACGGCGAGGCGGACCTGGCTGTCCTGCGATCCGGCGGTGTCCAGCTGCTGCGCGGCCTCGGCGGCTGCCGCTTCGCGGCGGCGAACGATCTCTGGTCGTTCGCGGCGGGCAGCTCCGATGCGACCGCGTTCAGTGCGACCTGGGAAGGCGCGGCGTCCCTGCCGACGCTCGCGGTCGGCAACTATCTCGTCCTCGATCCGACGGGAGCCCCCACCCAGGACTGTGCCGACAACGCCCTCTATCGGCCCGCGGCGTCGGGCTCAGGCTACGCGGCGCCTGTCGTCCTGACGCCCGGCTACTGCTCGCTCTCCATGCTGTTCAGCGATTGGGACCGGTCGGGTCGGCGCGACCTGCGCGTCACGAACGACCGCCAGTACTACACGGACGGCACGGACCAGCTCTGGCGAATGGCCCCGGGCGAGGCGCCGCAGCTCTACACGGACGCCAGCGGCTGGGTCCGGCTCGAGATCTGGGGGATGGGCATCGCCGGCTATGACGTCAATGGCGACGGCTACCCCGAGTATTTCCTGACCAGCCAGGGCGACAACAAGCTGCAGGCACTCGCGGCCGGCGCCACCCAGCCGACGTACGCGGACATCGCGCTCAAGCGGGGCGTCACCGCGGCCGAGCCCTTCACGGGCGGCGACGTCCTGCCGTCGACGGCATGGCACCCGGAGTTCCAGGACGTGAACAACGACGGCCTCATCGACCTCTTCGTCTCGAAGGGAAACGTGAGCTCACAGCCCGACTACGCGGCCCGGGACCCGAGCGACCTCCTCCTCGGCCAGCCGGATGGCACGTTCGTCGAAGCGGCCCAGGCCGCCGGCATCGTCAGCTTCGCGCGCGGTCGCGGCGCGGCGGTCGTGGACCTGAACCTCGACGGCCTGCCGGACCTCGTGGAGGTCAACTACGGTGCGCCGGTCGAGCTCTGGCGCAACGTCGGGGCCGGCGACGCAGCGCACCCTGTCGCGATGGGAGGTTGGGTCGGGCTTCGACTGCAGCAGGCGGGCCCGAACCGCGACGCCATCGGCTCCTGGCTCGAGGTCCGGGTCGGCGACCAGGTCCAGCGCCGCGAGGTGACCGTGGGAGGCGGTCACATCAGCGGCGAGCTCGGCTGGATCCACGTCGGTCTCGGGAGCGCGCAGCAGGCCCAGGTACGCGTCCAGTGGCCGGACGGCGAATGGGGGTCGTGGATGCCCATCTCGGCCGACCAGTTCGCCGTCATCCAGCGCGGCGCGACCGCTCCCCAGCCGTGGCAGCCGCCGGGCGGCTGAAGCCGCCGCAACGGCCGAGGCGGCCGAAACGGCTGAGGCGGCCGAGGGCGGTCGAGGCGGCCGAGGCGGCCCAGCGCCGGCGGCTGAAGCAGCGCCCTACCGCAGGCGCTCACCCGCCTCCACCGCCACGCCGAGGCGGTTCGACGGTGGGGCGAGCGGGCAGCTCCAGGCGGGATCGAACGCGCACGACGGCTGGTAGGCGAAGTTGAAGTCCAGCACGAGCGTGCCCGCGGCGGGGTCGCTTCCCAGGTCGGCGCCCTTCGCCGTGTCGAGCAGGTAGCGGCCGGCGCCGTACGTCCTCGTGCCGTTCGTGGTGTCGCCGAACGGCAGGAAGAGGCCGGTCGAATACTCCATCAGGCGAAAGACCGGCAGGCGAAGGGCCCGACCTGGCAGGGCGAGCTCGACGACCCCGATGGCCTCCATCGGCGGGGCGGCGCCGACGCTCGCGGGGATGGCGAGCGCGAACCCCAGGCCGTGGCCCAGCGCCGGCGCGGAGTCGGCGGCCGCGGGTGGCGGCTCGAGACGCGCGCTCGATCGCCAGCGAGGATCGTACGGCCAGTGACTCGCCTGGAATGTCGCGCGATCGGCCGGCCGGACCGGCGACGACGGGTGGCCCCGGTAGATGGCCTCGCGCTCGGCCCGCCACAGGTCCCACGCGGCGGGCGGATCGACGGCGCTGATGCGCCGGACCTCCGCATACAGCTCCGCCACGCGGCGGCGCCAGTCGGCCAGGTCCAGCGCGGCTCGAACGGGATGCGCGGGCGTTTCGTGCATCGGCAGATCGTAGCGAAACGTCTGCCAGGGGCCCACGCTGGCAGCCGGTCGTGCGCACCTGGCGCCGGGCGGCAGAGGTTTCGCCGGCTGGCCCGGGACCCTACACTCTCCTCGCACCATTGCCAGCCAGGAGCCGTCCGATGCCGCAGATCCACCTCCGCGCCGAGACCGGCGACTACGCCCCGGTGGTCCTGCTGCCGGGCGACCCCAACCGGGCGACGGCGATCGCCCGGCTCTTCGACGGGGGCCTGGACTCGACGCGCCGTGTCAACGACCACCGGCTCCTGTACGGCTACACGGGCACCTACGGGGGCGTGCCCATCAGCGTCCAGACGACCGGCATGGGCGCGCCGTCGGCCGCGATCGTCGTCGAGGAGCTGATCCGCCTGGGGGCCCGCCGCCTCGTGCGCGTCGGCACGTGCGGCGGGATCGGGCGCGGCATCCGCACCGGCGACATCGTCATCGCCACGGCCGCGACGCCCATGGACGGGGCCACCGCGACGTACCTCCACGGCGACCCGATCGCGCCGGCGGCGGACTTCGGCCTGGTGCGCGCGCTGGTGGACGCGGCGGCGGCCGAAGGAGCGCCGTACCACGTCGGGCCGGTCTGCACGGTCGACGTCTTCTACAACCCCGACGAGGACTACTTCTCGAAGTGGAGCGGTCGCGGCGTGATCGGGCTGGAGATGGAGAGCTCGGTCCTGTTCTACCTCGCCGCCCGCGCGACGGCGGCCGGTGGCGACGTCCGCGCGGGCACGATCCTGACCGTGTCCGACGTCCTTGGCGAAGGCGTGACGACGGAGCAGACGTACCTGCCGCTCGACGAGCTCGAGCGGCGGACGGCGACAACGCTCCGCATCGCCCTGGCCGCGGCGACGTCCGCCGCCGTCGTCCCGGCCGCCTAGCCGCCGGCGACCGACCGTGGCCGATGTGGGGCCCTGGCCGGGCCCGGCCAGGGCGAGCTTCCCGGTCTACGTCGCGCTGCGCTCGATCGGGGTGCCGTTCGTGACGTGGCGCGAGCAGGCGCTCCGGCTCGAAGCGGCCGGTTATGCCGGCGTCGCCTGCTGGGATCACTTCGTGTCGCGCGGCGACCGGCGCGACTCCGTCCTGGAGGCGTGGACGACACTCGCCGCGGTCGGCGCGGCGACGACCAGGCTCGGCCTCCTGCCCTTCGTCCTCAACGTCATGAACCGCCACCCGGCCGTGCTCGCGAGGATGGCGGCGACGCTCCAGGACGTGACCGCCGGCCGGCTCGTGCTCGGGATCGGCATCGGCGGGCACCCTGCCGAGCACGCAGCCTACGGGATCCCGTTTCCCGGCGTGGCGGAGCGCGTCGCACGGCTGGAGGAGGCCGTTGCGGTGCTGCGAGCCCTCTGGTCCGGCGGGCCAGCAACGCGCGAGAGTCCCTTCTACCCGCTCGCGGACGCCTACGCAGCCCCCGTCCCCGTGCCGCCCATTCCGATCGTGATCGGCGCGGAGTCGCCGGGCGGAGCGCGGCTGGCGGCCAGGATCGGCGACGGCTGGACGACGCCCGCACCGAGGCTGGGCTCCTGCCGGTCGGCATGGGAGGACGGGCTGGCCGCCTCCGGACGGGACCGGGCGACACAGCGCGTCCTCGTCGCCTTCGACCTGCGCAAGGGCGAGTCGCTGGCGGGCAGCGAGTGGACGACTCGTCCGGCGGAGGCGATCGCCAGGTGGCGTCTGGCGGGCGCCGACGGCGCCGTCGTCGAGGCGAGATCGGTCCAGGACGTGGATCGCCTGGTCGCCGCGGCCGACCTTCGGTAGCGACGGCGGCGCCGGGCCTCGAAGCATCCGGCCGCGCCAGCATCCGCCGGCCGTACGGCGCTCGTGGACCGCCGGACGCCGAGGCATGGACGGCTTCGGTGCTCGCTGACCTCGCTGCCGCGGGGGCCCTCCGGCACCGAACGGGCAGTCGTGGGACGATACCGCCTCTCCCCAGCGTTCGAGCAGACCATCGCCCGTGACGACCCAGACCCGCACCCGCCAGCCAACCCTCGAGCCCGAGCCGACCCACCCGTGCCTTCGGTGCGGAGCGTCGGTTCCCGTCTCGGATTCGCTCTGCCGCGCCTGCAACCCGGCCGGACTCAAGCAGCCGGCGGCATCGCAGGCCCACGGCACCGTGTACCTGGGGATCGCGCTCGCGGTCGTCGGACTGGGCGCGGCCGCGACGTTCCTGTTGGGCGGCGTCGGCCCGTTCACGGCGCACGTCGCGGCCGCCGCGCCGGCGCCTGGCGGCCTCACGCTGACCCTCGTCGTTTCGAACCAGGGCTCGCGCGATGGCCAGGCGAGCTGCCGGGTCTGGGACCCGACGTACCTCGGCACGCCGGCGGTGGAGACGTACATCCGGACGCCGTCGATCCAGGCCGGTCAGTCGATCACGTTCCAGCAGGTCGTCGCCGACCTGGGCACGGCCGTCCGGCCGCTGGCCGCGGACTGCAGCCGGTGAGCGGCGTGCGCGTCGTCCCGGCTGAGCCGGTCGAGGGCGCCGCGACGTCGGCCTGGGCGGCCGAGCTCGCGGCTGCCGAAGAGATCTCGCAGCGCGCGGGCATCCTGCTGGTCGAGCGCCTCGGCAACCACGGCCACGTTGCCTACAAGGACCCTCGGGACATCGTCACCGAGGTGGACCATGCGTCGGAGGCGCTGATCCGGGGCGCCCTCGCGTCCCGCTTCCCCGGCGACTCGTTCCTCGGCGAGGAGTCGGGCCACGGCTCGCCGGGGGTCGGCGGGGCGTCTCCCTCGGGCAGGACCTGGGTCTGCGATCCGGTCGACGGGACGATCAACTACGCGAACGGCATCCCGTTCTTCTGCGTCTCGCTGGCGCTCGTCGTCGACGGCTCGCCCGTCGTCGGCATCGTCCACGACCCGATGCGCGGCGAGACGTACAGCGCGGCCGCCGACGGCCCGGCGATGCTGGACGGCCGGCCCGTGCGGGCGTCGGCCAAGGAGCGGCTGTCGGACTACGTCGCCGCGCTGGCCGTTTCCGGCCCCCGGCCGGCGACCCGCGCCCGGCGCTTCCGCAGGGCCATCCGGATCTCGCGCAGCATGGGCTCGGCCGCGCTGGCGCTGGCCTACGTGGCGAACGGCCGCTTCGACGCGTTCGGCCAGACCGGTGGGCTCTCCACCTGGGATGTCGCGGCCGCCGGGCTCATCGCAGCCCGCGGCGGGGCCACCGTGACGGACATGGCCGGGGGCCCGTGGTTCGATCTCGCGGCGAAGTCGAAGGCGATCGGCGTGCTGGCCGCGCCGCCCGCCTTCCATGCCGAGCTGCTGGCGATCCTCGATCCCTCCCGCTGAGTCAGCGCCCCCGCGCCCCGGCGTCCGTGGGCCTGCGCCCGGCCTCGGGGCCTGACGCGCGGAGCTGCGACGGCCGAACCGATCGGGCGCGGCGAACCGCTCGGCCGCGCCGCTCGGCCGGACCCACCGCGCCGCCCTGCCGGCCGGCCCCACCCATCCACCCGGGGGATGCTGGGCGGTCGATCGCACCCGGCCGGCCCCACCTATCCACCGGGGGGATGCTCGGCCGGTTGGTGGGGCCACGACTAATGCTCCGGTGTCGTGGCCGAGCGTCAGGATCCGCGGGAGACGCGGGAACCCCCGCCCCTGATAGGCCCGTTTGGTGCCGACGATCCCCGCCGTGGATAGGTGACAGGAACCGCCCCGGCCGGTCGCCCGCAGCGCAGCACCACCGTCCGGCGGACGACGCCAGAGCCCGCGCCACCCGGCTCGGCCTGGGCGACCCCGGCGCGCCGGGACGCCACCCGGGGCTGACGGCCCGGGCGCACCCGCGGCTGACGGCCCGGGGCGACCACCGCCGACGGCCCGGGCGACCACCCGGGCACGGCCCGGGGCGACCACCCGCGGCTGACGGCCCGGGGCGACCACCCGCGGCTGACGGCCCGGGGCGACCACCCGCGGCCGCGGCCCCATCCGGCCCCACGGCCCCATCCGGCCCCCTACGCCTCCCGCCAGCGGTGCGGCCGGGCGATGAGCGACGGCAGGCCCCATCGCTCGCAGAAGGCCACCCAGGCTTCGCGGTCGGCGCCCCGCCAGGCCAGCTCGGCCACGGAACCCTGGGGCAGCGGCACCGTGCGGCGGAGCGTGGCCAGGTCGCGGAACAGGAGGGCCTGGTCCCAGTGATCGCGCAGGGTCGCCGCCAAACGTGCGCTCCCGCGCACCGTCGCGGGCCACGAACCAACGGGTGACTCCGCGATCCGTTCGAGCGACCCGAACGCGGAGAGCAGGGCGGCAGCGCCCTTCGCCCCGAAGCCCGGGATGCCCGGATACCCATCGGCCGCGTCTCCGACCAGCGCCAGGTAGTCGGGGATCGATGTCGGCCCGACGCCCCATTTCGCCCGGACGCCGGCGTCGTCGTAGGTAAGGTCCCGGCGGCGGTCGCGCAGGACGATGCGGTCGCCCACGACGACCTGGGCCAGGTCCTTGTCGGGGGTGCACACGAGGACACGTGAGACGGCCGGGTCGGCGCCGGCTCCCCATCGGCCGGCTGCGGTCGCGAGCGCGTCGTCCGCCTCGAACTCGGTCTCCGCCCACAGGACGAGGCCCAGCGCGTCGAGCGCCTCCTCGGCGATCGGGAACTGGGCCAGCAGGTCGGCCGGGACGCCGGCCTCCGTCTTGTAGCCTGCGTAGAGGCCGTTGCGGAACGACCGGATCACCCGGTCGTGGGCACAGCCGACGTGCGTCGCACCTTCGTACTGCAGGAGTCCGAGCAGCGTGCCGACGAGGCCGGCCACGCCCCCCAGCGACATCCCGTCGCGCCCCAGGACCGGTGGCCGCGGCGCGTGATAGGCGCGGAACAACTCATACGTCACGTCGACGAGGTGCAGCTCCACGGGAGGCGACCCCTGGCGGGCTCAGCCGGCGTCCGCGCCCGCGCCGGCGACCGCCTCGACGTGGCCCGACTCGACGAGCTCCTTGAGGCGTTCCAGGTCGGCCTGGAAGATTGCCCCCAGGATCGGCTTCTGGACGAGCTGGCCGAGGTGGGGGAACGCGGGCGGGACCATCCGCTCGTCCCAGCGGACCAGCGTTCGGCCCGCGTCGAGCGCCTCGAGCACGATCCGACCTTCGCCGGAGTACGTGCCGACGTGGCGAATCCCGAACCGCGTCGGCGGCTCGAAGACGTCGACTTCGACCGCGTCGACCATCCCGACGAGGAAGATGCGCACGTCGGCCTCGCCCCGCGTGCCCACGCGGACCGGGCCGGTCGTGAAGACGCGGACATCCTTCATCTCCGACATCCAGGTCGGCTGGCGTTCCAGATCGGCGACCACGCGCCAGACCTCGTCGATCGGCGCGTCGATGGCGATGACCATCTTCATGATGGGGTCGGGACCCTCGCCGCTGCTGATGACGCTGCCCACCCAGCGCTCGGCCAGGAGCGTGGCCCCGACGCCGGCCGCGCCGACGAGCGCCAGGCGGCCGAACCAGCCCATCAGCTCGCCGAGCCCGACTCGACGCCGACGTCGCGGCCGACCAGCTCCACCCCCGCCGCCGCGAGCTCGGCGATCGCCCGGTCGCCGTCGCCGGGGACCAGGTCCACGGCCCGGATCGCGTCGAGGAGGACGAGCGTGCGGTATCCGAGGCGCCGTGCGTCCAGCGCCGTCGAGCGGACGCAGTAGTCCGTGGCAAGGCCGCCCACGAGCACGGTCCGGATCCCGCGGGCGCGGAGCAGGCCATCGAGCTCGGTTGGTGCGTCGATGCCCGTCGCCGGGTCGCGCATCGTGAAGCCCGAGTAGCCGTCCTCGCCATTGGCGCCCTTGTGGACGCGCGGACCGGCGTCCGCGACCAGGTCCGGATGCAGCTCGGCGCCCCACGTCCCGGCCACGCAATGGACCGGCCAGATACCGCCGTCCTTGGCGAAATGGGCCGTGACGGCGGGATGCCAGTCCTGCGTGTAGACGACGAGCGCGCCATTCGCGGTCGCGCGCCGGATGTGCTCGTTCAGGATCGGCACGACGTCCGCGCCGCCGGCCACGGACAGGCCTCCGGCGGGATCGGCGAAGTCGTTCTGGACGTCGACCACCAGGAGCGCCGTATGGGCGTCATCGCCCGTGTGCGCCACCTCGCCATGCATGTCCCGACTCTACCGCAGGGGCCGGGCTGCTGCCGAGGCGCAATCGCGGAGGCAGCCGAGCCGCCCGCGTGCACACGGGGCCGCTGCTGCCACGGCCGCGCGGGGCGGCCACGACAACCGCGCAGGGCTGCCGCCACAGCCGCGCGGGGCGGCCGCAACAACCATGCGGCGCGGCCATGACCGCGGGACGGCCCCGGCGCGGACGGCCCCCGGCGCGGCCATGACCGCGGGACGGCCCCGGCGCGGCCACAACCGCGCGGGACCGCCACCACAACCGCGGAGGGCGGCCACCAATGTCGCGCGGGGCAGCCGCCGCGCCTCACAGCCGCCGCGCCTCCCGGCCCGATCCGCTACGCTGGGCCTTCGCCACCGTCCCAGCGCCCCGGGAGCCCCGCGATGTTCTCCGACGACTTCAAGCACCAGCTGCCCGACCTCGACGAGGCGGAGACGCAGGACTGGATCGACTCGTTCGACCAGCTCCTCGAAGCCGAGGGCCCCATCCGCGCCCGCTTCGTCATGTACAAGCTGCTCAAGCGCGCGCGCCAGCGCCACGTCGGCCTGCCGCCGCTCACCCAGACCCGCTACATCAACACGATCAGCCCGGAGCAGGAGCCGCCGTTCCCCGGCGACGAGGAACTGGAGCGGCGCATCCGGCGGCTGGTCCGCTGGAACGCGGTCGCGATGGTCCTCCGGGCGAACACGCGCTACCCGGGCATCGGGGGCCACCTGTCCACGTACGCGAGCTCCGCCAGCCTGTACGAAGTCGGCTTCAACTGGTTCTTCCGGGGCAAGGACGAGGGGTCCGGCGACCAGGTCTTCTACCAGGGCCACGCCGCCCCGGGGATGTACGCGCGGGCGTTCCTGGAAGGGCGGCTGGACGAGGCCCAGCTGGACCACTTCCGGCGCGAGGTCGTCCCCGGGCAGGGTCTCAGCTCGTACCCGCACCCCCGCCTCATGCCGGACTTCTGGGAATTCCCGACGGTCAGCATGGGCCTCGGCCCGATCGCGGCGATCTACCAGGCGCGCTTCAACCGCTACCTCCTGCACCGCGGTATCGCCGACACCTCCGGCTCGCGCGTCTGGGCCTTCCTTGGCGATGGCGAGATGGACGAGCCCGAGGCGCTTGGCGCGCTGTGGCATGCCGGGCGCGAGCGCCTCGACAACCTCACCTTCGTCGTCAACTGCAACCTGCAGCGCCTGGACGGCCCGGTTCGCGGCAACGGCAAGATCATCCAGGAGCTGGAGGGCATCTTCCGCGGCGCCGGCTGGAACGTCATCAAGGTCATCTGGGGCCGCGAGTGGGACGAGCTGCTGGCGCGCGACGTCGACGGCGCCCTGGTCGACCGGATGAACGACACGGTCGATGGCGAGTTCCAGAAGTTCTCGGTCGCCGGCGGCGCCTACATCCGGGAGCACTTCTTCGGCCCCGAGCCCGGCCTCCGCAAGCTCGTCGAGCACCTCTCCGACGACGACCTGACCCGGCTCCGGCGCGGCGGCCACGACTACCGAAAGCTCTACGCGGCGTATCTCGCGGCCACCACGTTCGAGGGCGCCCCCACGGTCATCCTGGCCAAGACCATCAAGGGCTGGACGCTGGGCCCGGGCGTCGAGGGCCGCAACATCACCCACCAGGCGAAGAAGCTGTCCGAGGCCGAACTCCGGATCTTCCGCGATCGGCTGCAGCTCCCGATCCCGGACGGGCGGCTGGCCGAGGCCCCGTACTACCACCCGGGCGCCAAGTCTCCCGAAGTGGAGTACATGCTGGAGCGACGGCAGGCCCTGGGCGGCTCGCTGCCGAAGCGGCATGTCCGGGCCGCCGCGCTGCCCGCGCCAGCCCCGGCGGCGGACGCGGAGTTCGCGACCGGCTCGGCCACGCCGGTCAGCACGACGATGGCCTTCGCCAAGCTGCTTCGGAACCTGATGCGCGACCCGGAGATCGGCCGCCGGATCGTGCCGATCATTCCCGACGAGGCACGGACGTTCGGCATGGACCCCCTCTTCAAGGAGGTGGGCATCTACGCGAGCGCCGGGCAGCGCTACGAGCCGGTCGATTCGGACCTGATCCTGAGCTACCGCGAGGCGCGCGACGGCCAGGTCCTGGAGGAGGGCATCACGGAAGCCGGCTCGATGGCCTCCCTCCAGGCCGCCGGCACGTCGTATGCCACCCACGGCGTGCCGATGATCCCCTTCTACATCTTCTACTCGATGTTCGGCTTCCAGCGGACGGGTGACCAGACGTGGGCGTTTGCCGATGCCCGCGGTCGCGGCTTCATGCTCGGGGCGACCGCCGGCCGGACCACGCTCAACGGCGAGGGCCTCCAGCACCAGGACGGCCACAGCCAGCTGCTCGCCTCGGTCAACCCTGCGGTTCGCGCCTACGACCCGGCCTATGCGTACGAGCTTGCCGCGATCATCCGCGACGGGATCGACCGGATGTACGGCCGGGGCCAGGACGTCTTCTACTACGTCACCCTGTACAACGAGAACTACCCGATGCCGCCGAAGCCGGCCGATGCCGACGAGGGCATCGTCCGCGGCCTGTACCGGCTCCTGCCCGCCGCCGAGACCGCCGACCGCCCGCGGGGCACGGTCCGCCTGGTCGGGTCCGGGGCCATCCTCCAGCAGGCGGTGGCCGCCCGCGACATCCTGGCGCAACAGTTCGGCGTGGCCGCCGAGGTCTACAGCGCCACCAGCTGGCAGCAGCTGCGGGCTGACGCCCACGCGGCCGACCGGTGGAACCGGCTCCACCCGACCGAGGAGCCGCGAACGCCGTACGTGAGCCAGGTGCTGGGCCCCGACGGCGGTCCGGTGGTGCTGGTCTCCGACTGGGTGTCGTCGCTGCCCGAGCTGCTGGGACGCTGGTTGCCCGCGGGCCACGTCGCGCTCGGAACGGACGGGTTCGGCCGAAGCGACACGCGTGAAGCGCTTCGCGCGCTCTTCGAGATCGACGCGCCGAGCATCGCCCTGGCCGCCCTGTCCGCGCTCCACTGCCGCGGTCAGCTATCGGCCGGCGAGCTGGCGGCGGCGATGGCCACGCTCGGCATCGACCCGGAGGCGGCGGGCTCCCAGGCGATCTGAGCCGCGCCGCAACGACCGCACCGACCACCTCGTCGGAGTCGGTCGCCGGAGCTTCGAGCCTGGGGTCCCACCTGTCCCGGTGATCCGCGTCGGCGCATCGCAGGTGCCGGCCGCCGCGTCCGGGAACCGCTTCGGCGGTCCTGGCGTCATGGAGCCAGCCGCCCGGACCTGCTCGGGCGCCACCTCCGGACTCGGATCCGGATCACGGCAGACGCCAGGAGTGCACCAACCATGACCGAAGCCCGCAGCATCGCCGTCCCGGGTGGACGACTTGGCTGGCTCATCGCCGGCGGCGTGGTCGGCCTCGCGCTCGCCGTCGCCTTCGGCTCGAGCCTGGCTCCCCGCCAGATCGTGGCCCAGTCCGATCCGACCACCCCCGAGCACACGATCTCCGTCAGCGGCACCGGCCGCGTCACCCTTTCGCCGGACGTGGCCGACATCAGCGTCGGCGTCCAGGTCACCGCGACCAAGGTGAAGGACGCACGTGCCCAGGCTGCGACGAAGATGACCGCCGTGATCGCGGCCCTCAAGGCGGCCGGCATCGCCGAGAAGGACATCCAGACGTCCAACGTCTCGCTGTCGCCCGTCTACGACTACAGCGCCAACGCCAATCCGCCTCGCATCACCGGCTACCAGGTCGCCAACACGGTCACGGCGACGGTGCGCGACCTCGACAAGGTCTCCGACGCCCTGGACGGCGCCATGGCAGCCGGCGCGACCTCGATCGGCGGGGTCGACTTCCGCGTCGACAACCAGACGGCGCCCGCAGCGCAGGCTCGCGACCTCGCCATGAAGGACGCCAAGGCCAAGGCCGATGCGCTGGCCAAGGCCGCCGGCGTCTCCATCACCGGGGTTGCCTCGATCAGCGAGCAGGTCTCCGCCACGCCGCAGCCGATCCGCTACGACATGGCCGCCGGCTCAGCCGCAGCTCCCGAGAAGTCAACGCCGATCCAGACCGGCACGAACGAGATCGACATCGTCGTGTCGGTGGTCTACCTCATCGACTGAAACGAGCCGCCGCGCCGCGCGGCGTCGGGGATCCGAAGACGGCCGGTCGGTGACGACCGGCCGTCCTGCATCACGCCTCCGGCAGCGCCGCCCGCGACCACGAGGTCCGGTCAGCTGGATCGCGGACTCACGGCGAATCGTGGAATCCGGCGTGACCAGCACGCTCACGGCCGCCGCCCGCCAGGCGCCGCCCGCAGGCGCCGCCCGCAGGCGCCGCCTGCAGGCGCCTACAGGGCGACGCGCTTGCCCGTTCGGGCGCTCGCGCGGACCGCGTCGGTGAATGTCATGTAGCGGACGCCGGTGGCGAAGTCCGTCAGCCGGACCTCCTCGTGGCCGCGGATCGCGCCGACGAACTCGGCTTCGACCCGCCATTCGCCGCGCTCCGGCGCCGGAATGGCGACCGGTTCGAAACGCCAGCCGCCGCCGGCTCGCGCGAGCTCCAGGGTGCCGGCCCCGAAGTCCGCCCGGAGTGCCCCGTCCGTGCCCGTGATGGTGGCCGCGTTGGGGGGCGTAGACCGGGCGTACGCGGAGATCTCGAACGTACCGACGACCCCGCCGGGGAAGCGGGCCACCACGACGGCGTGGTCGGGAACATCCGCCACGGCGCGCTCGCCGTCCGGCCCGGCCTCCCAGGGCGCGAAGTTCTCCGTGACGGCAACGACGTCCCCGGCGTCGCCGAGCCAGCGGGCGACGGACTCGTAGACGATGCCCAGCGTCATGAGGTTGTTCCCCGAGTAGCGTCGCTCGCGGCGCCAGAGCTCGCGCGCGGGACCCCCCACGCCGCCGGCCCAGGTGATCCGCGCCGCGCGCAGCGCGCCGAGCACGCCCGCCGCGAGCAGCCGCCGGACCGTCGCGTCGCAGAAGAAGGCGAACGGCGAAGGCACCACCATCGCCGTGAGCTCGGGGTGGGCGAGCGAAGCAGCCAGCATCGCCCGGGCCTCGGTCGCGTCCATCGCCATCCGGGCCTGGGTCAGGACGTGCTTGCCGGCGGCCAGCGCGGCAACCGTGATGGGAGCGTGGAGATACGGCCACGTGGCGATCACGACGGCATCGACCGCCGGGTCGTCCACGAGCTCGCGCCAGGTGGCGTAGGTGCGCCCGAAGCCGAATTCGGCGGCTGCGGCCGCGCTCGAGGCGGCCGTTCGATTCACCACGCCGACGAGCTCGACGCTGGCGATCGCCCGGAATCCGGGCACGTGGCGTGTCCGGGCGATGCCGCCTGCCCCGACGAACCCAATCCCGAGTCCGCTCGGTCACGCCGTGCCTCCTTCGCGAGCCAACGGATGGGTTGGCAACTCCTGCGATCGTGGGCCGAACCCCGGCAGCCGCTCCGCCAGTCCGATCGCCAGCCCGCGGCGTGCCGCCGTCCTCGTCGTGCCGGAAGAAGACGAACGCGTCGCGCCCGTCGGCGAGGAACGGCTCCAGGCGTGCCGCCCACGCGTCCAGGTCTGCCGTGCCATAGGCGGTGCGCCGGAGCCGGAGGTACAGGAAGTCGCCCGTGAGCGTGACCGGAGGCTCGGGAAGCTGGTCGGTCTCGGTCACGACGAGGGCTGCGCCGAACGGGCGGAGCGCATGGTGGACCTCGTCGACGTGCCATGACCGATGGACGAGCTCGAGGGCGAGCGGGATCCGGGAAGGCCAGCGCAGGAGGAGCGAGGCCAGCCGTTCATCGTCGCGGGGCAGGTCGGGGCTGACGCGGTACAGCGCGGCACCGACTCGCGTTCCGAAGCCATCCAGCGGCTCGGCCAGGGCGGCGACCGCGGCCGCGGATCCCCGCACGAACGCGCCCCGCGACCGCTCGCGCTGGAGCTTCACCGTGAACCGGAATTCCGCGGGGACCCGCGCCGCCCAGGCCGCGACCTGGGCCGGAGTGGGGGAGCGGTAATACGTGCTGCTCAGCTCGACCGCCGGCAGCCGCGCGGCGTAGGCGGGCAGGAGCTCGTCGCCGCGCGTCCCCGGTGGATAGAAGGCGGGCGCCCAGCCGGGATACGCGAAGCCGCTGGTGCCGACCCAGAGGCGGCCGAGCCGCGGCTCCCGCGGTTCTTCGGTGGCCGTCCCGCCGTAGCTGCCAACCAGGTCCGTCAGGCGTTCCGCTCTGGCCTGTCGATGACGTCCGCGGACGTGCCCACCGGGGCGGGCCCGGCCATCCCCGGCAGGGCAGGACAGCGCAGGTCCATGCCATCGCCGCGGATGCGGCGGATCACCGCGTCGAGGGCCCGGACGAGCGCGTCCCGGTCGGCCGGCTCGATCGCCTGCAGGAAGTGTTCCTCGACGCCGCGGAGGTGAGTGGGCGACGAAGCCGCCAGCCGCACGCGACCCTTCTCCGTCAGCGTCGCCCACATGACGCGGGCATCCGACGGACAGGCCTCACGGGCGACCAGGCCATCTGCCTCCAACCGGTCGACGAGCCGCGACACGCCGCTGCGTGACAGGAGGACTCGATCCGCGAGCTCGCTCATGCGCAGCCGTCCCTCTGCGAGGGCCAGCTGGACGAGGGCGTCGAATGCCGCGAGGGAAAGGCCGCCCGAGGCCTGCAGCTCCGCTTCGAGCTCGCGCGTGACGGCGGCGTGCGCCTGGATGAACGCGAGCCACGGGCGCAGGCGAGGGTCGGCGGCCACCGGGCCGGGCTGACGGGCCTGGGACGAGGGGATGGATCGTTCGGCTACGGTCATGTCTTGCGTGATCCTACGCGACGATGCAAGAGGGGATGGTTGCGGTGTCACCGAATTGGTACTTGCATACGCAACTATCCTCCGCTATAGTTGCGCTGTCAACTACCAAGCGGCATGGCCAGGCGGATGAGCCGCCGGCGGCCGCAGGGACACGGAGCGACATTCGACTATGAGCACCTGGCAGATCGACCCGGCACACACGGAAGTCTCCTTCGTCGCGAAGCACATGATGGTGACCAAGGTTCGCGGCAAGTTCGGCAGCGTCACCGGCACCCTCGAACTCGACGAGGCCAACCCCGCTGCGTCGTCCGTCCAGGTGACGATCCCCGTCGCCTCGGTCGACACCGGCGTCGAGATGCGCGACAACCACATCCGGTCGGCCGACTTCCTGGACGCCGAGCACTACCCGTCCATGACCTTCCGCAGCACGTCGATCGCCCCGAAGGGGGACCGCTGGGCGCTCACCGGCGACCTCACGATCCGCGACGTCACGCGCACCGTCGCCATCGACGCCGAGCAGCTGGGCATCGTTCCCGGCATGCGGGGCCCCGGCCGCCACGCCGGCTTCGAAGGGCATGTCAAGATCAAGCGCTCCGACTGGGGCCTCACCTGGAACGTCGGCCTGGAGGCCGGCGGATGGCTCGTCTCGGACGACCTCCAGATCGACCTCGAGGTCGCCGCGGACGAAGTCGTCGCGGCCACAGCAGCGGACGAACTGGCCGGCGCAACGGCCTGACCCGTCACCGGTCTTCCCCGACCCCCGGTCCCGCTCCTCCCGCGGAACCGGGGGTCTCTTCATCTCGGGCGGGGGCCTGGGCCACGCACACCCGGTCCGCGAACGAACAGAAGGGCCCGGAGGGACCGCCGGTCCGACCGCCTGACCTCCCTTGCGGGAAGCCGCCTCCTTGCGGAAGCTACCGCTCCTTGCGGAGCGGCCCGCTCTTGCGAGCGGATCCGTCACCGTTGCCGGTGCCGGCGCGGCCGGTGGATCGCGACGCCTCCCTTGCGGAAGGGCCGGCCCTCCTTGCGAAGGACCCGGCTCCCCTTACGAAGAGCCCGGCCACCTTGCGGCGGCCCCGCGATCCGTTTTCCATCGGCCCCTTCGGGCTGACCAGATGATCACCTGCCGGACCCACCCGCCGCAAGGGGTCCTGTCCACGAGTTTGGCCGCCGGCGTCCGAGTTATCCACGAACCGTCCACGTACGCATCCACGGTGCGCCGACGCACCGCCGGACCGAGATCATCCGCGGTGGTCCGCGGGGTGGCTGGGCGGACGGCGCTGTGCGCTCGGGCGGGGCGGTGGCGACGCGGCGCGGTGCGACGCGGCAGAGGCGGCGCGGGTCAGCTGAGGCGGCGCGAGAACCCGCAGACGGGGCAGGACCCGCGCAGCGGGTCAACTCAGGCGCGCGCGGGGCTCGCGGGTCAGCTGAGGCGGCGCGTGAACCCGCAGACGGGGCAGGCGGCGACGCCGGTCCGAGGATCGAGCTCGAGGTACGTCGTGCAGCCGTTGGTGGAGCAGTAGAGCCGGCCGTCGCTGAGCGGGCGCCGGTGGCGGCGCCGGCCGTCCGCCGAGCGGGCGGCGAGGGCCAGGGGCGCGCCAGGACGGCGCGCCGCGAGAGGTCGAGAGATCACGTTGTGATGTGGCCTTTCCGGGACGGCGCGCTCTGCGCGTCACGTCCCCCGATGAGCGGTGCCGCTCCACGGCAGGTCTGTGTGGTTGCCGGAGCGGCGGGGTGGCGCGGCGCGGGAGCGGTCGATTTCAGAGCTCGGACCAGCGCTCGCAGTTCACCCCTGGTGAATTGACCCGATCAGCATGGCCGGCCGCGGCCAACCTGTCAAACGACCCATTCGGGCTGGTGCGTCAAGGACTGCCATGAAGCGAAGCGAGCCCCCTGGCGGCAAAGTGGGTTCTCGTCGGAACCAAGGCCAACCAGGAGGCCCAGGAGTGTTGTACGCCGGATTGGACCTGTCGCGCCGGAAGGTGAACGTCCACGTGCTCAGCGAGGTCGGGGAGACCGTGACCGCGACCTGGGTGCCCGCGACCCGGGAGGGGCTGCGAGGGCTGGTCGGCCGGGTGGCGTTGTACGGCGACTCGGTGACGGCCGTCGTCGAGTCGATGACCGGCGGCCGGTTCGTCCATGACGAGCTCGAGCTCGCCGGCTGGGACGTCGAGCTCGCGGATGCGGCCAGGGCGAAGGCCCTCGCCCCCATGGCCGCGAAGACCGACAAGATCGATGCCCAGGTGCTCGCCGAGCTCGCCCGCCGGGACCTCGTGCCCGCGGTCTGGCTGCCCGACCCGTCGGTCCGGGCCGAGCGGGAGCGGGCCCGCTTCCGGCTCCACCTGGTCAAGCACCGCACCGCGCTCAAGAACCGGATCCACGCCACACTGGCGACCTTCGGGGAGCCGGTCCCCGTCTCGGACCTGTTCGGCACGGCAGGCCGCGAGCTGCTCGGCCGCCTCGAGATCCCGGAGCCGTGGTCGACGACGCTGGCCCGCAGCCTCGACCTGGTCGACGACCTCGACCGACGGATCAAGGAGTGCGAGGCCGAGCTGCGGGCCATGGGCGCCGACCACCCGTACGTCACGCTGCTCGTGACGGTACCCGGGATCGGCCCGACTCTCGCCTACACGATCGCGTCCGAGATCGGCGACATCGGGCGGTTCCCGAGCCCCAAGCACCTGGCGGGGTACACGGGGCTGTGCCCGCACGTGTACCAGTCAGGCGACGCCGATCGTCGTGGCCGGCTCACGAAGGCCGGACCCAAGTACCTGCGCTGGGCGCTCATCGAGGCCGCCGTGCACGCCTCGCGCCACGAGCGGTACGCGGCGAGGTACGAGCGAACGAAACGCCGGCTCGGCAAGCAGCGGGGCAGCCGGATCGCGCAGGTCGAGCTCGCCCGCGAACTCACGACCGCGATCTGGCACATGCTCACGCGCCAGGAGCCGTTCCGGGCGGCAGGCCCCGCCAACCGTCTGGTCGCTTGACGACCCCCAAGGACTTGGGCCGCCGCCGTCTCCAATCCCGCTGAATCCTCCTCCGAGGAGGCCCATAGAGACATGAGACGCACACACCCCAGCGCCACCCGGGCCCCACCCGCCGACTTGACACCGGGGCTCGCTTCATAGAGACGGTTGGCACTTCGGCCTCCGCTGGCACCGGAGGCGACGTTGACGTCGGAGCGCTTCGACCCTCTGCCTCAGCGATCCGATGCACGCCGCGATCGACGTCTCGGATTGCCGAGATGGCATTCGGCCATCAACCCCTGACGCTCGGCGTCGTCGCGCGGGCCTCGTGGCGCTCGACAAGCTCGAAGATCTCCTCGGCCGCGAACTGCTGGTCCCAGTCACGTCCAGACAGTTTCCGAACCACGCCAGCCACCTCGAGCGCTCTCAGCCCTTCGAGCGCCCGCTGGTGTCGAGCGCCGATCGCCGCGCGGATGGTCGCCGCCGACGTGATGGGCTGGGCCGGCAACAGCGGGATGATCCTCGCGGTGGATGAATCGCGGCGGGGGTGGTTCGCGCGAGCGAACCACCCGGCCACAAGTGCAGCCGTGGCGCGGCTGATCTCCGCTCCGAGGACAGCCGCGCGCTCCGTGGCCTCGGCAAACGCAGCGCACCACGCCTCCTGCCCATCCGAGCGGAAGCCCTCCAGCCCAGCCACATACGCATCGGGACGCGCGGCAAGGACGACCGAGACCGGCGGCACGAAGCGCGGCGCGATCCCACGTCGCCGCAGCACGACGTGGATCAGGCTCCGACCGACACGGCCGTTGCCGTCGATGAACGGATGGATCGTCTCGAACTGGGCATGGGCGATGGCGGCCTGCGCGACCGCGGGGAGATCGTCCCGACCGAGGAACTCGACGAGATCCTCCATCAGTGGCCCGACCTCGCTCTCCGGGGGCGGGATGTATCGCGCGTCGTAGGGGGAGGTACGGGCGCGCCCGCCGATCCAGTTCTGCTCGGTGCGCAGCTGTCCGGGTCGAGTTTCCGGATCATGCGCCATCAGACGGCGATGGATGGCGAGCACGTCGTCGACGACGAGAAGTCGACCGACCTCGCCCAGCGAGATCGCCTCCTCCATGGCCAGCACGTTGGCAGCGACGATCCTGGCTGCACCGCGCGCAGCGTCCGGCTCGACCAGGGCGCGCGCGAGGTTGCGCTGCGAGACCGCGTGACCTTCGATCGCCGACGAGCCAACGGCCTCCGACCGAAGGAGCAGCGGCCCAATGGCCTCGAGCCCGATCGATGCATCTGCGGCGTTGAGGGCCGTGACAGCAGCTTCAGCGTCGCGCACCAGGGCGTGCGTCTCGAAACGAAAAGCAGGACTGAGGTGCGCGATGGGGTCGGGCACGAAGGCGCGGTAGGTGAACGACGCGCGCGCCTTGCGCGGCCCGTAGGCCGACGGATCGCCTTCCCAGCGACGCTCGACGAACTTGCTCAAAGGCGTCAGACCCTCGGATGCTGTGACGGGTTAGACCAACGATGGGCGTCTAACCCGTCAGAGTCAAGCGGACTGTGACGCCTTGAGTCCGCACCCAGAGACATCAACCCTGGCAGCGGTGCATCAACCCACCGGGCACCGACGTACCAACCGTCTTTGACGCACAAGCATTCGGGTACCCGCCGCGACGCGAGGATCGCCGTTCGTCAGGGAGCGGCCGCGAGAGCGGCCGTCCAGAAGACCGGCCGGTCGCCGCCCATCCCGGTTCCGACGGTTCGGCCGGCGATCACGGCCCGGCTCCCGTCGATCGCGAGGCCGTCGACCCAGTCGTCGGTCGTGCCCCAGTCCGGATCGCTGCCGACCACGCGATCGCGATCCCAACGCGAGCCATCGATCGATGACCAGACGGCCACCACGGATCCCGCGGATCCCATGGCGACGAACCGGTCGGGCAGGGCGGCGACGCCGGCGTCCGCCTCCAGGCCGGGGACCATGCCCGCACGGATCCAGGAGGCCCCGCCATCGGTCGATACCCAGGCGGCGGTACCCGTCGGCGGGTCCGTCGCTCCGTCCCCTGGCAGGCGGACGGGGCCCATCGCGACGATGTGATCTCCCCTGGCGGCGACCGCCGTGAAGCCACCATCGGGCGCATCGGCAATGGACCCGCGGATCCAGCGGAGGCCGTCCTCCGACGCCCACGTCGCGGCAGCACTGTCGACGGTTCCCACCGCCACGAAGCCGGGGCCGGCTGCGGCAACGTCGCTCACCGTCGCGATTCCGGGAGTGAAGTCGGAGAGGGTGACCTTCGTCCATGCCGAGCCGCCCGTCGACACCGCCACGACCGCCGGGACCTGGAACGGATCGCCGCCGCCCACCGCGACGAACGTCCCGCGGTTGAAGGCCACCCGCCCGAGCTGGATTCCCGCGAATGCCGGGGTGCCAGACACGGACGTCCAGTCGACGCCGTTCGTAGACACCCAGGCCCCGCCGCCACTCGAGGCCGACACTGAGCTGTCCATGGCGGCGGTCCCGGTGGCGATGACCCACCCGCCGCCGGTCGCCAAGCCGCGGACGCGGGCTCCGACCGCGTTCGGGAGGGTCCCGACCTTGTGCCATTTCCGGCCGTCATTCGAGAGCAGGACGGCGGGCGTGTCCGGGTAGTCGCCGCTGCTGACGATGGCCACGAAGCCACCGGTGGGCGCCAGGGCGATCGCGACGCTGGAGACGTGCTGGTGCAGCCGGGGATCGTCGATGGCGCGCGTCCAGGTGAGCGGCGATGGGGCGGGGGCGCGGGGTGGGGAGGCGGACGGAGCCGGTGTCGCCGGGGTCGATGACGTCGTGGCGGCCGCCGGCGAGCGGGAGGCCGTATCCGGGACGCGGGAGGTGAGCCCGGCGACGCCGGCGGTGAGGGCGATCAGCGGCCGCGACGAGCCCGGTCGCGAGCCGCCAGTGGCCGCCGCCTGCATTGCCGGACGGCGTTCCGGCGGGGACGGCACGCAGCGTGATCCCGCAGGGCCCGTGGCGCCGGGCCTGGATCGTCCTCGAGGAACACCGCTCGGAGGGCGGCCTCGAGCCGGTTGTCGCGCCGGTCGTCGGTCATCGCCGGCCGCCCGGGAGGCGCTCGGCCGCGTCGACGGCGGCCCGCAGCTCGCGCAGCGCGTAGTGAAGACGCGAGCGGATGGTTCCCTCGGGGTCGCCGGTGCGGTCGGCGATCTCGCCCGGAGTCAGGTCGGCCACGTAGCGCAGGACGACGACGATGCGATGGTCGGGGCTCAACTTCGCCACGGCCCCGCGCAGCGCGTCCCGCTCCGCGAGCCTGCCGAGGGGGTCGGCGACGGGCCGGTCCGGCGTGTCGACGACCGGGTATGGCCCGGACGCGACGGCGACGCAGGCGGGCCTGGCATTCGTTGACGACGATGCGGTCGAACCAGGCGTCCAGGAGGGCCGGATCGCGCAGGTCCCACCAGTGCGCCCAGGCCTGGAGTGCAGCATCGTGGACCGCGTCCTCGGCTTCGGCAGAATCATGCAGGAGGACGGCGGCCAGGCGGTAGGCGCGGTCGAGCCGGGCCTGGGTGAAGCGCTCGAAGGCCGCGGCCCGATCGCCGGTGGCCGCTGCCGAGTCCTGGTCCCCCACGAAGCCCCCAACCTTCAGATGGTGCGTGCCGATCACGAACGACAGATGCGGCGCCGGCGCGTCCCGTTCAATCTACGGCCCAGGGAGAGTGCCGGTGACGGGATCCCGTCGGCCCGGCATCGGCGCATGGCCCGCTATGCGGAGGTCAGGGCCCTGGCGGCGGCGTGGAAGACGGCCGTGTGCTGGTCGACGTCGGCGGGCGTCGTGACCGGCGACATCAGGGCCATGTTGTGGAACGGCGTGAGCAGGATCCCGCGATTCAGTGCGTGCAGGTGGAGGTACTGCTGGAGCTCGAAGTCCTGGCCGTCCGCGGCCTCCCGGCCGTTGCGGGGGAGGGCGGCCCTGAAGAGGTACTCCGCCCGGCAGCCAAGTCGCGACACGTGCCACGGCAGGCCGAACTGCGAGATCGCGCCGGCCACGCCGTCCGCCCACCGTTCGCCGAGCGGGATCATGCGCTCGAACGCCTCGTCGGTGAGCACGCTCGACAGGGTCGCGCGGATGGCCGCCATGGAGAGCGCATTGCCCGCGAGCGTCCCGCCGATGCCGCCCACGTCGATGAGCTCGAGGTCCGCGTTGGCGGCCCGGATCCGATCCGCGACCTCCTCCGTGAAGCCGTACGCACCGGCGGGGACGCCGCCCCCGATCGTCTTGCCGATCGTCAGCAGGTCGGGGTCCAGCCCGGCGGCCCGCGTGTAGCCGCCCGGGCCGGCGCAGATCGTGTGGGTCTCGTCGATGATCAACAGGGTGCCGGCCCGTCGCGTCAGCTCACGGAGCGCTTCGTGATAGCCCGGCTCCGGATGGACGATCCCGACGTTCGTCATCACCGGCTCCGCCAGGACGCAGGCGACGTCGCCCGGAGCCAGGGCCGCCTCGAGCGCGGCGACGTCGTTCCACTGGACGACCTTCGTGGTCAGGGCCGGGTCGACCTGCGGGCCGACGTTCCCGTCGGACGGGACGACCGCACCGTCGCGCAGGGTGGCGAACGTCTCGTCGACCGAGCCGTGGTAGCAGTGGTCGTACGCCAGCACCTTGGGTCGGCCGGTGATCTGCCGGCAGAGGCGCAGCGCGAACCGGTTGGCGTCGGTCGCCGTCAGGGTGAACTGCCAGGAGGGGAGGCCGAACCGGCGGGCCAGCTCCTCGCCGGCCCAGATGGCGTCGTCGGTCGGGAGCATCGTGGTCATCCCCCGGACCAGCTGCGCGGCGATGCCGGCCACCACGGCCTCCGGGGAGTGGCCGGCCATGGCGCCGGTGTCGCCGAGGCAGAAGTCGACGTAGTCGTGGCCGTCGACACAGCGGAAATGGGCGCCGATCGCCTCCTCGACGAAGACCGGATGCGGACCGGCCCACTTGGCCATCCAGCTCATCGGCACGCCGCCGAGCAGGCTCCCGCCCGCGCGCTCGAACCGCTCTCGTGACCGCGGATGCAACTCGCGGAAGTCGGCCACCTCCTCGCGCATGAGCTCGCCCAGGCGCCTGCGATCGATCGTGACGTGGGCAGGCATAGCAGGTCGTCCTCCGATCGCCGCTCGCGATGAACGGCCGTCGCCACGGTCGCGTCGAGCGGACGCGGCCGGTCGTGGCCCGTCGGAAGGGTAGGGCCGGGCTCGTGGCCGTGCAGGGTGTCCCGCGCTGCGGACTCGCCCGCCTGGCTTGCCAGCCGGCGAGGTGCGGGCTTACGTCGCCGGAGTCGGCCCGTGACCGCCCGGCGCGGTTCCGGTGGCGATCGGCGGGCGGCCGCGCCCGCGCGCAGGCGCTTCGAGGGATGTTGGTGGCAGGCAGCCGCCATGAGCGTGCTGGTCACGCCGGATCCCACCATTCGTCGTGTGCCCACGCTCGGGCTGACCAGACTCCCTGGTCGCGGGCGGCCGCAGGACAACCGTCAGGGGACTTCCCAGGTCGCGACGCTAGTGGGGGCGGACCCCCAGGAGGATGTCGGTGGGCTCCTCCTCGACGTGGTCCACGTCGTCCTGCTCCCAGGTCAGGGCCGACCGGACCGCGATGACGCCACCGAGGTCGCGGGTGACCTGCACGATCGCGTCGGCGAGCGACCGACGCTCGACGCGGCCGGTCAGGGCGACGACCCCGTCGGTCACCGTGACGCCGAAGATGTCGGGCTCGAGCCAGAACGCGGTCTGCGCCAGGACCACGTCTCGGACGAGCCGCTCAAGGTCCTGGTCAGGCCGGATGAACGCGCGCACGACGTCGGCCCGGGTGATGATCCCCACCAGGCGGCCGTCCGCGACGACCGGCAACCGGTTGATCCTGCGGTCGGCCATGATCCTGGCGACCTCGCTCAGGTGGGCGTCGGCTTCGACCGTCACCGCCGGGCTCGTCATCGCCTCGCCCGCGGTGCGCGCCTCGATCTTCCTGAGCTCTGCGATCGTTGCCCGCGATTCGCCGAAGAACCGGGCGAGGAACCGGTGATGGACGGCCGCGGAGCCGCGCTCCTTGATCACGAAGTCCGCCTCGGAGACGACGCCGAGGACGGTGCCGCCGGCGTCGACGACCGGCACGCCGCTGATCCCGTGCTGGACCATGGCGGATGCCACGTCCTTGAGCGGTGTCTCGGGCGACACCGCCACCACGTTCCGGGTCATTGCCTCCGCGACGTTCATGGACGGGCCCTCCGCCGCGGCACGCGGGGCGTTGCGCGCCCGGCCGGCGATCTCAGGTGCTCGGGCCGGCGTCGCGCCCACGGTGCAGCCGGCACCACGATCATCGGCCCCCCGGGTGCGAGCTGGCGCAGAGCCCTCCGGCACGGTTTGGGGGTCGCCCCGTCGGGCAGGGCACGGGTCGGCCGGCAGGGAGGTCTCGTCGATGCCTACGGGCAGCTCCCGTCCGGGACCGGGCGCCGCGAAGCGCCCGGAACGGATCCCGCCGCGGCCCACCTCCGGCGGCCCGCCTCGACCGGGCCGCCGTGCCGGCCCACCTCCGCCCCGCCGGGCCGTCGTGCCGGCTGTCAGGCGAACAGCAGTTCGAGCGGGGCCGTCGTTGCAGCCCCGGTCGCGTCCCAGGCACGGACCACCAGTTCGGGCTCCGCGGCAGCACGGTCGATGGCGATCGCGGGATCCAGCCGACCCGTCCAGAGATCGCGCGCCGCCGCCGCGATCGCCACGAAGACATCGGGGGAGCCTTCGCGCCGCTCCAATGCCCCCACGGCCCACGCGTCGACTCGCTCGACGTCCGGCCCGCCGAGGTCCACGCGGAGTCTTCCGTCATCCCCGGCGCGCGCGGAGGCCGTGACGGCCAGGCGGCCAGCCGGCGGCACGAAGCCGGACAGGGCCGCCACCCGGAACGCCGCGGCCGGGCCGGCGATCGCCAGGAGCCGTCGCCGCGTCGTCGCGACCGCCACCGGGCTCGCGTCCGCGCCGATCCAGCGTCGTCCGAGGCCGGCCGCAGCGACGGCCGTGGTGCCCGACCCGACGAACGGGTCCACTACCAGGTCGCCCGGGTCGGTGGAGGCCAGGAGGATCCGCTCGACGAGCGCGACCGGCTTCTGGGTGGGATATCCGGTCCGCTCGGCCTTGCGAGCGTAGTCCACGGCGAACCAGTCGCGGGGCAGCGCCCCGGCGGGCACGTGCTGGCGATAGGTTCGACCGGGCTGGTCCACCGCCGCGAACCCGCCGCCGCGGCGGTAGCGGATCACGTAGGCACGGCCGTCGTCGTCGACGTGACGCGACATGGCGCGGCGCGAGGAATCCAGCAACGGCTCCAGGATCCGCTCCGGGTGGAACGCGTGGCCGGGGCCGTTGGCGTAGAAGAGGATGTCGTCGTGCTTGGAGTTGTACCGGCGTCGCGCGAGCTCGCGGCCGCCGTACACCCACACCACGTGGTTGCGGAAGGCGGCCGCCCCGAACACGTCGTCGCAGATCAGCTTGGCGACGTGGACGGTGCGCGCGTCGAGATGGAGGTAGAGGGCGCCGCCCGGACGAAGCAGCTCGCGCAGCAGCGTCAGCCGTGGAGCCAGCATGGCGGCGAAGCCGCCAAGGCCATCCGGGCGCCGGTCGCGGTACGCGAGATCGCCATCGCCCGCCTCGTGCCCGCCCGCCTCGTCGCCGTCGAGCCCAGTGTCGGCGCCGTCGCGCCCGCTGCCGGCGGTGGCCGCCGGCCCGCGTCGCCGGCGCGTCGTCCGGAACTCGTCGCCGGTGAGGAACGGCGGGTCCGCATAGACCAGGGCGGCGGTCGCGGTTGTCTCTCCCAGCAGCGCGGGAAGGATCCGCAGGTTGTCGCCGGCCACCAGCAGGTTCGGCGTCGCGCCGTCGCCGCCCGGGAACCGCTCCAGCTCCACGAGCGGTTCGAGCGTCCGGTCGGGCTCGCTCCGCCGCCCGTCGGGGCCGTACTTGCCCGGCCAGACGAGCTCAAGCCGGCTCGACGGGCCGGTGCTTCGGCCGGAACGCGGCCGGCGCCGGTCGTCCGCCGTCACCGAGCGGCCCCCGTCAGGCTGCCGGAGGCGCCGGCGGCTACCCGGCCCGGCATGCGAGCGCGTAGTACATGGGGACGTCGAAGGCGGCGTGAGCGGCGATCGGCAGCAGCAGCGAGTGCGTCCGGACGGCGATGATGCCGGCGGCGATGCCCGCCACGGTCATCCCGAGCCAGAGGAGGGGCGCCAGGCCGGTCACGTCGGAGCCGAGGTGGGCGAATCCGAACACGATCCCCTGGGCGACGATCGCCCCGGTGATGCCGAGGGCCGGCGAGGCCCAGCCGATGAGCGCACCGCGGTACGCGACCTCTTCCGCGACCGCGTTGGCCGCGCCGAAGACGGCCGCGGGAAGCAGCGCGGCGAGGTTGGACGTGGCCAGCCCGACGTGGCCGAAGAAGGGTCCGGCGAGCGCCGGCCCGATCCACAGCGAGGCCGGCACCAGCACGAGCGGTGCCGCGACGGCTGCCGCCGTCACGCGGGCATCCGGCGGCAGGCGAAGGCCCAGCGACGCGCTCACCGGCCGCTGCGTCGCGAGCATGGCGACTGCCGCGAGCGCCACCAGCAACTCGCCGACGCGGCGGAGTGCGGCCGGGGAGAGGGGGCTCGCGCACGATGCAAGGCCCGGCGTGACCTCCGGCGGCCCGGCCGCCGCCCAGGCCAGGATGGCCGCGGCCGGCAGTGTCGCCAGCCACGCTCCGGCCAGCCGGGGCCGCCCGGCAAGGTCGAGGATCCGCCAGCCTGCGGCCACCGCGAGAAGCGCCTCGAGGCGCACGTCCGGGGCGGCTGCGCCAGCGGCGACGATGGCGATCGGCGCCCACGCTGGGATCGACGAAGCCCGCGGCGCCGCCTGGCCCATCGCGATTCGTGCGCGCATGCCCGCATGGTGCGCCACGCGACGGCCGAGCGGCGCACGGATGCGCGCGCCGGTCGGGCAGCGCAGGCCGGGCGCCCCGGGGGACGCCTGCAGGGCTCGGCGGGCTACCTGGCCAGCGCGGCTCGCCGGACCGATCGCCGGCGCTGACCCGGTGACGGCGGCGCCCCCCGGTGCGGCGGGCCGGGCGGGGGCCGACGCGCGCTGCCGGCGACGCTCCACGCGGCCCGCGATCGCGTCCTCCAGCCGGTAGACGAACAGGAAGAGGACGAGGGCCGTGACGCCGACGTAGGTCCACCAGGCCCACGCCGAGCCGGTGTCGGAGCCTGCGGTGATGCCGTGGGCGGTTGCGCCAGCGAAGGCCAGGAACGTCACGAGATGGAGGAGCCGCCAGGCACGCTGGCCGATCCATCGCTTGACGTAGAACGACGCCACGACGACGGCCATGACCCACAGCGTGAGCTGGCCCAGGCCCACCCACAGCGGCCGGTACGGCGAGGCGAAGGGGATGAAGATGGCGCCGGCCGAGAACCCGATCGTCGGGTCAAGGCCGAGCAGGGCCGCGTGGACGCCGCCCAGGCCCAGGCCGATCGCGGCGAGGTCCTGGTGCAGGTTGAGGCTCACGGGCCGGTGCGCGAGCCGGTCCAGGAGATGCGACGAGAGGACCAGGCCCCAGACGACCGAGCCCGCGACCGCGCCGTACGAGAGGAAGGCGATGACGCGGCTCGCGATCCAGGCCAGCTTGTCCGGCGCGAGCGCCTGGATCCGGGCGAGTGAATCGAGGGCGATCGGCGCCGTCGATCCAAGGACGATGCCGACGACGATCGCGAACAGGCTCCAGCGGATCACCGCGGTGCGGGGCGAGAGGCCCGTCGTCATGTGAGGTACCGCTCGGTGCCCGGGAGCGCCACCGTGCGCCCGTCCTCCAGGAGGAGCACCGCGGCCAGGGCACCGCTGCGCGTGAGCAGGTCGACGCCGCCGGCGGCGCCGAGCACGACGACCGCCTTCGCCAGTGCCTCCGCCGTCCGCGCGCTGCGAGCGAGGACCGTGGCCTGGACGATGTCGGTGACGGCCGGCCGGCCGGTCCGCGGGTCGATGAGGTGGTGGCGACGGGAGCCCGGCGATCCCCAGCGGTGGACGCTCGTGCCCGACGTGGCGAGGCCGAACCTGCCCGAGCCCTCACCGTGCAGGCCGCGGCCGGGCAGCTCGACGATCGCCAGCGCCAGGCCCGGGTCGCGCGGATCACCGACCGCGATCTGCCAGGTGTCCCCGGCGGCGACGCGGACCGCGAGGTCGCCGTCGGCGTCGACGAGGGCGCCCGCGTGCGCGCCAAGGAGCGCCAGCGCCCGGTCGGCCAGCAGGCCCTTGCCGACGCCGCCCAGGTCGAAGCGGACGCCCGGCTCGCGACGGACGGTCGCGCGGCCGGTCCGCGGGCCCGGGTGCAGCCACCACGAGCGGCCGGCCCGGCCGGCTTCGCCCGGCTCGATCCGGGCCGCATGCGGATCGTCGCCGGCTTCGGCGGCGAGACGTGCGTCGAGCAGCGTGACGTCCACGATGCCGTCCGTCAGGTCGGCCGCGTCGGCGGCAGCGGCGAGGGCGGCAGCCAGGGCGGGGCGCACGGGCACATCGAGCCTCGGGTCCGCGTTCAGCGTCATCAGCGCGGACGACGGCTCGTGGCGGCTCAGCGGCAGGGACCACGCCCTGATCCGCCGCGACACGCGCGCGGCGTCGGCCGCGGCGAGGCGCGCGAGGTCCGGCTCCGTGGCCACGTGGACCTCGAGGCGCCCGCCCATGGCGGTTCCGCGTTCGACGAGCCGGACCAGGCCCGGCCCCGGCGCGACGCGTGGCTCGGCGATCACGGGACGGGCTTGCCGGACTGCGTCGTCCTCACGATGACGGTCCGCGGCGTCGGCCGGGGGGCGGGCAGCGCGTGGACCACCGCGCCGGACGGGGCCGGGACGCCGGGCGGCAGCTGGACCGTCTGCGTGACCTGGCGGACCGGGATCCGCTCCTGGGCCGTGTCCGGAGTGACCACCATCGTGAGCTGCGGCAGCCGGCCCGGGACCGCGCCGGATGCCAGCGTCGCGATGAGCGCCGACGCGGCCGCGATGCCGCCGGCGAAGACGGCGGCGATCATCGGCCGAGAGCTCGGCCGCGGTGCCGGATGCCGCGCGGCCGCGACCGGCAGCGAGGCGGAGCGGGGCACGTCGGCAGGGCGGGCGTGATCCTGCGGCCGCGGGCGGTCGGCAGGTGTCGTGAGGCGAGCCGGCGCGACGCCGTCCCCGGGCGCCTCTGCGCCGGCGGGAGAGCCCGGTGCGCGGCCCATGCGCGCCGCCAGCGGCGACACGGGTGCTGCCGCAGGTGCGCCGGGCGCGCGTCCGAGCCGGGCCGCCAGGGGAGATGCTGCCGCTGCGGCGGGCACTCCCGGAGCGCGGCCCATGCGGGCCGCCAGTGGCGATGGCGCGGTCGCGGCTGTGCCATCGGGCGCCGCGCGGCGAGCGCTCCTCGCGTCCGTTCCGTCCTCGCCCGGCCCACGGCGCGGGACGAGGTGCAGTCGCTCGGGTTCGGCCGGCCGGCGCGCCGCCGGTCCGTCCTCCTCGGTTCGCCAGGGCTCGTCAATCATCGCCGCCACCGTCGTCGCCGCCGCCGGCAACCACCTTGTGCACCACGATGACCGGGGCCGGCGGAGCCGTTGGCGTCGTCACGTACACGTACGTGACCTGCGTCAGCGGGTGGGCCGGGCCGGCGTACGGTGCGAGCGGGATGCGCGGCGTCGCTGCCGGCGTCGCGGCCGCGACCGGCGAGGCCGGAACGGCTGCCATCGCCCCGGCGATCGTGGCGGTGGCAGCCAGCGCGCCGGCCATGAGGCCCAGGCGGCGGACGGATCGAGCCGCCACGCTCAGGTCCTCGGGTGCGCCGCGCCGGCGGCTGGAACGGTTCGGGCTGGGGTCATGATGTCCTCTCGTCAGCGATCGACGGAGGGCCGGAGCCCTCGCTGTCGGGAAGTCTCGGGACTGCCGATGAGCGGTCGGTGTGGTCGAGATGAGGCTTTCCACACGCAGGCCGTCCGGCCGTTGACGCGATCCCCCGGCCGCCCCGAGGATCTCGGCATGCGAATCCTTGTCGTCGAGGACGAGCCCCGGATGGGCGACCTCATTCGCCGCGTGCTGGTCGCCGAGCGGCACGTGGTCGACGTGGCGCGCGACGCGGTCGGCGGACTGGCACTCGCCACGGGTGAGACGCCGTACGACGTGCTGGTCCTCGACCGCATGCTCCCGGACCTCGACGGGCTCGAGCTCCTGCGGCTCCTCCGGACCCGCGGCGTGACGACGCCGTCGCTCATGCTCACCGCGCTCGGCGGCGTCGAGGACCGGGTCGCCGGGCTCGACGCGGGCGCGGACGACTACCTCGCCAAGCCGTTCGCCTTCGCCGAGCTGCTCGCCCGCATCCGCGCGCTCGGCCGGCGAACGCCGATCACGCCGGCCTCGCGGCTTGCTGCCGGGGACCTGGAGCTGGACGAGGAGCGCCACGTGGCGCGGGTGGGCGACCAGGCCGTCGACCTCTCGGCCCGCGAGTTCGCGCTGCTGGCGTACCTCATCCGCAACGAGGGTCGGGTCGTCTCGCGCCGCCAGATCCTCGATGCCGTCTGGGGGGCCGAGCCCGACGTCTATTCGAACGTGGTGGACCTGTACGTGAGCTACCTTCGCCGCAAGCTCGGCGATCTTCACCGCGCCGACGTCGTGCGGACCGTTCGCGGCGTGGGGTACACGCTTCGAGCCGGCGTGGCTTGAGATTCGGCGTGGCCCGCCCGCCCGCGGCCCCCCACGAGGGCGACGCCCGGCTGCTTCGGTCGGTCCGCCTCCGCCTCGCCACCGTGACCATGGTCCTGCTCGTCGGGCTCGTCGTCGGCATGGGCACGGCCACGCTCGTGATCGGCCTGCGCAGCCTCGACGACAGCGTGGACCTGGCGCTCGGCCAGGCCGCGAGCGAGGAGCTGGCGAGTCTCGGCGGCGAGCTGCCGTCGAGCGACAGCGGGGAGCCCACGGAGCAGGTCCGCGGCTCGTCAGACACCTTCTTCCTGGTGCTCGACGCCTCGGGCGGGGTCGTCTACAACTCGGGCGTTCCCCAGGCCGGGCTGCCGGACCTGGCGGCGCTGGTGTCGGCCCGGGCAACCGGACGCGACCTGCGCACGGTCAGCGCCGATGCCCGGGAGATCCGCCTGCTCACCCTCCGCGTGCCGGCCGAGAGCGGCGCCGGTGGCTGGCTCCAGGCGGGGTTCGACCTCACGCTGCACGACCGCCAGTCGCAGGGCCTGGTCCTCGCGGTCGTGCTGGTGGGGGCGGCCAGCCTGGCCGCCGCCGGCCTCGTGACGTACCTCGTCACCGGCCGGGCGCTGGTCCCCATTCGCTCCGCGTTCGCCACCGAACGGCGCTTCGTGGCCGACGCCTCGCACGAGATCCGGACGCCGGCCGCGATCATCCGCTCCTCGGCGGAGGTGCTGCAGCGTGAAGCGCTGGTGGGGGCGGCCGGCCGGCCGCTCGTCGAGGACATCGTGGCCGAGGCGGACCGGCTCGGCCGCCTCGTGGATGAACTCCTCGGGCTGGCTGCCTCGGAACGCGGCGCCCTCGCGGTCGATCGCCGGCCGCTCGACGCGGTCGAGGTGGCCCGCTCGACGGTCCGGCGGGCCGGCGCGCTGGCCGCGGAGCGCGGCCTGACCCTGGCCGGCCCCCCGGACGGCGCGGCGCCGCTGCCGATCCAGGGCGACGCCGATCGGCTCGTCCAGCTCCTCCTCGTGCTCGTCGACAACGCGATGCGGCACTCTCCGGCGGGCGGGACCGTGACGGTCTCCGCCGCGGGCGCCGGCCGGCGCGCCGAGATCGCCGTCTCCGACCAGGGTCCGGGCGTGCCCGCAGATGCCCGCGAGACGATCTTCGAGCCGTTTGCTCGCGTCGCGGGTGGCCGCGCCCTGGCCGACGAAGGCAGCGGCCTCGGGCTCGCGATCGCGCGCCGCCTGGCGCAGCTCCATGGCGGCGACCTCACGGTCGGCGACGCGCCCGGCGGGGGAGCCCGCTTCGTGCTGTCGCTGCCGTTGCGCTGAGGCGGTCGCGCCGGGGGCTGCCGTGACGCGTCCCGAGGCCCCCGGCCGCGGCCATGGCCTGCGGCGCCGGCGCCGGCTCGCGCGGTCCCCGCGGGAGCGGATCCTCCGTCGGCACTGCGCGCCATCTCGTGGGAGAATGAAACCGACCGACCGGTCGGTCGGTTCCGGGAAAGGCCGCCGGGGGCCTGGCCGAACGCGGACGGAGGCGACGCGCCATGGCCGACGAGCGGCGCGGGCCGGGCGGAACGGAGAAGGGTGCCGCGCGCCGCGAACAGATCCTCGACGCTGCGTTCACGACGTTCGCCAGGCGCGGCTACCGCGACACCGCCGTCGACGAGATCGCCGCCGCGGCCGGGACCAGCAAGGGTGGGCTGTACTTCCATTTCCCGACGAAGGAAGCGATCTTCCGCGAGCTGATGCGGACGACCGCCGACCGCCTGGCGGCCAAGGTGGAGCGGGCGGTTGCCGGAGCGGGCGATCCGATCGATCGGGCGGACGCGGCGCTCCATACGGTCCTGAGCACGTTCGCCGGCCATCGCTCGATGGCCCGGCTGCTGTTCCTCGACGCTCTCGGCGCGGGCCGGGTGTTCACGACGCAGACGAACGATCTGCACGACCGCTTCAGCCGGATGATCCAGGGCTACCTCGACGAGGCCGTGGCTGCCGGTGTCATCCCCCCCATCGACACGCGCGTGACCGGAATCGCCTGGTTCGGCGCGCTCAACGAGGTCGCTGCGCGGTGGCTCATGGCCGAATCGCCGGGGCGCCTCGAGGACCAGTATCCGGTCCTGCGGACGCTCCTCCTGCGCAGCGTCGGCGTGCCTGAGGCGCGGATTGCGGCCGGGCCTCGGGCGCCCACGGCGCGCCCTGCCCGACGGGAGTCCGACGGCGTGACGGCGGTCCATCCGCCGGCGCTCGACGAGGCCCTCGCCGCGGTCGGGCGTCATGTGGCAGGCGGTGCCCCGCGCCTGGCGACGGTCACGGCGGCGGTCGGCGCGGTGGACCCGCTCGCGCTGCTCGCGGCCGCCCGCGAGGCCGGCCTGGAGGCGGCCGGGTGGATCCAGCCGTCCGATGGATTCGCCCTTGTCGGGATCGGCCGGGCCTGGGCGGTGGAGCCATCCGGCCCGGCCCGGTTCGGGACCGCCGCCGATGGCTGGCAGACCCTCACCGCGTCCGTCGCCGAGGTCGGCGCGCCCGGCATCAGGGGAACCGGCGCCGTGCTGCTCGGGGGGCTGGGGTTCGGCGGCCGGGCACCCGCGCCGGGCGACCCCTGGGAGCCATTCGGGGCGGCGTCCCTCGTCCTCCCGGACCTCGCCTTCGCGACGACGCCGGACGGCGCGTTCATCACGGCATCGCGCGTCGTCACACGGCGCGGCACGAACGGGACCGGCGCCGCGCCGCCGGCCGGGCGATCCCTGGAGCGGCGCTGGGATGCGCTGGCCCGGCGAGCGGCGGAGCTGGCGCCCGGGCGAGGCGCCGTGGTGGCACGCCCGGCCGACGGGATGCTGGAGCTCATCGGCTCCCAGCCCGACCGCGGCGAGTGGGATCACATCGTTGGGCTGTTCGCCGGCGCCGTCGGCCGCGGACGGCTGGACAAGGTGGTGCTGGGCCGGCGCGTCGCGCTGCGGGGCCAGCTGGAGCTCGACGTCGCCAACGCGCTCCGGCGGATGGTGGCGATGGCGCCCGAGAGCACGACCTTCGCGTTCTTCCGCGGCGAGTCCGCGTTCGTCGGAGCCACGCCCGAGCGCCTGGTGCGGACCCACGGCCGCGACTTCGAGACGGTCGCCCTGGCCGGTTCGACCGGACGAGGCAGCACGCCTGCCGACGATGCCGTCCGGGCAGCCGCGCTCCTGGCGAGCGACAAGGAACGCGAGGAGCACGCCGTCGTCGTGGACATGCTTCGGGCCAGCCTTGGCCCGCTGGCGGAGCGGCTCGAGGTGGGTCCCGGACCGGTGGTGCTGCCGCTGCGGCACGTTCAGCACCTGGCCACGCGGGTTCGCGGGCGCCTTCGGGCGGAGGTCGGGCCGGCCGGCCTCCTGGCCCTCGGTGAGCGCCTCCACCCGACGCCCGCGGTCGGCGGCGAGCCCCGCGACCAGGCCCTCGAGCTGATCACCGAGCACGAGGGCTTCGATCGAGGCTGGTACGCGGGCCCGGTCGGCTGGCTCGGTGCCGACGGGGATGGCGAGCTCATGGTGGCGTTGCGCAGCGGCATCGTGAGCGGGCGATCAGCCTGGTGCTTCGCCGGCTGCGGGATCATGGCCGACTCGGATCCCGCGCGTGAATGGGACGAGTCCTGCCTCAAGCTCCGGACTGTCGTGTCCGCATTGGGCCGGGCCGGCGTGGAGGTGACGGGGTGACGGACGTGGTGGCCCTGCGGGCGTTCGTGGACGAGCTGGTCCAGGCGGGCCTCGCCGACGCCGTCGTCTGCCCCGGTTCCCGGTCGACACCGCTCGCCCTCGCGCTGCGCGCGCATCCGGGGATGCGGGTGCGGGTGCTGCTCGACGAGCGATCGGCAGGCTTCTTCGCGATCGGGCTGGCGCGAGCCTCGCGGGCGCCCGTGGCGGTCCTCGACGACCTCGGGAACGGCGGCGGCCAACCTGCTGCCGGCGGCCGTCGAGGCGTCGCTCGCCCGGGTCCCCCTGGTCCTGCTCACTGCCGACCGGCCGCCCGAGCTGCGCGACCGGGGGGCCCAGCAGGCCATCGACCAGGCACGCCTGTTCGGGAGTCACGTCCGCTGGTTCGCCGAGCTGCCGCTCCTCGACGGCTCGAGCGACGTCCGCCGCCACGTCCGGGGCGTCGCGGGCCGGGCCGTCGCCACCGCCATGGCCGGCCCCGCCGGGCCGGTGCACCTCAACGTGCCGTTCCGCGAGCCGCTCGTGCCCGACGGCGACCTGGTCCCGCCCGAGGCGTCCGCGGCCCCGGCCGATGCTCCGGCCCGCGGCCGGCACCCGTTCGTCGCGGTCGCCGGGGGCGCCCGGGTCCTTTCCCCGGACGTGCTGGACCGCCTGGCCAGCCGGCTCGCCGGCGTCGGGCGCGGCCTCCTGGTCGCCGGCCCAGAGGACGACCCGGCCCTGCCGGCGGCCCTCGCCCGGCTCGCGGCCGCGACGGGCTGGCCGATCCTCGCCGACCCACTGTCGGGCGTTCGCTGCGGTCCGCACGATCGGACGCGCGTCCTCGCCCGCGGCGACTTCCTGCTGCGGCCGGCGCCGTGGGTCGAGGCGCACCGGCCGGATATCGTGATGCGGTTCGGGGCCCAGCCCATCTCCAAGCCGTACCTCCTGGCCCTCCAGGCGTGGGAGCCGGACCATGTCGTGGTCGACGGCGACGGGGGCTGGCGGGAACCGGCGCTGCTGCGAACCACGTTCGTCCATGCGGATGCCGCCGCCACGGCCGCCGCCCTGGCGTCGCGGCTGGACGGCGGGGCGGTCACGGCCGCGGCGGACGGCTGGCTGTCCGACTGGCTGGCCGCGGACCGGGCCGCCGATGGCGCCGCCCGGGACTGGCTGGACGCCGCCCGCGGTCGTGGCGAGGCGTTCGAAGGGCAGCCCTTCGCGGCGCTCGGCGACCTGCTCCCCGATGGCGCGCTGCTGTGGGCGGGCAATTCGATGCCCGTCCGTGACCTCGATGCCTGGCTGCCCTCGACCGATCGCGCGATCCGGGTCCTCGCCAACCGCGGAGCGAACGGCATCGACGGGGTCGTGTCGACGGCCCTCGGGTCGGCCGCCGCGCGCGGCGTCGGTCCGGTGGCGCTCGTCGTCGGCGACCTCTCGTTCCTCCACGACCTGAACGCGCTGGTGGCGGCCCGGCTCCACGGCCTGTCCGCGACGATCGTGCTGGTCGCCAACGACGGCGGGGGGATCTTCTCGTTCCTGCCGCAGGCGGACACGGCATCCCCGGGCGTCGGCCTTCCCGAGCGATTCGAGGAGCTGTTCGGCACGCCACACGGGATCGATCTCGGGCCCATCGTCACGGCCCTCGGCGGCCACCACCAGGTCGTCGCGGCAGCGGACCTGGCCGGGGCCCTCGCGGCGTCGATCGGGCGGCCCGGCGTCCGGGTCCTCGAGCTGCGGACGGCGCGGGAGCACAACGTCGCCCTCCATCGCGAGGTTGCCGCGGCCGTGGCTGCGGCCCTCGCCGGTACGGCTTCCCCGGCAACGGCCGCCGGTAGCGGCGGATGAGCGCCGTCGTCGTCGACGGCCGGCGCTGGGAGGCGCGGCGAGTCGGGACCGGCGTGCCGGTCCTCCTCGTGCACGGCTTCACCGGCCGGGGGCGCGCCTGGGAGCCGCACGCGCGCGCGCTCGCCCGACGGTTCGCGGTGATCACCGTCGACCTCCCCGGCCACGGCCGGAGCGCGATCCCGGCGTCCCCGGCGGCCGCGAGCGTCGAGCGTGCCGCGGACGACCTGGCCGAGATCCTGGAGCGAATCGGCAGCCGGCCGGCCCACGTCGTCGGCTACTCGCTCGGCGCGCGGGTCGCCCTCCGCCTGGCCGTCGCCCATCCGGCAGCCGTCCTGCGCCTGGTCCTGGAGAGCCCGTCGGCCGGGCTTGCGGGGGCGGACGAGCGCGCCGCCCGGCGGGCCGCGGACGAGAGCCTTGCCGAGCGGATCGAGCGGGACGGCGTCGAGCGCTTCGTCGACGAATGGGAGGCGCTGCCCCTGTTCGCCAGCCAGCGGCTGCTGTCGCCGGTCCGGGCCGCGCGGCTGCACGCGCTCCGCCTCGCCAACCGGCCGGCCGGCCTGGCCGCCAGCCTGCGCGGCGCCGGCCAGGGAGCGATGGAGCCGCTCCACGATCGACTCGCGACCGTCACGGCCCCGACGCTGGTCATCGCCGGTGCGCTCGACAAGGTCGGCCGGGTGCGGGCGTCGATCGTGGCTGCCGGCATCCCCGGCGCGCGGCTCGAGATCGTGGAGCGGGCCGGCCATACCGCGCACCTGGAGACGCCGGCCGCGTTCCGCCGCCTGCTTGTCGACTTCCTGACGGAGGACGCACCATGAGCCGATCCGCAGCGGGCGCCGCGCCCGCCCCTGTCGCCTGGACGCCGGCGGCGTCCTACCGCGACATCCGCTACGAACACTCGGGCACGGGCATCGCCAAGGTGACGATCGACCGCCAGAAGGTCCGCAACGCGTTCCGGCCCGAGACCATCGGGGAGCTCATCGACGCCTTCACCCGGATCCGGGACGATCCCTCCATCGGCTGTGTCCTCCTCACGGGCGCCGGCGACACGGCCTTCTGCGCCGGCGGCGACCTCACGGTCAAGGGACGCGGCGGATACGTGGGGGCGGACGGCCTCGCTCGCCTGAACGTGCTGGACCTCCAGCGCCAGATCCGGTCCCTGCCGGTGCCCGTCATCGCCCTGGTCAACGGCTTCGCCATCGGCGGCGGCCACGTGCTCCACGTCGTCTGCGACCTCACGATCGCCAGCGAGAACGCCGTCTTCGGCCAGGTCGGGCCCCTCGTCGGCAGCTTCGACGCCGGGTTCGGGATCGGGCTCCTGGCCCGGCTCGTCGGCGACAAGAAGGCCAAGGAGATCTGGTTCCTGTGCCGCCGCTACTCGGCTGACGAGGCGCTCGCGATGGGCCTGGTCAACCGGGTCGTGCCGCTCGCCGAACTCGAGGCCGAGGGCGTTGCCTGGGCGACCGAGATCCTGGCCATGAGCCCGACCGCGATCCGCTTCCTCAAGTCGGCGTTCCTCGTCGCCACGGACGGCCTGGCCGGCCTCCAGGAGTTCGCCGGCAACGCGACCGGCCTCTACTACACGACCGACGAGGCTCACGAAGGATCGAAGGCGTTCCTGGAGAAGCGGCAGCCCGACTACGCGAAGTACCCGCGGCGACCCTGACGCGATGACCTCCGCGCCCGCGCCCGTGGCTGACCTCGCCCGCCCGTCCGGCGTCCGCATCTGGCTGCTGGCAATCCGGCCCGCGACGCTGCCGGCCGCGGCGAGCGGCGTCGTGGTCGGGCTGGGCGCCGCGCTGGGCGTGGGCACGCCGTTCCGGGCCGACACCGCCGCGGCCTGCCTGGCCGTGGCCCTGCTCCTCCAGGTGCTCGCGAACCTCGGCAACGACCTTTCCGATTTCCGCCGCGGCGCCGATACGCCGGACCGCGCCGGACCCACGCGCGTCGCCGCGGCCGGCCTGATGAGCGAGCGCAGCCTCGAAGCCGCGATTGCCGTCGTCATCGGACTGGCCGGCATCATCGGCCTCTGGCTGGTCGTGGTCGGCGGGCCGGCGATCCTGGCGCTGGGCCTGCTGGCCGTGCTGGCCGCCCTGGCCTACACCGGCGGCCCCCTGCCGTACGGGTACCGGGCGCTCGGCGAGGTGTTCGTGTTCGTCTTCTTCGGCCTCGTCGCCGTGTCCGGCACGGCGTACCTGCAGGCGCTTCGCCTCGACCCCCTGTTCGTGGTCGCGGCGCTGCCGGTCGGCGCCCTGGTGAGCGCGATCCTGGTCGTGAACAACCTGCGGGACATCCCCACCGATCGGGCGGCCGGCAAGCGCACGCTGGCGGTCGTGGTGGGTCGGGGCGCCACGGAGGTGGAGTACGGCGTCCTGCTGGGCGTCGCGTACCTCGTGCCGGTCGCGCTGCTGGCCGCCGGTTCCGGCGTCGTCCAGCTCCTCCCGTTCGTCACCGTCCCGCTCGCGCTTTCGCTCCTGCGGACGGTCCACCGGTTCGTCGAGCCGCGCGAGCTCAATCGCGCCCTGAAGGGGACGGCCCGCCTGGCTCTCGCCTTCGGCGTCTGCTTCGCGGTCGCCCTGGCGGTGCGGGGATGGCCGACGTGAGCGCGGCCGCGGACGAGCTGAGAAGGGCGATCGAGGCGGTGCCCGTGGCCGGCCTCGACGCGCTGTTCGTGCGGGTGCCCTTTCGCCGGCCCTTCCTGACCGCGGCCGGCATGTGGCTGCATCGCGAGGCGTGGATCGTCCGCCTCCGCGCGCCCGACGGGCGGATCGGCCTGGGCGAGGCGGTCCTCGAGCCCGATGCCCGCGAAGTCGCCGAGACGGTCCTGCGGCGACTGGTCCGCGACGCCGCCGAGCGGGCCCGTGCGGGCGACGTGCCGTCGGCCGAGGAGCTGGCCCTGCACGGGGCCCCCGGCCGGGCCCTGGGCGCAGCCCTCGACGCCGCCCGGCTGGACCTGGGCGCGGCGGCGGCGATCGCCACCGCCGGGACGGGAGCGGCGGACGCCGGCGCGGCCGTCAACGGCACGATCTCCTTCGGCGGCCCCGCCGCCGGCGCCGAGGCGGCGCTCCAGGCGGTCGAAGCCGGGTTCGTCACGCTCAAGCTCAAGGCCGGGGCCGAGCGAGAGACGGCCGACCTCGTGGCGCGCGTGCGGGCGGTGCGGGCGGCGGTCGGGCCCGGCGTCCGCCTGCGCCTCGACGCCAACGGGGCCTGGGACCTGCCGACTGCCGAGGAGCGCCTCGATGCGGTCGCCCGGTTCGACCTCGAGTACGTGGAGCAGCCGCTGCCACCGGACGACGTGGACGCGATGGCCGAGCTGCGCCGGCAGGTCGGCGTGCGCCTGGCGGCCGACGAGTCGGTCGAGTCGCCCCGCGCGGCACGCGACGTTCTCGCCGCCGGCGCGGCCGACGTCCTGGTGGTGAAGCCGGCGCGCGTCGGTGGACCCGCGGGTGTCCTCGAGATCGCCGCGATCGCTGCCCGGACCGGCGTTCCGGTCGTCGTCAGCACCCTCTTCGAGACCGGCGTGGGCGTGGCGGCGGCCCTTGCCGCGGCGCGCCTGCTGCCCGCCGTCGTCGGCGGCCCGTTCGCGGGGCTGGAGCTCGCCCACGGGCTGGCCACGGCCGGACTCCTCGAGCATGACCTGCTCGATGCCCCGCTCGTCGTGGAGCACGGGCGCATGCGAACGCCGGGCGGCGGTTCCGGCAGCCTCGACATCGCGCTCGATGCGGCCGCCGCGGCGCGCTTCGCCACCGAGACGGTCGAGGCGGCCCCGTGACCCTCCTGGAGACGCCCGGCCGGCGAATCCGTCGCCAGGCGCTCGCGGACCCGGCCGGGCTGGCCGTCGTCGACGCCGCCGGTCGCGCCTGGTCCTGGGCCTGGCTCGACGATCGGGCGGACGCCCTGGCCGCCGGCCTCGCCGCCCGGCATGCCGGCCACGGTCGGCTCGTGGCTGCCCACCTGGAGCCGGCCGCCGACGGCCTCGCCATGCTCGTCGCGGCCGAGCGGGCGGGCAGCTGCCTGGTCCCGCTGCCGGGCCACCTCGCGGCGCGCGAGCGTGCGGAGGCGCTCACCGAGATCGAGCCGGCGCTGCTGGTCGGGGACGAGCTCGGGGGCGTGACGCTGGACGAGCTCGGTCGCGCCGGCCCCGCCGGCCACGCGGACGACCTGATCCGGACGGGCACCGATGCCCCACCGGCGGTAGATGGAGGAGCGGCATCCGGCGCGGCGCTCGGCGTCCTGACCTCCGGGACGACCGGCCGGCCGAAGGTGGCGATGCTCGGGTCGGCGGCCATGCTCGCAAGCGCCGAGGCCTGGACGGCAGCGCTGCCGCCTGCGAGTGGATGGCTGCTGGCGCTCGGCCTCGCCCATGTCGCCGGCCTGGGCGTCGCCTGGCGGGCATTCGGCGCGGGCCTGCCGATCGCCATCGCGCCCGCGGGCGACGCCGCGGCCATCCTGGCGGCCCTCGACCGGCCGCCGTTCCCGAGCCACCTCTCGCTGGTCCCGACGCAGCTGGTCCGGATCCTCGACACGGCCCGGGACCTGCCGCCGCCGGTGACCCTGCGCGCCGTGCCCCTTGGCGGTGCGGCCGCGCCGGCCGGCCTCGTGCGACGTGCGCTCCACGCCGGCTGGCCGGTCGTGCCGACCTACGGGCTGAGCGAGGCAGGATCGGGCGCGACCGCCCTGGCGACGGCCGAGGCGGCCGAGCATCCGGGCTCCGTCGGCCGCCCGCTGCCGGGCGTGGGGTTGCGGATCGCCGGCGCCGGCCATGACGGCGTGGGGGAGATCGAGCTGCGGACGCCATCCCTGTTCTCCGGCTACCTCCGGCGGCCGGAGCTGACGGACGCCGCGTTCACCGACGACGGGTGGCTGCGGACCGGCGACCTGGGCCGCCTCGATCGCGATGGGCGCCTGGAGGTGGCCGACCGGCGCGACGACCTGATCGTCTCGGGCGGCGAGAACGTGCGCCCTGCCGAGGTCGAGGCGGTCCTCGAGGATCATCCGGCCGTCGCGGAGGCCGGCGTCGTCGGCCGGCCCGACGAGGCGTGGGGGGCGGCGGTCGTCGCCGTGGTCGTCCTGCGATCCGGCCAGCCGGATCCGGGCGACGACGCCCTCCGAGCCCATTGCCGCGGCCGGCTCGCGCCGTGGAAGGTGCCGGCCGCGATCGTGCGGTCGGCGGCGCTGCCGCGAACGACGTCCGGCAAGCTGCTTCGGGCGGAGCTGCGGCGGGCGGTGGCGACGAAAGCCGCGCCGGTCGACAACCTCGCCCGACGCGCCGGCCGATGACCGTCGGCGCCGTGCGCGCGCGCGATGGGGCGCACCTTGCGGTGCGTCGGATCCCGCCATCGCCGGCGGCACCGCCCGGCGCGCCCACGCTGATCGTGCTGCACGCCACGCTCTCCACGTCCCGCCAGCTGCTCGCGCTGGGCGGCGCGCTCGCCGTCGCCGGCCCGGTCCTGCTCCTCGACCGGCGCGGCAGTGGCGGCAGCCGTCTCCCGGCCCCGGTGGCCCTGGAGATCGCGGCCCATGTCCATGACCTGGAGGACGTCCTTGACGCGGAGGCGATTCCCGCGGCCGTGCTCTTCGGCCACAGCTTCGGGGGCGTCGTGGCCCTGGAGGCGGCGGCCCGGCTCGGGGGGCGGGTCGTTGCCGTCGTCACGTGGGAGCCGCCGTACGTTGCGGTCGCCGACGCCGCCACTCGCGCGGCACTCGTCCGCGTCGCTCGCGACACCCTGCGGGCCGGTCGCGAACAGGGTCCGGCCGGCGCGGCGGCGACGTTCATCGATGGTGTGGCCGGCCACCGATGCCTGGGCGTCCATGCCGGCGCGGACGCGAGCGTTCCTCGAGGCCGAGGGAGGCGGCGCGATCGCCGACCTCAGCATGGGTGGCCTCGAGCCGGGTGGGCTCGCGGGGATCCGGGTTCCCGTCGGCCTCCTCACGGGCGACGCGAGCGAGCCGTTCTACGCGCCGATCAGCGATGCCCTGGCCCTCCGGATCCCGGGGGCCCGCCGGGTCCGCCTGCCCGGGCTTCGCCACCCGGCTCCGATCACCGACGCGTCCGCCGTCGCGGCCGCGATGCTCGCCCTGCTGCTGCCGTCGGCCGCCGGGCACGTCACCGAGGAGTCCGCATGACCCGCCGCAGCGGCGACCCTTCGGGCGAGGCGACCGAGCGCGGCAACGCCGCCGCGCCAAACGACGTCGGCGCCATGTTCGATCGCATCGCTCGGGTGTACGACCCGATGAACCTGCTCATCTCCGGCTTCCAGGAGCCCCGCTGGCGACACCGCGCGGTCCAGGCAGCCGCCCTCCGTCCGGGGGGCAGCGCGCTCGACGTTGCGACCGGAACGGGCAAGGTGGCCGCGGACCTGCTTCGCCGGGTCGCTCCCGGCGGCCGGGTGGTGGGTGTGGACCTGAGCGAGGGAATGATCGGGATCGCCCGTCGCCGGTTCGCTGGTGCGTCGGGGCTTACGTTCGTGGTGGCTAACGCGCTTGCGTTGCCCCTGCCTGACGCGTCGTTCGATGCGGCGACGATCGCCTTCGGGATGCGCAACCTGCCCGATTATCGGGCCGGCTTCGCCGAGATGGTCCGTGTCGTGCGGCCGGGTGGGCGAGTCGTCTGCCTGGAGATCTCGCGACCGCGCAGCAGGGCCGCCAGGCTGCTGCGCTGGTGGTTCGACCGCGTGGTGCCGCTCATCGGGCGGGTCGCTGGCCAGGGTTCCGCGTACTCGTACCTCGCCCGGAGCGTGCAGGGCTATGCGTCACCCGAGCGGATCGCCGCGATCATGCGCGAGGTCGGGCTCGACGACGTCCGCTGGACCGGCCTCACGGGCGGCATCGTCACGCTGCACGTCGGTGTGCGATCAGTGTCGGCCGGACCCCCGGACGCGGCCTGACGGGAAGCGACCGTGGGCCGCGGGCGGCGGCCGGCGGTTGGGCATCGCGGACGGGGGCGGTGGCGGCGGCCGTGCTCCCCGTCGCGCACCGGCCGTCGCGACGGCCAGCTCACGGTGCGCCCGGCGTGACAGACTGGGCGGACGCGCAGTTGAGATGGGACGCGGAGGCTCCGGCCGCCGACTGCGGCCCCAGGCGGCCGGCCCGAGGCCGCTCTGGCGTCCCCTGCGAGCGTCCCGCACTCGGGTCGCCGGTTGTGCCCGCAGGAGGATGGCATGAGGTTCGAGCATCGCTTCCTGTCGGGCGACGACCTGGCCCGGGCGCACGAGGAGTCCCTGCGGATCCTGGCCGAGGTCGGCGTGCGATTCCACGGCGATCGAGCCCTGCCGCTCCTGGAAGCGGCAGGCGCGCACGTCGATCGCGAGACCGGCGTGGCCCGCATCCCCCGCGACCTCGTCGAGCTGGCCCTGAAGACCTCCCCGACGGCATTCACGCTGGGCGCCCGGAACCCGACCCATGCCTACCCGCTCCCGTCGCCGGTCAGCCGCTACGGCCTCGATGGGACGGGTGCCTTCGTTCTCGACTTCGAGACGGGACAGCGCCGGTACGCCACGCGTGCCGACATCCGCGACGCGGTGCGCGTGTTCCAGGAGGCCGACATGGGCGTGATGGCGTGGCCTCCGGTCGCAGCCTCGGATGCGCCCTCGCCGTCACGCGCACTCCACGAGTTCCTGACGATGGCCGCGTGGTGCTCCAAGCACGGCCAGCACGAGCTGCACACGGCGGCCCAGGTCCCGTACCTGGTCGCCGGGCTGGCCGCCCTCGTCGGCGGCGAGGAGCGCCTGCGCCGGGGCCACGCGTTCTCGCTGATCTACTGCCCGGTGGCGCCCCTCACACACGATGGGCCGATGCTCGACGGCTACCTCGAGCTCGGGCGCGTCGACCTCCCGGTCATGATCATGCCGATGCCGGTCACCGGCAGCACGGGGCCGGCGAGCCTCTTCGGCAACGTCTGCCTTGCCAACGCGGAGGCGCTGTCGTCGATCGTCGTGTTCCAGCTCGCCAACCCGGGCCGCCCGCTCATCTACAGCAGCGCCACGGGCTCGATGAACTTCCGGTCCGGCGCCTACCTCGGCGGCACGCCGGAGATGGGCCTGATGGCCGCCGCGCTCACCGGCCTTGGCAAGTCGTATGGCCTCCCGACCACCTCGGCCGGGTGCACGTCGGACGCGCACCAGCCCGGCCCGGAGGCGGTGATCGAGAAGCTCATCACCATGCTGCCGCCGGTCCTGGCGGGCAGCGACATCATCGTCGGCTTCGGCGAGGTCGAGGGCGCCCAGGCCCTCGCGCTCGAGCAGATCCTCGTCGACAACGAGCTCGCGCGCCAGTGCGAGCGGCTCGCCCAGGGCGTCGCCACCGACGCCGGCGCCGAGCGGTCGGCGGACATGACGGACGTGGGTCCTGGGGGCAACTTCCTGGCCTGCCGGAGCACGCGGGACGCGATCCGGAGCGGCGAGTTCCTGCGGCCGGACCTGATCGAGCACCGGCCCTTCGACGCCTGGCAGGCCGCCGGCCGTCCGACGATGTACGAGCGCGCCCGCGAGCGTGTGCGCCAGATCCTGGCGGCTCCCCCGGTCGACCCCTTGCCGGACGCCGTCGTCACGGTCATCGAGGAGATCCTGGCGGAGGCCGACCGCGAGCTGGAGGGGCCCGTCGCGACGGGCACGTCCCGATCGCCCGCCTGACCGGGCGAAGCCGCGGCTCCCGACCAGGGCGCGCCGGCCGCGCGTCGCCGCCACGCCCGGAAGATCCGTCAGTACCAGGGCCAGGGAACGGCGGGCCAGTCGGGGTGGGGCTGCGGGAAGAGCCCGCTCGAGAGGAGTCCGTCGAGGCGCTCGCGGGCAAGCTGGACCTCCTCCGGGTCGAGGAGCGTCCTCAGCGTGGCGTCCAGCCGGCCGCCCGGCTCCAGCTGCTGCCGCAGCGCGACCAGCTCGGTCAGCTCGCGCGGCGCGATCTTCGTGCCTCGCCAGTTCCAGAGGACGGTCCTCAGCCGGGGCTCGACGTTGAAGGTGACGCCGTGGTCGCAACCCTGGATCAGGCCATCGGGCCGGACCAGCAGGTGGCCCGCCTTGCGATCGGCGTTGTTCACGACCGCATCGAACAGGGCGATCCGGCGCAGGCGAGGGTCCGATGCCCGGAGCAGGTCGAGGATGTCGACGTCACTGCGCGTCTCGACCCACAGCTGGAGCAAGCCAGGTCCCACCGGGCCGTCCTGGCGAAGCACCGAGGGCGGGACGACCTCCCAGCCACTCGCTGCCGACACCTCGTGGGCGGCGACCTCGCGGGCGGCCAGCGTGCCGTCGGGGAAGTCCCACAGTGGCCGCTCGCCGCGAACCGGCTTGTACACGGCGGCCGCCGTCACCCGGCCGCGATCCGGAACGTCGGCGGTCACCCCCACGAGCAGCGTCGTGTTGGAGGCCTGGACGAGGCGTCCGGCCACGTGGAGCGCTCCGTGGGCCAGGAAGGGGATCGCCAGCGGCGGCGGGAGGTCGACGGACGGGGGAAGGGATGACGCCGGCTCCGCTCCGGCTGACGGTCTCGTGTCGGCCGAGCGGCCCGGGGCCGCGTCGTCGGCCCGCGGACCTGTTCGCGCCAGCCGGGCGCGCCGGCGCTCACGGCCCGACTCCGACCGCGGCCGGGTTCGCTCGTCGGCATCGTCCTCGCCGCTGGACGACCCGCCCTCCCGCAGAGGGTCAGTGGACGTAGCCGTTCCTCCGCGGGCAGACGTGGCCGCCGGGATCGAGGGGCCGGCCGCACAGCGGGCATGGCGGGCGGCCGGCCGCCGCCACCTCCAGGGCCCGCTCGGCGAAGGTTCGCGCCCGGCCGGGCGAAAGACGGACCCTGACGAGGTCCGGCCCGTCCGGGTCGAGGTCGTCGATCACGTCCGGCTCTTCGTCGTCCGCCGAGGCTTCGGTTTCCTGGTCCTCGTCCTCCTCGACCTCCGCCCGTGCCTCGAGGATGACCTCGTCGGCGTCGCCGTCCCAGGCCAGCGTCATCGTGCCGACCCGGAACGATTCGACGACCGGCTCGGACAGGGCCGCTGTGTCCTCGTCGCCTGCCGGCGTCCCGGGGGGCAGGGCGACGCCGCGCCGGCCCATCTCGGCGAGCAGCTCGGCGATGCGCTGGGCCAGGACCACGACCTGGACCTTCTCGAGCGCGACCGACACGACAGCCGAGCCCTTCCTTGCCTGGAGGTAGAACGTGCGCTGGCCTGGCTCGCCGACAGTTCCGGCCATGAATCGATCGGGCTCGTTGAAGTCGTAGATTCGACGGGGCATGGCGGGACTGTACCGCGGCCGACGGTCGCTCGCCCGCGGCACGCCCGGGCGGCGGGGCCATGGTCAGGTTGGTCGCGACGCGAGCATGCGGCCCACGTGATCGAGCAGGTCCATCACGCGGTACGGCTTTGCCAGGAACCCGTTGGGGACGTGCGCGGGGACGGCGCCGTCGGCCTGGCTCGGGTAGCCGCTCGTGTACAGCACGGCGAACCCGGAGCGTCGCTCGGCCAGCCGGATCACCATCTCGCGGCCGCCCAGGCGCGGCATGACGAGGTCGGTGACGACCAGGTCAAGAGGTCCGTCGTGGCTGGCGGCGACCTGCAGGCCGTCGAGGCCGTCCACCGCCTCGGTCACGGTGTAGCCCGCGGCCCGCAGGCTGCGAGCCGCGTTGGCGCGGACGATCGGCTCGTCCTCGACGATCAGGATGTGGCCCGAACCATGAGCTGCCGGGAGAGGAACGTCGGGTCGAACCGGGATCGCCGCGACGTCGGCCGCCGGGAGGTAGACGACGAACGTCGATCCGGCTCCGGGCCGGCTGCGCGCCGAGATGTAGCCGCCGACGCTCTTGACGATCCCGTAGCACTGGGCCAGGCCAAGGCCGGTGCCGCGGCCGGGCGGCTTGGTCGTGTAGAAAGGCTCGAACGCGTGGCCCAGCGTCTCCTCGTCCATGCCGCAGCCCGTGTCCGAGACGAGCAGCGTGACGTAGTGACCCGGGGCGAGTCCGGGCAGGTCCTGGCTCCGGCGAAGGACGGTCCGTTCGCCGGTCGCGATGGTCAGCGTGCCGCCCTCAGGCATGGCGTCGCGGGCGTTGACGGCGAGATTGACGATCACCTGCTCGAGGCCGCTCGGGTCCACGTTCACGGCCGCGATCCTCGGGTCGAGCGACACGACCAGCACGACGTGCTCGCCGATGAGGCGCCGGAGGAGCAGCTCGATCCCGCCGGCCAGGTCGTTGAGGTCGAGTGGCCTCGCCGCTCCCGGCCGCCGCCGGGAGAAGTCGAGCAGCTGGCGCGTCAGCTCCGCGGCGCGACGGCCCGCCGAGCGGACCTGGTCGAGCTCGGGCGGCGTCGGCTCGATCTGCTCGGCGAGAAGGTCGGCGGCCGTGAGGATGACGGTCAGCAGGTTGTTGAAGTCGTGGGCGATGCCGCCCGCGAGGCGCCCGACGCTTTCCATGCGGTGACCCTGGAGGCGAGCCTGGTCGGCCAGCTTCTGCTCCGTCACGTTGTTGATGAAGCCGGCGACCCGCACGACCCGGCCGTCGGCATCGAAGACGGGCAGGCTCTGGTCGCTGACCCAGGCCACGGACCCATCGGGGCGGACCAGGCGGTACTCGATGAGCTGGGGCTGATCCCGGATCGGCACCCGCGCCGCGCGGACGATGGCCCGGTCATCCGGGTGCACGGCAGCCACGATCCGCGCGTGAACCGACGCGACGTCGGCGGCCGGAATGCCGAACGTCGCCCAGAGGGTTTCGCTGACGTGGATGAACTCGCGGCAGGCGACGTCGTACAGCCAGAACACCGTCCCGGCCGCCTCGAGCGCGCGCAGGAGGTCGTCGGTTGGATCGATCGGACCCTCGCCGGCAGGCGCGGCGGCCCGCGGCAATCGGGCCATGGTTGGCGCGGACGACTCCACGGCCCAATGGTCCAGTGGGCGGCGCTCGGTCGGTATTCCCCGTTCAGGGGGGTCGCGTGGCCCGGCCGGCCCGCCACGACGGCGGCGCCGGCCCGCCACGACCGCGCGCCGGCCCGCCACGACCGCGCAGAATGCCGGCATGACGGGTCGGGTCATCGTCGTCGGTTCCGTCAACGTCGACTTCGTGGTCGTGACGGATCGCCTGCCGCGGCCCGGCGAGACCGTGATCGGCGGGGACATCGCCCGCCACCACGGCGGCAAGGGCGGCAACCAGGCCGTGGCCGCCGCGCGGATGGGAGCGCCCGTCGAATTCGTCGGCGCGGTCGGGTCCGACGACCTGGGCAGGGCGGCCGCCGATGCGCTGGCGGCGGACGGAGTCGCCACCACCTGCCTGACGCGGCTCGACCGGCCCACGGGCGTGGCGCTCATCGTGGTCGACGGCGACGGCGAGAACCTCATCGCCGTGGCTCCGGGGGCTAACGCGGGCGTGGACGTGGCCTCGGTCCGGGCAGCGCTGGCCCGCTTCGCGCCGGGTCCCGCCGATGTGATCCTGACGGTGGCCGAGATCCCCACGGCGGCCGTGCGCGCCGCCCTCGAGGGAGGGCGGAAGGCGGGCGCGACGACGATCCTGAATCCGGCTCCGGCGGACGGTCTCGACGCCGCGACGCTGGCCCTGGCCGACGTCGTCACGCCCAACCGGTCCGAGCTCGCCCTGATCGCCGGGTTCACCGACGTCGACGCCCGCGGCCCGGCGGCTGGGGCCGGAGACGCCATTGGCACGACCCGGGGCCTGGAGATGCTCGCGCGCCGTGTGCTGGGCGGACCCGGCGGCACCCGGGCAGCCGTCGTGACGCTGGGCGCCGCCGGAGCGCTGCTGGTGCCGGCGCGAAGTGACGCGGTAGCGCTCGCTCCGGCTGGCGTGAGACCCGTCGACGCGACCGGGGCAGGGGACACGTTCAGCGGCGTGCTCGCGGCGAGCCTTGCGTCCGGGCTCGCCCTGGCGGACGCGGCACGCCGCGCGGTCGTCGCGGCCGGCATCTCCACCACGCGCGCGGGCGCCCGCAGCGGCATGCCCACACGGGCCGAGGTGGAGGCGTTCGAAGCGGGGACCTGATCGCCCGCCCACGTGGTCGATGCGCGCGGCCGCCGCGGACTCGGGGGCGGGCGGGCGGACTCGCGGGCGGCGACGTCACCTCGGAGCGGGCGCCGGGTTCACGGGTTCGGCGCTGAACGGGCGCCCTCCGGTTCGGGCGGCAGGGGCGAACGCAGGAGGACGCGGGCGGCGCTCAGGGAGCCGTGATCGTGACCTTCTCGCCGACGTGCGAGAGCCAGTACGTCGACTCGGTCGTGAACGAGTGCCGCACGGCCGTGTTCGTGATGCCGATCTCGGCGGCGTAGACGGCCTCGATCGGGCTGCCATCGCTCGCGACCCAGATGTCCATCCGGGCACGATCGAACTGCCATCCCGGCCGCCAGCCGGCGATCGCCGTCGACAGCGAGATCCAGCCCTGCCGCGTCGCGAGGTGGTACGTCCAGCGGCCGTCGTGGAAGGCCGGTCCCAGGTACACGAGGTCGCCGAGGCCGGCGATGACGGCGAACGGGTCCACCTCCGGGACGTCGTCGAACGGCAGGAGGCCCGATCGCCAGCCGGCGCTGCCCACTCGATACCACCACTTGCCGTCGATCATCACGAGCTGGCCCGTCCGCGCCGGCCGGGAGGCCGGGGTCACCGTCGCCCGGCCCGACCAGCGCGACCCGGAGACGCTGCCGGTGAGCTGGATCGTGGCGTCGCGACCCGCCCCGATCACGGAGGACCAGACGGCGACCCGGTACGACCGGCTGCCGGAGCGGAGATGCGCGACGAACCGGTCCAGCACGGTCGCATCGTCGGGAATCCCGGGCGTCGGCGTCGGGCTCGGCCGGAGCCCGGGCGGCGACAGCGTGGCCAGGTAGACGCCGGTCGAACCGCGGCCCAGGAGGCTGACGCCGAAGGCGGCCCCGCCGGCCAGGGCCGCGATGACGAGCAGCGCGCCGACCCAGTACAGGAGCCGGGTCGCCCTGCCCACGGGCCGCCCGGCGCTTGCAGCGATCGCCAGCGGGTCGAGGTCCCGCGTCTCGAACGGCGTGCCCCGGTACCGCTCGGTGTAGGAGCGCGCGTCGGGAGCTGCGGCGTCCGCTTCGGGCGTGCGCCCGGCCGGTCCGCGCCCAACGGGTGCGTCATCAGGCAGCGGGCCTCCGCTCCCCGGCTGCTCGGTCATGCGGCGATGATGACGCCCGCCCGCGCCGCTGAAAGGGCCGATCGGCCTTCGATCGACCGGCGTGCGCCCTTCCACGGTCCGTCGATTCGGCGCCGCCGTTCCGCGCGCCGCCCCCGCCCGGCGCCGTTCAACCGCCCGGTCTAGAGCTCCTGCCTGCGGAAGGAGAGCCAGGCCACGGCGACCACCCCGGCGACCAGGACGACCGTGGCGACGACCGGACCGACGACGTCGGCGCCCGGCGTCCCCAGGGCAAGCGCGCGCGCCGACGGCCCCAGGCCGGTCGGCAGGTACCTGCCGATGTTCGGCAGCGCGCTGAGGATCCCGAGTACGAGGAAGGCAGCGATGCCGAAGCCCGCCGCGGCCACGGTCGACCGCGTCAGCGTGCTGCCCAGGAACGTGACCGCGGCGAAGGCCACCAGGGCGAGCCATTCGAGCGCCGTCGCCGCCAGGAAGCCCGGCACGGGAAGGGTCTCGAACAGGATCGCGGTGTAGAACCAGGCGGCCGCGCAGGACGCAACGGTGGCGACCCCGAGCGTCGTCGCGATGGCAACCAGCTTCGCCCCGAGGAACGCGCCCCGGGAAGCGGGCTTGGACAGGATCATGGCCGCCGTGCCGCGCTCCTTCTCGGCGGCAACGGAACCCATCGCCAGCAGGATCGCCGTGAGCGCGCCGAACTGGCCGAGGTTCTTGAGCAGCTGGTCGACGGCGTCGCCGGCCGTGGGCGTCGGGATCTGGATCACGAACTGGCTGCCGCCGAAGGCTTCGATGATCTCCGGCGTGTAGCGGGCGATCAGCGGGGAGAGCAGCCCGACGAGGACGAAGACGATCGCGACCAGCGGGAGTCGCAGCGTCCGCCACTGCTCCAGGAGCTCCTTGCGGAGCAGGGCGCCGAAGCCGGTCATCGGCCCACCTCCGCGCCTTCCCGTCGAGGACCGACGAAGCCCCGCCCGTCGAGGTCCGCCGCCGGCGCCGGCCCCACGAGCTCGAGGAAGACGTCCTCGAGGGTCGGCCGGATGCGCTCGAAGGCAACCAGGGCGACACCCGCTGCGGCGACTGCCGGCAGGATCTCGCGGGCCGCAACCGCCTGGTCGCGGACCCGGATCCGCATTCCGTCGTCACCCACCGTGACGTCGACCGTCCACGCCTCGCCCCGCAGCCGGTCCGCCAGCGAGGCGACGGCCGCGTCCTGGCCGGGTTCCGGCTCGATCCGGTAGGCGGGCGGCGCGTGGGTCGCCAGCAACTCCTCGAGCGGCGCCTCCGTGACGAGGCGGCCGCGGTCCAGGATGCCGACGCGGTCGCAGGTGCGCTCGACGTCGGTGAGGACGTGCGTCGAGAAGACGACCGTCGCCTCGCCGCGCAGATCACGAACGAGGTCCAGCACGTCGCGGCGGCCCTCCGGGTCGAGGGAGCTGACGGGCTCGTCGAGGATCACCAGCTCGGGCTCGTGCAGCAGGGCCTGGGCGACGCCGAGTCGCTGGCGCATCCCGCCCGAGTACCCGCCGATGCGGCGCTCGGCGGCGCCTGCGAGCCCGGCCCGCTCCAGGCTGGCCCGCACGCGATCGCGGAGCGCGACGCCGGACAGGCCGTGGAGGCGACCGACGAGCTCGAGGAGCTCCCGCCCACGCATCCAGCCGTAGTAGCGAGGATCCTGGTCGAGATAGCCGATCCGCCGGCGGAGGTCGGCATGGTCGAGGCCGACCGGCACGCCAGCGACGCTCGCCGTTCCGGACGTCGGCCGGGCCAGGCCCGCGAGGATGCGCAGCGTGGTGGTCTTGCCGGCACCGTTCGGTCCGAGCAGGCCGAAGATCGAGCCGGCGGGAACGTCGAGGTCAAGCCGGTCCAGGGCGACCACTGTTCCGAAGCGCTTGGTCAGGCCGCGCGCCCGGATCATCGGCTCGGGGGCGATGGCGGTCATGCCTCTTCCCGCCCGACGAGGAAGTAGAGGATGGGACCGATGATGTTGACGAAGACGACGATCAGGGCCCACACGATCTTGTTGCCGCCGCGGACCGTCTGCCGCCGTTCCAGGTCCACCAGCGCCCAGATCATGAGGACGAGCTGGATGACGATGACCGGGGCGGCCAGGAGGAGGATGGTTTCAAGGGGCACGCGCCAGCGCTCACGGTTTCGTCTGGTGGGCGGAGGTACCCGGCCTCGCGCTCCGCGCCGTTGCTCCTGACAGGCGGCCCCCCGGGGTGGCAGCCGGGGACGACACCGACGAGTGTAGCCGCTGGAATCGGCCCGGACCGGCCGCCGCCGCAGTGCCGCGCCAGCGAGCGTCCGCCGAGCGTCTAGACAGTGCAACGTTGCACTGTCATAATGAAGCCATGTCGCCCGACTACACTCTCGTCGACCTGGCGCAACTGGCCGGCGTCACGCCGCGTACCATCCGGTACTACATCGCCCAGGGGCTCCTGCCCTCGCCGGGCCAGGTCGGGCCGGGTGCTCGATACGGTGAGGCCCACCTCGCACGCCTGCGACTCATCCGCCGCCTCCAGCGCGACCATCAGCCGCTCGCGGCGATCCGGGCAAGCCTGGCGGGCCTGGGCGATGACGACGTCGCCCGGCTGGTGGGGGACGTCGAGGCCGAGGTGGGCCCGCCGTCGACGGCGATCCAGTACGTCCGGGACCTGTTGCGCGGAACGCCGGGCCAGAGCGTGATGCCGGCGAGCCTCGCGGCCATGACCATGTCGACGATCGGTGCGGCCTCCCCGCGCAAGGTCGCGTCCCACGCCGCCGCGGACGCGCCGGCCGCGCCACCGCCGGCCGCGCCACCGCCGGCCGCGCCGCCGCCGGCCGCCGCGCCGCCGCCGGCCGCCGCGCCGCCGTTCCATGCCCTCGCGGAGGAGGTGGCATCCGTTGCCGCGCGTCCGGCCGCCGACCCTGTCCATTCGGGGGCCACCACCTCCGCCGGGCCACTCCGCTCGCAATGGGAGCGGATTGCCTTCGGCCCCGACGTCGAGATCCATGTCCGCCGACCCCTCACGCCGGGCGACGTCCGCCGCCTGGAGCGACTCCTCGCCTTCGCCCGCCAGCTCTTCGAAGGGGACCAGCCATGACGCTGTCCGTTCGCACCGATCGACGCTACGTCCGCGCCATCCACCGGAGCACGCGCTACCTCCTGGCCACGGTCACCGCCCCGTCGGCGGCAGCGAACGCTCCGCGACGTTCGGTCAACCTGGCCTTCGTCCTCGACAGGTCGGGCTCGATGGCCGGCGACAAGATCCGCCTCGCGCGGGCGGCCGTGGAGGACGCGATCGGCCGCCTCCGCGCCGACGACCGCTTCGCCGTGGTGGCGTACGACGACCGGGTGGACGTCGTGGTGCCGGGCTCGCTCGCGACGCCGGACGCGCGCAGCGCGGCGATCGAGCGCATTCGCTCCATCGATGCCCGGGACAGCACGGACCTGGCTGGCGGCTGGCTGCGGGGCTGCGAGCAGGTCGCGACCGATCTCCGCCCTGACGGCGTGAACCGTTGCCTGCTGCTGACCGACGGCCTGGCCAACGTCGGCATGACCGACCCTGATGAGCTTCGCCATCACGCCGGCGAGCTGCGGGCACGCGGCGTCTCCACCACCACGTTCGGCGTCGGGCGCGACTTCGACGAGGTCCTCCTGGCCGGGATGGCCGAGGCGGGCGCCGGCCACTTCTACTTCATCGCCGAGGGCTCGTCCATCCCTGACTACATGACGTCTGAGGTCGGCGAGACGCTGGCGATCACGGCCCGCGACGTCGTGCTGGACGTCAGCGCCCCGGCCGGCGTCGAGATCGAGGCCCTGACGGCCTTCCCGACCTCGCTCCACGACGACCGGACCCGGGTCGCGCTCGGGGACCTCAGCGCGGACCAGGAGGTCGAGATCGTGCTGCGGCTGCGGTTCCCGTACGGCGAGTCGGGCCGGGCCGTGCGGGCCGTGGTGGCGGCGTCCGATCGCGACGGCGTCCTCGCCGGTGGCACGCTGGGCGTGACGTGGGAGCATGCCGACGACGCGACCAATGACCGGCAGGCTCGCGACCTCGACGTCGACCGGGCGGTCGCCCGCGTGTTCGCCGCCCGGGCCGTGCGCGAGGCAGCCACGCGCAATCGGACCGGTGACTACGAGGGGGCGCGGGACGTGATCGCCGGGACGGCCCGCAGGATCCGCGCCTACGCCGGGAGCGACGCCGAGATCGCCGGCACGCTGGCCGCCCTCGAGGCCAGGGCGCCGGCGCTTGGCGGCCCGATGCCGGAGCTTGCCCGCAAGGCGATGTACTCGACGGCGTCGTATGCCGAGCACTCCCGGATGCCGACGGGCGTCGCGGCGACCCGGGCGCCGGGCCGGCACGCCCGCTGAGCTTCGCGCCGTGCCTCGCGCCTCCGGTCCTCGCGCCCCCGGGCCGGCGCGCCCCCGGGCCGGCGCGCCGATGCTTCGCGGCTCCGGCTCAGTAGGACACGAAGCCCAGGCCCCAGATCGCGATCAGGCCATACGCGTTCGCCACCATCCCGGCGATCAGCGCGGCGCGCACCAGGCGGTCGCCGCGGACCAGGCTGTCGCGCAGGGTGATGGCCAGCGCGATCCAGAGGTAAGGCAGCGCGTCGAGGATGAAGCGGTACCCGAACTGGGCGAACCCGACGGCCCCGTGCAGGAGGTCCGGCACCAGCGCCATGGCCGCCGCAAGCAGGCACCAGGCGACGAGCGGGTCGCGCAGACGCGCCCGGATCAGGTAGAGGAGCGCCGGCATCGTCAGCAGGATCGACGTGCCCATCCAGTTCGGGCGCAGCCATGGCGCCTGCTCGACGAAGTCGAACGAGCGAAAGAAGATCGCGTAGAGGTTCCGCGGCACGTAGGCGATCGATTCGATTCCCTGCGCATACCAGGGCTCCTCCAGGACCGATCGGCCGGTTGCCGGGTTGACGATCAGCCCGTAGCCGAATTCGACCGGCGATCCGAACCGGGCTGCGTTGTACCAGCCGAGGGCGACGAGCGGAATGGCAAGGCCGAAGGCGAAGCGGCCCGCCCGGATCATTCCGGCGCGGTCGACCGACCGGATCGTGCCAGGGCTCAGCACCGGACGAACGCCGCCCGCCGGCGCCGCGCAGGCAGCCAGGAAGAGTGGGGCCGCCATGACGGCCGGCAGTCGTGAGCCGGCGGCCAGGCCCAGGGCCAGCCCGGCGGCGACCGGCCATCGCCCGTCGATGGCCAGGCGGAACGCCGCCAGGGCCAGGCAGAGCGCGAGCACCTGGGGCCAGTGATGCTGCCCGCCCGTCGCGCCCACGAAGAGGAGCTCGGAGCCGAACGCGAAGGCGACGGTCATCCACCGAGCCACGCTGCGCTCCAGGCCAAGGCGCAGGAGCACGCTCCACATCAGCCAGGCCGACACCCCGCCGGCGATCGCGGTCGTCCAGTTGGTGTCGACCCAGGCGGTCCCGAGGATGGCCACGAACGGGGCCATGACCACGGCGGGCACCGGCGGGAATGGGCTGTAGAGGCCGCCTCCGGCGCGCGGCACCATCTCCAGCGCCGGCAATGGGATCGTCACGAACAGCCGACCGTGGAGGAACGCGTCCGCCAGCGGCGCGAAGGAGTCGGCCGTCGACCACGGGCCGACGGCCAGGTAGATCGTCGCGGTGGCCAGGAAGAGCAGCGGGCCGGTCCTGGGCTCCGCCCAGTTGCGGACGTTGGCGAGCATCGGGCGTGAGTGTAGGGGCGGAGCGTGTCGTGGCGGGCCGGCTGGCGCCCGCCGTGCGGTTCCGGCTGGGCGGGCTCCCGGCCGTGCCGTTCCGGCCGGGCGGGCTCCCCGCCGTGCCGTTCCGGCCGGGCGGGCTCCCCGCCGTGCCGTTCCGGCCGGGCGGGCTCCCCGCCGTGCCGTTCCGGCCGGGCGGGCTCCCCGCCGTGCCGTTCCGGCAATGATTCGTGCGCTCGCGTCCGCCGCAGGGAGCCAGCGCATGGAATGTGGGCAGGTACGGTCAGGACTCCGTTCGGTGAGCCCGATCTCGGCGTCCAGATACGCCGGAATCCGGCGCGAACGCACAAAGGATTGCCATTACGGTCGTCTGGTTCGGCCCTCGCCGGACGCAGCGTTCGGCCACCTGATCCGCCACGTCGCCCGCGCCATGCCACCCGATCCGCCGCGTCGCCCGCGCCATGCCACCCGATCCGCCACGTCGCCCGCGCCATGCCACCCGATCCGCCACGTCGCCCGCGCCATGCCGCCCGAGCTGGCACGGCTCGCCGCTAGGATCACAGTCGCATGCAGCTGATCGACGGTCGCCCCGTGTACGCCGCCACGGACCTCGTGGGCTTCCTTGCCTGCGAGCACCGGCTCGCCCTGGAGCGGGCCGCGCTCGCCGGCCTGGTTCAGAAGCCCATCCGCAACGACCCGTCGATCGAGCTGGTCGCGAAGCGCGGCGAGGAGCACGAGCGCCGCTACCTTGCCGACCTCGAGGCGAGCGGGCGGACGGTCGTCCGGATCGACAAGGACGGTTCGGCGGTCGACGGCCTGCGCCCGGACGCGGGCGCGGCCCTGCGCGAGGCGGCGGCGGCCACCCGGGCCGCCCTTGAGGCAGGCGTCGATGTCGTCTACCAGGCCACGTTCTTCGACGGCACCTGGCGCGGCCATGCCGACTTCCTCCTTCGCGTCGCCGGCGCCTCGGACCTCGGCGACTGGCACTACGAGGTCGCCGACACGAAGCTCGCCCGCCACGTCACCGGCGGCGCGGTCGTGCAGATCTGCTCGTACGTGGAGCAACTGACCGCAGTCCAGGCCCGGCTCCCGGAGCGCTTCCATGTCGTGCTGGGTGGCAGCTCGCGGGAGACGGTGACCCTGCGCGTGGCCGACGCCATGGCCTACTTCCGGCGCGTGAAGGCGCAGTTCGAGGCGGCCGTCGACGACATCCGCGCCGGCCCGCCGGCATACCCTCCGCCCACCACCTACCCGGAGCCCGTCGAGCACTGCGAGGTCTGCCGCTGGAACCCGGCCTGCCGGGCGCGTCGCCGCGCCGACGACGACCTCAGCCTGGTGGCAGGCATCAGCGGCCGCCTCCGCCGCGGCCTCAAGGAGCGGGGCGTGCCGACCCGTGCCGGGCTGGCCGGCCTGGCCCTGCCGTTGCGGCCGAAGCTGGAGCGGAGCAGCGATGCGGCCCTCGCGCGCGCCCGCGAACAGGCGCGCATCCAGGTCGAGAGCGATGGGCTCCCGACGCCGCGCTGGGAGCTGCTCGACCCCGAGTGGACCGACGACCCGTCGACCGGTAAGCGCGCGCTGACGCCGGACCGCGGGTTCCTCGTCCTGCCGGAGCCCAGCCCGAACGATCTCTTCTTCGACATCGAAGGCGATCCGTTCGCCCTCGATGACGGTGTCGATTACCTGTTCGGCGTGCTCGAGCCCGCCGCGGCCGACCCGGATGGCCGCCTCCTGGGGGACGGTTCGCCGGCCCCCCGCTTCCACGAGATCTGGAGCCGTGACGCGGCGGGCGACGTGACCCGCGCCGCCGAGAAGCGTGCGTTCGAAGCGCTCGTGGACCTGCTCGTCGGGCGTCTCGATGCCGACCCGACGCTCCACGTGTACCACTACGCCGCCTACGAGCGTACCGCCCTGGCCCGCCTGGCCCAGCGCCACGCGACTCGCGAGCACGAGGTCGATCGGCTGCTGCGGGGCGGCGTCCTGGTCGACCTCTACCGGGTCGTCCGGCAGGGGATCCGGGCGGGCGTCGAGAGCTACTCGATCAAGCGCCTCGAGCCGCTCTACGGCCTGCGCCGGGAGGTGGAGCTCCGCTCCGCCAGTTCGAGCATCGTCGACTTCGAGGCGTGGCTGGAGGGCGGGGCCAGCGAGGAAGGGGCGGTCGGGGAGGCGATCCTGGCCGAGATCGCCGGCTACAACCGCGACGACGTGCTGTCGAACTGGCGCCTCCGCGACTGGCTCGAAGCGCGCCGCCTCGACCTCGTCGCGCAACTCGGTCGTGACGTGCCGAGGCCGCCCGCCAGCCCGGAGGCGGCCGCGGCGCGGCCGCTGACCGAGCGCCAGGCGCGCGTCGCGGCCCTCGTCGAGCGCCTGACGGCAGGCCTCGCCGACCGCGCATCGACGGACCTGACCCCGGCGGAGCACGCTACCTGGTTGCTGGCCCAGCTGCTCGAGTGGCACCGGCGCGAGGACAAGGCGTTCTGGTGGCGCTACTACGACCTGCGCTCGATGACCGACGAGGACCTCGTCGACGAGCGGGAGCCGATCGGCCAGGTGACGCTGCTCGAGGAGCTGGGCGAGGCCGGCCGCGGTGGCCGCCTGCAGCGCTTCGGGTTCCCAGTTCAGGACCACGCCATCAAGGCCGGGCGTCGCGTCGACGACCCGAGGACCGGTCGATCCGCGGGCACGGTCGAGGCGATCGACGAGGCCGGCCTCACGATCGTCCTGCGGCGAACGAAGGGCGAGCTCGCGCGGGGCGAACCCTCCTCGTTGATCCCGGGCGACCACGTGTCGACGGACGCCCAGGAGGAGTCGCTGATCGAGGTGGGGAGATGGGTCGCGGACCACGGCATCGAGGACCCGGGGCCATTCGGCGCAGCCCGCCAGCTGCTGCTTCGGCGCACGCCGCGGATCGCCGGGCGGATGCCGTGGGCGCCACTTCGGCTCCCCGGCGAACCCGCCCTGGACGCCACCGCGCGCCTTGCGCTCGCCCTGGACGAGAGCACGCTGCCGATCCAGGGGCCGCCCGGCACGGGCAAGACGTGGACCGGCGCCAGGATGATCGTCGCCCTGGCGGCGGCCGGCTGGAAGGTGGGGGTGACGGCGAACAGCCACAAGGTGATCGGCCACGTCCTCGACGAGGTGGCCAGGGCCATCGCCGAGCAGGCGGCGGCCCGGCCTGGCCGCGGGCGCATCCGGATCGGCCAGAAGACCGGCCTGGACGGCGAGCCGACGAGCGACCATGCATCCGCCTACAAGGAGAACGCCGAGGTCGTCGCCGCCCTCGCCAGCAACGGAGTCGACATCGTTGGGGGTACCGCCTGGCTGTGGGCACGGGCCGACCTGCGTGAACGTGTCGACGTCCTCGTCGTGGACGAGGCCGGCCAGGTCTCGCTCGCCAACACGGTGGCCGTGTCACCGGCCGCGCGGTCGCTCGTCCTGCTCGGCGATCCCCAGCAGCTGGACCAGCCGACGCAGGGCAGCCACCCGCCGGGCGCCGAGCGCTCGGCGCTGGCCCACCTGCTGGGCGACCGCGCCACGATCCCGCCGGACGCGGGGCTGTTCCTGGAGCGGACGTGGCGCCTGCATCCGGACGTCTGCGCCTTCACGAGCGAGGTCTTCTACGAAGGCAAGCTCGCCCCGGAGGCCGGCCGCGAGCGCCAGTCGCTGGCGGGCGCCGGGGTCCTGGACGGAACCGGCATCCGTTTCGTGCCCGTGCGGCACGCCGGCAATGACATCGACAGCCCCGAGGAGGCGGCGACCATCGCGACGCTCCTCGGCGCCCTCTTCGAGCGACCCGGCAGGGCGACCTGGACCGACGCCCGGGGCTCGGTCGCGCCGCTGCGCCAGGACGATGTGCTGATCGTCGCCCCGTACAACGCCCACGTCGAGCGGATCGCGGCCACGCTCCGGCGCGCCGGGCTGGGTGGCGTTCGCGTCGGCACCGTCGACAAGTTCCAGGGCCAGGAGGCCCCGCTGTCGATCTACGCGATGGGCTCGTCGTCGCCCGAGGACGCACCGCGCGGGATGGAGTTCCTCTATTCGCTCAATCGACTCAACGTGGCCACGTCGCGCGCCCGCTGCCTGGCTGTCGTGGTCGCGTCGCCCGAGCTCGTCCGCGTCGCGTGCCGGACGCCGCGCCAGATCCGCCTGGCCAACGCCCTTTGCCGCCTGGTCGAGATGGCCCGCCCGGGTTAGGCGGGCTGCTCGCGCGGGACGAGGCCTCCATCCGCATCCAGGACCGTCCGCTTTGGGCTCAGGCGTGTACCGGGCGGTCGTGGGTGCGCGGTGCGTGGTCTGACGACACCAGCGAGATGCAGTCTTCCATCGGGCACACCATCGCGCACAGGCCGCAGCCGACGCAGGTCTCGGCGTCCACCTCGACCATGGCGTGGCCGTTGCGGCGCAGGGCGATCGACTGGTGGCCGCCGTCCTCGCACGCGCGGTGGCAGACATTGCAGTGGATGCAGCGCGACTGGTCGATCCGCGCCACGACGTGGTAGCCCTGGTCGAGCTGTCCCCAGTCGGTCATGGTCGGGACGGCCCGGCCGACCAGCTCTGCCGGTGAGGTGAGGCCGCGTTCGGCCAGGTAGGAGGCGAGGCCGTCCGCCAGGTCGTCGATGATCCGGTGGCCGAAGTGCATGACCGCCGTGCAGACCTGCACCGAGGAGGCACCGAGCAGCAGGAACTCCACCGCATCGCGCCAGGTCGCGACGCCGCCGACACCCGTCAGCGGCACGCCCACGCCCAGGTCGGCGGCGCAGGCCGCCAGCATGTTGAGCGCGACCGGCTTGATGGCCGGGCCGGCATAGCCGCCGTGGGTGGAGCGGCCTGCGACCGACGGCCGCGGCGTCCACGTCGCCAGGTCCACGTCGACGATCGAGCTGATGGTGTTGATCATCGCCAGCCCGTCGGCGCCCGCCGCGACCGCCGCCCTGGCGACCGCGGTGATGTCCGTGATGTTGGGCGTCAGCTTGACGAAGACCGGGACCTGCGCCGCCTCCTTGACCCAGGCCGTGCAGCGGGCGACGAACTCGGGAACCTGGCCGATTGCGGCGCCCATCCCACGCTCGGCCATGCCGTGCGGGCAGCTCAGATTGAGCTCGATGCCGTCGGCCCCGGTGTCGTTCACGCGCCGCGTGATCTCGATCCAGGGGGCCCGCTCCATCGGGTACATGAGCGAGGCCACCACGGCCCGGTCGGGGAACAGCCGCTTGACCTCGCGGATCTCGGCCAGGTTCGTCTCGATCGGCCGGTCGCTGATCAGCTCGATGTTGTTGATGCCGGCCATGCGGGCGCCGCCGACCGTGACCGAGCCCAGGCGGGGCGAGACGTTGACGATCGGGTCCCCGATCGTCTTCCAGACCGCGCCGCCCCAGCCCGCCTCGAACGCCCGGACGATCATCTCGCCCGTGTTGGTCGGGGGAGCGCTGGCCAGCCAGAACGGGTTCGGGCTGCGGACGCCGGCGACGTCCGTGGAGAGGTCGACCGTCTGGCGGGCGCTGGTGCTCGTGACCACCTCGATCCGTGGACCGTGGGCGGGCATGTCCGCGGGCCGAACCGCCACGCGCAGTGCCGCGGCGATCGAGCGAGCGGCCGCCAGGCCCGCCGCCACGGCGTCGACGACCTCCGCGCCACCGTTGACGGCGTCGCCACCCGCCCAAACCCTGCGGTTCGAGGTCTCCCCGCCGCCCGTCACGCCGTCGATTCGGCCGTTCGCGACCGTCAGCCCCAGCCCTTCGAGGTCGTCGGTCGCCACTTCGTCGCCGACGGCCCGCAGGACCATGTCGAAGCTGCGCTGGATCAGCGCGCCCGGGACCGCCAGGGGACGCGGCCGCCCGCTGGCATCGGGGTCGCCGAGGCGCATGCGGTCGAACGTGACCGCGACCGCTGCCCCGTCCGCGCGGATCGCGACGGGAGCGGCGAGCCACTCGAACCGGACGCCGAGGGACCTGGCCAGCTGGATCGACTGCGGATGCGCCGGCGCCTCTGCCTCGGTTCGCCGGTAGAAGACGGTGACCTCCGGACAGCCCAGCCTGGCGGCCGCGGCCGCCGCGTCGAGGGCCGTGCTGCCGCCGCCGATGATGGCGACGCGACGGCCGAGCTCGATCGTCTCGCGCTCCCCGGCAGCGATGCGACGCAGGACGTCGAGCGCGTCCGCGACGCCCGGTACGTCCTCGCCGGGGATGCCGAGGTGGCGGCTGCGGCCGAGGCCGACGCCGGCGAAGACGGCGTCGTGGCCGGCGAGCAGCGTGGCCCAGCCCACGTCCCGGCCGACGGCCACGCCGCGCCGGATCTCGGCGCCGACGCGTTCCACCTCGGCCACCTCCAGCGCGGGGATCGCGCGGTCCATTCGCCAGGGGACGATCGCGCTGTCAGGGAGGCCGCCCGCCCGTTCACGCGCTTCGAAGATCGTCACGCCGATGCCCGCCCGGCGAAGCTCGACGGCGCAGGCGAGACCCGCCGGACCGGCCCCGATCACCGCGACGCGCCGGCCTGCTGCGTCGCCCGCGCGGAAGAACGGCCGACCCGATGCTGCATAGGCGTCGATGGCGTGGCGCTGGAGCCGGCCGATGGAGATGGGCCGGTCAATGTCGGCGCGCACGCAGGCGCCTTCGCAGAGCACTTCGACCGGGCAGGCCCGCGCACAGGTGGCTCCCAGCGGGTTGGCGGCAAGGATCGTGCGCGCGCTGCCGGCAAGGTTGTCCGTAGCAACCTGGCGGATGAAGCCCGGGACGTCGACGTGGGCCGGGCACGCGGCCGTGCAGGGCGCCTCGTCGCAGAACAGGCAGCGCTCCGCCTCGGCCAGCGCCGCCTCCCGGGTCAGGGGCCGGGTCGCCTCGGAGAAGGGGCTCGCCGGAGCCTGGATCCGGTCATGCCAACCCGAGCGGACGCTGGTCGCCACGGTCCACCTCGTACGCTGGCGCGCGCAGCGCGTCTGCCCTTCCGTCCGGATGCCGGGCCCGACCCGGGCCGGCTCCAGGGCGCCATCGTACGCGCGCCCTGGCCGGGCGAAACGGCCGTTCGGACTCTGCTCGTGGGACCCGCATGGTCCGGCCCGGCGGGGGACCTGGCGATCGCGGATCGGTGACGTTCGCGTCTCGTGGCCGGGCGGCCCGTCCGTGGCCGGGCGACCCGGCCGCCCTGCGGATCACGCGGCGAGGGTGGTTCGGGGCCCGTGGGAATCGCGACGACCGACCGGCGAGGCGGGCATGCCGTCCAGTCGGCTCGCCGCTGCATCCAGTGCGCGTCAGCCGGATCGTACGTCAGCCGGACCCCGCGTCAGCCATGCCGTTGCGCGCCGGAATGCCGGTGCATCCCGGCAAACGCAACCGGGCGCGCAACAATACTCCCCTGGATCCTGCGCAAATCCGGTCGGTCGGTGATGCGACTCAGGACGCGGCGTCGACCTTCCGATGAGCGCGCGCGCTGAGCGGCTGTCGCGAGAACAGCAGCGTCCCGGGGTGATCTCGATGTGTTGCCACGTAGACGTGGGCACCCATTGACTTGATGATCCGATTGGCGGCCATCCGTGCGGTCGTCACCTTCTGATCGCCAAGCTCCCAGGGAATGACCTGCGACTCCGGGCCAACGCTGACTTCGTTGACCAGCAACCGAAGTTCCTCGTCTCGCGGATTGGGCTTCCGGCCGCGCGGCGGGTTGCTCTTCTTGAGGTCCTCGATGGACAGCGGCTTGCCGATTCTGATGACCTTGTACCTTGCCAAGTCGAATGGTCCTCCGATGCGTGGACGCATGGTGTACGGCTGCCGAACGTTGATGATGGATGACGCGCGCCCGCGCGTCAACCCGAGTCGACGCCGCTGCATCGTGGGCTGGCCGATTGAACAATCGGCATCGCCAAATCGAACGATCGGTCCGGCGCGGAATTGATCCTCGATCCGGTGTCCGGCGCGCGGTTCCGGCACCAATCGACCCGGCCGGAGGCAGGGCGGCCGTCGCGTGACCACTCGCCCGCGGCGACGGCGCCGCCCCGGCGGGCACGCCGCCGGCGATTGCGTGGGGGCAGGGGCCACGGGCCAGGCCCGGCGGGCACGAGATCCCGTGTACCCTTTCCGTCGTCGTGTCGCCCGTCGACGCCACTCGCTCAGGTGCAACGCCGCCCGCTGCCGGAGGCGGGCAGGCGGCCGCGTCCCCGCCGGCGGCCGCCGACGAAGAGCGTGACGCTGCAGCCGGCAGCGACCGCGACGCGGCACCCGGCCGCGAAGCGCGTGACGGCGCGCCCGTCGGCCTGACCGCTGCGGAGGCGGCTGAGCGACTCCGCCGGGACGGCCCCAACGCGATCGGCGGCAGCGGCCGGCGGACGCGGCTGGCCATCCTCGTGGCCCAGGTGTCGAGCCCGCTGGTCCTGATCCTCGCGGTCGCGAGCCTCGTCAGCCTGGTCGTGGGCGACTCGGTCAACGCCTCGATCATCCTGGCCATCGTCGTCATGAGCGCGGCCCTGGGCTTCGTGCAGGAGGCCCGGTCCGAATCGGCGGTGGCGGCCCTCCAGGCACGCCTCACGCTCCGCGCCACCGTCATCCGCGACGGCGCCGAGGTCACGGTGGCGATCCACGACGTGGTCCGCGGCGATCTCGCGACGCTGGTTGCCGGCGACATTGTTCCCGCGGACGGCCGCCTGGTCGAGTCGAACCACCTGTACGTCGACGAGAGCTCGCTGACCGGGGAATCGGCCCCGGCCACGAAGTCGCCGCGCTCGGGGGACCTCGATCCCGCGCGCGACGACGACCGCGACGGCCTCGTCTTCTTCGGGACGAGCGTCGTGAGTGGCAGCGGGCGCGCGGTGATCACCGCGACCGGGGCCAGGACCAGCTACGGCGAGATCGCCCACCGCCTGGGCGAGCGCGCGCCCGAGAACGACTTCCAGCGGGGCGTCCGTTCGTTCGGCGTCCTCATCTTCCGCGTGACGGGCATCCTGGTCGTGGCGGTCCTCGCCATCAACGTCGGTCTCCATCGCCCCGTCCTCGAGTCGCTCCTGTTCGCCATCGCGCTCGCCGTGGGCCTGACGCCCGAGCTGCTGCCCGCCATCGTCACGCTCAACCTGACCCAGGGTGCCCACGTGCTGGCAGGGCACGGCGTACTGGTCAAGCAGCTGCCCGCGATCCAGAACCTCGGCAGCGTCACGGTCCTCGCCACCGACAAGACGGGGACACTGACCGTGGGCCGGCTGCAGCTGGTGCGGGCGGTCGGCATCGATCGCGACGATGCGACCGAAGCCGCCGGGGCGCTCGAGCTCGCCTACCTCAACAGCCACTTCCAGGCCGCCTTCGAGAACCCCCTCGACGCCGCCATCCTGGCCGGCTGCCCGGAGCCGGCGGACCTGGGCACGTTCCGCAAGCTCGCGGAGCTGCCCTACGACTTCAACCGCCGTCTCCTGAGCGTGGTCGTCCAACGCGACGGCGAGGCGCCGCTCCTCGTGACCAAGGGGGCACCCGAATCGATCATCGCCCGCGCGGCCACCGTCCGCGAAGATCACACGGCGCGCCCCATCGACGCGGCCGAGCACGAGCGCCTTGGCCGGCTGGTCGACGAAGCGTGCTCGGCCGGCTACCGGCTGGTCGCCGTCGGCTCGCGCACGCTCGGACCGGAGGAGCTTCAGGCGTCCGGGTCGGGGGGCGCGCAGGCGGCCGCGCCGGCCGGGCTCGGCGACGCCGAGCGCCTTGAACGCGACCTCGTCTTCGAGGGCGTCATCCTCTTCAGCGATCCGCCGAAGCCCGGCGTCGAGACCACGATCGCCGAGCTCGCCGCCCACGGCATCGCCCTCAAGGTCGTGACCGGCGACAATGAGCTTGTCGCCCGCCACGTCGCGGACCAGGTCGGCCTGCCCGTGGCCGACGTCCTGACCGGCGCGGAGATGCGCTCGCTCAGCGGTCCGGCCCTGATCGCCCGCGCTCGGCACACGACCATCTTCGCGCGCGTCGACCCCGACCAGAAGCTGCAGGTGATCCGGGCGCTCCGCGACGGCGGCGCGGTCGTCGGCTACCTGGGCGACGGGATCAACGATGCGCCGGCCCTGCACACGGCGGACGTCGGCATCTCCGTCGACAACGCCACCGACGTGGCCCGTTCCGCGGCGGACATCATCCTGCTCGAGCCGAGCCTGGAATTGATCGACCGCGGCGTGATCGAGGGACGGCGCACGTTCGCCAACACGCTCAAGTACATCCGGATGGGGACGAGCTCGAACTTCGGCAACATGCTGAGCATGACGGGGGCCGCGCTGCTGCTGCCATTCCTGCCGATGACCCCGGGCCAGATCCTGCTCAACAACCTCATCTACGATGCCTCGCAGACGGCCATCCCGACGGACACGATCGATCCCGACGTCGGTGCCGCGCCCGCTCGCTGGGACGTCCATGCCATCCAGCGCTTCATGCTCATCTTCGGGCCGATCTCGTCGATCTTCGATTACGTCACGTTCGGCCTGCTGCTGCTGGTCCTCGGCCAGAACGAGCGCGCATTCCACACGGGCTGGTTCATCGAATCGCTCTTCACCCAGGTCCTCGTCGTGCTCGTGATCCGGACGCGGCTGAGCCCGTTCTGGCGGAGCCGTCCCAGCCGCCCGCTCCTGGGCGCCATCATGGCCGCCCTCGCGGCCGCCGTGATCGTCCCGATGAGCCCGCTCGGCGATGTGCTGGGGTTTGCCCAGCTGCCGCTCGCGTACTGGCCGTTGCTCGTGGTCGTCGTGGCCGCGTACCTGGTGCTCGTCGAGCTGGCGAAGCGACGCTTCGAGCCGGCCGGCTGACGGTCGCCGGGGATCGCGAACCGCAACCGTGGGCGAGCCGGGCGCTGCAGGAGGGGCCGTGCCATGCTGTCGCCGGCCGGAGGTCGTCCGGCCGGCGAGGAGGACGAGCGGATGAGGGTGTGCGTGCCGGTCACCGATGACGGGCAGATCGACCCGCGCTGGGGGCGAGCCTCCCGCGTGGCGGTGGCCGACGTACAGGCCGGGGTGCTCGCGGGCTGGCAGGTCTACGACGTGCGATGGGACGCGCTGCACGACGCGACGACGGAGGGTGGGCACCACGCCCGGGTCGCGGGGTTCCTGCGGGAGCACCGCGTCGAGGTCGTGGTGGCGAGTCACATGGGCCCGCCGATGATCCAGATGATCGGCCGGATGGGGATCGACGTGCGGCTTGACGCCAGCGGTGACGCGCGGGGCGCGGCCCTCGCGGCCGGGGGACATACTGCGGCCTCGTAGCGCGGGAGACGCACCGAGGTCTCGTAGCGGCTGCGCGATTCGCGCGACCCTGCCCGGTGCTCCGAGCTCAGGCGTTCAGGCGGCGCGAGACGGGCGCCGCGAGTCGGCCGTGAGCTTGTCGTAGCCGCGCCACCGGTAGATCGCGGTCGACACGACCCAGCTGCCGACGAAGATCGCGATGATGCCGACGCCCAGGAAGCTGAAGTCGAGGTTGCCGGCCCAGTCCCAGAGACCACCGCGGAGGCCGAACTTGTCGGCCAGGATGCTCATGATCTCGATGCCGCCGATGCCGAATGCGACCAGCACCGAGGCAAGCGTGATGTTCAGGTTGTAGTAGAGCTTGCGGATCGGCTTCACGTAGGCCCAGCCGTAGGCGCCGAGCATCAGCACGCCGTCGGTCGTGTCGACCAGCGACATGCCGGCCGCGAACAGTGCCGGCAGGATCAGGATGGCAGCGATCGGCACGTGGCTGCCACCGGAGGTTGCCGCCAGCCCCAGCAGCGCCACCTCGCTGGCGGTGTCGAAGCCGAGCCCGAAGAGGATCCCGAGCGGGTACATGTGCCAGCTTTTCCGGATGACGCGAAGCAGTGGCCGGAAGAGGCGCGCCAGGAGGCCGCGGTTGTTCAGGAAGTCCTCGAGCGTCGCCTCGTCGTAGTGGCCACCGGCCGCGACGCTCCGGAACATCCGGTACACGTCGATCAGGACCACCAGGTTGATGGTCCCGATCACGAGCAGGAACGTGGCCGAGACGATGGTGCCGACCAGTCCGCCGACTTCTCGCAGCGTCGGGATGTCGCTGACGACGCCGGCCGAGATGGCGACGAGCAGCGAGAGCGCGACCACGATGGTCGAATGGCCCAGCGAGAAGAACAGGCCGACGGCGGCCGGGCGCTGGCCGTCCTGCATGAGCTTTCGCGTGGTGTTGTCGATCGCGGCGATGTGGTCGGCGTCGACGGCGTGGCGCAGGCCGAACGTGTAGGCGAGGACGGCCGTCGGCAGCAGGATGGGGTAGCCGGACGAGACGATGAGCGCGAGGGCCCAGGCGGCGACATTGAACGCGATCAGGAAGGCGTAGACGGACAGGACGCGGTTGCGCAGGTCGCTCGAGGTCCGGACGAGACGCAGGGCTGTCGAAAGCATGTCGGGACTCCACGCAGGGCAGGCCCGCATGGTAATCGCCACGGGAGATTCTTGCATCACGTTGCAAGAACGGATGCGCGACAGCACCGGGACCGGGAAACGCGCGTCCGGGCGGCAGCTTCCGAGGCGGCGCCCATCGCCCCGGGCGGCAGGTCAGGCCGGTGATTTCCGCGGTTCGTCCGACGACTCTCGTGCCGGGCGGCAGGTCAGGCCGGCGGTTCCCCGGTTTGTCCGGCGACGCGCTTCCCGGCCCGGGGTGCAGCACGGCCCAGGGCCTTGAGGCCCAGGGCGCGGAACGGTTCCGAGGTCAGCAGCGTGCGAAGGAGCTCGGCGAGCTTCGCGCGCTCCGACGGCGACAGGCCGCCGAGCAGCCGATCCTCGTTCGCCACGTGCGCGACGACGGCCTCGTCGACGAGCTCGAGGCCCCGCGCGGTCAGCTCGACCTGGCGGCCGCGCCGGTCGGCGGGGTCGGGGAGTCGCTCGATGAGCCCCATCTGCTCGAGCCGGTCGAGCCGGTTGGTCATTGCACCGGAGGAGAGGATCAGCGCGCTGAACAGGGCGGTCGGGCTCATCCGGTACGGCGGCCCGGACCGGCGGAGTGCGGCCAGCACGAGGTATTCGCCCCAGTTGATGCCGAAGCGGCCGAGGGCCCGGGCGAAGCTCGCGTTCTGGAGGAGGGACAGCCGGGTGATCCGCTGGAGGACGTGCGTCGCCGACACGTCAAGGTCGGGACGCTCGCGGCGCCACTCGGCGACGATCCGGTCGACGTCATCGTCTGGCATGCCCGGAGTATCGCGCCATTGTGCCTTCAAGGCAAGACTCTTGACATCGAGAAATCGTCACATTAATATCTCGACATCAAGACATCAGCGAGGCACCGATGATCCAGCGTCCCACCCCGTGGCTACGTCCCCGCCGACTCGGCGGCAGCCGCGTACCCACGCAGGACGCTGTCGACCACCCGCTCCGCGAACGGCTCGTCGAGAACGCCGCCAAACATGAGGCGGAAGTAGACGGGACCGACCAGCAGCTCGGTGGCGACGCCGGCGTCGGCGTCGGGTCGGAGGTCGCCGCGCTCGATGCCCCGCTCGATGAGGCGGTCGATGTCGGCGCGGCGCGCCTGGATGATCGTCGCCCGGAACGAGTCGCCGACGTGCGGGTTGTCGGCGATCACGGACAGCATGGTCCTGATCACCGGGCCGAATTCCGTCTCGGTCACGGCGCGCATCGGGTTGGTCACGGCGGCCAGCATCTCCTCGCGGGTGTCGCCGGTCTCGGCCACCGCGATGTGGGGCCCGGCCAGCTCCGCCAGCAGGGCCACGGCGAGCTCCTCCTTCGATGCCCACCGGCGGTAGATCGTGGCCTTGCCCACGCCGGCCCGCGCGGCGACGTGCTCGAGGCGCAGGCCGGAGAAGCCCGTCGCGATCAGCTGCTCGCGGGCCGCGTCGAGGATCGCGCGGTGAGCCTTGTCGCTGCGCGGGCGACCCTTCCGCAACCCGGGGCGCGCGGGAGTGGCGGGAGAGTTGCGAGACGGAGCGTCTTGATTCGTGACGGTCATGCCACTATGATACGAGACGGAGCGTATTCGTTTCAGGAAATTCCTGATGATCGACAACTGGCGAGCGCTCGACCGCATCGAGCAGGCCGAGCGCGACACGCCGAACTGCTCGTGCGGAGCGCCGGCGGTTCCGGTGGCCCGGGCCGGCGGCATCTGGCTGGAGTGTTCGTCGCTCGCGTCTCCGCCCGAGGGGCGCCTCCGCCGGCTGCTGTCGGCGCTCGGCGCGCCGGCGCATACGCGGCGGCTCATCGTCGATTGCGTCGCCGAAGCGGCGTGATCGACGGCAGGCGAGATCGGAGGTCATGACCATGACGCTCATCCTTCACCAGACGTGGAATCGCTATCAGTGGGCCGGCGATCGCGACGAGGTGGTGCAGGCTCATCGCGAGGCGGAGCCGGAGCCGGCGCCGTGGAACCTCGCCCAGATGGTCGCCGACCGGCCGGGCCTCGTGCGGCAGCCGGTCGAGGTCGACCGCACGTCGGACGGACTCCCGCACGGGTTCAGCGGCTTCGGGATCAGTGGCATCGGCGGCCAGCGCTGGTCGTCGGCCACCCAGCCGCCCACCGGCGGGCCCGGGCCGGTCTCGGCGGCCCCGGCGATCCGCAAGGCTGCCTGAACCCAGGCGCCAGCCAGGCCCGGGCGGCCCCTCCCGGGCCTGGAATGTGGCACCGGGCTGGCGGCTCGGCATGAGGCTGTGACGGCGGCCGACAACGGCCGCCTCGCCCGGCGCGTCCCGCGAGCGGGCGTCGGTGAGAGGAGCACTGGCATGGCATTACCCACCCGTCGACTGGACAGCACCGACATGCAGACCGCGCGCCGCGATGCGCTGCGCCCGATCGCGCGGCGTCACGGAACCACCATCGCGGGCCGGCTCGCGATCCTGGGTACCGGCAAGATGGGCGCGGCCATCGCAGCACGCCTCGCCGGCGCCGGGTTCGAGGTCACGCTCTGGAACCGCACCCGAGCGCGCGCGGTCTCGCTCGGCGTGGGCCAGGTGGCGGAGACCCCGGCCGCGGCCGTGCGGCGCGCCGACGTCGTGATCACCAGCCTGACCGGTGCCGACGCGATCCGCAGCGCCTTCCTGGGGGCCGACGGGGCCTTCGGCGGCGCGGCGCCGGGGACGCTCTTCATCGAGATGAGCACGGCCGGCCCCGACATCCTGGCCGAGCTCGCGCCGCACGTCGCCGCCGCCGGCGCGGATCTCGTCGCCGTCCCGATCCTGGGCGCGCCGACGATGGTCCTGGCGGGTGCGGCAACGCTGCTGGCCGGCGGCGATCGAGCCGCGGTGGATCGGGCCCGCCCGATGCTCGAGCGCCTTGGCCTCGTTCGGCACGTCGGGTCAGCCGCCGATGCGGCCCGCCTGAAGCTGATCGCCAATTCGATGCTCGCGGTGGTCGTCGGCGGCGCGGCCGAGCTCCAGCGCACCGGCACGGCCGCGGGACTCGACCCGCAGGAGGTGTTCTGGGCGCTGGCGAGGCTCGCGCCCGGACTCGAGGCGCGGCGTGACTGGTTCGTCGGGAATGGTCACGAGCCGGCGCTGTTCGCCCTGCGGGACCTCCACAAGGATCTCTCGCTGGCGGCGGATGCCTTCGGCGCGGAGGCCTTCGGCGCGGATGCCTTCGGCGCGGACGCATCGGGCGCCCCGCTCATCGACACGGCGCGGCAGCTCGTGGCCGACGCCGCCGCGCTCCTGCCCGACGAGGACATCGCGGCACTCGGGCGGCGTGCCGGGCCCGCCGTAGACGCCTCAACGCACGCTCCGGTGGCGCCGTCGGATCGGCACGCCCAGGCTTCCGCCGGCGCCTGACGCGGGCTTCCCGGCGCCGAGACGGCGGCCGCGCCGTCACGCCGTCGCGATGCCGTCCCAGCACCTGCCTGTGGACGGGCCGAGCGGCCCTACCGTCCGGTCCGCGTCCGTCGCGATACTCGGGCGGGCACCCGCGCGTGGACCGCCCACCCCAACGTGAGGTGAACCTGTGACGACGCGGCTTCAGATCGACGACTTCCTCGCCCTCAAGCAAATCGCCGTGGTCGGCGTCTCACGCGACCCGAAGCACTTCTCCCAGGCCATCTGGAAGGAACTCCGGCAGCGCCGCTATGACGTTGTCCCCGTGAATCCCGCGATGACCGAGTTCGACGGCCGTCCGTGCGTCGCCCGGGTCCAGGACATCCAGCCGCCCGTGGAGGGCGTGTTGATCCTGACCCGCGCGCAGGTCACCGACACGGTGGTCCGCGACTGCGCCGAGGCCGGCGTGGCGCACGTCTGGATGCACCGGGGAGCTGGCGGCGGACCGGGCTCGGTGAGCGCGTCGGCCATCGACTTCTGCCAGGCGAACGGCATCGACGTCGTCGCCGGCTTCTGCCCGTTCATGTTCCTGCCCGGCACGCCGTTCTTCCACGGCCTGCACGCCGGCTGGAAGAAGCTGACCGGGAGCTACCCGCACTAGACAGCGGCGGACCGGGTGGAGGGGTGGCGGTGGCCACAGCGGCGGTCGTCTACTGCAGTCGGACGGGCCGGACCCAGCGCTATGCCGAGGAGATCGGCGCATACCTGTCGTCGAAGGGGATCCAGACGGCCGTCAGCTCGGTTGCCGACGCCGATCCGGCCGCCGTCGCCGGGGCGGACCTCGTGCTCCTTGGATCCTGGACCAGCGGCCTGATGGTCGTTCTCCAGCACCCGGACGGCCCGTGGACCTCGTTCGTCCGTGAGCTCCCACAGCTGGGTGGTCGCGTGGGTCTGTTCACGACCTACAAGCTCCTGACCGGCTCGGTATTCGCCAGGATGCGCGACCAGCTTGCCGGCAAGGCGGCCCAGGTTGCGCTGACTCTCAAGTCGCGCGACGGCCACCTGGGCGAGGCGGGTCGCCGGGCGATCGACGCTTTCGTGGACGGCCGGCCGGCCTGACCCGGTCGGTCGGCGGCAGCCCTGCGGGACCGGGCGACCCGACGGGTCCGCCCTCGCGAGCCGCCGGGTGGTACCGCGCGCAGCAGCGCCGCATGAGGGCGCGCCGCGAGCAAACGCGCTCGCCCCCCGGCCGTGCGGGCCGGGGGGCGAGAGAACCGTGGCTCCGGGCCTACAGCTCGCGCGGGCGGCGGCGGATCGAGGTGATGAGCAGGAGCACGCCGACCGACAGCACGAAGGCCGGCCACAGGAGATGACCATCGTTCGCCCAGCCCGGCACGGCCTGCTGGAGGAAGGCGAGTGCGCCGAACAGGATCAGGACCATGCCGAAGAAGGTCGCGCCCAGGCCCAGGCCCCGGGGGCCCGGATCGTGGTGCGGCGCCGGCGCCGGCCAGCCCGCATGGGGAGCTGCGCCGTGCATCGCCCAGCCCGGGCCCGGGCCGGGAGCGGCTCCCGTCACGGGGCCCTCGGCCCCGCTGGTGGGCTCGGGGCTCGTGCCCGGTTCGGGGCTCGTACCCGGTTCGGCGCCGGATCCAGCCATCGGGTTCGTCGCCGGCTCGCCGGGGGCTGCCCACCCGGCGGACGCGGCCGGCTGCCCGCCGAGGCCAGCCTGTGCCGGCCCCATTCCCCAGCCTCCGCCGGCCGGCTGCCACGGGCCCGTCGGACCCCATTCGGGCTCCATCGGGACGATCAGCGCCATCGCGATGTACAGCAGGATGGTGATCCCGCCGAAGAAGACGGACACGACCCAGAGCACCCGGACCAGCGACGGATCGAGGTCGAGGTACTCGGCGACGCCCGCCGCGACGCCGGCGAGGCGCCGGTCCTGACGGCAGCGGTAGAGACGACGGCGGTTCACTTGCAGCCTCCCATGGGGTTGAACGTGACGCTTCCGAGGTTGACGGCCACGGTCAGCTCAGCGCGGTGGGCTGCCGTCGCGTAGTCGGGGCTCTCCCACGTGTCGCCGTCCCGGGCAAGCCCCGGGTAGGTCGCCGAGGCGAGCATCGTCGAGCTGTGGATTCGCAGGCCCAGCCCGCTCGGTGCGCAGACCTGCAGCGATCCGGCGTTCACGGTGAGCGAACCCGCGATGTCGGCGCCATCCGGGAGCAGGACCGACAGCGACCCGGCGTTGAGGCTGGTCGACAGGCGATCGACCGTCGCCCCGGTCAGGTCGACGTGGGCGTCGGCGGCGTTGACGTCGAGGCCGAGGTCGCCGACCCTGGCCCCCGCGAGGTCCACCCGACCCGCGCCCGCGTCCACCTGGAGCGCCAGGTCGACGGGAGTGGCCGCCGGGAGCGTCAGGTGCCACACGTCTCGGCCCCGGTGGAGGCCGAGCCAGTGGTTCGACTCCGAGGCGACGGACAGGCGGCTGACGTCGCGTCGACGATCGCCGCCGCGCCGCCGGCAGTGCCGGAGTCGAGCTGCCAGCTGTCGCCGGTTCCGGTCGTGACCGACACGTCGCCGCAGCGCAATCGGACGTCGACGCTGGCCGGCCCCGCGAATCGCCCCTGGTCATGGGTCATCGCGACGGGCAGGCCGTCGTCGCAGATGGTCGCGAAGTGCGGGCCGGCGACGAGTGCGCCCCCGAGCGCCACGCCCGGGATTGCCGCGGCGAGCATCCCGCCGGCCCACGACAGCCGCGACCCGCGGAGCAGCAGGCCGACGCCCAGGGCGACGACGGCAAGCGGCCACAGGCGGAGCGCGTCGCCGACGAGCTGCTCGTCGATCCCACGGAGGTTCGCGAGGACCATGACGGCGCCGGCGGCGATGAGGAACGTGCCCCAGTAGAGGAGGGCGCGACTGTCTCTCATGGTGAATGGACCTCCTGGCGCCGGGCCAGATGGCTCGCGGCGGCGTGCTGGCGGACGCGTCCTGGACGGGAGCCGTCTCCGCCCGACCCGGGCGGCCCGCCTGCCGTTCCTGATGCCACAACGCTACGGGCGGCCGGGCCGCCGGACCAGCCGGCCAGCCGGCGTCTTCGGGGTGGGGCTAGCCCCCGTCCCGCTGGCCCGTCGAACGGCCGGGCGCGATCTTCGACGCCGTTCCCACCGCGGTCAGCCGCATGCCCATGGCCGGAGGCGCCACGGTTGACGGAGGCGCCGATCGCCGGTTAGGGTCGTGCCTCGATGACCGACTCGACACCGCCGACCGCCGTCTCGGCCGGGCCCACGCCCAGAGACTCCCGACGCCTGCGCGGCGCGACGTTCGGGTTCCTGGTCGCCCTGCTCGTCCAGTACCTGGCCGGCATGCTCGTGAACCTGTTCGTCACCGTCCCGGCCGGACACGCGGGATCGAACCCGTCCGAGTACTTCAGCGGCTCGTTCCAGAGCGTCGTCTGGGCGATCACGCAGAGCGGACTGCCCCTGCTCGTCTTCCACGCCGCCTGGGGCCTGCTGCTGGTGCTCGGCGCTCTCGCCCTGGTCGTCCGGGCGAGAGCGATGCGCCGCCGGGCTGTCACCGTGCTCGCCGTGCTCGGCTTCCTCTTCGTGCTCGGAGCGGGCTTCAACGGCGCGAGCTTCCTCGACTTCGCCGAGGACGTCAGCTCGATGATCATGGCCACGCTGTTCGCGCTGGCGATGCTCTGCTACGTGGCCCTGCTGTACCTGGTCCCGGCGACCAGCGAGTCGCGCCCCTGATGATCCGCTGACGGTCGTCCTCCTCGCCGCCCGCGACACTCGAGGAGGCCTGGTCGGCTGGATCGTGGAGTCACGACGAATCACGAGATCCGGCGTGACCGGCACGCTCACGGCATCTGCCTCCGACCAGCATCCCCGGTAGGGCGCGGTCGCCGGAGTCAGCGCGGTTGCGCGCCCGGCGCTCGTCATCGGAACCGACGGGGATCCAACGAGTCGCGACACGAGCGGCGCCCCACCGCCGTATCACCCGTGGTGGGGTTGCGCGCCCGCCGCCCGTCGTGTCCCGGGCCGGTCGGTTTGGACGGCGTCCCGCGAGGCGCTCCGCGGCGGCCGCGCGGTCTTGCGCTGGGTCCCCCGTTGGATCAGGTCGCCGCCGGGCTCCAGGTCGTGGCGATCACGAGCACGAGCAGCACCAGGTCGATCGTCGGGCCCAGCAGCAGCTGGGGATTGAAGAAGAGGGCCAGCGTCAGCAGGGAGGCCACGGCGCCGATGCCGATGAGCGGCCGCCACCACCCCGCCGGGAGCAGCACGCCGACCGTCGAGAGCGCCGCCATGACGAAGCCGGCCACCACGATCGCCACCAGTGCAACGCCGAGGACGCGCAGCATTCCCGGATCGACGCCGAAGGACGTCGTCGCCCACGTTCGGGCGATGTCGAAGGGCCATTCCGCGGCCGACGCGGAACCCGCCGCGGGCGCCGGCTGGGGCACGAAGAAGAAGAGGTGGACCAGGCCATGGCCGGCCAGCACGCCGGCGAGCGCCAGCCGCCCGGCGGTCGCGTTGCGTTCCATGAGCACGACGATCACGGCCCCCGCGATCGCGAGCGCCACCGCGAACGGCAGCAGTCCCAGCAGCGCTTTCATCGGCGACCTCCGGCTCCTCCCTCCGGGCCGGTGCGACGGCGCCCGCGGGGAGGCGTCACGGGCCGGCCAAGCGTGTGCTGGAGTCCGCCAGCAGGCCAGAGCCGAACGGACTCAGCCGCCGGACCTGCGCAGACCGGGCTCGCCGGACCCGCCTTCGCGGTTCCGGGCGGGAACGCTGTAACATCCGTTCGCCAGTGATGGACGTTAGCAACCGTGGAGGGCGTCCCCGATGAAGACCCGTTCCTGGCTGGTCTCGCTGATCGTCGTCGCCGCGGTGGCCGGGGCGTGCGGGAGCGGTCCCGTGACGCCGGCGCCGACCGCGCCGGCGTCCCCGGGCCAGGCGACCGCCCCGATCGGCGGGTCCCCGTCGCCCGGCGCTCCCGCGGCGGCGTCAGCGTCCGCGGCGCCGTCTCGCGCGTCGGCGGCGCCGTCCGCGAGCGACCCCTGGCTGACCGCGAACGTCGCCCTGCCGGCCGCGGTGACGACCGCGCCGTCGCTGGAGCCTGGCTACCAATGCCACCCCTGCCACTTCCTGGCGGAGGACCAGCTCCTCGGCGTCGGAGCATCGCCGGCAGGCCTGCTTGCCGTCGGGGTCCAGGAGCCGCCGGCGCAGGCGACCGTCTTCTCGTCGACGGACGGAATGAACTGGCAGCCCCTGCCGGGCTTCACCGGCGCGGCTGGCACGACCGCCATCGCGGTTGCGTCGAACGACGCCCGCACCGTGATCGTGGGCCTCGATCACAGCGGAGCCACGGCCTGGGCATCGAGTGGGGGAGCCTGGGCCCAGGCACCTCGCCAGGCCGACCTGCTGGTCCCGTATGCCGCCGGCGCCATGACCGCCGTCACGGCGTTCGGCGCCGGGTTCGTCGCCGGCGGCTATCGCGACGATCCGCTCCACAACACCGCGTCCGCCGCCGTCTGGCGGTCGAGCGATGGCCTGGCGTGGCGCGCCGATGACGCATCGGGCGCCTTCGCCGGCGGCCGCATCTGGGGCATCGCGGCCCGGGGCGGCACGCTCGTGGCGGTCGGCACGAACGGGGACCCGAACTACGGCCCGGTCGGCGCCTGGTACCTGGACGCAGGCGACGGGCTGGCGCCGGGCGCGGCTGGAGCCGGACGCCGGCGGGGCGATGCGGGCAGTGACGGCGACACCGTCGGGCTTCGTCGCCGTCGGGTCTCAACGGCCACGACGACGGCGCGCTGGCATGGACCTCGCCGGATGGCACTGACCTGGACCGCTGCGCCGGACCAGCCCGCGTTCCACTACGGCCAGCAGCCGATGCGCATGCAGTCGGTCCTGTCAGCTTCGGACGGCCTCGTGGTCGGTGGCTGGCGGTCCGACGTGGCGAAGGGCTCGTCGGTCACCTGGACGTCCGTCGATGGGGTGACGTGGCAGCCCCCCGTCTGGCAGGTCTCGTTCTCCGGTGGCCAGATCGCGGGCGTGGCGATGATCGGCCACGACGTGGTCGCCGTCGGGCGGACGGGCTACCCCGACTGGAACCAGGCCACGATCTGGGTCAGCCCCGCGCCGTGAGCCGGATCGCATCGCGCGAACCGGCGGCGCTTCGGCTGACGGGGCGGCTGAGCCGGAGCGACCTCCTCTGGGTCGCGAACACCGCGCACGGGCCGGGCGGCCACTGGCACGCCCGTGCCCGGGGCACCGAGCCGGACCATGACCACCTGGCCGCGCCCGACACCGCGCTGCGCTACCTCGTGGACCATCGCGTCCCGACGCCGCCCGAACCACCGGACGCCCGGGCGCTCGCGGAGCTCGCGATCATCCGCGCCGCGGTGCAGCGGCTCGCGGAGCCGCGCCCGGAACCCCGCGGCGAGCCGTGGACAGAGGAGAGCCGGGCGCTGCTCGAGGGCGCGACCTATGCGCTCGACACGGACGGCCAGATCGCGAGCACGGAGGCCGGCTGGCGCGGGTTCTGCCGTGATCTCCTGCTGCCCCTGGTCGCGCTCATCGACGAGGATCGCGAGCTCCACCGGTGTGCGAACCCCGCCTGCCGGCTGCTCTTCGACGACAGCTCCAGGAGCCACTCGCGCCGATGGTGCGACACGACCGCCTGCGGCAACCGCGATCGAGTCCGCCGGGCTCGCGGCCGCCCGGGAGCCCTGGCGGCGGCCGACAGTCCGAACGCCGCGGCGCCTGGCTGACCCCCGGCGCCGCGGAGGAGCCCGGACGCCGCGGCGCCTGGCTGACCCCCGGCGCCGCGGAGGCCGCCCGGACGCAAATGGAGGCGATCCTCCGAATCACGGTAGGATTGCCGCATGAAACCGCTCGACGAGGCCCCGAGACCGCTGCGCGTGGACGCGGCGCGGAACCGCGGGCGCATCGTGGAGGCCGCGCAGGCCGCCTTCGCGGAGCGCGGGCTGGAGGTTCCGCTCGAAGATGTCGCCGGGCGGGCCGGCGTCGGCATCGCCACGCTCTACCGGCGCTTCCCGACGCGCGAGAGCCTGATCGCGGCCTGCTTCGAGCGGCGCCTCGACGAGTACGCCCGCGCGGCCGAGGAGGCTCTTCGGGCGCCCGACGGGTGGACCGGCTTCTGCGCGTACGTGCGAGCGAACCTGCGAGATGCAGGCGGCCGACCGGGGATTCAAGGACGTGCTGACGAGGACCTTCCCGGACGCCCGCGCACTCGAGGCGAATCGCGCCCGCGGCTACGACCTCTTCCTGCGGCTGATCGAGCGGGCCAAGGCCGAGGGCAGCCTCCGGTCCGACTTCGTGCCCGAGGATCACGTCCTGATGCTCATGGGCAATGCCGGCGTCGTCCAGGGGGCCGGCGAGGCGGCGCCGGATGCCTGGCGCCGCTACGTCGCATTGATGCTCGACGGGTTCCGGAGCGAGTGCGCAACGCCGTTGCCGCCGCCGCCGAGCCCGCGCCAGATCCTGCGGGCGATGCTCCGCCTGCACCCGTCCCCGCGCACGAGAAGGAGCACGCAATGACCCAGTCGAGGTTCGCCGCGGCCGGAGGGCCGCGCTCGCTGGCAACCCGGTCCGACTACCGGCCCGGCGCCTGCAACATCGGCCCGGCCGAGATCGCCCGCCGCCGCCGGGCCGGCCACGTCGGCCTCATCGCGACGCTCGTCGTGCTGGCCGCCCTCGTGGTGACCGGTGCGCCGCCGCTGGCGCGCCTCATCGTGGGGCTGCCCGCGGCCGCCGCCGCCTCCGGCTACCTCCAGGCCGCCCTCCGGTTCTGCGCCGGTTTCGGGTCGCGCGGCGTGTTCAACTTCGGGCCCCTTGGCGAGACCCAGAGCGTGGAAGACGCCGAAGCGCGGCGGCGCGATCGGGGCCGTTCGATCCAGATCGGTCTCGGCAGCCTCGCGATCGGCGTGGTCGTCGGCGTCCTGGCCGCGGTCCTGCCGCTATGACGACGCTGGACAACGCGCCCGTCGCTCAGGGCGGGGCCGCCGAGGATCCGGTCGAGCGGGTCGCCGCCGCGCTCCGCGCCACCAGGATCGAGGCCATCGTCGTCGAGACCGGCGAGGATGCGCGGCGCCTGGTCCTGGGCATGATCCCCGAGGGCGCCGAGGTGCACTCCGGCAAGTCGAGGACGCTCGAGGAGGTCGGTCTGTTCGGCGAGCTCATGGAATCGGGCCGCTACGACGCGCTGCGGCCGCGCATGTTCAGGATGGACCGCGCGACCCAGGGCCGGGAGATCCGCAAGATGGTGGCGGCGCCGGACTTCGAGCTCGGCAGCGTCGCTGCGATCACGCAGGACGGTGCGCTGGTCGTCGCGTCGGCGACCGGCAGCCAGCTCGGCGCGTACGCGGCCGGCGCGGGTCGCCTGATCCTGGTCGTCGGCAGCCAGAAGATCGTGCCCGACCTCGACGCCGCCCTGCGGCGGATTCGCGACGTCGTCTTCCCGTGGGAGAACGAGCAGGTCCGGGCGCGCATGGGCGTCGACACGATCCTCGAGAAGGTCCTCGTGATCTACGGCGAATGGCGGGCCGGGCGAACCACCGTCGTGCTCGTGCGCGAGCCGGTCGGGATCTGACGAATCGCGCGCGGGCGCGGCGAGGGCGGCGTCGTCGTCGCGGCTGTTCCTGGGGCTTCGCCGCGCTTCCGAGCCCAACACTTCGCCGACTTGACAACCATTCGTCATGTGATAGATAGTTCGCGTATGAATAAAGCATCAGCGCTCGAAGGCGCAACGGCCTCCAGCACGCTCGAGGACGTCCTGGCCCACGCGACGGAGCTCATGAAGGCGTTCCGGCCCGAGATGCCGGACTGGATCGCCGGCGAGCTGACGTTCGGCCAGCTGCGCCTGCTCTTCAAGCTTTCCAAGCACGGCCCGACGTCGATGAGCGGCATCGGCGAGTGGCTCGGCACGAGCCTGCCGTCGGTGACCGGGACCATCGAGCGGCTCGAACGCCACGGCCTGGTCGAGCGCCGCCACCGGGCCGACGACCGCCGGATCGTGGACGTCGACCTCACCGACGCGGGTCACGCGCTGATCATCGACATCCAGGGCGTCCGCGTCGAAGCCATCCGCCGGTTCTTCGGCGTCCTGGGCCCCGACGAGCTCGGCGACCTGGATCGTCTGCTCCGCCGGATCCTCGAACGCATCGAAGGAACCGCATCGTGACCACCGCCGCGACCGCCGTCCCGATCGACGACGGCCTCATCCACATCAACCGCCGCGCGCAGTTCGCCACCCTCGGGGCGGTGATGCTGGGCATGCTGCTCAGCGCCCTCGACCAGACGATCGTGGGCACGGCCATGCCCAAGATCGTGGGTGAGCTCAACGGCCTCGACCACTACAGCTGGGTGATCACGGGCTATCTCGTCGCTTCCACGGCCGGCGTGCCGATCTTCGGCAAGCTGTCCGACATCTTCGGCCGGAAATGGCTGTTCCTCGGGGGAATCGCGACCTTCCTCGCCGGCTCGATGCTGTCCGGCCTCTCCCAGTCGATGACCATGCTCATCGCCTTCCGGGCGGTCCAGGGCATCGGGGCCGGCATGATGATGCCGATCGCCCAGGCGATCATCGGCGACATCTTCACGCCCGCCGAGCGGGGCAAGTACCAGGGCCTGCTGATGGCCGTCTTCGGCGTGGCGACGATCGTCGGTCCAACCCTGGGCGGGTGGATCACTGACAACCTGAGCTGGCGCTGGGTCTTCTACGTCAACGTCCCGTTCGCGATCATCGCGATGGCCGTCGTGTTCGCGGTCCTGCCCAGCCACACGGCACTCCACAAGCGGGCGACGATCGACTGGCTCGGTTCGGGCGCGCTGATCGCGGGCGTCGTGCCGCTGCTGCTCGCGCTCTCCTGGGGCGGCTCGACCTACGCCTGGGACAGCCCGCAGATCCTGGGGCTCCTCGCCGCCGCCGTGGTGTTCGGGACGGCGTTCCTCCTGGTCGAGCGCCGGGCCCAGGCGCCGACGATCCCGCTCGACCTGTTCCAGAACCGCATCTTCACGGCCTCGGCGGTCATCACGTTCCTGACCAGCATGGGCATGTTCGGCGCGATCCTCTACATCCCGCTCTTCGTCCAGCTCGTCCTCGGCGACACGGCCACGAGCAGCGGGTTCGTGCTCACCCCGATGATGCTGGGCCTCATCGTCGTGAGCATCGCCAGCGGCCTGTTCCTCAGCCGGACCGGGCGTTACAAGATCCTGGCGATCGTCGGGACCGCCATCACCACGGCCGGCATGTTCCTCCTCGGCCAGATGACGCCGGCGACGAGCCACGGCACGCTCGTGTTCGACATGGTGGTCCTGGGTATCGGCCTGGGGACGTCGATGGCCCTGTTCACGATCGTCGTCCAGAACGCGTTCCCGATCGAACGCCTCGGCGTGGTGACGGCGTCGCTCGCCTTCTTCCGCTCGATCGGCGGCGTCGTGGGCGTGGCCCTCCTCGGCTCGATCATGACGAATCGCATGGCCAGCGAGCTCGGCGTCGGCATCGCCTCGCTGCCGGCTCCGATCGCCGCCAAGCTGGGCGGGATCGCGGCGAACCCGCAGGTGCTCATGGATCCGGCGTCGCAGCAGGCCCTGAGCGCGCAGCTGTCGGGCCTCGGCGCGCAGGCCCCGCAGGTCGCGGCCCAGGTGACCTCGATCCTGCGGGAGGCCGTCTCGTCGGCGGTCACGGAGGTGTTCGTCATCGGCGCGGTGCTGATCGCGATCGCCTTCGTCACGTCCTTCTTCCTGCGCGAGATCCCGCTCCGGACGACCCGCCACTCGGTGGCGACGGAGATCGGCGCGGCGACGGGCGCCGACGCGGACCTGGACGAATTCGCCCCCGACGCCGAGGGCGCGACGACCGCGGCGTAGGGAGGCACCGCGCCGGGCCGCGCCACCGGCGCAAGCATCGGGAGACCAGGGCATGCGTGAGCCGCTCGCCATGGCCGCCGCCCAGCCGCGGTGCGTGCCGTACGACGTCGCGGAGAACGCGGAGACGCACGCGGCGACCGTCCGCGCCGCGGGTGCGCGGGTGGTGGTCTTTCCCGAGCTCTCCCTGACCGGCTACGAGCTCGACGCACCGACGATCGCGACCGACGATCCCCGCCTGCTGCCCATCGTCGAGGCGTGCGCCGAGACCGCGTCGCTGGCGCTGGTCGGCGCGCCGGTCGCCGGGGAGGACGGCCGATCGCACATCGCGATGCTCGCCGTCGACGGCCGTGGCGCGGCGGTGGCGTACCGCAAGATGTGGCTGGGCGCCGCGGAGGCGGACCGGTTCGCGCCGGGCGGCACGCCGGAGGTCCTCGAGGTCCAAGGCTGGCGCCTGGGCCTGGCCATCTGCAAGGACACGGGGATCGCACAGCATGCGTCCGAGACCGCGGCGCTGGGCATCGACGCGTACGTGGCGGGCGTCCTGGAGTTCGCCGAGGACGCCGCCATCCCGGGCGAGCGCGCCCGGCGCATCGCCGGCGATCACCACGTCTGGGTGGCGATGGCGAGCTTCGCCGGCGGCACCGGCGGTGGCTACTCGCACGCCGCCGGCGGCTCCGGCGTCTGGCGGCCGGATGGAGCGGTGGCCGCCCAGGTCGGGCCCGAGATCGGCGCCATCGCCCGCGCGATCCTCGCCTGATGGGGCCGCTGCTGCAGGGGCGGCGGGGCCGCGCATGCCCGTGACCGGCCCCGCCGAGGGCGCGCTGCTGGACCGGCGGACGCTCAACCGTGCGTTCCTGGCCCGCCAGCTCCTCCTGGAGCGGGTCGAGTTGCCGGCGCCGGATGCGATCGAGCACCTGGTGGGCCTCCAGGCCCAGGTCCCGACGGATCCGTACGTTGCCCTCTGGTCGCGCCTTCGAGCCTTCGACCCGGAGGTCCTGGGCCGGCTCATGCTCGGGCGGGCGGTCGTCCGCATGACGCTGATGCGCACGACCCTCCATCTGGTCACGGCTCGCGATGCGCTCGCCCTGCGGCTGGTCATGCAGCCCGTGGTGGAGCGCGGGTTCGCGTCGAGCCCGTTCCGCCCCCGCCTGGAGGGCATCGACCTTGAGGAGCTGCTGGCGCTCGGGGCCAGGCTCGTCGAGGAGCGGCCGCGCACGACCAGCGAGCTCGGCCGCCTGCTTGCCGAGCGCTGGCCGGAGCGCGACCCGGGCTCGCTCGCGTATGCGGTCCGCTACCTCGTGCCGCTGGTCCAGGTCACGCCCCGCGGCGTCTGGGGTCGCAGCGCGGCACCCCGGGTGACCACCCTCTCTGCATGGCTGGGAACGGCCCCCGACCGGGACGCCGCGCCCGACGAAGCCGCGCCCGACGAAGCCGCGCCCGACGAAGCCGCGCCCGACGAAGCCGTGCTCCGGTACCTGCGCTCGTTCGGGCCGGCGACCGTGGCGGACATCCGCACCTGGTCATGGCTCGGCGGGCTGCGCGAGGTGATCGATCGCCTGCGTCCTCGCCTTCGAACGTATCGCGACGAGAAGGGCCGCGAGCTGCTCGACGTGGCGGACGGCCGGTTCGCCGATCCCGACGTGCCGGCACCGGTTCGCTTCCTCCCGGAGTACGACAACGCCTTCCTGTCGCACGCCGACCGATCGCGGATCACCGGCGACCTGTCGTGGGGCGCGGCGTTCGCCCGCAGGGGCACGTTCTTCGTCGACGGCTTCCTGGCCGGTGCATGGCGCCACCGCTCCGATCGGGCGCGATCGGTGCTGGAGCTCGAGCCGATGCGGCCGCTCGCGGCCGTCGACCGGGAGGCGGTCGCCGCCGAAGGGCATGCGCTGCTCGGCTTCCTCGCGGCCGATACTGCCGTGCGCGAGGTCGCCTGGCAGGCGACCTGACGGGCACGACTCTCCGATTCGCGGGAGCCGCGCGCGCCGAGCCGCCCGAGCGCGCCCGCGCCGCGCTCGAAATCGATCATCCGGCGGGGTTCGAAACGGCGTACCGTCTTGGCGCGACGTCCGCCGCCCAATCGTGACCGTCCGCGGAGCCCAGGCACCTCAGGGTTCGCTCCGTTCGCATCGTCGCCGTGGCAGCTGGTGTCGCCAGGCGCGTAGCGGTCCGGCTCGGAGGGGCGGCGATGAGCATCCCGGCCCAGCTCGAGGTCATCGCGCAGGCCGTGTCCGCCGTCCTCGGACTGTGGCTGGGCCTGACCGTCGCGGTGCGCTCGCGCTCACCCGCCGCGCGCGTCTTCACCGTGCTCGCGCTCGAGCTCGCCACGTGGAGCAGCGCCATCGTGGTCCAGCGCCTGACGACGTCGGCCGACGTGCTGGCCCCGGCCCGTTCCCTCGAGGAGCTGATGGCGGCGCTGGGTCTGGGCGGCATCGCCCACTTCGCGCTGGTCATCGCGGCGGACGGGCGCCCGTCCCGCCGGCAGCTGGCCGTGACGGCGGTCACGTATGTCGTGCTCGTCGCGTTCGCCCTGCCGGGCATCGTCGATCCTTCGACGCCGATCTCCATCGAGGCACCGCAGTTCGCCATGGGCCCGATCGGCGGCGCCGTCCTCGGCTGGGCCTGGGTGGCCGCGCGTCTCGCGGCGCTGGCGCTTGCTGCCGGCTGGCTGCTGCTGGCCATGCGCGCCGTGGACCCCGGGCCGCTCCGCCGGCGACAGCTCCGGGTCGCGCTGGCTGACCGTGGGAGCTGCCGCCATCGGCGCGAGCCTGCGCTTCCTGCCGGTGGTCGGCGACGCCGATCGATGGATCGGGACGTCGTTCATCACGCTCGCCGTGGTGTGCGCCACGTATTCGGTCTTCGCCGCGGGCATCTTCTTCGGCCAGGCGGTCGCGGCCCGCGCGTTCCGCGCGTCGCTTGCCGGAGGCCTCCTGATGATCGCCGTCGTGGCCGTGCTTGCCGCCATCGAAGCCGCGAGCAGGAACGCGGTCGGCCTGGACGTGCCGTTCTTCCCGGCGCTTGGACTCGTCGTCGTGGCTGCGCTCTACGCGCCGGTCGGCGCCCGCCTCGGCGGCCTGCTCACGGGCGGCGGCTCGCGCGCGATCGCCCGCGATCGGCTGCTTCGGGCCCTCGGCGAGCCTGCCCTGACGGCGCGGCCGGCCGCGGCCGGCGTGCACCCGGCCCTGGCCCGCCTCGTGCGGGCGATCGACGTGACCGGAATCACGGTCGTGGCCGCCGATGGATCGCTGGTCGCGTCCGAAGGGACCGCGCCGGCGCCGGGCACGGGAAGGCCGATCCCGCTGATCGCGGGCGGGGAGCCGGTCGGCGAGCTGCGCGTCGGCGACACGAGGAGCGGCGCCCCCCTGCGCGCCCGCGACCTGGAGCTGCTGGACCTGTCGGCGGCGTACGTGGCCGGTGCCCTCCGAACCGGGCGCCGCGAGGACGAGCAGACGAGCGAGCTCACCAGCCTCGCCGAGGCGCGCGCCGACGTCGAGTCGCAGGCGGAGGTCCTGCACGCGGCCCTTGCCGAGCACGCGGATGCGCCGCCCGGCGTGCGCGTCTTCGCGCTGGGCCCCATGCGGGTGGAGCGCGGAGGGGCGCGAATCGAGCACTGGGGTGGGGACAAGGCCGGGAGCCGCCAGGCGCAGGGGCTGTTCGCGTTCCTCTACGACCGCGGCGAGCGGGGCGTCGCCAAGGACGAAGTCCTCGAGCTCATCTGGCCCGACACGGACCTCGAACGTGCCGATCTCGCGTTCCACCGGACGATGGGCGGGCTGCGGTCGACCCTGGACCCGGATCACCGGGGCGGCATCGGGGCCGCGGTCCGCTTCGCCAACGACCGGTACCGGCTCGGCTCGTCGATCGTCGCCTGGTCCGACGTGGACGCGTTCCTGGCGGCGCTGGACACGGCGGCGGCGAGCGATCGATCCGGCCAGCTCCGGATCCTCGAGGAGGCCCGCCGGCTCTACCGCGGCGAGTACCTGGACGACTGTCCCTACTACGGCGACAGCGCGTTCGTGGAGGAGTGTCGAGCGCTCCTGCGTGATCGGTTCGCGGATCTCATGGTCGGCATCGGCGAGCGCTACGAATCCGCCGGGGACCGCATGTCGGCGGCCGCAGCCTTCCGGGAGGCGATCCAGCGGTCTCCCGAAGGTTGCCCGCCTGCCGCTGCCGGCCTGGCGCGCCTGGGTCTCTGACACCGCAGGATCACCGCAGTCTGGCCGTAGTCGCTCCGGGGTGGTCGCCGTTCATGGTGGCGGCATCAACACCCCGCACGAAGAGCGACCGCCATGCTGGCCAGTCCTCGCATCGCTCAGCTCAGCTGGTCCGACGTTCCTGTGCCGGCCCTCATGCCCGGCGGGTGGGGGAGCGCCGGGGATCCCGCGGACCTGCCTGCGCAGCGCGGCCCCGGTGACTCGCTCTCGCGTCACGATCCCTCCGGCCCGGCGGACAGACAGGCCCGCGACCTCACGACGCGGACGTACGAGCAGCACCACGCGGAGCTCTATCGCGCCGCCATGCGCGCCTGCCGAAACCCGGAGACGGCCGAGGACCTGGTCCAGGAAGCCTTCCTGCGGCTCGTCCGCGAGATCGCCGCCGACCGCACGCCCGACAACGTCCGGGCCTGGCTGCACCGGGTCATCGCGAACCTCGCGGTCTCGCTCGGGCGACGCGCGGCCACGGGCCAGCGGTTCGCCGATGTGCTCGCGCACCACGAACAGCCGGTGACGCCCGAAGCCATCGTCATGGACCTCGAGCGTCGATCCGAGCTCGCGTCCGCGCTCCGGGTGCTGCCCGGCGAGGCGCGAACGGCGCTGGTGCTCGCGGCGACCGGCTTCTCCGGGGCCGAGATCGCGGCCGCGATCGGCCGCTCCGACTGCGCGACGCGCGCCCTCATGTGTCGGGCTCGCCTCAAGCTCCGCGACCGCCTCAACGAGGCGGAGGCCGGGCCGGAGGCCGTGGAGGCTCGCGCTCGTGCGCCGCGGGCACGCGAGCCCCGTACGCGCGAGATCCGTGCGCGCGAGCCCCGTGCGCGCGCATTGCGCGCCTCGGCGCACGTCGTCGCGCGCGTCGGCGCGCCCGCTGGCGGTTCGCCATCACTGACAACCATCCAGGCGCTGTAGGCGCCGTCCACAGGAACCGGAGGAACGGAGATGGAACTCCTCGCCTCGATCGCGATCGTGGTGGTGCTCGCCCTTGTCCTCTGGGAGAGGATCGACAACCTCGCGATCCGCCAGGGCCTCATCGATGCCCGGGCCGTCCGATTGCAGGAAGACCTGGGTCACCTCCAGCACGAACAGGGCCAGGCGGAGCGACAGCTCCGCGCGCTGCAGGGTCGCCTCGACGGCGTCCAGGGCGAGGTCGCTGCGCTGGTCGCCGCGGCCGCGAGTGCGCCCACAACGCCGGTGCCCGCGGCCCAGGTTGCTGCGCCCGGCAGCGCCCCGGTCGCGGCCGGCAGCGCCCCGGTCGCCGCTTCGCGGCCTGTCGCGGCTGCGGCGCCGCCTTCCCCACCTGCCCGCGCAAGGCACGACCCCCTGCGAGCGGCGTCCGCGCGCTCCGTGATCGCCGATGCGCTCCGGCCGACAGCCCTGGCCGCCGACGCCACGACCCCGGCCGGGACGGCGTCGGAGCCCGGCCCGCGACCTGGCCCCGGGCTGATCCAGCGCCTCGTCCGCCAGCTCGGGTTCGCGCCGGCGGGCCCGGGTGAGCGCGGATCGCGGCTCGCGCTCGAAGCGTGGCTCGAAGGGCGGTTGCTGGCCGTCGTCGGCGGCATCGCCCTCCTGCTCGGAGCGGCCTTCTTCCTGAGCCTTGCCTTCAGCCGCGGCTGGATCACCGAGCCGATGCGCGTCCTGATCGGACTGATCGCAGGCGCCGGCCTCCTCGTGCTCGGGGAGATCGCCTTCTCGAAGCTCCGCGGCATCGTCGGCCACGTCCTCGTGGCAGTTGGCCTGGCGATCGTCTCGCTGGCCCTGTTCGCCGCGACCCGCCTGTACGACATCGGGGTGCCGGTCGAGCTGGGCCTGCTCGGTGCGTTCGTGGCAGCGGTCGCGACCGCCGTGATCGCCATCCGGCACGATTCCCAGCTGGTGGCCGCCTTCGGCCTCGTCGCCGTGCTCGCGGCGCCGCCCGTCCTGGGCGCCAGCGCGACGTTCGTCACGCTCCTGTTCGTGGCCGCCGCGCTCGTCGGCACGACCGCCATCGCCCTGTTCCGGACCTGGACCTGGCTGCCGCCACTCGCCTTCGTCCTGGCCGGTCCGCAGGTTGCCGCCTACGTTGCGGGCGGGCCGCCGCTGGAGGCCGGGCTCGTCGCGATCGCCGGCTTCTGGCTGGTCAATGCGTTCGCGGCGGGCGGCGAGGAGACGCGCCACGCGACCGACCGGCTGCGCAGTGCGACCGTCACGCTGCTCCTCGCGAGCGCGGCCTTCACGCTGTGGACCGGCTTCACGATCCTGGGCGGCTCGCTGGAGCCGTGGCGCGGCGCATTCCTGGCGGCCATGGCCGCGGCGCACCTCGCGCTCGCGCTCACGTTCCTGGTCCGCCTCGACGACCGCCACCCATTCGGGCTGGTCGTGGCCGCGACCGGCGTGGCCGCCCTGACGATGGCGGTCCCGATCCAGTTCGGCGGGCCGCCCGTTCCGATCGCCTGGGCTGCCGAGGGCGTGGCGCTGGCCTGGATCGCCGTCGTGCGCCGCCACCCGTACAGCGCCGGTGTCGCGGCCATCCTCGGCACGCTGGCCCTGGGGCACCTCGTGCTGATCGAGTACAGCCCCCGCGGGCTCGTCGCCGGCTTCGATCGGGCCATCCCGTTCGTCGGGCCGGAAGGGATGACGTTCGCCTTCGTGGTCGCCGCGCTGGCCGTGACGGGCCTCATCGTCCGGATCGCCTGGATCCGGGCCGGCCTCGCGGTCGTCGGCGGGCTCGTCGCGATCTACGTCTTCCCGTTCGAGCTTTCGGGCCCCGCGCTGGTGGCGGGCTGGATGACCCTCGCGACCGCCGGCCTGGTCCTGTCCGTGCGCGTCGTCGGGCCGCGGCTTGCGGCCGCCAGCTCCGAGACCGGCGTCCAGGCGCTCGGCCTGCCCAAATCGCTGGTCGCCCCCGTCGCCGAGGTCGTCTCGTCGCTGCGCCGCCTCGTGCATCCGGCGTTCCTCGCGACCGCGGCCGTCGCCGGCGTCGGCGCGATCGCCCACCTCGGCTGGTTCGACTACCCGGCCTGGATGGTCCTGGCGGGGACGCCCCACGACACCCCGTTCGTCGGGCTGCCCGGCCTCTCGTTCGCGATCGTCCTGGCGGCGATCGCCTGCGCGGCCGCCCTTACGCCGATCGCATCGGCCCGCATCGGCCTGGCCGCGTTCGGCGGACTCGTCGCCGCATACGTCCTGCCCTTCGAGCTGTCCGGTCCGGCGCTTGTCGCCGGCTGGGCTGCCCTGGCGACGGCGGCCTTCGTCATCGAGTCCAGGGTCATCGAAGGGCGGGTCGGCCAGGCCGTGGACGGCTCGCACGTCGCGCACCTCCTGCGCCCGGCCGTCCGTGCCGTCGGAGCACTGACCGGGTTCGCCGTCCTGGTCCACCTCGTTGCGCTCGACTTCCCGATCGACCAGCTGGGCCGGCAGATCCTCTCGCCGTTCCCGTATGCGGGTCCGGAGGGCGTCTCGCTCGCCGCCGCGCTGGCGGCGCTGGGAGCCGTGGGCTTGGTGATGGGCCAGCGCTGGATCCGCCTGGGCCTCGCCGGCATCGGCGGCGCGCTGCTCGCCTGCACCGTGACGTTCGAAGTCGGCGCTCCGCACGTGACCCTCGCGTGGGGCGCGCTCGTGCTGGCATCGCTGGCCGTCGTCCGCCGCGTCGCGAACGTCGAACCGCTGCCGCGAGATCGCCGTCCATCGCTGGAGACGGTCGGGGAGCGCCTGCCCTTCGCCTCGGCAGGCCTTGCGCTGCTGTTCCTGGTCGCCCGGGCGCTCATCGACGCGAGCCCCGCCCACTTCTTCGGTCACCTCGCCGGACGGCTCTCGCTGGATGGGGTCCCCTTCGTCGACCCGCCGACGTACGTCCTCGCGGTGCTCGCTGCCACCGTGCTGCTGGCAGGCTGGACCTGGCGCGGGGTCATGCCGCGGCTCCTCGGGGCCATCGCGGCGGCTCTCGCCGTTGCCTGGCTGCTTCCCTTCGAGGTCCGGCCGGGCTATGCGGTCGCAGGCTGGTCTGCCCTCGCCCTTGCCGGGCTGGGCGCCGTCCGGATCGTCCCAGGGGCGCGTCGCCTCCTCGGCGCCGCGTCCATCGCGATGCTGTCGTTCGGCGCGCTGGTGGCCCTGGCCGTCGTCGCGCCGATCGATCGGCTCGTCGTCGATCAGCGAACCCTGGTAGCCGGCTGGCCGCTGCTCACCGACGCCACCGTGGCCCTCGGCGCCCTGGCAGTCGCCGTCGGCGCCGGAGCCCTGCTGCACCGAAACGAGCGGCTGTTCGTGCCGGCGCTGGTCACGGCCGGCGTCGTGGCCGTGTACCTGCTCTCGATCGCGGTCGCGGACCAGTTCCAGCTGCAGGTTGGGATCCGCCCGCTCGAGGAGCTGCAGAAGGGAGCCCAGGTGGGGCTCAGCGTGCTGTGGTCGCTGCTCGGCACCGCCGGGTTCGCGATCGGCCTGGGTACCCACCGATCGCCCATTCGCCTGTTCGGCCTCGGGCTGCTGGGTCTCGCGACCGTCAAGGTCTTCATGGTCGATCTCGCCGCGCTGGACGTGGCGTACCGCGTGCTGTCACTGGTCGCGCTCGGCGTCCTGCTGCTGCTCAGCGCGGCGGTCTACTCGCGGGTGCAGCATCCGCACGGTCCGGGGGCGCCCGGGCGGGGTGATCGACCGGCGCCGGCGCGGCCGGCGAGACGACGATGGCCGGCGCACGGCCGAGCGCGATCGTGCGGCGCTTCGGCCGTGGCCCGCTTGACGGTCATGGCACGCTCCGCTCGATGAGCACCACCGGACTGGACCTCGCCCGCGAGGACGCGCCCCATCCGCCGGGCGCCGCGGAATTCGGGCCGCCGCGCGACCGTCGCGTCGCCGGCTCGCCCCCGGATCCGGCGTGATGCCGGCTCCACTGGGCAAGACGCCGACCAGGAAGATGCCGAGCATCCAGGTCTTCGGCCTGGAGGATTCGCAGCCGACGCGCGCCGCGGTCCGCTTCTTCCGGGAACGGCGGATCGTGGTCAGCTTCGTCGACCTGCGCAAGAAGCCGATCGCGCCGGGCGAGCTCCGCCGGTTCATCGAGCGGCTCGGGACGACGGCCGTCCTCGACGTCGACAGTCGCGCGTACGCGGATGCCGGGCTTGCCTACCTGACGACGGACATCAGCGGCATCATGGCGCGCATCCACGCCGACGTGCGCTTGCTCCGCCTGCCCCTCGTTCGCCACGGCGACGACGTCACCGCCGGCAGGGACGAGGCAACCTGGTCGGCCTGGCTGGCGCGGCCCCGGTAGGCCGGGCCAGCGGCGCCTCCGTGGCCGGCGCGCCCGCTGAGCCGGCGCGCCCGCTGAGCTGGCGTGCCCCGAGACCGGGCGACCCCGGCCGCGCTGCGACCGGCGCCGCGCGGCGTCGCGCCGCAACGGGCGCAGGCAGTCTCACCAGAAGGCGGCCGGCGGCGTGGGCTGAGGCTTCGCGTACTCGCGGCGGTCGTATGCCTCCTGCGCCGCCTGCTCCTGCTGGTTCCAGGCGTCCGTGATCGACTGGGCGGCCGAACACGGCTGGCCGGCCAGCCGTCCGGGCAGCAGGCCGATCCACTGCTTGAAGATCGCGACGTGGCCGCCCTCGTGCCTGGCGACGTACGTGACGTACGTCTTCCACCATGCCGCCAGCGGGGCAGGCACCGTCCGGGGAGCGGTCCAGCGCGGGATCGGGATCGTCGCCGTCCATCGAACCTGGGAGACGGCGACGGTGCAGGCGCCGGTCGCCTGGTTCGTGGCGAACGTGATGCCCGGGTTGTCGGCGAACGCCAGCTTCGCGCACGACACCGGGTGCGGGTTGCCCGAGTACCACGAGTAGTCGATCAGGCCGCAGACCGCCGTGGCCGTCGTCTCCATGCCCTGCAGGAGGTCCGTGGCGGTCGTCCCCGTGACCTGGTAGTACGTGATCGTCGCGCCGGTGACCCGGACCGGCACGCTCGGGGGCGGCACGCCGCCCGGGACCGGCGTGGGACGGGCGGCCGAGCCGGCGCCCGGCCCCGGCGCCTCCGACGGGATCTCGGCGATCTGCACCTTCGTTCCGGTCGCGGCGTAGTCGAGCGTGCGGCTGGGGCAGAGGGATGCGGCCCCGAAGTCGACGATCCGGGTGCCGGTGATCGCCACGCTCACGAACGCCGACGAACCGCCTCGCTCGGGGGCCAGCGTCAGGTCCGTCGTGACCGACGCGGTGGCGCTGATCGAGACCGCCGACGACGGCCCGCACGCGGCCGGCTTTCGCTCGGAGACGTGCAGCTCGTAGGCGTCGCCGGAGCGTTTGAACACCCCGCTGCTGACCTCCGCGCCGAACTGGTCGCGGGCCACGGCGTGCACGTCGCACGTCGACGCCGGGCACGAGCGAGTGAGGTAGTAGTACTCGGTGACCCGCCCCTGGCCGGACGTCCAGAACTCGACAGACCAGGCGCCGTCGGGCACGAAGTCCTTGGGAAACGCCGGCGCCGGCGTGGCGGTCGCGCTGGGCGCCGGCGTGCGGCCCGGTGTTGCCATGGGTTGGGTCGCCTCGGCCACGGCCGTCGCGCCCGGGCTGGCCGGAGCCACGGACGAGGCGGTGGGCGGCTCGTCCACGCATGCGGCGAGCGCCAGGACGAGGAGTCCCGCCGCAGCTGCGTGTCGGAGCGACCGTTGGATCAAGGCGAAACCCCCCGCAGATGGTCGTTCGATTGTAGTGCCGCGCCTGGTGCGCTCACCCGCGACGGCGGTCGGCCTGTACCTGCTCACCGGTCTCCGCGCAGAGACCGACCGGCCCACGCTGTGGCTGTGGATGGTGATCGCGGGCATCGGCATCGGGCCGTCCTTCGCGGTCTTCACGCTGATCGTCCAGAACTCCGTGTCGCCGGACCGGATCGGGGCGGCGACCAGCGCGCTCACGTTCTTCCAGCAGATCGGCGGGACCGTGGGCCTCACGATCGCGGGCACCACGTTCGCCGATCGCCTGACCGCGGAGATCCCGGCCCAGCTCACGGCCGCCGGCGTTCCCTTGCAGTTCGTCGCCCAGTTCGCCGCGGGTGGTGGAGGGGGCGGTGGCCTCGATCTCACCGGCACGGGCGACCTCGGCCAGCGGATCCTCGCGGTTGTTCCGGCTGCGTTCACGTCCACGGTCGAACCCATGATCCCGGCGATCGTCCACGGGACCCACGAGGCGTTCTCGATCGCCGTGGCGTCCACGTTCCGGGTCGGCATCGCCGGCGCTGTCCTTGCGGCCGCCCTCGTGGTGTTCCTCCGGGAAGCCCCCGCCCGCCAGGCCGCCCCGTTTCCCATGGTGGAGGGCCCGGAGGCAGAGCCGGCGGACTGAGATCGCCGCCGCGCCGCCCCTGGGCCTCACCGGTCAGTCGGCGCGAACCTCGATGCCAAGGTGCGCAGCGAATGACGGAGCGAGGTCGATCAGTTGGTCCGGACTGACGGATGCGCCGCGGAGGCTTTCGACACCACGGACGGCACCCAGGGTCGCGCCCGACAGGTCCACGCCCGCCAGGCGTGCGCCGGCCACGGTGAGCTCGTCGACCGTCGCGCCGTCGAAGCGAACGGCGCGGACCTGCGCATCGCCGAGGTCCAGGCTGCCGATGGCACATCCGTCGAAGACGACGTCGGTCAGCCGCGCCCCGGTCAGGTCCACGAAATCGAACTTGCCGCCCCGAACCCGGACGCCCGTCCAGGTCGCGCCCGCGGCGGTCAGCGCGCCGATGCGGGCTCCCCGCACCAGTGAGTCGCGCCAGGTCGAATCGCTGACGACCAGGCTGGCCGCGTGGACGTCGGCGAGCAGGCACTCCGAGATCCGGACGCGCGGCATGCGCACGCCGTCGAGCCCGCACCGCTCCAGGCGGCAACGCAGGAAGGTGACGGCCTCGGCAGCTTCGCCGGCGAGGCCGAAGCTCGCGAAGTCGAGGTCGACGAAGTCGATGGCTTCGTAGTCGCCGTGCGACTCGATCGACGCGCCGGCGAACGGCGTGAGCGCCGGCAGCGCGATCGCGCGCGGCGGTTCGGCTCGCTGGCTCTTCGTCTTCGCCACGTTACCCCGTCCCTCGAGCGGAGGCCGATCGACGTCGCCCTGCGGATCCGGGCGCGGCCTCGCGCCGGAATCCTAGTCGACGGGTCGCACCCAGGACGCGGTTTGTCGCCTCGCCGAAACCCGACCGCGGCGCCCTGGGGTGGCGACCGCAAGCGCCGCCGGCCCAGGCTGGAGGCCTGCACGCAGCATCGGGAGGTGCGCGATGGCGACGTTGGTTCGACGCTGCACGCGGTGCGGCACCGAGGACCTCAAGAACCGGTGGGGGTCGATGGACGAGGCGGCCGAAGCGGGCGCCTTCCGCGAGGATTGGGCCTGCCCCAGCTGCGCCTGGCCGGGATCCGAGGTGGTCGAGATGACGACGGCCACCCCACCCGGAAGCGGCGCAGGCTCCGGCGATGGCGACTCCGAGCATCGCGACCCGGAGGCACCGATGGACCCGGACGAGGCGCGCCGGTCCAGCCGCCCGGTCGGCCTGCCGCGCTAGCGTGGATCCCGCCGCCGGTCGCGCCCGGGGTCCACCCGGCGACCAGGCGCATCGCACGGCGTCTCCTTCGTCGATCAACGCCGGAAGATCACCGTCAACGACACGTTCGGCTACGAGGTCGGCGACCGTGTCCTCGCGGCAGTTGCCGCCACCATGTCTGGCGTAGTCCGGTCCGGCGAACTGCCGGCCCGCTCCGGCCGCCTCGTCAGCGCGGCGCCGTGCTCGGCTTCGCCAGAGCCTCCATGGCGAGACGGGCCGTCCAGTAGGCCTTGTCGTAGTTGACGTAGTCCTGCCAGGCCTTGGCCGTCAGGAAGGCGGACGCCTGTGCCCTGGTCGCGGCGTCGGCCCGTGCGCGCACCAGCTCGGCAGCGGCGAGCGGCACCTCCGCCTTCGCCTTCTCGAGGCTTGCCTCGAACAGCCTCACCTGTCCCGACAGGTCACCGACGTCCAATGCGAGCTGCTGGTACCGGGCAGCGGCCGTCCAGTACGCGTCCGCAAGGGTCTGGGCCCGGTCGGCGGCCAACGCCTGGGCGGTGTTGGCGGCCTGCTCCGCGGCGATCGCCCGGTCCACCTCCGCCCTCAATGCGGCCGGAGCCCCATCGCCCACGGCTGCCAACCGCGCCTCCGCATCGGCGCGGGCCCGGGTCGCGGCGGTCAGGACCTGGCCGGCCTGCTGGGCGATCCCATGGGCGTCCAGCGCGGCCGTCTTCGCCCCCGCGACGGCCGCGTTCGCCTCGGTCGCCCGTACCTGAGCCGCAACAAGTCGGGCGTGGCCTGGTCCACCCCCGACTGGGCCAGGAGCACATCCTGTCGGCTCCCCACATCGTTGTCCTGGGCGCGCCGCAGCGCCTGATTCGCCTCCGCGCTTGCCAGCTGGGCGGTGTTGGCCACCCGGTCGGCGAGGTCCGAGGTGACCTTGAGGCCGTCGGCGATCTGGCGCAGGCGCATCGCCTCGGCGAGCGCATTCGGATCGACGGCACCGGTGTCCGTGTCCAGCGCCGTTTCGGCGTCCTCCAGTGCCGTTTCGGCCGCCGCGATCGCCTGCTCGATCGCCGCCAGGAGGACTTCGGTCACCGCGGCCGTCGCGCCTGTCGTCATGCCGGTGACCTCGGCGTCGACGTCGGCAAGGGCTTCGTCACCGGGCTCCGGGGCCGGCTCGACGCCAGGATCGGGCCCGCTGATCGGGGAGGTCACGCGCATGATCTGGAACAAGCCATTCTCGTTGCCCTTCGGGTTCTCGTCGCGCCAGCTCACGGTCGCGGAGTTGCCGTCCGGGCTCACGGTCAGGCTGCCGTGTCCGCGCTTGTCCGCACTGGCGGACGTGTAGGACGCTCCATGCCAGAAGGCGAACGTCGCGCTGCGCCCGGAGATCGTCCCATCGATGTGCAGGCCGTTGATGGCGCTGCCCGCCAGGTGGCTCCCCTCCTGGATCAGGTCGATGCCTGCCATGTTGACTGGCGACGCCCAGTGCCCGGTGACGCCGCTTCCCGGCCGCCCTGGCACGCCGGTGCTGGGGGTGGGGCTGGCCGCCCCGGTTGTTCCCGGAGCGCCCAGGGCGAGGATCCAGGCCAGGACCAGAGCCGGGACGCTCGCTCTCAGCCTCGGCCGCTGCGACACCATCGGCAGCGCCTCTGAGCACGAGATGCGTGGCCCCGCGATTATCCCACCGCGGCTGCCACGTCGATCCAGCGATGTTCAGGCGCGACCGTCAATTGCCCGGCGCCGCCCCGCCCTGTGCGCCGTCCCAGCCCAGGTTGGAGAAGGTGGGGATGAACCGGTAGCCCTCGCCGGGGACCGTGGCGATGAAGCGCGGATGGCGGTAGTCGTTCTGCAGCTTGATGCGCAGGCTGCGGATGTGGCGATCGACGATGTTGCTCTCGGCCACGAAGTCCGTGCCCCAGATTGCGTCGAGGATCTCCTCGCGGGTGACGACGCGCCCGCCGCGGCTGGCGAGCAGGTACAGCAGGCTCTGCTCGATGCCGGACAGATGGACGATCGAGTTGCCGGCGCGCACCTGGCGGTTGACGATGTCGACCTCGATCTCGCCGAGCGTGATCGTGGGGATGATCGCCCGGTCAGCTCCCGTCGCGCGACGGGTGATGACGATGGCCCGCGCGAGCAGCTCCTCGGGCGAGAAGGGCATCGCCAGGATGTCGTCGACGCCGAGGTCGAACGCCCGCAGCTTGGTCTTGAGGTCGCCGCGCCGCGTCAGGCCCAGGACCGGCGTGACGCTGCGCGTCAGCGTGTTGGAGGCCCCCAGGCGCTGCAGCAGCGCCTCGCTGTCATCGTGGTCCATGTCGACCACGGTCATGTGCGGCTGCCACTCGGTGAGGATCGTCTCCGCCTCGGCGAGGTTGCTGGCCGCGCGAACGACGAAGACGCCGTGGTTGAGCGTCAGCGTGATGAGGTCCACGACAAGGGGGCGGTCGTGGAGGACGAGGGCCCGCCGCACTCCGACACAGCCGCTCGATTGGCCGGCTGTCACGACGTCGCTCCTTGCTTCGCAGAACACGTTGGTGCGGCCTCTGCATGAACTCTGCGACTGTTCTCGGCTCTACGGCCGGGCCAGCGTGCAGTATCGGCTCGGGCCGCCATGGCATCCGGAGTGCCCGGGTCTTTTCGCTCGGTTCCCCGCTCCGTGAAGGCCGCTTTCGCGTGCCTCGTCTGGTCGGCGCCAGGTTCCGGCGGCCCGTGGAAGCTGCATTCCATCCGACGCGACCCACACAGACACTGGCTCTGACGGAACGGCCGAGCGAGCCGACCTTACCTCGGTTTCCGATGCCGACAATCTCAGAGTTCACAATCCGCGCCAGGTTCATCCACGGTACGATCGGATGCCCCGGAGAGGACGTCCATGGTCGCGATCGAATCGGTTGGTGCTCACCTCGCACGGCTGCTACCGGGCGCCGGCGCCGGCACGCTGGGTCGCCTGGAGCGTGCGTCCCAGCAACAGAGCTTCCGCCGCCGCGACGTGTTGCATGCGCGGGGGATCCAGTTGCCTCCGTTCATCCTCCTCGACGGACACGTCATGGCTCGTCGCGTTGCGGAGACGGGACAGGTGTACGGCGCGCTGATCGCCGGGCCTGGCTATTTCGGCGGGCTCCGCTCCATCAGCGACCCCGGAGCTGAAGCACTCTACGAGTTGGTTGCCCTGAACGACGGGACATGGGCGACCTGGGATCCGCGATTCGTGCGAGGGCTCGCACTGGAGGATGCCGGCCTGGCCGTCGACCTCCTCGACCAGTCATCGGATTTCGCCGTGGTCCTCAATGTGCGGCTCGACGAACGGTCATTCGAGAGTGCGCGCCAGCGGATGGCTGCCATCCTCACTCGCTACGGGACGGTGATCTTCGACACGCCCCATCCCGTTGCACAGCGAGCCGACCTGGCAGCGATGATCGGCACGAGCCGGGGGATGATGTACAAAGCGCTGCGCGAGCTCGAGGCCGATGGTCTCGTGCAACGCCAGCGCAGCGGCGGCATCAACATCCTGGACGAAGAGGGTCTCGCCCGCATTGTTGCCGTGGCGCCACCTGACGGCGCCCCGGTTCTGTAGCCACCCGAGAGGCGAGCAGCTCGGCCACCCTCAGGGCCCGTGATTCGGGACATGGTTGCGCACGCAGTTGACGGCGCGCCATGGTGCTCCAGGGCGACACGATCGGCCGCGTCGGTCTGAGCGCCGGCAGGGCAGGTTCGCCCACTCAGAACCTCGCGTCGCCGGGCCAGCGCTCGTCGACACACTTCAGCCGCGGAGCGGCGCGCCGGACTCATTCCCTCGTTCTCGAGCCATGCTCGTGCCTGCCAGGGCATCGGCCCGCGATGCACCGCCGGCCTCCCGAACGGCGTGTCGTCCGCCATGGCAATGGTTGCCAGGCAGAGGATGGAACGGGCATTCCCGCCAGCCACCAATGCCTCCATGCGAGCCGACGAGCTCAGGCCCATAGTCATGACTTCGTCGTCGATCGCAGAGGACCTGCCGAATGTGGACGCTGGGTACCCCGCCGCTCGAGCTCGTGCTCCGGGCGACGCTCATCTACGTCGTGTTCTTCGGTGCCCTCCGCCTGTTCGGGAAGCGCGAGATCGGCCAGTTCACGCTCTTCGACCTGGCCCTCGTGCTGCTCGCGGCAAACGCATTGCAGCCGGCGATCACCGGACCTGACGCTTCGATCCTGGGCGGGCTCATCGTGATCGTGACCCTCTTCATCCTCAACCGGGCCGTCGCCGTCCTGCGCGTCCGGAGTGCGTTCGTCCGCCGCATCCTCGAGTTCGGGCCGACGATCGTCGGGCGCGACGGGAAGTGGCTCCTCCCGGTGCTCATCCGCCAGGGTCTTGACCTCGTGGACGTCGAGGCCGCGCTTCGCGAGCACGGTCTTGATGCGGTTGGCCAGATGAAGCTCGCGACGCTCGAGGCCGACGGATCGATCAGCATCGTCGCCACGGAGGACGCCGAGGGGACTCACGCCAGCCGTCGGCGGCGCCGATCTCGACGGCCGCTCTGATCGCGGGGCGCCCCCAGGGGGGCGACGCGTGGCGCCGGCAGGCGACGTCGGTTGCACTCAGCGCAGGGCACGCCCGCCCTGAGCCGCACGCACGGGCCGATGCGGACCGCGCCGACCCCCGCTAGTTCTTCTCGGCTGCGTGCGCGGCCGCTTCGCGCTCCAGGACAGCCAGGCGGGTGTAGTAATCGGGGAACTCCGTGAGGTGCGCGAGCGCGATCTTGCCGGTGACGATCGGGTTGTTCCCGCTGACGTCGGTCTCCGGGTCGCGTGGTCCGTGCTCGAGCTCCACATCCAGCCCCATCCGGAACTGCTCGAGATCGCACCCCAGGGCAGCGAAGTCGATCCCGAGCGTGGTCGCGACGGCGCGTGCCTCGTCGCTCGTGAACGTCCGCTTGGTAGCCAGGTCACCCGTTCCCATTGCCATCTCCTCCGACGGACATACCGGACGCCATCGCCCCGCGCCCGCCGACCCGGCCGCGTTCAGCGGCGGCGGCGTCGCACGGGTCCAAGGGTCAACCAGTCGACGACCAGGCCGACAACCCAGGCCATCAACCGAAGGATCCAGTACACGATGGCCAGGGGCCACGCGACGATCAGGAGCAACAGCGTGATCAGGCACCCGTGATCGCCGCCCTGGCGGACGACGACGATCTGCGGTCGCTCTCTACCCATCAGGGCGCGCCGCGGTCAGGGAACATGCCCACCCGGCTCTGGCCCGGGATCGCGGCGACGGTCGCTAGCGGCGGATCCAGCCACGCCCGAAGTAGCCGAGGAAGAAGAGCACGACGAGAACAACGACGACGACGCTGACGATGTCCATGAATGTAGCCTCCAGTTGGCCGCCCGCCACCGTCCGCCTGAGCGGACGCCGGCGGGATCGCCTGCCTTGAGGCGACCACGTGCGCCTCTGCCAATCTGCAGCCCGGGCGCCGCGGCGTCATGACGGTTCGTCATCGGGGCGTCGGGCTACTCCGCTCCCCGGACGGGGATTCCGATGACCGTCATCCGCTGCTCCTGAGCCGTTGCCGCACACGGTCCCGCCTGGACTCCCGCCGGGCTCGACGGCGTTGCGCGCCGACGGCTTCCGGCGGCTTGTTGCCGGCGTCGCGCCGCCTCCGAGGCCCATGACGGACCGTCATGACCGCAGGGAGCCCGGAGGCGAGACTAGCGGGAGCCTGCGGACTCCCCCGAAGCGCCGCACGCCGAGGCTGACTGATCGCATGCAGACGTGTGCCGACGTGAACAGGCCCAGCTGGAAGGAGGAACGCAATGCCCGATGAGCACGTCAAGGGCACGCTGAGCAAGGCCCGGGGCAAGGTCGAGGAGGCCCTGGGCAAGGTCACCGGGAACAGGCAGGAACAGGTCCGCGGCAGGGCCAGGCAGGCCCAGGGCCATGCCCAGGAGCGCCTGGGCGAGGTTCAGGACGCCGTCCGAAAGCCGAGGCACGAGCCCTGATCCGGGGGCTGGCGTTCTGGTATGCGACTCCCGGCTCGTCGAACAGGAGCATGAGATGAATTCGAGAAGTGGTGGCATCGGAATCGTCGGCGTGATCGTCATCGTGCTGCTGGTCCTCTGGTTGCTGCACGTGATCTAGTCGTCGATCGACGGAGCGAGCCGGCCCTCGCCTTGACCCTCAGGGGCGGACGAAGCACCCGGGCCGTAACGCAATCACCTGGTGATGCCCGCCGGCCTCATGGGCCGCCGAAGCCGGGACCAGGAAGCCGGACGCCTCGAGCCGGCCAGTGGTCGAGCCGCGGGCGAACGCCCACATCCGCACCACGGAACCGTCCGAATGCCGTCAGCAACTCGCCTTGCCAGTCTCGTCGGCATCGGGACCCTGCCCGACCCGTGCCTGATCGTCGCCGCCGTCCGATCACCGCCTCTTGACCATCGGCCAGCGTGTCCTCCACGACCGCCGCCGGCTCCTGCGAGGGCTGAGCCATCGTGCCAACGTTCGAAACGTCGTTGGCAATGCCGCCCGGCACCCGGCCACCCGGGAGCTTGCGTCCGCGGGCCTCGTGTTCCTGCCGGTCCGATACGTTCCGCTGGGTTGGGCGGCATCGTTCGTCGCGCACAAGGTCCTCCGTCGGTACCTGGATCAGCCGGCCGGAGCGCGCGGCGCCGCGACCGCGGGGTCCGGCGATCGCTGAGGAACCTGACCCAGGGTGCCGGCGGTCCGAAATCCTCGGGCGGCTCATTCGGTGGCACGTTCCTGACGAGCGACGGCGTCGTCGCTCGGCACGTCTGCCTGGCTCCCTCGCGGAGCAGCCGCTGACCGTGGCGTCCCCCTGGCTGGTGCGCACGGCGTGATGACGGACTGTCATGACACGACCAACGTCCGACAACACACTCGAATGGCGCCCAAGAGGTCAATGCAGGGCGTCGGGTCCTTGGAATGACATCGAGCCCAGTCCGCCGACCCTCACCTGCCGCAAGTGGGCGGCGGCGCCAGGGGCGTACAAGGAGACGTCATGGCCACCGATGCAGTCGATCAGACGGTCGTCACCAGAGAATCAGTCGTCACGGCCGACAACGCAGCGGCGCCGGTCGCACAGACCGCGCCGGTCGCCGCCGCGGTTCCGCCCGCAACGGTGCCGGCCGCAGCAGCGCCGGTCGCAGCAGTCCAGGAAGTGCGCCAGACAGAGCGCCACGTCAGCATGCGCTCGGGACCCGGCGGTTCCGAGCTGGCCCGACGCGTCATCGTGCTCCTGTTCGGGCTCATCCAGATCGTCATCGGCCTGCGGATCGTCCTGCTCCTGCTCGACGCCAGCACCGGTAACGCGCTGGTTTCGGGTGTCCTGGATCTCAGCAAGATCTTCGTCGCCCCGTTCGAGGGGATCCTCAAGTCGAACGCCCTGACGTCGGGTGGTGCGACGCTCGACGTCGCCGCCGTCGTCGCGTTTGTCGGCTGGACCATCATCGAGCTGGTCGTGATCTGGGCGGTGGGGATCTTCCGCCGCGAGCCGGCCGGCTCGGCGTAGGTACCGGCCAAGCCGAATTTCGTTCAAGGCCCGCCGCGGCCCAATCCGCCGCTTGGCGGCGCGGGTCGTGACGCATCGAGCGCCTCGGCCGTGAGGATTCGCGGCCGAGGCGAACCCCGGGCACGTGGCGCCGTGCGTGCTCCGCATGGCGCGTTCGTCAGCAGGAGGTAGCCATGGGCATCATCGCGTGGATCATCCTGGGTGCGATCGCCGGGTTCCTCACGAACCTGATCATGGGCGGCGGCGAGGGCGTCATTGGCACGGTCATCCTGGGCATCATCGGTGCGGTCGTCGGGGGTTATCTCGCCGGCACCGTCCTGAAGGTCGCCGACGTGACTGGCATCAACGTCGAGAGCATCGTTGTCGCGGTGATCGGCGGCGTGGTGGTGGTCGCGATCTACCGGCTGTTGATGGGGCGCCGCGGCACCACCGCCTGAGCGAACCGGCCCTCTGCGTCTCGAGGGATGCGCCGTCCAGGGGCCAGGGCATGGCACGGGCGTGACGAGAGCGGACGGGCGGCTGCGGACGCGGGTCACCTGACCCGGTCACCCGGTCGTCGCTTTGCTCGACCGGCAATCACCGGATCGTGGCGGTCGCCACGGGGCCGCCGCATGCGGTGATCGAGCTCGCAGCATGGGCTGACACCGATCCCGCCGTTGGCCAGGCGCTCGCCGACCCACGACCTCAACTTAATGACGGTGGCGCCGCGGGCCGGTGCGGCGTGTCAGCCAGGCTGCGACTGCCGCGACCGCAAGGCCCACCGCGGCGACGACAACCGGTGCCGAGACGTGGTCGGCAGCGGGTCCCGCGACCACGGAGGTCAGCAGGGCCACGGCGCTCACGATCGATGCGAGGACGCCGAAGACGCGACCACGAGCGTCGGACGGCATCGCTTCCACGAGCGCGGTCTGCGCCGACACCGCGGTCATCCCGTAGGCGGCGCCGGCTCCGAAGGCGGCCCCGACCACGAACGGCAGGACGGAGTTGGCGAACTCGCCCAGGGCGCTCCCGACCGCCGCCATGAGGGCCAGCGAGAAGGCGAGTGCACCGAACGCCATGAGCCCGACCTCCGCGATCCGTCGGTGGGCGATGTGCCTCAGCCGGCGAAGTCCCACGACGCCGACGACGACCCCGACGCCAAGGGGAAGGACGACGACGGCGAAGTGGCTGGGCTCGAGGCCGATCGTGACCGCGAGCGCCGGACCGAGCACGCCGAGGACGCCGGCCACAGCCGCCGCGGCGGCCTGCACGATGATCGGGCGCTCGATCTCGAGGTTGCCGGTGACCATGCGAAACCCGTCGAGAAGCTCGCGGATGGGCTGGATTGCATCGGAACGCCGGAGGTGGTCAGCAGGTCTCGCCTCGGGCGGGGCGGTCGGCAAGCCGATGCACGCGACGGTCGCGGCCACGTAGAGGGCCGCGACAACCCCCAGGACGACCGATGGCCCGAAGACCACGACGAGGAGCGGACCCGCGAAGGCGAAACCAACTGCGAACGAGGCCTGGAAGGTCAGGTTGAAGATTCCCAGGGCTGTCTCGAGGTGGTCGGCCGGCACGACCCGCGGAACCATCGAGCCCTCGGCCGGCATGAGCACGACGCTCGTGAGGCTGATCCCGAGATTGAGGAGCAACAGGATTGGGACGCTGACGCCTGCCAGGGCAAGTCCGACCATCAGGGCCGCTCGGACGGCATTGGGAGCGATCATGGCCCAGCGAAGGTCCATCCGGTCGATGATCACGCCCGCGAACGGCGACAGAAGCACCTGGGGGAGCATGTAGGTCATCAGGAGCGCGCTGACCGCCGTGTTCGACCGCGTGGTCGAGAACACGAGGATCGTCATCGCGTAGAGCGCCATGTGGCCGCCCACCTGCGTCGCGGCCGCGACGAACCACAGGCGCAGGAAATCGCGGTTGCGGAAGAGCGGTATGACCGCCAACTTCGCCGGGACGGGCGAATCGGCGCCGGCGGCACCGTGGGCCGCCAGGGCGTCGACGGGCTGGGTTTCGAGCATGACGCCGAACCCCCGTCGGGTGGTCGACACCTCGGGTTCGGTCACCCGCGTGAGCGAAGTGTCGCGCGGGGTTCGTCCCTCGTCATGACCTGGCGTATCCCGGCTGGCACGGCGACCAGGGAGCGCCCCGGACGGAGCGTGCTGCGACGCCCGGCGAACGGGAGAACCCGGGCCGTCCCGAGCGAGGCGGCCCAGATGAAGAGCCGTCATGACTCACCCCTGCCGGGCGGACACACTGGTGACAACGGCTGAACTGGAAGCTGCCCGCAGACGCGAGCGCGACGGAGAGGCCCAGGAGCCAGGAAAGGAAGCGCAATGGATCGCCTCGAGTACAAGATCGAGCAGGTGCATTGGAAGGACGAGTCCGAGTCCCGGCTTGACGAGTTGGTCGAGCACCTCAACGAGTTCGCCAAGGACGGCTGGCGCGTGGTCAGCGTCGATCTCATGGCGCATGCCTCGTTCGCGGTGAAGACGCTGCCGGTCCTCCTCAAGCGCGAGGTCCAGCTGCAGGGCGAGATCGGTGAGCGCGCTCACGAGCTGTACGAGGAGCGAGGCCGCGGCGAAGGCCAGGCAGTTCAGGATTGGAGCAAGGCCGAGCAGGAGATCACGACGAGGTAGGCGGGACGCCGTACCGGCCGTCTCGCCCCACCCGCCCGCCGCGCAGCGGAACCTCAGATCGGCGGACCGCTCGCCGTCGAGGCGTCCGCCCGACTGGTGGTCACGTTCCGGCTCCCACCCACCGCCGGTGCGGCGGAATTGCCGGCCGCGCGGGCCGATGACCATGGGCGCGCCGGCCCCGACCCGGATGGACGCGGCGGGTTGGGCGCGGATCTCCAGGCGGTCCTCTGTCACGCGGAGGCGGACGCGGCTCCCGCGGTAGCGGACCGGGATGCGAACCTCACCCCAGGCCCCGGGCATTCGGGGATCGACGAGCAGGGCGTCGTCCAGCGGCCGGATGCCGCCGAACCCGGTGACGAGCGCCTGCCAGAGGCCGCCCATCGTTGCCGCGTGCATGCCCAGGGCCGCCGATGTCAGGGACTCGTCGAGGTCCAGGCGGGCGGTCATTGACAGCGCGTCGACCGCCTCGTCGAGCCTGCCGGCGCGGGCGAGCAGGGCCGCGTGCACGCCGGGCGACAGCGAGCTGCCGTGGGAGTGCGCGGCTCGTAGTACTCGAGGTCGGGGATCGAGCGAGCCCGCCGGCATCTCGTCCGGCACCAGGAAGTGGAGCATCAGCACGTCGGCCTGCTTCACGACCTGGCTCGCGACCACCCGATCTCGACCCAGGACCGCGTCCGCCGCGACCGGTCGGCGGAGGAGGTCGCGCACGATCACGGGCTCGAGACCGTAGAAGCCGGTGAACTCCTCGTGGCGGCCCGTCGCCGGGTCGTAGCCGTCGACGAGCGCGGCCGCGATCGCCTCCCACCGTTCCCGTTCCTCGGCCGCGACGGAACCGTCGCCCGCGGTCGCCCTGGCCGCGTGGCGCAGGTTCCAGCGGGCCATGACGTTGGTGTAGGCGTTGTCGTCGATGAGCTCGTGGTACTCGTCGGGTCCGACGACGCCCCGGAGATGGCCGCTGCCCGGCTCCATCCATCTCGATCCGCGAGGCCCAGAACCGGGCGGTCTCCACGAAGATCCGGCGCCCGGGTCCCGCGGCGAATGCGGCATCGCCCGTCCATGCGATGTACGTGGCCGCCGCCCAGGCCACGTCCGCCACGATGTGCAGCTCGCGATCGCCGGTCCAGATCCTGATCGGCGTGCCGTCCACGCCGGTGACCCAGCGAGGCGTGACGTCGCGGCCGTCACGGGCGGACTCCCATGGGAACCAGGCTCCCGCATAGTCCTTCTGCGGCCGCGTTCTCCTGGGCGGTCTTCAGGCGCCTCACCCGGTACTCCAGCATTGCCCGCGCCGTCCGTGGATGCGTCGCCGCGTAGAACGGCAACACGAACACGTCGGCATCCCAGAACACGTGCCCGCGGTATGCCGGGCCGGTGAGGCCCCGCGCCCCGACCGCTGCCTCGCCGCGTCCGGGGCGAATCCGATGAGGTGGTAGAGGCTGAAGCGGACGGCGCGCTGGAGCTCAGGGTCGGCCCCGAACTGGATGCCGGCTTCGTCCCACCGGCGCGCCCACGCCGCTCGATGCCGGTCCAGGAGGTCGTCCAGGCCCCGCCGCCGCGCATCGCGAAGGCGTCGCGCCGCGGTCGTCGCCGCGGGCAACCGCCTGGGGCTCGCGACGTACACGCCCAGCCGATCCAGCCCTGGCGTCCCATCCGATCCGACCCAGGGCGAATCGTGGGTGGCGATCGCGACCCCGCCGGGATGGGCCGCGATCTGGAGGGCCGGAACCCCGCCGCCGGCGTCGGCCAGCTGCGGGCGCGACGCGCCTGGCTGAACCACGACGCCGCGCCGTCGTGCGGGCGCGAGCGCGGCGGGTGCGCTGGTGAGGGACGCGATCTCCGCGGGCGCGCTTGTCACCGGCCCGCTTGTCGCAGGCGCCATCGCCGCGGGCCCGCTCGCCGGGGCGCCATCGCCGCGGGCCCGCCGCCCGGGCCCCATGCGCGGAGACCAACGAGCCCGGGACTCGACAGCGACGAGAACGTGGTCACCTTCAGGGTCCCGGCGACGGTCTGGATCTCCTGGTGAAGCGTGCCGGAGTGCAGGTCGAGGACCCGGACCAGTCCAGGATCGGCCGCCGGCTCACCGTCCAGGAGCGTCCACGTGGGTGCGCGGAGCAGGTCGGTCGCGGCGCCCGTCCCCACGAAGACGTTCCCGACGATGACCTCGCAGCGGGAGTCGGGAAGCCTGAGGGGCGCACTCCCCGCCGTCCCGATCACCCCATCGGCGAGCGCCGTCTGCGCCGCCCGGGAGCGTTCGTGCTCCGGTTCCGACCCGGTGAACGTCACGAGCCAGCCCGGGTCGTCGCTCGCCGGGCCGGGTCCGTGACGTGGCGTCGCGTCCATGGCGGGGCCGGGGCCGTCCTGACGTGTCGCGTCGCCGCGCGTCGGCGGCCGGGCCCGCCGATCGGCGGTGTTCATCTCGTCGGGCACCTCAGCGTGCGTCGTGACGCATTCGCGCCTCCAGGCGGTCCGAGGCGGGCAGGACATACCGGGCGGCCACCAGCGCCATGTAGGCGACCGACACCGTCATGAGAGCCGCGAACGCGATGGTACTGGCTGCGAGCAGCACGGCGAGCACGAGTGCGAGGGCGCCGAAGCGGAAGGGGTACGCGATGGGGAGCAGCAGTGCCAGCCGGATCCTGGCCCGCGCGCCCAGCGCGTCGCGCCGTGGATCGACGAGGATCGGCCAGGCGGCGCACGTGACCATGGCCAGGGCGACCAGGCCCCAGGCGGCCAGCGTCGCGAGCGACCAGCCGGCCACGTCGCTGCGGTCGAGGCCCAGCACGACGTTGGCAGCGAACATCGTCCCCGCGAGCAGGATCCCGGCCCCGAGGGCCACCGCCGCCACGCCGAAGCTTCGCCACGCCGCCATACCGTCCGAAAGCGAGACCGGCTCACCGCGCACGATGAGCGCCGCGAGCCGGTAGATCCCGACGGTGGGCAGGGCCAGCAGCGGGATCAGCAGCAGCGCAAGCGAGGTGACGAAGGCGGCCAGCGCGAGGATCACCACGAGGACCGCCGCCCACAGCAGGTTAGCCGGGACGAGGCGCCACGAGTTGAAGTAGAAGTCGATCGCGGCGGCGCGCAGCGCACCGCCCAGGCGCGGCGCCGCCGGCACGCTCGCTGCCGGGGCTGTCGCCGCCGGCACGTTCGCTGCCGGCACGCTCGCCGCACGCTCTCCCGCCGCCGGCCCGCCCGCCGCCCGCTCGGCCACGCTCATCCCTTCACTCCGCTGGCAGCGATCCCCTCGACGAAATAGCGCTGGAAGAAGACGTAGAGGACCACGATCGGCACGGTGGCCATCACCACGACGGCCATCATCGGCGGGTAGTTGGTGGGGAAGCCGCCTGCCTTCGGAAGAAGAACAGCCCGATCGGCAACGTCTAGTGGCCCTGCTCCTGGAGCAGGATCAGCGGCCAGAAGAACGCGTTCCATGTGCCCTGGAAGGTCAGGATCGCCACTGCGGAGAGCGCCGGTCCGGCCAGCGGCAGCATGACCCGGAGGAAGGTCGTGAAGAAGCCCGCACCGTCGATCCGGGCCGCCTCCTCCAGCTCCCGGGGATCGTCAGGAAGTACTGGCGGATGAGAAAGATGCTGGTCCCGCTGATCGCCACGACAAGGATCACGCCGACGTACTGGCCGACGCCCTTGGTGAGGCCGATGCCGTTGAAGATCAGGTACACCGGCACCAGGCGCAGCTGGTCCGGGATCATGAGCGTTGCCAGGACGATGAGGAACAGCACCTCGCGGCCTGGGAAGTGCAGGCGCGCGAAGGCGTAGCCGGCCAGGCTGCCCAGGACCAGGTTGGTGACCGTCACGACGCCCGCGATGAGGGCACTGTTGAAGAACAGGACGGGCAGCGGTGGCGTGAGCTTGCTGATCGCGTAATCCCAACCCTGGAGCGTGAACGGGTCGGGCAGGATCGTCAGTCGCACGGAGTCGGGGAGCGTCTTGAACGAGGTGATGACCGACCAGGCGAACGGCACGAACATCAGGATCGCGTAGGCGATCAGGAGGGTATAGGCCAGCCGCCGGCGCCAGGCCCAGGACCGGTCGCCCACCGGGGCGACCACGGCCGGGATGTCGGCCCCGACCGGACGCGCAGGGGAGATCATGGCCGTTCCCTCACCACGCCGGCGCCTGGCCGAACAGGCGCCGCTGGATGAGCGTGGCCGTGAAGATCACCACGAACAGGATGATCCCGATGGCAGCCGCAAAGCTGAAGTTGAACTGCTTGAACGCGGCGTTGTACAGGTACAGGACCATCGTCATCAGGGCGTTGTTCGGAGCGCCGTCCACGCCGCCCCCGATCAGCGCCTGGTCGAACAGCTGGAGCGCCCCGATCACGGCCACCGTCGCCACGAAGTAGTGGCCGGGCTTGAGCAGCGGGAACGTGATCCTGCGGAATGTCTGCCAGGCGCCGGCGCCGTCGATCGCCGCGGCCTCGTAGACCTCGCGACTGATCGACTGGAGCGAGGCGAGGTAGAACAGCATGAACGTGCCCGACGTCGTCCAGGCGTTGAGCAGGATGATCGTGTTCATGGCCGTGCCCTGGTCGCCGATCCAGTTCTGGCTGGCGGTGAAGCCGAGCAGCGAGAACAGTGGATTGAGGCCGACCATGCCCCGCACCTGGTTGAAGATCCCGTCGGGGGCCATGATGAAGATCCAGAGCATCGTGATCGCGGCCGAGCTGGCGATCGCCGGGAAGTAGAAGGCCGCCCGGAAGAACGTCTGGCCGCGGATCTTCTGGTTGACGATCACCGCCAGGAAGAGCCCCAGGGCCATCGTCAGCGGGACCCACACGACGGCGTAGTACAGCGTGTTCTTGATCGCCGTCTGGAAGATGGGATCGTTGAGCGCGTTGGTGTAATTGCGAAGGCCGGTGAATTCCACCGGCCCGCTTCGCAGGTTCCACTTCCAGACGCTGATGTAGAGCGCGTAGGCGATGGAGCCCACGTTGAGGATCAGGAACAGGGCCATCGGGACGGCGATGAACAGGTAGCCCGCGATCGCCTCCGCGCGGCCCTTGCCCGGCGCGCCCGGTCTCCTGGCCAGACTCGCGGCCGTCATGCCTTCCTCCGTGCACGATGGGTCCGAGGCTCCGGTGATCGCCGGGGACGGACGCAGCCGTCCCCGGCGATCGGAATGTGCTACGCCGCTCACCCGCCGGCGAGCGCCTTGTCGATGGCCGCCTTGGTCGCGGTGATGACCGGATCGGCATTGAAGGTCTTGGCCTGGATCTGCGCGGTGAACGCATCCTGGAAGGCCTTCTGGACGGCGGCCCAGCCGATCATGAAGCCGGAGCCTGGCTTGGCGAATGCGCTCGACGCGGCGAGCACGTCCTTGCCGGCCGGCGTCGGGACGTCCTTGCGGGCAGGCAGGGCGACGCCGCCCTGCGTCCACTTGGTCATCCCGTCCTTGCCGGTCAGGTACTGAGCAGGACCCACGCCTGGTCCTTGTTCTTGGAGTCGGCGCCGATCGAGTAGCTGACGGTGAACGAGATCGTGACCGGGCTCCCGGAGGAGCCGGTCGGGAACTGCGCCCAGGCGTACTTGACGTCGGGGTACGTGGACGTCATGGCCGGGTCGAGCCAGCCGCCCTCGAAGATGATCGCCGCGGACTTCTTGCCCAGCGCGTCGCCGCACCAGCCGGCGCCCATGTCGCTGGCCGTCATGCCGAGGCCGTTCTTGAAGAGGTCCATGTACCACTGGACCGCCGCCTTGGACGGGGCGGTGTCGATCGCGGAGGCCTTGCCGTCCGCCGTCAGGAGCGATCCGCCCTGTGCGTACAGGAACGCCAGGCCGCGATCAAGACCCGGGTTCAGGCAGAGGGGGGCCTTGAGCCCGTCCTTGCCCTTGAGGCTCTGGGCGAGCGTCACGAGCGCGTCCAGCGTCGTGGGCGGGGTGGGAACGAGGGCCGTGTTGTAGGCCATCGCGATGGTGTTGCCATCCTTGGGGAAGCCGTATGTCTTCCCGTCGGTGCCCTTGAAGATGTTGGCGTACCCGGGGAAGAACTGGCTCGTGTCGAACCCCGACTTGGCGATGTAGTCGTCGAGCGGAGCCAGGAACCCTCCGGCGATCCACTCCTGCGCATAGTCCGCGTTGACGTAGAAGAGGTCCGGCACGTCGTGCGAGGCGAACTTCGGGGCCATGACCGTCGGGTAGTCGCCGGCGATCGGCTCGTAGTCGACCTTGACGTTCGGGTAGGTCGCCTGGAAGCTCAGCAACGCCTGGGTCAGCGCGTTCCCCTCGGCCGGCGATGACTGCCAGCCGGAGAGCACGACCGGCCCGCTGATGGAGTTGACGTCAAAGCCGGCCGCAGACGGCGATGCCGCCGCGGAGGCGGGCGCTGCCGCCGAAGCGGACGCCGCCGCCGAGGCGGGCGCTGCCGCCGAAGGCGACGCCGCTGCCGAAGCCGGGACGGGTGTGCCGCTGCTTCCGCAGGCGCTCACGAGTATCGCGAACGCCGCGAACGCGGCCAACGATCGATGTTTCATCTGACTTCTCCTCCTTCAGGGTCCTCTGTCTGCGCATTTGAACGGTCGGAACGGTCCTGCCGCCGCCCACCCATGCCTCGCGCCCGCGAGCGACCGCCTCGCGTCAGACAGAGGAGCATCTGACGGCGCCGATCATCCGACCGTCGATGGTGCTCCGCATGACGGGGCGTCATGACGGGTTCCTGTCGGAACCTCGCGCCGTCGGCCGCTCGGAGCTTCCCGGCATTCACGGCCGGCGCGCCCGGCTACCGCAGGACGCAGGGCGGGTCTGGCGCCTTGCAGGTCCGACCCCCGAGTCGGCCGCTGACGTCGCTGAACCGGTCCCCCATGCTCGCCACGCCGTCAGGCGCGACGGTATCGACCGGGGCTCGGGTGGCCGCCTTCCAGTCGGGGACGCCTCATGGCAACCTCCACTCGCGCCGGCGCCCCGAGGGCTCGGACCCGTGTCGTGAGCCGCCGCCCGGACGCCTTCCGCGTTGGATCAGCCTAGCCCTGTCCCCGCCGTTGGCGCGTTGCAGCGCCATGCCGAATTCGGATCGTCGCCTCCCGACCTCGTTGCAGCGGATCGAGTTCTCGGGGGCCTCGGCGACGTGGCCAGGTGCGACACGTTCGGCGGCACCCGGGCCACGGGCGGGCCACCGACCGTCCCTGTGGCAGTTGACCCGTCGCAGTCGCGCTACCCATGATGGCGGCGACGACGTCCGTCGACGCAGCGGAGGATCGCAGGTGACCGAGGGTGAACCCACCGGCGACAATCCCGGCGGCTCGCTGACCTGGGACGACTTCGAGAAGGCGCTGGCCGAGGTCCTCTCGGCCATGCCCCTGGAGACGTTCCTGATCCTCGCGCTCCCGTCGGACGAGGCCGGCGAGCGTTCGTACGTCCAGTTCGCCCACCTGGCCAGCGGCCCCGCCGGATCCGAGTGGCTTCGCGCCGAAGCGTCCGGAAGCTCGTACCTCCCGACCACCCGACCACTCTCGCCCGGGCAGGAGGAGCGGCTCCTGGGCCTCGCCTGGAAGCGCCCCGCGCCGGGCGGCCTTTCCCGGAACTTCGTGCACGAGTGGGAGATGCCGGCGCCGTTCGCCGAAGTCGCCCGCCTGGTCGTCCGGACGCTGCAGGAGGTCTACGGCGTCGCCACGCCCGACGCGCTGCGCTACACGTACGCTCGTTTCGAGGGCAGTCCCAGGGTCGAGACGCTCCAGCTGGGCCTGCGGCCGGACGAGCCACGCGCGAAGCCGCGCGCCAAGCCGCCGACGCGCCCCACGGCCGTCGCCCTCGAGCCACTCGTCGAAGACGGCCTGCGCCGGCTGCTCGGCGTGGAGCGACTGGCCCGCGACGCGGACGGCGACTACCCGATCCCGGTCGGATCCGCCCTCCTGTTCGTCCGCGTGGTCGACGGGCGGCCTCCGGTGGTGGCGATGTTCTCGACGGTGCTCGCCGACGTCGACGAGAGCCCGGTGCTCCTTGCCGCCATCAACGACATCAACCGGCGGATGCATTTCGGGCGCGCCTTCTGGGTTGCCCGCCACGTGGTGGTCGCCACCGAGCTGCCGGCGGTCGACATCTCCGCCGACCAGATCGCATTCGCCTGCCTCCAGCTGGGGACCCTCTCCGACCATCTCGACGACGTCCTCCACGGCCGCTTCGGCGGCACCCTCATGTTCGAGACTCGGTCGCCGCTCCAGAACTGAATCGATCGGCGGGAAATCGTGATCGCCGGCGCCCCATCCCTCTGCTAACGTCTCCCCGCGCAGGTCCGGGCGTGGGCTTGAACGGAGCCAGGGTGGGAGCGGCGCCTTGCCTCCGACCCGACGCCCGCTCAACGTCGCGGCTCGAGAGGGAGGCGAGGGATGACCGCGGAGGATGGGTCGGAGCAGACCACCAGCAAAGCCCTTCAGGAATGGCGCGAAGCGGAGCGGACGGTCGCGGTCGCGCGTCGCGGCAAGCTCGCTGCGGAGGCGGCAGCAGCGGCGGCCCAGGACGCGGCCGAGGCCGCGCTCGCGACGTCGGAGGCGGCGAAGGCGGCACTCACGGCGGCCGCGCTGGCCGAAGCTTCGGCAGCGAAGACGGCCGCCGCCGCGAAACAGATCGTCCTGTCCACCCGCGCGGATATCGCCGACGCAGATGCGGACGCGGCGATGGCGGAGATCGCCGAGACGGAAGCTCACCACCGCTACAAGGATGCGGCGCAGCGGGCGGCCAGGCGTTCGGAGCAGGAGTCCCCCTGACTCCGCACATCGTGGCGTGAAGATGCCGGCCGTGTGCGACTTCGCCTGGCGCGGGGGTCGATCGGGCTCCCCGCGCTGACCGGGGGGAGCGACCTGGAAGTCCGCTGACCGTTTGTCCTCCGGCCGCCCCGCCACCAGGAGACGTGGTAGCGGTGGTTCCTCAGCCGCCCGCCACCAGGAAGCCTGGTAGCGGTGGTTCCACGGTCGCCCGCCACCAGGAAGCCTGGTCGGCTGGATCGTGGACTCACGACGAACCGTGGGATCCGGCGTGACCGGCACGCTCACGGGAGCTGCCTTCCGCCAGCATCTCTGGCAGCGCTGCGCATGGGAACGGAGTGGACCGGTGAGACGGCGCCTCAGTGCTCCGCGTCCACCGCCCGCAGGACCGTGTCCAGGGCCCGCGCGAACCGGCGCGGCTGGCGCACGTACCCATCGTGGTCGCCCGGGAACTCGACGAGCTCGCGACCGAGCAGCCACGCGAGCGCCTCCGCGCAGCGGCGGGGGAGCGTGTCGCGCGACGCGCGCCCGGCGGCCGGCACGATGCTGGTCGTCACCGCCCTGAGCGCCGCCACGTCGAGCTCGTATCGGCGCCCTGCCTGGATCTCGTGACCGAAGAAGAACCGCAGGTTCGCCTGGCGCGCCGCGCTTCGTGCCGACGTCGCGGTTCGTGCCGACGCCGAAGGCTCGCCCGCGACGGGGCCGGCCTGGCCTCCGCCCGGCGCCCCGCTGCCGCCCGGCGCCCCGCTGCCGCCCGGCGCCACGCGCTGCCGCCCGGTGCCCCGCTGCCGCCCGGCGCACCGCCGGTGATCGCTCGATGCCGCTGCATCGCCGGCTGCAGCCCGTCCCGCTCGAACGTCTCCTCGACGTCCCGCTGCGCAGCCTCGAGCTCGCTCCGTTCGGGATCGGCGAGCAGCCCGGCGACCGCCGCCTCGTGGGCGACGAGCACGCGGACCTGCTCGGGGTGGGTCGCGGCCAGGTCCAGCCCGATGATCGCGCCGAAGCTGGACCCGAAGACGAACGCGGGCCGGTCCGTCATCGCCGTCAGCAGGCGGCTTGCGTCGTCGCTGTGGGTCCGGATGCTCATCGGCTGGACGAGGTCGTCGCGAACGCTGCGGGACAGCCCGCGGCGGTCGTGGGTCACGACGGTGTAGCGCTCGCCGAGAACCTCGGAGAGGGCATCGGAGGCGTTCGCGTCGCCGGCGCCGCCCTGGAGGATGAGCAGGACGGGACCGGCTCCGCGCACCTGGTGGAAGAGGCTGGCCCCCGGGACGGCGAGGGTGCCGGTGGTCGTGTCGCGCACGTGAGATGACGCGGGGGCATCCGCCGTTGGGCGAACGCCCCCGCCTTCGCGGCTGGTGCGATCAGCTACGGCAGGAAGTAGTTCGGGTTCGGCAGTTTGAAGGTGCGGTCCGTGTACCCGCCCTTGAGGTCGCTGTACTGGTCGCCGAAGTCGGCGACGATGTCATATCCCAGCGACTCGATGTGGGCGCGCGTGGCCGATTTGTAGTGGATGGTCGTGCACGACTTGCCCTGGCTGATCTCGACGGCACAGGCCGTCTTCAGGTAGGTGGGGTAGTCGGCGACCGCGGGCTTGGTGAACAGTCCGTCCTCGCCATTGTTGAGCATGCTGGGTGCCGGGTACCCGGCGCTGATGCCGCCGGCGACGTCAGCCGTGGTCAGGTTGGCGAGCGTCACGGCCTCCTGGTTAGCCGGCCGGCCCGTGATCCAGAAGATCTTGTACCCCAGCTTGGCCGCCTTCGTGACCATGCTCACCATGCCGGGCGTGGCCGGGAAGAGCTCCCCGGTGACGTACGTGGCATTCGTGGCCGGGTTGTACGCCCAGTTGCTGAAGATCTCGTAGTTCCATGTCGTCAGCGTGGTGTCGTCCACGTCCAGGACGATCGCCTTCATGCCGTTCCGGTGATGGGTCCAGGACCGAGCTGCCAGCCAGCGGCTGCCCGCCGCCGCGACCGAGCTCGCCTCCTTGGCGTAGTTGCTGTGCAGGCCGAAGACGCCCGTGCCCAGCGGATCGCCGTAGTAGTTGCGGATCTGCTGGCGCAGCACGTCCAGGTTGGTGATCTGGTTGGCCGACTTCGGCGTGATGGTCTTGATCGCCGGGCTGGCCGTCGCCGCGTAGGCCCCGCCTGCGAGGACGAACACGCCCGCCAGGACGCCCACCATGGCCCGCCGCGACCACTTGAGATGCCGCATGGCAACCTCCTTGGATCCTGCGTCCGAAGGCTCCGACTGTCTGCCGCGAGCCACCGCCCGGACGCCCTCCGCGTGGCGCCAGCCTACCCGGGTCCCCCGGTCGGCGCGTTGCAGCACCGCATCCTGAAGGCGCCAGGCCGGCGCTGGCGCAGCCGCCGGGAACGAAGTGGTGCGTCCTGTCACCGGAGTTGTCGGGCGGCCGCGCGCCGGGTCCGTCCGCAGCCGCGCAGGGCAGGGGAGTGGCGCCAGAGCCTACGCGTAGCCGCGGTGGAGCGTGAAGATCCGCGGCAGCCGGTTCACCAGCATCAGGCCGAACGGGATGCCCAGGATCGTGAGCATCAGCACGTAGGCGACGGCCATGGCGATCGCGGCCAGCCACCAGCCGACCAGCAGGAACCAGGCGATCCGCACGAGCAGGCCGGTCTGCTCGACCTCGAGCCGGCGGTGGGTGACGTTGCCGTACGCGTCGACGGTCGTCTGCCAGACGTCCCGGCGCGGCCGCAGCGTCAGGAACGTCGGGATCCGGTTGACCAGCCAGAACCCGACCGGGATCCCGATGATCGTCAGCACGGCGAGATAGCCGATGATCATGAGGAGGCCGGTCAGCCACCAGCCGACGAAGAGGTACCAGATCGCCCGGACCAGGAAGCCGGGGCCCGCGCGCCGCTCGTCGACGAACACGGTCCGCGTCGCGCCCGGCGGCGGACCGGCGTAGGGGGCGCCCGGCGGCGGGCCCGCGTACGGGGCGCCCGGCCCTGACGCCGTCGGCTGGCTCATCGGCGATCCTCCCTCGACCGGCTGCGGCGCCGGGCCACGATCCCGGCCGCGGCGCCGGGCCACGATCAGGGTAGCGGCGCCGGGCCACGATCAGGGTAGCGGCGCCGGGCCACGGTCCCGGACGCGGCGCGGGCCCGCGGCGCCGGGCCACGATCCCGGCCGCGGCGCCGGCCCTCGATGGCGCCGGGCCACGATCAGGGTAGCGGCGCCGCGCCACGATCAGGGTAGCGGCAGGCCGGCTGTCCGGCCGGACCGCGCAGCTCGCCATGCTTCCCGCATGGCCGGGAGACATCGATGATCCGCGACGCTCGGCTCGACGACATTCCTGCGTTGCGGGACATCGAGCGGGCCGCCGGGCAATGCTTCGCCGACATTGGGATGGGGAAGGTCGCTGACGACGAGCCGCTCTCCGAGGAGACGCTTCGCGGCTACCAGCGTTCCGGGCGCGCCTGGGTCGCCGTCGACGATCTCGACCGTCCGATCGGCTACCTCGTGGCCGACATCCTCGATGGAAACGCCCACATCGAGCAGGTGTCGGTGCTGCCCGCGAACATGCGCAAGGGTCTCGGCCGCGCGCTGATCGAGCACCTGGCGGCCTGGGCCTCCGGACACGGCATGCGGTCGGTGACGCTCACGACGTTCGCCGACGTCCCCTGGAACGGGCCGTACTACCGAAGGCTTGGCTTCGAGGAACTCACCGAAGAGGAGATCGGGCCCGAGCTTCGAGACCGACGCACCGAGGAAGCGCGTTGCGGCATGGACACGTGGCCGCGCATCTGCATGCGGCGCGCGCTTCCGTGGTGATCTCGTCGTGGCGATCCGGCGCGCTTCGGCGCTGCCTCACGCATGAGCCGGCCTTGACTCGCCCCGTGAGCGTCCAGCGTGGTCCGAGGGCCTGCTCCACCCGATTGCGGCCGCCGGGCCGGCAGAAGACGCTCATCGGTCCCGGTTTGCGCCAGCAGTCGCCGCCTGGCGCGCCGTGCGCGCGCCGCGCGTTCGGCCGCCGCGCTGCGCCCGCCGCGACGGCCGCCGCGGCCCGGCACTTGCTGCGTGAAATGAGACACCAGGTGCGTGTCGCGTTCGAACGGGCATACTCCTGGCCCCTGAGCGGATCGGCGTCCCAGCCGCGAGCCGCCTTCAGGCGTGTTGGGGAGCTCGTCGTGACAAAGGTGATCCTTACCCACGCCGTCGAGGACGTGGAGCGCTGGCTGTCCTTCAAGGGCGAGCGGGCCACGGCCATCGGGGCGATGGGCGCCACGAATGTCGTCGACCACGTCGCGGCTGATGGCAGCAAGAACGTCGCCGTCAGCATGGACGCGGCCGACATCGGCCCCATCCAGGCGGCTCTGGCTTCGCCTCCGCCTGAGCTGGCAGAGGGGATGCGGCGGCATGGGCTCATCCCTCCCGTGATCGCCCACATCGAGAAGTAGCCCCGGCCCGCGACGAGGCGTCGCGACGGGCAGCTGAGAACGAAGAACGGGCCCTGACCTGTGCCAGGTCGGGGCCCGTTCCGTGTCGGCTACTGGGCGCGGACGCTGACCCGGCGCCAGGACGGGACCCGTTCCGTCTCGGCTACTGGGCGCGGACGCTGACCCGGCGCCGGGACGGGACCCGGATATGCCCCGTCCTGGCCCGGTTCCGGCTACCTCTTGATGTAGATCGTCATCGGCGGGATCATCCCGGACCGCTCCATGGCCGCCGCCATCTCGGGAGAGGCTGCGGTCTGGGCGGCCTGGAAGGCATCGAGGTCGGGGACGTCCCAGGTGGTGGCGACGCGGTTGCTGCCATCCGTCGTGACGTAGCTGGACCCGTCCGACGCGACGGCGGACAGGTGGGCGATGAGCTGCGGCTTGAACTGCAGCCACGCCTCCACGTCCTTGACGGCCGCGGTGACCACGATCTTCGGCATGAACTCTCCTCGGGACGTGCGCCTGGATGCCTGAGGGCAGGGACGCCGACCCAGTGCAAGGCTGGCGAGTATGGCCATCCGGCCGGATCCCGCACGCGACGTATCAACAGCCGGTCTGGGATCTGCACCGACGCCTGCGAGACGTCGATCCGCGCCGGGTTGGCGTCGGGCTGGCGGCGCTCGATGGACGTTCCGCCGATGCGATCTCCCTGTACCGTTCGGAGCTCCGGAGCTCATGGCGGTCCTTCGCGGTTCCGACGGCCGAACGCCTCCGGCTGCTACGGCAGCACGGTGAAGCGCCCGCCGTCGAGCGTCCGGAGGACGTCGAAGTGGCGGCGGTCGAGCGTCAGGATCGTCCGCGTGCCGGAGCGGGCGGCGAGGATGACGTTCGAGGCGTCGGCGAGTCCGATGGCCTGGTCGGCATACCGGTCGATGACGGCGCGTGCCTCGGCCAGCTCAGCGGCGCCGAATGCCGGCAGGTCCCACGCGCCGCCGGCCAGCTCACCGAGGACGGCCAGTTCGGCGGGGACGCCCAGCCGCGAGCCGACGAGGTAGTCGAGCTCGGCCACCACGAATGGGGAGACGATGAGCGGCTCCGCCGCCGAGCCCAGGACGGCCGAGACGGCGCCGTGATCGGGCTCATCGGCATCGAAGAACGCGAGAAGCGCGCTCGTATCGACGATCACTGCTCGCCGAACCCGCGGAGGTGATCATCAGCCCGGCGCGCGATCGGGGCACCGCTGGCGAAGAGGCCACCTTTCGGGAGAGGTTGTTCGCCGCCGACCGCGCTGCGGATCGAATCCCGGATCACCTCTGCCTCGGAGATCCCGCGCCGCCGCGCCGCCTGCTTCACCGCCGAACGCAGGTCGGGCGGCAGGTAGATCGTCGTCTTGTCCACCGACATATGGTACCACCGCTGGTGCCAGCGACGCCGCTCAAGCCAGAGCCCGCTCCATGGTGTCCGCGCGCCGTTCACTCGCCCTTACGCGCCTCTGGGCAGCTCGGCCGCGACGGCTTCGCCATCCGTCGAGGCCACGTGGACGTGCGGCGGTTCCCGCGTCGCACGGGTGCCGCGGCGCCGTCAACCGATGGTGACCACCACGTTGCCGCGCTTGTGGTCCGCCTCGACGTACCGGTGGGCCTCCGCGATCCGTTCGAGCGGATAGACGCGATCGATGACGGGAACGATCGCGCCGGCGTCGACGAGCTCGGCAAGGTGGACGAGGTCGGCGGCGGAGCACGCCGGCGTCCCGTCGTCGACGGAGACGTACCGCCCGCCCGGCACGAGGGCCCGCCGGCACGCATCCTTCAAGGGCGAGCCCCTGCGCTTCCCGACCGCGTCGAGCACCAGGTCGTACGCAGCGCCGGCCGGCGGCGCGGCGTCGTGCGTGTAGTCCAGCGTCGAGGCGGCCCCCAGGTTCCGCACCAGCTCGGCGTTCCCGGGGCCGCAGGCACCCGTCACGACGGCGCCGGCGTGCCTCGCGAGCTGGACGGCCGCGGTCCCGACTGCCCCGGAGGCGCCGTACACCAGCACGCGGTCGCCGCTGCGGACGCGGCCGCGTCGCAGGTAATGCAGGGCGAGCAGCCCCCCGTACGCGATCGCCGCGGCCTCCTCGTCGGTGACGTCGGCGGGCGCGATGGCCAGGCTGCTGCCTTCCGCCAGGCATGCGTACTCCGCGTAGGCCCCGAAGCGGAACTTGGTGAATGCCCAGACCCGGTCGCCGGGGCGGAACCTCCGGACGGCCGCACCCGTGTCGACCACCTCGCCGCAGAGGATCAGGCCGAGGATCCTCCGTCGCGGGCGTCGGAGGCCCACCAGCAGGCGGAACGGCACCTGGATGCGGAGTGGCGACGTGCGGATCCCGCTCCGGACGTACCAGTCGCTGGAGTTGACCGTCGAAGCGTGGACCCTGACGAGGATCTCGTCGGCCGCAGGGACCGGCGCCTCCACCTCCGCGAGCCGGAGCACCTCCGGGGGACCATAGCGGTCACAGACGGCTGCCTTCATTGCCGTCACTCTGCCGTCACGGGCGCGCTGGTCGGGCGCATGGCCACAAGGCCGGCCCGGGGCGTCGGCTCGCGGACCCCGCCGAACCCCTTCGCGATCAGCCAGACCGCCAGCACCATCTCCTGCACGCCGATCGGAAGCGCCAGGACGATCTGCGGCGGCGAGAACGGCTCGACCACGCCGGCGATGACCAGGACGCCGGACGCCATGACGGAGGCGATCGCCAGCAGGCCCCATGCCGACAGCCAGCGGGGGACGAGTCGCGATCGGTAGAGCACCGAGTAGTACATGAGGGCGCCGGGGCCGAACGCCATCACTGCCACCTCGCCCAGCGCGTCCCGCGCGGCCAGCACGAGGGCGGCTGGGGCCGCGAATGCCGCCGCAGCCGGAGCCCCGCACCGTCCCGGCCTCCCGGCTCATGGCCACCAGGACCAGCAGGCAGACGACGATGCCGAGGTAGAGCGTCCCCTCGATCAGCCTGAAGGCGACGGACCCGATCGCCAGGGTGTTGTCCCGCTGCCTCAGGACCGGGTACAGCGCGATGGCGATCCCCGAAGCGGCCAGCGCGCCGACCAGCAGCAGCAGCGCTCCCACCAGGACGCGGCCCTTGTTGGCGGCGACCCCGGCAAGGACGTCGGGAGCACCCAGGATCGGGGTCAGGAACACCCCGCGCGAGATGACGTCCGCGACGGTCGCGGTGATGAACAGCGCGCCCGCGACCTTCGCGGCGGTTCGGTCGCTCATTGTCGTGGTCCTTTCGGTCCTGCGGAGCCTGCGTCCGCGTCATGCCCGCAGCCTCGCCTGCGCGGCACCCGCCCGCCATCGATGGAATTCGTGATCCGGTCGTGATTTGGCGGGGCGATCGGTCCGCGTGGCCCGCGATCGGCCCCACTGCCCCGCGATCGGCCCCACGGCCCGCGATCGGTCCTGGCAGCCGGCGATCGGTCCGAGTGGCCCGCGATCGGCCCGGTGGCCCGTAGTACCGTGCGTTCCACCATGGCCAGGCCGCTCCGTCGTCCGGGGAACCTGCCGGCCGAGACGGCCAGCTTCATCGGCCGTCGCCGCGAGATCGCCGAGCTGCGGAAGCTGCTCCGGACGACCCGGCTGATCACCCTCGTCGGACCGGGTGGCGTGGGCAAGACCCGCCTCGCGCTCCGGATCGGCACCGACCTTGCCCGGGGCTTCCGTGACGGCGCATGGCTGGTCGAGCTCGCCGACGTGACCGACCCCGCACTCGTCGCCAACGCTGCCCTGGAGGGCCTCGACCTGCGTGACCAGGCCGCGACCGAGCCGCGCGACCTGCTCCTCTCGTCCGTGCGCGAGCGAGAGGTGCTGCTCCTCGTGGACAACTGCGAGCACCTGCTTCGGGCGGCAGCGCAGCTGGTGACCGACCTGCTGCGAACCGGGTCGGGCGTTCGGGTCATCGCGACCAGCCGCGAGCCGCTGTCGGTGCCCGGGGAGCACCTGCTGCGGATCCCGCCGCTCGAGCTGCCCCGCTCAGAGGGCGACGAGCCGCTCGCCCGGCTCCGGTCGAACGAGTCGGTGGGCCTGTTCATCGAGCGGGCGGAGTCGGCATCGGGCGGATTTCGAGCTCACGGCCTCCAACCGGGCGGCGGTCGTCGATCTCTGCCGCCGGCTCGATGGCCTGCCCCTCGCGATCGAGCTGGCCGCGGTCCGGACGCGCGTCCTTTCGGTGGAGCAGATCGAGGAGCGGCTCGCCGACCGCTTCGGCCTGCTGACCGGGGCCGGTCATGCGGCCACGCCCCGGCACCGGACGTTGCGGACCACCGCCGAGTGGAGCCACGACCTCCTGGGGTCGGACGAGCGGACCGTCTTCCGGCGCCTGTCCGTCTTCGCCTCGCGGTTCACGCTCGCGGACGTCGAGGCCGTCTGTGCTTCCGATGCGGTTCCGGCGGAGCGCCTCCTCGACGTGCTGGCCTCGCTGGTCGACAAGTCGCTGGTGCTCAAGGAGGAAGCTGCGGGCCGCGCCTGCTATCGCCTGCACGAGACCATGCGGGAGTTCGCCTCCCTCAAGCTGCGGGAGGCCGGCGAGGAGGCTGCGGCGGTCGAGCTGCGGTGCGCGGACCACTACGTCTCGAGCTGTGCACGGTCCGCGGCGACCGCCCGCTTCGGGCTCGTCGAATGGCTCGCCTGGATGGACATCGAGATCGACAACATCCGCCGTGTCCTCCGATGGTGCCTCCTCCGGGAGGATGTCGCACGCGGCGCCGTCCTCGCGGTGGCCGCCGCCTGGTTCTGGGTCACGCGTGCCACCGCCGAGGGCGTGCGCTGGCTGGACCAGTTCCTGGCCCTTGGACCCATTGACCCGGCGTCGGCCGCGGGCCTCCTGTTCATGCGCGGCTTCCTGGGCGTGCTGCTGGCCGATCCGGTTGCAGCGCTGCCGGCCCTGGAGCGAGCGGCAGCGGCCAACCGGACGGCCGGTCCCCCCCTCGCGCTGGTGAACGCGCTGTCCATGGCTGCGATCGCGGCGAACATGGCCGGCGACCGCGCCGCCGCGTCGCGGCTCGTGGACGAGGCGCGAGCAGTGGCAGCCGATCTCGATGACGTCGAGGCCTGGGTGGCGGTCCTGCAGGCGGTGGCCATGGACGGCTTCTTCGCGGGCGACATGGAGGTCGTGCGGTCAGCCTCTGCCGAGGGCGCCCGGCTCAGCCGGGGCGCGGGCGACCTCTACACCCTCGATGTCTGGCTCATGAACCAGGGCATCGCCGCCCTGGTCGCCGGCCGGCTGGACGAGGCGAAGCCGCTGTTCGCGGAAGCGCTGCCCATCGCGCACCGGATCGACGATCGGGTGGCGCAGTTCCACCTCATCGACGGCTCCGCGTGCGTGGCGGCCGGATCGGGACAGCCACGGCTCGCGGCCCAGCTCCTCGGGGCCGCCGCCACCGTGGGTGCCGGAGCCGGGGTGCGCGTCATGCCCTTCCTCGCGCCGTTCGTGGACCGGGCGAGAGAGTCGGCGACCGCGGCCCTGGGCGGCGCGCGGTTCGACGCCGCCTTCGCCGCCGGCAGCCGGCTCGATCGGGATGCCGCCGTGCGCCTTGCCCTCGGGGAGCCGGGCGACGGAGCGGCGGCCACGGCGGAGAGCGAGGATGCCGGGATCCTGTCGAGGCGGGAGGCCGAGGTCGCGCAGCTGGTCGCCGAGGGGCTGACCAACAGGGAGATCGGCGCGCGCCTGTTCATCTCCGAGCACACCGTCGACAGTCACGTCCGCGGCATCCTGAACAAGCTCGGCTTCGACTCGCGCGCGCGGGTGGCCGCGTGGGTCGCGGCGATGCGCGGGTAGGTATCGAGACCACGCCCCCGGCCGACCAACCCCGGGCGCTGTCACGTCGTCCCGCGAGCTCATTTCGAGTCGGGCGAACCGCTCGCGTACTCCTCGAGGAGCTCGCGGATCACCTTGCTGACGGTCTTGCCTTCCGACGCGGCCCGCGCTTTCGCCCGCTCGTGAACGTCGGGCGGCACGCGCGTGGCGACGCGCGGCGAGACTCCGTTCGGACCGAGCGACGGTCGGCCCCGACGCTGGGGGTGGAATGCGCCTGGCTCGAAGCCCTGCTCGGCGAGATCCGCCAGCCGCCTGTAATCGGCGTCGGTGAGGTCCTTGCTCTTCACAGCGCCATCGGGCACCCACGCACGGCTGTGCGGATCCGCTCGTCGCTGATCCCGTGCCGTCGGGCAGACGCCCGGATCTCCCTGATCTCGGTATTCACGCATTCGCCCTATTCTGTGGGACAGAAATGACCGCGTCAACCGGGGTCGATGGGTTGTCCACGGTAGCGGGCGACGCTTACCTGCCCGCCGAGGGGCCGCCCGCGGCTATCCTGGCGACGGGAAGTCAGCCCGCCCGGGGGAGTCGCGCTATGGCCGGATCGAGATCGAGTACGGCTCGACGATCGGGATGGCCGCGCGTTCGGCAGCCTTGACCGCCGCCTCGAGCTCGCGCCGGACGGCGGCGGGCACGTCGGGCGCGGTGCCCTCTTCGAAGTAGACCAGTGCGCGCAGGAATGCCGCCGCCGGGAACTCGAACAGCGGATCGAAGATCGCGCTGGCGAATCCCACGATCTCCGGAAGCCCCAGGCCGTGCCGCAGGAGCGCGGCGATGTCCACGTAGTCACGCCACTCGGAGCGATCCAGGAGCGCCTTCGCCTTCGTGCCCGCGAGGTCGAACACGGAGGCGACGACGACGCCGTTCTCGTCGGCCAGCACCGGTTCGGCGACGGCCTGGATCCGCATCCCACCGAAGAACGCGAACCTCGCGCCGCCTTCGGTCGTGCAGGCGAGCGAGTCCGGAGCCGCCCGGTCGATGGTGAGCCGTCCCAGCCAGGCCAGCTTCGCCAGCAGCTCCGTCGGGGCGAAGGGATCCGCCGAGAAGAAGTCGAAATCGGCCGACTGGCGATGCCCCAGGTGCAGGGCGAGCCCGGTGCCGCCGTAGAGGACGAAGTCCTCGGGAATGTCGCCCAGCGTCGGCCAGAGCTCGCGCTGCGCCGGCGGAAGGATGCCAAGGTCGGGAACGAGGCGTGGGAGGCGCCCGAAACGGGCGAGCCGGCTGTCGCGACTCACGGCAGGTGCCGGACCGGCATCGGCGTCTCCCGGTCAAGACCCAGCACCAGCAGCCAGTAGCTCCAGGATCGGCGATCGAAGATGCCGGGCGCCGCGCCGCCCACGGCATCGCGCAGCGTCTCCCGCCCGAACCGCCGCTCGACGTCGCGCACCTCCTCGAGCGAGCCTGCGGCCATGACCCGGGCGACGAAGTCGAGCGGCCGGGCGAGGGTCCGTTCAGGCTCCTGCCACCACGCGACATGCCGGGCGATGGCGACCAGCCTCGCCTCCGACGGCTTCGGACGACGCCGGCTCGCCGCGAAGTCCTTGACGTCCGCCGCCAGCCACACTCGACCGCTCGCCAGGGACGCGACCGGGGCCGGGAAGTCCGGTCGCGAGGCCCAGTCGCGCACGAAGTTGGGCGGCCGAACGCCGGCCAGCTGGGCCGCCTCTCGAGTCCCGACCAGGCCATTCGCCACCCGGAACACCGAACCGTCATCGCGCCGGATCGCGCGCAGGCTGCCGTCGGCGGCCTCGATGCCCCATCCAAGGCCGGGCAGTCGGCGCATCTGCATGTCCGTCGTCACGTCCGGATGATAACATTGTTATCGGGATCGGGCGACTCGGGACGAGTTACCGCGGAATTTCGGTCGATGTTCTGCGCGTTCGCAGTCTCGGAGGGCCGGATTCGGGCCCGAATTCTTCGGCGCGCCAGGCGATGCGGAACACTGACCGCTCCGGTCGTCCTTCTGCGCGTTCGAGCGCGTGGTGCGGTCAGAACGCCCCGCCACCGCACGAAACATTGCCGCAGCGGCAGGGCCGCGCCCAGCGTGGGCCTGGTCGCTCGCCCGCGGGTCAGGACGCCGTGCAGGTGCTCGAGCCGCCTCGCCGCGATTGTTCAGGCGGGCTCTTCGCGGCGAACCGTCGCCACCCGATCGATCGAGCGGTCGAATGACGCGATGACCCCCACGCCCGTCCGTTCCGCGCTGGCCACGAGGTAGGCGTCGGCGAAGTCGAGTCGGTGCACCTCGTAGATCTCGACGGCGCGTTGCAGGAGTGCGGCGTCGAGTACCCGGATGGCGGGGAACGCCAGGATGGCTCGCAGTGTGGCCGCCACCTGAGTACGGGCGACCTCGTAGAACGATTCGAGGACGCACGCGACCTCGGCGACGATGAGGTCCGGAAGCAGGATCTCGTCGACCCGCTCGAGATAGCGGGTCGCCCGCGCCGCCTGTGCCGGCGGGTCCCCGGTCAGGTGGCGGATCAGGACGTTCGTGTCGATGAAGGCGGTCACCGACGCGCTGCGGCGCGGGCACGCCGCGTCTGGCTGAGAACCTCGGACCAGGGCGTGCCGCGCTTTGCGACGGGCACGCTCACCGAGCCCGCCAGCGCAAGCAGATCGGGGCTGCGAGCGATGATCGCGCGGTCGCCCTCGACCCGGAAGACGACCTCGTCGCCCTCCTTGAGCGACAGCGCCTGGCGAACCGCGCGAGGGACCGTCAGCTGGCCCTTCGAGCTGAGCCGCGCCGAGACGTCCATGCCAGAGGCTCCTTACTTCATTGGCTGTGTAAGGAACCATAGCACCCGGTTCAACCTCCTGGCGCCCGATACGGATCCGGAGGGCGAGCCCGCCGTCAGCACCGGCGTCGCGCTGTGCACGCTCCACCACGCCGCGCTCGATCGCTCCTTCGTCGCCACCCGGCCGCGGCCGAGCCTGCCGGAAGGCAATGATTCACGAGGCCGCCGAACTGACGGCCGAAGCGCTCGCTGGTGCGCAATTGATGTATGACGTATCATAACGGACATGAGCACGAGCGCCACGTCCGAACCGGTCGGCCCCACCGACGCGCGCATCGGCACGAGCGCCACGTCCGAACCGGTGGGAGCGACGGAGGCGGCCCGGATCGTCGGGGTCCATCGCGCGAACTTCACGCGCGACTGGGCGAGCCGTCCCGACTTCCCGTCGCCCATCGGCCGCCTGGCTCGCGGCCGACTCTGGGACCGGGACGCCGTTCGGCACTACTCGCTGGCGCACGGACCGCTTCGCGGCACTGCCATCCACCGCGTCCCACTCGCCGGGGAGACGAAGCGCTGGGCTCCCACCATCAAGCGGCGGATCGTCCGGCGATTCCGACCGCTGCGGATCGTCGTGTTCGGGTCGCAGGCCAGCGGTACCGCCGATCGGCTGAGCGACATCGACCTGTTGGTGATCGTGCCCGACGGGACCGACGAGCTCGCGTCGACGCTCGCGATCCGGCGGGCGCTCGAAGGCCTCCCGGTCAGCAAGGACATCCTCGTGCGAACGATTTCGGCCGTCCGTCGCTATGCCGACGTGCCCGGCACGATGATCTACGAGGCGCTCGCGACGGGGACGACCATCTATGCCCGACCCTGACGCCGTTCGCGAGGCCGTCCGAGCCTGGCTCGACAAGGCGTCGGCCGATCTCGCTGCCGCCCGCGTGCTGCTCGAGGCATCAGACATCGACCCTGAGATCGCCGGCTACCACGCACAGCAGGCGGCGGAGAAGGCACTGAAGGCCGTCCTCGTCCATCGCGGGATAGAGGTTCCGCGCACGCACGACCTGGAGCGTCTTGGAGCGATGGCAATGGACCTCACGGGTCACATCGGTCTCCCGCCGAGCGAGGCCCTCGGGGTCCTGACGGTCATGGCCACGGCATCACGCTATCCGGACGGCGAAGCTGCGGTGACGTTCAACCGCGTCACCATCGAGCAGGCGATCGAAACCGCCGCGGAGATCGTGGTGGCCGCCCGTCTCGCGACCGAGTGACTGCGGCCCGCACCGTCGAGGGTGGCCGGGCGCTGCAGCCGTGCCACACAACGTGGCACTGGACAGGCCCAGGCTGACGCCGTACCGGTGGGGCAGGGGGGGTCCTCGGCCGGACGTGTCGGTCGCGGCCCGGCGAGGGGGCTCCCGGGCCCGCGACCACGAGAAGGATCGGGGGCACGCGCACCGCATGACGCTGGTCGTTCGGGCGGTCGAAACTCGCGGAATATTCGCCGGAGCTGATCGTCGTCGACGATCCAGCCGATCACGACGACGAGCCGCGCTGAGGCAGCGGATGGGGCTCTTCGGGATCCTGTTCGTGCTCGCGTTCCTCGCCTGGCTCGAGGGGCGCCGCGAGCGAAACGCGCTGTTCGGCGACCAGCCGTGCCACACGTGCGGCGCCACGATCCGGTGGGACGGCGGCCGCAAGATGTTCGTGCACAAGGCCAGTCGGCGCCGCTTCGAGCCGCCGATCCCGGACGACGACCTCCACGGGTGGCTGGTTTCGAAACGTCCGGCCTCGGCACGGGTCCCGCACGCGGCCGAGCCGTGGTGGGTGGTGTAGACCGGTGAACGCAGGCTGCCCAGGTCGCTGATGCAGGCGGGGGCGGACCGGTCCGAGCCATCGAATGACCTCCGGCCCGTCACGAGGGGCGGAGCGACTGTCTCATGCAGGGATGCGCAAGCAGACGATTCAGCAGCAGATCTGATCGAGGTGGGGAACATGGGGGCACGGCCAGGGATTGCGAAGGCCCGTCAAGCCGGGTCGACGATCGACGGGCGGCTGATCGTCGATCTGATCCACTTGCTCCTCGACCCGTCCCGTCGCGTCGCGCCACCGTCCTTCCCGCGCCCGAGCGATCGCGTGAGCGACCCCGGTCTCTATGCTTGGTTCGTCAATGCGGAAGGCGCTGCCGACCTGAGCTGCGGTCTCGGGCGCGCGGTCCGAGAAGGGCTCGTCTACGCGGGCCAGGCGGGCGCTCGGACGAGTGTCGCCACGCTCGGGTCCCGGGTCGGGGCTAACCATATCCGCGGAAATATCCATGGATCCACCTTCCGCTTCTCGTTAGCTTCGATCCTCGCGAGGGAGCTTGGGCTGCGGGGCCGTGGCGGCAGGGAGCTTGCCGATGACGGCGAAGCACGCCTCTCGCGATGGATGGCGGCCCATCTGTGCGTCGCGGTCGCCCCCGCGCCCGACCGGGCGGCTCTCGATGCGATCGAGACGGCCGTCCTCGGCCACCTCGACCCGCCGCTGAACCTTCGCCACATGCCGCCCACGCCCGTTCGCAGGGCCCTCACCGAGCTTCGCAGGCTCCTCGCCACGGAGGCGTCGTCGCCGGCACGTCCCGTGGCTGCGCGGCCGCCCGTCCGTCGACCTCAGAGGTCAACGCCAGGCCTGGCGCTTCGGCCGACAGGAGCCACGCCCAACGTTGTTGCTCTCGTCCGCGGCCTCGTTGGCCGAACCATTCCGACGCTGACGGGCGCTCCGAACACGATCCTGTCCGTCGACGAGAGCACGGCGTACGTCGCAACGGGGCGTTCGCCGGAGGGCAAGCCGGTGGACCTCTCTCGTATACAGGTCGCCGCGAATGAGCTCTTCGCCGCCGGCGCCATCGACGTCAACCCTCAGACCGTCGGCTATCGCAGCGCGTTCGTCGGAGCGGTCCTGGCACGCATCCCGGGCGTCGTCGTGGAGACGAACCCGCGACGAGCTCACCTGGCACCATCGGCGGAGAAGGAGCTGAATGTCCGACCGCATGGCTCGGCGCAACGTCCCCGGCGGTTTGCCCTCGTGGGCTGCGTCAAGACCAAGCTCAGCGGCGTGCATGCCGCCCGCGACCTCTACGTGTCGCCCCTGTTCCTTCGGCGCCAAGCGTATGTGGAGGCGGCCGGCCTCGCGTGGTTCGTCCTCTCTGCTGAGCACGGGCTTCTCGAGCCGTCCACCCGCATCTCGTGGTACGACAGGACGCTCAATCGGATGACATCGCGCGAGCGCGCGGAGTGGGGTGAGCGAGTCCTTGCCCAGCTTGTGGAGGTGGTCGGGGACCTGTCCGGCGTCACGTTCGAAGTCCACGCCGGCTCCCGGTACCTTGAGCCAATCGCTCGTGGGCTCGAGGCCGCCGGGGCGCTGGTGGACGCGCCGACCGCAAGCCTCCCGCTTGGCTCGCAGCTCGCGTGGTACGACGCCCACCGAGTGGCGAGGACGTCCGCTGCATCGCGAACGCTGGGGACCGCCGATGGCCGGTGACGCAGGCCGAGCGGCCGAGCCGGTCCGTCTCACACGCCAATTCGATGCCGCCATGATGGAGATCTACGAGCGCGCCGGACGCGAGGTCGGCTACTGGGCGACGCGCTACCTCCAGATGCTTCGGCGACTGGGTGGCCTCGCAACGGCAAAGCGCCTCCTGCATGCAACGGCGACATCGGACGGCTATGCGCGGCTGCGTGACGCTGGACGGCTCGACCTGACGGTTGAGGCGTACGTGCTTCGCGAGGAATACCAGGCGCTCTTCACGCCCGAGGAGCTGAACCTCGCGCGGGATCGTCTGGAGTACTTCGGACATGAAGTCACGGGCGACGCACTTTCGGATCCCTACGACCTGGTCGTAATCCTGCAGGCTGAGCGTCGTCCTCGAACCCGCGTCGAGCTCCAACGCACCGGCCGGGAGGTTGCAGTCCGCACATTGCGGCGCCATGAGCGGCGATCGGCGCTCCCGATCACGCGCCAGGCCTCATGTTGGGCTCCGAACAAGCCTTCGATTGAGCTGGACGGTGCAGCCAGCTGGCCCGAGCTGGTGATCGTCGACTTGCTGTCCCGTGCCGGGTGGGAGGCACGGTGGACCAAGAATTGGGCTGGTGGCCGCGAGTTCTGCGTTGGGGTGGGCACTGCCAAGCCTCTCTCAGGCCGCGGCCGCGAGGTATACGAGGCAATCCACCATCGAGAACCTTCCCTTGGCGGGGCAGGCACCTGGGATGTCATCGCATGGCGTGGGTCCGACGTCGTCTTCATCGAATCCAAACAGGCGGCCAGCAGCGACCGTCTTCGGGATACGCAGCTCGCTTTCCTCGACGCAGCTCTCGACTTCGGAGTGGAAGCTGAAGCCTTCGCGATCGTCGAATACACGTTGGGTGGGGGCCCAGGCCGCTCGGCGAGCGCACGTGAGTCAGGACCACGGTCGGGCGACCATCCTGCACCCGTCGTCCAGGATCCCGAGTTGGCGCGCCTGTTGGCCGCGGCCGCGGCGGCAGACCCAGGGACTCGTATCGAGTATCGCGATCGGATCGCCGCCTACGGCTCTGCCGCGATCTGGGCCATGGACTCCTGGGTTCGTGACGGTGGCTCTGCGGGCTTCGCTTGCGTCGTGATCGCGGCAGCGGCTGGGTCGGCGAGTGCGACCGAGGCTGTCAAGGCTCTCCGCCGCCTCGCTGCGTCGCAGCCTGACTGGATCGGTGTCATCGAACAGGCGATCGCCCGGCTGGATTTCAGGCCATCGCCTGCACCGGCCCGTCTCGAGCCTTCCGGAGATGTGTACGTCGCCACAGGCACGCCACCGCCCGCGCTCGGTCCGTGCGATGTCGTCAACCACGATGGAACCGTGTGCCACAACCCAGGACGTCACCTCATCGCCGACGGCCTCAGCTGCACGACCCACTTCAAGGCGCTGACGCGTCGAGGGCGAGCCTGACCGATGCGCGCGCGAACGACCGATGTGGGGCAGAGCGGGGCACGGCCAGCGATGACGCGTCGGACGACGGCATGCCCGCGCTGTGGATCGCGGGAAATCGCGCGGATCCAGTACGGCTACCCCGCGGGGAGCGCGCAGCTGGACGAGGACCTCGAGGCGAAGCGGGTCGTCCTGGGCGGGTGCCTGGTCTGGTCCGGGATGCCAGATCGCCACTGCACCGCCTGCGGGCTCGAGTTCCGAAGCGACGGCGAGCCGCTGGTCGAGCCGCGCCCGTGGTGACGACGGCCCAGCCGCCCACCGCGGGCTCCCCG
>CAWGEL010000025.1:0-83128 GCA_963821595.1 uncultured Chloroflexia bacterium | reverse complement strand
CCATCGTGATCATTCGGGAGCTGCCCCTCCGCTCGTCGCTCGGGCCTGCCCAGGGTGCCCCCGCGGCCGGGGAGCTGTCCGGCACACCGGCCCCCGGCAGGGCCGGGGTTCAGCCGGGCACGGAGCCCCGGCTCACGTCGGAGCCCCGGCCCACGCCGGAGCGTCCGGTGGTGGAGCGCCGGGCGCACGGCCGCACGACGCCGCGGCGGCATTCTCGGTGAGCGGTACGATGGCCCCGACGGCGACGGGCCGGCGGTCCGGCCCGCCCTCGCCGGCGACTGATGACAGCGACCTGGCGGCATCGGCGGCCGCCTCGACCCCCCGGAGCTGACCGCTCCGGGGGCCGCGGCGCGCGCCCTTCGTCGCCGTCTTCGCAGCCGCCGAGGCCGCCCGCCGGCACCATGCAGCGGGTCTCGATCGGCGATCTCGACCTCCTCCTCGTCCACCTGGCCGAGGGCATCCTCGTCACCGAGGACCGCTGCCCGCACATGGCCGCGCCGCTGTCCCTGGGTCGCCTGGAGGGGTGCGACGTGGAATGCCCGCTCCACGCCGGCCGGTTCGACCTCTGCACCGGCGAGGCCGTGCGCATGCCGACGACCGGCGGACTCGATGCCGACGGAACCCTACCATCCGACGTGGTCCCCACCGGGCTCTGACCCGAAACCAGACCCACCCGGGCGCAAGGCAGAGGCGCGGCGCCTGACGCGCGTGCGCCGTCTCCGCTACTACCCGGTTCGCGTGGTCGAGGGGCGAATCGAGGTCGCGGTCCCGGGCGCAACCTCGGCGGCGCCGGGTGGAGCGACCGTTCGGAGCCCCGGGGCGAGCGGCTGAACCCTCGCTCCCTGCGCCGGGCTCGTCCCGGCGGGTGGCCCAGAAGTCCTCCTACATTGACGTACCGCACCCCGGGCGGTAGGCTCCCCTCGACTGACGAGAGCCCGCCTCATCGAGGGCGTGATCGCACTGGCGATCGCCCTCGGGGCCATCGTCGTCCCCAGCGGCGCGGCCCCTGTCAGGCAGGATCGACGTGCACAGGCTGGAGGAGCACCGTCCTCCCGCCGCCGACGATTCGCGTCTACCGCGTCTCCCTCGGCCGCGTGCAGACGGTCAGCTTCCGCTCGTACGTGCAGGTCGTCCTCGCCAACGAGGTGGGGTCTCAGGACGCCTGCCGCGGCCCTGCGGGCAGGTGCGATCACCGTCAAGCAATATGGCTGGTACTACGCCCGGGTCTGGCGGGGCGGCTCCGTCAGGGGCCAGTGCTACGACGTCAGGGATACGACCAGCGACCAGGTCTACAACCCGGCGAAGCGCGTCTACCCGGCCGCCCGGGCGGCCGTTGCGGCCACCTGGGGCGTCAGCCTTCGCCGGGCCGGCCGCTTCATGCTCACCGGGTACCGGCCGGGCACTGGCAGCTGCACCACCCACGTCGACGGCTGGCACCTGTACCAGACGGACGCATCAGCCTGCGTCAGGCGCGCCGGCGATGCCACGGAGCGCGTCCTGCGCCGCTTCTACCGCGCGCTGGACGTCGTCACGATGGGAGTCGGCGACACGACCGGTGACCTCGTCGGCGACGTGCCCCTCGTCGTCACGGATCCCGCGACCGGCGATGTCACCGCCCGCATCCTCAGCAGCGACGCCGTCGTGCGCACCACGGCGGCGGCCACGGCCTCCGGCCAGGTGCTCTCCGTCGTTCCGGCAGGCGCGCTCGTGGCCCGCGGCGCGGGCGACGTCAACGCCGATGGGAGAACGGACCTGGTCCAGCTGGTCCACACGGCCGATGGCGGGCTCGCCGTCCAGGTGATGCCGGGCACCGGCGCCGGCTTCGCCCCGGCATCGACCTGGTGGTCCGTGCCGGCTGACGTCGCGGCCGCCTCGTGGACCGGCTCGCTCCGGCTCCTCGTGGGCGATTTCAACGGCGACTTCACGGCGGACGTCGGGATCGTCCGACTGCTGGGGGCGTCCGACGCGGGTGGGCCGCTCGCGGAGCTCTGGGTCCTGCCGTCGACCGGCTCGTCCTTTGCGGGGCCCCGACGGTACTGGGCTGCCGACGCCGGCCAGGACCTGTCCGGCTCGACGTTCGCCGCCGCCGACGTGACCGGTGACGGACGGGCCGACCTCATCGCGCTGGACGGCGCGGCCGCCGTCACGGCGCCTGCGGCCGCCGGTGACGTCCCCGCGCCATCGACGGCGATCGACGTCGCCGTCTCGACCGCCACGGCCAGGACCAGCGGGCTGGCCCACGCGACGACGTGGGCGACGGTCCCCGGGGTGCCCCCCGCCGACCTCCAGGCCGTGCCGACGGACCTCAACCTCGACGGGCGGGCCGATCTCTTCCTGCTGACCCGGACGGGCGACTCGGCGATGAGCCTCCAGTCGGCCGTTTCGACGGGCCGTTCGTTTGCCGTGGCGACGCTGCCGTCGAGCGTGCCGTTGCCGTTCGCCTCGGCGGCGACCGAGTTCGTGGCGTCGGACGTCTCGGGCGACGGCCGGCCGGATCTCGTGGCGGTCACCGATGCGGGCGCGGATCCAGCACCGGGGCCAGCCTCGGGATCGACGTGACGGCCCTCGTCGTCAACGCGAAGGGAACCGGCGTGGCCGTTCGGCCGTGGGCCGGCGACCCGACGATCCCCTACTCGACCGTCGCGCTGCCCTGACGCTCCGCCCGGCGCAGGCTGGGCCGGGTGCCGGCTCGACCCGGCCCGTCAGGCGCGGGGGTCGGCGTCGCGATCGAGGCCGTGCTCGTCGATGAAGGCGCGCAGGCTGCGGGCGACGGCGGCGAGGTCGTCGGTGACCGTGAACAGGTCAAGGTCGGTGGCCTGGATCGTCCCGGCCGCGACGAGCGTCGTCCGGCACCAGTCGAGCAGGCCCGCCCAGTAGGCGGTGCCGATCAGGAACACGGGGAAGTGCTTGATCTTGCCGGTCTGGATCAGGGTCACGGCCTCGAAGAACTCGTCGAGCGTGCCGAACCCGCCGGGGAAGATGACGAAGCCGTCGGCGTACTTGACGAACATCGTCTTGCGGACGAAGAAGTAGCGGAACTCGACGCCGAGGTCGACGTACGGGTTGAGCCACTGCTCGTGGGGCAGCTCGATGTTGCAGCCGACGGAGAAGCCGCCGGCCTCGTAGCAGCCGCGGTTGGCCGCCTCCATGACGCCCGGGCCCGCCGCCGGTGATCACGGTCAGGCCGGCCTCGGCGAGGAGCCGGCCGAGCTCCCGGGCCTGCTCGTAGACGGCGTCGCCCTCGGCGACGCGCGCGGATCCGAAGACCGAGACGGCGGGGCCGACGTCCGCGAGGGCGTCGAACCCCTCGACGAACTCCGCGGTGATGCGCAGCGTGCGCCAGGGGTCGGTGTCGAGGATGGCCGGCCTGCCCCGCCGCAGGAGTCGCTCGTCGGCGGTTCGCTCCGCGTCCGATCCGCGCCGGGCCACGGCGTCGCGCCGGATGACCAGGCGGCCCGCCACCAGGCGGTCCCGGCCGGGCGTGATCGGCTCGCCGTCGCCGCCCCGGTGCCGGACGGGCTCGTCGGATCGCGAAGGTGGGCCTTCCCTGTCGGGCATCGCCGCGGTCTCCCATGTGCTGCCGTGCGATCGCCGCGGTGCGGCGACCATCGGCGTACCTCGGCCGGTACGCACTCCGCGCCGGCACGTACGCCGCCGCCGGCACGCCCGCCACCGGCGCGCACGCCACCGGTGCGCACGCCGCCGGCACGCACGCCGCCGGTGCCGCCATCTTATGGCCGGGCCGGACGCCCCGCCCTGCGGCGCCGTCCCGCAAGGCTCCCGGTGCCGCGCTCCCGCGCCCGCGCCGCGATCGGCCGCCTGCCGCACGACCGGGAATCGTGACGGGGCCGGTCGTCTCGACCGGCCCCGTCAACGGGGTGGCAACGATCCGGTGGATCAGACCGGTGCGGTGACCTTGTTGTTGGGGCTGTCGAGATCGCTGAGGTCGATGGACATCGAGAAGGAGGCGTCCGCGCCGCTGCTCTTCCCGGTCGCCTTGACGACCGCGCTCACGAGGTAGCCGCCTTCCTTCGCAACCCAGGCGTCGACCGCCCATGCGCCTTCGTCGAGGCCGAAGGCACTGTTCATCGACGCGGCTGAGCCGCCGAGCGCGGCGGCGTCGGCCGAGAGTGGGTGGTGGCGACGCCGTTCTTGGTCTCGTCGCCGACCGTCTTCATGCCCGACGACGCGCCCATGAACGACGCGGCGAGCGTCTCCGGGCTGAGCGAATCCACCATGCTGCTCGAGCTGGAGTCCTCGGACGCGATGAAGCCCGTGCCCATGTCCAGCCAGGTCTTGCCGTTGTACTCGATGATGTGGAACTTCATCGACGAGCCGGACGAGCCCATGGTCATGGTCACGTCCGCGGCCTTGGTCGGCTTGAGGAGGGCAGTGCCCTCCATGATGATGTCGGCGCCGAGGGCGGCCATGCCGCCGGTGATGCCCGTCGACGACATCTTGATCTTGAACTTGTAGGACGACAGGTTGGCAAGCGCGGCCGCCGCGTCGCCGGTGGAGGGCGAACCGGCCGGCGCGACGCTCGCTGCCTGGGAGGCCGGAGCCTCGCTTGCCGGGGCCGCGGCCGAGGCGGCGGTGCTGGCGGCCGGCGACGCCGCGGCGCTCGCACCTGCCGAGGGCGCCGTGGTGGCGCTGCTGCCGCAGGCGGCGACGACGGCCGCGGTCAGCAGGAGCCCGGCGATCCGGGCACGTGTCGAGGCAACGGTGGACCAGGGCATATCCTCTCCTCCGACGGTGGGCTGCGACGTGTCGCCCGGCCACGACGCCGTACGACACGTTCGAACGCTAGCATCGAGCTCGCCCGTCGAGAGTGACCCGCATGGGTCACCCGAGAAGAGCCAAACGTCGCCTGGATGGCCCCCGGCAGCCGATCGGCTTCCCGGACCGCCCGATGGTCCCCTTCGCCGGGGACGACCGCGAGGTTGGCCGGCCGTCGCCCCGGAGCGGCGGACTCGGGGCGCCCTGGCAGCAGGGTCGTCGCCATGGCAGCAGCGCGGCGCCCGGCCTCGGACCATGATCCGCGGGCCGGCGGGATACCATTCGCGCGGAGCAGGAGGTGTGGTCCGTGTCGGTCTGGTTCACCGTTCGTCTCGACGATCGCCCAGGGTCGCTTGCGCGCGCCGCGCAGGCCCTCGCGGATCGGGGCGTCAACATCACCGGCATCGTTGGCGTGGCAGAGGACACGGACGGCGAGCTGATGCTCACCACGAGCGACGCCGCCGCGACGCGGGACGCGCTGGCCGGCCTGGGCCTCGCGTTCGACGAGCACGACCCGATGGACCCGTCCGGCCGCGCCGCGGCGGGTCCCGGCGCCCTGGCCGACCTGGCTCGCGGCCTCGCCGGCCGGTGAGCGGCGCCGGGTCGGCGAGGAACCGTGTGCCCGCCCGCCAGCGGGTACCCGCTGCCGCCGCGACGGCCGCTCGATGAGCCCGCGCCGCGGTCCCCAGCTGCCCCCCACCGTCGCCGTCCGCGCCGTCCACGACGATCGGCCCGAGGTCCTTCCCGCGATCCTCGCCCTCCTCGCTGCGGCGGGCGGCACGGTCCGCACGATGAGCACGGTGCGCCGCCTGGCCGACGCGCCCGGCGGGCCGGCGGTGGAGACGGAGATCGAGGTCGAGGGCCTTGCCGAGGATGGCGTCATGGACGCGGTCGCCCGGGCGCCCGAGGTCCACGAGCGGCGCTTCACCCGCGCGCTCGACCGGATCTTCGGCAAGCGGGTCATCGTCGTCGGGGGCGGCGCCCAGGTGGCCCAGGTCGCCCTTGGCGCGGTCAGCGAGGCGGACCGCCACAACATCCGCGGCGAGCGCATCTCCGTCGACACCATCCCCCTTGTCGGCGAGGAGAACCTGGCCGCGGCCGTGCGGGCCGTCGCCGACCTGCCGCGCGCCCGGTTGCTCGTGCTGGCGGGCTCCATCATGGGCGGCGACATCAGCCGCGCGGTCGAGGAGCTGCGCGCCGTCGGCATCCCGGTGGTCGCGCTGAACATGGTCGGCTCGATCACGAGGCACGTCGACCTGGTCGTCTCCGACCCGGTCCAGGCGGGCACCATGGCCGTCATGGCGATCGCCGACACGGCCACCTTCGACATCTCCCGCCAGCGGGGCCGGCGGCTGTAGGCGGCGTCGGCCGCGCGCGAGGCTTGGTGCATGCGGATCGCGACCTGGAACGTCAACTCGCTCAAGGCCCGGATGGAGAAGGTCGAGTGGTGGCTCGACCGGGTGGCCCCGGACGTCCTGCTCATGCAGGAGACGAAGCTCACCGACGACGACGCGCCGATCCTGCCGTTCCGGATGGCCGGCTACGACCTGCTCCACCACGGCGAGGGTCGCTGGAACGGCGTGGCCATCGCCAGCCGGGTCGGCGTGGAGGGGGTCATCACGAACTTCGGCGATGGGCCGGTCCGGAGCACCGCGCCCGGCGCCCCGGTCTCGCTCGAGGAGGCGGACTTCGACCCGTTGGGCGAGGCGCGCATGGTCAGCGCGGTCTGCGGTGGCATCCGGTTCGTGTCGCTGTACGCACCGAACGGCCGGATCGTGGATTCGCCGTGGTACGCGGGCAAGCTCGCCTGGTTCGCCCGGCTTCGGCGGTGGCTGGACGAGGCGCGAGACCCGTCGGAGCCTCTCGTCCTCGGCGGCGACCTCAACGTCGCGCCGGCCGATGCCGACGTCTGGAACGCGGCCGCCGCCCACGGCGGCACGCACGTGTCGGAGCCGGAACGAGCGGCGTTTCGCGCGCTGCTGGAATGGGGCCTGACCGACAGCTGGCGAGCCCGCAACGCCGACGCGAGCCGCTTCACGTGGTGGGACTATCGAGCCGGCAACTTCCAGCGCAATGAAGGCATGCGCATCGACCATCTCCTGGCGACCGCACCGGTCACCGCGCGGACCGTCGCCGTGGAGATCGATCGCGAGGCCCGCAAGGGCAAGCCGACGCCGTCCGACCACGCTCCCCTGGTCATGGATCTCGACGAGCCGGGCCGGCCCTTCGACGCCGGCTGGGCTGGCTCGGAGGAGCGCTTCGCGGCGCGACGGGCGGCGAAGGCGCGGTAGGCAGCCGCGAAGCCCGGGCCGGGAACGCGCCCGAACGCCGGCCCGCGGCGGTACCGGCCGGGCCCTGACCCGCGCCGACCGCCCAGGCCCGGATCCGCGCCGACCGGTCCGCCCCGGATGCGCCGAGAACGCGCCCGAGCGCCGGCCCGCGGCGGTCAGGCCGACGCGTCGGGCGCCGACCGCCCAGACCCGGATGCGCCAGGAACCCGTGGAGCGCCGGCCGGCGCTGGTCCGTCAGGCGGACGCGTCCGGCGCCGATGCCGCGGCCGACTGGATCGCCCGAAGGGCCACCGCCTGGACCGCCAGCGCGGCGCCGATCGCGAGCCCGAACGCGGGCCCCACCCCGAGCGGCCGGAGCGCCAGGTTGACGATCGCGTAGAAACCGGCTGTCGCGAACAGACCCAGGAGCAGGCCCCGCAGCAGCCCGATTGCGGCGGGCGCCCCGCCGTGGCGCTGGCCGAAGGTCGCCATCACCGAGACGTAGACCGGGAATGTTGCGACCAGGCCGCTTGCCTGCGGGCCAAGCGCCGGTGCGACGGTCGTCAGGCCGACCACGAGCGCCGTCCCCACGATCATCCGGGCCGGCAGGTCCCACGGTGGATGCCCGGAGCGGCCGGTGCTGTTCGAGCCTTCGGGCAGCAGGCGCACGCCCACCGCGATCACCGCGACGACCCCGGCCAGGAGCACCCACATCGGGACCGCCGACGCCAGCACCGACTCCAGGACGACCGCCGACAGGATGTAGGCGACGCTCGCTGCCGCGAGCGACGCGGCGACGCCGGCCCGCGTCGCCACGGACGCGTATGCGAGGCTGTAGGCGACGATGGCGGCGAGACCGCCCAGCGAGCCCACGACCGCCCCGGCCGCGAAGTCGACGCCGTGGTCGAGGGCCAGGAAGAACGCGACCGGCCCCGACGTGAGTGGCAGGGCGACCAGCCACCCCGCCACGACCGGTCCCCATCGGCGCGACGCGAGGCTCGCGCCGCCGATCAGGAGTGGCGTGACGACGAGCTTGAGGGCGAGGACGATCACCCGGGCAGCCTAGCGCGCGGGGTTGGCCGGGCGCCGCCGGACACGCGGAATGCGAACCCAGTCCTCCGTGCTGGAGCGCCGCGAGATCCGCGTCCCCGTCCTCTGTGCGAGGACAGCATCGGCGATCCGCGCACGCGGAATCCTCGTCGGTGCAACGAACGCGGACCTGCCACGCTCACGTCGGGGCTTCCGTCCGCCGTGCGAGGACACGACGGGGAACTGGCGGCCCGCGCAACGTTGGCCGCGGGCTCCCGTCGCGCGCGGCACGCCGTGGCCGGGCGGGGCGACCGGTCAGTCGAGCGTCACGACCTCGTGCCAGACCGGCACGTGCGTGGCCAGGCCAAGCGCCCTGACCTTGGGCTCGAGCTCCGCCTGCGGCCCCGGGTCGCCGTGGACCAGGAAGACCCGCTTCGGATAGCCGGGCTCCCCTGCGCTGGCGGCCGGTCGTGAAGCCGCCGCAGCCAGGCCAGCAGCCCCGGCTCGTCGGCGTGGGCCGAGAAGCCGGAGATCGAACGCGATCTGGCAGCGCACCTGGCGCTCCTGCCCGTCGAGGCGGATCGTGCGTGGCGCCTTCCTGGAGGTGGCGGCCCGAGCGTGCCCTCGCCCTGGTAGCCGACGAACAGGATGACGGCGCTCGGGTCGTCGATCAGGTTGCGCAGGTGCCCGAGGACCCGGCCGCCGGTCAGCATCCCGTTCGACGCCACGATCATGTACGGCCGCGGGGCGCCGGGCGATCGCCAGCGACTCCTCGAAGTCGTTGACGACGATCTGGTTCGGGTAGTCGAGCGGCGTCTCGCCCGCTTCGAGCAGCCGGCGCGTCTCGTCGTCGAAGTACTCGGTGTGGCGGCGGTAGATGTCGCTCGCCTTCGATGCCATCGGCGAATCGAGGTACAGCGGCAGCTGCGGGATCTCGCCCGCGCTCGACGAGCCGGTCGAGCTCCCAGACCAGCTCCTGCGTGCGGCCGACCGCGAACGACGGCACGAGCAGGACGCCGTCGTGCTCGGCGACCAGGCGCACCGTCTCGGCCAGGATCCGGATCGCCTCGGCCGAGGGCTCGTGCTCGCGGCCGCCGTAGGTGGACTCGCAGAGGACGTAGTCGGCGCCGGAGACCGGCGTGGGGTCGCGGATGATCGGCGTGCCGGTCCGGCCGAGGTCGCCCGGAGAAGACGAGCGTCGGTCTCCGCGCCGCCGGTCGCGTCCGCGACGCGCAGGCGGATGATCGCCGAGCCCAGGATGTGGCCGGCGTCGAGGTAGGTCGCGTGGATGCCGGGTGCGACCTCGTCCTCCTCGCCGTAGCGGATCGGGCGGAAGTAGCGCAGCGCCTCCAGCGCGTCGCGCTCCGTGTAGAGGGGCGCGTCGAGGTCGATGTCCATCTCCGGGCCCTGCGCCCGAAGCTCCGCCTCGGGATCGCGACGGGGCGCCGGAGCCTGCGGCCCCCGCTGGCTCGATCGAGGTGGCGACGTGCGCGCCCCGTGCGCCGGCCGCGGCATGGGCCTCGCGAATGGGCCGTCCGGCGGGGGCCGGTCGGGCATGGCGCCGGGCCGGCGGGGCCGCCGGGGCGCCGGCGTGGCGTCGGCGGCGGTGCGTCGTCGACGACCTCGTGGCCGCGGGCCGCGAACGCCGCCGCCTCCGGCGTGGGCGCCTCGCCCGTCTCGCCCGCTTCGGCCAGCTCGACGGCGGCCTCCAGCGCGTCCAGTCACGCGCATCCTCGGCGGCCGCCTTGTCCGGATGGCGCCGCTCCCAGCGCCCCTCGCGCTTCGCGAATTCCTCCTGGAGCCGGCCCGAGTCGAGCAGCACGAGCCGTGCCAGCTCGATCGTCCCGGCGCGTCGCCCGGATCGGCCCGCGAAAGCCCTCGCGGACCACGTGCGGGATCAGCCCGCAGTGGTCGAGGTGGGCGTGCGTCAGGAGGATGGCGTCGAGCGACGCGGGATCGAAAGCCAGCGGGATCCTGTTCCGGATCGACTCGCTGGGCCCGCCCTGGAACATGCCGCAGTCGACGAGGATCCGGGCCTGCGCCGTCTCGAGGAGGAACTGGCTGCCGGTGACCGTGGTGGCCGCACCAAGGAAGTGGAGCTTCATGGACGGAGTGTCGCACGTGGCCCGGGTTGCGAATGCGCGTCCCGCGTACCACCGCCGCCAGCCCGGACGGCCCGGACGGCCCGGACGGCCCGGACGGCCCGGACGGCCCGGGGTTGCGGGGTTGCGAGGTTGCGGGGTTGCGTGCCGCCGGCGCGAACGCGGCCGCGTCCGCTCAGAGAGGACGGATTGGCCGTCTGAGCGTGGACGATCCCCGTTTTGTGCGGTCAGCGAGGATCACCCGAGCGTGAAGCGACGATTTTGTCCGCTCGCAGAGGACGGGCGCCGCCGAGGACGGGTGCCGCGAGGACGGGCGCCGCGAGGCGGGAGCGCGGGAGCCGGGAGGCGGGGGTCGGGAGCGCACCGGACGGGCGCCGGAGGACGGGAGCGCGGGAGCCGCGCGCGTCCCGGAACCCTACAGCGGCCGCACCACCACGAGCGCGTCGACCGCGACGGCGACGAACAGGAGCGTCAGGTAGCTGATCGAGAAGCGATAGAGGCGGATCGCGCCGGCCGTCGTGCCTTCGACCGTGACGGTTCGCGACAGGCGGGCCGCCTGCCACAGGAACATCGCCCCGAGCACGATCGCCGCGGCCAGGTAGACCAGGCCCATCCCGGCCACCACGAAGAAGATCAGCGTGAGGGCGACCAGCTGGATCGTGTAGCGGAAGATCTGCCGGGTCGTCTCGGCCGCCCCGCGCACCACCGGCAGCATCGGCACGCCGGCCGCGGCGTAGTCCTTGGTGATGCGCAGGGCCAGGGCCCAGAAATGCGGCGGCGTCCAGTAGAAGACGATCGCGAAGAGCATCAGCGCCGGCAGGTCGACACGGCCGGTGACCGCCGCCCAGCCGATCACGGGCGGCAGCGCGCCGGCCGCCCCGCCGATGACGATGTTCATCGTCGTCGTCCGTTTCAGCAGCATCGTGTAGACGACGACGTAGAACGCGATCGCCAGGAGCGTCAGCAGAGCCGCCACCAGGTTGACCGTCCACGCGAGCAGCGCGATCGCGATCAGCCCCAGCACGATCCCGAACACGAGAGCCTGCTCCGGCTGCACCGAGTTGGCCGGCAGCGGCCGTCGCCGCGTGCGCGTCATGAGCAGGTCGATGTCCCGGTCCAGGTACTGGTTGATGGCGTTGGCCGAGCCCGCAGCGAGCGTGCCGCCGAGGAGCGTCCAGAAGACGAGAGCGCCCCAGCTGTCCCAGTGGACCGTCGGCAGGTTGCGCGTGGCCAGGACCATGGCCGGCACGGTCGTGATCAGGAGGAGCTCGATGATCCGCGGCTTGGTCAGGGCGACATAGGCCCGGATCGTGTCGCCGGCCGATCGCTTCGGCGCGGGCGCCGAAGCGGCCGGGCCGCCTCCGCCGCCGACGCCCGACGGATCGGATCCGGCGCCGGCCCCCGCAGGAACGGTGACCCGGGCGCCGTAGTAGGCGACGAACACGGCGGCGATCGTGGCCGTCCAGATGAGCGCCGCGACCACGACATGCAGCGTCTGCGACCACGGGGCGAGCTGGGTCCAGATCTGGAACGCGCCGATCAGCGCCTGCACCGGGAACAGCACGGCCGCGACCGTCACCAGGCGGAACAGCGTCCGGTTGGCCTGCCGCGACCGGTACGCGCCGATCCAGGTGGCGATGAGGATCAGCCCCACCAGGACCCCGACGTATCGATGGAGCGCCTGCGTGAGAGCGAGGTCCCGGACAGCCGGCGACATCTGCCCGAACGGCGGGATGACCGCGCCGCCCATCAGCGGCCAGTCGCCGAAGACCGTGGCGGCATACGGCGGCGCCTGGTCCAGGCCGGTCACGTTGCTGCCGAACAGCAGCAGGAGATAGGTCGAGGCCGCGGCCAGCACCACCAGCAGCGTGAGCCGCTGGCTCGAGCCGCGGCCGGGCATGCGCGCCGGGTAGCCCGATCGGACGAAGATGAACGTGAGGAGCCCGGCGACCGCCATGGCCGTCGCGAGGTGGGCCGTCACCGACGGACCCGAGTTGCCCAGCCGAACGGTCTCCTCGCCAAGCCAGGCCTGGAAGCCGACCAGGGCAACGGCGCCGACGCTGGGCCACATGATCGAGGGCCGGTCGCGGTGGTCGATCACCGCCAGCACGGCCATCGCCAGGACGAGCACGCCGATGATGGCGGCGATGAACCGGTGGATCCATTCCGCCCAGGCCTTGAAGTCACCCAGGGCGGGAACCAGCTGGCCGTGGCAGAGCGGCCAGTCCGGGCAGCCGAGCCCGCTGTCCGTGGCCCGCACGACGACGCCCATGATCACGAGGGCGAGTGTCCCGACAAGGCTTGCCAGGACGAGCTTCCGGAAACGCGACACCGAACCTCCGCCTGGGATCGGACGCGGCCGGGAGCCACCCGCTGCCGGCGTCCACGGAATTTGGAGCCCGGATTGTAGCGCCGTCGCCCGAAAACGCCGTCCGGGGCCTCAGGACGCCGCTCGGGGCTCCGATCGGGGCCTGCCCGGCGTCAGGTGCCCTGCGTCCTGCCGGGGTGACGTGACGACCATGCCCGCCGGGCGACCGCGCCACAGAGGTGCCCGGGGCCCGCCACGAATACCATGCCGGCCGCCAACACGGCCAGGTTCCACACGTCCGGCGTGTCCCCCCTGGGGTGCTCCGGATCGACCTCGTACACGAGCCAGTACATGAGGCCGTAGGCAACCACGCCCGCCACGATCGTCGCTGGCACGTCCTGCACGCGGCCGGAAGCGAGCCCCGCCGCCAGCCCGATGCAGAACAGCGCGGCCAGGGCAGTCAGGCCGTTCTGCGGCACGGACGGGAGGCCGATCTCCCGGCCCCACAAGACGTACGCCGTCCAGCCCGCCGTGACCGCGGCCGCCGTTATCGCTGCCAGCACCGGCGGCGCGAAGAAGTGCCTGCCGGACGTTCCGACCATCGCCAGTCCCCCGGGCTCTGCCGCCAATCATGGTTGCCTCCATCCGGAAGTCAATGCACCCACGTTCCGGCTCGTGCTCCGGGCATCGCCCCCGACGGCGCCCGGCGAGCGTCCGCGGTAGGCTGGAAGGGTCATGGCTTCCCGTCGTCTCACCGCTGCGGCGCTCGCTGCCGCCCTGCTCGCGGCGGCATGCACCAGCGCCGGCCCGAGCGCCAGCCCTCCGGCTGTCAACGCCTCCGCGTCTCCGGCAGCGGGCGCGTCGGGCGATCCGGCGGCCGGGTCGACCTGCGACGTCTCGAACCTCCCCGGCTGGCCGGCCCCGGGGCAGGTTCCGGCGGGCGGCTTCGTGCCGGTCCTCGCGAGCAGCGAGAAGATCGTCGGGCCGGACACGCGGCTGCTCTTCGCACTCGTCGATGCGCAGGGCAAGCCGATCGCCGACGCCTCCCTCAAGGTCCAGATCGCGTTCTACGACCTGTGCGCGAGCCCGGCCACGCCGACCCAGACCGTGACCCCGCTCTTCGCGTGGGGGATCGTCAACCAGCGTGCCTTCTACGTGGCCCGCGCCGCCCTCGGCCACGCCGGCGCCTGGGGCGCGGTCGTCACCACCACGGACGGCAGCGGCCAGACCCAGACCGCCAGGATCCAGTTCTCCGTCGACCCCAGCGGCCCGGTCCTGCCCGTCGGGGCGCAGGCGCCCTCCGTGCGGACACCGGTCCTGGCCGACGTCGGCGGCGACGTCCACCAGATCTCGTCCGACCCGAACCCGAACCCCGATTTCTACAAGCTGTCGATCGACCAGGCGCTGGCCCAGCACCTCCCGTTCGTGCTCGTCTTCGCCACGCCGGCGTTCTGCCAGAGCGGCCAGTGCGGGCCGACCCTGGACACGGTCAAGGCGGCCGTGAAGGCCAGGGCCATCACGACGATCAACGTGGAGCCGTACCAGCTCCAGTACGCGAACGGCCGCCTCCAGCCGGTACTCGACAACGGCAACTTCGTGCCGGTCAAGGCAACCGACGCCTACGGCCTCCAGACGGAGCCGTTCATCTTCGTCATCGACGGTAAGGGCACGATCGTCGACGAGTTCGAGGCCGTCGTCGCGCCGCAGGAGCTCGACGCCGCGATCACCAGGGCGCTTGCCGGCAGCTGAGGTCCCGGGGCGCGGCCCGCCGGCCGCTACGCCGGGTAACCCGTGATCTCGCGGATCGCCTCGTACAGTGGCTTCAGGCGCTCGTACATCCGCGCGTAGACCCGCCGGTAGAGCGCGTCGTAGCGCTCGCTCGCGACGGGGTCCGGATCCCGGGTCTCGGCGACGCGCGTCATCGCGGCCACGGCCGATTCGAACGAGGGATGGAGGCCGAGCCCGACCGACGCGTCGATCGCCGCGCCCAGGCCCGACGTCTCGGTGGTGTGGGGCCGGGACACCGGCAGCCCCATGACGTCGGCCGCGATCTGGACCACGCGATCCGAGCGGGCCCCGCCGCCGGACGCGCGGAGCGCCGTGATCGGGACGCCCGTCCGCTTCTCCGTGCGTTCGCGGCCCTCGCGCAGCGCGTACGCCAGCCCTTCGACCGTTGCCCGGTACAGGTGGGCACGGCCATGGACGTCGCCGAAACCGATCGCGGCTCCCTTGGCCTCCGGCCCCGGAATGCGAACGCCGGGCGAGAACGTCGGCTGGAGGACCAGCCCCATCGCGCCGGGCTCCGTCCGCCCGAGCAGCTCGTCCAGCACGTCCACGGGATCCACCCCCGCAGCGCGCGCGGCAGCCTCCTCCGCCGCCCCGAACTCGCGGCGGAACCACTCCACGAGCCAGAACCCTCGGTACACCTGGATCTCCAGACTCCAGGCGTCAGGCATCGCGGCCGGGTACGGCGGCACGAGCGGGATGGCTTCGACGTACCGGCGCTGGGTCGTGTTGAACGTCGCCGTGGTGCCGAACGACAGCGCGCCCACCGACGGCTCCAGACATCCGGAACCGAGCACCTCGCAGGCCTTGTCGGCTCCCGCAGCGATGACCGGCAGGCCCGGCAGCAGGCCGAGGTGGGCGGCGGCGCCGGCCGTCAGCTGGCCAAGCGGCGCGCCGGTCGGGATCAGCTCCGGCAGCATGTCGCGCTCGACCGGCATCGCCCTCCATTTCCAGTCGCCGCGGCCCGCCCAGCGGCGGTGGCGGTAGTCGAACGGGATGTAGCCGACCTGCGACGCGTCGGCGTCGACGAACCTGCCGACCAGGCGGTGGCAGAGGAAGCCGGAGAGCATCAGGTAGCGGCTGGTCCTGGCCCAGGTCGCCGGTTCGTTCGCCCGCAGCCAGTTCGCCTCGCAGTCCGCCTGGAAGGCGGCGACCGTCTCGCGCGCACCGAGCAGCCGGAACGCGATCCCCATGACGCCGCCGATCGGCCGGATGCCCTCGGTCCGCCGCTGATCGAGCCAGACGATCGCCGGTCGCAGGGGACACCCGTCGCGATCGGTGACGACCACCGTGGAGCGCTGCGTGGTGAGGGCCAGGCCGGCGACCGCCTCGCGGCGAGCTGCCGGCTCCCCCCACAGGAGGCGACAGGCCGCGCCGATGGCGTCCCAGTACAGCTCCGGGTCGTTCTCCGCCCAGCCGGGCCGCGGGCTCACGTACGGCTCGATGGGCACCTTCGCCGAAGCCACGGGCGAGCCCACCAGGTCGAAGAGGATCGCCCGTACGCTCTGGGTGCCGACGTCGATGGCGAGGACCTGGTCCGCACTCGCGGCCCCACTCGCGGCCCCCGTCGCAGCACGCGCCCCGCTCATCGCCTGGTCTCCGCTCGCGCCGGCGCCTCGCCGGGAGGCGCCTCGCCGGGCGGCGCGATCCCCGCGACCGGCGCATGGCCGGGGGGCGCGTAGCTCGCCGCCCAGAGCTCGCGGTAGGCAGCCGACTCGGCCCGCCAGCGGGCCGCATCCCAGCCGAGCTCGGGCCGGACGATCTCGCCGACGCGCTCCAGCTGGGCCTCGCCGCCACCGGCCAGCCGCAGGCCGATGCGGACCCGCCGCAGGAGCAGATCCTCCAGGTGGACGACGCCCTCCGCCCGGGCCGCCCAGCGCACCTCCGCCCACCGGTCGGCCAGGGGCGCGATCGGCTCGAGCTCGGCGGCGGAGGCCGTCGCGAGCATCGTGCCCGCCGTCCAGCCATACCGGCCGGCCAGGCGCCGGACGGCGACGGCGTCCAGCGAGCGGAGGGTGTCGGAGGCCTCGGCGCCGACCGAGGGCACGGGGACGGCATCGACCGGCGGGTCGGCGGCGAGGGGCACCTTGCTGGCCGTGCTCGCCGGGGATGCCGCACCGATCGCGTGCCCCGCGAAACGCCCGCGCAGCGCACCGAGGGCGTCCCGCGCGATCGCGTCGAAGGTCGTCAGCTTGCCGCCGGTGACGGTCAGCAGGCCGTGCTCGGACCAGACCACGTGATCGCGTGACTCCGCTGAAGGATCGGCCCGACCGGTGCCGATCACGGGTCGAACGCCCGCGAAGGACGCGACGGCCTCCTCCGGCCGGACGTCGAGCGACGGGAAGACGGCCGCGAGGGACTCCATGAGGTAGGCGACCTCGCCGGCGGAGATGCGCGGCTCGAGGCTCAGGTCGGCGGGGTGATCGACGTCGGTCGTGCCGACGAGCGTGGCACTCTCCCACGGAAAGACGAATACGGGCCGGCCGTCGGCCGGATGCGAGATGCCGATCGCCTGGGCGACGGGAACGCGCCACGCGGGGAACAGCAGATGCGACCCCCGCAGCGGGCGGATGCGCGGCCGCGCCCCCACCCGTCCCCGGAGCTCGTCCGCCCAGGCGCCCGTGGCACTGACCACGGCCGTGGCCCGCACCTCGGCCGTGGGTCCGTCCGGCCCGGCCGCCACGTCCCGGGCGACGATGCCGGTGACGTCGCCGGATCCGTCGCGGAGCAGGTCCTCGACGCGCGCGTAACTGAGCACGACCGCGCCCGCCGCGGCAGCCTCCAACGTGACGCGCAGGGTCAGGCGCGCGTCGTCCGTCCGGGCGTCCGCGTAGCGATAGCCGCCCGTGAGCCCCTCGTCGCGCAGTCGCGGCGCCAGGCCCGCCAGGTCCGCCACCGTCAGGTGGCGATGCGTTCGGCGACCAGCCAGGAGGTCGTAGGCGGTCAACCCGGCGGCATACATCCAGCGGCCGGGCTTCCCGCCACGGTACGTCGGCATCACGAAGCCAAGCTCGTCCACCAGGCCCGGCGCCGTCCGCAGCAGGCGTTCGCGCTCGCGCACCGATGTCCGGACCACGCCGACCTGCCCGTGGGCGAGGTACCGGAGCCCGCCGTGGACGAGCTTCGACGACCTGCTGCTGGTCCCCCAGCCGAAGTCGCGCTGCTCGAGCAGGAGGACGCGAAGGCCCGAATGCGCCGCCCGGCGGGCGATCCCGGCGCCGGTGATGCCGCCGCCGACGACCACGAGATCCCACGGTCCGCCGAGGCGTGCCCAGGCTCGCTCCCGCCAGCCCGAGCCGAGGACCGGCACGCTCGTGGCCGCCGTGCCGGTCATGACGTCGCACCGGACCGGCGCGCTCGCGGCCGTCGAGGGGCGGGCGCCGCGGGCCCGGGCGCCGGGGCGGCCGGCAGGGCCGCGGGCTCAGGAGCCGGGGCGGCCGGCGGAACCACAGCCTCGGACGCCGGGGTGGCCGGCGAGGCGTCGCCCAGCAGGACCCCCGGATGAAGGATGCTGTCCGGATCGAAGCGCCGGGCGAGGTCGCCGAGGGCCGACATCCCCAGCTCCCCCTTCTCCGCCGCCAGGTACGGGGCGTGGTCCGTGCCGACGCCGTGCTGGTGGCTGATCGTGCCGCCGTGGCGGACGATCGCCTCCGACGCGGCCCCCTTCAGGCGGCGCCAGCGGTCCAGCGTGGCGTCGGGGTCGTCGGCGGCGCGGAAGATGTACGTCGTGTACAGGCTGCTGCCAGTCGGGTAGACGTGGGACAGGTGGGTGAAGGCGTGGACCCGCTCGCCGTCCCCCTCGAGGCCGCGGCGCAGGGCCGGGGCCAGCTCGGCGGCCATGGCCGGCACGGCGGACCAGGGGACGGCCGTCTCCAGGGTGTCCACGGCGTAGCCGGCCTCCCACAGCGCGTTGCGCAGGTACGGCTGGCGGAACCGGCTCTCGCGCCAGCGCCGCCCGAAGACGCCGGGCGCGGCGACGGCCCCGAAGTCGCGCGCGATTGCCTTCGTCATCGAACGGGCGAAGGCGACGACCTCGCGGCGGCCGGCCGTTCCGACCATGACCAAGCAGCGGCCGCGGCCGGCGCCACGCGCCGACAGGTAGCGCCGCAGCAGGCCCATCGAGCGCTCGTGACCGGCCAGCGCGAGCGTCGTCCACGTCTCGACCGGCGTCGACGCGCGCACCATCGTGACCGGCAGCCTGGCCCGGGCCATCGCGCGCGCGAACCCCTGTGCCGCGTCCCAGTCCGGGAGGAACAGCGCGAGCGTCCGCTCCTCCTCGGGCACGGGCACCACCCGCAGGATCGCCTCGGTCACGATCCCGAGCCGCCCCTCGCTGCCCAGCACCAGCTGACGGAGATCGGGCCCGGCAGCGGACGCCGGATGGGGCGCGAGAATCAACGTCCCGGCCGGCGCCTCCAGCCGGCCGCCCGCGAAGAGCGCCTCGATTCGCCCGTAGCCAAGCGACTCCTGCCCGGACGACCGCGTCGCGACCCAGCCGCCGACCGTCGACCACTCGAAGCTCTGGGGGTAGTGCCCGAGCGTCAGGCCGCGCGCGCGCAATGCGGCCTCCACGTCCGGCCCCGCCGTGCCCGCCCCGAACGTCGCGAGGAGGCTCTGCTCGTCGAGCGTCACGAGGCCGGTGAGTCGCTCCAGGCTGACGGTTAGCCATGGCTGACCGTCAGCCGTCGGGGTCACCCCGCCGACGACACTGGTGCCGCCGCCGTATGGGATCACGCGGGCCCCGACCTCGGCCGAGAAGCGGAGCAGTTGCCGGACCTCCGCGGCGGTCGTCGGGAACGCGACCCCGTCGGGGACGGCGCCAAGCCGGCCGGCCCGCAGCGCCAGCCAGTCAGGCAGGCTCTGGCCCCGGGCGTGTCGAAGGCGGACCTCCGCGTCCGTGTCCACGAGCGGATTGCCCGGAAGCCGACTCTCGCCCACCCTCGCCACGACGTCGGCCAGGGTCGCGTCGCGCGGCGCCGTCCCCCGACCGAGCACCTCTTCGAGCGCCTGCAGTCCAGCCGCCGGCACCTCGTCGGCGATCGCCTCGTCGCCCCAGCCGTTCCACCGTCGCATGAGGATCTCGCCTCCCGCTCAGGCCGCCAGGGCAGCGAGCAACTCGTCCCGGGCCGCCAGGTACCGGTCCACCTCCGCGTCGCCGGCCGGGACGGGGACCACCGGGCCGGCGCCCACGATTGCCTCACAGGCGCCGCGATTCGGCAGCCAGATTCGGATCAGGCGGACGCGGAGATCGTATCGCCGCCGAGTGCGCAGGGATCGGCCCCGCCAGCGCGGTGCGACCAGGGGTGCGCGAGTGCTCGTCAGCGTCCGGCCGCTAGCCGGACGGCCAGGTCGCCGGCGGCGCGTGCGTTGTTTGCGATCAGCGCCGTGTTCGCCCGCACGCTCGCGCCGCTCGTGATGACGTCGCCAGGCGGGCCAGGATCCACGGCGTGAGGGCGGGCCCGGCCACGGCCGCCTCCGCGGCCTCGCGGTGGGCCCGATCGATGGCGGCGCCGATCTCCGCGCGATCGAGCGCGTCGGCGACGGGGATCGGCACGCAGACGAGGATGCCCGAACCCAGGCCGCTGCCCAGGTGCGCGGCGACGACGTCGGCCGCGGCGGCCATGTCGGGAACGGTCGCCGGGGCCGGCACCCCGCTGCCCTGCGAGTAGAAGCCCGGCACCTCGTCGCCGCCGACGACCAGCACCGGCACGCCGCGCGTCTCGAGATACTCCATCGTGGCGGCCACGTCGAGGATGGCCTTCGGGCCGGCGCAGACCACGGCGACCGGCGTTCGCGCCAGCTCCTCGAGGTCGGCCGAGATGTCGAAGCTCGGCGAGGATCCGCCGAGCGCCCCCCGGTGGACGCCGCCGATGCCGCCGGTGGCGAACACGTCGATGCCCGCCGCGTGCGCCGCGATCATCGTCGCCGACACCGTGGTCGCCGACCAGCCCGGCCGGACGAAGGCCCGGGCCAGCGACGGGCGAGCCGCCTTCATGACGTCGCCGTTCGTCGCCAGGTCCTCCAGCTCGCGCGGACCCAGGCCCACGAGGAAGAAGCCGTGGTGGATGGCGACCGTGGCCGGCACCGCACCCTGGCCGCGGACCGCGGCCTCCGATGCGCGGGCGACCTCGACGTTCTGCGGGTACGGCAGGCCGTGGCTGATGAGCGTCGACTCGAGGGCGACGACCGGGCCGTGATTGACCAGCGCGGTGGACACCTCCGGCGCGAGCCGGATGCGTTCCTTGATCGGACGGGTGTTCATGAGCCCGCCGCTGCCGTGGCTGCGGCTGCTGCCGTGCCGGTGCTGCCCGGCGCGACCAGCGGCGTGCCGTCGGCGCAGCGAGGACACGTGGCCGGACCGGCTTCGAACGTCGGGATCTCGAGCTGCCAGAGGCCCTGGACGCTGTAGACGCGCCCGCTCGTTGCCGAGGTCAGCGTCGCGGTGCCGCCGGAGCGGTCGGCCATGACGAAGCAGCCCACGATCTCGCCGCCGGCCGCCTCCACCGGCGGGAGCATCGCCTGCAGCGAGCCCCCGGTGGTCAGGATGTCGTCGACGAGGAGGACGCGCTCGCCCGGTTCGATGGCGAAGCCGCGCCGGAACTCGCGATGCGTCCCGCCGCTGGCGTCCTGCACCTCTTCGGCGAAGATGCCGCGCACGCCCAGCTGGCGGGCAGTCTCGAAGGCCAGCACGATGCCGCCGGTCGTCGGGCCGGCCACCACGCCGACGAGGGGTCTGCCGTCGGCGCCGCGGGCGGCGGCCGCCCAGAACGCGCACAGCTCGCTCGTCACCGCGGGGTCCTGGAGCAGCAGGAACTTCTCCAGGTAGCGCTCGCTGTGGCGGCCGCTCTTGAGCAGGAAGTGGCCGTCGCGGAGCGCGCCGGCGCGCCGGAACAGCTCCTCGGTGCGGGCGGCCATGGCCGCGCGCGCGGCGAGCACGAGGGCGGATCGGGGGGTGGTCATGCAGGGATTCTAGGGGTCCGGCGACGGCGGGTGGGTACCGCTCGATTGCGGCGTCCCGTCAGCCCGACGGCACCACCCGGTGTGCCTGGCGGGGGACCCCGCCGTCAGTCGACTCGTCACCTTCGAGCCAGATCACGTCGGCCGCGCGGCGGATGAGGTGCTCGTCATGGGAGGCGACAAGGAGGCCCTTCCCATCGGCCGCGAGGTCGGCGAGGAGGTCGATCACGGCGTCTGCGCTGGCCCGGTCCAGATTGGCCGTCGGCTCGTCCACGAGGAGCAGGGCCGGGTCGTTGAAGAGCGCCCGGGCGACGGCGACGCGCTGGCGCTCGCCGCCCGAGAGCTGGCGCGGGAAGTGGGTGCCACGGGCGCCGAGGCCGACATCGGCGAGGAGCGCCCCGGCCCGCCGCCTGCCGCTCTCCCGCCTGACCCCGGGGCAGCGCCGGCAGGGCGACGTTCTCGGCGGCCGTGAGCGACTCGATGAGCGCGGCGCCCTGGAAGACCACGCCGAGGTGTCGGGCACGCAGCGCGTCGACGTCGCGCGAGGGCAGGGATGCGAGTTCCGCCTCGCCCCAGGCAACGGAGCCCGGTCGTGGGTGCGAGGAGCGCCGCAGCGATGTTGAGGAGCGTCGTCTTGCCCGAACCCGAGCGCCCGGCCACGACGACGAGCTCGCCGCGATGGACGAGCGCCGACACGTCGTCGAGGACACGCAGCGGTGCCGGCGTCCCGTCGCGCGGGTAGACCATGCCGATCGCCCGCAGCTCGAGCACCGTCTCGCCGCTCATCGCGCACCTCTCGCCCGTCGCAGCACGGACGGCCGAGCCACGAACCCGCCCCACGCCACCACCGAGAGTGCGAGGGCCGCCGCGACGGCCGCGCTGGCGGCCGGCGTCGCCTCGGTCACCGGGCCCGCCACGGTCCACGCGAGCGCAGCCGCCGACCAGCGCCGCGGGCAAGGCGATCACGATCCGCTCCCGGCGCAGCAGGCCGCGGAGCTGTCCCGGCAGCCACCCGGAGGCGACGAGCGACCGCAGCTCCTCGTCACGATCGGCGACAGAGTTAGCGGAGCGCGACGAGCGCGAAGGCGACCGACCCTGCGGCCGCGAGGCCCAGCAGGGCGAGCTGGTAGGGAGCGAGCTGGGCACCCACCGCTCCGGCGAGCCGCGTCGGCCCGACCCGCAGGCCCACGGTGGCAACGAGCGCGAGGGCGGGGCCGGTCGTCGCCGCCGCGGCGCCGAGGGCGAGGATTGTGATCAGTGTCCGTCCCGGCCGCGCCGCGAGCGAGCGGAGCGAGAAGGCGGTCGAGGCCGTCGACCGGGACCCGCCGCAGCAGCCCGCCACCCCGACCCGCGCCCACCACCGTGCCCGCGCTCACTGGCACCGCCAGGCGCAGCGAGCAGACCCGCGATCGGGAAGGCGGCCCCGACGGCGACGACGACGCGGAGGCCGCCAGGGCTCCGTCCCAGGACGCTCCAGGCGACGAGGCCGACGACAGCCACGACGATCCCTGCGGTCAGCGCCTCGCTCACCTGCCAGCGGACCCGGGCGGCCCGGCTCCAGCCGACCGCGGCGAGCACGGCGGCATCGCGCCGGCGCGTCGCCGCGAAGAGCACCTCCAGGCCGGCGATCACGATGAGCAGCGCCAGGGTCGCAAGGCCGAGCAGGGCCGAGTTGGTGTCGCCGAGGCCCTGGACCACCCGGGTCGCCGCGCCGAGCGTCGTCCAGTGCTGCTCCACCCAACCGAGGTCTGCGGGCGGGTTGACGCTCGTGTCGTAGGCCGGGACGTACACGTTCACGGTCTGGGGCGAGGAGCCGGCCACGATGTCCACGTCGAGGCCCATCGCCGCGATCGCCGAGGCCACTCGTTCGACCTTCGCCTTCGCCCCGTCGTCGAAGCCGGTGAGCCCTGCCACCCGGACCCGGATCGCGTCGATCGGCGCGGCACCCCGGAAGGCCACGGCGGCGGACAGGTCGGCGATCGCGAGCGGGGGCACCTGGATGAGCCCCGCCGGGTTGAGGGTGGGAGTCATCGCCTGCGGGGTCACGGGCCTGCCGGAAGGGTCCGCGACGTACGTCGTGTCGGGCGGGTCGTAGGCGCCCATGGGCACGTATGTGAGGGGGTCAGCGGCGGGAGTGAGGGCGGCCATGTCGAACGTGCCGACCGGGGCGAACACGAACGGAGGAGTGGCGGCGATGTCGGGAATGAAGCCCTTCAGCAGCGGGCTGTCCACCGGGTCGAGCGTCCGGTACGTCTGCTCGGTGCCGGTCGCGATGGTGCTCGCGCCGGAGCCAATGCCAGGCGCATTGCCGAGGTCGACGGCACCTCTCGGCTCGATCACGAACGCTGGGCCGGCGCGGCCCGCCGGAGCCGTGGCGCCCTCGTACATCGGGCGGCCACTCAGCACGCGGCTCGAACGACCTCGTTGCCGATCGAAGCATGCCACGGCCCCCTCGGCCGAGGATCCCGGCCAGAGCACAGAGAGAGGTGCCGGCATGAACGGCGAAGCTGGCCGGTCAGATCCGTGGTGGTCTGGCCGGCCGGCGTCGTGCCCGGTCCCGCCAGCTCGGCCGCGCGATCAAGGAGCGACTGGACCTTCGCCGACGAGTCGGTCGAGGAAGTGTCCAGCGGCGCGGTGATTGGCGAGCCGACCTGGGTGACGTCGAGCGTCAGCGTGAGGGGACTCCCGATGCGATCGCTTACCAGGACAGGAAGCACCGGGCGCTTCTCGGTCGTGGGCCGCTGGGCGAGCCGGAGGATGCTCGCCATCGTGTCGAAGAACCGGCGGGGGATACGGTCGAGGTTGAAGGTCTTGGCAGTGAAGGCCTGGCCGGCGAAGTCGTCGAGCTGCGCCAGCCGGTACCGCGGCATCCCCGAGGAGCTGCATCTCGGCGCTCGGGTCGACGGCAAGGACCGGACTCAGGATTCCGGGCAGGACGGTGTCGCCGTCGAGATCGGCCGAGCAGGTGCCATCCGGCTGGCAACCGTTGCCCCCGTTCGTGCCGTAATCACTCACCGCCAGCGGCTTCCCGCCGCGCGCCGAGGGCGAGCCCGAGCAGGAACCGGACCTGCTGGCGATAGACCAGCCGCGGACCGAGGCCATCGGAGCTGGCGACGGTCAAGGTCGCCCGGTAGAGCGTCGGCTTTGATGGGAACCGGCTGATGTGGATGCGTCGGCATCGACGCGTTGGTCGTGATGTAGCCGATGAAGGCGACCGGCGCCGCGAGCTCCACGTCGGCGAGACCGCGGATGGCGGCGAGCTGGTCGAGGGTGATGCCGCCGGTGCCGGTGAAGCCCAGGAAGTTCGGCTCCACGACACCGGCGGTCTTCTCGAGTCCCAGGCGGCTGTCGTGCGGCCGCACCAGGATGTCGTAGGCGCCGCGCCAGTGGGCGTCGACCTGGCTCGTCACCTGGACGTGGGCCGCGTCCGCGACCGCGCCGGCTGCGATCGCCACGGACGCGGCGAGGACGGTAGCGAGCAGCATGGGCCGGTTCCGCGTGAGCCGCACCCATGGCGCCGGCAGGCCGCGTCCGATCACGGGCGTCTGCCGGAGTGGCTCGCCGGGCACATTCCATTCCCCCTCGGCTGGCTGTCGATGACCTCAGCCCGTCAACGATGATTGTACGTGCGCACGTCACGCAGCCACGGCCGCGATCGTCCGCCTCGAACGTGCCGGCGGAGACCGCGTCATCCGCCGGAAGGTCCTGCATCGGAGGATGGACGCGGTGGACCGGTGTGTTGCCCTCCCGGTCCTCGATACCGGGACGGGTCGAAGCGGCTGGCGGGCGAGGGCGCCGTGCAGACGACGGTCGCGATCCTGGTCGACGAGGACACCGGCTGGCGCCCTCGGCCGGAGGCGGCGCCGCGCAGTGGTAGCAGGCCTCGGCAGCCGCGCCGTTGACCGACTGGCATCCACTGCAGACCCACGGCGGCGCCTCGAGCGGGCGACCGGCCATCGTCCGGACGCGGCGGCCGACGATGCCCCCGAACCGTCGCTCGAGGGCCTCCATGACCGGCCCGCCGATGACGCGCGTGCTCGCCAGCGCCGCTACGCCGATGGCGATCGCAAGGAGGATCCAGGCCCACCGAGGATCAGGTCGAGCGCACCCACGACGGTCCTCTCACTCCCTCCCGGGCCGTCCCTCGATCAAAGGGCCGGGGGCGGCGCCGGGTGGATCGAGCGTTGCCAGCCGTTTCGGTCAGTGTCCGACTCATGGCCGGTATTCGACCCCTTTCGCCGAGGCGGGCACCGGCCGCTTCGGCAATGCCGTCCCGACCAGCCCGTCGTAGCGGGTGAGCCCGCGCCTGGCGCATTCGACCGCCAGCTCGCCCACCAGGCGAACCGGCAGCGTCGGGTCCGCGAACGTCGCGGTGCCGACCTGGACGGCCACGGCGCCCGCCGCCAGGAAATCGAGGACGTCGTCGATCCCGGTCACCCCGCCGATCGCGATGACCGGCACGTCGACGACCTGGCTCACCTCGTACACGATCCGCAGGGCAACCGGCTTGATCGCCGGCCCGGACAGGCCGCCATACGTGTTGCCCAGCAGCGGGCCCGTGCGGTCGGCACGCAGGGCCATCCCCGACAGCGTGTTGATGGCCGACAGGGCGTCCGCGCCGGCGTCGGCGATCGCCCGGGCGATCGGTCGCACGTCGGCCACGTTCGGCGACAGCTTGACGATCAGGGGCAGCCCGGTGACCCGGCGGACGGCTCGCGTGACCGCGGCGGCCGCGTCGGCGTCGATGGCGAACTGGAGGCCACCCTTGCCGACGTTCGGGCAGCTGATGTTGAGCTCGATGCCGGCCACGCCCGGCTGGAGGTCCAGCCTGCGAGCCACGCCCACGTAGTCGTCGATCGACTCGCCGGCCACGTTGACGATGACGGGGACCTTCCAGGCGGCCCACAACGGCGCGTACCGCTCCAGGACCGCGTCGACGCCGGGATTCTGGAGGCCGATCGAGTTGAGCATGCCGGCCGGCGTCTCCGTCACCCGTGGTGGCCGGTTGCCGAGGCGGGACTTGAGCGTGGTCCCCTTGCAGCAGATGGCGCCGAGGCGCTCGACGTCGACGACGTCCGCATACTCGACGCCGTAGCCGAACGTTCCCGAGGCGGTCATGACCGGGTTGGCCAGGACCAGGCCGCGGCCCAGGTCCACGGACAGGTCGACGGTCGACGGGTCGGGCGACCCGGGCGCCAGGGCCCGGCCGGCGTCGGACACCGGGGCGAGCGCCGGTCCGCCCAGGCCGGCGATCGAGCTTCCACCGTCGCCGTTCCCGGCGGATCGCGCCGCCGGTGCGCGACGCGCCGGCCCCTTCGGCTCGACGATCGCGCTGCGAATCGTGCGGACGGTCGGCGTTCGTCTTCAGCTTGCCGCTCGGCCACGCGCTCCCGGCCGCGGCCGGCTTGCCCTGCGTGATCGCCCGCTTCTTCGGCTTCATCGGGCGCCGCCCGTGCCGGTCACCTGCTCCCAGTCGATCTCGTCCCAGGCAAAGACGGGACCCTCCCGGCAGACGCGCTGCGGCCCGGCCACGCCCCAGATCACGCAGCCGAGGCAGGCGCCGACTGCGCAGCCCATGCGCTGCTCCAGGGCCACCTGGAGGAACGCCTTCCGGCGCGCCTCGCGCGAGCCCGGGGCGACAGGCTTTCCACCGCCCTTCTTGCGGCCCAGGGTTGCGACGCCCAGGCGGCCGCGGCGGCCGGCGACGAGCCCCGCCAGGGTACGCAGCATCGGCAGCGGCCCGCACGCGAAGGCCTGGTCTGCCCATGCCTCGTACTCGCGCACGAGGTCCGTGACGAAGCCGGCGTGGCCCACGCTGCCGTCGTCGGTGGCCACCAGGTACTCGACCTCGTCGGGCAGGAGCGAGGACGGGTACACCTCGGCCGCATCGCGGCAGCCGAAGAGGAGCACGACCTGGCGGCCGTCGCGGATCGCCTCGTCGGCGAGCAGGCGCACGTCGGCGATGCCGAGTCCGCCGGCGACGAGCAGCAGGTGGCGGCTCCGCGGGTCCACCTGGAAGCCCTGGCCGAGCGGGCCGAGCATGTCGAGCCGGTCGCCGGGACGCATGCGGGTGAGCCAGGCGGTCCCGCGGCCGACTTCGCGGAAGTGGATGGAAATCGTGCCCGTGGCCGGGTCGGCGGTGTTGATCGTGAACGGCCGCCGCAGGATCAGTCCCGACCAGTCACCCGTCCGGACGTGGACGAACTGGCCGGCGCGCGCTGCCGCCGCCAGGGCTGGCGCGTGATAGTGCTGGATCCACTGGCCCGGCAGGATCTGCCGGCTGTCGGTCAGTTCAGCGTCGACGAGCTGCATCCGATCTGCCCGGCTGGGGACCTGGGCGTGGCTGGGGCCTGGTCGGTGGGCCGGCTACGGCTTCGGTTCGTCAGCGTCGGCCTCGTCCGGTTCGTCGACCTCCGCCTCGTCGTCGTCCATCTCCGGGGCAACGTCCGGGTACGCCTCGGCGATGGCGTCGGCGACGTCGCCGAAGACGTCGGTCGGGTCGTAGAACTCGACGAGCTCCTCTGGCGTGACGAGCTTGCGCCACGCGCCCTCGTTGCCCTCGGGAACGACCTCCGCCTGGAGGTGCCCGGACGCGGTCAGCGTGAGCCGCTCGTCGTCGTCGTCGATGACGATGAGGTCGCCAAGCTGGCCGGCCAGCGCGCTGGCGGACATCTCGAACTGCTCCACGAGATGCGCCTCGGAAAGCTGGCTCCGCTCCTGGAACGAGAGCGCCAGGTCATAGAGCCGGTGCGCGGCGGAGTCCTCGTTGTTGGCCTCCACCGGTTGCCCGGCCGCCCATTCGTCGGCGGCCGCGGCATACGCCTCGTCGGCCTCCGGGGCCAGCGTCTCCTCCGGGCCGATGCCTGCCGCGCTGAGCATCTCGTCGGCCGCGGTCGGCTCGGTAGCCAGGCCGGCGGCCTCGCGGGCGGCCTCGGCGAACGCCTCGTAGACGTCGGCCGGGTTGTACAGCTCGACGAGCTCCGCGGCCGATTCGATGACCTCGGTCTCGCTCTGCCACTCGCCCGTCTCCTCGTCGAGGTAGCGGGCCCGGCTGCGGAACGTGAGGTCGGGCGCGACCGACAGGTAGTCGGGCTCGTCGTCGATGAGGGTCATCCCGCCCAGCTCGGCGATCCGGTCGGCATTGCGCTTGATGAACTTCTCGAGCTGTTCGGCGGACCGAACCAGGAAGTCGGACTGCTCGAGGGCGGCGTCGCGGGCCAGCTCGCCGAGGAGATCGGTGCGGTTCGCGTCCATGTCGGGCGCCTCCTTTCGGTTCCGTCGTGCGGGCTGCCGCGAGTGCGGCTCAGCCGTGGTACTCGAGGTCGGTGCCCATCCGCTCCCGGAGGAACATCGAATGATGGCGCTCGAACATCCACTCGCCGGCCCGGTGCCCGAGCGCCCGGGTCCCCTCGTCCGCTTCGAGCTTGTCGAGCGTGGCGTAGTCCGGCAGGTCCAGCAGGATGACGTTGTCGAAGTCCCACCCGTGGGCGACGTTGTACCAGCCGATGAAGCGGATGCCGAACTTCTCCTCGTACTCCTTGACCTGCCGGGCGAAGAGCGTCCGCATGAAGAACTTGAAGAACGGGTCGCGCCCCCGCCGGACGGAGAAGAAGGTCGCGAGGACCGGCACCGGCAAGCTTCCTCCGTCGCGTGGCGTCCGGCCGCGGGATGCTCCCGCGACGGCGTCGACCGCGGCTATTCTCGCATGCCGCCGGGGCCCGGCTGGGCATCACCGGCACCGGTCGAGTCGGCGCCCGAGTCCGCGCCCGAGTCCGCGCCCGAGTCCGCGCCCGAGTCCGCGCCCGAGTCCGCGCCCGTGGAGCCGTCCGGCAGCGACTCGCCGCCCTCGTCCAGGTCATGCTGGCCGGCGCCGGAGCCTGCACCGGAGCCCGCCCCATCGCCGGCGCGGCTGCCGGCCTCGGCCGCACGCCGCTCGTCCTTGCGCACGCTCGTCCTCGGCCGCAGGCCGCTCGTCCTCGGCCGCACGCCGCTCGTCCTCGAGCTGGCCCACCGTCTTGGACGTGCTGGCGAGGGGCCGGCGACGGCCGGTCGTGCGGCGGTCGGCGGCGACCAGGCGCAGCAGGAAGATGAGCGTCTGGCCGACGAACAGGAGCAGTCCAAGGATGATGAACAGCAGGATCGCGAGGACCTCGAAGGGCCAGTTGAGGTTGTAGCCGATCGGGACCAGCACCAGGAAGATGGCCAGGACGATGACCTGGAACCAGAAGCAGCCCAGGCCCGGGCCGCGGTCCGGATCGAGCTCGCCGCCCCGGTACTCGGGCATGGCGGGGCGCGGTCGCGCCGGGCGAGGCGATCCCGAAGGAGTTGCCGGGGGCGCGGCGGGAGGCACGACCTCGGTCCGGCCCGGTTCCGGGTCCGCGCCCGGCGTGGCCGGGTCCGCGCCCGGCGTGGCCGGGTTCTGTGCCGGTTCAGCGGCCTTGGTGGGTCGCTGGCGCGGGGCGCGTTCGGGCGGGCGGTCGGCGGTCACGGGATCCTCTGGGGGCGGCCGTGGGTGGCGGACGCGGCGCCACGCACGATACCCGGATCGGACGTCCCGCGCGGGCCCGCATCGAGCCTCCTTGATCGGATTGTCCGATCGCCCGGAGCATGTCGAGCACGGGATATTCGTGATTCGTGCCACTTCTCGAATCCCGCGTGCGTGATCGCTTCCTGCTGATCGGATTGTCCGATCGCCCCGACCAGGCCACCGAGGGGCACCGAGTAGCCAGCCGGCGGTCTACCCTTTCCGGAATGCCGAACCGCTCCGGCCCGCCCGAAACGCCCGCGCCCCGCACGCCCGCGCAGCGAACGTCGGCGCCAGGGACGCAGTCGCCCGCGCCCGGCTCGCCAGATACGCCGGCGCCACGCTCGCCGGCGCCACGGCCGCCAGCGCCGCGCCCGCCCGAGTCGCCAGTGCCGCGGCCGCCCGCGCTGCCCAGCCTCGCCGACTTCGCCTGGCACCCGGAGCCCGAGCTCATCGACATCGCCGATCCCGCGGCCAGCCGGGCGGCGCTCGAGCGGCTGGGCGCCGACGCCTGGCGGACGGCTCTCGACTACCTTTACGGCGAAGCCATGCGCCGCGCCGTCGGTCCCGGCTCCTACGCGGACGTCCGGGCCGCCTGGTACGGGCCGACTGCCGGCGAGCCCGCCGCGGCTCCTCGCGAGCCCGCGACCGCGGCCGACGTCCTGGCAGAGTTCAGGGAGCGACTCGCGCCATACCAGCTGAGCGCGTACCACCCGGCCGTGCTCAGCTACTTCACGCCGCCGCCGCTCGTGCTCTCCATCGTCGGGGAGCTGCTGGCCCAGTGGATCAACCAGGGCATCGACGTCTGGCAGTCCGGGCCGGCCGGGGCCTTCGTCGAGGAGGAAGTGGTCGGCTGGCTGACCGGGCTCGTCGGCTACGGCGCCGGCAGCTGGGGCGTCCTGACCTCCGGCGGCACGATGGCCAACATCATGGCGATGACCATCGCCCGCGACGTCCACCTCGCCCGCCTTCGGGCGGTCGTCGCGGCGGGCTCGGCCCCGACGGCAGCACGCGACCCCGCCACGCTCACGGCGGCCGGCCTCGACGCGTACCCCGCCCCGCCGCGGGCCGGCGACCTCGACGGCGTGCGCGTCTACGCCTCGGACCAGTGCCACTACTCGATCGCCAAGGCCCTCGATTTCCTCGGCTTTCCGGGCGCAACGCTTCGCGTCCTGCCGTCCGACGGGCGGTACCGCCTGCGCGGCGCGACCGTGGCCGCGGCCGCCGCCGCTGATCGTGCGGCCGGGCTCCTGCCGCTGGCGGTCGTGGCGGTGGCCGGAACCACGAACACCGGTTCCGTGGACGCCGTTGGCGAGCTCGCCGCCGTGGCTCGGGAGCATGGGCTCTGGCTCCATGTGGACGCCGCGTACGGTGGCGCCGCCCTCATCTCGCCGCGCGACCGCTCCCGCGTCCCCGACCTTTCGAGCGCCGATTCGATCACCGTCGACCCGCACAAGTGGTTCTTCGTGGCCTATGACGCGGGTGCGCTCCTGGTGCGCCGCCACCAGGACCTTCGCCAGACGTTCCACCGCGAACCCGAGTACTACCGCCACGGCAACCCCGCCGAGGAGCCGCTGCACTGGTACCAGTACAGCCTCGAGGGGACGCGGCGCTTCCGCGCGCTCAAGCTGTGGACCGCCTGGAAGCACCTGGGCAGCGACGGCCTGGCCCGACTCGTCGAACGGACCGACGACCTCGCCGCCCACCTCGCGATGCGCATCGCCGCCGCCGACGACTTCGAGGACGCGCTTGATGGCCCGCCCGACCTGTCGGTGGTCTGCTTCCGCCACCTGCCCGGTGGATCGGCTCGCGCCCGCGCCCTGCTGGCCGGCAACCCGGGCGCGCTCGATGGCTACACGGATGCGCTGTGCCGGGCGCTCCTTCGATCGGGCGAAGGGTGGCTGTCGACCACGGTCCTGCAGGGCAGAACGTGGCTCCGGGCGGGCATCGTCAACTACCTCTCGAGCGTCGAGGCGATCGATGGATTGCTCGAGGCGCTCCGTCGCCTGTCGACCGGAGCCGCCGCCGAGGCCGGGCTGCCGGCGCCGCGGTAGGCGCACCGAGGCGCCCGGTCGAACCGCGGGCGCGATCTCGCCGAATATCCGATCATCGTCAGCCCGCGCCCGTCGGGCGGGGCGGATGGCCGACGGAGGTCGCAGGTCGTGGACGACGCCATGCTGAGCCTGGCGCGCGACGGAGACGTCGCGGCGTTCGCCGCGCTCGCCCGTCCCGGCCTCGAACGGCTGCGCCGGCTCGCCCGCATCGCGACCGGGGACGCCAGGACGGCAGACAGGGCCGTCGCCGCGGCCCTCGTGCGGACGCGCCGCGACATCCGGGCGATCGAGCGGGCAGAGGACGTCGGTCCAGCCCTGGAGCGCGCGCTCCGAGCCTCCGTGCACGGCAGGGCTCGCGCCGTCTGGCTGCCCCGCGGCGACGGCCCGCGTCTCACCGAGGCACTCGACCGCATCGCGCCGCCGGACCGCGTGGCGCTCGCCCGGTGCCTGGACGCGGCCCCCGACGCGGCAGCCCTTGCCATCGCGGCGCGCCTCGGCGTCGACGTTCCGGCGGTACGTCCCGGCGATGCGCCGGCGATCCTGGAGCTCGACGGGGCGCTGACCGACTGGGACCTCGCCCGACTCCGCGCGGCGCTGGCGGCGCGTGACGCCGCCATCGTGGCCGCAGGAGCCGGCCCTGACGGTGCCGCGGCCGCCGCTGAGACGCTCCTCGGAGGCGCCCTGGCCCGCGGCGGGCGTCAGGGCCCGGCCCCGGCCTGGCTGGCCCGACTCCGGCGCCATGGACCGCCGGCACGCGCCGTCGCGGGCTCGGCGATCTCGGCCGTCCTGGTGATCGTCGTCGCCACGGTCGCACTGGGCACGCAATCGGGTACGCACGGCTCGGGCCCGGCGGGCGCCGAAGCGCAGGCTGGACGCTCACCCGATGCAGGGGGCGGGCCCGGCGCCGCATCGCCCGGATCGCCGGTCGCGGGCGCCGTCCCGGGTCGATCAGCCGCCTTCCCGACGCAGGTCGACGGGTTCTACGTGCGAACGGTGGACGCGGCGATCGCGGTGGGCCGCTCGCCCGGCAGCGCGGGAGCGGCCGTTGCCGTCCGCGGATGGCTGACGCCGCCCGCCCTGGTCGGGGACTGCGCGCTGTCCGTCGCGCCGTCTCACGTCGGCCCGGTCACGGCCGCGGCCCGGTCGGCCGCGGGCCCCGACGCCTCGGCGACGCCGGCCCCGGCGCCGGTGAGCGACCCACTCGCGCAGCAGGCCGCCTTCTGCGAGCGGGCGGCCACGCTCCTCTCCAGCACGTCCCTGGAGGTCGGAGCCGCCCACCTCCACGTCCAGATCCTGCCCGGAACGGCCGTCACGGGACTGCGCGACGTGCTCGCCGCGGCCGCCGCGCCGCAACCCGCGATCGTGCTCGGCCACTTCGGCGATCCGAGGGCGTTCCGATGTGACCAGGGCGGCCACGACTGCGGGCTCGGCTTCGTGGTCGACCGCGTGCTGTGGGCCTCCGGCGTCGCGCTCCCGGAGCCGGTCGCGATCGCCTCGCCGGCGATCCCCCGCCGCCTCGACTCGTCCCAGGCCGCGCGCATCGCCATCCAGTCCGTGACCACGCCCGCCACGGTGGTCTCCGTGGCCGGCGTCGGCCAGCGCGCGATCACCGCGACCGAGCCGGCGGCGGTCGACACCATGGCCGGCCACGCGTACGGATGGCTCGTGCGGATCGCGCTCCAGGACGGCAGCCGCTTCGTCTTCGACGACCCGACGGTCCTGCCGACGATGACGTGGGTGCTGGTGGACGACGTCAGCGGCGCGGTGGTCCGGGCACGGTCCGGCGCCGGCTGAGGCCGCCCGCCCGGCAGCTGTCGGTCGTCCGCCTGGGCGGGGTCTCCCTCGGTCGCCGGCACTGAAACCAGCCGGGCAGCGCAGCCGTCACCTGGGACAGGGGCGCGGCGTCCCAACCTGCGAGGGCGCGCGTCGGGCGCCCAGCGTCGCGACCGTGCGACCCGGCACGGAGCATGCGGCGCAGAATCCTGGGCGAACCCGTGAACCGTGGCCGCTTCGCCGGCATCGGTAGGAGTGACACGAGCGGCGGGCTGGGAGGGACTGTGGACCTCGCGATGGTCGAGCGGGCCCGCCGCGGCGATGCGGAGGCGTTCGACATGCTGGTCCGGGCCGAGATGCCGGCGGTGTACCGCCGGGCGCTCGCGATCCTGGGCTCCGAAGCGGACGCCCGCGACGCCGCCCAGGAGACGTTCATCTCCGCCTGGCGCGAGCTGCCCCGCCTGCGTGATCCCGAGCGATTCGACGCCTGGTTCGGCCGGATCGGGCTCAACGCGTGCCGGATGGCGCTCCGCCACCGCGGCCGGGTGCGGGAGATCCCGGCGGAGGCGATCCTGGCGGGGCTCCCCACGCCCGATGGCAGCCGCGCCGTCGGCGAACGGGATGCGCTCCACCGGGCGTTCGGCCGGCTGCCCCTCGACCAGCGGGCCATCCTCGTCCTGCACCACATCGAGGGACGGCCACTGACCGAGGTCGCGGCGGTGCTCGACGTGCCGCTCGGCACGGTCAAGTCCCGCCTCCACGCGGCACGGGCGGCGCTGGAGCGAGCGCTGGCCGCGGAGGGTGCGGCATGAACGGCCTCCACGTGGTGCCGGGCCCGCACGACCCCGATGCGCGGCTCGAGCCGGAGCCGCCCGATCCCCTCGCCGACCTGCTGCGCCAGTCGCTGTCGAAGGCGACGTCCGCCCCGGTTCCGCGCGACCTTGTGCCGGGGACCCTTGCCGCCGTCCACGACATCCGCCAGGCGCGCCCCGGCTTCCGACTGGCCGGCCTCACCGCAGCCGCCGCCGTTCTCGTGGTCGGCGTCGGCGTCGCCCTGTTCGCGACGCACGCCAGCCCATCCCCGACCGGGCCGGGGGCAAGTCCATCGTCGACGTCGACCCCGTCCGGACCGCCCGCATCACCCATGGCCGTCGGCCCCGACGGCTTCCCGACCGAGGCGTTCGGCCTGCCGGTGCTTTCGATCGCCGAAGCGACGCCGATGCTCGACCCGGCCCGCGGAGCCGTGGTCGTCGCGGTCAAGGGCTGGCTGTCGGCAGGCTTCCTTGCCCAGTTCCACTCCTGTCCCGTGATCCTCGTCGGGACCGAGCGCCTGTCGCAGTGCGGGACGCTCCGCTGGTTCACATCCACCCCGCAGCAGGTCACGATCGACGGCTCGGGCTCGCCTGTCGGGCCTACCGGCGACTCGCTGAGCCCGATCTTCCCGTGGCCGGACCAGCTGCCCGTCCCGGACGCCCCGATGGGATCCTCGCCGGCGCTCGGCTCGACACCCCGCCCCGTCGTGCTGGTCGGCCACGTCGACGATCCCGCTGGCAGTCAATTGCGGCCCCGGCGTCCTCCTGCGCGCGGCTGTTCGTGGTGGACGCCGTGGCGTGGGCTGAACTCGGCCCCTGCGGCGCCATACCGCGGCTCGGATGCGTCCGGTTCCTCGGGTCTCATCTACCGGCTGCCCGCAACTCCATACCCGAAGCCGCCATCGGCGTCCTCGTCGCCCAGCCCGACCGACGGATCGGCGAAGCTGCGGCTCAGCGATCCCGGCGTCGTTGTCGTGGGGCCATTCACCTCCGGTGGCCCCATCGTGGGGCCGGGGCCGATGGCCGTCGCCGGTGCCGCCGAGGCATCCGTGGCCTCCCGGGTGCCGGGCTTCACGCCGCTCGCCTCGATCGCGGTCGCCGGCGACCGCATCGCCTCGTACGATCCCCGCCTGCCCGGCTCGGTGGGAGAGCTTGCCGCCCCCGCCGTCACCTGGCTGGTCCGCGGCTGGGAGGCGGGCCCGGACGGCGTGGCCAGGCTCGCCACGTTCGCCGTCCCCGACACGATGGTCGCGACCGTCATCCGGGTCACTGACGGCGGTGTCGCGGAGGTGCCTCCCGCCGGCGGCTCCGCCCGGACGGCCGAGGGCTTCCCGATCATCTCCGTGGCGGACGCCGTGCAGATCCGCGACGATCCCGGCCGGACGTCGCCCGAATCGCTGGCGGTGGCCGGCTGGTACCAGCCGGCACCGGCGATCCCGTGCCCGGCGCCGCCGAGCGCCCAGGCTGCCCTCGCTCCCACCTGCCCGGACAGCATGGCCCCGCTCATGCAGAACCCCGAGGAACTGAACCCGCCCGGTGCCTCCGCCTTCTCCGCCCCGAGCGGCCCCTTCATCACCCCGCGCTTCCTCACTGGCAACCGAGGCACGCTTCCCGGGATCGGCTCCACGACCGGGCCAGTGCTCGCGGTGCTCACCGGCCACTTCCACGATCCGGCGGCGGCCGCCTGCGACGCCGCCGATCGCGTGACCTGCGAGCAGCAGTTCGTGGTCGAGCGGGTAGAGCCCATGTCGCGGGCCATCCCATCGCCTGGGGACGACTGGCGCCTGTCCTGCCAGAAGGCCGTCTGCGAGGATGCCGCGGCGGCAGTCGCGATCGCCGACCCGCTCTCGTACGCCGACGCCGGGCGGATCGTCCTGGTCGGCCGCTGCGCTCCGTGGATGCAGTGCCCCGCGGACCCCACGTCGATCGTGCTCCTTGTGCCGACGGGCTGGTCGGGCGACCCCGCGGTACTCAAAGCGTGGGAGGTCCCGCCCGGCACGGACCCGTGGGGACCGGCCGGACCGGCTACGCCATTCACCGCGCCGCTCACAGACGACATGCTGGCCGAGGCGGCCGGCTACACCGTCGTCTGCGCCGGCGCGAACGGCCCCGACTGCTACCGGGCCGCCGTTGCCGCGGCGCGCCGCGACGGCGATCCGCTGGAGATCACGGCTGTGCATATCACCGACGACGCCTGCGGCAGCGGCTGGCTGGTGCGCGCGAACGGGTCGGGCACCGGCTGGCAGGGGGACTGCAACGGGCCCTCCGGACCGGGTCCATCGCCGACGCCGGCCCCATCGCTGCCCGTCGCCGACGCCGGCCCCATCGCTGCCCCGTCGCCGTCGCCGGCTGCATCACCGGCCGCCGCCTTCCCGACCTCGGTGGACGGCCTTTCCGTGATCTCGTCCTGGCTCGAGCGCCCCCTCTACCAGGCCCAGGGCGGGCAGTAGCCCGCCTCACCGGCGGGGCACGAACTCCCAGCGGACGGGCCGGCCCGCCCAGGCGTCGCGTGCCAGGAGGGCCGCGCCCTCCACCGGCTCGACTGCCAGGCGCAGGATCCGCGCACGGGGCGCCGCAGCAAGGATGGCCGCGCGCAGCCGCATCGCCAGCCACGGCGCCGCGTCGAGGAGGCCGCCGTACAGCACGACCGCCGGTGACTCGCCCAGTGCCAGCCGCCGCGCCTCTTCGGCAACTGCGCCGGTTACTCGGGAGCACCACCGGTCGACGACGCGCGCGACCAGCCGATCGCCGGCGGCCCCCGCCGCCAGCAAGGCCGGCGCCAGCACGGCGACCTCCGGTCCGGGCCGCGGGGGCCGCCGGCCGCCCGTCGGCACAGGCAACGAAGCCGCCACTACCCGCGCCACGCCCGGACTGATCCGCCGGTCGCCCCGCCAGGCCGCCCGTGCGGCGATCGCCGCCAGCACGTAGCTGCCGCCGAACAGCCCGTGACCCCGATCCGTCACGCGTCCGTCCGAGGCGCGCCCGATGACGTTGCCGCCCGTCCCGGCGACCACGACCAGTCCGACCGCGTCCGGCGTGCCGGCACGCAGGGCCGCGAGCGTGTCGTTGACCACGATCACTTCCATGGCGGCTGACCGCGCCAGCAGCGCGTCGCGGAGCCCCACTGCGTTCGCCGGCCGATCGATGCCGGCGCCGGCGACCACGAGCAGGTCGACCGATCGACCACCGGCCACGACCGCGACAGCGCGCGTGATCCGGTCCGCCGCGAGGTCCAGCCCCTGGCGTTTCGGATTTGCCCCGGCGACGGCGGCCCGACGGATCGTCCGCCCGTCGGGCGCCACGGCCAGCGCGGCTGTGTGCGTCGACCCAGCGTCCACGCCGACGAGGATCGGTTCGTCAGCGCTGACGCGTTCCGTCGTGCTCAGGCCTCCGCGTCGCGGAACGCCAGGCGTCCGTTCGCAACCACGAACAGAACCCGTCCCGGCAGGTCTCGCCCGAGCAACGGCGTGTTCTTGCCCTTCGATGCCAGCGCCTCGGGAGTCACCGTCCAGGTCGCGCCGGTGTCGATGACCACGAGGTCCGCCGGCGATCCCTCCACGAGCCCGCGCCCGGCACCGCGGCGCCCGGCCCGGCCCCCGAGCACCGACGCCGGCCCCGTCGTCAGTGCCGCCACGGCGCGCGCCAGCGACAGCTTCCCGGCCGCGACCGCGGCCAGCAGGACCCCCATCGCGGTCTCGCTGCCACTGATCCCATTCACGGCAAGGCCGAATTCGGCCTCCTTGTCGACGTGCGTGTGCGGCGCATGGTCCGTCGCCACCGCGTCGGCCGTTCCATCGACCAGGGCGGCGAGGCAGGCCGCGGCATCTTCGGCACTCCGCAGCGGCGGGTTCACCCGGCAGGCCGTCCAGTACGGCGCACCGACCAGCGCTCCGTCGGCCCACGGGTCGCGGGCGCGGTCGTCGCCATCGAGCGCCTCCCAGGCCCACCGCCGGGCGCCGGCAACCCACTCGTCTGTGAAGCCGAGATGGTGCGGCGTCACGTCGCAGGTCACCGGCAGGCCGGCGACCTTTGCCCGGCGGATCGCGGCCAGCGAGGCGGCTGTCGAGACATGCGTCACGTGGAGGTGCGCGGCGGGCGCGTCGGGCAGCACGGCGGCCAGGATGTCGATCGCCCGCTGGACCGCCCCCGCTTCGGCCGCGACCGGCCATCCCTTGAGGCCGAGCACGGTGGCCACGAACCCCTCGTTGGCCTCGGCGCCGGTGGTCAGCGACGTGTCCTCCGCATGCTCGAAGAGGGGAATGCCGAGCATGCCCGCGTACAGCAGCGCGTTGCGCAGGATGACCGCGCTCCTGACGGATGCGCCGTCGTCGGAGAAGCCCACGACGCCCGCGTCGGCAAGCTCGCCCATGGCCGACAGCCGTTCCCCCGCTCGCCCGACCGTCACCGCGCCGTGCGCGAGCAGCTCGACCGGTGAGCCGGAGCGGGCGGCAGCCGCGGCGACCCGCGCCAGGACGCCGGGTTCGTCGGCGGCCGGCGTCGTGTTCGGCATGGCACAGACCGTCGTGAAGCCACCGTGGGCGGCCGCGGCCAGGCCCGTTGCGACCGTCTCCGCATCTTCGTTGCCGGGCTCGCGAAGGTGGACGTGGATGTCGAGGAACCCGGGCGCCACGACGACGCCGTCGGGCGTGACGCCGGCCGCCTCCTCGCCCTCCAGCCAGGTCACCGCCTCCAGGAGCCCGTCGCGCACGACGACCTCGCCCGGTCCCTCGCGCCCCGCCACCGGGTCCACGAGCCACGCCCGGCTGACCTCCAGCGTCTCCACGGTCCTGCCGACGCGCAGCTCAGCCACCGATCGAGCCCTCCGTCGTGTGGCCATGGATGCCGGCGAGCAGGTAGAGGAGCGCCATCCGTACCGCGACGCCATTGGTGACCTGCTGGGTGATCACGCTCGTCTCCTGGACGGCCACGTCAGGCGCGATCTCGACCCCTTCGTTCATCGGCCCGGGGTGCATGACGAGGGCGCCCGGCCGGGCCGCGGCGAGCCGCTCGCGGGTCAACCCGAAGCGCGCGGCGTACTCGCGCAGCGATGGCAGCAGCCCCGCGTCCATCCGTTCGCGCTGCAGCCGGAGGGCCATGACGACGTCCGCGTCCCTGATCGCCGCGTCGACGTCCGAGGTCACCGTGAAGCGCCCGTGGCCAGGGGCGGTCCGTCCGGCGGCCCAGCGGGCCGCCCATGCCTCGAACCCGCGCAGGATGGTGGTCGGGCCGCACAGCCAGAGGTCCGCGCCGGCCGCGGTGAGCGTCCAGATGTTGGAGCGGGCCACGCGCGAGTGGAGGATGTCGCCGAGGATGACGACCTTCCGGCCGCGCAGATCGCCCAGCTTCTCGCGCATCGTGTACAGGTCGAGCAGGGCCTGGCTGGGGTGCGCGTGCCAGCCGTCGCCACCGTTGAGGACGCTGCCGGAGAACACCTCCGCGGCCAGGTACGGCGCGCCGGACGTGCCATGACGCATCACGATCATGTCGGCGCCCAGGGCCTCGATCGTGCGGATCGTGTCGACGAGCGACTCGCCCTTGGTCACCGACGACGCCGACGCGGCGATGTTCACGACGTCGGCCGAGAGGTTCTTGGCGGCGACCTCGAATGAGACGCGCGTCCGCGTCGATGCCTCGTAGAAGATGATCGTCACGTTCGTGCCGCGGAGCGCGGGCACCTTGGCGATGGGGCGGGCCAGCACCTCCTTCATCGCGTCCGTGGTGCGCATGACGAGCTCGATCTCCGGCCACGACAGGACGTCGACGTCGAGCAGGTGCTTCTGCCGCCAGGCGGTGGGTTCGACGGGCGCGTTCACGAGTCTCCTCGGGCGGTCGGTGCTGCCGGCGAGCCGGGGGTGATGGATGCGTCGAGTGCGGGTGACGTCCCGGGCCCGTGATGGGGTTCGACGGGTCCGAACCCGCCGGAGTGCTCGCCGGTGGCGACGCGCTCGATGCGGACCCCGTCCTCTCCGTCGATCTCGGCGACCGCCACCCGCACGGTCTCATCGCGGGACGTCGGCACGTTCTTGCCGACGTGATCGGCGCGGATGGGCAGCTCGCGGTGGCCCCGGTCCACGAGGACGGCGAGGCGGATCGCGCGGGGCCTGCCGAAGTCGACCAGGGCGTCCATGGCCGCCCGGATCGTTCGTCCCGTATAGAGCACGTCGTCGACGAGCACCACGGTCCGGCCGTTGAGATCGACGGGGATGGCCGTGCCCTTGACGATCGGCTGTTGGGCGACCAGCGAAAGGTCGTCCCGGTAGAACGTGATGTCCAGGGCGCCAACGGGAAGGGTGACGCCCTCGTGCTCGGCGATCGCCTCGGCGATCCGGTGAGCCAGGGGGACGCCGCGCCGCTGGATGCCGATCAGGACGAGGCCCTCGGTGCCGGCCTGCCGCTCGATGAGCTCATGGGAGATGCGGACGATCGCCCGGCGGACCTCGTCCGCCGTCATGATCTGGCGCCCTTCGATCACGGGCGCTCGCCGCGACGTGACACGCGCGTCCTCCTTCCCGGCCTCGCGGGACCGGACTTAAAGGGTTGCGCGAAGTCTACCGCGACGAGCGTGGCGCCGGCGGCCGCCGTCAGCGGCCGGAGGGGCGGTCCGCCACGTGGCCGCGCGAAGGAGCACCGTCGACCGCGGCGATCGGCTCGCGCGACGCGCAGCCGGACCCGGCCGTCAGTGGGCCACGACCACCGGGCCGCTGCCCGCGTAGGGGGCCGTGTCGAGACGGCCGCCGCCGTCCTGGGTCCAGGCATAGACGGCCAGCACGCTCCCGTGGCCGTTCTGGTCGGGGGCGGTCGCCCACGCCAGGCGACCCGCGTCCAGCGAGTAGTTGGGCAGCGCGGCGTCCGCCTGGTACCGCGTCTTGCCCAGCGTGCCGTCGGGGTTGACGTCGATCAGGGTGAGCGAGCCAACCACCGCTCCCGCCTGGTCCGACGTCCACGCCGCCAGGTGTCGAGCAGACGGGTCGAAGCGCACGTCCCAGGCCGCCACCTGGCCGTCACCGGCCAGGCTCGGCAGCTGCGTCGGGCTGGTCACGGCCGATCGGTCGAGGGCGGAACGCCAGCTCGCGGCCATGAGCGTGCCTGCATCGGGCACCCAGGCGGCCCGGGCATGGCTCCACGCGAAGTGCCCGGTCCAGTAGACGACGGTCCGGTTGGTGGGATCGACCACCGGTCGCCACATCCCGATCGGCCCGACGGGCTGCAGCGACCCGGTCGCAGGGTCGACGAGGAATGAGCGGCCGGTCACCGACGACGGGTCGGCGGTCGGCGGTGCCGGGATGACCCCGTCGCCCGCGGATCCGGCCGGCGCTGACGGTCGGTGACGGATCCACGGATGCAGCGGGCGTGCGCCCGGCCGCCGCCGCAGGGGCCGCGTCCATGACCACGGCCGCGTACGGGCTCGACGCGCGAGCCGCGCTCGAGGGCGATGGCGACACGGACGGGGAAGCCTCGGGCGACGCAACCGGCGAGAGGTCCGGGAGGCGCCCGCCGACGCGGCGGGCGAGGCACTCGAGAACCCGTCCGCCGACGGTGACGATGACGCGGACGGCGCGGCCACGATCGGAACGCTCACCAGGATCTGGTCGTCGAGCCAGCCCGAGAAGACGGTCGCGTGGTTCGTCGTCACGACGCGGGCCGTCGCATCGCCGACCGCCCACAGGTAGAGGTCAGGGCCCTGCTGGGCGTCCTGGGGCCGAGCCGAGAACGCGACCCACTGCCCGTCCGGCGAATAGGCCGCGGGTGCGCCCACCAGCACGACGCCTTCCGCGATGGCGTAGGACGCGGCCGCCGATGGGGCCGGCGTGCCCGACTGGAGTGGACCCGTCGGCAGCGGCGACGCGGAGGACTGCGACGCCGGCACGAGGCTTGCCGATGCAGCCGCCGACGCCGGCTGACTGGCCGCGGTCGACGCGCCCGCCGTCGCCGGCGGAGATGGCGTGGCCTTCGGCGGGACACTCACGGACGGCGACGCCGGCGACGCTGATGGGGCGGAGGGAGCGGGGGGCGTCGCGAGCGGCGACGAGGAGGGACGAGCGCACGGCCGAGCCGGACGGGACCGGTGCGGTGGCGGAGGGACCGGCCCGCCGGTGCTGGACCGGTCGGGACGGGAGTGCCGACCGGAGGAGAAGTCGACACCCCCGTCACCGACGGCGTCGGGGAAGGCGCCCCAGGACTTGCTTGCGGAGACGGCCGAGGCGTCGACCGTGTGACGGGCTTGGGAACGGTCACGGCATAGACGCTGTTGTCGCCGATCACGACGGCGGCCCCGCCGGACGGGTCGAGCATCATGGACTGCGCCGCGGTGATGTCGAGCGCGGCCTGGGCGGTCCCATCGAGCGTGCCGCAGGCCGTTCCCGTGTTCTCCGCGCAGACACGATCGACCGTGCCCACGGAGATGACGAGGCGGCCATCCCCTTGAGCGGCTGATCCAGGCGACCGCCTGTGGCGGAACCGCGATCGGGGTGGCCGCGGCGATGCCGGGCTCGGCGGGGCGCGACGGCCCGCCAAGTCCCCAGACGAGTGGCAGCGCCACGATCGCGATCGACGGCCGCGGCCCAGAGGCCGGCCGTGACGACGCGCGGCTGGCGTCGCGCCCACCTCATCGACGTCGTGCGTCGCTCGCGCGTGGGAGTCCGCGAGACCTCGCGATCGAGTGCCCCGGCAAGACGCGCTGCCAGGTCGCGCGGGGGCGGCGGGGGCGACGCCCGGAGACCCGCGAGGAGGGCGGCATCGGCGGCGAACGCCTCGGCGCGCTCGCGGCAGGGCGCGCAGGCGCCAAGATGCTCCTCGAGCCACGCCGCTCGGCGTCCGCCAGCGGCTCGAGCATGCGGTCCGAGGCGAGCATCGTGGCCCGAGCGTGCGGGTCGAACCGCCGGTCGGGGTGGCGGCGGATCCGCTGCAGCCCGCTCACGATCGATCCCCGGTTCCGCGCCGGCCATCCCGCCGACCGCCGACCTCGGCGGTCGGAGCGCCGGGCTCGCGTCGCCGGCTCGAGACCTCGGCGGCCGCAGCCCGTTCCTCGGCCAGCATGCGGCGAAGGCTGTCGCGCGCGCGGGTCAGGAGCGCGCGGGCGGCGACGTGGCTGGTCCCGAGGGCCGCCGCCAGCTCGACGCCGGTCAGCTCGTGCACCTCGGCCAGCAGCAACGCGGACCGCTGCCGCTCCGGGATGCGGGCCAGCGCGCGAGCGAGCTCGGGGGAGAGGCGGGCGTCCATTGCCAGCTTCTCTGGCGAGGCGGCAGCACCCGTGGGACTCGCCGGTCCAGGGCACGAAGCGGATGATCCGGCGCCGCCGGATGTCGTCGAGCGCGACGCGGTTGGCGATCTGGTACAGCCACGCCCGTGCCTTGGCGGGGTCGTCGAGCGTCCCATAGGCGCGGTAGGCGCGCACGAACGCGTCCTGGGACAGGTCCGCCGCCAGCTCCGCGTCGCGGACCATGCGGACGAGGTATGCGTAGATCTCCGTGTGGTGCCGCGCGAACAGGCCTTCGATGAACGCGCGCGCGGCCGTGGCGTCGACCGCGGCGGCGGGCGACTCGAGCTCGGCTTCGTCACTGGTCGCGGAGGTTCCCGAGGGCTCGGGCTCGGACGACGGCGCCCCCGCGCCGCGTCGTTCGACTCACCCCGATCTCCCCCCACCGCGCGACCAGGTCTGGGACCACGAACCCTCTCCGAACGAATCGAGAATGGCGCGGGAGGTCCCCCCACGCCGACGGAGGGACGATGGGCCGACACGCCGTGTGACGGGGGCTGCGGTGGATCGTCGGCCGCATCGGCCGCGACCAGCCCAGCGGAGGCCGGCCGCGCGGGGAGCTGATCGCGCGGGGCGTGATCGCGCGAGCCTTCGCCCGCGACGCGGACGGCGTCATCGCCGGTAGCCCGTCCGTGGCTGGAGGTCGCCATCGACGGGCCGCTCCTGCCGGAGGAGCTCCTCGACGGCGTCCTCCGGGCTCACCGGGTTCACCGGCAGGCCGGTCCCGAGCTCCAGCCCGGCGATCTCGCGGAGCCGCGGATGCACTTCCCAGTGCCAGTGATACGTCGCGTCGACCTGGCCGTGGAGCGGCGACGTGTGGAGCACGAGGTTGTACGGCGGCCCGTCGAGCGTGGCAAGGCGGCCCAGGACCTGGCGGAGCGCCTCGGCGGTCGACGCCAGGTCAGCCTCGGACGCCCGCCCGAAATCGGCGTCGTGGCGCCGCGGGACGATCCACACCTCGAACGGCGAGCGCGATGCGTAGGGGGCGAACGCCAGCGAGGTCGCGTCCTGCCACACGAGCCGGGTGGGCCGATCGTGCTCCGCCCGCACCGCTCGGCAGTATGGGCACTCGCTCTCGCGGATCACGAAGCGGGCCGCGCCGCCGATCTCCTCGGCCACTTCGTGCGGCACCTGGGGCAGGTCGTACAGGTCGAAGCACAGGTGGTTCGTGCGCGAACCGGCCTGCCGGCCCCAGTTCTGGAGCACCTGGAAGTACGCCGTCTGTCCGGTCCTGCCGGCCTGCGCGATCGCGTCCCGGGCCGCCCGGAGCATCGCGACGATCACCTGGCTCCCGACCGAGTGCAGGGGTCGGTGCTCGTGGGGCGGGGCGATCACGGTGCTCCAGCTGCCGGCCGCGCGGGCCTCGGCGATGACGACCTGGCTGGCCGCCCGGTCGATCTCGCGCGCCTCGGCTTCGGTCCCGACCGTGTGGAAGGCGAAATCCTTGAGCATCCGGATCCGGACCCCGTCGCCCGGGACCTGGCAGTTCTGGCAGGTGCCGCCGTCATCCACCGGCAGGGCCGCCAGCATGAACCGGGCGCGATCGAATTCGCGGTCGACCACGGTCGCGACCCACCACCCGGTGATCGCGTCCCGGCGCATCTCGAAGAGGCCTGCGCTCATGCGTCAGCCCTCGCGCCGGACGATCCAGCGGTCGCGCCCGCCAGCCGCTCGAGCTCGTCGAGCTCATGTCCCGGATCCGCTTCGGGGGGCAGCGTCCCGGCCAGGCGCAACCCGAGCCGGCGAGCGAGGGCGCGGGCGAAGGGGACCGCCGCTTCCGCCACGCTCGAGGTCGTCGGCGGAGCGTCGGGCAGGCCGCGTTCCCAGGCGATCGAGGTCGACTCGAGGCCCGGCATGCCGCATGGGTCGATGAGGCCGAAGTCCCGCAGGTCGGTCGTGACGTTGAGACCGATGCCGTGGAAGCTCACGCCTCGAGCGACGCGAATGCCGATGGCGCCGATCTTGCGGGACCGTGTGCCGGCGCCGGCGACCCAGCAGCCGGGATGGCCGGCGCGAGGGCCCGCCACGACGCCGAAGGCCGCGGCGGTGTCCGCCATCGCAGCCTCGAGGGCTTCGACGAAGGCCCGGACGCCGATGGAACCCCGGGTCCGCCCTCCGCGGCGCATCCCCGGCGTCGCCAGCGCGACGATCGGATAGGCGACCAGCTGCCCGGGACCGTGGTACGTGACTTCCCCGCCCCGCTCGACCTGGACGACCTCGATGCCGCGCTCATGGAGCAGCGCCTCGGGCGCCACGACGTGGCCGTCGCGGGCATTCCGCCCGAGCGTCAGCACCGGGGGATGCTCCAGGAGCAGCACCTGGTCGTCGACGAGCGACCCGGCGGCGCGGGCGGCGGCCAGCTCGCGCTGGAGACTCCAGGCCCTGCGATATGGGACGCGGCCGAGCCAGCGGGCGCGAAGGACCCGCAGGCCGGGTTCCTCACTCGCGCTCCCCACGGCCAGCTCCCCGTCCATGCGCCCACGATACCAGTGCCGGCGTCATCGGCGACTCATCGGCCGGCGCGGCCGGAGCGTCCGGGACGTGCGCCCGGGGCGTGCCGCTGGCGGCACGAGCGAGCGGGCGGCCGCCGTCCGGGCAGGCTGGCTGGCGCGAATGGTCCCGCGTCCGCCCGGCCGGCCCGGCGTTCGTGGCGATCGGCCTCGCGCCCGCCCGGCTGGCTGTGCTCAGTCGACCCGGACGGCGAGCAGGCCGCGCATGGTGCCGACCAGCACGAGGCGGTCCCAGAGGGTGGGCGAGGCAAAGTGCGGGAGCGAACCGGTGCCGACGGTGGCCAGCGCGGCACCGGTCGCCGGGTCGAGCGCGACCAGGGTGCCCCCGCCGACGTCCAGGCTCCACACCGCGCCGCGGCCGATGACCGGTGGTCCCGTGGCCCCGCTCCGCGCGACCCAACCCGGGTGAATCGAGCCGTCGGCGCCGATGCGAACCTGCTCGACGCCGCTCGGGCACGGCACGAACAACGTCGCGCCGTCCCGGGCAGCGGCACCGAAGCCCGCGCATACGGCCCGCGTCGATACCTGGCCGCCGATGCCGCCGAGATCGCCCTGGCGAAGCACGTACCCCTGGCCGCTCTTCCCGGCGATGAAGACCCACCCGCCGGGCACCAGGACCGGGCTCAGGGACCCGAGGTCCGCGTCGCGCGCGTTGTCCCGGGCCCAGCTCGCCGGTGCGAACCGCGACTTCAGCTCCAGGGTCGGCGACAGCTCCACGACCGAGTCACTGCCGTCGTAGGTCGTGGTCGAGGCGCCGTTGCCGACCGAGACGTAGAGGTTCCCGGCGGCGTCGAGAACCGGCCCTCCGGTCGCCCAGACGGCGCCCTCGCGGGTCACCGGCACGCGGTAGGCGATGGTCGGTCCGGTGCCGCTCGCCGGCACGCCGACCACTTCGCCGCGGTACTGGCCGCAGTCGCCGGCGAGGCCACCGAAGCCGATGTAGACGAAGCCATTGCCGATGGCGAGGGCCGCGCGCTGCTGGTGCGTCGACGGATCGTCGCCGGGGAGATCCACGCTCCGCGACCAGCGGACGGCGCCGCTCTTCGGGTCCAGCGCGAAGAGGACGTGCTTCGGACCGGCGACCTCGGCCACCGCGAACAGCGAGCCGGTGGCCGGATCGTAGGCCGGTGTACCCGTGATCCCCAGCGGGTCGATGTTGCCGCAGGGCAGCGTCGAGAGTGGAACCGGCGACCCGAGGTGCCGCCGCCAGAGCACGGAACCACTGGCCGGATCCAGGGCGTAGACCGTGTCGCCCTCGGTGGCCGCGATGACCTCGCCACCGATCACGAGCGGCTCGGCATAGACCGCGCCGTCGAGCGCGGCCCTCCAGCTCACGACGAGCCTGGCGCCGGGCGCGGGGAAGCCCGGGTCGAGTCCCGTCCGGGCAGCGTCGCGGTGGTACTGCGGCCAGTCGGCGGCCGGGGCCGGCTGCGTGCTCGGTTGGATCGTTGCCGATGGAGCGGCGGACGCCTTCGGCGACTCCGGCACCGGCGCGGACGACGAAGGAGACGGCGTGGAGGACGACGGTCCTGGAGAGGAGCTGGGAAGCGCCGGGGCCGCTGTCGAGGTCGGCGTCGGCGTCGCCGGGCCGCAGGCGGAGACGAGCAGCGCGACGAGCACGGCGGCCGCCCGAGCGGCGGGTGTGGCGTTCACGGTCCCATCGTCGCACGATCGGCCGGCGAGCTCTCCAGCGGCTGCCTCCGCCGGGATGCGATCAAAGAGATCGGGCTCGCGCGCAGGCCCGACGGCGGCGCGTCGGCGTCTTCATCCGCGAGGCGGACGCAGCGGCAATGCGCGCGAATCCCTCGACCGGCGCCGACGGCGCGGGCCGGATCGCCCGATGTCTCGCTCCGACCTCAGGGCACCGGCGTCGGCTCGCGGGCCGGCGCCAGGCCAAGACCCTCGAGGAACGCCAGCCGTTCGAGCGGCTGCTGGAGCTCACCCGCCTCGTGGCCGCTGAAGCTCCACACGCGGATCTCCTTCGGGCCTCGGTAGGCGTTGTAGGCGGCGAACACCGTCGAGGGCGGCGCAATCCGATCTTCGAGCCCCACCGAGAACAGCGCCGGAGCGGAGGCTCGAGCGGCGAAGTGCCGGCCGTCCACGTACGAGAGCGTCTCGAAGACGCGCTGCTCGCTCGTGCGATGGGCCCGCAGGTACCGGCGGATCTCGCTGTACGGTGCCTCGTCCGTGACCTCGAGCGCGCGCCGGAAGTGGCAGAGGAAGGGCACGTCGGGCAGGGCGGCCCGCACGGCGGGTGCGAGTGCGGCGGCGGCCAGCGCGAGCCCGCCGCCCTGGCTCCCGCCCGCCACGACGATCCGCTCGCGGTCCACGATCTCGTGCGTGGACGCGGCGTCGACGGCGAGGACGGCGTCCGTGATCAGGCGCCGGTAGTAGTACGCGCGGGGGTCGTGGATGCCCCGGGTCATGAAGCCCGGGTACTGCGGGTCGCCACCCGACGGGTCGGCGTCCGGCGTATCGCCGTTGAGCCAGCTGCTTCCCTGGCCGCGCGTGTCCATGACGAAGTGGGCGAACCCGACCGACGCCCAGAGCAGCCAGTTGATGGGCAGGCCGCGCCCGCCGCCGTAGCCGATGAACTCGACGATCGTCGGCAGCGGGCCCGCGGCGCCCCGCGGCCAGATGAGCCAGCCCTTGATCGGCTGGCCGCCGAACCCCGAGAAGGTGACGTCCGTCGCGGCCAGCGTCCGCAGCGGCGTTGCGGCCTCCGCGAACACGGCGGGGCTCCCCAATGCCCGGCTTTCGTCGATGGTGCCGGACCAGAACTCGTCGAAGTCGGGCGGTTCGACCCTGGGCGGGTCGTAGGTGCGAAGCTCGTCGAGCGACAGGTCGAACTGGGCCACGTCGTGCGCTCCTTTCCCGGTCGGGACAAGCCTAACGGGCCGTGGGACCGGCGGTCCGGACATGGCCCGTCCTCGCAGACCTGTTGCGCATGCAACAGCGGCCCGGGCTGCTGCGGCGCTGCCGGGGACCCACGGGCCCCAGGCCGCCCCGCACGGACCAATGGCGGGCGGAAGCATTGCCCCTTCTCCCTCCGCCTCGTAGCATTGCCCTCCATCGGCGGCCCGCATCCGCGAGGCGGCCACGGAGGGCTCGTGACAAGCCAGCCGATCGACCGTATCGGCCCAGCGTTGGGCGTTGCGCCCTCTTCTCGCACCTCGACGAAGCGTCACTCTCGATCTGCGTCGAATCCCTGCGGGCGAGCCGGTTCCCACGCCGCGAAACGATCTTCCACACGTCCGATCCGGGGGACGCCCTGCACGGAGGCCATCCTCGCGGCGACGGCCAACCTGCCCGGAACCGGATGAGCAGCATCGTCGTGGCCGGCCATGTCTGCCTGGACCTGCTCCCGGCGATGGACTCGGTGCCGTCCGTGGAGCCGGGAACCCTGTCGACCGTCGGCCCGATCGCGCTTCGGCCGGGCGGCTGCGTCGCCAACACGGGATCGATGCTGGCGGCCCTGGGCGACGGGGTCAGGCTCTACGCCGACGTCGGCAGCGACGCGCTCGCGGGGCTCCTGATGTCGCTGCTCGCCTCGAGTGGCGCGGACGTGAGCGGGTTCCGCGGGACGCCGGCGTCGACCTCCTACTCGATCGTCCTCCAGCCGGACGGCCGCGACCGCACCTTCTGGCACCACGTCGGTGCGAATGCGTTGTTCGACGGCGCGAGCGTCGACCTCCGGGGAGCCGAGCTGCTCCACGTCGGGTACCCGTCGATTCTTCCGGCGATGCTCGCGAACGGAGGCGAGCCCCTGCGGGCGTTGTTCCGGCGCGCCCGGGCATCGGGCGTGACCACGTCGTTGGACCTCGCCGTCATCGCCGAGCCGACACCGGACTCGCAGGCGTTCTGGCGTGCGCTGTTCGCCGCCACGCTGCCCATGGTCGACGTCCTGACGCCGAGCGTCGACGACCTGGGATCGGCCACGGGGCGGGCGATCCTCGGCGGCCCCGAATCGATCGCCGGGGAGGCGCGGGCGCTGGTTCAGCTCGGGGTCTCGATCGCCGTGGTGTCGGCGGGAGCGCGGGGGATGGCGCTGGCGACGGGCTCGGCGGATCGGTTCGCTGACGGTGGAGCCGTGCTGTCGCGGCTGGGCCGGGAGTGGTTCGACCGCGACATCTGGCTGGCGGCCAGGCCGGTGGACCGACCGTCGACGACAACGGGCGCCGGTGACGCGGCCACGGCCGGGTTCCTGTCCGGCCTGGTCCGCGGCCTCGGACCGGGCGAGGCGCTTGACCTGGCCGCGCGAACGGCCGTCCGGCGGATCCTCGGCCATGACGGGATGGCCTGAGCGCTCCCCCGTCAACCCGGCAGCCGGAGCACGGCCGAGCGCCACGGCGGGCGGATGACCCGACAGCCGTGCCGCCTGATCGACTGCCGCGCGGTCCCGCCGGTCCCTGCCCGGGAGCCGCGTGCCAGGCCCAGCGCCAGGCGCCACTGGCTGCGAACGGCCCGCGATCCGCCCGCCGGGGACTTAGGCCAGACTCTTGACAAAGGTCGTATGCTCGCTTCGTCCAGTTACTGGACAAAGTCCATCGGCCCGATCGCGCACCAAGGAAGGCACGTGGAACCCCTCACCAAGGCAACGCTCCGGGAGACCCGAGAGCACAACGAGCGGCTCGTGCTGGCCACGATCTACGACGACGGGCCCGTCAGCCGGGCCGAAGTCGCACGCCTGACGGGCCTCACGCGCACGACCGTCTCCGACGTGGTGGAGGGCCTGCTCCGGACAAGCCTCGTCTGCGAGATCGGCCGCGGACCGTCGACCGGCGGCAAGGCGCCGATCCTCCTGGAGGTCCCGGATACGGCCCGGCTGCTCATCGGCGTCGACCTTGGCGACCGGGTCTTCACCGCGGCCACCGTGAGCCTCCGGGGCGAGATCCTGCGAGCGGGTCGAAGTGCCATCGCAGGACGCGGACGGCGACCTGGCGGTGGACCTGGCGCTCGAGCTGATCGGGCGAATCCTGGCGGCGGCCGACGGCCGGGTGCTGGGGATCGGCATCGGGGCGCCGGGGCTCATCGACACCTCGACCGGCACCGTGATCCGGGCGGTCAAGCGCGACTGGCGCGACCTCGCGCTGGGCGAGATGGTCGCCAGGCGCTTCGCCGTTCCCGTCCACGTCGCCAACGACAGCCAGGCGGCCGCCCTGGCGGAGTACGTCTTCGGGGCCGTCCGCGGGCGGAACCTGATCACGGTCAAGGTCGGCGAAGGGATCGGCGCCGGACTGGTCCTCAACGGCACGCTGTTCGAAGGCGACGGATTCGGCGCCGGCGAGATCGGGCACACGGTCATCGACCCCGCGGGCGATCTCTGCCGGTGCGAACGGCGCGGCTGCCTCGAGACCGTGGCGAGTGCCCGGGCGGTGTTCGCCCGGCTCCGCGGGATCCTCGGCGCCGGCGTCTCGCCGGAGGACGCGGTCGCCGCCTTCGAGGCTCGGAACGGCCAGGTGGAAGCCGTGGTCCTGGACGCCGGGCGGCAGCTCGGCTACGCGCTCGCCGGCCTCATCGGAGCGCTGCACGTCCGCCGCATCATCCTGGCCGGCACGATGGCCGCCTTCGGCGAGCGCTGGCTCGAAGCGGTCCACGAGGCGGCCGCCAGCCGAGCGCTGGCCGCGCTCGCCGACGACACCACGTTCGAGCTCGGACCGATCGACGACGTCATCGTCCTCGGCGCATCGGCGCTCCTGATGACGCGCGAGCTCGGCCTCAGCCTCAGGCCGATCCGGCAGCGGCGCCCGAGATCGCCCGAAGCAGCCCATGACGAGTCACCTGCGGCAGTGCAGCCTCGCGCGCTGCCCGGACTGGCGGGAATGCCCGCCGGAGGAGGAGGAGTCGCCAGCTGAATCCAGGAGGCCGCAACCCGACCGTTCCATCGACCGTGTGCATCGTCAGACTCCAGGAGGACAGGGCGTGAGAGACGCAAAGGCCATTCGCCTCGCAGCTGGGGCGTTGATCGCCGCGACCGCGTTCGCGGCGTGCGGAAGCGCCGCAACACCATCGCCGAGCGCAGCGCCGGCTTCACAGGCGGCGGCGTCACAGGCCGCCTCCGCCACGCCCGCCTCGCCGTCGCCGGCGGAGTCGCCGTCGCCGAGCCCGTCGAGCGGCACGCTGACCGTCTGGCTGATGAACGGGTCCCTGAACGACAACACGGTCGTGCAGCTGGACACCGATTTCCAGATGGCGCATCCCGGCTGGAAGGTCAACTACCAGGTCCAGCAGTGGAACGGGATCGTCGACAAGCTCAGCACCGCCCTCGCCAGCAACACCCCGCCCGACATCATCGAGATGGGGAACACGCAGGCGATCACCTTCGAAGCCGCGGGCGCGCTCGCGGACCTCACCAGCAGCCGCGCCGACCTCGGCGGCGGGACCTCGAATGACAGCAGCAGCGCGGACCAGCTCTTCATGGCCTCGCTGAACAGCGCATCCGTCTACAACGACAAGCTGTTCGCGCTCCCCTTCTACGCCGGCGACCGCGTCCTGATCTACCGGAAGGACATGTTCTCGGCGGCCGGCATCGATCCCACGACGATCACGAGCAAGGACAAGCTCATCGCCGCGGCCAAGACGCTCAATGCGAAGAACGCCAGCGTGAAGGACTTCTCCGGCTTCTACGTCGCCGGCCAGAACTGGTACGCGCTGCTCCAGATGATCTGGGACCGCGGCGGGACGCTCGCGACCAACGCGAACGGCACGTGGACGGCCAACCTGGAGTCGGCCCAGTCGATGCAGGGCATCCAGGACTACGTGGACTACTACAACGCCGGCTCGACCGGCCCCAAGAACAACGATGAGATGAACCCGCCGGAGTACGACCTGTTCCACCAGGGCAAGGTCGGCATGTTCATCGGCAACGGGTGGGAGATCGGCAGCGCGATCGGCACCGACGGCAAGCTGACCGCCGACCAGGTCGGCGTCATGGCGATCCCGAGCGCCACCGACGGCAAGACCGTCCCGGTCTTCCTCGGCGGATCCGTCCTCGGCATCGCCGCCAAGAGCCCGAACCAGGCGCAGGCACTCGACTGGCTCAAGCAGCTCACGTCTGCCGACGGCCAGCAGATGCTGATCGCCAACGGCTGGATCCCGTCCCTCAAGTCCGCGGCGGCGTCGATCCCGAACACGCCCGCCAACGCGATCCTCAGCATCCAGGCCGCCGAAGCGGCGGCCGGCAGCGGCTTCACGCCGAACGACCCGCGCTGGGCCGGCGTCGAGGCGAACAACCCCATCAAGGCCATGATGACCAAGGTCCTGACCGGCACGAGCATCGCCGACGCGGCGAAGGAAGCCGACGCCAAGATCAACGCCGTCCTGAACGCGGCGCAGTAACCGGCGTCACGCACGCCGTTCGCATCACCTGAGAGGGAGCATGGACGCGACCGGGGCACCCGCGATGACCGACGGCCGTCGCGGGGCACTCGGCCCGGCCATCGCTCCCTCTCGGCGTCGCCGCCGGGGGGCCAGGCTCGGCCGGGCCCTCCCCTACCTGGCGATCGCTCCGGCGCTGGTCACGTTCGTCCTGCTCCTCGGGTACCCGGTCTTCCTGGTCGTGGAGACCAGCCTCCAGCACATGGGCCTCCGGGAGCTCATCAACGGCGGCGTGACGTGGGTGGGGCTGCAGAACTTCCAGACGATCATCCGCGACCCGGAGTTCGCCTCCGCGGTCATCCGGACCTTCCTCTTCATGACGCTCAACGTGGTCCTGACGATCGCCCTGGGGACGCTCGCCGCGCTCCTGCTGGAACGCCTGGGCCGGTGGGTTCGGCTGCTCTTCTCGGGAGCGATGATCCTGGCGTGGGCCACGCCCGCCCTGACGGGCAGCGTCATCTTCCAGTGGCTCTTCGACAGCAAGCTCGGCGTGGTCAACTGGGCCATCAGCAGTCTCGGCATCTTCGGCGACTGGCTGAACCACGGCTGGTTCGACACCGGCATGTCGACCTTCGGCATCATCACCATGCTCATCGTCTGGCAGGGCATCCCGTTCGTGGCGTTCAGTCTGTACGCGGGGATCCTGACGATCCCGGGCGAGCTGCCGGAGGCCGCCCGCGTGGACGGCGCGAGCGAGCGCCAGATCTTCCGCTACGTCACGCTGCCGGCCATCCGCCCGCTGCTCATGGTGCTGACCTTCCTGTCGATCATCTGGGACTTCAAGGTCTTCACGCAGGTCTGGACGATGGCCCAGGGCGGGCCCGACGGGGCAGACGATCACGCTCTCGCATCTTCGCCTACATCACCGGCCTCAGCCGAAGCCAGTACGGCATCGCCGCCGCCGTCTCGGTGGTCATGGTGATGCTCCTCCTCCTGGTCCTGATCCCGTACATCCACCGGATGCTGCAGTCGCAGGAGGACCTGTGAGCCGCCGGGCGAGCCGGGCAGCCCTGCAGGTCGTGGGGCTTGTCGCGACGGTCCTGTTCGCGTTCCCCGTCTACTGGATGGTGAACACGGCCTTCAAGGGCCCCGACGAGATCCAGACCTACGTGCCGGTCTTCATTCCGACGCCGACCCTCGACAACTTCGTCAAGGCGATCAACCAGCCGCACTTCACCGACTTCGTGCGGAACAGCGCGTTCATCACGCTGACGACCGTCTGTTCTCGCCATCGTCGTCGGGTTCCTCGCCGCGGCGACGGTCGCCCGGATGCACTTCCGCGGCCGCAAGGGCTTCCTGGTCCTGGTGGCGGTCGCCCAGATGGCACCGTTCGAGGCGCTCCTGATCCCGTTCTTCCTGGTGGTCCGCGACGTCGGCCTCTACAACCAGCTGCCGTCGCTGATCCTCGTCTACTTCATCTTCACGCTGCCGTTCACGATCTGGTCGCTGCGCGGCTTCGTGGCCGGGCATCCCCGTCGACCTGGAGGAGGCGGCGATGGTGGACGGGGCGACGCGTCTCGGCGCGTTCGTTCGCGTCACGCTGCCGCTGCTGGCACCGGGGCTCGTGGCGACCTCGATCTTCTGCTTCATCACGGCCTGGAACGAGTACTTCTACGCGTTCGTGTTCATGACCGACGTCCAGAACTACACGCTCCCCGTGTGGCTCGGGTCGTTCCGGACCAGCTTCGGCACGGACTGGGGTGCCACGATGGCGGCCTCCACGCTGTTCACGCTGCCCGTGCTCCTCTTCTTCCTCCTGGTGCAGCGGCGGATGGTCGGCGGCCTCACCGCCGGGTCGGTCAAGGGATGACGGATGCAGACAGGTCCCCGGGGCGGACGCGGCGCGGGCCCAGGCCGGCGTCCGCTTCCTGCGCACCTTCGACGGCACGGAGCCGTCGCCGGGCATCCTCGCGGCGATCCGGGCCGGGCACGTGTCGGGCGTCACCCTGTTCCGGGCGCGGAACGTCGAATCGCCCGCCCAGCTGCGGGAGCTGTGCGCGCGGCTGCAGGCGGCCCGGCCGGCGGGCGATCCGCCACTCGTGATCGGCCTCGACCAGGAGGGTGGCCAGCTGCAGGCCGTCGGCAACGGTGCGACGGCGTGGCCGGGCAATCTCGCGCTCGGCGCCACGCGCTCGCCGGACCTCGCCGCGCACGCCGGCCGCGCCATCGGCGCCGAGAGTGCCGCGATGGGCGCGACGCTCGTGTTCGCGCCGGTCTGCGATCTCCTCTACCCGGCATCGGCAACGCCGCTCGGCACGCGCCCGTTCGGATCGGACCCCGACCTCGTCGGGCCGCTGGTCGCCGCGATGACCCGGGGGCTCCAGGAGGCGGGAGTCGCGGCCGTGCTCAAGCACTTCCCGGGCCACGGCGCGGCCGAGGGCGACTCGCACGACCGCACGCCGGTCGTCCGGCGATCCGCGGCTGAGCTTCGCGAGCGAGACCTCCGCCCGTTCGCGGCCGGCATCGCCGCCGGAGCCGCGGCGGTCCTGCCCGGCCACCTCGCGGTGCCGGCCCTGACGGGCGGTGTCGCGATCCCGGCCACGACCTCCCGGCCGATCCTGGAGGACGTCCTGCGCGGCGAGCTGGGCTTCACCGGCATCACCGTGAGCGATGCGATGGACATGGGCGGAGCGGGTGGCGTCGAGCGCCTGGCCGAGACGCTCGTGGCCGCGGCCGATGCCGGGATGGACCTGTTCCTGATGGCCCACGCCGAGAGCGTGGAGGAAACCGCCTTCGAGGCCTTCGTCGCCGCGATCGGAGCCGGCCGGGTGGACAGCGAGCGGATGAGGCGCTCGCGCGGGAGGATCCTCGAGGCGCGGCGGGCGATGGGCGTCGCCGAGCGGAGCCGGCCGCCGCTCGACGTCGTGGGGTGCGCCGAGCACCGCGAGCTCGCCCGGGCGATCGCCGAGGCATCGGTGACCCTGGTTCGAGACGCGCGGTCCAGCCTGCCGCTGCGACTGGCGGCAGATGCGCGCGTCGGGCTGATCGCGCCGGTGCCCACCGACCTCACGCCGGCCGAGACATCCTCGTACCTGCACCTCGGGCTCGCCCAGGCCCTCCGCGCCCGCGGCCTCCGGGTCGAGGAGCTGGTCACGCCCCTGGACCCGACCCGGGCACAGGCGCGAGCCCTGGCGGCCGCGACCACTGCCTGCGACGCCGTCGTTGTCGGGACGTTCGACGCGGTCACGTTCCCCGGCCAGGTGCAGCTCGTCGAGGAGGTGAGCGCCGCCGGTGGAACCAGTCGGCCGTGCATCATGGTGGCGCTGCGCACGCCGTACGACGTGACCGCCGCGCCCGAACGCGTGGCCGTGGCCTGCACATACGGCATCCAGGCGCCCCAGGTGGAGGCGCTCGCGGATGCACTGCTCGGGAGGATCCCGTTCGCGGGGACACTCCCGATCGAGCTCGCCACGGCGGAGCTGCCCGACGCCCACGCCGCGACGAGAGGACGCCCTGGTGGGACGACCCGGAGGTTGACGCCATGAGCATGCGTTCCGAGCTCGGGGAGAGCCCCGCCCTCCTCGAGCGGCTGCTCGGCGGGGCGGTCGACCAGGTCGAAGCCGTCGCGCGCACGGTTCGCGAGCGTCGCATCGACGTCGTCCTGATCGCGGCGCGCGGGACATCCGACCACGCGGCCCTGTACGGGCAGTACGTCCTCGGCTCCCGGAATCGCCTGCTCGTGGTCCCGGCGGCGCCGTCCCTCGTCTCGATCTACGGGACGCCGCCGCGACTTCGCGACGCCCTCGTCATCGGCATCTCGCAGTCCGGCCGTTCGCCGGACGTGGTCGCCGTCCTGGACCAGGCCCGTTCCCAGGGAGCGCCGACGGTCGCCATCACGAACGACGGGCGTTCAGACCTCGCCGCCGCGGCCGATCACGTCATCGAGCTCGAGGCAGGTCCCGAGCGCGCGGTCGCGGCGACCAAGACGTATCTCGCCGAGATCGCCGTGCTGGCCATGCTCTCCTCCGCGCTCTCGGGCGACGGCGCATCGGCGCTCGAACTGCGGGCCGTCCCGGAGGCCCTGCGCTCGGCCCTGCTCGAGGAGCAGCGCGTCGCCGACCTCGCCCGGGCCTGGGCCAGCGAGCAGGAGTGCGCGATCCTCGCCCGGGGGTTCCATTACGCGACCGCCCGCGAGTGGGCCCTCAAGCTCAAGGAGCTGGCCCGCGTCCTCGCCGACCCGTACTCGGGCGCCGATTTCCAGCACGGCCCGATCGCGCTGGTCCAGCAGGGCTTCCCGATCCTGGCCGTCGCCACGACCGGCCCGGCGCTCGACGGCATGGCCGAGCTCCTCGAGCGGGTGCGCGGCCAGGGCGCACGGCTGCTGGTCATGTCCGACGTGCCCGCCCTGCAGGCCCTGGGCGATGGCATCCCCCTGCCCGCCGCGCCCGAATGGCTCTCCCCGCTCGTCGCGATCATTCCCGCCCAGCTGTTCGCCTACCACCTCGCGCTCGCCAGAGGGCTCGACACGGAGGCCCCCCGCAATCTCTCGAAGGTGACCCTGACGCTGTGACAACCCTGTTCGGTCGGCTGTACGCGCCCGAAGACCGCGGGCCCTGCCTGGTGACTGTCGAGGGCGACACGATCGCGTCCATCCAGCCGGCGACGGAACCGCCGCCGGGTTGCCTTGGCGGTCCCACGTCCCGGATCACCCCGGGGCTCCTCGACATGCAGGTCAACGGGGCGTTCGGCGACGACTTCGCGGACCCGTCCGCGGACATGGAGCGGATCGGGCACGGCTTGCCGCGGTTCGGCGTGACCGCGTTCGTCCCGACCATCGTGACCTCGCCGGCCGCAGCGTACGCTCCGGCGCTGGCGAACCTTCGCCGGCAGCCGGGCCCGGGCGAGGCTCGCTCGCTCGGCGTCCACATCGAGGGACCGTTCATCAGCCCGGCCCATCCCGGCACGCACGATCCGGCGCTGCTCCGCCTGCCCGATCCCGGCGAGGCGGCCGCCTGGCTCGAGGCCGGTGACGTCCGGTACGTGACCCTCGCCCCGGAGCTGCCCGGAGCATTGCCGCTGATCGCCTTCCTCGCCGACCGCGGCGTTCGCGTGGCCGTGGGGCACACCGACGCCACCTGGGCGCAGGCGGAGGCCGCGGTCGCGGCCGGGGCAACGCACGCGACGCACCTGTTCAACGCCATGCGCCCGCTCCGGCATCGCGATCCAGGCGTCGTCGGCTTCGTGCTGGCGACGCGCATGACCGCGGGCGTCATCGCGGACGGTCATCACGTGGCCTTCGAGACGCTGCGGATGGTCGCCCGGGCCAAGGGGCTCGACGACGTCATCCTCGTGACGGACGCGCTGTCGGGACTCGGACTGCCGCCCGGCAGGTACCGGCTGGCCGGCCGGGAGTACGTCTCCGACGGGACCTGCGGGCGGCTCCCCGATGGGACGCTGTCAGGTTCGCTCCTGCCGCTGAACCGGGCGCTTCGGAACCTGGTCGATCGGGTCGGATTGGCACCGGCCGATGCCGTCCGCATGACCACGCTCAATCCCGCGCGCGCGCTGGGGCTCGACGGCTCGGTGGGGCGCATCGAGGTCGGCCGCCGCGCCGACCTCGCGCTGCTCGACGATGACTGGGAGGTCCGGGCCACGTTCGTGTCCGGCCAGCTCGCCTTCGCGGCCGAGTCGGCATCCAGCACCGCGGAGCGCGGCATGGTCGAGCCCGGCACCGCCGCCGCGTCGACTGCCGGGGCCGCATGACCATGGGTGCCGCGGCCATCGGACCGTCGCAGCCTGACCGACCGGGTCCGTGCCGCCCGCCGGCGCCGTACCTCGATGCCCTCGCGGAGGCCCTGGCCCGGGCTCGCGCGGCCAACGAGCTGTCGCTGGTGCGCGCGGCCCGCCTGCTGGAAGAGACGGTCGCGCGCGGGGGCATCGTCTTCGTGTTCGGCAGCGGCCATTCGCAGCTCGCCGCCCTCGAGCTCAGCCGCCGTGCCGGCGGCCTCGCCCCGCTGCAGGTCATCCTCGATCCGACGTGGGGCGCAGCGGAGCTCGTGGAGGGCTACGGCGGTTCGCTCCTGGCCGACCTCACGCTCGGGCCGGCCGACTGCCTGGTCGTCATCAGCCATTCCGGCGTGACGCCGGTCCCGGTCGAGGTCGCCCGCGAGGGTGCCGAGAGCGGGCTTCCCGTCATCGCCGTGACCTCGCTCGATGCGTCGCGCGCCGCCGCGGCCCGCCATTCGTCGGGCCTGAAGCTCTACCAGGTGGCGGACGTGACCCTCGACAACGGGGCCGCCGGCCGGGACGTCGCGGTCCGCGTGGCCGACCTGGACCGCGGGCTCGGCCCGACCTCGACGGTCGTGGCGGCGGCACTCCTCCACGAGGTCGTCGTCCGCGCGGTCACGGGACTCGTGAGACGGGGCGTCGACCCGCCCGTGCTGCGGGCGCATGCCGAAGACGGCGGCCGCGAGTACAACGCCGAGCTCCTGGGTCGGTACCGGAGCCGGCTGCAGCGAGTCCCATAGCTGGTCTCGGAAGATGTCATGCCGGGGATGCGACCCGGCGCCAGGGAACGGGAGACCCATCCATGGTCCTGAGGCAGTCGGGCATCGGGGGCGCGGCCCGCTTCCTGGTTGCGCCGCGGGTCGTGCCGCCGCTCGACCCCGGGTTTCGGCCGGCGGTGCTGGCGAGGCGCTCGATGGACGCGGCAATCCGCGAGTCGGGCGGGGCACGGTCGGTCGCGCTGGCCGTCGAGCAGCCGGGCGGCGCCGTGTGGATCCGCGATGCGCTGGTCTTCGACGAGGGCCATCCGGACGCGCCGGCGAGCTACGCCTTCTGCGAACGCCGGCTGAAGTCCATGCTGTGGACCTGCGGCGGCACCCGGGTCTGGGTCGACGGGCCGGCCCCGCTCGCGGCGCACCTGCAACGCCACTACCGGCAGGAGCCGACGGGCACGTTCGACGCGCGGATGAGCGGCGAGATGTTCCGGCATGAATTCGAGGTCGTGGCCGCGCCGCGCTCCGACTTCCCGATCTCGGCCGATCCGGGTACGCCGCTCGGGCGGCACCTCGACGGCTGCCGGATCGGCTTCGACCTTGGAGCGAGCGACCGGAAGGCCGCCGCCGTCATGGACGGCGAGGTCGTGTTCAGCGAGGAGACGGCCTGGGATCCCGCCAACCACGCCGATCCGCAATGGCACTTCGACCAGATCAACGATTCCCTGCTCAAGGCGGCGGCGCACCTGCCGCGCGTGGACGCGATCGGCGGGAGCGCCGCGGGCGTCTACGTCGACAACGAGATCCGGGCGGCGTCGCTCTTCCGGTCGGTCCCACGCGAGGTGTTCGATGGCCGCGTCCGGGGCCTGTTCGTCGAGCTCCAGCGGGCATGGAACGGCATCCCGTTCGTGGTCGTGAACGATGGCGAGGTGACGGCCCTCGCGGGCGCGATGCTCACCGGCGTCGGCGGCCTGCTGGGCGTGGCGATGGGCTCCAGCGAGGCCGGCGGCTACGTCACTCCGGCGGGCGCGCTGACCTCACGCATCAACGAGCTGGCGTTCGCGCCGATCGACTATGCCTCGGACGCCCCGCTCGACGAGTGGTCGGGCGATCGCGGCTGTGGCGTCCAGTACCTGTCGCAGCAGGCCGTCGGCCGACTGCTGGTCCCGGCCGGGATCGACGTGGAGCCGGCGATGCCGCTCCCGGAGCAGCTGGTGCGGCTCCAGGAGCTGATGGCGAACGGGGACCCGCGGGCGACGCGCGTCTACGAGACGATCGGGACCTACCTCGGCTACGCGCTGCTCGAGTACCTCGACTGGTACGAGTTCGGCCATCTCCTGCTGCTCGGGCGCGTGACGACCGGCGCGGGCGGCGACGTGATCGCCGACCGCGCGCGCGAGGCGATGCGCGCCGAGGACCCGGCCGCGGCTGCCGCGGTGGCCTTCCACACGGTGTCCGAGCGAGAGAAGCGCCACGGCCAGGCCGTGGCCGCGGCCAGCCTGCCGGCCATCCCCGGCTGAACCGGGCGACGGCGGGCCGACGCGGCCGGCGATCCGGGCCTGAGCCGGGCGCGCCTCGCGCCCTTTCGGGCCCGCGCCGGCGCGAGGTCGGCTGAGGCAGCGATCCTGGGCCGGGTCCGCGCTACATCATCGGGCTGACCAGCTGGAAGTAGTTGCCGTCCGGGTCGGCGAGCGTGGCGATCCATTGCTCGGTCGATTCGCCCATGTGATAGGGCGCCTGGACGACCGTTGCACCGGCGGCCTTGAATCGCTCGAAATCGCCAACCACGTCCGGGCTCTCGATGTTCCAGATGATCCTGCCGGGCTGCGCGTTCTTGCCGGTGACCTGATCGTGCGGGCCGACGAGGACCCCGCCCGTGCCGATCTGCCACCCGGTGTACCCGCCGTCGTCCCAGGCGGGCTTGCCGAAGAGCTTGCCGTAGTACTCCACCAGTCGCGCCGGGTTCTCGGACCCGATGAGGATGCTGTTGAGGTTCACATGGCCTCCTTCTGGGATGCGGAGGGGGCGCCGGGACGCGGCCCAGGGGACCGTGAGTCTAGTGCGGGTCGGCGCCCGCGCAAAGACCCTTCGATGACGCGGCCATGGGCCGGTCGCGAGCGGGCACCGGGGCCCGACATGGCGGGCAGCCTGCGGTGGCTCGTCGAGTCATGACCTCGCCTCGTACGCGCCGCCGGTGCGGGCGCGCCCGGGTCCGCCCCGACCCGCCGAACGGCGATCGACTACCTGATGGCGTCCCCTGGGTCGGACGACCCCGGCGGCACTTCCCGCGGCGAGCCTCCGCCCGGACCAGCGCCGGCTTCGAGTCGCTCGAGCGCCTGGAGAACCGCCTCGCTCGGCTCGCCCACCGCTGCCGGGTCGATCGATGCTCCGGGTTCGCCCTGCCGGGTTCCGAGGTATTCGGCCGCTGCAACCGCGGCCAGGCCGCCGAGCGCGGCAATGCCCATCGGGCCGCCCATCGCGGCACCGAGGAGCGCGCCGCCGGCCATGCTCTGGCTCGGGCTGGCGGTGCGAAGGTGAAGGGGCTGGGCGTCGAAGGCGCTGAGCGCCGGGTCCACGTTCGTGACGCCGGGGATCACCAGGTCGGCGATCGAATCGCGCTGGGCGAGCGCCGCTCCACAGCTGCGACACTGGGTCGCGCCGGGGGGTGCGGCCGCAGAGCACCAGGGACACGTTCGACCCGCTTCGCTCGAGCTCGACTCGGTCATCGTCGTTCGCCTCGTCGCCAGGCGGTTGTGCCATTCCAGCATATGGAGCCGTCAAGGGCGACCCCCCCCCCCCGAGCCTCGGCCCCGGCTCAGCCCGGGATGACCCCATCCGGCAGCAGCGGCATGGATCGCAAGCGGATCCCGGACGCCGCGAAGATCGCGTTGGCGAGCGCCGGCGCGATCGCGACGATCGGCGTCTCGCCTCCGCCGGCGGACGGCAGGTCGCGCCGGTCGAGCAGGATGACCTCGATCGGAGGCACGTCGTCGATCCGCGGCACGCGGTAGTCCGACATGGACGCGTTGGCGATGACGCCGTCCGCGAAGCGGACCGCCTCGAAGAGCGCGCCGCCGAGACCCATCACGACGGAGCCCTCCACCTGGTTCGCGAGGCCGTCCGGGTTGACGATCGCTCCGCACTCGAAGGCGGTCACGATCCGCGTGATGGCGACGCGTCGGCCGTCGTCGACGCGCACCTCGACGGCCGTCGCCACGCGGGCGCCCTTCTCGACGCCGCCGGCGATGCCGGCGCCCAGGCCGTGGTCGCGTCGCCGCCGCCAGTCGATCCGTTCGGCGGCTGCCCGGAGGACGGACGACAGCCGCTCGTCGCGCAGGTGAGCCAGCCGCAGGTCCAGCGGGTCGATGCCGAGCGCAGCAGCAAGCTCGTCCACGTGGGATTCCCTGGCGAAGTGGTTCGCCGTGGCCGCGAGCGCGCGGTACGAGCCCTGCGCGAGCGGCGAGTCGGCCGGCTGGTAATCGAGCCGCTGGTTCGGAATCTCGTAGGGCCCGACGAGGCCGAACATTCCCGAGTTCGTGTTCCGCATCTCCCACGCGGTGATCGCCCCGCCGTCCGCGCCGCTGCGAACGTCGATCACGGCGGCCGGTCGCAGATAGCCGGCGGCGAACTCCTCCGGGCGCGTCCATCGCACCTTCACCGGGCGACCCGCGGCCCGGGCCAGGCGCGCCGCCTCTACGGCGACCGCGCCCGCATGCTTGCCGCCGAACCCACCGCCGGTGTCCGGCACGATGACCCTGACGTGCTCCTCCGAAACGCCGAGCGCATCCGCGAGCTCGGCCCGCACCCCGAATGGGACCTGCGTCCCGGTCCAGACCGTGAGCCGTCCGTCGCCATCCCAGACCGCCAGGGCGACGTGCGTCTCCAGGGGGACGTGGGCGAGATAGGCCGTCGTATACGTTGCGTCGAGCCGGGTGGGCGCGACCGCGAGCGCACCGTCCGGGTCACCGACCGCGTGGTGGAAGGCGCCGCCCCAACCCTCCCCCTCGTCGTCGCCAACGGGATGTGCGCGGAGCCACGCGTCCAGGTCGGCCCCGGACGGCTGGGGTGTGCGCGCCCATTCGGCCGCGATCGCGCCGAGCGCGCGGCCGGCGCTGAACGGATCCGGGCCCACGACACCGACGAGGTCGCCGTCCCGCACGACGGTCACGCCGGGCACCGACGCCGCCCGGGACGTCTCGACCGAGCGGAGCGTCGCGCCGATCGCGGGCGGGCGGAGCACGCGGCCGTGGAGCATGCCCGGCAGCGAGAGGTCGGAGGGGTATCGCCGGGTGCCCGTGACGATCTCGGGACCGGTCACGCGAGGAGCAGGCCGTCCGACCAGTCGCTCCCCGGATGCGCGGGCCAGCGGCGCCGGACGGTCTGCCGGGTGCACCTGGCGCAGCCCCTGCACGAGCTCGCCGTACGTGACGCCGGCGCCGTCAGGCGAGGCCCGGACCATGCCGTCCGCGACGAGCAGCTTCCCTGGATCGGCGGCCAGCCGGTCCGCGGCCAGCGCGACGAGCCGTTCCCGCGCTCCCGCCGCCGCCCGGCGCAGGTTCTCACCCGCATCGGGCATCGATCGGCTGCCGAACGTCCCCTGGTCGTGGGGACAGACGTCGGTGTCGCCCATCACGAGTCGCACGGACGCCAGGGGAACGCGCAGCTCCTCGGCGACGAGCATCGAGAGTGCCGTGCGGCTGTCCTGTCCGACGTCGACCTTGCCGGTGAAGGCCGTCACGGTCCCGCCGGCTCCGACGTGGAGCCAGGCCCCGGCGCTGGTCGTCCATGCCGCAGCCTCCGACGGGGCCGGCTCGTGCGCGACCACCAGGCCTTCGCCCAGGATCTCGAAATAGTCCCGCTCCGCGAGCGGGCAGAGGTCCCAGGGCCTCCGGGGCCGCCCGGCGTCGAGCATCGGAACGTCGGCCGGCGCGGACGGCAGGACGGTCGCCCTTGGAGGTGCCGTCGCCTCGTCCGGGCCGTGCCGCAGCTCCACCGCGTGCCGGACCGCGCGAAGGATCCTGGGGTAGGTGCAGCAGCGGCAGACGTTGTCGTGGAGGACGGCGCGGATCCGCTCGTCGTCCGGGGCGGGATCGTGATCGAGCAGCGCGACCGTGCTCATCACCATCCCGGCCGTGCAGTAGCCGCACTGAAACGCCCCGGCGTCGAGGAACGCCTGCTGGACGGGGTGCAGCAGGCCGTCATGGGCCAGCCCCTCGATGGTCCGGACCGGGCGGCCGCCGACCTCCGAGAGATGCACCTGGCAGGCGCGAACCGGTGTGCGATCGAGTAACACGGTGCACGCACCGCACGCTCCCTCGCCACAGCCAGGTTTCGCCCCCGTGAGGCCCAGCTCGTCGCGGAGCACGGACAGGAGCGAGCGATCGGGGCCGGCCGGCAGCGCGTGCGGGACGCCGTTGACGACGAGATCGGCAGGGGCGGCGTGGTCGGTCACGGTCGGGTCTCCGCGTGCGCGCCAGGGGGCACACCGGAGGATAGCCCGGGGACGCTCCGGGGGCGTCGGCCGGCACGGCCGTCCGATGTCAGGTCCGTGAAGAGCTGGATCCGGCGCCGACGTACGATGAGGGCGTGGCGACCCGGATCGACCTGAACGCGGACGTCGGGGAGAGCCTCGGCCCGTGGCCGATGGGCGACGACGCCGCGCTGATCCCGGTCGTGACCTCCGTCAACGTCGCCTGCGGGGCACATGCCGGCGACCCGACCACGATCCGCCGCACCGTCCGGCTCGCGCTCGCCGCGGGCGCCGCCATCGGCGCCCACCCGGGCTACCCGGACCTGGTCGGGTTCGGGCGCCGCCACATGGCGATCTCGCCCGACGATCTCGAGGCGATCGCGCTCTACCAGGTCGCGGCCGTCGCGGGCATCGCCCGTGCGGAGGGCGGCCGGCTCCGCCACGTGAAGCCACATGGCGCGCTGTACCACCACCTGTCGATCGACGAGCGCGCGGCGACGGCGTTCGCGACTGCCGTCGCCCGCCTCGATCCGTCGCTGCGGGTCGTCGCCCCACCGGGCTCGGCCCTCATCGCTGCGGCCGACAGCCTGGGCCTCCAGAGCGTCGTCGAGGGCTTCGCCGACCGGGTCTACGAGCCGGACGGGCGTCTCCGATCGCGCGACCGCCCGGATGCCATCCGGGCCGACCCGGGCGCCGCCGCCGCGCAGGCCGTCGAGATCGCCCGTGACGGCTGCGCGACCGCGTCCGACGGGTCGATGGTGTTGGTCCCCGCGGGGACGCTCTGCGTCCACGGCGATACGCCCGGCGCCGCGGCGATCGCTGGCGCGGTCCGGGCGGCACTCGCGGAAGCCGGGATCGAGGTCCGGAGCCCGGGTGACTGACCGGCCGTCGTCTCCGCCGGCCCGGCCGTCCTCGCACACGGCGCGCATCTCACGAATTCGAGCCGATCGGCGACGCCGCCCTCCTCGTGACGCTCGGCGACGCGCTCGACCTGGACACGAACCTGCAGGCGCACCGACTGGCCGCGGCGATCGGCCGTCGCGCGGCGTCGACGGCCGGCCTCGGCAGGCCGGTGCCGGGCCATGCGAGCGTCCTGGTCCGGTTCGATCCCGACGTCGCACCCGAGGCCGCGATCCGCGACCTGATCGAGGCGTGCGCATCGGCGGCGACCGGCCCGGGATCGACCGCCGACGGGCTGCTCCACGAGATCACCGTGTCGTACGGCGGGGCTGATGGACCGGACCTGGTCGAGGTCGCGGCGAGGACGGGCCTCCCGGAGGCGGAGGTCGTCAGGCTCCACGCGAGCGTCGAGTATCGCGTCCTGGTCCTCGGCTTCGTCCCTGGCTTCCCCTACCTCGGCCTCCTGCCCGAAACGCTTGACCTCCCGCGGCGCGCGACGCCCCGGGTCCGGGTCCCGGCGGGCAGCGTGGCGATCGCCGGCCGGCAGTGCGGGGTCTATCCATTCTCGACACCCGGCGGATGGCACCTCATCGGGCGCACCGCGGGCCACCTGTGGGATCCGGCGGCCGACCCGCCGGCGCTGCTGTCGCCGGGCGATCGCGTCCGCTTCGTCCCGGCCTGAGCCGTGCTCGAGGTCGTCGATCCGGGCCTGCAGCTCACGATCCAGGATCGAGGGCGGCGGGATCTCGCCCACCTCGGCGTCCCGCCATCCGGCGCGTGCGACCCGTGGGGCCTGGCGGTCGCGAACCTGCTCGCCGGCGCACCGCCCGACGCCGCGGCCGCCGAGCTGACGCTCGCCGGAGCCGAGTTGAAGGTGATCGAGACGTGCGCCGTCGGGCTCGCGGGCGCCGACCTGGGCGCGGAACGGGACGACGGGCGGTGGCTGGCCGCCGATTGCGTCCACCGCCTGCCGGCCGGCTCCCGGATCCGGTTCGGCGGGCATGCTCGCGCCCCGTTCCCGGCGGTGGCGGGCATCCGCGCGTATCTCTCGCTCGCCGGTGGGATCGCCGCGGGCCGGACGCTCGGGTCGGCGGCAACGCTGCTCCAGGGCGGGCTCGGCGGCATCGACGGGCGCGCGCTCCAGGCCGGGGACGTTCTCGAGCCCGTCCGGCGGGGCGACCTCTCGGCTGTCGGCAACGCATGGCCGGGATCCGTGGCGCCGCACCCGGCACGTCGTTCGGGGCCGGTCGGGTTCGTTCCCGGACCGGACCTCCGCGACCTCGACGCGGACGTGCTGGGTGCGCTGGAGGCCGCGTCGTGGACCGTGGGACTCGCCAGCGACCGGATGGGCCTCAGGCTGGAGGGTCCTGCGCTCGCGGCCGGGCGCGAGATCGTCTCGCACCCCCTGATTCCCGGCGCGATCCAGCTGCCGGCCGACGGGCACCCGCTCGTGCTCCTCGTCGACGGCCCGACGCTCGGCGGCTATCCGGTCGTCGGCGTCGTGCCGCGCGTCGACCTGCCGCGCCTCGGGCAGCTCGGGCCGGGGGACCGCCTGACCTTCGCCCGGCAGGCGGCGGCCGAGGCACGCACGGCCTGGCGGGCCCAGGAGCGGGCGCTCGCCCGGGCCGCCGAGCTCCTGCAGTCCGACTCCGTGTGGCATCGACTCGCCGAGGGCGCGAGCGGGTGAGCGCCGCCCTGGGCGGTGAAGGCGCGGCGCGGGCGCCGAGAGAATCCTCCGCTGCCGAGGGGCGCTTCCGGCTTCCATGGCATCAGGACTGACGTCGAGGAAGGCACCGATCCGCGGCCGGGCGACGGCCGTGCCCATCCTCGGCCGGGCGAGGCGAGCGACCGCCCCTGGCAGGCGCTAGCCTTCCGTCGTGACGCACGAATACACGCTCCTCGTCGGCGGCACGGTGGTGCCGGGCGGCGGCGAGCCCGACGTCTCGGCGATCGCCTGGGCCGGCGACACGATCCTCGCGCTCGGCGCCGATCGCGACGTCCGGGCGATCTCGCGCGGCGATTTACGCGTGGTCGACGTGCGCGGCGCGACGGTCGTCCCGCTCGCCCCGGGCGCTGGAATGACCTGGCCGGTGGACGCCCGGCTCGAGGTCGGCGGCCCCGCCGATCTGGCCGTCCTGGACCGGGACCCGCGTACGGAGCCAGCTGGCACTGGGCATGGCGGGCGGTTCCAGGTGCGGGCACTCGTCCGCGGTGGGCGCGTGGTCTTCGGATCCCTGGCGCCCGTATAGACGGCCCAGCGCTGGCGGCGGGCGGCCCCCGAGACGCCCTGGTTCGAGGATTTGGGGACGCTCGATCGGCCGCTACCGTCGGGATCGCAGATCGACGCTGAAGTCGAGATGGCCACGGAGCAGCGCCAATGCGTTGCTCCAGCGTTCGATCGCCTCCGCCCAGGCATCGAGAACGCCGATCTCGTCGAGAGGGAACGGCCCATCACGGAGGTCCAGGCGGCTTCCATAGCCAGCTGGCTCGACGAGCACTTCGACCGTGGTGATCAGCCGCTCGTCCGCCAGCCACGGCCACCGGAAGACGAACCGACGGTCTGCGGCTTCGACCACGTCCCACCAGATTTGGTGGTCGGGCCAGACAAGCGTCGATCGCGACCCGACTGCCAGTCCACCCTCGACCCGATCCGGAAACCATCGGGCGAGCTCCTCCGGATCGGCCCAGGCCCGGTGCACGCGATCGGGAGGTGCGTTGAGGCGGAGGCGCATCCGAACCCAACGATCGAGCTCCGTCGCAGCCGGCAGAGCTGTCTGTTCGCTCATCGTCGTGTCCTTCCGCCGAAGGGCAGAAACCCCGCCGGGGGCAGCCCTCCCGTCGAGCCGCTCGCGGTCCGCCCGCGTCGTCGCCATCATCTACTCGCCGGCACCACGGCGTACAGTCGTCGACCCGACCCTGGCGTCACGACGCGAGCGAGGCTGACATCGGCCCCCGACCTCGAGCATCCAGGATCATGGCGGCAGAGCGGGCCATTCATCTGGGGTAAGGTTGCCCGGTTCGGGGGCGAGGAGGTCGCGAGCGCATGCGAATGGCGGACCTGAAGGCCGGCTGGGCGATCGTCGGCAACGATGGGCAGCGCTTTGGCACCGTCAAGAGCGTGGGCCAGAACTACATCCTCGCGTCGACATCCAGCCTTGGGGGCAATCGGTACGTTCCCGCGTCGCACATCGCCAACGTCGAGCACGAGGTCGTGTACCTCAACCTCGCGAAACGCGAGGCGGACGCGATGGGCTGGGAGCAGCCACCACGGGGCCTGGACGCGCCGGACTCGCCACAAGCGACGGACCTGCATCGACACGTCTGACCTCGTGAGCCCCACCCCGGCGTGGGTTGACCACGGGCCGGCGTTCCTCCCAGGCCTGTGGCTTCGGCAGGGCCGACGTCAGGCGCAACCGGTCCCGTACTTCCAGTCCATGGGCGCGTGGGCCACCCAGGCCGTACAAACGCTGGTAGTGCGACGGGCCGGGCGAAGGGCGCTGCCGGCCGTCCCCTGGAGCCTGGTGCGCCCGCGATCGAGCTGAGGAGCTGCGCTCCAGACGATGCGCCTGCCTGCGCCCGCTCCCGTCGACGAGTTCTCCCCGCGCCCGACCAGCTGGCGGCTGCTCAGCGGCCGCTGGCGCGCGATCCTGCCCGGCGCCTCCCTGTTCCTCGGCGGAGCATGGATCCTCATCAACCACTTCTGGCTGCACGAGCTGCGAGGGGAGACGGCGTATCTCCCGGAGGTCGCCCTCGAGCTCGTCGTGGTCGTGCTGGTGGCCGCGGTACTCTTCGTCCTGCAATCGAGCATCGCCCACTACGCGGAACGCCTGTCGGAGAGCGAGGGCCGCTTCCGCATGCTGACCGAGCGCAGCCCGGACATGATCTATCGCTTCCGCTACATCCCGACGTTCGCCGTCGAATACATGAGCTCGGGAGCGCTGGCCATCACCGGCCACGCGCCCGCGGAGTTCTACGCCGATCCCGATCTGGTCTGGCGCGTCATGCACGCCGACGACGCGGTGCGGGTTCGGGCGGCGCTCACCGAACCGACCGCGGCGGACGAGCCACTCCTCATCCGCTGGCTGCGCAGCGACGGGACGATCGTCTGGACGGAGGCGCTCGCCGTGCCGGCCTGCGACGAGATGGGCAGGCTGCACGCGGTCGAAGGGTTCGCCCGCAACGTGAGCGTGCGGATGGCCGCCCAGGAGGAGCTCATCGCCAGCGAAGTGCGCTTCCGGCGGATCACCGAGTCGGTCACCGACTACGTCTTCGCGGTCCGCGTTGCGGATGGCCAGGTCACGAGCACCGAGCACGGGCCCGGCTGCGAGGCCGTGACCGGGTACACGCCGGCCGAATTCGCCGCCGACCCGTACCTGTGGCTGAGCATGATCCTCCGGCCCGACGATCGCGACGCGGCGGTCGCCCAGGCGCGGAGCCTGCTGGCAGGGGAGCCGTGTCCGCCGCTCGAACACCGGATCGGTCGCAAGGACGGCGCGGTGCGCTGGGTCCGGAGCACGCTCGTCCCCCAGTACGACGCCGCGGGCTTGCTGGTCGCCTACGACGGGCTGGTCTCGGACATCACGGAGCGCCATATGCTCCAGGAGCAGCTCCGGCAGGCCCAGAAGATGGAGGCCATCGGCAAGCTGGCGGGCGGCATCGCACACGACTTCAACAACCTGCTGACGGTCATCCACGGGTACGCGTCGCTCCTCGGGGAGCAGCTGCCGGACGACGACGATCGTCACGTCGAGGTCGAGCAGATCGTCGGCGCCGCGGAGCGAGCGGCCGCGCTCACGGGCCAGCTGCTCGCCTTCAGCCGGCGCCAGGTGCTGCAGCCCAGGGTCCTGGACCCGGCGCGGATCGCGCGAGACGTCACGCCCATGCTGCGCCGCCTCCTGGGAGAGCACATCGAGCTCGTGGCCGGGGCACACAGCGCCGGCTGCGTGAAAGTGGACCCGAGCCAGCTGGAGCAGGTCGTCATCAACCTCGCGGTCAACGCGCGCGACGCGATGCGTGACGGGGGCCGCCTCACGATCGAGACCGCCGACGTCGACGTCGGCGAGGACGACGCCGCCTCCGGGGCCGAGGTCGCGCCCGGTGCCTACGTCTCGCTCACGGTCTCCGACACGGGCTGCGGCATGGACGAGGCGACGCAGGCGCGGGCATTCGAGCCCTTCTTCACCACCAAGGAGCCAGGTCGGGGAACCGGCATGGGCCTCGCCACGGTGTACGGCATCGTGAAGCAGTCGGGTGGCTTCATCGCGCTCTCCAGCGAGCCCCACGTCGGGACGTCCATCCAGATCCACCTGCCGAGGGTCGACGAGCCCGCGGCGCTTGACCCGGCCCGCTCCGGACCGGCGCCGACGCTGGCGGGGACCGAGACCATCCTGTTCGTCGAGGACGACCCGGCGGTGCGCTCGCTTGCCAGCGGTGCGCTCGCTGCGCAGGGCTACGCCGTGCTCGAGGCCAGCAACGGCGCCGAAGCGCTTGCGCTCACGGCCGGGCAGGATGCGCCGATCGATCTCGTCGTCACCGACCTCGTCATGCCCGCGATGGGTGGGCGGGAGCTGGCCGAGCGGCTGTGGGCGTCACGGCCGGGGCTCCGCGTCCTCTACGTCTCGGGCTTCCCGCAGGACCAGCTCGCGGGCTCCGAGCTCGCCGAGCCTGGCCTCGCGTTCCTGCCCAAGCCCTTCACCGCCCACGCGCTGGCGAAGGCGGTGCGGGAGGTGCTCGACGCGGCCGCCTGACGCCTGCGCCGCAGGGCCAGTTTCCGTCCGTTCGCGTGGCGGGACCGTTGAGCCTCGCAGGGGGCTGCGCTAGACTTGGTGCCTCCCGAGCGGGAGTAACTCAGTTGGCAGAGTGTCAGCTTCCCAAGCTGAATGTCGCGGGTTCGAACCCCGTCTCCCGCTCCACTTCCCTCTCGGATTCGCTGCGCGTCGCGGCGGCATGCCCGCCAGGACTCGGTCCGGCCATCCTGCGAGCTATGGAGCCCGGCCGAAGATGAGCCGCCGCGCATTGTCCGCGTAGACCGCCCGGAGCACGTCGTCCGGCAGGCCCAGGCCGTGGACCTGCCACCGACCCTGGCTGCCGGGTCCACCATCCGGGTCGTAGGGAAACGACTCGTCGCGCGTCTCGAGGAAGCGCGCGTAGACCGCCCAGGCGGCCGCATCCGGGGGTGCGTCGGTCCCGAACAGGACGCGGTCGGGCCAGCGCAGGATGAGGTCCCGCGCCGTGTACGGCTGCCGCCCGAGCTCCGCGATCCGGGCCGCGATGTCCACGTTCCAGTTCGGGTAGGCACCGAGCATCCGGTCAACCCGGCCCAGGTCCTCCGGCGCGCAGCCCACGTGGGCGCCGATGAAGGTCGTCCCCGGGTGCCGTGCCACGACCGCCTCCAGGCCGTCGATGAGCTCGTCGAAGGGTGGGAACCCGTCCAGGTCCGGTCGCCCGCGCGGCCGCGCCGGCCAGAAATGCCAGTCCGGATGCTCCAGCAGCTCCTCGTATCGCTCGTTCCGCGCGTCGAGCGGCTCGAAGAACGCGATGGGGTCCGCGACGTGGATCGTCACCGGCAGGTCGAGCTCGCCGGCCGTCGCCCACAGCGGATCGAGCCGCGCGTCGTCCACCGGGACGAGCCGCCCGGCGGGGTCGCGCGCGCGCAACCCGAGCAGCTTCCAGACCTTCAGTCCGCGTGCCCCGACGGCGGCGGCTTCGCGCAGCCGGGCCGCCTCCACGTTCCCGAAGTCGGGGCGCTGGGACCACATGGCATAGTCGAGTCCGGCGAACACCGCCACGCGGTCTCCGAGCGGCGCCCAGTGCTCGAGCTCGCGGGAGAGCGCGTCGCCCCAGCCACCGTCGAGGTCCACGATCGCGGCGATGTTCGACGCATCGAGCGCCGCTTCGAGCTCGGCCGGCGACCGCCGGTCCCAGCCCTCGGAGAACGGGGTCGGGCCCAGGTGGTTGTGGGCATCGATCGCGGCGAACGACGGCCGCCCCGGGGCCACCGGCGTTGTGCGACCGGAGCTGGGAGCGCGGATGGAAGTCGGCCAGGCGGAGGTCGCCCGGCTTCCCGGCGGGCGAGTCGGTCCACGCCGATCCCCTACCCCTTCAGCCCGGACAGGGTGATGCCGCGCACGAAGTACTTCTGGGCGATCACGAACAGGATGATCATCGGCAGCAGGCTGACGAGGGCACCGGCCATCATCTCCGGCCACTTGCCGACGAACTGGCCCTGGAAGAAGGCCAGCCCCACGGTGGTGGTGTACGTGGGCAGGTCGCGCAGGTAGATCAGCGGGTCGAGGAGGTCGTTCCAGCTCCACATGAACTGGAAGATCGCGAGGGTCGCCAGGGCCGGCCTGGCAAGCGGCACGTAGACGCGCAGGAAGACCTGCCACGGGTTGGCCCCGTCGACGCGCGCCGCGTCGGCCAGCTCGGTCGGGATCGTCAGGAAGAACTGGCGCAGGAGGAACGTCCCGAAGGCGCCGCCGAAGAACGCCCAGACCCACAGCGGAAGGTTCGTCCCGATCCAGTTGCCGCTCTCGCTGAAGTGGCCACGGGAGGTACCGATACAGGATGAAGTTCGGGACCAGGACCACCTGGAACGGGATGATCAGGGTCGCCAGGATCAGCGCGAAGAGGACCCGCTTGAAGCGGAAGTCGAACACGGCGAATGCGTAGGCGGCCATCGAGCAGGTGACGACCTGGCCGATCGTCGCCAGCGACGCGATGACGATCGAGTTCTGGAAGAACGTCCCGAACGTCACGTCCGGCAGCGCGAACCACATCCGCGTGTAGTTCTCCCAGTGGAGGCCGGACGGAAAGGAGAGCGGCGCGCTGGAGAAGACCTCCGCCCGGGTCTTGAGGGACGTCGTCAGCATCCACAGGAACGGGATCATCATCGCCAGGCCGCCGGCGACCAGGGCGACGTACAGGGCAGCCTTGCGGACGAGCCTGCGCCACCTTCGCGACGCGGACCGTCGGGCGGCAGGGGCCGTCACGACACGCGCGGTCACCCGGGGTTCCTCACTGGTAGTGGACCCACCGGTTCTGCGTCCGGAAGTAGAGGATCGTGGCGACGGCGACGATCAGGAACATGATCCAGGAGGCCGCGCTTGCGTAGCCCATCTTGAAGTTGCGGAAGCCGGCCTCGTAGATGAAGTAGACGAGGGTGATCGTCGCCTCGCTCGGCTTGCCCGGGTTCGCCATCACGTAGACCTGGTCGAACACCTGGAACGCGCCGATCAGCGCAAGGACGCCGGTGAAGAAGATCGAAGGCGTGAGAAGGGGCAGCGTGATCTTCCGGAAGCGGCTGCGACGGCCCGCTCCGTCGACGCTCGCGGCGTCGTAGTACTCGGCCGGGATTCCCTGGAGGCCGGCCAGGAAGATGATCACGTTGCCCGGCAGGCCCTGCCAGACGCTCATGGCGATGATCGATGGCATCGCCAGGGTCGGGTCGGCGACCCATCGCTGGGGCGAGATCCCGAAGATCCCGAGGAAGCTGTTGAGGAGGCCGGTCGGGCTGTAGATCCAGAGCCACACGAGGGCGATCGCGGTCGCCGAGGTCACGAGCGGCAGGAAGTACGCGGTCCGGATCCAGGCGATCCCACGGATCTGCTGGTTGAGGGCGGTGGCCAGGCCCAGGGCCAGGACCAGGCCGAGCGGCACCGACACGACCGTGTAGAAGGTCGTGTTGCGAAGCGCCTTCAGGAACCGATCGTCGCCGAGGAGCGCGACGTAGTTGTCGAGGCCCACGACCTGCGGAGGGGTCAGCATGTCCCACTTCGTCAGGCTGATCCCGAGGGCCGCCAGGATCGGCCCGGCGGAGAGGACCGCCAGGCCGATGATGGTGGGGGCGAGGAACAGCCACGCCCAGCGAGCCTCGCGAGCTCGCGGACCGCCCTTCGGGCGAGCCGGGCCCGCCGAGGTGGCGCCGCCGGCCTGTTCCCGGAGGCCGGCCATCGAGGTCACGCTGCCGACCTCACGCGCGGGCTGAGTCGGCCGGCCCTCACTGCCCCAGGAGCTGCTGCAGCTTCGGCGTGATCTCGTCGAGCGCCGCCTTCGCAGTCAGCTGCTTGTCGTTGAAGACCTTGCTGTCGAGCTCGTCCTGGAGCGCGCCGCTGAATTCGTTGAAGCCCTTGAACGAGGGCTTGAGATGCGCGTAGGCAAGCGCGTCGGCGAAGGTCTTGCCGCCGTCAAAGGACGTCGCGTACTGCCCCGCCAGCACCTGCTTGTTGGCCGGCATCGACGCCTTCAGGTCGGCGATCTTCGACTGCATCTGCGGGCCCGTGTAGCACTTCACGAACTCCCAGGCCGCGTCGGGCGACTTGGATCCCTTGTAGACGACGACCCCGCTCGGGTTCACCGACGTGGCCTGGCCGGCCGGTCCCTTGGGGAGCGGCGCGACCCCGAAGTCGATCCCCGCCGCCTCGTGGGTCGGGACCAGCCACGAGCCGTTCGCCTCCATGGCCGCCTGGCCGTTCTCGAAGGCGTCACCCGTGCCGCCGGGAACGGGCTGCGGCATGACCTTGTCCTTGTAGATGAGGTCCTGCAGGAACTGGATCCCGGCCGCCGCCTGGTCGGAATCGATGACCACGGTCTTCTTGTCCGGGCTGAGGATGTCGCCGCCGGCCTGCCAGACCAGGGAGGACCAGTAGTTCTCCATGTCGGAGGTCTCGGTGTAGAAGCCCCACTGGGTGGTGGTCGTGCCCGACGTCTTCGTCAGCTTCGTGGCGACGTCGACGAGCTTCGCCCAGTCCCAGGTGCCGTCCGGGTAGGCGATCCCGGCCGCGTCGAACATCTTCTTGTTGTAGTAGAGGCCGACGGTGCTCATGTCGCGGGGCAGCCCGTAGAGATGGCCGTCCGCGCCCGTGAAGTCCTTGACCGCCAGGTCGGCGAGCTGGGTGGTGTCGAAGCCGTCACGGGTGATCAGCGGGCTGAGGTCCAGCAGCTGGTCCCGGGTCTGGTAGTCGGGGAACAGCGGGCCGTCCATCAGGAACACGTCGGGGGCATTGCCACCCGCGAGCGCCGTCTGCAGCTTGTCCCAGTACGTGTCCCAGTCCGCCACGGTGACCTTGACCGTGATCTTCGGGTCGAGCGCCGTGAACGCGTCGACGATCTTCTGCTGGTTGGCGAGTTCGGTCGTGTCCCCCCAGATGGCGTAGGTGATCGTCGCGGCCGGGCCGCTGTACGTGCCGCAGGCTGCCGCGCTCGCCGACGGGCTCGCCGACGCGCTCGGCAGGGCCGACGGACTCGTGGCCACCGACGGCTGCGTGCTGCTGGGGGCCGTCGACACCGTGCTCGGGGACGGGCTCGGGGACGGGCTGGCGCCGCCGCCGCACGCCGCGAGCAGAAGGCTCGCGGTCACCGCGGCCAGGAACCGCTGGCGGCGCGGGGCTCGGATGATGCGCATTGCCGTTCCTCCTTGGTCAGGACGCCCAGTCCGGGGCGGTGCCGCCGAGCCATGCCGGCAGCCACTCCGCCTCGGCGTCGATGAGCTGATCGGTCATGCGCCAGGCCTCGTCGAGCGTGAGGCGGGCCTGGACCTGGGGATCGGTGAGCACCGCGTGGTAGACGAGGTCGCGGTCCGCGTCGAGCGAAGCGCGGACGGTGAGGTCCTGCGTGTCGACGGCCGGGCGCGTGTATGCCGCGCACTGCGGTGGCAGCGGGTCGACCGCGATCGGGTGCACCCCCAGTCCGTCGACCAGCGCCGGCACCTCGACGCAGGCGTCGCCGGCGAGGTTCGGGATGAGGCGACCGCCGTCGTTCGGGACGTTGGCGACGATCCGCGACAGCTCTCCCGTGCGCATGGAGTGGACGATCACCGCCGCGTATTCGCCGCTGCGCTCGATCTCGAACGGCTCGCCGGCGTCCAGCCGGCGCTTGGTCTCGGCGTACTCCTCGAGGTTGTGGGCGACGCGGTCGAGGTACTCGCCGATCGGGACATGGAGCCGTTCGACGAGGTCGCCCTTGGGGATGTACCACGGGCTGTATTCGGCGTGATGCTCGGAAGACTCCGTCGGATACCAGCCGAACCTGCGGAACAGGTCCGCCCGGACGAGGTCGTCATCCGGGACGCGACCGCGGTCGACGAACGCGTGGAGCGCCGGGTACAGGTCGACGCCCTGGTGCTCGAGCCGCGTGATCCAGGCCAGGTGGTTGACGCCCGCCGACTCGGCCACGACCTCGGCGAACGGTACGCCGAGGTAGCCGGCGAGCGTGTGGACGGTCCAGTACACCGAGTGGCACAGGCCGACGGTCGGGGTCCCGACAGCCTCGTCCACCGCGCGGACCAGCATGCCCATCGGGTTGGTGTAGTTGAGGAACAGCGCGTCCGGGCAGGCGTCGGACATGTCGGCGGCGATCCCGAGGACGACGGGGATCGTGCGCAGGCCCCGGAGGACGCCACCCACGTTGATCGTGTCGTTGATCGTGTAGCGAAGGCCGAAGCGTCCCGGGATGTCGAAGTCGAGTTGGGTGGCGCGGGCGCCGCCGACCTGGATCGTGTTGATCACGAAGTCGGCGCCCTGGAGCGCCTCCATCCGGTCGAGAGATCCGCGCACGACAGGTGTCGCGCCGAGCGCGTCGGCGGTCCAGCGCGCCATCCGCTCCGCCGTGGCGAGCCGGTCCGGATCGATGTCGTGGAGCACGATCTCCGCATCGCGGAGCTCCGGATACGACAGGAGGTCGCCCAGCAGGTTGCGCGTGAACTCGACGCTTCCCGCACCGACGAGCACGATCCGTGTCATCAGAGCCCCTTCCCGACGCCGACGATGTGCCGGAGCCCCTGGCTGTGATAGCGCTCCACCCAGCCGGGGTGATCCGGGTCATGTCCCCGGCGGCGGGCGAGCGCGAACGCGAGGAGTGCGACAGGCGGGACGGCGGTCAGCGGCGCGTGGTCCTCCTGCGCGGCCGCGGGGATCGGGAGCAGCGCGGCGCCATCGATCGACGATCGCGGCGCGACCTCGATGACGCGCGCTCCCCAGGCCGCGGAGTGAGAGGCGACGTCCGCGGTCGCTGCCCGGCCCGGTCCATCCGGCGCGAGCGCGATGACCACCGTGTCCGGGCCCACGATCGTCGCGGCCCCCGAGGACATCTCCCAGGACTCGGTGCCCTCGGCGTGGACGATCGCCATCTCCTTGAGCTTGAGGGCGGCCTCCAGCGCGGCCGGATGCGCGCCCCCGCTCCCGACGACGAACAGGTGCCCGGCCCCGGAGAGCGCGTCGGCGAGCGCCTCGACCCGGGGTTCGGCGGCCGCGATCGCCGCCTCGGCGTGGTCGGCGGCGAGCAGAGCTCGGCCCGGATCGTCCGGGCGCGCTCGCCGCCGAGCAGCTCGGCGAGCACCAGCTCGGTCGCGACGAGCGTCGCGGCGAAGGTCTTGGTCATCACCGGCACGTCGCTCGGCCCGCCGGCCGAACGGACGACGTGGTCCGCGATCCCGTCCAAGCGTGCTGCCGGGCACGTGGACGATGGCGACCGTGGGGACGCGGCCGCGCAGCGCTTCGACCGCCGCGACGACGTCACGGAACTCGCCCGAGGCCGAGATGCCCAGCACCGCATCCCCGGGCCCGAGCCGCGGCAGGTACGTCAGGAACTCGCCGGCGGTGAGCGGCACGACGATGGGGTCGTCCGGCTCCGCGTGGCGACGGTAGAGCGTCGCGGCGCAGAGCGACGAGTGGTACGAGGTCCCGTTCCCGATCACGTGGATGCGCCGGATCTCCGCCGTCGCGGAGGGCGGCGGCCGTGGCCTGGGCCGCATCGAGGCTCGAGGACGAGCGTATCGCGGATCGCCGCCGGCTCGGCCGCGATCTCGGCGGGAATGATGCCCGTCCATCATGCGGTGGGAATGCTCCTCTCGAGCGGCGGCGCGAGGATCACGCGGACGCCCCGCGCCTCGAGCGCGACGACCTCGCGCAGGGTTGGCGTCCGCGTCGGTGACGAGGGTGTCGACCTCGTCGATCCCGAACACGAAGGCGGGCGCGACCGAGCCGAGCTTGGTGCTGTCGGCGAGCACGATGCAGGCGCGCGCAGCGCGACGAAGGGCCCGGTCGGTGAGGATCTCCGGGATCGCGTTGTTCATGAGGCCGTGCTCGGCGCTCAGCGCCCCGATGCCCATGAACAGCGCGTCCGCACGAAGCTCGTGCAGCGCGAGCTCGGGGAGGTGGCCGAGCATCGAGTGCATGCCCGGCCGGACCACGCCGCCGAGGACGACGAGCTCGATGCCCGGTCGGTCGAGCAGGACGCCCACCACGTCGAGCGCGTTGGTGATCACCGTCAGCTGCCGGTTGACGAGGTGCCGTGCCAGCTCCAGCGCCGTGGTCCCACTCGAGATCGCGATCGTCTGGCCGTCCTCGACGAGCGCGCTGGCCGCGACGCCGATCGCGCGCTTCGCCGCGAGCCGGGGGTCGACGGCATCGCGCCCGGGCGTAACCCTCCTGACGACAGCGCCCCCGTACGTCCTCACCAGGACGCCGTCGCCCGCCAGTCGGGCAAGGTCGCGACGGATCGTCGAGGGCGTGACGCGCAGGTCGCGGGCGAGCGCATCGACGGTCGCGCGCCCGTCCTCATCCAGGCGGGCCAGCAGCCGTGCGCGTCGGACGCTGCTCAACATGCGCGGATCCTGCTCCTGGTCCGCGCGAGATGTCAAGGTGTGGTGCGCGATTCGCGCACGGCTTCGGTTGCAATTGCGCAGAACGCGCGCTAGGATCGCGCTGTCCTTCACCGCGAGGTATTGCCGATGGCCTTCCTGCCTGGCACGCGCCGGGGACTCGACGCATGCGCATCCGCGCGCGGGACGTTCACCGTGCTCGCGCTCGACCACCGCCAGAACCTGCGCCGCGAACTGCACCCGGAGGCGCCCGAGGTCGCGACCTACGACGAGATGGTCGCGTTCAAGCGCGCGGTCGTCAGCGCGCTCGCCCCGATTCGCCACCGGCACGCTGCTCGATCCGGAGATCGGCGCGGCGCCAGGCGGTCGCGGACGGCTCGCTGCCCGGTCGCGCGGGCCTGGTCGTCGCGGTCGAGGCGACCGGGTACGAGGGAACGGCGTCGGCGCGAGTCTCGCGGATCCTGCCGGGCTGGTCCGTGGAGCAGGCGAAGCGGATGGGGGCGTCGGCGGTGAAGTTGCTCGTCTACTACCACCCCGCCGCGGCCAACGCCGAGCAGCAGGAGCGGCTGGTCGCCGACGTCGCCTCGAGCTGCCTCCACCTGGACCTGCCGCTGTTCGTGGAGCCGCTCGGCTACGACCCGGCGAGCGGTGGCAGGCTCACGGGTGAGGCACGAAGGGCCTGTGTCGTCGAGACGGCGCGGCGGATGACCCGGCTCGGGGCGACCGTGCTGAAGGCCGAATTTCCGTACGACGCGGCGGTCGCCGACGAGGCGGCGTGGGCCGATGCGTGCGCCGAGCTCGATGGGGCCGCGGCCGTGCCGTGGGTGCTGCTGTCCGGAGGGGTGGACGACGCGACGTTCGAGCGCCAGGTCGCCGCCGCCTGTCGGGCCGGCGCGTCCGGCGTGCTCGTCGGGCGGTCGGTGTGGGCGCCGGCCGCGACGATGTCCCCGGGCGATCGCGACGCCTGGCTGGCGAGCGAGGGGCGGACACGACTGCAGGCGCTGGCGACGCTCGTGGACGAGCTCGGCGTGCCGTGGCACGCGCGGGCGAACACGCTCGCGGATGCGCCCTCCCCCGGCGAAGGCTGGTACCGGGAATACTGATCGACCATGACCGGCCGCACGCAGGGGGACCCGGACGTCGAGCGCGACGTCGATGTCCTGGTCCTGGGCGAGATCAACCCCGACGTGATCGTGCGGGCAGCCGACCCCAGGCCGGTGTTCGGCCAGGTCGAGCGGCTCGTCGACTCGATCGATCTCGTGATCGGCAGCTCGTCGGCGATCTTCGCGTGCGGCGTGGCCCGCCTCGGCCTGCGGACGGCCTTCGTCGGCGTCGTCGGCGATGACCCCATGGGGCGCTTCATGCTCGACGCGATGCGGGCGCGAGGCGTCGACGTCGCCGGCTGTCGGGTGGACCCGGATGTGCCGACCGGGGCCTCCGTCATCCTCACCAGCGGATCGGACCGGGCGATCCTCACGGCGCCGGGCACGACGTCGCTGCTCCGCGACCGTGACGTCCCCGAGGCGCTGGTGGCGCGCGCCCGGCATGTCCACGTCGGCAGCGTCTTCCTGCTGGACGCGCTGCGACCCGGGCTCGCGGCCCGACTCGGGGCGGCGCGCCGGGCCGGCCTGACCACGTCCGCGGACTGCAACTGGGATCCGCGCGAGACCTGGGACGGCGAGATTCGGGCCATCCTGCGCGAGACGGACGTGTTCCTGCCGAACAGCCATCGAGGCGACGCGCATCGCCGGCATGGAGGACGTCGAGGCGGCGGCGCGGCTGCTCGCCTCGGCCGGGCCGCGCGTCGTGGCGGTGAAGTGCGGCGCCGATGGCGCGCTCGCCGTCGCCCGGGACGGCACGCTGGCACGCGTCCCCGCGCTCACCGTCGACGCCGTGGACACGACCGGCGCCGGGGACTCGTTCGATGCCGGCTTCGTCGCGGGCTTCCTGGCCGGGCGGCCTCTCCGCGATTGCCTCGCGCTGGGCGTCGCCGCCGGCTCGCTCTCGACGCTCGGGATCGGCGGGACCGCCTCACAGCCGACGCTCCCCGACGCGGAGGCCGCGGCGCGCGCGGCCGGCCTGCTCCCGTGAACCGGACCCGATGATGCCCGGGGTCGCGCTCGGCGGCGCGCCTGGTCCCACCGCCTGGCCGCGCCGCCTCATCTGCGTCTCCGTCAACGCCGCGGTCGACAGGATCGCGGCCGTGAACCGCCTGGTGCCCGGTGAGGTCCATCGCCCGGACATCCTTTCCGTCGTCCCCGGCGGCAAGGCGCTCAACGTCGCGCGGGCGGCGGCCAGCCTCGGCATGCCGGTCCGTGCGATCGCGGTGCTGGGGGGTCATGCAGGCGACTGGATGGACGCCGCGCTTCGCGCCCGGGGCATCGCGACGCGCGTCGTCCGCTCCGCCGGAGAGACGCGGACGTGCCTGTCCGTGCTGGACCGCGCCGCCGGCACGCTGACCGAGTTCTACGAGGCGGGCCTGACCGTCGACGCCGCCGGTTGGGCCGCGGTGGAGGCGGCGCTGCGATCAGAGCTCGCCGAGGACCCGTCCGGGAGCCTGGTCGTGCTCGCGGGGAGCCTGCCACCGGGCGCGCCGGACGCCGGCTACGCGCGCCTTGCGACGATCGCGGATGCTGCCGGGGGACGGGCGGTCGTCGACGCCGATCGCACCGCCCTGACCGAGGCGCTGGCGGCACGGCCGTGGCTGGTGAAGGTCAACGCGCGGGAGGCGGCGGCCGCGGCGCGTCTCGCCGACGAGGCTGAGGCCGGCGTGGCGCGAGCGATGGGTGGCACGACCGGCGAGGCGACCTCCGTCGAGGGTCCAACCGTCGAGGCGGCCCTCAGGATCCGGGCCCGAACCGGCGGCGTCGTCCTCGTCACGCGCGGCATGGACGGCGCCGTGCTCGTCGACGATCACGGGGCCACCTGGCGCATCGGCGGCCCTCCCGGAGCGCGGCCGCTATCCCGTCGGCAGCGGCGATTCGCTCCTGGCCGGGCTCGTCGTCGCGCTCGCGGCAGGGCACCCGCTGGTCGAGGCCGCGCGACGAGGCATTGCCGTCGGCGCGGCGAACGCCCTCGTGCCGGGCCAGGGCGAGCTGGACGCCGCCGATGCCGAGCGGATGCTGCCGGCGATCCGCGTCGAGCGAATCGCCTGAGGAGGGCCGTGCCAGATCCCTTGCCGTCCGAAGGAC
>CAWGEL010000024.1:0-253725 GCA_963821595.1 uncultured Chloroflexia bacterium | reverse complement strand
TCGACGCGACACAGTGATCGGGCATCCAGCCCTCGCGGCTGACGCGCCACCTCGGTGGTCTTCCGGACGGACTCGCGCGGCTCCCCTGCCGAGTCGTCGCCGGTCGAATGGGCGACCGCGAGCACAGCCTCGTGAGCCGCGACGGCCGCGCGGTTCATCCGTCCACAGCCGCTCATCCCCGGCCTCCTGTCGATCCGCTCATTTCGGGTTCGATGGCCGCCAGGATGGGACTGAGGGGCCGGTCGGCGCGATCGGCGGAAGCCTTAGGCGACGATGCCAACGTCCCTCAGGTGCGGTCAGCCAGGCCCGCGTGGGCCATGGTCAGGGCCCCCGGCGCTGTGATGACGTCGGTCGTCTGGCCGCGCTCTCGACCAACTCCCCATGTGCCCACGTTAGAGCCCAGGGTCAGCGTGTCGGTCGTCTTCACGAGCCGGCCGCGGAAGCGGTCGAGCTCGAACTGGACGCGTTCGTTGTGCGTGCCGACCAGCTCCCGCCAGCGCGCCGGTCCCATCGACTCCGCGAGCGCCGTCGAATCGACGATGTCGGTGAAGAGCACGCACCGAGCACTCGCTGGGTCTGCTCGTCGACCCTCGCGAACGAGCGGACGCCCGCGCGTCGTAGGCGACGAACGGTTCGTCGCCGATGACCCAACGGTCCTGGCCCGGCGGGATCTCGTAGACCATGCCCGGGCCGATCTCGTTGGTCGTGCCGTCCTCGAGGGCGATTGGCGAGCCGGCCCGATAGGCAGGTCCCGACGTGGTGGTACTGGCAGAGGGTCGTACCCGCGATCGGCCGGACATGTTCCATCCAGTGCCAGCCGGGTTCGAACACCATCCTGCCGATCACCAGATCGTCGAGGTTGCATCTACCGATCGCATGCGTGGTGGTCGCCGGCCGGTCGGAAGATCGACGGCCCGGCCGTGTTCTGACTCAGACGCTTTTCGTCCCGGCCGCCTCGAACGCCATCGCCCTCTGGAGCGCGGCGGCGCGCATCTCGGCGGGGATCTCCACGGCCCCACCGATCGCCTGGGCGGTGATCGCCGCCTGTGCCGCCTCCTCGATCACCCCGCCGACGAGGACAGCGAGGTCCGGCGTCCGATGGAACACCAGCACGCCGTGGCTTGCGAGGAGCACGGCCGGAACGCCCGGTCTCGCGGCCGCCCGGATGTTCGCGACCGCCTGTTCGGACCCTCGCGGGCCGTACGCGGCCACCGGAACGCCGTCGGCGAGCCCGAACATCGCCAGCGCCTCGATCCAGCAGCCGATCGGGCGGTTCGCGGCCGCGAACGCGGTCGCATACGGCGAGTGGGTGTGGACAACGCAACCGACGTCGGAACGATCCTGGTACATGGCCGTATGCATGGCCACGACGGCGCCCTGGATCGGCAGCAGCTGACCCTCGAGGAGCGCCCCGTCGAGGCTGACGCGGACGATGCCATCCGGCCCGAGCCCGCGGAGCGACGTGGCGGACGTGAAGTACATCTCGTCCGCGCCCGGCACCCGGACGCTGACATTGCCGTGGCCGTTCGCCGAGATCGCGCCACTGGCGACGACACGCGCCGCGGCGCTCAACACCTGGTCGACGAGGTCCGCGTCCATTCTGGTGCCTCCGTTCGTCAGGCCCGTTCGCAGTGCGTCTGCCGACGCACAGGGCCGGTCCGTTCGCTCGCGCTTACATGTTCCTGGACACGCGGGATCCCTGGCGGGATCCCGCGGTCGGGCGCCGTGCTGGATGCTGCGGGAGCGTCCGGGAACCTGGCGGCGGGGGGACGCGACCCGGTGCAGGGTCGGGAGTATGGCCGCGCCCAGGGGTGGCGGCAAGACCTCCGCCCCCGCCGTCTCGATCGTCCCGGAGACCGCGTCAGCCCGGCGCCGGGTGACGGTCGGGTCTGCGAGCGCTCGCCAGCCGGCACTCCAGGAGCATCTTCGACGGCTGAGTTGTACGAGCTGACCGCCGCGACCGAGAACGGCGATCGAGCGACCGCCGTCCGCATCAGCACGACGCTGATCGCGGCCGACCTCGATCCTCAGGCCATCCTCGACGCGATGACGGTGGCGATGGATACGCTCGGCGGGCGGTCCCAGCGGGGCGAGATCGCTCGGTGGTGCCGACGCCCGCGCGGCGGCACCAGCCGATGGGCGCCCACGGGCACGTCGAGCGTGATCATGGGCCAGTCTCGTCGAGGGCCGCCCTGATCGTCGCGTGGTGATCGCGCCACGAGTCCCAGACCGACCCAGCCCAGGCGCGGGCCCGCGCATCGTGCACCTCGAGCGTGGGCGCGTCGATGGCGTCGAGGACGGTCAGGCCGCCGGGGCCGCGGCTGCGGTGGATTACCGGGAAGTCGACGCGGCAAGCGAGCACGGCCCGCAGGACGCCGGGCGACTGCGCCGGGGGGGAGCCCCGTTCGAGCACGGCGCACAGGCTCGCGAGGTGGACGAAGACGGACTGGCGGTCACGCCGATCGGTCCCATCGCCCGGATGCTGGGCCATGTACGCGTCCACGGCAAGATTGTTCGCCGCGGAGCCCGGGAACCGGAGCATTTCGTCCGCCCGGAGGGCGCCGAACGCCGCCCAGCAGCCAGGAGCGCTCGGAACGTAGGCGTGGACAGGTCCGTCGACATCCGGCACGACCGCAGCACACTGCGGGCACGCGATTGTCGTCCTCATGTCCCCGTCGGCAGCGTCTGCCCGCCGTGCCTGCTCGTCGGTCGTGCCACTCGGCGGAGAATACCGCCGGCCGGGGCGTTCGAACCGCCGATTTGCCGGCCGGCATGCGTCGCGACGGCGAGGATGATGCGGCTCCGGGTCCATCCGAGCCCACTCGGACGCCTGGGCCGATCGGTGCCAGAATGGCGCTCCCCCGCCGCGTCCCACGTTCAGCAGGGGCTCGGACGGTGAGGCGACCAGAAGAGGAGCGACCATGGCGGACGACGCAGCCGGATTGATCGGCAAGCCAGCATGGGTCGACCTGTCGAGCTCCGATCCAGGAGCCTCGCGGGACTTCTACGCCACGCTGTTCGGGTGGGACATCCAGGTCTCGCCGGACCCACAGTACGGCGGGTATGCCACGGCCCAGATCGGTGGGAAGGACGTGGCCGGGATCGGACCAACCATGGCGCCGGGCGCGCCGACCGCCTGGATGGTCTACATCGGCACGGCGGACGCCGAGGCCCTCGCGGCGGAGGTCGCGGCCGCCGGTGGCACGGTGCTCATGGCGCCGTTCGACGTCGGCGAGCAGGGCCGGATGGCCGTCTTCCGGGATCCGGCGGGCGCCGTGATCTCCGCCTGGCAGCCGAAGGCGATGGGTGGCTTCCAGGCCGAAGGAGCGAACACGTTCGGCTGGGCCGAGCTCAACGCCCGTGGCGTGGACCGCGCCGTCCCCTTCTACGAGAAGGCCTTCGGCTGGACGCCGCGCACCAGCGACATGCCGGGCGGTTCCGCCTACACGGAGTTCCTGGTCGGCGGTCACAGCATCGCCGGCGGCCAGGAGATGAACGCGATGGTCCCGGCCGAAGTGCCCAGCTACTGGATGGCCTATTTCTCCGTCGAGGACGTCGATGGGACGTTCCGGCGCGTCCTCGAGGCCGGCGGCCGCGAAATGCTGGCGCCGATGGACTTCCCGGGCGGGCGGTTCGCGATCGTCGCCGACCCGCAGGGGGCAGCGTTCGGCCTGCTTCGGATGTAGCGACTGCTGCCGTCCGACCGGCGCGACGGGCCTGCCGGTGTCAGGCGCGGTCGCCGTCCGAGCGTTCGGTCGCCTCCCGCGGGGGTGCAACCCCGCCGCCGGGCGGTGCATCATGGCCCCGGTCGCCCGCCCCGCGAGCGTCGCTCCTGCTCCCGGGCGCGGCCGCCGAAGGCGCATGCGCACAGGAGGGGATGACGTTCTTCGACCACGCGTACGAGGGCACGCCGACGTGGGACCTCGGCCGGCCCCAGGCGGCGATCGCGCGCCTGGCCGAGGCGGGCCTCATCACGGGCGACGTGCTCGATGCGGGGTGCGGCACGGGCGAGCACGCGCTCTACCTGGCCGGCCGGGGCCACCGCGTGGTCGGCGTGGACCGTGCGGCGGCCGCCATCGAGAAGGCCCGCGCGAAGGCGGCGGAGCGCGGCATCGCGGCCACGTTCGTGCTCGGCAACGCCCTCGACGCGGGCGATCTCGGCAGGGACTTCGACACCGTGCTCGACGTGGGACTCTTCCATTGCCTGGAGCCCGAGCAGCGGAGGCCGTACGCAACGGCACTCCGGGCGGCGCTCCGACCGGGCGGCGCCCTTTTCCTGCTCTGCTGGAGCAACCGGAACCCGTTCGGCTACGGCCCGACGCGAATCCGTCGGGGCGACATCCGGACGACGTTCACGCGCGGCTGGCGGATCGAGGCGATCGAGACGGACGAGCTGGAGACGAGGATGCCCCAGGCGCGCGTGCACGCCTGGCTGGCTCGCCTGCGACGAACCTGAGCGGGAGCCCCGGGCCTGGGCGACCCTGACTCACAGCTGCACCGTTGAGCGGGCCCCAGGGGCGCGAACCAGCCCACGTTCGCGATGCGGGCGGCGGTTCGTGCTCAGCCGTTCAGCGGCGAGTCAAACGCCGACGCGACCGGCGGCGGCGGGCACGGATCGCCCGCGAACGGATGAGGCGGCGGGCGCCCTGGGAGCGCCCGCCGCCTCCTGGACTGCTAGAAGACGCGATAGGCGATCTCGGCCGGAGCCAGGAGGAGCTCCTTGAGCTCCGCATCCACCTTGAGCAGCGAGATGTGGGCGCCCGCCATCTCGAGCGAGGTGCAGTACTCGCCCACGTAGCTGCGGAAGACCTTGATGCCCTTCGCAGCCAGCTTCTTGTGCGCGGAGCCGTACAGGAGGTAGAGCTCGCTGATGGGGGTCCCGCCCAGGCCGTTGACCATGACGGCGACCTCGTCGCCGCTCTTGAACGGCAGGTCGGGCACGATCGCGTCGAGCAGGATGTCGACGATCTCGTCGGCGCTCACGAGCTTCGCCCGCTGGCGTCCCGGCTCGCCGTGGATGCCGATGCCGATCTCCATCTCGTCGTCGCCGATCTCGAAGAGCGGCGTGCCGCGGACGGGCGGCGTGCAGGACGAGAGGGCGATGCCCATCGTCCGGACGTTGGCGATGACCTTCTCGCCGACCCGCACGCACTCCTCGAGCGAGCCGCCCTTGTCGGCCTTCGCGGCGGCTGCCTTGATGACGAAGAAGTTGCCGGCCACGCCGCGGCGGCCGATGGTCCAGGTGGAGTCCTTGACGGCCACGTCGTCGTTGACGAGCAGGTAGCCGATCTTCTGGCCCTCGGCCTCGCACAGCTCCCTGGCCATCTCCCACGCCGTGCGGTCGCCGGTGTAGTTGTTGACGATGTAGAGCACGCCGGCCGGCGTGTCCATGAGCTTGGAGGTTTCGGTGACGAACTCGACCGGCGGCCCGGCGAACACGTCGCCCGGGCAGGCGGCGTCGAGCATGCCCGGTCCGACGATCATGGTGTGGGCGGGCTCATGGCCGGAGCCCGAGCCCTGGATGATCGAGACCCGATCCTTCTTGGGCATGTCCGCCCGGTAGATCAGGTTGTACTTGGGCTCGTACTTGAGCGAGCCGTCGCTCGCCAGCATGATGCCCTCGAGGAACTCCGGGACGAACCGCTTCGGGTCGTTGACGAACTTCTTCACGCCAGTTTCCCTCGCTAGCCGTACTTCTCGCGCCACTTCGCGGCAATGGCCTGAAGGATCACGCCGATGGCCGTGGCCCCGGCGTCGACGGAGCCGATGCTCCGCTCGCCCGTGTACGCGGCCCGACCGCGCATCGCGAGCATGGACTTGGTGTCCTCGGCTGCCTTCGTCGCCACGTCGGCGGCCCGCTGGATGGCGGCAGTGCCGTGGTCGCCCTGGAAGGCCGGGTCGGTGATCGCCGACTCCAGGCTGTCCGTCGCCGGCACCAGCGCGTCGAGCAGCGTCTTCTCGCCGAGCGACGCGCCGCCGCGGGCCATGATCCCCGTGATCGATGCCCGGAGCATCACGATGACGTCCTCGGGAGCAAGCTCCGTCTTGTCGCCGGCCGTCGCACCGGCCCGGAGGAAGGCGGTGCCCCAGATCGGCCCCGACACCCCGCCCACCTTGGCCGCGAGCGTGAGACCGATCTTCTTGAGGATGGAACCCACGCTCGATCGATCGAACGTGTCGTAATCACTGAGGACGACTTCGAACCCGTTGCGCAACGAGAAGCCGAAGTCCCCGTCACCGACGATCGAGTCCAGCTGGGCGAAGTACTCCGCGTTGTCGACGATCGTCTTCGTCATCGTCATGAGGACGAGGTCCAGGTCGTCGAACGACGCTTCTGCCATGCGAGCCTCCCTTCATGCTTGGGGTACGGACGCCGGACGGGCTATCGGGCGAGGCAGGCCTCGAGGTCCACGAGCGTCACGAACGCGCCCGGCCGCGCGGCGGAGCGATTCGCGATCACGGTCGTCTGCTCTCCATCCGGGTCGCCCAGGGACGAAACCACCAGCTTCGCCTCGCTGAAGTCCTCCTTCTCGGTGTAGCCGTTGACGGTGACGAGACAGCGCAGGCCGGCCGCGTCGGCGGCCTGGAGGCCGTTGCGTGAGTCCTCGACGACGAGCACCTCGGCCGGATCGACGCCCAGCCGCTCGAGGGCGAGGAGGTAGATGTCCGGGGCCGGCTTCTTGTGGGCGACGCAATCCCCGGCCAGGAACACGTCGAAGCGCGCCGCACGCTCCGGGCCGACGGCGTACTCCAGGATCGCGTGGACGGAGGCCTCGGCCGACGTGGACGCCACGCCGAGCTTCCATCCCGCGTCCTGGGCAAGCCCGATGATGCGGTGGATGCCGGGCCGCGGCGGCAGCTTGCCGGCCACGACCATCTCCGTGTACAGGGCGGTCTTGCGCTTGTGCCACAGCGCGATCCGGGCGGCCTGGCCGTCCGGATCCGCGGGCAGGCCGGCGGCCGCCACGAACTCGGGTGTCAGGATGCTTGCGATCCGCTCCTTGCCGCCGCCGATCTTGAGACGCCGTCCGTACTCCTCTTCCGACCACTGCACCGGCAATCCGAACTCTCGGAAGGTCTCGTTGAACGCGGGCAGGTGGCCGTATCGCTCCGTGTCTGCCAGGACGCCGTCGCAGTCGAAGACGAGCGCAGTCACGTCCAGGCCTTGCCTTCGCTGCCGAAGAGCCGGATGTGGTACTTCGCCATCTCCATGACGGCGGCGCGCTGGGCCGTGAAGAGCTTCGGCGGGTCGTAGTCGCCGGGGTGCTCGGTCATGAAGTCGAAGCCCGACTTCATGAACGCGATCTTGAGGGCGGTGCTGATGTTGACCTTGGCGCAGCCGCGGCCGATGAGGTCGCTGAACTGCGCGGCGCTCATGCCGGTCCCGCCGTGGAGGGCGACCGGCTTGCCCGTCGCCGCCACGATATCGCTGACGCGCTGCGAATCGAGCGTCGGCGCGGTCTTGTAGGTGCCGTGGGCGTTGCCGATCGCCGGGGCGAAGACGTCGACGCCGGTCGCCTGCACGAAGTCGACGACGGTCTCCAGCTTCTGCACGTGCTGGGCCTCGTCGCCGGTCATCTCTTCGGTGCGCTTGAATCCTTCGATCTCGCCTTCGACGTCGGCGCCGTAACGGCGCGCCTCGGCAACGACCTCGATGCACTGCCGCTTGTTCTCCTCGACGGAGAGCTTGCTGGCGTCGAAGAGCACGGAGCTCCAGCCCTTCGCGAGGCAGGCGCTGATCACCTCCCGCTCCGGGCAGTGGTCAAGGTGGAGGGCGACCGGCACCGAGACGTGCCGCGTGTACTCCACCCACATGGCGTACATCGCGTCGAGGCCGGTCATCTTCACGTGCTTCACGGACGTCTGGAGGATGACGGGCGCCTTGAGCTCCTCGGCGGCGGCGAGGACGGCCTCCATCGTGAGGTCGTTGATGACGTTGATGGCTGCCACGCCGTATCGCTCCGCGAACGCGCGGGCGAGGATCTCGCGGGTCGGCACGACTGGCATGGGCACACCTCCTTGCTGGATGCGGGTCGGAACTGCTGCGGCTCGGCTGCCCGGACGAGCCGTGGCATCGGGCGCGACCGCGGGATCCTCCGATCGGCCGCGTCAGGCTGCGATGGCATACGGCCCTCGATCACCCCCTTCCGACGCCGACGTCGCGGGACTGCGCAGCGGCTTCGGCCTCGGCGGGCGCGGCCAGGTCGAGGACGGCGCGGGCGTTGGGCTCGTCGACGATGAGCACGTCGACGACGCGGGCGCGGAGGACGCCGAGGATGGCCCGCGGCTTCTCCGCCTCGCTGACCACGGCCACCACCGTGCCGATGCGCCGCAGGTCCTCGATCGAGAGGGCGACGAGTCGGTCGCGATGGGGCGACGCGATGAGCCTCCCCGATGTCGACGTAGTTGCCGAGGATGTCGCCGACCGCTCCCTGCTCGCGCAGCCGGGCGATCTCGTCGAGCGAGAGGCAGCCGTTGCGGACCATCGTGCAGCCGTCGTCCGTGCTCCCGATCCCGACCAGGCCGACGCCCGCCTGGGCTGCCACGCGGAGCGTGTGCGCGACGGCCTCCTGGGCCAGCAGACGGTCGCGCATGTCCGCGCTCTCCACGTACGCGGGCGCATAGAGGCTCTCGGCGCGCCCGCCGCATTTCTCGGCGAGCGCCTGGCAGATCTCGTTCGGGTTGGTCGGCGTGTCGACGCGGGGCGATCCGCCCATCGCGCTGGCGAACACCGCGTCCATGCGCCGCCCGGGCCGGAAGAAGCGCGGGAGCTCGCCGGTGTCGCGGCCGTGGCCGACGGCGACGATGGTCCCGTCGACGAGTCGCCGCTCCAGGAACTGGGCGGCGCTGCGGGCGACCGCCTCGCGCTGTGATTGGGGGTCGGAGCGGGCCGGGCTGACGATCGCGTCGGCGAGGGCGAATGCGCCGCGGAGCCGCGCCTCGAGGTCGAGGTTCAGCCACGCCGGCGCCGCGATGTGGAACTCGACGACGCCGCTGACGCGCGCCCGATCAAGGAGGCGCTGCACCTTGGAACGCGACAGTCCGAACTCTCGCCCGATCTCCTCCTGCGTCCGGCCGTCGACGTAGGAGCGGTGAGCGATCCTGGCCAGCAACTCGTGTTCGCGCGGGTTGAGCTCTTCGGGCACCCAGAACGCCTCGCGCAACGAGTGAACAATTGCGCACGCCTGAACAGGTGCTCAGTGTAGCCTGCACGGGCGCCGCCCACAAGGTGCGTTGCGAGAACGGCTCGCAGGCGTGACGGTCGGGTTGCGGGGGGCGGCCTCGAGCGCCGAGGCGCCGATCGGCACGCGAAGCGCCCGATCGGCACGCGAAGCCGCACAGATCGGCACGCGCTGCCGCACAGGCAATGTTCCATGCGTTCGCGGCCCACTTCGGGTCCGAACGCACAGGATCGTTCGCGTCGGGTCACGACTTCGTGCGCCAGGTGATGACGCGCCGGGCGGCTCGTGCGGCGCGATCGGGCAGCTACGACGCGGCTTCGCTCGAACGCAGGAATGATTGCCGTTGCGGCACGACGGAGGAGGCGTCGGTGCCGCCCGCGCCCGAGTGCCGCCCGGCCCCCCGGCCTCTGCCGCGCCGCGGCCCGCCCTACTCAGACGATGACGGCGTCGATCCCCAGCATCCGTGCCACCAGCGCGGCCTGCTCACCCCAGTGGCCCTGGGCCGCCGCCATGTGGTGCGGCGCGCCGGCCCCGCACCACTCGTTGCACCACTCGTCGACCGGCAGGGTGGCGTGCCGGAACAACGTCTGAGGGGCGGAGATCGGGCGCGGCGGGAAGGGCAGGAACTCGCCCTCCGAGATGACGAGACGCCACTGGTTCTCGCCCGCCGTCACCAGGGCGACGTTGGTGACCGGGCCCGGCTGGTAGGCGAACTCGAAGCCGGCCCCGAAGCCGTGCACGCCCTTGTAGTAGATAGAGTGCGTGACCTTCACGCCGCCGGGCGTGGCCAGGGCCGGGTTGCCGTGGCCGTCGTGCGAGAACATGACGGCGTTGTTCTCGAAGTCGATCACGTAGTTCTCGACCGTCGTCGACTGGCCCGCCAGCTCCTGGAGGAGCAGCTGGGCGACAGCGCAGTTGACGTCCCCTTCGGGCGCGGCCGGGATGCCGAGCTCGCACAGGCGACCCGTCCCGTAGGACGGGATGATCCCGACGCGCGGATCCGCGAGCCAGACCTGGTCGAAGGCGGTGAACGCGTCGAACCGGCCCTCCTTCACGACGGACTCCAGGGCGAGCGCCATCCGCACGGAGCGATCGAAGAGGGGCGCCTCCATGTCGACCGCGTAGCGGGCGCGCTCGCTTGCGACGACCGCATCGACGTCCGCCTGGGCGATCTCCCCGAACCGGATCGCCACCTTCTCGGGCTCCAGCGGCCACGCCACGGGGCCGACGTCCTGGCGCAGCGAGAGGCCGTCGAACATCAGGTCGGTCATGCCCTCGAACGGGTGGCCGACGACGGCCACGCGAGCCGTCCGGAGGCGGCGCCGCACGGCCGCCGCGGTGATGATGTCGCGCACCTTCCGGCGCCCGACCGGGTCGTCGAGCCGCGAGGTGACCATGGTGTAGTCGCGGCCCGTCCGGAGGAGGACCGCGGTCAGCTCGGGGATGCCGGCCATGCCGGAGTTGAGCATGACGACGTCGAAGCCGTCGTCTTCGCCCAGGCGGGCGATCTTCTGCGCATTCCAGACCAGCACGGGAGCGGTGGTGTCGATGAGCGCCCGGGCCGGGACGATGCCCTTCGTGTAGGCCAGCTCCATGGCCACGATGATGTCCACGTCCTGCGCGTTGAACAGCCGGGCCGCGGCGGCGGCCTGGTGCTCCTCCTCGACGAGGCCGGCGTGGACGACCTCCCCGTACTCGCCCAACACGTCCGCGATCGCGCGCGCCGCGGCCGTTGCCGCGGGCCGCATGTGGGCCGTCTTGTTGTAGTCGTCCTCGAGGAGGGCCATCACCAGGAGGCCGATCTTCGCCGTCACCGCCATCGTCGTGGTCTCCTCTGGTCTGCCGGGAACCTGCCGCGATCGCTCATCATGCCCGCCGCCCTGTCGGTGCATCCCGAAGGAACACGGGGCGCAGCGCGTCGAACAGCTCCAGGTAGCGGGCGTAGGCATCGTCGTATGCGGGGCGCACCGCCGAGTCGGGCTCGAAGCGGCCGCGCGGCTGCACCATGGCGGCGGTGGCCTCGCCCAGGCCGGCGAACGCTCCGACCGCCACGCCGGCGAGCATGGCGTCGCCGCGGACGGCCGCGTCCTCGCCGTCCAGGGTCACGACCGGCAGGCCGCAGACGTCGGCCTTGATCTGGTTCCACAGGGGGCTCCGGGCGCCGCCGCCGTGTGACCGGATCTCGACCGCGGGCGCGCCGGCGCCGGCGAGGAGCTCCAGGTTCCGGCGCAGCATGAACGCCACCGCCTCCAGGACCGCGCGGACGAAGTGCGCCGTGCCGTGGCCCAGGGTGAACCCGTAGAAGGCGCCCCGCGCTTCGGGGACGTACTCCGGGCTGAATGCTCCCATGAGGTGCGGGAGCATCGTCAGGCCCTCGGCGCCCGCGGGCACGGCGGCGGCCAGCTCCGTCAGGACGTCATAGGCGCTGCGGCCTTGCCGGGCCGCCCGCTCGGCCTCCGCGGCGCCCAGGTGGTCGCGGAACCAGGTCAGCGCCATGCCGCCGGTCGGGCACACCGGGCAGTACAGGTAGCGATCGGGCGCGGAATGGACGTAGACGGGCGTCCGGCGCGAGGCGTCACCGCCGTGGTGACGCACGGAGGCCTGGACGGTCAGCGCTCCTCCCGTGCTCTCGGAGACGACGCCGCCGTCGACGTTGCCGACGCCGATGGCGCCGGAGCACTGGTCCATCCCCCCGGCGACCACGCGCACCGACCCGGGCAATCCCAGGGCCTCCGCCGCCATCGGGGCGAGCGGACCGACGTCCGCGCCGGGCTGGACGAGCTCCGGCAGCCGGTCCGGCCCAACCCCTGTCGCCTCGAGCATCGGGGCCCACCAGCCATGGTCGCGGATGTCGTAGAGCAGCGACGTGCACTGCACGGATCCGTCCGTGACGTAGGCGCCGGAGAGCCGGTGCAGCAGAAAGTCCTCGACCAGGAGGAACCTCGAGGCCCGCGCGAAGACCTCCGGATCGTTGCGGCGCCACCAGAGCAGCTTGCAGGCCGGCCAGGTCGGCGTGATCGACGGCACGCCGGTGCGGTCATAGACCAGCGCATCGTCGAATTGGGACGCGAGGTCATGGGCCTCGACGCCGGCCCGGTTGTCGAGCCAGATCATGGCCGGGGCGAGCGCCCGACCGACCTCGTCGACCGGGACGATGGTCTCGCCCTGGCTGCTCACCGCGATGGCCGCGACGCCGGCCGGATCGGCACCTGCCTCGCGAAGCGTGCGGCGGACGGCGGCCGTGGCGGCCGTCCAGTACGTCTCGGCCGGCAGCTCGGCCCGGTCGGGGGCCGGGTGCACCAGGCGGTACTCCTCGGCGGTCGTCGCGAGGCGCCGGCCCGACCCGTCGAACAGGCCGGCCTTCACCGACGTGGTCCCGATGTCGAGGCCGACGAGGAGGGTCATCGTGCGGGCCTGGGCCTCAGACGAGGCCGTGCTTCTCGGCCGCTGCCCCCGGATCCGCCCCGCCCTTCACCACGTCCTGGAGCGCGTCGAGGAAGCGCTCGGGGCTGCGGGCCTGGATGACGTTCCGGCCGAACACGACTCCCCGGGCGCCATCACGGATGGCGGTCGCGGCGAGCTCCAGGGCGTCCACCTCGCGGGGCATCTTCCTGGAGCCGAGGGCGAGCACGGGCACCGGCGTGGAACGGACGATCTCGGCGAACCGCTCGCCCGTGTGGAAGGTCTTGACCAGGTCCGCCCCGAGCTCGGCCGCGATGCGGCAGCCGATCGAGATCTGCTCGTGACGCTCCTCCGGGGCGACGTCCTCGTGGCCGGCTGGATAGACCTCGCCGACGATCGGGACGCCGACGTCCCGCTTCTCGGCGACACACCGGGCGACCTCCGCCACGTTCTCGGCGTCGACGGCCTCCGAGCCGGTCTTGATCGACATGCCGACCAGGACGACGTCCGCGCCGAGGCCGACGGCCTGGGCGGCCGAGATCATCGGAACGCTGCGGCTCTCGTGGTATGCCCACTGCGTCGCGTACTGCGTGCCCCAGTTGAGGCGGAGGATCATGGCCGGCGCGCCCCGCCGCTCGAACACCGATCGCAGGTGGGGCACCATGCCGGGACTCAGGAGGATGCCGTCGGCGGCCCGCAGGCGGTCCACCACCGGCGCGAGGTTCTCGAAGCCCGGCCGCGGCCCGTTGTAGAGCCCGTGGTCGACGGCGACGATGACGGCGTTCGCGCCACCGTCAAAGAGGCGTCGCAGCCGGATATCCTCGCCGATCGACACGCCCGAACCCTCCTTCACCTGCGCCCGACAGCCCGCCGCGCGGAGCCTCCCCCATGGGAATCGCCTTCGATCACACCCTGCCGGGAGGCCCGGGCTGCGATCGGTAATCTAGCACGTGACAGGCGATCGTCAACTGGATGTCGGCGTTTTAACGCCCGAATCGCGTACGTTTCCCGATGGGCCCCGATCGGGGAACCGGCGCGTCACGCTCACAGGCGCCCAACTGGTTTGCGCTCGGATGTTCTGATTGACGTTCGTTTCCCGTCGAGATATAAACACCGGGAGCGCGCAGAGCGCCCGAATGAGGCCGTTCGCCCTCGCGGGGCACGCGGCCAGGAGGAGCAGGCTGGTGCGGTCGCGACGATCGCCCCGCCCCGGCCGACTTCAGGAGGGTACCGATGGTTCGTCGGAAGCTCGCCGCGGTCATCGCCGCGGCAGCGATCGTCGCCGCCGCCTGCAGCAGCGGGGCGACCACTGCCCCGTCGCCCAGTCCGGCGCCCAGCACGGCGGCGTCGGCAGTCGCGCCGGCGTCGGCGAGCTGCCTCGCCGTCGGCCGCCGCCTCGCCGTCTGCCGCCGCCGCGCCGGTCACGCTCACCCTGTGGCACAACTACGGCACCGAGGCCAACGCCGACGTCACGAACGCGCTCGTCAAGGCCTATGAGGCCAAGTACTCGAACGTGACGATCAACGTCGTCAGCCAGCCGGCCGACAACTACTTCGCACTGCTCAAGGCCGCTGCAGTCGCAGGCTCCGGGCCCGATCTCATGACCATGTGGACCGGCCTGTTCGCCCTGCAGAACCAGACGTACCTCGAGCCGCTCAACTCCTACATCCCGACGGCAACGCTCCAGCAGTTCAACGGCATCGACTGGTGCTCCAAGGGCCTCTCGCTGGCCCAGGGCGCGATCTGCGTGCCGCTCGACATGCAGCACTACAACGGCTTCTACAACAAGGCCCTGTTCGCGCAGGCGGGCATCAGCACCTTCCCGACCACCTGGGACGAGTTCTTCGCCGCGTGCGCCAAGCTCAAGGCTGCGGGCATCCTGCCGTTGACCTACGGGACGGGCGGCCAGGCGCTCAACGCCGCGTTCTACCCGTACTACGACCTCAGCTACCTGATGATGTTCCTGTCCGTGTCCGACTGGGAGAAGCTGTACAGCGGCCAGATCCCGTGGACGGACCCGCGGATCGTCACCCAGCTCACCAAGTGGGCGACCCTCCACAGCCAGGGCTACACGAACAAGGACGTCCTGACCAACACCGACTCGCTGGCCCAGTTCGAATCCGGCAAGGCCGCCATGACGCTGGAGGGCTCGTGGGACTTCAAGGAGTTCCACGACAAGCTGGGCGACAACGCGGGCGTGTTCGTGCCGCCCTTCAACGACACCCAGGTCAAGGGCGTCGTCGAGTTCCCCGGTGACGGCTTCGGCGTCACCAACTACTCGCAGCACAAGGCCGAGGCGGCCGCCTTCCTCGCCTGGATGGCGACCCCCGAGGCGCAGAAGATCATCGCCGACGGCGGGCTCATCCCGGTCGTCGCCGGAACCTCGGCCACCGAGCCGCTGGCGAACGCCATGCTCGACTTCGCGGCCAACCAGGGCTACACCCGGTACCCGATGATCGACAACGTCATCCAGCCCGAGGTCCAGGACGTCGCGACGAAGCTGCTCGACGCGGTCCTCAACGGGACCACGAGCCCGCAGGACGCCACCAAGGCGATGTCCGACGCCCTCAACGCGCTGCCCGCCGACCGGCGCGGCGACACCTACACCGCCCCCGCGGGCGGTTGACCCATCGCGGCCGGCGACTTCCCCCCGTTGCCGGCCGCGACCCTTACCTGACGATGACCACGCTCACGACCCCCGCCCCCGGCATCACCGACGCCGGGCGACGGGGGTCGCGCGCGCCGCACGGCCGGCTGCGAGCGTCGCAGCGGCGGGCGGGCATCGTGTTCGCGGCGCCGGTCATCATCCTGGAACTCCTGTTCCTCGCCGCGCCGCTCGTGCAGGCGGCCTACTTCAGCTTCACGCGCTGGGACGGCATCACGTCGACCGGGGTCGGCCTGGCGAACTACCAGCGGCTGTTCAACGACCCGACTTTCTGGCGGGTCATGGCCAACAACCTCGTGCTGCTCGCAGCCGTGCCGTTCGCGATCCTCATCCCGCTGCTGGTCGCATACCTCCTCAACGAGCACGTCGTGGGATGGCGCTTCTTCCGCTCCGCGTACTTCCTGCCCACCGCCATCTCATGGGTGGTCATCGGCATGGTCGCCCTCCGCGTGTTCGCTTCCGAGGGCATCCTCAACCACACCCTCGACGCGATCGGGCTCGGCTCCATTCACACCGACATGCTCTCGGCCGAGCTGACGGCGATGGTCGCCGTGGCGATCACCTTCATCTGGTCCGTCTTCGGCACGAACACCATCATCTTCATCACCGGGATGGCGACGCTCGACCGCGAGGTCTACGAGGCGGCGCGCGTCGACGGGGCGTCCGCGTTCACGACGTTCGTGAAGATCACCATCCCGATGCTGATGCGCTTCATCCAGTTCGCGTTCATCCTGACGCTGATCACCGCGTTCACCGCGCTGTTCAGCCTCATCTTCGTGATGACCGGCGGCGGCCCTGGCTACGGGACGACCACCCTCGAGTTCTACGTCTACCAGCAGGGATTCCAGGTGGCGGTGTTCGGCTATGCGGCGGCGATCGGGATCGTGCTGTTCGCGGTCGTCTTCGTGATCAGCCTGCTGCAGCTGCGGATCTTCCGCAGCCGCCTGGACTAGGCGGTTTCGATGCGCAATCCGCGTCGCACGATCGGGCGGGCTCTGGTGTTCCTGGTCCTGTCCCTCGTCGTCGTGGTCATGCTGTTCCCGTTCGCCTTCATGGTCCTGACGGCGTTCCGATCCTACGACCAGTACATCGCCGGCTCGGGCTTCTCGCTCGACAGCTGGAGCGGACTGTTCAACGACCTGCCGGTGGTCCAGGAGCTCGCCAGCTCCACGATCGTCACCACGCTCTCGGTCGCCCTGATCGTGGTCGTGTCGACAACGGGCGGATACGCGTTCGCCAAGCTTGGGTTCCGCGGGTCCGGTGGCGTCTTTCTCGCGATCCTCGCCGGGATGATGATCCCGATGCAGTCGATCATCATCCCGGAGTTCGTGAACGTCGCCCGGGTGTTCCACCTCTACGGCACGTACCAGGGCGCGGCGCTCGTCTATGCGGCCCTCGGGTCTCCCTTCGCCACGTACCTGATGACGACCTACTACCGCAGCATCCCGACGGAGCTGATCGAGGCCTCCGTCATGGACGGCGCGAGCTACTGGCAGGTCTTCCGCAAGGTAATGCTGCCGCTGTCCGTGCCGGCGATCACGACCGTCGCGGTGCTCCAGGTGATCCAGGTCTGGGACGACCTGCTCGTCGGACTGCTCTTCCTGAAGCCCGACGTCCGGACGATCACCGTTGGCCTGGCGGTCCTGCAGACCGGGCGGACCGTGAACGTCCCGGAGCTCATGGCGGGTTCGATCCTGTCCGCCCTGCCCGCGATCGTCGTCTACCTGATCTTCCAACGGAACCTCATCCAGGGCCTGACGATGGGGGTGAACAAGTGAGCGGGGAGACCGAAGCCGCCGGCGGCGCCGGCATGCAGGATGGGGATGGGAGCATGGAGCTGGGCAGCACGGTGCTCGTCGCGCGGGAGCGGCGCGAGCAGATCGCCCGCCTGGTGGCGGACCACGAGCGCGTCGCGGTGGCCGACCTGACGGCGAGGTTCAGGGTCACCGACGCGTCGATCCGCCGCGACCTCGTGATCCTCGAGGACGAAGGGCGCCTTCGTCGCGTCCATGGCGGGGCCGTGGGCGGCGCCGCATCGCGGCCGTACGGCATGTACGCCACCAAGGCCCGGGAGCATCGCGACCAGAAGGCCCGCATCGGGGCGGCGGCGGCGGCGATGATCGCGCCGGGCGACGTCGTCTTCCTCGACTCGGGCACGACCGTCGCCGCGATCGCGGCGGCGATCCCGGGGTCGCTGCGGCGATCGAATGCCATCACCGTGGTCACCCACTCCCTGCCCGTCATCGAGGAGATCGGCGGCTGGGAATCGGCCCATCTCATCTGCCTCGGCGGCCTCTACCTGCCGGACTACCGGGCGGTGGTGGGTCCGCAGACCATCGCCGGCCTGCGCGACCTCTCGGCCGACATCGTGTTCCTCGGCTGCGAGGGCTTCACCACCGAGCAGGGGCTGACCACGCCCCACGTGCTGGTGGCCGAAGTGGGCGCGATGATGGCGGCCCGGGCCCGGCGGGTGGTCGCGGTTGCCGACGCCTCCAAGCTGGACCAGTCCGGATTCACGCCGATCATCCCGATCTCGGCCGTCGACGCCCTCATCACCGACGAGGAAGCGGATCCGGAGCACGTCCGGCGGATTCGTCACGCCGGTGTCGAGGTGACCCTGGCATGACAGCCCGCGTGGTCGGCGGCTGGAGCGTGGCGGGCGTCGACGCCCTGATCCTCGAGAACTCGGCCCTGCGCGTCATCGTCCTGCCCGACCTCGGCGGTCACGTCCTGCAGCTCGTGGACAAGGCCGCTGACCGTGATCTCCTCTGGGCGAATCCCCGCACGCCACTTCGCCGGGCGCCCTACGGCGCGAACTTCGACGACTGGTGGTCCGGCGGCTGGGACGAGATCTTCCCGACCGGCGATCGGGCCGAGCTCAATGGGGAGCTGCTCCCGTACATGGGCGAGCTCTGGTCCGTGCCCTGGACCGCTGCCGCCGGGACGGCCGGGGATCGGGCGTGGATCGAGGCGGCCGGGGTCGGGACGGTGGCGGCGGCGCGCCTGGAACGGACGCTCGAGCTGCGCGGCGACGAGCCGGTCCTGCGCGCTCGCTACCGGCTCACGAACCTCGACGTCCGGCCGCTCCCGTTCCTGTGGGGAATCCACCCCTGCTTCGCGGTCACGCCGGCCCATCGCATCGACATCCCGGCCGGCCAGATGCTCGTGGGCGTCTCCTCCGGGCCCGCCATGGGCGAGGTCGGCGCGACCTACGCCTGGCCGGACCAGCCGATCCCGCGAGCGACCGATGCACCTGGCGCGAGATCCCGCGACGCGCGAGCCGTCCTGCCGCGGTCCGCCGCCGTCTTCGGCGGGCATTGGGCGACCGGCCTCGAGGCCGGCTGGCTTGCCCTCACCGACACGGACGCCCGGCGCGGCGTGGCCATCGCCTTCCCCCGCGACGTCTTCCCGGACGCCTGGCTCTGGCAGGTCTACGGAGGGTGGCGCGGCCATCATCACCTGTGCCTGGAGCCGTGGACCAGCCGGCCCATGGACCTCGGGCAGGCGTTGGCCGCCGGTGCGGCGAGGGTGCTCGCGCCCGGCGAGTCGCTGGCGGCCGAGGTCGCCTTCGTCCTGTTCGACGGGCTGGACGCCGTGGCGTCCGTGGATCGCGACGGCGACGGGTTCCTGGTCCGATGACGGCTCCGGCACTCGCGACGCCGGCGCGGGCATGCGTGACGCCGGCGCGGGCCCACGCGACGCCGTCGCCGCCACACGCAGCCGGGCGCGAGCGCAGGAGGGCGTGATGTACGCCGGGCTTGCGTTGAGGCCGCCGCTCTTCGAGATCGGCCTCAAGGGCTATCTCTACGGGGCGGGCGCCGTGCGCCTGGCCGTCGAGGCCGACCGGGCGAGCCAGGAGACCGGCGTGAGCGTGATCTTCGACCCGCAGTACGTCGACATCCCGGCGATCGCCCAGCAGACGCGGCAGCCTGCTGGTGTTCGCCCAGCACATGGATCCGGTCGTGGTCGGGCGCGGAGCGGGGGCCGTGCTGCCCGAGGCGCTCAAGGCTGCCGGGGCCGTCGGCGTGATGCTCAACCACTCGGAGCGCCGCATGTCGCTCGCCGACCTCGCCGCGGCCATCCGGCGCGCCGACGAGGTTGGCCTGGTCACGATGGCCTGCAGCGATTCGCCGGCCGAGGCGGTGGCGGTCGCCAACCTCGGGCCGAACATCGTCCTGGCCGAGCCGCCCTCGCTCATCGGCGGGGATCGCTCGGTGGCGAGCGAGATGCGGCCGTTCGTCGAGCAGACCATCGCCGGGGTCGCCCGGGTGAACCCGGACATCATCGTCATGTGCAGCGCCGGGATCCGCACCCCGGCCGATGTCGCGGCGATGGTGGAGCTCGGGGTCGGCGCCACCGGATCGACCAGTGGAATCCTCGCGGCCGCCGATCCGGTCGCGACGATGTGGGCCATGCTCCGCGCGATGCAGGATGCCTGGCGGCGTCGCCATCCGTCGTGATCGGGAGCCGGTCCCGAGCCCCGCTGGACCGGCATCGTCGCCCGTACCCATACCCCGCCGGAGGAATGATCCGATGACCGTCTACCACGAGGCGCTCGAGGTCCGCAGCCCGCTCCGCAAGCCGATGTTCCACGACGTCACCGAGGCCGCCCGTTCGGCCGTCGCCCGATCCCGCGTCACCATGGGCACGATCACGGTGTACTCGCCGCACACGACCTGCAGCGTCATCATCCAGGAGGAGTCGCACGACGCGCTCTACGACGGCACCAAGTTCCTGCTGCAGGACATGCTGGACCGTCTCGAGACGCTGGTGCCGACGTGCCGTCGCGAGGGCCAGTACCTGCATCCGGGCGCCGCCCACATCGCCCACGCGGTTGACGACCTCGGCGAGGAGGCAGTCTGGAGCCTGAACACGGATGCGCACATCCGGTCGGCCCTGGTGGGTCGATCAGAGACGATCCCGATCCTCGACGGGCGGATCGAGCTCGGCGAGTTCGGCCAGATCTACCTCGTCGACTTCGATGGCGTCCGCGATCGGGTGCGGACGGTCCACCTCCAGGTCATCGGCGAGTAGCGACGCCGGGCTGCACGCCGTCCCGGCGCTCGCGGGTCACCCCTCGGGCGGGATCGGCTCCAGGTCGATGGTCCGGACCGGTCGCGTGCGCCCGGACTCCGTCCGTACCACGGCGGCCGGGATCACGGTGCCCACGAACCGCTCGATGACGGCGGCCTCGCCCGCGTACAGGCCCGTGCCGATGATCCTGACGCGAGCCCCGGCGACCAGACCGGGTCGCCCGGCTCGAGCCGTCATGTCGATGGCGACGGCCGTGCGGGGACCGGTGGGCCGCAGGCCGGCGTCCGGGGCGGGCCGGCGGGCCGTGCGCGGCGGCGGATACGTGATCTTGCGCTTGCGGGGCGGCACCTAGCGGCCCCTCCTGGACTGCTTCGTCTTCGTCATCCTGACCTCGTCCTGGCGTGGAGCGGAACGCTGGTTGAGGGCCGATGCCACGCCTGCATCGGCCGAGCGTGAGCCCCCGGCGCCGTGATGATGTCATCGCGGTGCGGCGATGCGTCGACTGTACTCCGGGCGAGCCGCTCCCCGGGAAGTGCGATCAACGGGCGAACGGGGGCGGCAACTGGCCGCCGCGCGCCGGCCACGGGCACGGGGCCGCCGGGACGACCTGGCGACGGAGGGGCCTGCCGCCGAAGCGCGTCGGGGTGACGTGAGACTGCGGGCGTACGGCCGGGGCGAGGTCCCGGCCCCGACCGGAGCCGGATCGGCTCCGGCCGGATCGAGCGGTCCGGCTCGAACCCGGCCACGACCTCGGTCGTCAGTCGACGCCCGAGGTGCAGCTCGATGTCGCGCAGGAGGGACGCCTCGTCGACGCAGACCAGGGAGACCGCCTGGCCGTCCACGCCGGCGCGGCCGGTCCGGCCGATCCGGTGCACGTAGTCCTGGGGCGTCATCGGCAGCTCGAAGTTGACGACGTGGGGCAATGCCTCGATGTCGATCCCCCGCGCCGCGATATCGGTTGCGACGAGCACGGCGACCTGGCCGCTCTTGAAGCCCTCCAGCGCCGCGACCCGCTGGGCCTGGCTCCGGTTGCCGTGGATCGCGGCCGACCGGATCCCGTCGCGGGCAAGCTGCTCGGCGAGGCGGCCCGCCCCGTGCTTGGTGCGGGCGAAGACCAGGGCCTGGTCGACGCGGCCCGAGCGGACGAGGTGGCTCAGCAGCTCCCGCTTGCGCTCGCGATCGACCTTGATCACGACGTGCTCGACCAGCTCGGCGGCGGTGTTGCGGGGCGTGACGTCGACGGTGGCCGGCCGATCGAGCAGGCCGCCGGCCAGCGTCCGGATCTCGTCGGAGAACGTGGCCGAGAAGAGGAGGCTCTGCCGCCGGACGGGCAGGATTGCCAGGATCCGGCGGATGTCGCGGATGAAGCCCATGTCGAGCATGCGGTCGGCCTCGTCGAGGACGAGGATCTCCACGCGGGAGAGGTCGATGGTTCGCTGGGCGAGGTGGTCGAGGAGGCGGCCGGGGGTCGCGACCACGATCTCCGCTCCGTGGCGCAGCGCGCGCGCCTGCGGCTCGAAGCCGACGCCGCCGTAGATGGCGACGGACGGGACCGGCTGTCGCGCGCCGTAGGTCCGGACGCTCGCCTCCACCTGGATCGCGAGCTCACGGGTGGGCGTGAGGACGAGGACGCGAACGCGACGCCCGCCCGCTCGGGACGCGCCTCCGGCGCCGTCCTGGACCCGCGTGGCGTGCAGCCGCTGAAGGATCGGCAGGACGAAGGCGGCGGTCTTGCCGGTGCCCGTCTGGGCGCCCGCGAGGAGGTCACGTCCGGCGAGCACGAGCGGGATCGCCTCCCGCTGGACCGGCGTGGGCTCCGTGTAGCCCTGGTCCGCGACGACGCGGACGAGCTCGGGCGACAGCCCGAGCGAGTGGAATGACATGAGCAGCGCTCCTGGCAGGCCCTCCCGCTTCACGTGCGGGGCCCGGTCAGGGCGTTAAGTGCATCGGTATCGAATGGCCTCGGGAACCGGGGGGCGCAGACCGGAGCGCCCATTAGCACGAAGGTTCACAAGCATAGTCGACCATCGCCGATCCCGCTCAAGTCGGGACGATCGGGTCGATCGGGTACGGGTGGAGCAGCTCGCCGCCCGCCGCCGTCACCCGGTAGACGTCCTCGTGGCGAACGCCGCCGAAGCCGGGGATGGCGAGGATCGTGTGCCCGATCGTCATCGTCATCCCGTCCTTGATCGGGACGGAGCGATGCGTCGGGATGATCGTGGACGCCGGCGTCTCCTCGAAGCGCAGCCCGATCCCGTGCCCGATGCCGGCCACCTGCCGCTCGGCGAGGCCGCGTCGGGCGAGGATCGCGCCGGCATCGCCGTCCAGGTCGGCCACCGTCGCGCCGGGGCGGAGCCCTCCCGGAACCGCGGCGCTCACCTCGCCGTACGCGTCCAGGAGGGCACGCTGGCCGGAGTCGGGCTGGCCGAGCACGAAGGTCCGGGCGAGGTTCGCGCAGTACCCCTCGACCTGGGGCGTCAGGTCGATCACCACGAGATCGCCGGGCTCCGCGGGCCGCGGGCTCAGCCGGCCATGGAGCATGCACGTCTCGATCCCGAACGTGACGTAGACGGGCGTGCTGGTCCGCTCGGCTCCCGCCAGCATCATGGCGTAGGTCGCTTCGGTCGCGATTTCGTGGGCGGTCACGCCCGGCCGAAGCAGCGCCCGGGCCCGGTCCATGCCGATCGCGGCAACCCGCTGCGCTTCCCCCATCAGGCGCAGCTCGCCGTCGTCCTTGACCATCCGGATCGGGTCCATCACGCCATCCGACGACACCAGTTCCACGCCCGGATTGACCTTGCGGAACAGGTCGACCAGGAATGCCGGCGTCTCGAACCAGAGCTGCATGCCGACCTTCGGCCGTCCCGGGGCCGGCTTCCCGGAGCCGCCGACGATCTCGCGGAGCGCCGCGACCACCTCGTGGATCTGTCCGCCGACGGAACCGAACACGAGCACGTCGCCGTCGCCAAGAGCGGCGCGGATCTCCGGCTCCTCCCCGGCGAAGGCGATGATCGTCGGCGGCCCCGCCGCGGGAACGATCGCCCGTGGCTGCGTGCGGTCCGCCCCGAAGAGATACCGGTAGTCGTCGTGGTTCATCACCACGATCGCCGCCATCCCCTCTGCCCGCATCCCCGCCTGGACGCGAGCGATTCGATCGTGCCGGACGTCCACGCTGCCGCCTCCTCGAGGGCATCGTGCCACGTCGGCCCGTGGCCGCGCAGACGAGCGCCTGGCTCGACGCCGATCGGCGTCCTGGCGTCGCCGCTTGCGCCGCTCGGCGCGACGGCAGACACTCAGCCCGGGAGGCCGGCAGGCGCCTGCGCCCGCCGGCCGGATTCGCGTCGCGAGCAGAGCGTCCCAGCAGCCGGCAGAGGGTCCTGGCCGCCGGCAGGACTGCGCGCAACCGGATGTACGCCCGTCGCCTTGCCCGGAGGGAGTGTCGCCACATGCCCGAGCCCTCGACGATCGTCGCCGCGATCGTCCTCGCCCTGGTTCCGGCCGCGCTCTACCTGTTCGTCCTCAACGCGATCGACCGCTACGAGAAGGAGCCGTGGACGTTCCTGCTCGCCAGCGTCGGCCTGGGCGCGGTCGCCGCTCCTCTCGCAACCGTCGCGATCCTCGCCGCGACGGGGCGGCCGGCGAGCCTGCCGCCGGCATTCGCCCCGGGCCTCCGGCCGGACCCGTTCGTCGGCATCGTGGAGGAGGTGGTGAAGGGCGCTCTCGTCCTCGCCCTGGTCTCGTCCGTGCGCGACGAGTTCGACGACGTCCTCGACGGGATCGTCTACGGCGCGGCCCTGGGAGCCGGGTTCGGCGCTGCCGAGACGTTCCTCTACGCGCTCGGCGGGACCGGCCTCCTGGCGGGCGGGACCGTTGCCGCACTGGTGGTGGCCGGGCTCAATCACGCCTTCTACATGGCCGTCTTCGGCGCGATCGTCGGGGCCTCGCAGCGCTGGCGGGGCCTCGAGCGCGGCGCCGTCGTCGCGCTGGGGATCGCGACGGCCGCATTCCTCCACTCCTTCCACGACGCGCTGCCCACCATCATGGCCCGGGTGCTCGGCCAGCCCGACGCGACGGTCGGCGCCGTCAGCCGGCTGACGGCCGACGCCATCAACTGGCTTGGCATCGCGACGGTTGCGGCCGCGGTCCTCCTGGCCTGGCGCCGGGAGGCGCGCATCCTGCGCGTCGAGCTGCGCGACGAAGTCGCCGCCGGCATCGTCAGCGAGGCGGACTTCGCCACGATCACCTCGTTCGGCGGGCGGCTGCGGCGGCAGGCTGCCCTCCTGCGGACGGGTGGCATCCGCCGCGCCATGGACCTGCGCCGCCTGTACGCCGCCGAGGGCGAGCTTGCCTTCCACAAGTGGCAGGCGGCCGGACGGCGACGGCCCCCCGCGGCGGAGCGCGGCGCGGAGCTTCGCGCCCGGATCCGCGAGCTGTCCGACACGATCGGAGGGGCCGTCCGATGAGGCGTCGCGTGACCGGCGCGCTCCTGATCGCGGCGCTCGTTGCTGCCGCCTGCGGCGTGCCCGCCGCATCCATCGGGCCGACGCCTTCCGGCGCGGCCGGGAGTCTCGCGACCGGCCTGGCAAGTCCGCTCGCCCGGTCATCCGCCCCGGGCGTCACGCCGGGCCTGACCCCGGGGGCGTCCTCCGCGGGGACGGTGCCGGACCTGCCGCCGTCGGTGGGCCACGCGGTCCTCTTCCACCTCCAGCTCGCCACGGACATCGCGCCCGACGGCACCCCGATCAACCAGGGCACGTTGTTCCCGTCGGGCACCACGGCGATCTTCGCGCTCCTGGCGTGGAGCTCCGTCGAGCCGGGGACGGAGCTCAAGGTCCGGCTGTACGCCGGCGATCAATTCGCGTGGGAGAGCGCCCACGTCGTGGACGCCGGCGAGGCCGCCCGCCAGGACGACAGCATGGGCTACGTCTTCGCCATGACCGCGGCCGACGGCTTCGCCGACGGCGCCTATTCGGTGGAGGTGGACTACAACGGCATCCCCGACGAGGTCGTCGGATTCAGCGTCGGCCACGATGTCTCGTTCGACCAGACCCTTGGATCGGGCTCCGTGAGCGGACCGATCCCGTACGCCGACCCGGCCCGGGTCCTCGTCGTCACGCGGTTCGCGGCACTTCGGGCTCGGCTCGGCGCCGGCACCGACGCGGTCCTGGCGGCCGCGTCCCGCGTCGGCGACCTCAGCGACCTCGACGCCGACGGCGCTTCGCGCGCCACGCCCGAGGCTGCGGCCGAGGAGGTCCACCGCCTGCTTCGCGCGGGCTCCTACCGGTACCTGCTGATCGTCGGCAACGACGACGTGGTTCCCTTCTTCCGCGTGGCCAACCCGGTGGCCGACTCGGAGACTGCCGCGCTCAGCGACTGGGACCTGCCCTCCCAGTGGCTCCCCTCCGACGATCCATACACGGACCTTGACGGAGACGCGTACGGCGTTCCCGACCTGGCCACGGCGCGCATCCCGAGCAGCGACGACGCGGCGCTCCTGCTCACGCAGCTCGGCGAGGTCGTGCCGCCCGACGGCGGCGCGTACGCCCTCGTCAACCAGGAGCGCAAGAGCCAGGCCGGGGTCGTGATCGGGGCGCTCGACGCGAAGATCCGCGTACGCCTCGACTACGCGCCGCCGACCACTGCCGATGGATTCGCGACCGACCCGAACGCGACGTCGGCGCGCTACCTGTACGTGCTCCTCCACGGGATCGGCGTCGAGACCGATGCCTGGTCGACCAACACCGTGGCCTGGGAGCCGACCGACGGCCAGGATCCGCTCGCGGCCGAATGGATCGTCCACGAGGCGGACCAGGCGCCGGCGGTCACCGTGCAGAGCAACCCGGTCAGCCACGGCGTGGTCCAGGTCGGCGCCTGCTACGGCGCGTGGACGCTCGACACGGCGCAGGCGCCCCAGCACAAGACGGCCGACAACGACCTCGCCCTCCATTACCTGAAGGGCGGCGTGCGGGCGTTCATCGCCGACACGCACCTCTCCTACAGCACCCTGATGGGGCCCGACGAGACGCCGCGGGGGAGGACCGGCTTCGAGCTGGTCTTCTGGCGCGCGATCGGCAGCGGGCGCAGCCCGATCGACGCGTTCTTCGCGGCGAAGGTGGCGATGGGCGATGCGATCGACGCGCTGGTCAGGGACGGACGGGTCGACTCGGCCAAGATCACGCTCAAGACGCTCCACTACATGGCGTACTTCGGCCGGCCATGAGAAGGCTCCCCGTGCTCGCCGCGGCCTGGGCCGGCCTGCTGGCCATCGGGTTCGCCGTGGTCTTCGTCCTGGGCGCTCCCGTCGGCACGGCCGCCCAGGATCTGGACGCCGCCCTCCATCCGGCCGCGCCCGTCTCCGAGACCGCTGCCCGGCAGTCCGCCGACACGATCGTCCGGCTGCAGTTCCCGTCCTTCGAGGGCGTGCCGCCGTCCGTGGACCGGGCGACCGACTTCGGGATCGAGCACTGGGTCATCGACTACACGGATCGATCCGGCGCCGCGCCGCGCGGCGTGCGCATCTCGATCGTGATCGGGTCCGGCCGGGTCGAGATCAGCACCTTCCCCTGACGGCGGCCTCCGCCCGGCAGTCGGCGCCCTGCGCCTTCGGTGCCTCGCATCCGGCACCCGGCGCCGGCGGCCCGCCCGCCGCGTTCGTGCCGTCGCCGGTCGCGTCCGCCCGGCGGTGAACGGTCCGTCTGGCCCTCCGCGGGGCACCCCATTCGACGTACGCTGGACGCACTCGCTCGACCCTGGCCGCGATGGTTCCGCCCAATCGGAACTGTCCCATCGCGCGGCCCGGGGAATGGTCAGCGCGGTGCGTCGGTGAGAGGGAACGCACCGCGAGCGTCCTCGCGCATGCCCTCGTCGCGGAGGCTGCATTGTGAGACGGTCCCGGTTACTGATGCTCGTGACGGTCGTCGCCCTGCTCGCGTCGCTCGGTGCGGCGCCGAGCACGGCGGTCGCGGCGCCTGCCGCCTCGACCACGATCACGATCCTGCACACGAACGACTTCCACGGCCAGCTGGTGGGCGCGGGGAGCAACCCCGGCATCGCCCGAGTGGCCCAGGTCGTCAACGACATCCGGTCGTCCGCTGGCGCCGCCAACGTCCTGCTGCTCGACGCCGGCGACGAGATGCAGGGCAGCCTGCTCTCGAACCTGGGCGACGGCACGGCAACCGGCAAGGGCGCCCCGACGATCGCCGCCTTCAACGCCATGGGCTATGGCGCGGCGACGTTCGGGAATCACGAGTTCGACTGGGGCCAGGCCGTCCTGACCGCCCGCACGACGCAGGCAACGTATCCGTTCGTGTCGGCCAACATCGTGTCGGGCACCTGCGACGCGTCGAACTGGACCTCGCCCGCGTTCGCCCAGCCGTTCGTCGTCAAGACGGTCGGCACCGCCCCGAACCAGGTCAAGGTGGCGATCACCGGCGTCACCACGCAGGAGACGCCGACCATCACCGTCGCAACGGCGACCACCGGCCTCTGCTTCAAGGACCCGGCGGACTCCATCGCCCACTACTACGACGCGATGAAGGCCCAGGCGGACGTCATCGTGGTCCTGAGCCACCTCGGCTACGCCGACGGCGGCTACGGCTACGGGATCCCCGTCTACGGCGACCAGACCCTGGCCGGGAAGCTCAACACGGCCGGCAAGCCGGTCAACCTGATCATCGGCGGCCACAGCCACAGCAATCTCTCGGCGGCCACGATGGTCGGTTCGACGGCGATCGTGCAGGCGTACTACAACGGGCGGACGGTCGGGCGTGCTGACGTGACGGTCACGCCGGCCGGGGCCGTCTCGGTCGCCTGGTCCCGGACGACCGGGTTCACCGCCGGAGCCGAGGATCCGACCGTCAAGGCGGTCGTGGACACGTACGCCTCCGACCCAGGCTACCTTGCCCTCGTCAATACCCCCATCGGCTACAGCTCCGTTGACCTGCCCCGCAACGGTGGCACCGTCGACAACATGATGGGCACCTTCATCGACGACGCCATCTACGGGTACCTGAACACCGACAGCGACGCGTCGAACGACATCGACGTCTTCTTCAACAACTCCGGTGGTATTCGTGCCGACTGGTGCTGGGATGGCGCTGACTGGATCGGCACCGGGTGCACGGCGGGTACCCACGCCGCCGGCCTCCTGACCTACGGCGACATGTTCACGGTTCTTCCGTTCGGGAACGCGACGGTCGTCGGCAAGATGACCGGCGCCCAGATCATCGACGTCATGAACCATGGGCCGCAGATCGCCGGCGTGATCCAGCCGGCCGGCCTCAAGTACAGCTACTACTCGTACAAGGACAGCAATCCCGGACCGCAGCCATACGCGTGGGGCGCCTTCGATTACTGCATCGTCAACAAGACGACGCATGACTGCGATCCCATCGATGCGTCGAAGACCTACAACGTCGGAACCAACGAGTTCCTCGCGCCGGCCGGCGGCGACGGCTACAACGCCTTCAAGTACATGACGAACATCACGTACTGGGGCGACATGCTGAACGCGGTCGACTCGTACGTGGCCGCCAACTACGGGACGGCCGCGACCGCCTACAACGGACCGAACGATGACGGCACCCTCGACGGCCGGATCTCCCGCAGCGGCGGGGACACCTACACGCCCGGCCCCGACGCCATCGTCCCGATCACGATCCTCCACAACAACGACTCGCATGGAAACCTGACGAAGGGCACCTACGTCGGGATGACCCAGCTGGCGACGCTCATCAAGCAGGAGCGCCTGCACAACCCGACCCGCACGCTCCTCCTGGACGGTGGGGACCAGGTCCAGGGCGACGCCATGATGTACTACTACAAGACGTCGTCCACGGGCAAGGCCAGCGACGGCACGACGCTGCCGGCAGGCCTGCTCACCAACCCCATGATGGCGGTCATGAACGCGCTCTCGTATGACGCCATGACCCTCGGCAATCACGAGTTCAACTTCGGCAGCGCGGTCTTCAAGGGAATCCTCGGCCAGGCCACGTTCCCGATCCTCGGCGCCAACGTCTCGGACACCGGCGCCTACGGGCTCTCGGCGGTCACCGGCGGCCAGGGCGTCAAGCCCTACATCGAGAAGACCCTCGACGGCATCAAGGTCGCGATCGTCGGGATCACGAACCATCGCGTGCCGAACTACGAGCTTCCCAGCAACATCACGGGACTGACGTTCAGCGACCCGATCGCGGCAGCCAGGACGCAGGTCTCGGCAGTCCGGTCGACCGATGACGTCGTCATCGCCCTGACCCACATCGGTTTCACGACGAACCCGAAGTCCGTCGAGGTCGACAACAACGTCGACACGAACCTCGCCGCGGACGTCGCGGGCATCGACGCGATCATCGGCGCCCACAGCCACACCAACCCGGCGAACCCCGAGGCGCCGTACAAGTACCTGCCGGCGATCGTGGCCGGCCCGACCGGGCTGCCGGTCATCATCAACCAGGCCTACCGCTACAACAACACGCTCGGCGAGGTCGTCCTCGGCGTCCGCGCCAAGGCCGGCGGGTACGAAGTCGTGGCCCAGGCGGGGCAGTACCTCACCGTCTCGATGTCAACGCCCGAGGATCCGGCGATCAAGGCGATCGTCGACCCGTACGTGGCCCAGCTCAACACCTACAACGACAAGGTCGTCGGCAAGACGACCGCCCCCATCGACACGACGGCGGCCTTCACGCAGGAGACGAACGGCGCCAACCTGCAGGCCGACGCGGCCGTCTGGGAGCTCGCCCAGAAGGGCATCACGGACGTCGACGTCCACCTGTCCGGCGCCATGACCAACAAGCTCATGGCGAGCACCGCCACGACGGCCGCCCCGGTGACGCTCAAGATCTCCGATATGTTCGCCGGCATGCCCTACGAGAACTCGCTCGTCGTGCTGCGCATGAACGGACCGCAGCTCAAGGCGGTCCTCGAGCGAGCCTACCGCAACTACTACTACTACAAGTTCGTGCCGGGCTACGGTGGTTACTCGTACTACACGACCTGCATGCTCGACACCAACTCGCTCGGCAAGATCCTCTACCGCGACGCGACCGCGGCTCCGGACGGGAGCAACGTCAAGGCCTTCCTCATCAACGGGAAGCCCGTCAACTTCACGGACGCGTCGAAGTACTACGAGGTCTCCACGGTCAACTACCTCGCCGCGGGGTCGTGCAACTTCAACGACAACGGCGTGAGCCTGTGGCCGCTGAGCCAGATCAGTCACGACACGCAGTACTACGTCCGTGACGCCGTGATCGACTACATCACGGCCAAGGGCACGGTCTCCCCGAAGGTCGAGGGACGGTTGGCGTTCGGCGACACCGTCGCGCCGACGGTCACGGTCACGACCCCGAGGGCCGCGACCTATACCCACCCGACCAAGCTCAAGCTCTCCTTTGCGACCGCCGACAACGTCGCCCTTCGCTGGTCGACGGCGAAGATCGACAAGATGCGGGTCTCGAGCGGGAGCACGATCGACCTGTACGGACTGGCAATCGGTCGTCACACCCTGACGGTCAGTGCCACCGACTACTTCGGCCACACGACCACCAAAGCGACGACGTTCACGGTGGAAGCGAGCATCGCGAGCCTCAAGGCCTCGGTCACCCGCTTCTACGGCGAGCACAGGATCAAGCTCACCAGCGTCCGCAACCTGCTCATCGCCGACCTCAACGCCGCCCAGCGCCAGCTCAAGCTGGGGCACCGGACGGCCGCCAAGGCCTGGCTCCGCGTGTTCGCCTACAACGTCGCGGCGCACACGTTCCGGCACATCACGCCGAACGCCGCGGCCCCGATGGTCGTCGACGCCTGGCACGTCATCGGCCACCTCAAGTGAGCTCCGCGGCGGCCTGAGCCGCACGGCACGTTCAGCGAAGCGCCCGCCGGCCAAGCCGGCGGGCGCTTCGCGTTCCGGTCCTTCCGCGCCCTTCGAGCCGCGCCCGTCGGGTCGCCTGGCAGGACGGCGCGCGGGCCTACTGCGCCGTCCAACCTCCGTCGACCGGCAGGACCGTCCCGGTGACGAGGCTCGACGCCCGCGACGCGAGGAACACGACCGCCGCGGCGACGTCGGCCGTGGTTCCCACCCGCCCGATCGGGATCCGCGAGAGCACATCCGCCAGGAAGGCCGGGTCGTCGAGTCGCCCGGCCGTTCCAGGCGTGTAGATCCAGGTCGGCGCGATGGCATTCACGGTGATGCCGTGCGGCGCCCACTCGAGGGCGAGCACCTTCGTGAGCAGGTTCACGCCGCCCTTGCTCGCCGCGTACACCGCGTGGCGGCGAATGCCGACGAGCCCTGCCTGCGAGCTGACATTCACGATCCGGCCGTAGCCGCGCTCCACCATGTGGCGGCCGACGGCCTGGCTCGTGAAGAACACGCCGCGCAGGTTGACCGCCATCATGGAGTCCCAGTCGTCCTCGGTGACGTCCAGCGCGTCGTGGTTGGCGCCGAGGCCGGCGTTGTTGACGAGGATGTCGATGCGGCCGTGGCGGGCGACGATCCCGTCGACCACCGCCCGCGTCCCGGCCACATCGGTGACGTCGAAGACGATCGGCTCGACCCGGCCTGCCGGGATGTCCGGCGCATCCGTTGAGGCGAGCGCGCCGGGCGAGTTCGCCCGCGCCTCGTTCGACACCGACGGTTCGAGTCCGGGGGCGGGCAGGTCGCGGACCCCGGCGAGGACTCGGGCGCCGCACGCCGCGAGGACGGCCGCGAGGTCGCGCCCGATCCCGCGACCGGCGCCCGTCACGAGGGCGACCTGGCCGGAGAGATCGAAGTCTGGTCGGTCCACGGCACCTCCCTGCGCTGGCGCGCCGATCCGCGTGTGTCGCCCCAGCGTACCCCGACGGGCGGCCGCCGGCACCGATCGGCGACCGCGGGCGCATCATGTCGCCCACGGGACAGGGCCAGGAGGCAGACGGGATGGCAGCGGGTTCGAGCGGTGGGTTCGGCGGGTTCTCGGAACCGGCGGTGCGCTTCCTGGTGGAGCTCGCCGCCAACAACGACCGGGCGTGGTTCCAGCCTCGCAAGGCGGAGTACGAGCGGCTGCTGAAGCGGCCGCTCGAGGACCTCTGCGTCGCGCTGGGCGAGCGGTTCGCCGCCCGCGACATCCCGCTCGTGGCCGACCCGGCGCGATCGCCGTTCCGGATCTACCGCGACGTGCGCTTCTCCAGGGACAAGTCACCCTACAAGGCCCACGTGAGCGCCAGCTTCCCCTGGCGAGACGGCGGTCCAGGCGGCTACTTCCACTTCCAGCCGGGCGAGATCTTCGCCGGCGGAGGGATGTGGCACCCGGAGGTCGAGCGCCTGGCCGCCTGGCGAGCGCTCCTCGCCTCAAACCCGGGCCGGATCCACGCCGTCCTGGACGCGCCGTCCTTCGCTGCCACGTTCGGCCAGGTGAACGGCGACCGACTCAAGCGGGTGCCGGCCGGCTTCACGGCCGACCATCCCGAAGCAGAGCTCCTCAAGCTCAAGGACGTCACCTTCGGTCGGCGCCTGTCCGACGATGAGGCCTTCTCGCCGGGGCTGCCGGACATCCTGGCGGGCATCTTCGCGGACGCCGTCCCCGTCTTTCGCCTCCTGGCGGAGCTCATCTGAGCCGCTGCTGCAAGCGAACGAATGGCGCCGCCCCGCCCCCGCGACCAGCCTGGGACTGCGCGGCACGCTGGGTCGACGGCGCCGCGTTCCGCTCCCTCATCTGATGGTCCTGCCCGGCTCGCGGACCTGACCTTCTGGCCCCTTGACAAGCGCGTGGCGGCATTCATACCTGACCGGACGCCCTGAACCCCACGAATCGATCGCTGGCGACGCCCCGAAGCGGCGCTGCGGCCCGCGCTTGCGCCATCGGGCGCATGATGCGGTGGCGTCAGCGGACGGCGTGACCGTCGGCGACGCCGGTCGGCCAGTCAAGGAACGGAGGCCCGTCCAGGTGGATCGAGGCGCAGCCGCGGCCACGCTTCCAGCGAGCCGTCCGCGAGGTGGTCGGCTGATGGCTCGAGCCGTCGCGATGGCCGCCGTCGCGGTCCTGATCGGCGCGACTGCCGCTCCGGTTGCTGCCGCCGCGCCAGGGACCGGCACGCGAAGCGCCGCCACGCCGGTCGCGACCGTGACGTCGCGCGGGATCGTCCCCGCGGCCGGCGAGACCGGCGCGGCCGGCGCGACCGGCGCGACCAGCGAGCGGAGCTTCGCCTCGGCCGGGCCAGCACGTGACCCGCTCTCGTCGACGAGTGCCTCGCGGACCAGCCGTGTCATCGTCCACTGGAAAGGCGTCGTCTCGAGGGCGGGGGCGGCCGCGTCGACTCGCCTCGGGCCGATGGCCAGCGCGAGCGGGCGGCGCGCCACGTTCGTGCGCATGACTGCAACCGGGGGCGCCGTCTACGACCTCGGTGCACCGCTCGGCAAGGACGCCGGCCGCATCGTTCGCGCCCTTCGGCACGTGACCGGTACGGCGAGCGTGGACCCCGACTACTGGATGACGGCGGACGTCACCATTCCCAGCGACACGTATGCCACGGCGCTGTGGGGGCTGCTCGACGGCGGCGCCGGCCGGAGCCCGTACGGTGTCGACGCCACGGAGGCGTGGCCGACGACGACCGGCACCGGCGTGACGGTGGCGGTCGTGGATACGGGCCTTCGCTACGACCACCCCGACCTGGCGGGCCAGGGAGTGCCCGGCTACGACATGGTGTCCGACGTCGCCATCTCCAACGATGGCGACGGCCGTGACCCGGATGCGTCGGACCCCGGCGACTGGTGCGACAGCTCCGGCGATGCGTCGTCATGGCACGGCACGCACGTCGCCGGCACGATCGCGGCCCTGGCGAACAACGGCGTCGGCGTCTTCGGCGGGGCACCGGGCGTGAAGATCGAGCCCGTCCGCGTGCTGGGAGCGTGCGGCGGCATGCTCTCCGACATCGTGGACGGCATCGTCTGGGCCGCTGGCGGCACCGTGGCCGGCGTGCCGGCCAATCCGACGCCGGCACAGGTCATCAACCTCTCGCTGGGCGGCGACGGCGCCTGCGTCGTCGACGAGCAGGCCGCCATCGACATGGCCCGCGCCCACGGGGCACTGGTCGTGGTCGCGGCCGGTAACGGTGCTGCCGACGCGCGCAACTCCCAGCCCGCCGACTGCCAGGGCGTCCTCACGGTGGCGGCGACGGACCAGGCCGGGAAACGGGCCGACTTCTCCAACTACGGTCCCGCCGTGGACCTGGCCGCTCCCGGCGTGGGCATCCTGAGCACCGTCGACATCGGCACGACCAGCCCCGCCGGACCCGCCTATGCCTCCTACGACGGCACGTCGATGGCCACCCCGCACGTGGCCCTGAGCGCTGCCCTCGTCAAGGCCGCCAATCCGGCCCTGACGCCCGATGCCATCACGGCCCTTCTCATGGACACCGCCACGCCGTTCGCGGCCGATGCCAGCGCGACGGGATGCGCGATGCTCGGGTGTGGCGCGGGCATCGTCAATGCGACGGCGGCCCTCGCTGCCATCGGGGCGGATCCGCCGGTGATCGGCCAGCTGACGGTCGAGCCGAGCGCGGCCTCAGCCGGCGCGGCCCTCACGGTGAGGGCCGTGGCGGTCGACAGGGACACCGTCGCTGGAGCGGCGTACGCCGTCGACGGCGGTGCCTGGTCGCCGATGGCCGCCGCGGGCGGGACGTTCGGCGGGCTCACGGAGACCGCCACCGCCACCATCACCGCCCCGATGGCCGAGGGCGGCCACGCGGTCTGCGTGCGCGCCAGCGATCCGGCCTCCCACACGAGCGATGGGGCGACATGCGCCACCTTCACCGTCGACGTCACGCCGCCGGCGATGGGCCCCCTGGGCCTGGCGCCCGCAGGTGTCCTGTCGGGCCAGCCGGCCCGTGCGTCGTCGACGGCGACCGACAGACTGACCGCCATCATGTCCGGTCAGCTGAGCGTGGACGGCGGCGCGTGGACCCTGGCGCCCGCCGCGGACGGGGCGTACGCCGGGCAGACCGAGGTTCCCACGGCGATCGTCGGTGGGGCCACCGCGCTCGTCGTGAGCGAGGGCGCCCACACGTGCGCGGTCACGCCCGACGGTCGCGTCGCCTGCTGGGGCTACAACAGCGACGGGCAGCTTGGTGACGGCACGACCAGCAACCGGGCCGGGCCGGTCCTCGTGGCCGGGATCAGCGGGGCGACAGCCGTCAGCACCGGCGACTACCACTCGTGCGCCATCGTCGCCGGGGGCGCGGTCAAGTGCTGGGGATACAACGGCGACGGTGAGCTGGGGAACGGATCCATCAATTCCTCGCTGGCTCCCGTGACGGTGAGCGGCGTGAGCGGCGCGGTGGCCATCGCGTCGGGCCCGTTCCACTCCTGCGCTGTCCTCGCCACGGGTGCGGTCCGATGCTGGGGCGACAACACGTTCGGCCAGCTCGGCACGACCCCGTCGATCGCCTTCGCGACCAGGCCGATCGCCGTATCCGGGCTGGCCGGGGCCACCGCAGTGACCGCCGGCATCGGCCATACGTGCGCGCTGCTGGCGGCCGGCACGGTGCGGTGCTGGGGCGCCAACAATGCAGGCCAGCTCGGCAACGGGACCTGGACCGACCGCGACGCTCCCACCGCGGTTGCCGGACTGACCGGCGTGAGCGCGGTTTCTGCGGGCCTGTCCCATACCTGCGCGCTGCTCGCGTCCGGCGGCATCCGGTGCTGGGGTGGCGGTGCTGACGGCGAGCTTGGGAACGGCGGGACAGGCGTGGCCAACGTCCCGGTTGCCCCATCAGGCCTGGGCGCGGCCATTGCCGTGGCGGCCGGTGGCCTGCACACCTGCGCCGTCCTGGCCGACCGTACCGCGCGATGCTGGGGCAACAACGACAACGGCGAGCTGGGGACCGTCCTTGCGGGCGGCGCCACGGTCGCCCTCACACCCGTCCCGGTGAACGGGCTGAGTGGCGCGACCGGCATCACGAGTGGCCTCTACCACGTGTGCGCGAACCTGGGTACCGGGGCGGTGACGTGCTGGGGCGACGACTCCTTCGGACAGCTCGGCGACGGATCGATTCCCACGGTGCCGCCGCTCTCACGGGCGACTCCAGCCGCCGTGCTGGGCTTCGGCGGTCGCCTGGGCCTGGGCAGGCACCAGGTCTGTGAGCGCGTCAGCGACGCTGCCGGTAACACCAGCGCGCCGGCGTGCGCGACGCTGACGGTTGGCGCGATTGCGGCCCGGTTCACCGGCGCCACCATCGGCACGGCCGTCTCGGCGGCGATCCCGGTGACCCTGAACTGGACGAGCGGCGCCGAGGCGGGAGGCGTGGCCACGTACCAGGTTCTGAAACGGGTGGGGTCCCAGCGGTGGGCGACAGTCCGCCTGGCCAGGGCGAGGTCGCGGAGCGCCGCGACGACGCTCACCCCGGGGGCGAGCACCGTCTTCTCCGTTCGCTCGCATCCCGCCGGCGGCTCCTGGAGCGCGACGATCGTGAGCCCGGCAACGCGGGCCACGACGCGCCAGAACACCTCCTCGCTGGTCGCCTATGGGGGATCGGGCTGGCGGAGAGTCAGCACCTCGACCGCCTACGGCGGTTCCGTGACCTACAGCTCGTCCGCCGGACGAACGGCCCGGACCACGTTCGTGGGATCGGCGTTCGCGTGGGTGTCGACGCGCGCCAGGAACCGCGGCAGGGCCGAAGTCTGGCTGGACGGCCGGCGCGTCGCCACGGTCAGCCTGTACTCGCGGAGCACGAGCTATCGCCGCATCGTCTGGTCCACCAGTTTCGCCACGGCGGGCGAGCACACGGTGGTCATCAAGGTCCTGGGCAGGCACGCCGCCGGGGCGACGGGGAATCGCGTCGACATCGACGCGTTCGTCGTCCTGGCGCCCTGACGGCACGACCACGCGCTTGACGGAAGGGCGCCGCGACCAACCCCGATGCGGCGCCGGCGATGAAGATCGACGGCTTCTGGCTGGGCCTGGCGAAGCGGTCCTTCCAGGTGGGGTAGCACCGGGCCCTACGCCCGGTCGTCAGGTGGAGTCGCGCGTCACTTCCGGCGGTAGGCCGGGAAGTACCCCCGTGTGTCGTCCGGGTCGAGCGTCGCGTCATGAGCGGCCACGCGCCGCCGGTACTCGCGCTCGTCGATCACGAGTCGCATCGTCCGGAACGGATGGCGCAGCGGCGAGAATCCGGACTTGAACGCAAACAAAGAATCGCTCCGCCCGCCGACACCGCCGCCGAGATGGAGCGTCTGGTCGCCTCGACCTCTGGCCCAACCTTCGACGAAGTGGAGCATCAGCTTCGTGGGCCCGGGCCTGGAGAAGGCGTCGTCCGAGCCAGACAGGTGGAACTGCACGATCCCGCTTGCCTCGACGAAGAGCCCGGCTGCGGCGACGGCGCCATCAGCTTCCACGACGCAGAGGTGGAGGCGATCGCCGAGTGCTCGGCGGAGCCCATCGAAGTAGCTATCGTCGAAACGGTAACGCGATGCGGCAGAGAGACGGGCCATCGTCGCCGCATAGAGCCGCTTGAACGCCTCGAGCTCGCCCCAGTCCTCGTCCATTCGCGCGCGCCAGCCCATGCGCAGCCCGGTCGTGATGTCGTGGCGGTGATCGCGACGCGTCTGATGCCAGGTCGCCTCCGCCGGGAGGGTCAAGTCCACGGACACGGTCTCCCCATGCTCCACGAGCGTGCCGACTCCCTCGGGAGCCTGAAGGTCGAGCAGCGGATGGAGCCGGACGAAGAGCGACACGAACCCCTCGTCTCGAAGAGAGCGCGTGGCTTCCCTGAGCGCGTCGCCTACGAACGAGGGACCGTCCGTTCCGGCCGCGAGCGGCCCTGGATAGCCGTACGGGGATACCGCATCCAGCCGGCCGCCCGGCAGGTCGCGGACGAGCATCGGCAGGAGCAGCCGACGTGAGCCGTCGGTGACGAGCAGGGCCTTCGCGACGCCTCCGTCGAACGCGGCACACAACCGCGCGTACGCTGGCAGGTGGTAGAAGTCGTGCGGGGTCTCGCGAACGAGCTCCGACCACTCCGGCGCGTCGACACCAATCAGCGCGACGTTCATCGCCGACCCGATACCCTCCCGCCGACCGCCCCGAATTCCCTCCGGGCTCGTTCGATCGGCGATCCGGCCCGCACCGGACGCACGGCACGTCAGCGACGCGCCGCTCGCCCGCTCCCCTGATCCACGCCGATACGCGGCAGTCCCGTGCACCGACAGGCGATCGAGGGCGTCACGCCGACCTCGGAGCACGCCCCCCTCGATTGTCCCCGGACAGCCTCATCCGACTTCGGATCAATGCGAACACTGTACGGCGCGCCCCTCACGTGAATCGCGGCAAGATGCACCAGCGCTAACCGCGCACCGCGACGACGGGCGGCGCCCGCCCCTCGCCGCCGCTTCCGGGACACCGCTCCGCCCAGCACGACCCCTGAGGGTGCGCGACACTCCGTCTACGGCGCGACGGGAGCGCCGACCGGTCAGCACTCGGCCCACGGGCGGTGCCGCCAGGCCCAGCGAGGAGGTCCTCCGTGTTCGTGCCCCTCTCCGTCCTCGAGTTCCGCGATCGGGCAGCCACCTACTTCGGCGACAAGGTGGGCGTCGTCGACGGCGACCAGCAGTTCACCTACCGGGCCTACGCGGAACGGACGCACCAGCTCGCCAACGCGCTCGTGGGGCTGGGCATCCAGCCGGGCGACCGCGTCTCGTTCATCACCTACAACACCCACCACCTGCTGGAGGCGTACTACGGCGTGCTGGAGGCGGGCGCGGTCCTCAACCCGATCAACATCCGCCTGACCCCCCACGAGATCGCCTACATCCTGGACCACGCCGGCTCGCGGCTCGTGGCCTTCCACCGTGACTTCACGCCCCTGGTGGAGGCGATCCTGCCGCAGCTCTCCGTGCGCCCGCGCCTCGTGATCCTGGAAGGCGAGCCGGGCGGCCTGGCCGACCACGAGTACGAAGCGCTCCTTGCCGAGGGCTCGGCCGACCCCCGCCATCCCCAGATCGACGAGAACGCGACGGCCGAGCTCTTCTACACGAGCGGGACGACCGGCCTGCCGAAGGGCGTGGCCCTCACCCACCGCGAGCTCTATCTCCATTCGATGGGGGCCGAGCTCGCCCTCGGCTTCGGCGAGGACGACGTGGTCCTCCACGTGGTGCCCCTGTTCCACGTCAACGGCTGGGGCGTTCCCCACTTCCTCACGATGGTCGGCGGGCGCCACGTCATGCTCCGCCGCTTCGACCCGGTCGCCCTCATGGAGCACGTCCAGCGCCACCGGGTCACGCGGCTGCTGGCCGTGCCGGCGATCTTCAACGCCCTGATCCATCACCACGAGCGCGGGTCGTACGACCTGTCGAGCCTTCGCCAGGTCATCATCGGCGGCTCGCCGGCCGCTCCGTCGCTGGTGCGCGCGCTCGAGGAGCAGCTCGGCGTCGAGACCTTCGTGGGCTACGGGCTCACCGAGACCGCGCCGATCCTCACGCTGGCCCAGCCGCGCCGCTGGCTGACCGAATTCGGAGCCGGCCGAAAAGCGGATCGACCGCCTGGCCATGACGGGCTGGCCGATCCCTGGTGTCGCCCTTCGCGTCGTGGACGGCGAGGGCCATGACGTGCGACCCGACGGCGAGCAGATCGGCGAGATCGTCGTGCGCGGCAACACGGTCATGCTGGGCTACTACCGCGACCAGGACGCGACGGCAGCCACGATCCGCGATGGGTGGCTCCACACCGGCGACATGGCGACGGTCGACGAGGAAGGCTACGTGGTCATCCGGGACCGCTCCAAGGACGTGATCATCCGGGGCGGCGAGAACATCTCGTCGGTCGACGTGGAGAACGCGATCGCCGCCCATCCGGCGGTCCTGGAGTGCGCCGTCGTGGCCGTCCCCGACGAGCGGTTCGGCGAGGCGCCGGCCGCGCTCGTCGTGCTCAAGCCGGGCGCGACCGTGACGGCCCCAGAGCTGCGGACGTTCCTGCGCGGTCGCCTGGCCCGCTTCAAGGTGCCGCGCGACTTCCACTTCCGCGACTCGCTGCCGAAAGGCGGCACCGGCAAGATCCTCAAGGCGGAGCTGCGCGAGCCGTTCTGGAAGGGCTTCGAATCGCGCGTCCACTAGGGTCGCGATCCGGCGGATCCTGGTCGGGTCCGACGACGACCGGCACGGGGCCCCAGCCCGCGATCACCTCGCGGCGCTACCAGGGATGCTGGCTCAAGGCAGGCGCCGTGAGCGTGCCGGTCACGCCGGAATCCCACAATTCGCCGTGACCCCACGATGGCCACGGGCTCGCGCGACGCGGAGCGCCCGCGGATGGCCGCTGCCTCGCGCATGGCGGCGCGCTCACGCATCGACCGAGGCCCCCACGTCGACCGGGCGCGTGGCCCGCGTCGGTGCCGGGATTGCCCGCTGCACGCCCGCGGCGACCCCGACGAAGAGGTCACGGTACGCGAGCCCGACCGCCGGCCACACCATCGCCCGGCTGGCGCGATACGCGAGCGCTCCGACTTCGGCCCGCAGGCCGGGGTCCCGGAGCAGGGTCGTGAACGCTTCGGCGAGGGCGGCCGGCGACCCGGGCGGCACGAGCAATCCGCGGCCCGCTCCCAGGATCTCGCGGGCGTAGGCGTACGGCGTCGACACGACCGGCCTGCCGGCAGCGATGGCGTACGAAAGCGTGCCCGAGACGATCTGGTCGAGGTTCGGATAGGGCGTCGCGAAGACGTCCGCGGCCTGCAGCCAGGTGCCGAGCTCGGCCTTGCCGACGAAGCGGTCCACAAATGCCACGTGGTCTCCCAGCCCGAGCCGCTCGACCCGCGCCACCAGTGCCTCGCGATAGGCCTCGCCTTCGTGGCGCAGCAGGTCGGGGTGCGTGGCGCCGAGGATGACGTACCGCGCGTCCGGGATCGCCGCGACGACGCCTGGCATGGCGTCGATCGCGTGCTCGTAGCCCTTGCCCGGCCCCAGCAGGCCGAAGCTCAGGATCACCCGGCGGCCGGCGAGACCCAGGCCGGCCTTGACCGTGTCCGGATCCACGAGCGGCAGGTCCGGGACGCCGTGCGGGATCACCGCGACGCGCCGTGGGTCGACCGAATAGGTGGCGATCAGGATGTCAGCGGCGGTCTGCGACATCACCACGACGCGATCGACGGCGTCCATCAGCCCGTCCAGGACCCGGCGCTGCCCGGCGGTCGGGGCGCGAAGGACGGTGTGGAGCGTTGCGACCGAAGGCATCCGCAGGGCGCGGGCGAAGCCGACGACGAAGCTGCCGTCCTCCCCGCCCCAGATCCCGTACTCGTGCTGGATGGAGACCACGTCGACGCCGCAGGCTGCCAGCTCCCAGGCGGCCCGCCGGTAGTCCATCGGCGCTTCCTTCCGGATCTGGTGGTGGACGACGCGCGGATATGCCTCGCGGTGGTCGGGCGGCGTGAGGACGGCGACCTCGCCATCGCCGACGGCCGCGCAGAGGTCGCTGGTGAACGTCGCGATGCCGCAGCGACGCGGCGGATACGTGGAGACGAATGCTGCTCGAACGATGGGATGGCTCCTTCCTGCGGCCGCCAAGCCGTTCACTGCCCGACCGCGGCGGGAGATGCAGCTGGGCGGCACCGCGTCAAACCCGGGTGCGGCGATGCCGGGCCGGCTGGTGCGTCACGAGCCGTTGCGAACGGCCGTGCGAGGCTGGCGCGGCGCCCGACGGGCGTCACCGACGAGGTACGAGGAACCGGTCCCGCGAGCGGGGCCCACCGACCGTGGATCGGGGGGAGGTCGTGGGCGGGACGGAGGTCCCGCGGTTCCATTGACGATGTGTCCCGGCGCGTTCGCACCGGGTCGAGGAACGCTGGCAGCAAGGGCTGCGAGTGGTCGTCGGTGCCCATGAGTCTACACCGGCGGTCGAATTCGGCGGATCACGGCGCCATGCCAGGAGGGACCGGACCCGTGCCGGGCGGGTCTCGTTTCGGGCGCGGGCCGGGGCCGGGCGCCGTGGCGCCGATCCCGCCCCGCGGGCGACGCCGCACCGAAAACGCCCGGGCCCGCGACGCTACGATCTGGGCTGCCGACCGGCCGGCCCCAGTCGGGGTCGGACCCGTCGGGCCCCCTTTCCGCCGCGTCCACGGAGGTGCCGCCATCCCGGTCCCGTTCCGCGCCGAAGAGCTGCGCGAGGGCCTCCGACGCATCGAGCCCCTCGCCGCGGCCGACGCCTCGGCCATTCGCGTCGCCCGCGCGCCCGGCCGCGTCAACCTGATCGGCGAGCACACCGACTACAACCAGGGCCTGGTCCTGCCGGTCGCGATCTCGCCGGAGATCCGGCTCGCCTTCGTGCCGACCGGCGACCGGCGGGTCGAGATCACGCTGGCAGCGGACGGTGCGACCGAAGCCTTCGACCTCGAGACGATCGGGCCTCGCCGCGGCAGCTGGATCGACTACGTGGCCGGCACGGCCTGGGCGCTGGCAGAGGCCGGGGTCGCCACGCGCGGCTTCCGGGGCCTCCTCGCCAGCAGCCTGCCGCCGTCGTCCGGCCTTTCGTCCTCGGCGGCGCTCGAGCTGGTGTCGGCCTGGGCGCTGGTCGACGACGAAGCGGACCCGGCCCCGGTCGCGATGCCGGCGCGCCGGCCGGACCCGATGACGCTCGCCCGCATCTGCCAGCGTGCGGAGAACGCCTACGTCGGCGTCAACTGTGGCCTGATGGACCAGGCCGCGGAGTCGCTCGGGGCCGCCGGTCACGCACTCCTGCTCGACTGCCGGTCGCTGGCGTGGCGCCAGGTCCCTCTGCCCCTCGACGGGCACCGCCTGGTGGTCTGCCACACGGGCTCGCCGCGCCGCCTGGAGACCTCCGAGTACAACGCCCGGCGGGCCCAATGCGAGGCGGCCGTGGCGGCGCTCGCCCGCGACGACCCCTCCATCACCTCGCTGCGCGACGTCACCCCCGATCGACTCGCCACCCTCCGCGGCATCCTCCCGGACATGACGTTCCGGCGAGCCCGCCACGTCGTGCTCGAGAACGCCCGGGTGAGCGCCGCGATCGACGCGCTCCGGGCCGGCGACATGGCCGCGCTCGGGCGCCTGTTCGCCGAGAGCCATGCCTCGCTGCGCGACGACTTCGAGGTGAGCTCGCCCGAGCTGGACACGATGGTGGAGATCGCGAAATCCGTGCCCGGCGTCGTCGCCACGCGCATGACCGGCGCCGGGTTCGGCGGCTGCACGATCGCGTTCGTCGAGCGGGACGCGACCGACCGCCTCCGCGACGCTGTGCTGCGCGAGTACCCGGGCCGGACCGGGCTGACGCCCCGCGTCTTCGCGGTCGAAACCGCCGATGGCGCCGGGTTCGTCGAGGGCGAGTGGGCCTCTGGCGGGATCGACGCGGCCTGACGGGGCACGGGCGGGCTGCGGCGGGGCAGAGCGAGCGAGGGAGAGCACGCCTCGCCGGCGAGGCACGGCCCGGACGGTAGCGCCGAACCGGCCCGGCCCCCGCCCCGTCGCCGTTCGCTTTTTTTTTTTTTTTTTTTTTTTTTTTTTTTTTTTTTTTTTGGCCCGATCCAGGCACTTGGGCTATCCTCGCGGCATGACCGCGCAACGTGGCGCCCGCATGGCCCACTCCTGCTCCTGTCCCCGGCGAGTGCCGGCGAGGGGCACGCGCGCGGCCGGCGACTGACCGCCGGGCCACTCCCCTCCGCCGGGCCTCGCGCCCGCACCGTCGAGCGACGCGCCTCGCGTCCACGCCCCCCTCGACCCGGAGGTCCTCCGTGCCCACATCCCTCACTCCCCCCGCCCGATTGATCGATCCTCGCGGCCAGCGATTCGGCGCCGGCGTCTCGGCGGTGATCCTGGTCGCCGCGATCGCCCTCGGGGCCCCGTGGCTCGCCGTGCTGCTGGGGCTCAACCTGGCCGCCTCGGCGGCGATCGGCACGCTCACGTTCCTGCCCGGCCGTGCCTGGCCGGCCGTGCGCAGGGCGCTCCGGCTCGGCCCAACCGAGCCCGAGCACGAGTTCCCGCCGCGGTTCGCCCAGGCCCTCGGGGCGACGTTCATCGGTCTCGCTGCGCTTGCGTTCCTCACCGGCGCCACCCTCGCCGGCTGGGTCCTGGTGGGGGCGGTCGCCGCCCTCCAGCTGCTCCTCGCCGCGACCGGCATCTGCATCGGCTGCCGGCTCTACTTCCTCCGCTGGTGGGTTCCGTCGGCCTTCGCCCGGGCGATCGGGCGATCGAACGGGACCGGCCTGCCGGCGGTGCCCCACCTGAGATCTCCGGAGGCCTGACCATGGTCATCGTGTCCCGGGGCGCGAGCGCTTCGTCGCCCGGGTCCGAGCCGTCCACGCCGGGCGTGACGGACGCCACCCAGGGCGCGGCGGACGCCACGGACGACCACGAGCGCGTCCACGCGTTCGCGGAGCGGCTCGCCGCCGAGCGCGGCATCCCCACTGCGCTCCCGCTCAAGCGGGACGTCGCCGCGTACGCCGACGGCGTGCTGGCCGTCCTGTTCCCGCAGCTGTCCGACGAGGCGGCCGCGACGACCGACGAGGTCGTGGCCAGGCTCACGCTCCTGGCCCGCGACCTGCGGCGCCTCCTGCAGCCGCTCCTGCCCCCCGAACGGGTCGCGGGCGTCGCCACGGCCTTCACCGCCGCCCTGCCCGGGATCCAGGACCGGATCCGCCTGGACGCCGACGCGATCGTCGCCGGGGACCCCGCCGCCGAGAGCGTGGACGAGGTGATCTCGGCGTACCCGGGCTTCCTGGCCATCGCGATTCACCGGCTCGCCCACGAGCTCTGCGCGCAGGGCGTGCCGATCCTTCCCCGCCTGCTCTCGGAGGTGGCCCATACGCGCACGGGCATCGACATCCACCCCGGGGCGACCATCGGGCGCTCGTTCTGCATCGACCACGGCACCGGCATCGTCGTCGGCGAGACGGCCGTGATCGGGGACAACGTCAAGCTCTACCAGGGCGTGACGCTCGGCGCGCTCAGCGTGGCCAAGAGCTACGCCGGGACGAAGCGCCATCCCACCATCGGCGACCGCGTGGTCATCTACGCGAACGCCACGGTCCTCGGCGGCGAGACCGTCGTCGGCCAGGACTCGGTGGTCGGCGGCAACGTGTTCCTCACCCACGGCGTGCCGCCCAACTCGCTCGTCTCGCAGGCGAGCCAGGTCCGGTTGCGGCGCGTCAGCGACGGCTTCGAGGACGCCGACTTCGTCATCTGACCTCGATCGAACCAGCCGCCGGATGGGCATGGGACCCGCCCGGCACCACGCAAGGGAGAGACATCCATGCCGTTCGATTCCATCCTCGCCACCATTGGCAACACGCCGCACGTGCGGATCAACCGGCTCTTCGATCCCCGTGTCTCGGTCTGGGCCAAGCAGGAGCGCTTCAACCCCGGCGCGAGCATCAAGGACCGGATCGCGCTCGCGATGGTCGAGGACGCAGAGCAGCAGGGCATCCTGAAGCCGGGTTCGGTGATCATCGAGCCGACGTCGGGCAACACCGGCATCGGGCTCGCCATGGTCGCCGCCGTCAAGGGCTACCGGCTGATCCTGGTCATGCCCGAGTTGTTCTCGATCGAGCGTCGCAAGCTCATGCTCGCCTATGGCGCCGAACTGGACCTGACGCCGCGCGAGGGCGGCATGAATGCCTCGATCGCCCGCGCCAACGAGCTTGCCGCGGAGATCCCCAACGCGTGGGTCCCGATGCAGTTCGAGAACCCGGCGAACCCGGCCGTCCATCGCCGGACGACGGCCGAGGAGATCGCCCGTGACTTCCCCGACGGCCTGGACTACATCGTGACCGGCGTGGGCACGGGCGGTCACATCACGGGCGTGGCCGAGGCGCTCAAGCCGCGCTGGTCGAATCTCAAGGTGTATGCCGTCGAACCGACCTCGTCGCCCGTACTCTCGGGCGGCACCCACTCGCCACACCCGATCCAGGGCATCGGCGCCGGCTTCATCCCGGGCGTGATGCGCGTCGAGCTGCTCGACGGGGTCCTCCAGGTCGCGCCACCCGACGCCATGGAGTACGCGCGCCGGGCCGCCCGCGAGGAGGGGCTCCTGGTCGGCGTGTCGTCGGGCGCCTCGCTCGCCGCGGTCGCCCAGCTGCTGCCGTCCGTGCCCGACGGGTCACGGATCCTGACGTTCAGCTACGACACGGGCGAGCGGTACCTCTCGGTCGAGGCGCTGTTCGGCTAGCGGAGCGCGACCTGGAAGTCCGCTGACCCTCTGTCCTCCGGCCGCCCGCAACCAGAACGTCTGGTCGGCTCGAGCGTGGGCTCACGACGAATCGTGGGATCCAGCGTGACCGGCACGCCCACGGCAGCTGCTAGCGATCAAGCATCCCTGGTAGCGCGTGATCGCGGGCGGGGCATCGGCCGCGGCTGCTCAGCCCTTCGGTGCGTCGCCCGACGGCTTCTCGTGGTGGCCGCCGAAGCCGAAGCGCATCGCCGAGAGGATGCGGTCGGCGTAGTCGGACTCGCCCCGGGACGTGAACCGCGAGTAGAGGGCCGTGGTCAGGACCGGGGCCGGGGCGGTGACGTCGATCGCGGCGATGCTGGTCCAGCGCCCCTCGCCGGAATCCGACACGCGGCCGGCGAACCCGGCAAGGTCGGGGCTGTCATGGAAGGCCTGCGCGGTCAGGTCGAGCAGCCACGAGGCAACCACGCTGCCACGCCGCCAGACCTCCGCGATCGCGCCGATGTCGAGCGTGTACTGGTAGAGCTCGGGCTCGCGCAGCGGCGTCGTCTCCGCGTCGACCTCGCGGCTGACGGCGCCCGCGTCGGCGTGGTGGAGGATGTTCAGGCCCTCGGCGTAGGCGGCCATGAGGCCGTATTCGATGCCGTTGTGGACCATCTTCACGAAGTGGCCGGCGCCGCTCGGGCCGCAGTGGAGGTAGCCCTGCTCGGCAGAGTCCGGATCGCCCGTCCGACCCGGCGTGCGGGGGGCCGCCTCGACCCCCGGCGCCAGCGCCCGGAACAGCGGATCGAGCCGGGTCACCGCGTCCTGCGGCCCGCCGATCATCAGGCAGAAGCCCCGCTCCAGGCCCCAGACGCCACCACTGGTGCCGCAGTCCAGGTACGCAATGCCGTGCTCCTTCAGCTCCCCTGACCGCCGGATGTCGTCGCGGTAGTAGGAGTTGCCCCCGTCGACCACGACGTCGCCGGCGGCGAGATGCGGGCGCAACTGCTCGATGGTGGCGTCGACGGCCGCGGCCGGCACCATCAGCCAGACGGTCCGGGGCGGCGCGAGACGGGCCACGAGGTCCTCGAGGGTTGATGCGCCCTCGGTGATCGATCCGTCCTCGACCAGGCCGTCCACGGTTGCGCGCGTGCGCGCGTAGCCGACCACCCGATGGCCGGCCCGCAGCCAGCGGCGCGACATGCCGGCGCCCATGCGCCCCAGCCCGACAAGCCCGAGCTCCATCTGTCACTCCTCCTGGGCGCCGGAGCGGGCCGCGCCCGTCCCGCGTGATCCATGCCGTCCTGTCGTCGATTCCCTGTCGCGCCCGGCGACCTCGCCATACCCGCGGCCTGGAGCGGCGGCGGACATGGGCGATGCCCGTAGTGTGGCGCGACTGCGATCGAGACGCCCGCAATCGAAACAACGCCGCCGATGTCGCCCGGCCGGCGCCGCGGCCGGGCGTCGCCAAGACCACCCGCGTCACCAGGGCCAACCGCGTCACCAGGGCCCGGCGTCGTTATGGCCCCCGCGGTGCCCGGATGCCCCGACCGGGGACCCCGTTGGGTGGGCGGCCGGTACCTCTGTTGTCTGGTGCCGCGTCGCGGCGACTTCTATCGTGCTGGGGCCGGGTCGCGGGCAGGCCTTGTGCTGGAGCCTGGGGTCGCCGTTCCCGGCTGGAACGAGGTCGCTGTGGACCAGGTCGCCGTCGAATGCGGACGGTGCCGGCGCGACGCCGACACGATGTCGCCGGCCGACGGCGATCTCCGCGCCTGCCCGACCTGCGAAACGATCGTCTGCCCCGATTGCTGGAACCTGGTCGCGCAAGGGTGCCTCGGCTGCGCGCCGTTCACGTTGCCCACCGACACGACGACGCGCACGCAACGGCCGCGACCGGTCCCGGCAGTCATCGCGCCGCCGAGGGCCCCGATCGACCGGACGACTCGGAGCCCGAAACGGGCGGAATCGGCGCGCGGGCTGCAGGGTCCCGGGCGTTCCGTGGCTTCGGCCCTCCACAGGCTCCTATCCGTCCGGGCGATCCTCACGGGTCTGGCCGGCGGCGGCACGGTCCTTGCGGGGATCGCCGTGGCGGCGCTCGCCTTCTCGTCGCTCGGCGCCAAGCCCGTCGAACCGTCGATCACCGCGCCGCCTTCCGTGAGCGCGCCGTCCGTGCCAGCGGCTTCGCCGATCCCCAGCGCCTCGCCCACGCCGCTCCGGACCCCGGCGGCAACGCGACGGCCCACACCGGCGACGCCCCGCCCGGCGGCAACACCCAGGCCGACCACGAAGGCGACGCCGCGACCCACGCCGCGCCCTGTGCGGATGACGCCCCCACCGCCGCCCCCGGCGTCACCCGCCCCTGCGGCTTCGCCCGACTCCTGAACCGGCGGGCGACCGACCGCGGGGCGTGCATGCCCATGTGCCTCGCGGCTCGTGTGCCTTGCCGGCGATGCGCTTCTGTGTAATGGTGTAATCTTCGCAACACCTGAATGGCAGCGCGAGGAGTCCCTTCGATGGCACCGAACACGACCGATGAGCTTGCCGGCTGGTTCGCCGGCCGCCTCCCCGACGGGTGGTTCTCCGGCCCGCCCACCGTCACCGTCGACCGCGAGGAGATCCTCGTCGTCGGCGACCTGGCCGACGTGGCCCTCCCGGACGATGCGACGGACGCCGCGCGCGCGGCTGCCCGCTCGGCCCGGGTGTCGCGGTTCCGCGAGGAGACCCGCGGCGAGCGCATGGAGATCGCCGAGGACGCCGGCCACCGCTTCGGACGGGTCATCTCGTGGGGCGCCCGGATCGGAGGCCAGGCCACGCTCTTCACCACGGCCTCCGTGCCGGTGATGACGCGGCTGCGCCAGCCCGAACGGACGATCCTCGACACGCTTGTCGACGCGGGCGTGGCCCGGAGCCGAAGCGACGCCCTCGCCTGGTCGGTCCGGCTCGTGGGCGAGCACGAGGCCGACTGGATCGGCCGGCTTCGCGACGCGCTCCGCGGCGTGGAGGACGCACGGCGCGGCGGCCCGGGCGGATCGGGCGCCGGCTGACGGCGGCGATGGCAGTTCGCCGGCGGGACGCCTGCGGCCGCTGCGGCGAGAAACGTCCCGGTCCTGATCCCGGGCGAGTCGGGCTGGCGACGGGGCGTCGGGGCCTCGCGCCCGCCATCAGCCCGCTGGCACGTACTCCAGCGGATCGAACGACTCGCTGCGCTCGGTGACGGCGCCGGCGCCGAGGCGGTCCCGATTGGCTCCGCCGATCGGCTCTCCGAGCACGGCCCGCCAACCCTGGTCGGCCACGCGCTCGAGCGTATCGCCTGCCGCGTCCAGCAACGCCGATGCCTGCGCCTCGATGGACGGCCGGCTCACCACCTCGTCCGCCGTCGCGGCGACCTCGGCGGCGAGGGCGGCGGCTGCCCGGATCGCGTCGACGGCGGCCGGAAGCGCCTGCGCGTCGGCGCGGGTCATCACCATCGTGGCCGGCCCGGCGATCGCGAGACCGTAGGCGAGCAGGAACGGCCAGCGCACGGCGGCCGGCCCGATCGCCTCCGGCTCGTCGAACGCGAGCGTCACGCTGGGCCACGCGATCCGCCTCACCGCGATCGCGGCCAGCAGCTGGGTGGCCGGGAAGCGCTCCTCGGCGAGCCACGGCACGAGCGCTCCGGCCACGATGTGCCCGTCCCGGATCCCGTCGGCGCGGGCAAGCGCCATCGCGAGGGCCTGCATCCCGAAGGCGCGGCCGGCCCGCGTCGCCTGGTCCGACGGGACACCGCGGGCAAGGTCGGGGGCAACGATGAGCGGGCCCGGGCCGATGACCACGGTGGCGCCCGCACGGCGCAGCAGGCGATGGCTCCAGGCGTGGTCAGCCAGCGCCCGATCAGGGTCGACGCCACCCGCGACGATCTCCGCCACCGGGTCCGCCTCGATGGCGTCCACGCGTTCGAGCGCCGCGACGAGGGCCTGCTCGGGCGCGGCCAGGGCCGGCGACGCAGTCCCGAGGCGTGCGTAGCGGCGACGGTCGGCGCTCGCCTCGTCGATTCGTGCCCGCAGCATGGCGAGCGCGCGCTGGCTGCCGGACGGCACGTCCCGGGGATCCTCGTCCGTCGCGTCGAACTCGGCGCCGGGGACCCGGTCCGACGCGCGAGCGCCCGGCCTCGCCCAGATGCCGGGGCCAGCAAGGCCCCGGTCGTTGAGGCCGAGCAGCAGCTCGCGGATCGCCGGCACGCGGACCCGCACCAGGTCCGCGCCCGCTTCCACCAGGCGCGCAGCGTCCTCCGCGGCGCGGTCCAGGGCAACGGCTCCCAGCGTCGCGGCCACCCACGGTCGGGGTGCGTCGCCGAGCACCCCCAGCAGCTCGAGCCGCGCGGTCCGGTTCGCGTCGATCCGTTCGCCGGCCAGCGCCGTGAGGCGCCGGGCCTCGGTCACGGCTCTGGCGCGGTTGGCCGGATCCGCCAGCAACTGCGACTCGAAGGCCAGGTCGACGCTCCCTGACGTCACGTCGAGCGCGAGCTGGCGCGGCGGAACGTCGTATTCGAGCAGCGCGATCGCGAACGGCAGCGCGACGCCGGCAGCCAGCCGCTCGCGGTCTTCGCCGATATACCGCTCCACGACCGCGGAGGCGAGCGGGAGCCCGTTCCGATCGAGCCCCGACACGCCGAACATGCGCAGCACGGCCCGTTCGCGGGCGAACGTGGTGGCATGGCGCGCGCGTGCGCTCCACGCTCCGGCCAGGTCGTCGGCGAGTCGGAGCACGCGCTCGAGACGAGGTCCAAGCGTGTCGCTCATGCGCGCCGAGCATACCGGCCGCGCCATGGCCCGGTCGAGCGCCGTCGCAGCCCCGGCTCCGCGTCGCCGTCGTCGCCGCGCGGCGCGGGCTGCGGACTGCTGATGGCCGTGATCCCCTTCCTGTCGACCGGGATGTCGACCTTCACCGGATGCTCCCTCCGCCGTTCTCCGCAGGTTCGGTGCGCGGGCCCGCGGGGGCGCCGCCTGTTCGTTCGCCTGCCGGGTCCGCGGCCGGGCCGGTCCGGGCCGGGCTCCCGATCCACACGTGGCCGTCCTCGAATCGCTCGGCCTTCCAGATCGGGGCGCGCGCCTTCGTCTCGTCCATGGCGAAGCGAGCAGCGTCGAAGGCGGCCTCGCGGTGTGGGGCGCAGGCGACGATGACGACGCTGATCTCGCCCAGGGCGACGGTCCCCACGGCGTGGACGATGCCGAGCCGCTCGACACCGAACCGGGCCGAGACCTCGGCCGCGATGTCGCCGAGGATCCGCAGGGCAAGGGGCTCGAACGCCTCGTATTCGAGCGCCTCCACGTGCCGGCCTGCATGGCGGGCCGCCTCGGCCTCCTCGCCCGGGGCCGGCGTGCCCGGCGTGGTCCGGGTTCGGCCCTCGAAGACGACGACCGCGCCATCCCGGGGCGTGGCCAGGCGCGCCGCGAGCTCGGCGCCCGTGCCCGGGTCGAGGGGCGCGGGACGCAGCTCCAGGACGATCGGCGGACCACCCTCGGCCGCCCGACTCGTTTCCCCCGCCCCGCCGCTGACCGGCGGTACGCAGGCCACCTCGTCGCCATCGGCCAGCCCCGCGGCCGCCTCCGCGTAGGCGCCGTTCAGGGCGAAGCGGACGTACGGCCGCCCGTCGGCGATCGCGGGGACGCGGATGGCGAGGGCCGCCCACGCGTCCTCGATGGTTACCCCGTCCGCCAGCTCCAGCTCGAGCTGGCGCGCGCCGGCGAGCTCTCGCTGCCGGGCGAACAGTCGCACCCGCACCCGGATCATCTGCGGGCCCGCGGTCCCGGCTCGCGCGGCGAGAGGAGCTTCACGTCCATGCGCATCGGCGCGCCTCCCAGTCCACGGTCGTCACACCAGCATGCCGGCGCCGAAGTAGAGGCCGGCCGCGAGGATCGTACCGGCGGCGATCGCGCCGACGTCGATGTACAGCAGCCCGGTCGCCGATTCCATGGATCGCGTTCGCACCGTGAGGTGCGCGGCCCAGGTGATGATGACCGGAAAGACCAGGCCGACCAGGAGCCGCAGCCACACGAACAGCGCCCACGAGCCGACCAGCGGGGAGAACGGCGCCAGGTTGCGGCCCGCCCCGAAGCCAACCCATGCGAGGAACAGGGCCAGCTGGATGATCACCACCCACGTCAGGGCTCGCGTCAGCAGCAGGGCGGGCTCGATCGAAAGCTTCGGCGTCACCAGGTACCAGTGGCCCAGCACCATGCCCGCGAACACGCCGCCGGTGGCCGCGGCCAGGGCAAGCAGCTGGACGGCCAGTGGGCCCGCTCCGATCAGCCCGTCGCCCCAGCTGAGTGCGGCCGCGGCCAACGTGGCGGCCCCGGCCGCAAGGGCCGCGCCGCCGAGGGCCGGCGCGCGCCGACCGCGGAACGCGGCCACTGCGTAGGCCGCGCTGCCGACGACCAGGACGGCCAGGGCGGCACGTCGTGGCAGGTCCCAGGCGGCGTCGACGACCACGGGCGAGCCGGCGAGGGTCATTGCCGGAAGGGCCCCGTCGCTGGCCAGAGCCAGGGCGGCAAATGCCGCCCCGCAGAGGCTGGTGAAGCCGACGAAGCCCGCCGTTGCGGTCGTCCGCAGGCGCAGGACGACGGCCGCGGCCAGCGTCCCGACGGCCAGCGCCGCGAGGACGGTCCAGTTGACGAACGCGAGGTTCTGGGCGATCTGGTCAGGTGCCACGCCGCGGAGTGTAGTTGTGCACGCCGGCCCGGCACCGGTCCGCGTCTCGACACCGGTCCGCGGGCCGCGGGCCGACGCGCCCCGTGGACGTGAGCGCATCGTGGTGACCCGCCAGGGTCCAGCCGGGTGCCCTGCCGCCCCTCGGACGGCCCCGTGGGTGCCCGGCCCCGACCGGGTCTACCATGCGCGCGGAGGTGCCACCCGATGGGACTCGATCCGGCGACGACGCTCACCTGGTACGGCCATGCCTGCGTGGAGGTCCGGAGTTCCGGCGGCAAGACCATCCTGTTCGACCCGTGGTTCGGCAACCCGAAGAGCCCCAAGACGGCGGATGCGGTCCGCGCCTGCGATCTCCTGCTCGTGACCCACGGACACGGCGACCACATGGGCGACGCGGTTGCGCTGGCCAGCCGGCTCCGGCCGACCTGGCCCGCGATCCACGAGATGAGCCTCTGGCTGGCGCGCCGGCTGCCCGGCGGCTCGGACGCCGTGACCGGCATGAACAAGGGCGGGACGTTCGCCTTCGGCGAGATCGCGGTCACGATGGTCGGGGCCGACCATTCGGCCGGCGACTGGAACCCCGGCGGCGAGACGACCCTGTACCTGGGCGAGCCGGCCGGCTTCGTCGTCCGGCTGGAGAACGGCTACACCATCTATCACGCCGGCGACACGAACGTGTTCGGCGACATGCGCCTCATCGGCGAGCTGTACCAGCCGAACCTGGCGCTGCTCCCGATCGGCGGCCACTACACCATGGGTCCGCGCGAGGCAGCCCTGGCGATCGAGCTGCTGGGCGTCGACGCGGTCGCGCCGATTCACTGGGGAACGTTTCCCCTCCTCGCCGGCAATCCCGACGCCCTCAAGACCGAGCTCCACGCGCGAGGCCTGGACCGGGTGACGGTCCACGCCTGGGCACCCGGCGACACGCTCCACGGCTGACCCGGGCCACTCCGGCCGTCGAGGGGACGGCCGGACCGCTCGCCCAGCGGCGGCCCGGTCACCCGCCGGCGCCGGCACGGCCGGTTCGGGGATCATCGCACCGAAGCACCGACCACAGCGGAGAGGTTCATGAGCGCGATCCCGGCCACGTTCCGGGCATTCGTCGCCGAGCAGGTGGGGGATGGCGTCGAACGTGGCGTGCGCGACTTCGCGGCGGCCGACCTGCCGCCGGGCGAGGTCGACGATCCGCGTCGCCTGGTCGAGCGTCAACTACAAGGACGGGCTGGCGACGATCCCGACCGGCCGGGTCGCCCGCATCTCGCCGCTCATCCCGGGCATCGACCTGGCCGGAGAGGTCGTGGAGAGCGCGGATCCCGGGATCCGACCCGGCGAGCTCGTCATCGCCCACGGCTACGAGCTTGGCGTCAGCCGGCATGGCGGGTTCGCCGAGTACCAGCGCGTGCCGGCTGGCTGGGTCGTGCCCCTGCCCGCGTCGCTGACCCCGCGCCTCGCGATGGCCGTGGGCACGGCCGGATTCACGGCGGCGCTCTCGTTCATCGTCCTCGAGCAGCGCGGACTTCGGCCGGGCGTCGGACCCGTGCTCGTCACCGGGGCGTCGGGGGGTCTTGGCGGCATTGCCGTCGGGATCCTGGCGACCCATGGCTACGAGGTCTGGGCGGCGACGGGCAAGCCGGGCGAGGCCGACCGACTGCGCCGCCTGGGCGCGGCGCAGGTCATCAGCCGGGCCGACGTCACGGCCGACAGCGGAAAGTCGCTCGACTCGGAGCGCTGGGCGGGTGCCATCGACTGCGTCGGCGGGGCAACGCTCCCGTACGTGCTCCGGACGCTCCGCCGCGGGGCCACGGTCGCCGCGTCGGGCAACACGGGCGGCCCCGGGTTCACCACGACCGTCTTCCCCTTCATCCTCCGCAGCGTCGCCCTCGTCGGCATCGATTTCGGTGGCCGTGCCGATCGAGGATCGGCGGGCCGTCTGGGAGCGGCTGGCCAGCGACCTCCGGCCCCAGGGCCTGGGCGATGGCCTGCAGGAGGTCACGCTCGAGGGCCTTCCCGAAGCGCTCGATGCCATCCTGGGTGGGAACGCCCGCGGCCGATGGGTGGTCCGCGTCGGTGGATGAATGCGACCCCACAGTCCACGGTGACTGACGTTCCCGTGCCGACGGCAGCCGGCCATGAGGCGCCGGCCAGCCGGCGCTTCGCGACAGCCGCCCCCATCGACCTGCGGCTGGTCCTGGGGATCCACGGGCGCGGAGGTCTCGATCCCACGCTCCGGTTCTCCCGCGACGGTTCGGCCTGGCGGGCGACGCGAACGCCGGCGGGTCCCGCGACGATCCGCCTGGTGCCTGACGGCGACGGGCTGCGCGCGGAGGCATGGGGTCCGGGCGCCGCATGGGCGATCCAGCAGGCGCCCGAGCTCGTGGGCGCCGACGACGACCCGGGGGACTTCGCCGAGCGCGTCGCCGGCGTGCCGCTCCTGCGCGAGCTCGCCCGGCGGATGCCGGGGCTTCGGATCGGCCACACTCGGCGGGTGCTCGAGGCACTGGTGCCGGCGATCATCGAGCAGAAGGTCACCGGCAGCGAGGCCTGGACCTCGTATGTGGCCCTGGTCCGCCGGCACGGCGAACCGGCGCCCGGACCCTGGCCGGCCTCCCGAAGGCCGTCTCCTCTGCGGATCCCGCCGTCCCCGGAGACGCTGGCCGGGCTGCCCGGCTACGCCTACCACCCGCTCGGGCTCGAGCGCCGCCGGGCCGACGCCATCCGCGGCGCCGCGGCGCACGCAAGCCGTCTCGAGGAGTGCGCCGACCTCCAGCTCGCCGATGCGTACGCGCGACTGCGCGCGCTTCCCCTGGTCGGGCCGTGGACCGCGGCCGAGGTCGGGTTGCGGGCCCTGGGCGACCCGGACGCCGTGAGCCTCGGCGATTTCCACCTCCCGCACGTCGTCTGCTGGGCGCTCGCCGGGGAGCCGCGCGGCTCGGACGCTCGCATGCTGGAGCTCCTGGCGCCGTTCACGGGCCACCGTGCGCGGGTGATCCGGCTGCTGGAGGCGGGTCGCGTCGCCGCCCCGCGCCGGGGCCCGCGAATGCCCGGCCGGGACATCCGGGGCCTGTAGCCGCGGCACGCCGCGGGCCCGGATCGACGAGCCCCGGGGGAGGCGCCGTGCCGCCGGACCGCGTCCACGCCCCGCGAGTCCGGGCATTCAGGAGCCGCCATCGCTCCAATCCACCCGGGACAGCCTGTAGAGTGCAGGACGTGACCAGCGCGGAATCTCGCAGCTGCCCGACCGCTCGGACGTGACGCCGCGGAACGGGTCCAGCCGCCCCGCGCCCGGAGGACCCGAGGCATCCGGGCCGCCGGCCGATCCGGCGCGCACGCAGGAATTGGCGCCGTCGAGCGGGCACCGGACCGTTGCCGCGGCGACGGCCGGCACCATGGGTACGCGCCTGAGGGACGCCATTGCCCGGCCACTGGCAGGAGCGCGGCGCCTTGCCCGGACCATACGCGAACCGGGTCACCGGCGGGCCTGCGACGAGTCCGCGACGGCTCCCGTGTCCGGTGTCGGCGTATTCCGGCACGTTCCGTCGGTGGGGCCGGCTCCGCTGCTGTCGAGCCCTCCGGATGCACGGCCGATTCCCACGCCAGCCTCCGCCGTCGGCGGGCATCCTCCCGCGGTGGAGGCAGTCCCTCCAGAGGAGGGGGAGCGGGAGAGATCGTCCTGGGCACCGGCCCCCGCGCCGGTCGTCGACCCCTGGGAAGCCGGGCTGGCGCCCGGAGCCACGCCGGCAGCGGTGGAGGAGGACACGTCGCCGCAGCTCGTGGCGGACCAGGGAGGGGTGGCCCGGGTGGAGCAGGCGGTCCGTCGCCGGCCGGTTGCGACGGCGCCCGATCGCCTCCTTCATGCGCCGCAGAGCGTCGCCTCGGCCGCCGACGACTTCTTCGACGGCCTGGTCCAGCGGGCCGAAGAAGTCCGCTGAGATGCGGACGATCACGCTCTCCAACAACAAGGGGGGGAGCGCGAAGACGACCACGACGGTGAACCTCGCGGCGGCCTTCGGTGAACGAGGCCTCCGGGTCCTCGTGGTCGACCTGGATCCGCAGGGGTCGGCCACCGATTGGCTGGGCGGCCAGGAACGCCCCATCGGCCTGGTGGAATTCGCGTCCGGGGGTGTCAGGGTCGCGCAACTGGTCGTGCCCACGACGGCCCATGGCGTCGACTTGATCCCGGTCAGCGTGAGCCTCGTGCAATCGGGCGGTACCGCCGCAAATGACATCGGGCTCAGCATCGTGCGCGGATTTGCGCGGTTGCCTGACTACTGGGACCTCATCCTGGTGGACACGCCCCCGACGCTCGGCCATCTTTCGCTTGCACCCCTGGTGTCCAGCGACCACGTCGTGATCCCGGTGGAGGCCCATGCCCTGGCGCTGCCCGGCGTCGCGAGCGTCATTGCCTCGATCGAGCGAGCGCGCCGCCAGGTCAACCGACACCTGGAGCTGCTGGGCATCGTCGCCTGCCGGGTCAACGCCACGATGCACGCTCGCGAGGTGATCGGGCAGCTCACAGCCCGGTTCGGCCCCGCTGTGCTCAACACCTGCGTCCGCGAGGCGATCCGAATCGCCGAGGCCCCCGCGCTCCGGCTGCCGATCACCCAATACGCGCCGACGAGCCCGGTCGCGAACGATTACCGGGCCGTGGCGGGCGAGCTCCTCGTCCGGCTCGGCACCCGCACGTCCTGAACTCCCCGACACCACCGCAGTCGACGGGTGCGGCGCGGGCCTCCGGTGCGTCCTGGCACCGGAGGGAGCCCGATCCTGCCGAGTCATGGCCTGTTCGTACTAGGCAAGGGCGTCCGTCTGCCGTATCGTCAGCAAGTGGCCCGCCCCTTGGGGGAGCCTTGTGGCGGCGCCAATCCTGTTCGCGCGTTCTATTCATTTCGTTCTTTTGGTCTCATCTCCTCCGTTTTCATGAGGACTCCGATGACCGTCCCCCATTGGATTCGACCACGCCACCGGATCGGGCTCATGCCGCCCGGCTTCCCCACGCGCCCGACGCCGCTCCTCCCTCTCGACAGGCCGGCGCCCTCTGCCGCCGTCCGGCTGACGTCCCGCCTGCGCGGGCGGTACCTCTTCGCGATCGACCTGCTGGGGATCGTCGTGGCGTCCTACCTGGCCCTCGCGCTCCGCTTCGACCGCCTCAGCGGGCCGATGCTGGTCCCGGCATTCCCGCTGGTCGTGGGGCTCCTGCTCGCGGTCCGGACCATCTGCCACATCCGGCTCGGCCTCTACAGCCGACGCTGGCGCTTCGCCAGCGTCCCCGACCTCGAGCGGATCGTCGCCGCCGTTGCCCTGGGGTCGCTGATCAGCATGGGCATCTTCTACGGGACATCGATCGCGAGCGGCGCCTGGTGGACCGACGGATTCCCTCGATCGTTCTGGCTGATCGAACTGCTCGTGAGCACCGCGATCCTGGGCGGTGTGCGGTTCGGGATCCGGGCCGTCTCCGAGATGGCTCCCATCGTCGACAACGCGACGTCGGCCGATCGCCGGGCAACGCTGCTCTACGGCGCCGGGCACGCCGGCGCGCTCATGGCGCGCTCCGCGCGACGGCACCCGGGCTCCGGCGTCCTGCCGGTCGGGTTCATCGACGACGATCCGGGGCTGGCCGGCGGGATCGTCGCCGGGATCCCGGTGTTCGGCGGCCTCGAGGCGATGCCGCGGGCGGTGGCCGAGACCGGCGCCAAGACGCTGCTGATCACGATGCCGGGCGCACCCGGCAGCGCGATCCGGCGGGCGGTCGAGGCTGCGGTTGCCCTCCAGCTCGACGTTCGCACCGTCCCATCGGTGAGCGATCTCCTGGATGGAAGCGTCGACGCGTTCCGCATCCGGCAGGTCCGCGTCGAAGACCTCCTGCGGCGGCCGATGGTCAGCGAGCACGCGGCGGGTGTCGAGCAGCTTGTCCGGGACCAGACCGTCCTCATCACGGGGGGTGCCGGCTCGATCGGATCCGAGCTGGCGCGCCAGGTGTTCGCGATCGGGCCGAGGCGGTTGATCCTGGTGGACCGGGCGGAGAGCCCGCTCTTCCTGGTGGAGCGAGAGCTGGAGGCGCGGCGAGCAAAGGGAAAGGGCAGCGGTACCATCCGCGTGCACCTGGCGAACGTGGCCAGCCGCGCGGCGATGAACCGCGTGATCGCGGCCGAGCGCCCTTCCGTCATCTTCCATGCTGCGGCCTACAAGCATGTCCCGATGATGGAGGAGCATCCGTCGGACGCCGCATACGTGAACGTGGCCGGCACGTGGTCGGTCCTCGACGCCGCTGAGGCTGCCGGCGTGGAACGGCTCGTCAACGTGTCGACGGACAAGGCGGTTCGACCCACGAGCGTCATGGGCGCGAGCAAGCGGATCGCGGAGATGCTCGTCGCCGACGCCGCACATCGCACGGGCCGACCGTACGTCTCCGTGCGCTTCGGGAACGTGCTCGGCTCCACGGGCAGCGTCGTCCCGATCTTCCGGTCCCAACTCGAGAACGGCGAGCCACTCACGATCACCCACCCCGACATGACCCGCTTCTTCATGACGATCCCGGAGGCCGCGTGGCTGATCCTGGACGCGGCGGCGCTCGGCAGCGACGGGGACGTCTTCGTCCTGGACATGGGCGAGCCGGTCCGGGTGATGGACCTGGCCCGCGACCTCGTGCGGCTCTCCGGGCGCGATCCGGACAGCCAGCCCATCGAAACGATCGGACTGCGACCGGGCGAGAAGCTCCACGAGGAGCTCTTCTACGACGCCGAGCAGGTGGAGCCGACAGCCAGCCCGAAGGTGCTCCGCGCGATCGCGCCCCCTCCCCCGGCGACGATCCGCGAGGACGTGCGGCACCTGCTGACGCTTGCCAACGGCGACAACGACGCCGAGCTCCGCACGGCGATGCTCAAGTACGCGTGGTCCGTCGAGGACGGCGTGCCGGTGGGCCAAGTGTCCGACGCCGCGACGCCCGCGAAGCACGAATCGCCGGCAGCTGCCTTGGCCAGGGCCTTCCGCGTTCCGGGTGCCGGCATCGACCACCGCCGTCGCGAGGGCGACCTTTCGACGACCGCAGCCCCCTGAACTCCTGGTGTCGCGGCTCGCTGGATCCTCGTCGGTTCCGATGACGTTGGGCAGGCGGCTGCCGCCGCGCGATCACGCGCTGCCAGGGACGGTGGTCGATGCGGCGGAGGGGAGCGTGCCCGTCACGCCGGATCCCGTGATTCGTCGTGAGTCCACGCTCCAGCTGACCACGTCTCCTGGTCGCGGGCGGCCCGAGGACAGCGGTCCGCGGACGTCCAGGTCGCGACACTAGCCGCCGGTCGGACGGCCCCCACCGCGCGCATCCTCGAGGAAGGCGCGGCGGCGCTCGAACTCGGCCTCGTCGATCTCGCCGCGGGCATAGCGCTGGCGGAGGGTCTCGAGGGCGCTGGGCCCCGTCGCGGTTCCGAACCCCGGCGAGGGCATGGCCGCGCGGGGCGCGAGCGGCGGTTGCGCGGAGAGCGATGCCGGCTCCGCTCCCGGTGAAGCGGACGCCGGCGGCACCGCCCCCGGCCCCGGCCCCGGCGCCGGGGTTGTCCCCGGCGGCGCGACCCCCGGGGGCGGCGCGTACCGGTTCCACGGCGGGGGCCCGTCATGCCGGCTGCGCTCGTCGGAGCGGACGAGCCGCCGGATCAGCAGCACCAGGGCGGCGATGACGAGGCCCCAGAACACGAGGAACAGGACGAGGCCCACCAGGCCCACGCCACCGAGGCCGCCCCAGCCCCACATCCAGTCGATGCGCACGGCGCGCCTCCCTGCCGTCGTTGTGCCGCGGGCCCGCTGACGACCGCGGGACCGCCGCCGGCCGCCGCCTACTGCGGCTCGGCGAACACGAGGATGCGGATCTCCGTCATGTCCTCGACGGCGTACCGCAGGCCCTCTCGGCCGAGGCCCGAGTCCTTCACGCCGCCGTACGGCATGTGGTCGATCCGGTAGGTCGGGACGTCGTTGAGGATCACGCCGCCGACTTCGAGCTCGTTGAATGCTGCCATCGCATCAGAGAGATCGTTCGTGAAGACGCCGACCTGGAGGCCGAAGCGGGAGTCGTTCACCCGCGCGACCGCGTCCTCGATGTCGGCCACCCGCGAGATCACCACGAGCGGGGCGAACGCCTCTTCTGCGCACACCTTCGACGTCGGGGCCGCCCCCTCCAGGATCGTCGGCGCGAAGAACGTCCCCGTGGCATGGCCGCCGAGCAGGACCCTGGCGCCCTCCGCCACTGCCTCGTCGATCCACGCCTGGGTCCGGTGGGCTGCCTTCTCGTCGACCATCGGCCCGAGGTCCGTCTCCGGGTCCAGCGGGTCGCCCAGGCGGAGGGCGCCGGCCGCGGCCACGAACTTCTCCACGAACGCGTCGTAGACCTCGTCGTGGACGAAGAGGCGCTGGACGCTGATGCAGACCTGGCCGCTGTAGGAGAACGCGCCGACCGTGATCCGCCTGACGGCCCAGTCCAGGTTGGCCGTCCGGTCGACGATCGCCCCGGCGTTCCCGCCGAGCTCCAGGACGACCTTCTTCTTGCCGGCGCGGGCCTTCATCGGCCAGCCGACGGCCGGGCTGCCGGTGAAGGTGAGCAGCTTGAAGCGCTCGTCGGAGACCATCCGGTCGCCGAGCTCGCGGCTCATCGGCAGGATGCTCACGGAGCCAACCGGGGCGCCGGCCTCCTCGACGATCTCGCCGACCGTCAGCATCGTGAGGGGGTCCTTGGAGGGCGGCTTGAGCAGGATCGGGCAGCCCGCGGCGATCGCCGGGGCAAGCTTGTGGGCGGCCAGGTTGAGTGGGAAGTTGAAGGGGCTGATCGCGGCCACCGGGCCGATCGGGAATCGCCGCGTCATCGCGACCCGGCCCTTGGAGCTCGCCGCAAGGTCGAGGGGGATGACCTCGCCGCCGAGGCGCTCGGCCTCCTCCGCGCCCAGGCGGAATGTCAGCGACGCACGATCCGCCTCGACGAGCGCGTCGCGGATCGGCTTCCCGGACTCCATGGCGATGAGCCGGCCAAGCTCCTCGCGCCGCGCGCGGATGCCGGCGCTGATGTTGCGAAGGATCGCGCCTCGCTCGTAGGCCGGGAGGCGGCGCGTGACCTGGAAGGATTCGACGGCGGCTTCGACCGCCTCGTCGTACTGGGCCGGCGTCGCCGCGTACGTCAGGCCGGCCGGCGCCTCGGGGCGGGCGGGGTTCTCGATGACCAGCGGGTCCGGGGAATCCACCCAGCGCCCGGCGAGGAAGATCTTGTGGGGGACCACCATGCGGGTGGTGACGGCGGGGGCGGTGGCCATGGTGAGCGCTCTCCTCGGCGGGACTGGCGGGAGACTGCCATTCTACGATCGCACCTGAGAATCGCCGGCCATGACCCGATTGGTCCGACGGGCACACCGATCACCGGGACGGACGGTTCCGCCGGACGGCCGGGGCCACCCCGGGTCGAAGCAGCCGCGAACGAACGGCCGGACGCGGGCAGCGGGAGGGCATGATGGGCGATGGCAAGGACCGCGACCGGAGCTTTCGGCAACTGCTCCGGGTGAAGCCCGGCGCGAAGGTCGACCTGGCCCGTTTCGACTGCGGCGCCACCTTCGGCCGTGAGAAGGAGCGGGCCGAGACGGATCTGGCGGGCGTCCTCGATCGCCTGACCGACCTCCAGGCCCGCCTCTGGGCGGAGGCTCGCCACCCCGTCCTCGTCGTCCTCCAGGGCATCGATGCTGCCGGCAAGGACGGCACGATCAGGGTCATCGCCGGCGCCTTCAACCCCCAGGGCTGCCCGGTCACGTTGTTCAAGGAGCCGAGCGCGATCGAGCTCGCCCATGACTACCTCTGGCGCATCCACCGGCGCGTTCCCGGCAAGGGCGAGATCGGCATCTTCAACCGCAGTCACTACGAAGACGTGCTGATCGTCCGCGTCCACGGCCTCGTGCCGGAGGAACGCTGGCGCCGGCGGTATGCAGAGATTCGCGCCTTCGAGGAGATGCTGACCGACGAGGGCGTCACGATCGTGAAGTTCTTCCTGGCGATCGACCGCGACGAGCAGCGGCAACGATTCCAGGAGCGGGTCGACGATCCGGAGAAGCGCTGGAAGTTCAGTACCGGCGACCTCGCTGAACGGCAGCGCTGGGACGAGTACCGGGCGGCATTCGAGGAGGCCATCTCGGAGACGTCGACGAAGCGCGCGCCGTGGTACCTGGTGCCGGCGAACCGGAACTGGCTGCGGAACCTCGCCGTCGGCGAGATCCTGGCCGACACGCTCGACGAACTGGATCCGCAGTACCCGCCGGCCGCGGCGGGGGTCGAGGGAACGAAGGTGGTATGAGCGGGACCGCGGATCGCGTCCTCGAAACCTACCTCGGCGGCGTCGACGCCGACGCCGCCCCCACGGTGCGTGCCCTTGATGCGGTCATCCGCGCCGCCCACGCGAGCTTTGCGGTTGCGATCAAGTACAACATCCTCATGTACGCCATCAATGGGGACTGGCGCCACTGGGTGGTGGCCGTCGACGCCCACCCGAAGGCGGCGATCGGCCTGCGGTTCCTCTACGGCGTGCTCCTCGACGATCCGCGACACGTGCTGCGGGCAGGAACGTCCGTGCTCGAGACCTGGGACATCCCGCGGGGCGCCGAGGTCGACGTTGAGGCCGTCACCGCCTACGTGCGCGAGGCCGTCGCGAAGTACCCGTCGTACCGGGCGGACGCGGCAGCGATCATCGAGACACGTCGCGCAACAGCCACGGGCGCGAAGCGGACGCGGTCGAAGGCCCGCGGCTAGCGGCGCCGGCGGCTCCCGCCGAACAGCGTTCCCATCACACCGCGCAGGATCGCGTTGCCCGCCTGGCTGATCTCGCGCTCGCGCTGGAGACGGGCCCGCTCGGCGGCGCGCTGCTGGGTGGCAGCCTCCCGGGCCTGGGCCCGCGAGTCACGCTCCGCGTCGCGCTCCGCCTCGCGGCGGATCCGTTCCAGCTCGCGAGCCCGCCGCTCGATCTCCGCGCGTTCCTGGGCTGGGGTCGGCGGCCGCGGCGCGCCAGGAGCCGCCTCGGCCGCCGGGGCGGCCATGGCGGCCGTTGCTGCCCGGGCCGCTTCCAGGCGGGCCGTGATCATCTCGTGGGCACTCTCGCGATCCACTGCCTCGGCGTACACGGCATGGAGCTCGCCGCCCTGGATCCGACGCTGCAGCTCGTCCGGCGGGATCGCCGCCATCAGCGAGTCGGGCGGGAGCAGCCGCGTCGGGGCGAGCGGCGTTGGCACGCCCCGCGGCGACAGCACGGTCACCAGCGCTTCGCCGATCCCGAGCGACGTCAGGGTCTGGCCGGTGTCGAAGAAGTCCGTCATGGGGAAGGTTCGGACGGTCTTCTTCAGGTCGTCGGCGTCCTCGGGCGTGAACACCCGGAGGGCGTGCTGGACGCGATTGCCCAGCTGGGCCAGGACCGACGACGGCACGTCGGTCGGCGCCTGGGTCACGAAGTAGACGCCGACCCCCTTCGACCGGATCAGGCGGACGGTCTGCTCGATCTGCGCGAGGAGGGCGTCGCTGGCCCCGTTGAAGAGGAGGTGAGCTTCGTCGAAGAAGAAGCAGAGCTTCGGCTTCGGCAGGTCGCCCGCCTCCGGCAGCACGTGGTAGAGCTGGGCGAGGAGCCAGAGCATGAAGGTGCTGAACAGGGCCGGCTTGTCCATGACGTCGGAGAGCTCGAGGACGCTGATGATCCCCTGGCCGCCCGGGGCGGTCCGCATCAGGTCGTCGACCTCGAACTCCGGCTCGCCGAAGAAGGCGCTGGCGCCCTCCTGCTCCAGGGTGATGATCGAGCGCAGCATCACGCCGAGGCTGGCCGGCGAGATGCCCCCGTAGTCCGCGAGGACCTCCTTCGCGTCGTCGCTGCCGAGGTACTTGAGGGTCGTCGTCAGGTCGGCCAGGTCGAGGAGGGGCAGCTGGTGGTCGTCGCAGTACTTGAAGACGAGCGACAGGATGCTCGTCTGGGTGTCGTTGAGGTCGAGGACCCGCCCGAGGAGGAGCGGCCCGAACGAGTGCACGGTCGCCCGGATCTGGGCGCCGAGGGCGCCCGACAGCGACAGGAACTCGACTGGATGGCCGGACGGCGCGAACGTCCAGCCGAGCTCGCCCGCGCGCTGCAGCACCTTGGCGTTGGCACCGTCCCCTGGCGCGGCCAGGCCGGTCAGGTCGCCCTTGATGTCGGCGACCAGCACGGGAATGCCCGCCAGCGAGAGCTGCCCGGCGATCAGCTGGAGCGTCTTCGTCTTGCCGGTGCCGGTGGCGCCCGCAATGAGCCCATGCCGGTTGAGCATGGACAGTCCGGCCTGGATGCGCACGTCGGGGATCGGCGTGATCCCGTCCATCGGGCTGCCGAGGACCAGCGCAGGCTCCGTCAGGGCGTACCCGGCCGCCATGGCGTCCTTGAACGTACCGGCCATCGCCCAACCTCCCTCAACGGCACGCCCGGCTCGCGAGCTGCCGCCGGCCGAGGGTAGCACCCACGGGACGCGCCGGCGGGCCTGCGGCGCCGGCGGGCGCCGGAGTGCGGCGCACGGACTGCGGCGGCCCAGAGTGCGCAGGCCGGGAGGCGCGCTCGCCGGCCCGGACTGCGCCGGCCGAGAGTGCGGCGTCCGGACTATCCCCCGACGCCCCTCCGGTAGCTGCCCAGCGTGCGGATGCTCGTCGTGACGCCGCCAAGCTCGGCCAGCGCGGCGGCCGTCGCGGGGTCGTCCCCAGCGGTGTCCAGGTCGACCCAGAAGACGTACTCCCACGGCCGATCGCGCGCGGGGCGGCTCTCCAGCTTCGACATGTTCAGGCCGTGCGCGGCGAAGACGCGCAGGACTGCCAGGAGCGCCCCGGGCTCGTTGCGCACGCCGATGACGAGCGTGGTCCGGGCCGCGCCGGCCGGGTCGCTTGCGCCAGACTGAAGCGCCGGGATCGGTGCCCCGGCCGCGGCCACCACCAGGAACCGGGTCCTGTTGTCCGGCACGGACTGGATGTCCTCGGCCAGCACGGCCAGACCCAGGAGCGCGGCCGCACGGGGCGACAGGACGGCCGCCGCCCCGCGTTCCCGGCGATCCACCAGCGACCTGCCCGCACCGGCCGTGTTGTACGTGGTGAGGAGGGTCCACGGCCGCGATCGAAGGAATTCGTCGGCCTGGCCGAGCGCCTGGATGTGCGAGTAGACGCGCTCGATCCCATCGAGCGTCTCCCCCGGCAGGACGGCAAGGCAGAGTCGGACCGGCACCACGACCTCGGCCCGGATCTCCAGCCGGAACTCGAGGAGCAGGTCATAGTTCTCGCGGACCGTGCCGTTGACCAGGTTCTCGATCGGGACGACGCCGGCGCCAGCGCGGCCATCGGCCACGGCCTCGAAGACAGCCCGGAAGCCCGCCACCGGCAGGGTGGCCACGTCACGCCCGAACACGGCCCGGACGGCGTCCTCGGCGAAGGCGCCGGGCTCACCGGAGTAGGCGACGGCGAGCTCCTTGGCGGGTTCCTCCATCCGCCGATGGTACGGCGCCCGACCGCTGCCGACACGGCGGGGCAACTGGCCCCGGCGCCCGACGGGCGGGCCCGGCCGGAAGGATCTCGCGGTCGCGACGGACCCCGCTCAGAACGGTGCGTCGACCCCGGCCACGGCCGGCATCGCCCCGCGCAGGTTCGGGCAGCAGTCCACGGCGCAGGCACCCGGCCACGGCGCGAGCGATGTCGCCGACGCCGGCTCCCGGCCGCGCACCCGCTCCTCGACCAGGTCCACGAGCCCGCCCACGAACTCCGGGTCGGTGCCGGGCGTGGCAACCCGGATCATGCGCAGGTCCAGCTCCCGGGCGGTCTGGGCGGCTTCGCGGTCCAGGTCCCAGACCACCTCGACGTGATCGCTGATGAAGCCGATGGGGACGACGATCACGGCCGCCGCGCCCTCGGCGGCGGCCGCCCGGAACGCGTCGTTGACGTCCGGCTCCAGCCACGGAACGCGCCCGTCGCCGCTCCGCGACTGGTAGACGAGCGACCACGCCGGGAATGGCCCGACCCGCGCCTCGACCCGAGCCCGCAACGCCCGCGCCACCGCGAGGTGCTGTGCCACGTACGCCCCGCCGCTCCCCGGCTCGCCGCGCCGGTCCGGCGGCCCGGACGTCTCGGCCATGGCCACGGGGATCGAATGGGTGGCGAACAGCAGCCGAACGCGCTCGGGGGCGATGCCAGCCCCGTCGGTCTCGGCCACGGCAGCGGCGATCCCGCGCGCGAACGGTTCGATGAAGCCCGGATGATCGAAGTACGGTCGCACCTTCTCGATGGTCATCAGCCCGGCGAGTCCGGCTGCCTCCAGCGCTCCGGCCAGGTCCTCGCGGTACTGGCGACAGCTCGAGTAGGAGGAGTAGGCGCTGGTCGTGAGGGCGAGCACGTGCGTGTGGCCGGCGGCCTGCATCTCCCGGAGCGTGGCAGCCAGGAACGGGTCCCAGTTGCGGTTGCCCCAGTACAGGGGCAGGTCCAGGTCGCGGGCCGCCAGCTCGGCGCGCAGCGCGCCGAGGAGGGCCCGGTTCTGGGCGTTGATCGGGCTCACGCCGCCCAGCGCGACGTAGTGGCGGGCGACCGCCTCGAGACGCTCTCTCGGCACGCCACGACCGCGGGTGACGTTCTCGAGGAACGGCATGACGTCGTCCGGCTGCTCCGGCCCGCCGAACGAGACCAGGAGCAGGGCGTCGAACGGGGGCGCCACCGCCGTCCCCTGGGCCGCCGGGGCCGCCGCGGGCGCCGGAGCGCCGAGGCTCACCGGTTGAACCAGTCGGTGGACGGCAGCTCGGCGTCCTCGTCCAGCTCGGCACGGGCGGCCGACCGCGCCGCCTGCGCCCGGACCTCGGCCAGCCGACGGTTGCCGGCCGCTTCCGTCGCGCCGGCCCACGCGTCGTCGCCGAGGAGCGCGGCGATCCCCGCCAGGTACGCCTCCGCGCAGGCGGCGACCAGGTTGACGTGGCGGGCGGACCCCGGATGGCGGCCCGCGGCCCGTTCGCCGGAAGCACTTGCCGGAGGCTCCACGGCCAGCTCCACCAAGGCGTCCGCGCCGGCCGTCTCGCCGACCGCATGGACGTCGAAGGCGACCAGCCGGACGCGCCCGCCGAGCACGTCCTCCAGGGCGGCGTCGACGGCCTCGTAGAGGGCCATGATCGCGCCCGGGCCGTCGGCGGTCGCCTCCCACTGGTGGTCGCCGGCGGCGAGGACGACCGCCGCCCGCGACGACGAGTTGGAGCCCGTCGAGACGGTCCAGCGGACCAGGCGGAGCGGGGGCGGGGCGCTCATCGGTTGCTCCCCGCCCTGTGGACGACGGCGGCCACCGCATCTGGCGAGGATCCGGGCGCCGGCGCCTGCGCGGCGACGGGCGGCGGAGCGGTGAATCCACGCTCGTCGCGGCGACGGACCGCGGCGCCACGCTTCCAGATCGCGTACTCCAGCGAATCGGCCAGGGCCGCCGCCGAGGCGGCGATGATGTTCGTGTCGGAGCCCATCGTGCTCCACGTGCGGCTGCCATCCGCCGAATCGATGACGACCCGCGTCCGGGCGGCCGTGGCGGCCTGACCGTCGAGGATGCGCACCTTGTAGTCGACCAGGTGGACGCCGTCAAGCTGGGGGTAGAAGGCGCCGAGCGCCTTGCGCAGGGCCGCGTCCAGCGCGTTGACCGGGCCGTTGCCGTCGGCCGCCGTGTGGAGCACCTCGCCGGCGACCTCCACCTTGACGGTCGCCTCGGCCAGCAGCTCCTGGCCGGATCGCTGCTCGACGAGGACCGTGAAGTCCACGATCCGGAACGGCGGCGTGTAGCCCGCGGTCCGGCGGTGGATGAGCAGCTCGAACGATGCCTCGGCGCCCTCGAAGGCGAGCCCGTCCGACTCCAGCTGCTTGATGATCCGCGAGATCTCCCGCGGGTCGACCACGCCGGCGACCTGGAGGCCAAGCTGCTCGGCCCGCAGCTGGGTGTTGGCCCGCCCGCCCAGCTCGGACACGACGAGCCGGCGACGGTTGCCGACGAGGGTCGGGTCGACGTGCTGGTAGCTCCGCTCCACCTTCGCCACGGCGGCGCCGTGGACGCCGCCCTTGTGGGCGAAGGCGCTGCGGCCGACGAACGGCTGGTAGTCGTTGGGGGCGACGTTGGCGATCTCGGCGACGGACCGCGACAGGTCCGTGAGACCGGCCAGCTCGCCGCCGCCGAGGGGCACCAGCGACAGTTCGGTCTTGAGGGCCAGGTTCGCCAGCACGCTCACCATGTTGGCGTTGCCGCAGCGCTCGCCGTAGCCGTTGATCGTCGCCTGGACGTGGCGGATGCCGGCCTGGACGGCGACGATCGAGTTGGCGACGGCCAGCTCCGCGTCGTTATGCGTGTGGATGCCCCAGGTGACCGGCGGCCCGCCCGCATCGGCCTCCAGGGCGCGGCGCGTCTCGCCAATGATGCGGATGAGGTCGGCCGTGAGCGTGCCCCCGTTCGTGTCGCACAGGACCAGCGAGCGGGCGCCGGCCTGGCGGGCTGCCCGCAGGGTCGCGAGAGCGTAGGCGGGATCGGCGAGGTAGCCGTCGAAGTAGTGCTCGGCGTCGTAGACGGCCTCGCGGCCGCGGTCGGCGACGAAGCCCACCGACTCCGCGATCATGTCCAGGTTCTGGGCTGGCGTCGCGCCCAGCACCTCGATCACGTGGAGCAGCCAGCTCTTGCCGAAGATCGTGACCACGGGCGTCTCCGCGGCGACGAGCTCGCGCAGGTTCGGGTCGTCCTCCGGGCGGTTCGTGCGATGGCGCGTGGAGCCGAAGGCGGCCAGCTTGGCGTGCTCCCAGCGGAGCGCCCGGGCGGCCGCGAAGAACTCGATGTCCTTCGGGTTGGAGCCGGGCCAGCCGCCCTCGACGTAGGGCATCCCGTACTCGTCGAGCATGCGGGCGACGCGCAGCTTGTCGGCCAGCGACAGGATGATGTTCTCGCCCTGCGTTCCGTCGCGAAGCGTCGTGTCGTAGAGCACGACGGGCGGGGCATCGGACGCCGGCTGGGGCACGGGCGAGGGAGCGAGGGCGGGGTCGTCGGTTGGCGAGCTCATGGCGGGTTCCTTCGGGCTGGTCGGATCGGAGGTCGACGCGTTCGCCAGGGCGACCGCCGTCAGGCGGCCGCCCCCGGAATCGCGATTCGGCCCACGATCGCGCACGGCATCACAGCAGTCCCAGGAGCTGGCTCGTGGCAACCAGCGTGCCGGCGTCGATGTCCTCGGCCCCGGGTCCGGCCGGCGCCGGCCCGGCGTCCCCCAACCGGGCCACGATCGCGTCGGTCATGGCGACCGTGCCGACCCGCGTGCAGCGCTCCGCCTCGGTCCGGTCGCGCGGCCAGAGGTCGGCTGTCCGGAAGCCGTCGTCCAGGGTCGCGGCCACGGCCGCCTCGACCGCCGCCGCGGCGTCGGCGCGGCCCAGCGACCAGCGCAGCAGCATCGCCGCCGAAAGGATCGTCCCGATCGGGTTGGCCAGGTCGCGGCCGGCGATGTCGGGCGCCGAGCCATGGATCGGCTCGTAGAGCCCGTGCAACCCGTGGGCGGTCCGGCGCGTGCCGATGCTGGCCGAGGGCAGCATCCCGAGCGAGCCCGCCAGCACCGACGCCTCGTCGGAGAGGATGTCGCCGAACAGGTTCTCCGTGACGAGCACGTCGAACGCGGCCGGCCGGGTGACCAGGGCCATGGCACAGGCGTCGACCAGCCGATCGTCCAGCGCGACGTCGGGGAATTCGGCGGCGATCTCGTGGGCGACCGTCCGCCAGAGCCTGGACGTGGCCAGGACGTTGGCCTTGTCCACGCTGGTCAGCCGCCGGCGCCGGCCGCGGGCCAGCTCGAAGGCCAGCCGCACGACGCGGGCCACCTCAGCTTCCGCGTACGGGAGCGTGTCCGAGGCGGACCGCCCGCCGGCCGGACCGCTGGCCTCGCTCCGGTCGCCGAAGTAGAGGCCGCCGGTGAGCTCGCGGACGATGAGCAGGTCGACGCCCTCGAGCAGCTCCGGCCGGAGCGGGGAGGCCGGCACGAGCGCCGGGTGGACGCTCACCGGGCGCAGGTTGGCGAACAGGCCCAGCCCGCCGCGCATGGCGAACAGGGCCTGCTCCGGCCGGACAGGGGCCCTGGGGTCATCCCACTTCGGGCCGCCCACGGCACCGAGGAGGATCGCGTCGGCGGCCGCGCAGGCGGCGAGATCCTCGTTGCGGATGGCCACGCCATGCGCGTCGATCGCCGCCCCGCCCACCGTGATCTCGGTCCACTCGACGCGAAACCCGAAGCGCGTGCCCGCCGTGTCGACCACGCGGCGCGCGGCGGCCACCACGTCCGGCCCGACGCCGTCGCCGGGGAGGGCGACGACCGCATAGGCCGGCGGAGGACCCGTCCGCCCGCGGCCGGCGGAGGACCCGCCGCCGGCCGTCACGGCAGCGACTCGGCGGCGCCCGCGGCTGCGGCCAGGCCCGTGTCGAGCCCGGCGGCCCGGAGCTTGTTGGCGGCCACGACGTAGGCCTCCAGGGAGGCCTCGATGATGTTCGTCGAGAGACCATGGCCGGAGACCACGGCGGCGTGGGCTTCGTCGTCGATGGAGCGGCGGCAGCGGACGAAGACGCGGCCCTGGGCGTCCTCGCCCTCGGTGACCGCCTTGATCTCGTACTCGACGAGCGTCGGCTCCCAGCCGAGGACCGGCCGGATCGCCTCGTCCACGGCGCGGTAGAGCGCGTTGACCGGGCCGTTCCCGGTTGCTTCGCCGACGCGCGGCTCGCCGTCCAGCTTCACGCGCACCGAGCCCGTCGACCGCCCGCCGCGCTGCGAGGTGATGTTCCAGCCTTCGACCTGGATCGTCACGCCGGCGTCCGGGCCCTGCGCGGTGCGCTGCTCGGCGAGCGCCAGCAGGTCGGCGTCGGTGACTTCCTTCTTGGCGTCGGCCAGGGCGATCGCCTCGCGATAGATCGCGTCGAGTGCGTCGCCTTCGAAGTCGTGGCCCAGCTGGGCCAGCTTCTTCTGGAGCCCCTTCCGGCCGGAGAGCTTGCCGATCGTGAGCTGGCTGCCGGACAGCCCCACGGATTGCGGCGTCATGATCTCGTAGGTCAGCGGGTTCTTGATGACGCCGTCCTGGTGGATGCCCGACTCGTGGGCGAAGGCGTTGGCGCCCACCACGGCCTTGTTCGGCTGGATCGCGAAGCCGGTCAGCGTGGAGACCAGGCGGCTGGCTGCCGTGATCTGCTCGGTCTGGATGTGCGACGCGAGCTGGGGGAACTGGGTGGGCCTCGTCCGGAGGGCCATGACGACTTCCTCGAGCGAGGCGTTGCCCGCCCGCTCGCCGAGGCCGTTGATGGTGACCTCCACCTGCCGCGCCCCGGCCTGCACGGCCGCCAGCGTGTTGGCCGTGGCGAGGCCCAGGTCGTTGTGGCAATGGACGGAAACGGTCGCGTCCCGCCCGACCAGGCCCACGACGTCGGCGACCAGGGCCGCGAACTCGGACGGAATCGCGTAGCCGACCGTGTCCGGGATGTTGACCGTGGACGCGCCGGCCTCGACGACCGCGGCGTAGACCTGGCGCAGGTACTCCGGGTCCGACCGGGAGGCGTCCTCGGCGGAGAACTCGATCTCCACGTCGCGACCCAGCTCCTGCCGGCCGTAACGGACCCAGCGGACGGCCTCCGCCAGGGCCTCCTCGCGCGTCAGGCGGAGCTTGTGCTTGAGGTGGATGTCGGAGGTGGCGATGAACACGTGGAGGTGGGGCCGCTCCGCGACGCGGATCGCCGCCACGGCCTTCTGGGGGTCGCCGTCCCGGCAGCGCGCCAGCGCGGCCACGGCGATGCCGCCGCGCGTCTCCCGCGCGATCCGGTTGACCGCGTCCCAGTCGCCGGGCGATGCGGCCGGGAAGCCCGCCTCGATCACGTCGACGCGGAGGCGGGCGAGCTGGCGGGCGACCTCGATCTTCTCGGCCGAGGTCAGCCCGGCGCCGGGGGCCTGCTCGCCGTCGCGCAGGGTCGTGTCGAAGATGCGGACGGCGCCGGCGGCCACGAACGGGCCGCTGTGAACTGGTACGACCATCAGTGTCGGCCTCCGGTGCCGGACGCGGCCGCCTGGGCCGTGCCGGCCTGCACGTTCACCGGGTTCAGGAAGGGCATCGCCTCGCGCAGGCGCCCGCCCACGCGCTCGACGAGGTGGTCGTGGTCGGCCATCCGAAGCCGCTCGAACTCGGGCCGGCCGGCCTCGTTCTCGGCGATCCACCTGGCGGCGAAGGTCCCGTCCTGGATCTCCGTGAGGACCTGCTTCATCGTGTCCTTGACCCGCGCGTCGATGATCCGCGGCCCGGACACGTAGTCGCCGTACTCCGCGGTGTCGCTCACGCTGAAGCGCATGAAGTTCAGCCCGCCGCGGTACATCAGGTCGACGATGAGCTTGAGCTCGTGGAGGGTCTCGAAGTAGGCGAGCTCCGGCTGGTAGCCCGCCTCGACGAGCGTCTCGAAGCCCGCCTTCACGAGGGCAGCCGTGCCGCCGCACAGGACGGCCTGCTCGCCGAAGAGGTCCGTCTCGGTCTCCTCGGCGAAGGTGGTCTCGAGGACGCCCGCCCGCGTGGCGCCGAGCGCCCGTGCGTAGGCGAGGACGCGCGCCCTCGCCGTCCCCGTGGCGTCCTGGCCGACGGCGAACAGGGCCGGCACGCCGCCCCCGTCGACGTACACGGAGCGGACCAGGTGGCCCGGTCCCTTGGGCGCGACCATGCCCACGTCGATCCCGGCCGGCGGCCGGATCCGATCGAAGCGGATGTTGAAGCCGTGGGCGAAGAGGAGCAGCGCGCCCTGCTTGATGGACGGGGCGATGTCCGCTTCCCAGACGTCCTTCTGGGCCGTGTCCGGGACCAGGATCATCACCACGTCGGCGCCCCGCACCGCCGCGGCGACGTCGGCGACGGCGAGGCCCGCGTCGGCCGCGATGGCCCGGCTGCGGGACGTGGCCGGCAGGCCGACGATCACGCGCACGCCCGACTCGCGGAGGTTCAGGGCGTGGGCGTGGCCCTGGCTCCCGAACCCCACGATCGCCACGGTCTGGCCGGCCAGGGCCGCCGGATCGGCGTCCGCGTCGTAGTACATCCGCGCCGTCATCGCTTGGTGGCCTCCTCGATCGATTGCGGGCCGCGCGCCATCACGACGGTCCCGGTCCGCACCATCTCCTTGATGCCGTAGCCGCGGAGGAGGGCGATCAGCGCATCCACCTCCGCTTCCGTGCCCGTCGTCTCCACGACGACCGATTCGGGCGACATGTCCACGAGCCGACCCTTGTACATCTCCACGATCGAGATCAGCTCGCCGCGGGTGCGATCCGTGGCCCGGACCTTGATCAGGGCGAGCTCGCGCGCGACGGTCGGCTCGTCGGTGACGTCCTGGACCTTGAGGACGTCGATGATCTTGTAGAGCTGCTTGGTGGCCTGCTCGACGTGGACGTCGTCGCCCCGCAGGGTGATCGTCATCCGCGAGATGTCGGGGTCGTCGAGGTGGCTGACCGCGAGTGTCTCGATGTTGAAGTTGCGGGCCCGCATGAGCGAGGCCACCCGGTTCAGGACGCCGGTCCGGTTGTTGACGATCGCCACCAGGACGTGGCGACGCTGCTCACCGCTGCCCGGGATCAGGCGTGCCGGCGGGGCGGCGTGGACTGCCTGGTGGGCGGCCGTGCTCGCCTCGCCGCGTCGCGGCACTCGGGTCCCCGCTCGCGGCCTGACCGGCCGGGCCTGCGTCGGCCCCAGCCGGCGCTCGGCCCGGCGCCGGAAGCGCCGCTCATTCCTCCGCCTCCGTCCGCTCGATGATGTCGGAGAGGCCCTTGCCGGCGGGCATGATCGGGAACACGTTCTGCTCCTCGGCGATCTCGAACCACACGAGCGCCGGGCCGTGGACCGCCCGGGCGGCCTCGATGGCCGGCCGCACCTGCTCCGGCGTGGAGACCTTCACGGCCGGGATGCCGTAGGCCTCGCACACCTTCACGTAGTCGGGTCCGAACAGCGTCGCCGAGTGATAGTTGCCGGCGTAGAACAGCTCCTGCCACTGGCGGATCATGCCCAGTTTCTTGTTGTCGAGGAGGGCGATGCGGACCGGGATCCGGTCCTGGGCAAGCGTGGCCAGCTCCTGGATGGTCATCTGGAAGCCGCCGTCGCCGCAGATCGCCCAGGTCTCCTTGTCGGGTCGGCCCAGGGCCGCGCCCATCGCGGCCGGCATGGCAAAGCCCATGGTGCCCAGGCCGCCCGACGAGACGTGGCTGTTCGGCCGGCGGAAGCCGGCGTAGCGGGCCGTCCACATCTGGTTCTGGCCGACGTCGGCCACGATGGTGGCGTCGTGGTTCGTGGCCTCGCCGATCTGCTGGACGACGAAATCCGCGGAGAGCAGGCCGTCGCGCCAGGCTCCGGAGCCGTGCCAGCTGACGCCCTCGGACTCACGCCGCCACTCGGCGAGCTGGTCAAGGTAGGAGGCTCGCTCCGCGGGGTCGACGTGGTGAAGGTGCGGCAGGAGGGCCGCCAGCACTCGCTTCGCATCGCCGACGACGGGAACCTCCACGGCGACGTTCTTGCCGATCTCCGCCGGGTCGACGTCGACGTGGACGATGCGGGCGTACGGGGCGTAGGTCTTCACGTTGCCGGTCACGCGGTCGTCGAAGCGCATGCCCACCGCGACCAGCAGGTCGGCCGTCTGGATGGCGCGGTTGACGTGCTTCCAGCCGTGCATGCCCATGTAGCCGTAGGCGAGCGGGTGGGTCTCGTCGATCGCCCCCACGCCGAGCAGCGTCCAGGCGACCGGGACCTGGGCGCGCTCGGCCACCGCCCGGAGCTCGTCCATCGCGCCGGCGATGAGGACGCCGTGGCCGGCAAGGATGAGCGGGCGCCTGGCCCGGGCGATCTCGCTGGCGATCAGCTTGATCTGGCGCGGGTGCCCGTCGAAGGTCGGCCGGAAGCCGGGCAACCCGGCGATGACCTCCTCGTCCGAGGGATGTCGGGCGTCCGTCTCCTGCTGGAGGGCGTCCTTGGTGATGTCCACGTGGACGGGTCCGGGGCGGCCGGTGCGGGCGATGTAGAAGGCTTCGGCCATGACCCGTGGCAGGTCGTCCGCGTTGCGCACCAGGTAGTTGTGCTTGGTCATCGGGAGCGTGATCCCGGTGATGTCGATCTCCTGGAAGGCGTCCTTGCCGAGCAGCGGGGCGGCCACGTTGCCGGTGATGGCCACGATCGGCACCGAATTCGAGCTGGGCGTTGGCGATGCCCGTGACCAGGTTCGTGGCCGCAGGCCCGGAGGTGCCCAGGCAGACGCCCACCTTGCCGGTGGCGCGGGCGAAGCCGTCCGCGGCGTGGGCCGCGCCCTGCTCGTGGCGGACCAGCACGTGGCGCAGCTCCGGATGGTCGCCGAGCACGTCGTAGAGCGGGAGGATGACGCCGCCCGGGTAGCCGAAGAGGACGTCGACGCCCTGCCGGAGGATGGCCTCGACGACCACGTCGGCGCCGATCCGGGCGCGCCCATCCCGGCGCGGCCGCGAATCGTTGAGCATGTCCCGCCGGGCTCGCTCGATGGCCTCGGCCGCGGCGGTACCCGCCCCCGGGACGTGGCTCCGACGCGGCGATGCGGTCCGTTCCCGCGGGTCGCCGTCCGCCGTCGGGGCGGCCGGCCCGGCGGGCCCGTCTCCTCGTGTCGTCGTCATCGCGCTGCTCCTCCGTCCTGGCACGGCCATGGTGGCGGCTCCGGGAGCCGGCCCTCGCTCGATCTCCTCGCATTCCCGGCCCGGATGGCCCGATCCGGGCCGGACATCGAAAGACCCCCGCCGGTCTCCCGGCGAGGGTCCTGGTTCGTTCGTGGCGCTGCGCCTAGCGCGTCCGCCTCGTCCCTCCAGCCTCCTCCCGGGAGCCGGTAATCAGGCCAATAAGGCCCAGAAGGAAGAGGACGACGCCCTGCAGCAGGCCCGGCGCGGGCTCGGTCCGAAGCTGGTCGAGGGGCACATGGACCTGGCGACCATCGCGCGTCACCACGATGGCGACGGGGCGGCGATCCTGCCGGTCGAAGAAGCCCACGCGTGCTCCGGATGCTGCGGCCCGCCGCGGCGCGGCGAGTTCGGGAAGTGTAGCAGGGATCGGAGAAGCGTCAACGGCACGGGATGGGACGATGGTCCGGGTCGGTACCGCACGGCGAGCGGCATCCACGGGGCAGCACCCTGAGGCGCAGCGAGGGGCCGGTGGCAACCGCGGGCGGCGCCGCCGCGGCTGGCGAGCCGGTCCGTGGCGAGCTGCCGCCGGCCGAGGACCGGCTCGGGCTCCGTCGAACACCGTAGATTCGTCGATGGCGTGCCCTCGCCGACCCGTCCTGGCTCTGCTGCGTCCTGGGGAGACCCAGTACTCCAACCCCCAAACGGGGAATGCCGCGCGCGCTCCGGGAACGCCACCATCGACGTGCCCGCACGTCGTGCAGGCCGACCGGACGCTGCCCTCGGCACTCTCCTGCTGAAGAGCGGCCGAGTCGGGCGACGGAGATCCCCGCCAAACCTGGACGAATGAACCGACTCAGCGGCCGAACCGGCCCCACCCGCGCGTCCCACTCCCCCAGCGGCGTGTCCCGCTCCTGGCAGCTGCGCGCCGTGGTCCTGCTGCTCGCCCCTGCGCTGGCGCTCGGCGCGCTCGTGTACCTGCTGGACACCTCGGCCATGGCGCTCCGGTCCGCGTCCGACCGGCTGCTCACCATCAACGCCCTCCTGGGTCAGGAGAGCGCGGCCGAGTGGGAAGCGATCGCGACCGGCGGCACGGAGCCGGGCGCGGCGAAGCGAGACGGGCTCGTCGCGGCGGTCGAGGCTGAGCTGGCCAGTCTCGCCGGCGATCCGGCCGGGGCGGGCCTTGCCGACGCCGTCCGCGGGCCGATCGACGTGTATCACGCCGCGACGGCCCGCGAGTTCGCGCTCCTTGCCCAGGGCCAGGTCGCGGAGGCGCTCCAGGTGGATGCGACGGAGGTGGACCCCGCCTACTCGCGGCTGCACGGCGTGCTCGAGGCGGCGGTCGCCAGCGCCCGCTCGAACGCGGCGCGCGAATCGCAGGTCGCCCTCAACGGGTCGCTCGGCGGGCTCGCGGTCGCCGTCGTCGCCGCGATCGTGGCCCTCGTCGCCTACGGGCGGCGCCGGAACGCCCTCGCCTACCTGGCCGGTCGCCAGGAGGCGCTGGCCCGGAGCGAGCGGCGCTTCCGGGCGCTCGTCCAGCATTCGGCCGACATCGTGGCCATCGTGGACCCTGCCGGCCGCCTCGTCGGGACCGATCGCGCCACCGCCGACCGGCTCATCGCCCTCGGGGGGGCGCCGGGCGACGAGCTCGCCTCGCTCGTGGACCCGGCCGATGCCCCGGCCGTGCGCGCGGCGGTGACGGCGGCGGCTGCGGGAGGCGCGACCACGTCAAAGGCCATCGAGTTCCGGGCGACGGGCGCAGGCGGCGACCAGCGGTCGTTCGAGGGGACGCTCTCGAACCGCCTGGACGTTCCCGGGATCGAGGGCCTGGTCCTCAACGCCCACGACGTGACCGAGCCGCGTCGGACCGTGGCCGAGTCACGGGAGATCGCCGCCCGGTGGCAGACGCAGGTGGAGCAGCTGCCCGCCATCACCTATCTCGAGAGCGCGGACCCCAGCACGGACCGTGTCCTGTACGTGAGCCCGCAGGTCCGGCCGCTGCTCGGCGTGAGTCCGGAGCGCTACATCGCGGAGGGGCTCCATTACGGGCTGGTGCACCCCGAGGACATCAGGCGCGTCCGGGCATCCGACGACGCCACGGACTCCAGCGGCGACCAGTTCGACGAGCAGTACCGGATGGTTGCCATTGATGGGCGCGTCATCTGGGTCCACGACCTGGCCACGCTGGTCCGCCACCCGGACGGCACTCCCCGCTACTGGCAGGGGATCATGTTCGACGTCACCCAGGCGAAGCTGAACAAAGCCTCCCTGCGCGAGCGGGACGCCCGCGTGCGGGCCCTCGCCGAGCGCGTGCCCGCGGTCATCTACACGCGCGAGCCGGGTCCGGCCGGCCACTGGCTCTACGTCTCGCCGCACGTCGAGGCGCTGCTCGGGTACACCGCCGAGGAATGGCTGGCGGGAGGCGGCCAGTGGCTCGCCCAGCTCCACGCCGACGACCGCGAGTGGGTGACCGAGGCCGAGCGGCGGCCGGGCTCGGCAGGCGACGAGGAATCCGACCGCCGCACGATCGAATACCGGCTCCTGACCCGCGACGGCCAGGTGCGCTGGGTCCGCGACGACGCGACGCTCGTCCGGGACGCGGCCGGCGAGCCCGCGTTCCGGTCCGGCGTGCTCCTCGACATCACGCGCCAGCGCGAGCTCGAGGAAGAGCTGGTCCACCGGGCCACGCACGATTCCCTGACCGGCCTGGCGAACCGGACCCTGTTCACCGATCGCGTCGAGCAGGCCGTCCGCCGCGTCCGTGACCCGGCCGGGGCGGTGGCGGTGCTGTTCCTCGACCTCGACGACTTCAAGGTCATCAACGATGCGCGGGGCCATGCCACCGGCGACGAGGTCCTCCAGGCCGTGGCGGGCCGTCTCCGCTCGGCGATCCGGCCCGGTGATTCCGCCGCCCGGCTCGGCGGCGACGAATTCGCGGTCCTGCTGGAGGAGGTTGCGGACCCGGGCGTCGCGATGGCCGTGGCGGAACGGGTCTGTGCGGCGATCGCCGAACCCATCCAGCTGGGATCGGCACCGGTCCGGCTCAGCGCCAGCATCGGCGTGGCATGGGAACCAGTTCGCTCCTCGAGCGCCACGGACCTGGTCCGCGACGCCGACGTGGCGATGTACGTGGCCAAGCGCCGCGGCAAGGGTCGCCCGGTCCTCTACGGCGCGACGCTCCTCTTCGATGAGGCCGGTGGGCACGGGCCGGGACACTCCGCCTCACCGCGGCAGCGACCGGTCCGCATCGCTCGACACCCTTTCGTGGGGCGCCGGCGCGCCGGCTGACCGGAGGAATGCCGGGACCGCGACGCGAGCCGGGCCCCCGACGGGCCCACTCCGCCTCGCCGTCACGCCTGCCCACTCCGCCTCGCCGTCACGCCTCGCCACTCCGCCTCTCCGGCCCGGCCGGCCCCTCTGCTACCCTTCGGCTCCGACCCGCCGCATCCGGAGCCAGCGCACCCGTGGCAGCATCCCGACCCCGCACCCTCGTCGAGAAGATCTGGGACGACCACGTCGTCGCCCAGGACCCGGGCGCTCCCGCCGTCCTCGCCGTCGACCTCCACCTGGTCCACGAGGTGACGTCGCCCCAGGCCTTCACCGGCCTCCGCCAGCGGAGCATCCCGGTCCGCCGGCCGGATCGGACGGTGGCGACGTGCGACCACTCGACGCCCACCACGCCGCGGGGCCTGCCCATCGTCGATGCCATGGCCGCGGCGCAGGTCCGCCAGCTCGAGGAGAACTGCCGCGAGTTCGGCATCCCGCTGCACGGCCTGGGGTCGGACACGCAGGGCATCGTCCACGTCATCGGGCCGGAGCTCGGGCTGACCCAGCCGGGCATGACCATCGTCTGCGGGGACAGCCACACCGCCACCCACGGCGCGTTCGGCGCGCTCGCCTTCGGCATCGGCACCAGCGAAGTCGAGATGGTCCTCGCCACCCAGACGCTGCTCCAGCGCACGCCGAGGACGTACGAAGTTCGCGTGGACGGCCGGCTCCGCCCCGGCGTGAGCGCCAAGGACATCATCCTCGCGCTCATCTCCAGGATCGGGATCGGCGGGGGCACGGGCCACATCTTCGAGTACCGCGGCGAGGCGATCCGGGCGCTTTCCATGGAGCAGCGGATGACGGTCTGCAACATGAGCATCGAGGGAGGCGCGCGGGCCGGCCTGGTCGGCCCGGACGACACGACGTTCGAGTACCTGCACGGCCGCCGCCACGCTCCGCAGGGCTCAGCCTGGGACGCTGCGGTCGCCCGCTGGCGCGAGCTCCCGACCGACGACGGGGCGGCCTTCGACCGCGCGATCACGATCGACGCGGCAACGCTCGAGCCGATGATCACCTACGGCACGAACCCCGGCATGGGCCTGGGCATCTCGGAGCGGGTCCCCTCCCCCGACGACCTCGACGATCCCGCGGCGCGGCGCGGCCTGGAGCACGCCCTCGCCTACATGGGCCTCCGCCCGGGCCAGCTCATCGCCGGCCAGAAGGTCGACGTGGTCTTCATCGGCTCGTGCACGAACTCGCGGATCAGCGACCTGCGCGAGGCTGCCGCCGCCCTGAAGGGCCGCCACGCCGCCGAAGGAGTCCGCTTGATGATCGTGCCCGGGAGCCAGCAGGTGAAGGCCCAGGCCGAGCGCGAGGGCCTTCACGAGATCTTCCGGGCAGCGGGCGGCGAGTGGCGCGAGTCGGGCTGCTCGATGTGCATCGCCATGAACGGCGACCAGCTCAGCCCGGGCCAGTACGCGGTCAGCACCAGCAACCGCAACTTCGAGGGCCGCCAGGGCAAGGGCGGCCGGACGCTGCTGGCGTCGCCGCTGACCGCGGTCGCCAGCGCCGTGGCCGGGGTGGTGAGCGATCCGCGAACGCTGCCGGGCGTGGAGACCGCGGCCACCATCGGCGGGGGGCGCTAGTCATGCCGGAGCCGTTCCGCCAGTTCACGAGCGCCGTCGTGCCGCTCTCCGCCGAGAACGTCGACACGGACCAGGTCGTGCCCGCCCGCTACCTGAAGGTCACGGACAAGGCCGGCCTGGCGGACGCCCTTTTCCGCGATTGGCGCTTCCGCGAGGATGGGTCGCTCGTCGACCCGCCGTTCATCCTGGACCGGCCGGGAATGGCCGGCCGCCAGATCCTCCTCGTCGGCGACAACTTCGGGGCCGGCTCGTCGCGCGAGCACGCCCCGTGGGCGCTCGAGGCATGGGGCATCCGCGCGATCCTGTCGACCTCCTTCGCCGACATCTTCCGGAACAACGCCCTGAAGAACGGCGTCCTGCCGATCGTCGTGGATCCGGCCACACATGCTCGTCTGTTCGCGATGGTCGGCGCGGACCCGGACGCACGCCTGACGATCGACCTGTCCGAGCAGGGCATCCTCCTGCCCGACGGCTCGACGGTCGATTTCGACGTGGACCCGTTCGCCAGGCGGATGCTCCTGGCCGGCACGGACGAGATCGGTTACGTCCAGGCGAAGCTTCCCGAGATCAGGGCCTGGGAGGCCTCGCACGCCGCCCGCGTGGACACCCGCCTCGGCACGCCGCTCGAGGGTGCGCCCGTCCCGGGCTGACCCGGCGATCTGCTCCGCGAACCCGCCGAGTCACCGCTGGCTCAACGCGGAACGGTCCCGCACGCTTCACCCGATGATCCCGGCGCCAACCCACCGTCCCGGCGGTGGGAGACGCTCATCGGTCAGAAGTCGAGCCAGGGCGGCTCTCGGGAAGACCGGCCGCGGACCGGCCCGGCCCAGAGGCCGCTTGCTGCGGCCCCCCTCAGAGCAGCGCCGGCGCCACGAATGGCTTCCCCAGCAGGTGCTCGTCCAGGAACGCCAGCACGGTCGCATACCAGATGCGCGCGTTCTGCGGCTTCAGGACCCAGTGGTTCTCGTCGGGGAAGAGGAGGAAGCGCCCGGGGATCCCCATGCGGTGCATGTCGGTCCACAGGATCAGCGCCTCGCTGATCGGCACCCGGTGGTCGCGCTCGCCGTGGATCACCAGCATCGGCGTCCGGATCCGGTTCAGGTTCATCCGCGGGGACTGGCTCAGATAGGCGTCGGGGTCCTCGTACGGGTCGCCCATCTCGTGCTCCCAGGCGGGCCCGTGGTCGGTGGTGCCGTGGAAGTTGAGGAGCTCCCACAGCGAGGCGTGGGTGACGATGCAGCGGAAGCGATCGGTCTTGCCGGCCACCCAGTTGGCCATGTACCCGCCGAATGAGCCGCCCATCAGGGCGACCCGCTCGCGATCGATACCCGGACGCTCGAGGGCCGCGTCCACAGCCGACATGACGTCCGCATACGGAGCATCGCCCCAGGCACCCCAGCCGCGCTGGATCATCGCCTGGCCGTAGCCGGTGGAGATGGCCGGATCGGGCAGCAGGATCGCGAAGCCGTGGTCGGCGAGGATGTGCGGGTTCCAGCGCCAGTGCCACCCGTGCCACGAGCTGATGGGCCCGCCATGCACGAGCACCACCAGGGGGGCCGGCGTCCCGGCCGGGGCGCCCGCCGGGCGCACCAGCCAGGCACCGATCGTCGTGCCGTCGGCTGCCCGCGCCTCCACGCGCTCGACCGTGCTCGCGGGCGCGATTCCGCCCTCGTCCACGGATCGCGGGAGCTCCACCGGGACCTGCTCCGGCGTGCGGGCGTCGAAGCGCACGATGCGCGGCGGCGTGGTGATCGTCGACGCCAGAGCGTAGACGGTCGCCCCGTCGGGCGACGGGCACAGGTCGGTCACGGCGGCGTCCCGGGTCAGGCGGGTCACCGTCCCCGCCGGAAGGTCGACGCGGTAGGCGGCCCGGTGACCGCGATCGTCGGCGCTGAAGTAGAGGGCGCTCGCGTCAGGCCCCCAGACCGGGTGCTCGGGACGGCGATCGATCTCGCCGGCGAGCGTCCGCTGTTCGCCGGTGGCCAGGTCCACGAGGACCAGCGTCACCACCTCCGCCGCATCGCGCCTGCCGAACGTGCAGCGGATGGCGGCAACGGATCGCCCGTCGGGCGCAACCGCCGGGCTGGCGTACCACGCGTCGCCGTGCGTCAGCTCGCGGGCCGAGCCCGTCGCCACCTCCCAGGCGACGAGGTCGTCGTACGTCTCCGGCACGATCGCCGCTCGCCGGCGGACGCCCACGACGATCGATCCGTCGGGGCTGACGTCGAACTCGGTCTCCTCGAAGGTGAACCCGGCGGCATCGGCCTGGAGGTCGCGGGGTGCCACGAGGCGGGCTTCCGGATCCCCCGGGAGCCGGGCGACCAGCAGGTGGCGATGGCGCGGCCCCAGCCAGTGGTCCCAGTGGCGGATCGGGTAGTCCTCGAAGAGGAGCGCCTCGACGCCGGCCTCGTGGCGAGCCGTCTCCTTCTCCGCGTCCTCGTCGAGCGAGGCCGCGCCCGGGTGCATGGCGGCCCCGAACGCGACGACCGGCGCCTTCGCCGCCGCCGCGATGCCGTCGACGCCGCCGTCCGGCGCCAGGAGCAGGCGCGCGTCGCCGCCGTCCGGAGGGAGGAGCCAGAGTGCGGCCTTCGGCTGCTTCTCGTTCTCCGCCTTGGCGTCGGGATCCGGGCGCACTGAGCCGAACAGGAGCGACCCGTCGGCGAGGAACGCCGCGCCGGCCGCCTCGCCGGCGACGGACCGGGTGAGGCGCCGTGCCGGCCGCTCGCCGGCCGGATCGACCTGCCAGAGCGCGGTCGTCATCTTCTTGCCGTCCGGTGCGATCCGGCCGACGGCCACCACGAGTCGGCGGCCGTCGGGACTGCACCGCAGCCCGGAGAGGCGGGGGAGGGCCTGCATGCGATCGATCGTGAAGGACTCTGTCATGGCCACATCATCCGACACCGCGCGCCGACGTGGGCAGCCGCGCGGGGCAACCACCGGCGCGGCGGGGTGGCGGAACGCTCGGGCGGCGCGACGCGCGCGTGCCCGCCCGCTCGGCGCCAGCGACTCTCGGGCCGCGGCTCGCCGCCGCCATGCCCACGGCCCGGTTCTCGACGCCGCCCGGGCGCGACTCAGCGACCCGCGACGGCCTCCCGGGCGGACCTGACCCGGCCGAGGAACGTCCGCGTCAGCTCGGCGATCGCCGCCGTGTCTCGGCCCGCGATGACGTCGGGCGGATACAGGTGGCCCGCCACGCCCAGGCAGGCGGCGCCAGCCTCGACCCATGCCCGCGTCGCGGCCGCGGTGGCGTCGACGTTGGTGGGCATGATCCGCGTGCCGGGGCTCGTCGCCAGGACGGATCGCACGAACGCCGGCCCGTCGAACGCCGAGGCCGGGAACAGCTTCACGATCTCGCACCCCAGCTCCTCGGCCGTGGCGATCTCCGTGGCCGTCCCCGCTCCCGGAACGTACGCGATCCGGCGCCGGTTGCAGAGGCGGGCGACCTCCGGGTTCAGCGACGGCCCGACCACGAAGCTCGCGCCGGCCGCGATGAACAGGGCGGCCGTCGGCGCGTCGATGATGGTGCCGGCACCGAGGATCGTTCCCGGCAGCTCGCGGGCCACGCGCCGGGCGAGCTCGACGAACGTGGCGTAGGCGAAGTCGCCCCGGTTCGTGAACTCGACCGCGCGCGCCCCGCCGGCCGCGCAACCCGCCACGAAGTCGAACGCGGCCCCCGGATCGGGCGCGGTGAACGTGGGCACCGCCCCGTCGTCGAGCATCGTGCGCAGGACGTCGAGCCGGTGTTGCCAGGGCATGGCGCTGGAGTCCTCCTGCGGAATGAACACCGAGCATGATGGCGCGCCCGCGGCACGCACGCCACAATCATGGAGTGAACCTGCCGATCAACCTCGTCGACCTCGCCGCGGCCTCGCTCCTCGTGATCGCGGCCTACCTCGGCTGGGGCTCGGGAGCGCTTCCCCAGGTATTCGGCCTCGTGGGTGCCGCTGCAGGGCTCGTCTCGGTGATCGCGCTGGCCTCGTTCGGCGGCGGCCTGCTGGACCAGCTCGACCCGCCGATTCGGGCGTTCGTCACGTTCGGCGGCGCCTTCCTGCTGGTCGCCACCGCCGAGGCGATCGGCTCGACTGCCGGTGGAGCGCTCCGCGACCGGCTCGGCCGCGGCGTCGCCAATCGGGTCGACGCGGCCGCGGGAGCGGTCTTCTCGATCTCCCAGGCGCTCGTCCTGTGCTGGCTCGTGGGTGGACTGCTGGCCGCCGGACCGATCCCGTCACTCTCCCGCGAGGCGCAGCGGTCGCTCGCCGTCCGGGCCCTGCTGAGCGTCCTGCCGCCGCCCCTGGAGGTCGCCGGCGACCTTGGTTCGCTCATCGACGCCTCGGGCCTTCCGCAGGTCTTCAGCGGCCTGGAGCCACTCCCGGCGGCCCCCGTCGCCGTGCCCTCGTCGGCGGCCGCTGCCGCGATCGCCGGTCCGGCGAAGGGGAGCGTGGTCCGCATCGATGCCCAGGCGTGCAGCCGTCTCTACTCGGGCACGGGCTTCTCGATCGCACCCGGCTACGTTGCCACCAACGCGCACGTGGTGGCGGGCGCAACCCGCGTCGAGGTCACCGGCGACACCAGCGCGACGCGGGTCCGGGGCACGGTGGTCCTGTTCGACCCGGAGCTGGACGTCGCGGTGATCCGAACGCCCGGCATGCTGCAGCCGGCCCTGACCTTCGCTGCGACGGCACCGGCTCGCGGCGTCGAAGGGGCCGCGCTCGGCCACCCGAACGGAGGCTCGCTGACGGTGATCCCGCTGGCGATCAGCACCGAGGTCCGGGCCCGCGGCCGCGACCTCTATGGGACCCAGGTGGTGGTGCGCAACGTCCTCGAGCTGCGCGCGACGGTGGAGCCGGGCGACAGCGGCGGGCCGGTGGTGCTCGAGGACGGCTCGGTCGGCGGGATGGTCTTCGCACAGTCGCGCACCGACCCGCAGGTCGGCTACGCGCTGGACCCGGTGGACGTGTCTCGAGAGGTGATGGGGGCGGTGGGCAGCTCGGGGCCGGTCGACCTCGGCGCCTGCCTTCGCTGAGCCCGCATCGGCGCCGCGGCCGTCCGGCGCGCCGCGGCCGTCCGGCGCGCCGCGGCCGTCGGGCGCGCCGCGCTGCGGCCCGCCGTCGGGCGCCCAGCGCCCGCGTCGGTGCTTGTCAGGCGCGCAGCGCCAGCATCGCATTCTGGTACCCCGGCTCGTCCGTGACCTCGCGGACCACGCGGCGAGCGAGCGCTGCCGGCCACGGGTCGATCGGCTCGTCGGGCTCGGCCAGCTCCACTTCCAGCATCACGATGCCGGGCGGCTCGACGAACTCGTCGAGCTCGATGAGATGGCGGCCGTGGGGCACGAGGTGGCGCGTCTTGCGGATGGGATGACGGGTCGGGTCGGCCTCGCCGGCAACGAGGCTCGCATATGCGGCGCCGTCGATCGTCGTGCTCGTCTCCTGCCGCGTCACGCCCGAACCCCGTTTGATCGTCAGGACGAACCGTTCGCCGCCGCCGTCGGATACGCGTCTGACCCGCCGGGCCTCCTCGACGCCGGTGCCGGTGAGGTACACCTGCTCGATCCCGACCGGGGTGGCGCCGAGGGCGGCGAGCTCGGCTGCCGACGGCATGCGGTCCAGCAGCCAGCGTCGCTCGATCTCGAATCCGGGGGCGCCACGCGGCGCCTCGTCGGTCAGGCCCATCGCCCGATCATCGGGCGCGGCGACGGGAAGGTCAACCCGGCAGCGATCGACGAACCCGCGTCGCTCCCGATCCCGCGGCCGCTCCACGGCCGCCGCCCACCAACGGCCGCCGCCCACCAACGGGCGCCGCATCAACGGCGCCCGAACGGCATGAGCCCGGGAGCAGGTCGAGCCCGGAGCGGCCCGGGCGCGTCCGGCATCGGCGGCGCGTCGCTCACGAGCCGCGGCGCGTCCGGCATCCGCGGCGCGTCGCTCACGAGCCGCGGCGCGTCCGGCATCCGCGGCGCGTCCGCCGGCAGCATCCGACCAGCCAGCGAGTCGCCCGCCAGCTCAGCCAGATGGCCGCAACCTGGACCGGGATCCAGGCCAACCCGCCGGGATCGGATGGCCCGGCGGCGATGCCCGTGGCCCGGATGCGCACGAGCGGCAGGCCGCGCGCGCGCTCCCGCAGTTCGTCGTCGGACGCCGTGCGCGGGTCGCAGCCCATCGTCATCGTGCCGACCTGGCCAAGCGTGACGAGGAGACGACGCATCTTCGCGACGTACTCGGCTGCGTCGGTTACCTCCTCGGCGATGCCGCTGAAGGCACGCCCGGGCAGGACGACCTCGACGTGCGGATCGCCTTCGATATTGCGGAACCAGTGGGTGGCACGCCCGAAGCCGGCCACGCAGTAGACGGCGTCGTCGATGACCACGTAGCCGAGCGGTGCCTCCCGCATGAGTCCGCTGGTGCGGCCGCGGGTGCGGAGGAGCAGCAGGTAGCCGCCGACCGGCGTGCTGAACAGCGGGCCCAGTCCGGCGCGGAGCGCGGGAACCGCGAAGTAGCGGTTCACCGCCTGGAACGCTCGATGCATCGACGGCAACAACCGCTGCATGCGCTCGGAGTAACCGAGCTCGTCAGGCGAGAATTCGAACGGCTCAGGCACGGGAACCTCCGGCAGCCGCCGCGCCCGTCGCTCCGCTGCGACCGGAGATCGGCGCCACGTGGCCGCCACGCCAGCGTCTGCCGGCACTGGCCCGGCCGCAAGGGCCGCTGGCGCCGTTGGGGTGGCCCGGTCGGCCCCTGCAATGAGCTCGGCGGCGGCGCGCGATGGCCTCGTGCGACGCCGCGTCGCGCGAACAGGGAGGCCGCCTCCGCGCCAGTGCCAGCCGGCCCGGATCGGCGACCGGCGGTGAGCCCCCGGTGAGTGCCACCGACCACACTCCGACACATGCGAGACCAGGCCATCGGCCGCCTGTGTCACCTCGTCCGGCGGCGTCGTCGGTTGCGCCAGTCGGACGTGGCTCGCGCAGCCGGCGTCAGTCAAGGCACCGTATCGCTGCTCGAGCGTGGGCATCTCGACCTCCTCACGGTCCGGACTGCACGCCGCATCGCCGCCGCCCTGGAGATCGAGCTCGCGGCCGAGGCTCGCTGGCGCGGACCCTCGCTTGATCGCCTGGCCGATGCGGCCCACGCGTCGCAGGTCGACGTGGTTGTCGGGATCCTCCGCGACCTGGCGTGGGCCGTCCGAGCGGAGGTCGGCGTGAGCCGGTTCGGCGAGCGGGGCGTCATCGACGTGGCGGCCTGGCATCCAGCGACCCGGAGCCTGCTGATCATCGAGGTCAAGACGAGGCTGGTCGACATCCAGGAGTCCCTCGCGACGCTCGACCGGAAGCGGAGAATCGGACCGCCGGAGCTGGCCGCCGATCTTGGATGGCGCGCTCGCCGGATCGGTGTCGTTCTCGCCGTCGCAGGCGACCGCACCGCCCGGCGCGTCGTCGAACGCCACGGGGCGACCTTCGACGCAGCCCTTCCCGCCCGAACCAGGGCGGTCCGGCGATGGATCTCCTCACCCGTTGGCGACCTGCGCGGCGTCTGGTTTCTGACAGATAGCAGCCGAGTTCGTGCGGCGCCGCTTCGCGCGAACCGGGAGGCTGCCTCGGGCGGGAGCAATCGCCCGACGCGAGCACGTGCCGGGAGAGACGCCGACCCTTGCCAGCCTGACCGGGGCCACCGACCTGCCGCGGGCTCGCCTCCGACGAATACGGCCGATGACTGACAACTCGGGCAGGCGCGTCGGCGGACACCTGACGATTCCGAGCCCGGGAGCCGGCCCGGATCGGCTGCCCGCTGCCGGAGCCGGCCCGGGTCCGGAGCCTGGGAGCCTGCCCGCGTCCGGAGCCCGGGAGCCAGCCCGGGTCGGCTGCCCGCTGCCGGAGCCGGCCCGGGTCCGGAGCCTGGGAGCCTGCCCGCGTCCGTAGCCCGCGAGCCAGCCCGGCCCGGTGGCCCGCTGCCGGAGCCGGCCCGGGTCCGGAGCCTGGGAGCCTGCCCGCGTCCGTAGCCCGCGAGCCGGCCCGGTGGCCCACTGCGTACACTTGGCGCGCCGCTCGCCGCTCGGCGGCGCGCCGCTCGCCGCTCGGGCGCGCGTGCCGCGCGGCACGCGCTCCCTAGAACCCGCCAGACGCCCCCGAGGATCACACCGATGACCGACGCCGCCCGCCATCCGTACGACCGGCCGACCGATCCGGCGAAGCGCCAGAGCGCCACGCTCACCGACGGGCCCGACCGGGCCGCCGCCCGGGCGATGCTCAAGGCGATCGGCTTCACGGATGACGACCTGGCCCGGCCGATCGTCGGTGTGGCGACGACCTGGATCGAGACGATGCCCTGCAACTACAACCAGCGCCGGCTGGCGGAGTCGGTCAAGGAGGGGATCCGCGCGGCCGGCGGCACGCCGATGGAGTTCAACACGATCTCCATCAGCGACGGCGTCACGATGGGCACGCAGGGCATGAAGGCGTCGCTCGTGAGCCGGGAGGTCGTCGCCGATTCGATCGAGCTCGTGACCCGCGGCCACCTCTTCGACGGCGTGGTCGCGCTCGTCGGCTGCGACAAGACCATCCCGGGTGCGGCCATGGCGCTCGCCCGCCTGGACCTGCCGGGCCTGATCCTCTACAACGGCACGATCTACCCGGGCACGTACAAGGGGCGCCAGGCCGACATCGTGACGGTCTTCGAGGCGATCGGCGCCTACCGGGCCGGGACCATGTCGCTCGACGAGCTGTACGAGATCGAGAGCGTTGCATGCCCAGGCGCCGGGGCCTGTGGCGGGCAGTACACGGCCAACACGATGAGCACCGTCCTCGAGTTCATCGGGCTTTCGCCGGCCGGGCTCAATGGCATCCCCGCCGAGGATCCCAAGAAGGACGAGGCTGCCCGCCGCTGCGGGGAGCTCGTCATGGACCTCGTCCGAAGGGACGTCCGGCCGTCGTCGTTCCTCGACCGCCGCTCCCTGGAGAACGGGATCGCCTCCGTGGCCGCCACCGGCGGCAGCACGAACGGCGTCCTCCACCTGCTCGCGATCGCCCACGAGCTGGGGATCCCGCTCTCGATCGACGAGTTCGGCGAGGTCGCCGACCGGACGCCGATCATCGCCGACATGAAGCCCGCCGGTCGCTGCTCCGCGGCCGACATGTACGACGCGGGCGGCGTCGCCCTGGTCATGCGCGAGCTGCTCAAGCGCGGCCTCCTGCACGGCGACGCACCGACGGTCGACGGCCGGACGATCGCCGAGATCGCGGCGGCCGTCGTCGAGACGGCCGGGCAGACGGTGGTCGTGCCGATCGAGACGCCCATCGCGCCCGTCGGCGGCCTGACGATCCTCCACGGGTCGCTGGCGCCGGACGGCTGCGTCGTGAAGCTGGCCGGCCACGAGCGCCGCCAGTTCACCGGCCCCGCCCGCGTCTTCGAGTCCGAGGAGGACTGCTACGAGGCGGTCAAGAACCGGCGCATCGTCGCCGGCGACGTCGTCGTGATCCGGAACGAGGGGCCGGCCGGTGGCCCAGGCATGCGCGAGATGCTCAGCGTGACGGCCGCCCTCGTCGGCGAGGGCCTCGGCGAGTCGGTGGCACTCCTCACGGACGGCCGGTTCTCCGGCGGCACCCACGGCCTGATGATCGGCCACGTCGCGCCCGAGTCGGTCCTGGGCGGGCCGATCGGCCTGGTCGCCGAGGGTGACTCGATCGTGATCGACGTCGAGGGCAAGCGGCTCGACCTGGACGTGCCCGCAGACGAGCTGGCGCGACGTCGCGCCGCCTGGTCGCCGCCGCCGCCGGTCTTCCGGGGCGGCGTCATGGCGAAGTACGCGGCCCAGGTCTCCTCGGCCTCGGAAGGTGCCGTGACGACCGGCGACCGGATGCGGTCGACGCTGCCGAACGCCGGGCAGCCGGACGCGAGCCTGCCGGACGCGGCACGCTCGAGGGCCTGACGCCGATGGTCGAAGCGATGCGCTCCCGGCCGGGCCCGGTCGGCTTCCGCGTCTCGGCCGTCGCCGGTGCCCTCGACTGGTCGACGCTCGACGCCATGTGGGCGCGGGCCGGCGAGCTCGGCGCGTTCGACGCCGCGTGGCTGAGCGACCACCTCTCCGATGCCGGCCGCGAGCGGGGCGGCGTGGCGTTCGAATCGCTCACGACGGCCGCCGCCCTGGCCCACCGCGTCGCCGGTGCCTGGGTGGGCATCGCCGTCGTGTCGAACACGTTCCGCCACCCGGCCGTCCTGGCCAAGGCGGCCACCATCCTCGACAACGCCACCGGCGGGCGATTCATCCTCGGCCTCGGCGCCGGCTGGCACGAAGGCGAGCACGATGCGTTCGGCATCCCGCTGCCGCCGATGCGCGAACGCTTCGACCGGTACGAGAGCAGTCTCCAGGTCCTCACGGCGCTCTTCTCCGACGCGGCCCGCCAGGCGCCGGGTGTCTCGCTCGACGACCCATACGCGCCGCTGCGGGCCGCGACGAACGAGCCGAATCCCGTCCGTCCGGGCGGACCGGCGATCTGGCTCGGCGGCCAGCGGCCGCGCGGCATCGCCCTCGCGGTGCGATACGCGGAGGGCTGGCCGATGCCGGGCAATCGGCCCGGCGACGTCGACTACTTCATCCGGAAGCGAGCCGAGATCCTGCGCGCGCTCGAGGCCGCCGGTCGCGATCCCGCCGCCTTCACGTTCGCGGCGCAGCTCAACAGCGGGACCACGCCGGCCGAGCACCGGGAGGCTGTCGAGTTGGGCCGGCGCTTCCTTGCCGCCGGGGCCGGCCACCTGATCGTGGGCGTGCCCGGCCGGGCAGGGCCGGCCGGCGTGACGGCCGTGGCCCGGGAGGTGGCGCAGCCGCTCCGTGACCACCTTGGTTGAGGCGGGCACGAAGGCGCGGGCGACGGCGCGCCTGCCGGAGTCCGCTGCGCGCGCGGCGCGTTCGAGGCATGATCGGCTCCCATGGTCGAATCGCCCGCATCGCTGAACCACGATCCGCAACCCGGCCCTGACGACGAGGCCTGGCCGGCGGCCGCCTCGGACCCGCTCCACGACGCGGACGCGGAGCCCTGGCCCGCCCCGCGGGACGAATCCGCGGATCCGCGCGCCGCCCATGCCCACCCGTCGCGCGCCAGGGGCCTCGACGCTCCGTTCGCCCCGGGTGGCGACGACGCCGCGGACGACGTCCGCCGGACCCGTGAGAGGCGCGACCTCCGCCTGCTCCTGTGGTTCGTGGCCGCCCTCGTGATCATCCCGTCGGTGCTCACGGTCATCGGCTTCATCGTCCAGCTGGTCGGCATGCGGAGCGCCGGGTGACCGACGTCCGACCGGCTGCCCCGGCGCATGGAGCGGACGCGGCAGACGCGGCGGAGGCCTCGCGCCCGAAGGCCGGCGAGCACCCGGCGGTCGGAGTGCGCCCGACAGCAGCGGCGCACCCGACGGCCGGGGTGCCCACGACGGTCGCGACCGCCGGCCGTCCGTCGGCGGCGCTGCCCGGGTCCGCGTGGGAGCGGGCGCACGCGGAGCTCGTCGAGGAGTTGCGCACGCTGATCCGTCTGCGGACGGTGAACCCGCCCGGTGACGAGATCGTTGCCGCTCGCCATCTCGCCGCTGCGCTCGGCGACGCCGGCGTGCCGTCCGAGGTGCTCGAGCCATTCCCCGGCCGCGGCTCGGTCGTCGCCCGCCTCCGCGGCGATGGGTCCGGCGGCCCGCCGCTCCTGCTGCTCTCCCACACCGACGTCGTGCCGGCGCCGCCGGACGGCTGGACGCACGATCCGTTCGGCGGCGACCTCGCCGACGGTCACGTCTGGGGTCGGGGGGCCGTGGACATGAAGTCGATGGTGGCGATGGAGCTGGCCGTCATGCGGCTGCTCGCCGCGGAGGCGCGGGCGGCCGGCCGTGACCCCGCGTCAGACCCCGTGCCGGGGCTGCACCGCGACGTGATCTTCGCCTCGACCGCGGACGAGGAGGCCGGTGGCGTCCAGGGCGCCGGCTGGCTGGTCGAGAACCGCCCGGAGCTCCTGGCGGCGGCCGGCGCCCTCAACGAGTGCGGGGGCGTCTCGATCGTCGTGGCCGGCGCAAGACTCTACCCGATCCAGGTGGCCGAGCGCGGCTTCGCGATCTACCAGCTCGAGGTGAGCGGTCGCTGGAGCCATGGCTCGATGCCCGGCGACGGCGTGTCGCTCGACGGCCCCGGCGAGGCCAACGCCCTCCTGCGGGCGGGCGAGATCGCGCGCCGGCTGGCGGTGCCCGGGGCGGCGCGCACGACCGCCACGATGCGAGCGTTCCTCGATGGTGCGGCCGCGGCGGTCCCGCCGCCCGTCGCGCGATGGCTCGCACGTCTTGCGGACGGCGGACAGGCGGCCGCGGAACTGGCCGGGGCGGCGGCGTGCACGGAAGCGTACCGGCGGGCCGCGCGAGCCCTGTTCCGGACCACGTTCTCGCCCGACATGCTCAGCGCGGGGACGCGCCACAACGTCATCCCAGGAACCGCCTCCCTCACCGTCGACGTCCGGGTCCTGCCCGGCCTGACGCCAGCCGCCGTGGACGAAGAGCTCCGGCGGCGAATCGGGCCGGACCTGGAGCCGTTCGTGACCGCCACCCTTCGACTCTGGGGCGAACCGGTCGAGACAGAGGCAGCCGGCCCGCTCTGGGACGTGCTCGTGGACGCTCTCCGCGCCGCCGACCCGGACGGCGTGCCGCTGCCCGTCATGGCGCCGTTCGCGACCGATGCCAAGCACACGGCGAAGCTCGGCATCCCGACGTTCGGCTTCTCGCCGCTGCGGCTCGGCGCCGACGACTCCTTCCTCGACCTGTTCCACGGCACCGACGAGCGCGTGCCGGTCGCGGCGCTGCGCTTCGGGCTGCCCGTCCTCTACGACGTGGTGCGTCGCTTCTGCGGCTGAGCCGCACGGCAGAAGGCGCCCCCCTCCGGCGAACGTTCCGCTGCCTACCCCGGCCGCTGCGTGATGAGACGGCCGCGACGGGAGACCGCCCGGGACGCGAGCGCTGCTACGCCCATGGCGACGATGGCCCGTTCCCCCGACGGGAGCGGGCGGACCACTGCCAGGAACTGGTCGGCGCGCGCACGATCCACGACCGCCACCAGGGCGCGGCCGCGCTCGGTGAGCCAGACGGACCGCATGCGCCGGTCGTCGGTCTCCTGGCGGCGCTCCAGGAGGCGCCGCCGGACCAGTGCGTCAACGATCCGCGACGTCGCGGAGGGGGACCGGTTCAGCGTGTCCGACAGGTCGGCGATCGTCGTCGTGCGGTCGTCGGCCACCGCGTACAGGGCGGCGAGCTGCGTGAAGCCCAGGCGGAGTTCGCCGATCTGGGCGGCGAACCCGATGACGAGCTCGCGCCATAGGGCCTTGCCGAAGGCGAGCCGCGACGACAGCAGGCGAGGGCTGGGCAGCTGCGGCCGGGCGGCGGCCACCGGGGCGACGAGCACGTCGTCGGCCATCGCCTCCAGGCTGGCCGTCGAGACGCGCGGTCCGCCGACGATGCGCCGATGTCGCGCCGGGGCTCGGCCGGCGGCAGGTCGCCGCACCGGCTGCTCGTTTGCGGAAGGCACGCCCGGCACGTCCCGGCGATCGCTGGTGTCCATGGCCCGAGCGTACCTCGCCCGGCAGATCCATGCATGGCTGCACACGATTCTCCGGGGTGCTCGCGTGACGGCAGTACGCTCATGGAGCGCCGGGACCGGGCACGCGCGTCCCGCCCGAGCCCGGCGCCCCAGGTCCGCTCCGCAGCCGGCCCGCGGGGTCGGGTTGCACCCACGCCCAGAACGCCGCACCAGCGAGCTCGATCGGCGAGCCGGTGGTCGCCCCGGAGGAGGTCGATTGTCCAGTCTCGCCTACGTCTTCCCTGGCCAGGGCTCCCAGTCCGTGGGCATGGGTCGCGCCCTGGCCGAGACCTCGCCGGCGGCCGCCGCAGTCTTCGCCGCGGCCGATGCGACGCTCGGCGAGCCGCTCTCGCGGCTGGCCTTTGACGGCCCGGCCGACGACCTCGACCTCACGGTCAACGCGCAGCCCGCGCTCCTTGCCGCGTCGATCGCGTACCTCCGTGCGCTCGAAGAGCGACGGGCAGCCACCGGCGGGCCGCAATTCCGCCCGGCCTTCTGCGCGGGCCACTCCATGGGCCAGTACTCGGCCATGGTCGCGGCGGGCGTCCTGAGCCTCGAGGATGGCGTCCGCCTCGTGCGCGAGCGGGGCCGGCTGATGCAGGCCTCCGGCGAGGGGAGCCCGGGCGCGATGGCCGCCATCATCGGCCTGGCCGACGACCGTCTCGCCGACCTTGTCGCGGCCGGCGCCGCCCACGGCACGTTCGGCATCGCCAACCGGAACTCGCCCGGCCAGGTGGTCGTCTCGGGGGTCCGCCCGGCGGTCGAGGCCGCCGCGGCCGCCGCCCGTGAGATGGGGGCGAGGCGGGCGGTCATCCTGCCGGTCAGCGTCGCCGCCCACTCGCCGCTCATGGCCGGTGCGGCGGCCGGCATGCGCACCGCGCTCGCCGGCGTGACGTTCCACGACCCGGTCGTCCCACTGCTCGCCAACGCGGACGCCCGACCGCTCACCACGGCCGAGGCATGCCGATCGGAGCTCGTGGACCACCTGACGACCGGCGTCGACTGGATCGCCGCGATCACCGCGATGGCCGAGGCCGGCGTCGACCACTTCGTGGAAGTCGGCCCGGGCCGCGTCCTGGCGGGCCTCATCAAGCGGATCCGACCCGACGCCCGGATCACGCCGCTCGACGACCCGTCGGCCCCGGGCGGCCTGGCGGAGCTCGATCCCGTCCCCGAGACCGGTTCGGCCTCGTGACCAACCCACCTGCCTGAGGAGCCCCACTCACGTGCGCAGTCCCGATTATTCCCGCCGCGTCGCGGTCACCGGCATGGGCATCGTGAGCCCGATCGGCAGCGATCTCGACACCGTCTGGCAGCACCTGTGCGACGGCGTGTCCGGCCTCAAGCGGATCACCCGCTGGGACCCGGAGCCCTACGACTGCAAGGTCGCCGGCGAGGTCAACGACTTCGTGCCCAACGACTGGATGAACTTCAAGGAAGTGCGGCGCAGCGACCGCAACGTGGTCCTCGGCGTCGCCGCGGCCAGGAAGGCGCTGGCCCACAGCGGCCTGGAGGTCACGCCGGCCAACCGCGACGACATCGGCGTCTACTTCGGGTCGGGCGGCGGCGGCTCCAAGCTGCTCATGGACAACCTGGAGACGTGGGAGGACCGCGGGGCGCGCGCGGTCAGCCCATTCTTCATCGCCAACATGCTCCCCGACACCGCGTCCGGCCAGGTCGCCATCGAGACCGGCATCCGCGGCCCGAACCAGTGCATCGTCACGGCGTGCAGCACCGGCACCCACAACATCGGCGAGGGCGCCGAGCTCATCCGCCGCGGCGACGTGGTGGCCGTCCTGGCCGGGTCCACGGAGACGCCGCTCCACGAGCTCATCCACATCGGCTTCTCGAACATGCGGGGCATGGGCACGCCGCGTCCGGGCGAGCCCGACGAAACCGTCAGCCGCCCGTTCGACGCCACCCGCAACGGGTTCGTCCTTGGCGAGGGATCCGGGGCGATGATCCTGGAGGATCTCGAGCACGCCAAGGCCCGTGGCGCCACCATCTACGCGGAGGTGGACGGATTCGGCTCCGCGGCCGATGCGTGGGACCTCATCCAGCCGGTCGAGAAGGGCGACGGCGTGCGCCGGGCGATCCTCCAGGCGCTCGAGCGCCACGGCGTGCCGGCCGACCAGATCGACATGATCAACCCGCACGGGACGTCCACCCCCCTCGGCGACCAGGCCGAGGCCGACGCGTTCCGGGCCATCTTCGGCGACCGCGTCGACGAGATCCCCATCAGCGCCACGAAGTCCATGACGGGCCACCTGATGGGCGCCGCCGGAGCCGTCGAGGCGATCTTCACGGTCCTCTCGATCCAGCATCAGGCCGTGCCGGGCGTGCCGACGTACCGTGACGAGGATCCGGCGATCCGCCTCAACGTGCCGCGGACGACCCAGCCCCGCGAGCTCCGCTACGCGATGTCGTCGAACGTCGGACTGGGCGGCCACAACGGGGCGGTCATCTTCAGGCGCTACGAGGGGTGAGCCGGCGGCCGCGGGGAACCGGCGGCCGCGTTCGGCTGCTTCCCACCGGCCATGGCCGGGCGCTCGCCCGGCCGCCGGTCGTTCGCCCGGCCCCGCGGTGAGCGGAGGCCGCTACCCGGAGATCGAGCCGTACGAGCACGGCCTGCTCGATGTCGGCGACGGCCACCGGGTGTACTGGGAGACGTGCGGGAATCCGGCCGGCAAGCCCGCCCTCGTCCTGCACGGCGGCCCAGGCTCGGGCTGCACGCCGGGCCCGCGCCGCGCCTTCGATCCCGCCGCGTATCGCGTCGTCCTCTTCGACCAGCGCGGCTGCGGCCGAAGCCTGCCCCACGCCGGTGCCACGGCCGACGCGCTCATCGGCAACACGACCGACCATCTGGTGGCCGACATCGAACGCCTGCGCGAGCACCTCGGCATCGACCGCTGGCTGCTGTTCGGCGGCTCGTGGGGCTCCGTGCTCGGTCTCGTTTACGCCGAGCGCCACCCGGAGCGGGTGGCCGAGATGGTGCTGATGGGAATCGCGACCGGCCGGCGGGCCGAGACCGACCTGCTGACGCGGGGGCTGGGCCGCCTCTTCCCGGAGGCATGGCGCAGCTTCCGCGAGGGCGTGCCCGCGACCGCGCGCGACGGCGACCTGGCCGCCGCCTACGCCCGGCTGCTCGTCGACCCTGACCCCGCGGTCTGCGACCGGGCTGCCCGGGCATGGACGGCCTGGGAGGACGCGATCATCCCGAACACTCCTCCGAGCCCGCGATTCGCGGACCCCGCATACCGCCTGGCGTTCGCCCGGATCGTCACGCACTTCTGGAGCCACGGATCGTGGCTGGACGAGGGCTCCGTCCTCCGCGACGCCGGCACGCTTGCCGGGATCCCGGCAGTCCTCGTGCAGGGCGTCCTCGACCTGGGCAACCTGCTCGGCACGCCCTGGGAGCTCGCCCGGGCCTGGCCGGGTGCGGAGCTCGTGCTCATCGACGACGCCGGCCACAACACGACCGATGGCATGAGGCAGGCCCTGGTCGCCGCGACAGACCGCTTTGCCGCCCGTCGCGGCTGAACCGCGCCACTCGGGCCTGGCTCGGGCAACTCGACGAGGGCGGCGCCGGCGCCACCTGCCCGGCTGCGCGCGCCCGATCGGTAGAATTCACTCATTCGCTCGCGTCGCCCCGCGTGCCACCCGGAGGGTTCCTGCCCGTGCCGCCCAGCTCCGACCCTGCGCGCCGTGCCGTCGTCACCGGCCTCGGCGCGGTCATGCCCATCGGCAACGACTTCGAGACCTACTGGCGGAGCCTGCGCGACGGGGTCTCGGGCGTCGCTCCGATCACCGCGTTCGACGCCTCGGAGTTCGAGGTGCGGATCGCCGCCGAGGTGAAGGACTTCCGGCCGGGCGACGCCATGGATCCCAAGATGGCCCGCCGGATGAGCCGCTTCATCCATCTCGCGATGGCCGCAAGCCGCGAGGCGATCTCGGCCGCCGGGATCGACTTCTCGACACTCACGCCCGACGAGCGCGACCGGTGCGGCGTCGTCATGAACACGGGCGGCGGCGGCATCGAGATGGTCGTCGAGGGCACCCGCACGCGGGAGGCCCGTGGGCCCCGCTTCGTGTCGCCATTCGCGATCCCGGCCCTGTCGGGATCGATGGGCGCGTGCATGCTGAGCATGGAATACGGACTGACCGGCCCGGTGATGACCCAGGTGGCGGCATGCGCCACGTCGATCATCGCCTTCCATGACGCGCTCCGGCTCATCCAGACGGGCGAGTGCGACGTGGTCCTGACGGGCGGCAGCGAGGCGCCGATCCTGGAGGTCGGCGTGGCCGCGCTTGGCAACATGGGCGCCCTCTCCAAGCGCAACGACGACCCGACCCACGCCTCCCGGCCGTTCGACCGCGACCGCGACGGGTTCGTGCTGGGCGAGGGAGCGGGGGCGGTCGTGGTCGAGTCCCTGGCCCACGCGCTGGCCCGCGGCGCCACCCCGATCGCCGAGGTCCTGGGCGGTGCCCTCACGGCGGACGCCTTCCACATCTCTGCCCCCGAGCCGACCGGCCGGGGCGCCTCGCGGGCGATGACCCTGGCCCGCGAGCACGCCGGCGTGACCGCGGACGAGATCGACTGGATCGTCGCCCACGGGACGTCCACGCCCCTCAACGACGTCACCGAGTCGCGGGCGATCAAGGCGTCGTTCGGGCCGGCCGCGGCCAGCCGGGCGATCAGCTCCCCGAAGTCGATGATCGGCCACCTCGTGGGGGCCGCCGGCATCGCCAGCGCGCTGGCGGCCCTGGGTGGACTCCGCGACCAGGTCCTCTCGCCGACGATCAACCTGGACAACCCCGACCTGCCGGACTGCGACCTGGACTACGTGCCGCACGTCGCCCGCCGGGCGAAGGTCGACACCGTGATGGTCAACGGCTTCGGCTTCGGCGGCCAGAACGCGGTCGCGGTCTTCCGGCGCTGGGAGAGGTAGGGACGGCGGACGGCGGCGCTCGCTGGCCTTCGAGCCGGGCGGCCGATGCCGGTCGCCTGCCCGCCGCGGAGCCCGTGCCGCGATGGCGGGCGCGGGCCGATCGCCCTGTCCACGGCTCGGCCGAAGCGTACGATCCGGTGAGTGGGCAGCATGCGGATCCCGGCCTGGCTCAGGCGCGGACTGGAGGCGGGCATCTTCGGAGGCCTGCTGGCCGTCCTGGACGTGCTCGCCTATCGCTGGGCCCCGTTCGGCTCGGGCATCGCCGCGCTGCCGGGCGGCATCGCCGGCGCCATCGTGCTGGCTCTTCCGGTGTTTGCGATGGGCGTCTTCGCGGTGGGCTACCCGGTGATCATGGCCGCGACCCGCGGTGACGCGATCCTGGGGGCGGTCACGGCGGTCCTCGTGGCGGCCGACCTGCTGCTGCTGTTCACGCTGGTCACCGACCTGCGCGTCGCGCTCCGCGGCGGCGCCCAGATCCTGCCCATCGGCATGCTCGCGGCGGCCCTGGCCGGCCCGGCGGCCCTGGCGGGACTGGCGGGCAGCCAGCTGTTCACGCCGCTCGGGTTCGGGCGTCGCGCCGGCCTGATCGCGACGGGCGCCGCGACGCTCGTCGCCGTGCCCATCCTGCTCGTGGTCGTGCCGCTGCTCTCCTGAAGGCAGGCGCGGTCGCCCGAGTCGCGATCGTCCCGACCGCCACGACGGCGCCGCCGGACGCCCGGAATGGGGACGTCCGGCACTGGCCCGGGAGGCACCCGGGCCCACAGTGAAGGGGCGAACGGGTTGTACCCCGGGTGGGATCCAGCCCGATGCCGCGGCCGGCCACCGGATCGGTTGGCCGTCGCCGCGGGCTGCGGCCGGCACGAGGAGGCGTCCAGTCGTGAAGAGGGTCGGGCTCACCATCAACGGCCACGCCATGCAGGTCGTCGCCGACGAGCGCCAGACGGTCCTGCTCGACCTGCTGCGCGACGACCTGGGGCTGACCGGCGCCAAGCAGTCGTGCGACCGGAAGGGCCAGTGCGGGACGTGCATGGTCCTCGTCGATGGCAGGGCCGTCCTCTCGTGCATCACGAAGGTCGCCGCGCTCGACGGCGCCCAGGTCACCACGATCGAGGGGCTCGGCACGCCGGACCGGCCGGGCCTCATCCAGCAGGCGTTCGTGCTGGCCGGGGCCGTGCAGTGCGGCTTCTGCATCCCCGGCATGATCGTGACCGCCACCGAGCTGCTCGAGGCCAACCCGAACCCCACCCGCGCCGAGGTGAAGCGCGCGCTCCGCCGCAACCTCTGCCGTTGCACCGGCTACGTCAAGATCATCGACGCGGTCCAGCTGGCCGGCAGCTTCCTGCGCGGCGAGCTCGCCCCGGCGGACCTGCTGCCCGGCCACGACGCGCCGGCCCTTGGCGTGTCGCATCCGCGGCCGACGGCCATGGCCAAGGCCTGCGGCACGGCCGCCTTCGGCGCCGACATCCGGATGCCGGGCGCGCTGGAGCTGGCCGTCGTCCGCAGTCCGCACGCCCACGCTGTCATCCGCGGCATCGATGACGCCGCGGCGGCGACCATGCCCGGCGTGGTCGGTGTCATGACGGCGGCAGACATCAAGGGCACGAACCGCATCAAGTACAGCGTCGCCGACCGCCCGATCCTTTGCGACGACAAGGTCCGGACCCTCGGTGACGCGGTCGCCATCGTCGCGGCAGGGACGAGGGACCAGGCACTGGCCGCGGCGGCAGCGGTCGTCGTGGACTACGACCTGCTCCCGACCCTCGACTCCCCCGAGGCGGCCATGGCCGACGGTGCGCCGCAGATCCACGCGGACCTGCCGAACCTCTGCTATCGCCAGCCCATCGTGAAGGGTGATGCCGCGGCGGCCTTCGCCGGCGCGGCGGCGCGTCGTGGAGGGCCGCTTCCGGACGCAGAGCGTCCACCAGGCGCCCCTCGAGCCCGAGGTAAGCCTGGCGTACCTGGACGGCGAGGGCGAGGACGCCGAGCTCGTCGTCGTCGGCCGCAGCATCAACATCCACCTCGCCCTGTCCAGTCTCCAGGCCGCGCTCGGCTGGGAGGCGATTCGCTACCAGGAGGCGTTCTCCGGCGGGCAGTTCGGCATCAAGGTGGAGGTGATCACGGAAGGCATCGCGGCGGCCGCCGCGCTCCACTTCCGGCGGCCGGTCCGGTACGTCCCCAGCCTGGCCGAATCGATGCTGGCCACGTCCAAGCGCCACCCGTTCGACATGGCCGTGAAGCTCGCCGCCGACGCCGACGGCCGGCTCACGGCCCTGGCCATGGACGTCACGGTCGACAACGGCGCCTACATGTCACTGGGCATGGTCATCCTCAACCGCGCCCTGCACATGCTGACGAGCTCGTACTTCGTCCCCAACATCGACGTCACGTCGCGCCTCGTCTACACGAACAACCCCTGGGGCAGCGCGGCCCGCGGGGCAGGGCCGCCGCAGACGCACTTCGCCCTCGAGTGCGCGGTCGACCTGCTGGCCGAGAAGATGGGCATCGACCCGCTCGAGTTCCGCCGGCGCAACTCGCTGCGGCCGGGCCAGGCGAAGGCCACCGGCCACGTCGTCACCGAGTGGCCGTTCCCGGCCCTCTGCGACGCGATCGAGCCGGCGTACGAGCGCGCCCGCCGCGAGGCGGCCGCCCACAGCTCGAACGGCACCCGCCGCGGCGTCGGCCTTGGCGCCGCTGCCTTCGGCATCGCCATGCCGGGCGACAAGGCGATCGCGGCGATCGAGCTCGACCCGGACGACGGCGTGACCGTCTACGTCGCGGCCGCCGACCCGGGCGAGGGCAACGACTCGATGCTGACCCAGCTCGTCGCCCACGTCCTGGACCTGCCGCTGGCCAAGGTTCGTCTGGCGACGCGCGACACGGCCGTGACCACCGCGTCCGGCCCGGCGTCCGGAAGCCGGGTGACGTACATGATCGGCGGCGCGACCGTCGACGCGGCGCAGCAGCTGCGGGCGGCCGCCGACGAGCTCGGAGCGCTGCGATCGCGCGGCGTTCGTGGCGGCCGGCAAGCCGACCCGATACGTCGGCCGGCGGACGACGCTCGAAACGGCGCCGCTCGACCCGCAGACGGGCCAGGGCCCGTCGTTCGAGGTCCAGGTGTTCTCGGTCCAGATGGCCGAGGTGGAGGTCGACACGACCACCGGCCAGGTGCGCGTCGTCCGGATGACCTCGGCGGCCGATCCGGGCTCGGTCATCCACCCGCAGAACGTGGAGGCCCAGCTGGAGGGCGGGATGGACATGGGCGCCGGCTTCGCGCTGCGCGAGCAGTACGTGGCCGGCCGAACCCACGACTGGGTCACGTTCAAGTTCCCCACCATGCGCACGGCGATGGACATGGACGTCATCGTCCGCGAGACGCCCCGACAGCTCGGCACGCTCGGGTCCGTCGGCGTCGGCGAGATGGCCATGGTCAGCACGGCCCCGGCCATCGTCAACGCGATCCGCGACGCCTGCGGGGCCATGATCACCGACCTTCCGGCGACGCCCGACAAGGTCAAGGCGGCGCTGGCAGCTGCGGGCGCCGCGGCGGACCGCGAGCTTGTCGGCAGCGGGGCATGACGGCGGGTGCCGGCCGCTCTGCCGTGTCCCCCGGCTGACGCACGCCGCGATCGATGAGCGTCGCCCGACCGCCTGTGCCGGCCACGGTGGCGTCTGGCGAGCTCGGATCACGCTCATCCGTGCGTGATCGAGTCACGGGTGACCGGGCATGACCGCGGAGCCCGCCCGCAGCCGCCACCTCCGGGTCGTGGCTGGCCACGAGATCTACTTCGACACGGAGGGCTTCTTCTGGGAGTCGGCCGACTGGACGCCCAACGTGGCGGCCGAGCTCGCTCGCGAGAGCGGGATCGACCAGCTGGACGAGACCCAGTGGCGGGTCCTCCGCTTCTTCCGCGACTACTACGACCGCAACGGGCGGACCCCGATGAACCGAGAGCTCAGGATCGGGACCGGGCTCAGCCTCATGGAGCTGGAGCGGCTGTTCCCGGCCGGCATCAGGATGGGCGCCCGCCGGCTGGCCGGGCTGCCGAACCCGGCGACGTGCCTGGACTGACGCGACGCCACCGGCCCGCCAGCGGCCGCTGGCGCGCGCGCGGCAGCGACCGCGTCCGGTCGGGGCGCGCCGGGGCGGTATGGCGACGACGATGACCGAGCGCCTGGTCTACCTGGACAACGCCGCGACCACCTACCCGAAGCCGATCGCCGTGCTCCGCGAGGCGATGGAGACGTATGCGCGACTCGGCGTCTCGCCGGGCCGCGGCAGCCACGACCTGGCGTTGCAGGCGGGGGAGCTGGTCGACGGGGCGCGGGCGAAGGTCGCCCGCTTCTTCGGCGCCCCCGACCCGACGCGCGTCGTCTTCGGGGCCAACGCGACCGACGCGCTGAACACCGCCATCCAGGGCCTGGTCCGGCCCGGCGATCACGTCGTGGCAACCCGCCTCGACCACAACTCCGTGCTGCGGCCGCTCCACCACCTCGCCGAGCGAGGCGTCATCACCTACGACCTCGCGCCGTTCAATGGCCGGGGGTTCGTGGAGCCGGACGCGGTGGCGGCCCTGCTCCGGCCGACCACGCGGGCCGTCGTCCTGTGCCACGCGTCCAACGTGCTGGGCACGATCCAGCCCATCGCGGAGATCGCCCGTCGGTGCGCTGAGCGCGGCGTGCCCGTCATCCTCGACGCGGCCCAGAGCGCAGGCCAGGTCCCGGTGCGGATGGCGGAGCTCGGCGTTGCCGCCGTCGCGTTCACCGGCCACAAGTCGCTCTACGGGCCCTCGGGCATCGGCGGCCTCGTCGTCGCGCCTGACCTCGAGCTGGCCACGACCCGGTTCGGCGGCACGGGCATGGACTCCGCCAGCCTCACCCACACGCAGGCGTACCCGCTGCGGCTGGAGGCCGGCACCCTCAACCTGCTCGGCGTCATCGGCCTGTCGCTCGGCATCGACTTCGTCGTCGCCCAGGGCGTGGAGGCGGTCCATCGCCAGGAGATGGCGTTGCTGCGGCGCCTGCGCGACGGGCTCGCAACGAGCTCAGCGATCACGCTCTACTGCGCGGACGACCTGGCGGACCACCTGCCGGTCCTGGCGGCGAACGTCGCCGGAATCCACCCCCAGGATGTCGGCGCCATCCTCGACGGCGACTTCGGGATCGCGGTTCGCGTGGGCCTCCACTGCGCGCCGATGGTCCACCGCGACCTCGGCACGATCGAGCGGGGCGCCGTCCAATTCAGCCCCGGTGCGTTCACGACAGCCGACGAGATCGACCTGGCCGTCGAAGCCATGCTGGCGATCGCCGATCCCGGCCGCTGACGGCCGTCGCCGCTGCTGCCATCGGCCCGCTGCTGCCGTCGGCTCGCTACTGGCCCTCCGGCCGGTCAGCGGCGGGGTGCCGGGCGGCAGCCAGGCGAGCGTCGATCAGCCGCCGACGACGAAGATGGCAGCGGGCATGCCGCCGCCCATCCCGCCGGTCACGCCGGTCCCTTCGAGGGGAGCGCAGGCCAGCGCATAACGGCCCGGCGTCGCCAGGGCGAAGCGGACCGACTGGGTGGCGCCGGGGCGCGGATTGAGCTCCACCTTCGGCTGCCCGGCGATCCCACACGCCTCGACGACGGCGCGGTCGTTGGCGAGGGTCACGCGGACGGCCTCGCCCGGCGCGAGGCGGATCTCCGGCGGCGCGCCGGACAGGGCGGCGGTGCTCAGGCTGACCTGGCGCGCCGACTCATCCTGGATGCGGTTCCAGGCCAGCAGCCCGCCGGCCAGGCCCAGGGCGAGGGCGGCGATCAGGGCCAGGTAGGCCGCATCGCGAACCGTGGCCAGCCGCGCGTGGGCGGCGGCCCGCAGCACGGCCGACGGACGAGGGTCGTAGCCCCGCAGGCGCAGCGAGTTGGTGACGACGCTCACCGACGACAGGGCCATGGCCCCAGCGGCCATGGCCGGGTTGATGGTGACGCCGAAGGCCGGGTAGAGCGCGCCCATCGCAATCGGGATGAGGACCACGTTGTAGGCAAAGGCCCAGAAGAGGTTCTGGCGGATCACCGCCATGGTCCGACCCGCGAGGGCGAGGGCGGCAACGGCTCCCCGGGGATCGCCGCCGACGAGTGTCACGTCGGACGCTTCGATGGCCACGTCGGCACCGGTCCCGATGGCCACCCCGAGGTCGGCCGCGGCCAGGGCTGGAGCATCGTTGATGCCGTCCCCGACCATGGCCACCACCTTGCCGGCGGCCTGGAGCTCGGCGATGATCGCGGCCTTGCCGGCGGGCAGAACGCGTGAGCGGACGCGCTCGGCCGGAATGCCCACCGCCCCCGCAACGGCGGCGGCCGTGGCCGCATGGTCGCCGGTGACCAGCCAGGCCTCGACGCCGGCCGCCCCGAACGCCCGGACCGCCTCGGCCGCCTCCGGCTTCACGGGATCGGCGATCGCGAGCAGCCCGGCCGGGCGCCCGTCCACGGCCACGAACACCGGCGTCCGACCCCGAGCGGCCTGGGCTTCCGCGAGCGATGCCAGCGGATCGCCGCCCACCTCCAGCGTCTCGACGGCGATGCCACGCTCGGCAAGGAAGCGGTCGCTGCCGATGACGACGCGCACGCCGTCGACCGTGGCCTCGGCCCCGCCGCCCGTCGTCGCCAGGAAGTCGCTCGCCCCGTCGATGGGCAGACCGCGCTCGCGGGCCGCCGCCACGATGGCGGCGCCAAGCGGATGCTCGGATCCAGCCTCGACAGCCCCTGCCAGCCGGAGCAGGGCGTCTGCCTCCATGCCGGGGGCGGGGACGATCTCGGCGAGGGCCGGCCTGCCGGCGGTGAGCGTGCCGGTCTTGTCAAGCACGACGGCCGTGACGCGGCTGGCTCGCTCGAGCGCCTCGCCGCCGCGCACCAGCACGCCGGCCTCGGCACCGCGGCCGGTGCCCACCATGATGGCGGTCGGCGTGGCCAGCCCCATGGCGCACGGGCAGGCGATGACGACCACCGTGATGAACGCGGCCAGGGCGAGCGTGAGCTTCGGTTCGGGCCCCAGCAGCCACCACAGCGCGAACGTCAACGTGGCGATCGCCAGCACGGCCGGCACGAAGACGCCGCTGATGCGGTCGGCCATCGCCTGGATCGGCGCCTTGCTCCCCTGGGCCCGGGAGACGAGCTCCACGATCTGGGCGAGGGCCGTCTCCCGCCCCACGCGGGTCGCGCGCATGACGAAGCTGCCCGACGTGTTCAGCGTCGCGCCGATGACCTCGTCGCGGGGGCCCTTGACGACGGGCATGGGCTCGCCGGTCAGCATGGACTCGTCAAGGGCGGAGGTGCCCTCCGCCACGACGCCGTCCACCGGCACCTTCTCGCCCGGCCGGACACGAAGGAGGTCGCCCGGCCGGACGGCCTCGATGGGGACGTCCGTCTCGGCACCGTCGCGGACGAGCCGCGCGGTCTTCGCCTGGAGGCCGATGAGACGGCGGATGGCGCCGGCCGTTCGCGTCTTCGCCCGCGCCTCCATCCACTTGCCCAGCAGGATGAGGCCCAGGATGATCGTCGAGGAGTCGAAGTACGTCTCGCCGGCCAGGCCGGCCCGCATGACGACCTCCGGCCACATCGTGACGAAGACGCTGTAGGCCCAGGCCGCGCTCGTGCCGATCGCCACGAGCGTGCTCATGTTCGTCCCGAACCCATGGCGGACCGCGCGCCAGGCGGCCTCGTAGAAGCGGCGGCCCGCCCAGAACTGGATGAACGTCGCCGGCCACATGGCCAGGCGGTTCGCGTCGGCCATGGCGAGGGGCCACGGGCCGAACATGACGACCATGATCGCGATGGAGACGGCGATCGAAGCGGCCGACTGGATCCCGAGCTCGCGGGCCTCGCGCGCCCGCGATCGATCCGTCTCGGCCAGCTCCCGCTCGAAGGCGTCGGCCTCGACCGAACCTTCGCCGCCCGCCGCGGCGACCGGGGCCAGGGCGTCCGAACGGACCTCGTAGCCGGCCCGCTCGATCGCCCCGACGAGCTCGCTGGTGCCGACCTTCGCCGGCAGGTAGCGGATGGTCGCGACTTCGGTCGCCAGGTTGACGGTCGCCTCGGCCACGCCGTCCGTCTTGCGGAGGAACCGCTCGATCCGGTTGCTGCACGAGGCGCACGTCATCCCGACGACCGGCAGGCGAACCTCCACGCCGGCATCGGGGCTGTCGGGGGCGGCGGCGCCGGGGGGCGCAACGGGGAGCGTGGCGTTCGTCGTCATTGATACTCCCTAGGAGTATAACAGCCGGCCGAGCGTCGATCCGTGCCCTTCGTCCCCTCCTCGCAGGCCGGTCGTCAGGGCCGAGTCGTGGGATGATGGCCCGGCATCACCCGGTGCCGATGGGCCGTCCGGCCGGAGCCGGTCGCGTCGATCGCGACGACTGGAGGCTCACCCTGCCCGCCCCGTTTCCTGGCCCGGCCGCCGAGGCGGCACGCGGCAATCGCCTTCCGGGCATCGCCCTGGCCCTGTCCGTCGTGGCCGTGATCGCCGCGGTGGCAGCGCTCGTCGTCGCCCTGGCGGGGAAAGGACCGACTGCCGACGCCTCGCCCTGCCAGGCCGCTGCATGGAGCGCCACGCCCTCGGCCCAGGCGCTGGGACCGCAGTGGTCGGTGCACACCCCGACCCTCTTCGCCGAGGGAATTGGCTTCGAGCTCGATGGGCCGGCCGCCGCGGACGGGTCCGGATCCCAGGTGGTCTACGTGAGCGTCTCGTGCTATCCGACCGCGGCCCACGAATTCGTCGTGCGCTCGCACGCGGCGGCGAAGGCCACGGGCTCCACGGACGCGGCCTTCCCGACGCTCGGCGACGAGACGGTGGCCACCCAGGCGACGTCCACCGCCGACCTCACCATCATCATTCGCCGCGGCACCCTGGTTGCCACGCTCGAGGTCCCGTCGCCGATCGACACGGCGCAGCTCGAGCAGCTGGGCCGCGCCCAGGACGCCGCCATGGGCGGCCCCGCGGCGCCGAGCCCGGCGCCGATCCCGTCGACGCCGCTCGCCAGCGGCAGCATCGCCCCGGGCGCCAGCGGCAGCCCCGCGCCCAACGCGAGCGCCAACCCGAGCGCGAATCCAAGCGAGGCGCTGAGTCACGACGTTCCCGCCCTCGAGGCCCTGCTGCCGGCGACCATCGGCGGCCTGGCCCTCCAGCGCGACAGCCTGACCGGCGACGTGCTGGGGTCTGACACGCAGCTCGCCGCCAACATCGTCAAGCTCGGCAAGAAGGCGGCGGACCTGCAGCTGGCCGAGGCATTCGACCCGGACCAGTTCCAGTTCTACGCGGCGGCATTCCGCCTGCCGGGCGTCTCCGGCACCGCCCTCCTCGCGGCGATCGTGGGCAGCGAGGCCGCCCCGGTCCCGTCCGGGGCGACGAGCACCACCGTGACGCTCGGCGGGACGACCGTGACGAAGATCGACCCAGGCGACGGCAGCGGCCTCACCTACGCCTTCGCGAAGGGCGACGTGGCGTATGTGGCCAACTCGACCAACCAGACCATGATCGAGACGTTCGTGACCGGGACGCACTAGTGTCGCGACTCGCTGGATCCTCCTCGGTTCCGATGACGTTGGGCAGGCGGCTGCCGCCCGCGATCACGCGCTGCCAGGGACGGTGGTCGATGCGGCGGAGGGGAGCGTGCCGGTCACGCCGGATCCCGTGATTCGTCGTGAGTCCACGCTCCAGCTGACCACGTCTCCTGGTCGCGGGCGGCCGGAGGACGACCCTCAGCTGACGTCCAGGTCGCGACACTAGGCCCGCCGTCCGCGATCGAGCGTCGCCGATGCCCCGCCGGACCGCCGCCGTTCTGCTCGACGGATTCGAGGTGGCCGTGCTCCCGTCGCCGCTGGGCCCGGTGTGCGCCGCGGCGACGCCCGACGCGATCATCGGTGTCGAGATCCGCGCTCATCCCGACTCGTTCATCGCGGGCGTCGCACGGCGGACCGGGCGTCCTCTCGCCGAGGGGGGCCGCGCGTCGCAGATGGGCCGTTCCGTCGGCGGCCAGGGTCCCGACGTCGGCCGCGCGTCTGGGCCGACCGGCCCGGCGCGGCCTGCGCGGTGCCTCCTCGACTGTTTCGCGGAGGAACTTGCGTCCTACGTCGGCGGCAGCGGACGGGTCTTCTCCGGGCCGATCGCGTTCGAGGGACTCTCCGACTGGGACCGACGGGTCCTGGAACGAGTGCGCGAGATCCCGTTCGGCGAGACGGCGTCCTACGGCGAGATCGCCCGGCGGGTCGGGGCGGCCGGCGCCGCGCGGGCTGCGGGCGGGGCAGTCGGCCGGAACCCGCTTGCGCTCGCCGTGCCGTGCCACCGGGTGATCGCCGGAGACGGGACGCTCGGCGGCTACGGCGGATCCTGGCCGATCGATCGGGACGCCGCGCTCGACCTCAAGGAGCGGCTCCTGGCGATCGAAGGGGTCCGCGTGGGCCGGCGGACGTAAGCGACTCCTGCGGGCACACAGGTGCGGCGGGCGCTCAGCCGCCCTGGAGGCTGGCGTGCCGCGGGCTCGTCAGCTTCGCTGCACGGGTCGCATGGGAAAGACGCCCACGACCATCGGGCTCGACGGATCCAGCAGCAGCTCGCAACCGACCTCACCCTGCTGGACCAGGTCGCCCAGGATGCGGCCCTCGCGCTCGGGCAGGCCCACGAACACCCGGTGGCCCTGCACGTCGAGTGAGCTGACCTCATCCTCGGCGCCGTTCAGCCCGAAGCGCCGGCGCAGCTCGTGGAGCGGCACGTACGGTCGGCTCTTGATGAAGCGCCGGAGCTGGGCGAGCGTGCAGCTGCTGATCGCGGGTTCGCCGGCCCCCGACGGGTCAGGTCCGGCATGGGCCATGCCGGACACGAGCTCGGTCATCTGCTTGGTTCCCCGCGGCCTCGGGCTGGCCGCGCATCATGTCGATCTCGGTTGGGGCGACGGCGTCCCGAGGCCACCACCCGCGACCTCGATGATACGCCCGCCCGTCCCGAGGCGCCGCCGGGCCGTCGGCGTTGCCCGACGGCGATCAGCCGGGCACGACCAGAAGGTCCCGATCCGCCTCGTTGAGGACGATCGGGCCGTCGGCGCCGCAGACCACGATGTCCTCGATCCGGGCACCGTACCGGCCCTCGAGGTAGATCCCGGGCTCGACGCTGAACGCCATGCCCGGCCGCAGCCGCTCCGCGTTGCCGGCCACCAGGTAGGGGTCCTCGTGGGCGTCGAGGCCGATCCCGTGCCCCGTTCGGTGCATGAAGTGAGCACCGTGGCCGGCCGCCGAGATCAGCTCCCGCGCCACGAGGTCGATGCGCTCGCAGGCCACGCCCGGGCGGACTGCATGAGTCGCCTCTGCCTGGGCCGCACGAAGGACGCTGTACAGCCGCAGGAACTCGTCGTCGGGACCCCGCGTGGCATCGCCGCCGGTGACCCAGATCGTCCGCGTGATGTCGCTGCCGTAGCCGGCGAGCGGCCCGCCGATGTCGAGCACGATCGGCTCGCCCGCCTCGATCCTGCGGTCCGACGCCTCGTGGTGAGGCGACGCCGAGTTGGGGCCGGAACCGACGATCGCGAAGTCGGCCCGGTCGTGGCCCTCGGCGACGAGTCGATCCCGGATCTCGCGAGCGACGTCGGCCTCGGTGCGGCCCACGAGGTGGCCCCTGGCGATGTCGAAGATCACCTGGTCGGCCGCCCGGGCGGCGAGTCGCAGCGTCGCGATCTCCTCCGGGTCCTTCACGACCCGCATGGCGCTCATCGCACCCGAGGCGGACGACGAACGTCGCCCCCGGGAGGGCGGCCTGCAGCCGCAGCACGTGGATCGCCCACAGTCGATCGGAGACGGCCAGCCGGCTCGCCGTCCCGTCGAGCAGGGACCGCACGACGACCTGCGGATCCTCGGTCTCTTCCCAGGCCACGACCCGGACCGCGCCGGCCGCGGCCGCCGGGCAGGCCGCCGCGGGGATCGCCTCCAGGCGCGGCACCACGAGCGCCGCCTCCCCGTCCGCCGGCACGACCAGCATCGTGAGGCGCTCGAGAGGCAGGGGCGAGTAGCCGGCGAGATACGCGAGGTCCGGCCCGGCGCCGATCAGCAGCGCGTCGAGGCCCTGGGCCCCGGCCAGCCCGCGGGCGCGCGAGAGCCGATCGACGAAGCGGGCCGGCGGGATCACCGGCCGCGAGGCGGCACCCGATGGTTCGGCGACGGCAGGCACGACCCCTCCCTCGTCAACGGCGACCGGGAATCGACAGCGACCCCGGCTCGGGGACGGGCACGCCGAGCCATCCGGCCAGCACCGCGTGGCCGTGCTCGAACAGTGTCCGGTAGGCGTGGACCTGCTCGGCGCCGGCTGCCCGCGCGGCCGCCCGCAGCGCCGGATCGTCGTGCTGTCCGACGCAGAAGACGCGCAGCCCCGCCGCCGATGCCGCGGCGATGGCCGCCAGCGCGTCGTACGACCGCCCCGTCAGGTCCACCACGGCAAACGCGGCCCCGTCCGGCCCGACGGCGACGCCACCCGGCCCGAGTGCCGCGGCGATCGCGTCGCCGGAGGGAAGCCGGAGCGGCCTGGCCCCGAGCGTGCGAAGCTGGCCCTCCAGGCGCGTCGCCCAGATCAGGTCGTCGGCGACGACGAGGACGGGGGGGCCGCTGCCCGGTTGCTCGGCTGCCGGGCCTCCCCCGGCGGTCACGCGACCGTCCAGGTCTCGCCGGACCGCAGGAGCTTCGCAAGGTCGCCCTCGCCCTGCTTCGCCACGGCCTCGCGCTGCTGCGCGTCCATCAGCTCGTCGTGGGTGGGCCGTGGCACGTTGCGGATCACGCCGACCGGGACCGGGAACTCCGGCCAGTAGATGCGGGCCAGCATGTTGTGGATGGTGGGGTCCTCGGACTCCTCGTCGTGGACCAGGATGTCCTCCACGCGGACGCCGTCCTCGCCGAGGCGGACCACCTCCGGCCGGACGCCGTCCAGGCGCAGGCCGAGGTCGCGGTTCTTCCCGAACAGCATGGGCTTGCCGTGCTCGAGGAAGAGCATCCGGTCCTCGCGCACGTCACGGTCGGTGAAGTCGCGATGCGCCCCGTCGTTGAAGATGTTGCAGTTCTGGAGGACCTCGACGAAGGCGGATCCGCGGTGCCGGCCGGCCTTCTCGATGACGCCCTGGAGATGGTCGGTCACGTTGTCCACCGTGCGGGCCACCAGGCTCGCTTCGGCCGCCATGGCGATCGCCAGGGGATGGATCGGGTAGTCGGCCGAGCCGGCCGGCGTCGACTTCGTCTTCTGGCCGAACTCCGAGGTCGGCGACGCCTGGCCCTTGGTGAGCCCGTAGATCCGGTTGTTGAACATCACGACCCGGATGTCGACGTTGCGGCGCATCGAGTGGAGGATGTGGTTCCCGCCGATCGACAGCGCGTCGCCGTCACCGGTGATCACCCAGACCATGAGCTCCGGCCGCGCCAGCTTCAGGCCCGTCGCCACCGTCGGGGCGCGACCGTGGATCGAGTGGAACCCGAAGGTGTTCATGTAATAGGGAAATCGTCCCGAGCAGCCGATGCCCGAGATGAAGACGATGTTCTCCTTCGGCACGCCGAAGTCGGGCATCACCTTCTGGGTCTGGGCGAGGATCGAGTAGTCGCCGCAGCCGGGGCACCAGCGCGGCTCCTGATCGCTGGAGAAGTCCTTCCGCGTGAGCTTCGGCAGAGGTGCGCCGGCGAGCGGCGCGATCACGTCCGTCATCGGTTGCTGCCTTCCTAGAGGTCGCCGAGCGTCTGCTCGGCCTTGACCTGGATCTCGGCGATCTGGAATGGCTTGCCGCGGACCAGGTTGAACCCCTCGGCATCGACGAGGTACGTCGCCCGCAGCATCGTCCGGAGCTGGCCCATGTTGATCTCGGGGACCAGGACCTTCCTGTATCTGCGGAGGACGTCGCCGGTGTTGGAGGGGAACGGATTGAGGTAGCGGATGTGCGCGTGGGCCACCTTCTGGCCCCGGGCCTGGAGGCGCTCGACGGCGCTCCGGATCGAACCGTACGTGCTGCCCCAGCCCACGATGAGCAGGTCGCCTTCCGGCGGCCCGAACACGTCGAGGGGCGGGATGTCGAGCGCGATGCGGGCGACCTTCTCGGCTCGCAGGACGGACATCCGATGGTGGTTGTCCGGGTCGTAGCTCACCGTGCCGAGGACGTCGAGCTTCTCGAGGCCGCCGATGCGGTGCTCGAGGCCGGGCGTGCCCGGGACCGCCCAGGGGCGGGCCAGGGTCTCCGGGATCCCGCGAGTACGGGTAGAAGCCGGCCGCCTCGGTCCGGTTGGCCACGCGCAGATCGGGCATGTCGGCCATCTCGGGAATACGCCACGGCTCGGAGCCGGTCGCCAGGAACGCGTCCGAGAGGTAGACGACGGGGGTCATGTGGCGCAGGGCAATGCGCCAGGCCTCGATCGCGAAGTCGAAGCATTCGCCCGGCGTCGCCGGCGCGATCACGGGCAGCGGCGCGTCGCCGTTGCGGCCGTAGACCGCCTGCAGCAGGTCGCTCTGCTCGACCTTGGTGGGCATGCCGGTCGAGGGCCCGGCTCGCTGCACGTTCACCACCACGAGCGGCAGTTCCACCATGATCGCCAGGCCGAGCATCTCCGTCTTCAGGGCCATCCCCGGCCCGGACGTGCCGGTGAGGCCCAGCGAGCCGCCGTAGCTCGCCCCGATCGCGGCGCCGATCGCCGCGATCTCGTCCTCGGCCTGGAACGTGCGCACGCCGTGGTTCTTCCAGCCCGAGAACTGGTGCAGGATGTCCGAGGCCGGGCGTGATCGGGTACGAGCAGTAGACGAGCGGCCGGTCGGCCAGCCTGGCGGCGGTCACGAAGCCGAGCGCGGTGGCCTCGTTGCCGGTGATGTTGCGGTACGTGCCCGGCGCCAGGTGGGCCGGCGCGACCCGGTAGGTCGTGTGGAAGATCTCGGTCGTCTCGCCGAACGCGTAGCCGGCGTTGAGGGCACGGCGGTTGGCCTCCGCCACGACCGGGCGGCTGCCGAACTTGCGCCTCGATCCAGGCCATGGGTGGTGTCCATGCTGCGGCCGTACAGCCAGAACATGACGCCGAGGGCGAAGAAGTTCTTGGTGAGGTCGACCTGCTTGGCGGACATGTCGAGCCCTTCGAGCGCCCGCGCGTTGAGCGTGGAGACCGGGATCTCGAAGACCGTGTACGCCTTGAGCGACTCGTCGGTCAGGGGATTGGACGCGTAGCCCGCCTTGGCCAGGTTGGGCGGCGTGAAGGCGTCGCTGTTCACGATGATCGCGGCGCCCGGCACGAGGTCCCCGACATTGGCCTTGAGCGCGGCCGGGTTCATCGCCACCAGGACGTCCGGCGCGTCGCCCGGCGTATGGATGTCGATGCGAGCTGAAACTGATCTGGAACCCGGAGACGCCGGGCACCGAGCCGGCCGGCGCCCGGATCTCCGCCGGGTAGTCGGGCAGGGTCGAGATGTCGTTGCCGAACATGGCGGCTGCCCGGGTGAACTGCGTGCCCGTGAGCTGCATTCCGTCTCCGGAATCGCCGGCGAAGCGGATCGTGACGCGGTCGAGCTCCTGGACAGGAATCTCGTGGGACCTGGTTGCGGTCACCGACGTGCTGGCTCCTTGTGCAAGGGCGCACGGGTGAGCCCGGCGCCCGGGGGGCGCGAACCCGTCGGACGGGTGGCAGCCCGACGGGGAGTGCGCGCAGGTAGGGAAAGCGTAGCGCGTCGCTCGGCGTTCGTCAGGGCGCGTGGCGGATGGACGGCGACGGGCGTCCCGGGAGATTCGCGGCAACCGGCCGGCGGCGGCAAGGGCCCCAGGGGCCCAGGCGGCCTTCGGCGGGGCGCCGCGCCTGCTAGTCTCGGTCGCCGTGGACCGCCGCCGCCTCATCGGGATCGCCCTCGCCGCAGCCTCGGCCTGCGGCTACGGATCCGGGGCCCTCTTCGCGAAGGGCGTCTACGGGGCGGGACTCGACTGGCTGGCGCTCCTCGCCTGGCGATTCCTCATCGCGTCGGCGCTGCTCTGGGCCTGGGTCCTCTTCTCCCCGTCGAACCGCGCCGCGCTGCGCGTCCTGCCGCGCCGCCATGGACTGGCCCTCTTCGGGCTGGGCCTCTACTTCATCAGCAACGCCGGGACGTATTACGCCGGCATCCAGTGGATCGACGCCTCGCTGGCCGCCCTCATCGTCTACATCTACCCGGCGATCGTCGCCGTGCTCTCCATCCGGTTGGGCCACGGGCTGCACGGGACGCGTCCGTGGGCGGCGCTCGGCATCGTGACCGTTGGCGTCGTCCTCAGCATCGGCGGCATCCAGACCCGCGCCGAACCGCTGGGCCTCGCGCTCATGATCGCCTCGCCGTGCCTCTACTCCGGCTACATCATCATGGCCGCCCGCGTCGCCGGCGAGCGGCGCGGCGAGACGGCAAGCCAGCGGACCGGTGGCGACGGCGCCGGCGCCGAGGTGCCGCCGGCCGTCGCCGCGGCGATCATGACCACGGGCACGTTCGCGATCACGGCCACGCTGGCCCTGCTGACGGGCGAGCGCGCGCTGCCCGGCGAGATCCCGGGCGACGCCTGGTTCGGCCTCGTGGGCATCGGCGTCTTCTCGACCGCGCTTGCGATCTCCGCGTTCTACGCGAGCACCGCCCGGATCGGTGCGGCATCGGCCGCCCTGGTCTCCACCGTGGAGCCGATCTGGACGATCGTCCTGGCCAATCGCATCTTCGACGAGCGCCTGTCCGCGGTGCAGCTCGCCGGCGGGGCGCTCGTGCTCGGGGGCGTGCTGCTGGCCCAGACCGCGCCCGGCCCGCGGCCCGAGGCGATCGTCGGGGAGCCGTAGCCGACGATCGCCGGCGGACGATTGTTGGCCGTGTTGCGCCCCGGCCCGTGGCACGTGGCCGGCGACCCGGCGGCGACCCGGGGCGATCCCCGCCTGTCCCCGATGACGCGCCCGCGGGGGCCCTCCGCACGCTACGATCGTCGGGCCATGTCGGTCACCGAGACGATCGCCGCCCGCGACGGAATGCCGCTCCTCCTGCGTCGCTGGGAGATCGCGGGCGAGCCGTGGGCCACCATGCTGGTCGTCCACGGACTCGGCGAGCACTCGGGCCGCCACGACGCCACCGCCGGACGGTTCGCCGGGGCCGGCATCGCCGCGGTCTCCTACGACCATCGCGGCTTCGGCGCGTCCGGGGGACGGCGCGCCTACGTCGACCGCTGGTCCCAGTACCTCGACGACATCGCGGACCGGCTGGCGGCGAGCCGGCGGGACGGGCTCCCGGCGGCGATCTACGGGCACTCGCTGGGCGGGCTGCTCGTCGCCGACTACCTCCTCGACGGCCGCCCGCTGCCCGACGTTGCGATCCTCTCGAGCCCTGCGCTGGGGGCGGGCGTCAACCCGGCCCTTCGCATCGCCGCGCCGATCCTCGCCGCCATCGCACCGCGCCGCACCCTCCGGAATCCCTGGGATGCGTCGAGGATCTCGCGGGAGCCGTACCTGCCGGTGGTGGGGGTCGCCGACCCGCTCAGCGAGCCGCGCACGACTCTGCGCCTGGGTGCGTTGCTGTTCTCGGCCATGGCGCGCGTCCACCGGCGGTTGGCCGCGCGGCACGGGTTCCCGTTGCCGGTCCTCGTCGTCCACGGCGGCGATGACCGCCTGGTGCCGACCGCGTCCACGGCTTTCCTGGAGGCCTATCCGTCGGTCGAGCGGCGCGTCTATCCCGGCGTTCGGCACGAGCCGCACCACGACCCGTTTGACGGAGCGCGGATCGTCGGCGACCAGCTCGCATGGCTGCGCGACCGTCTCGCCGTCCGGACCCCCGGCTTGGGAGCCGGAACGCAGCCGGCCGTTGACGCCGCCGCGACCATGTCACCCGGGGCCGGGGCCGTCCCGACGTCCGGGGCCGGCGCGCCGCCGGCGGTCGGCGGGTACGGAGGATCGAGATGATGGACCCCGATGGCACCGCTCTCGCTGCGCGCATCGCCGCGTCGGTCGACGCGATCCTGGCCATGCGACCGGCGATCGTCGCGGCGCCGCCGCTGCCAGCGGACGCCAACGTCGCCCACGGGGAGGACGCGTGGGGGCCGCGGGAGATCGTGGCCCACGTCGTCGAGGCGGTCGGCTACTGGGGCGGCGAGCTGGAACGCATCCTCGCGGCGGATCCGGCCGCCGGCCCGACGCGCATCGGTCGGACCGCTGACGACGTGCTGCGGGTGGCGACCATCGACCGCGACCGCATGCTGCCGCCGGGCGTGCTGCTCGATCGGCTGGCTCGCGAGGCGCCCCTCGTGGTCGCCCGCGTCAGAGGCCTGAGCGCGGTCGATCTCGCGCGCGCCGCCCGCCACGTGGCCTGGGGCGACGTGACCGTCGCCGAGTGCCTCGAGCGCACGCTGGCGGGTCACTTCGAGGCGCACCTCGCGCAGCTGCGGGCCGGCGCCTCCGGCTGAGTCGTCGCCGCTCGCCGGGCCGGGCCGCCGGCCATGGGCGTCAGCGAACGTCGCGCCGCATGGCGACCAGCGGGCAGGCGATCGCGGCTCCCAGCACGACGTTGATCGCCACGTTCGCCCAGACACCATGGGCGGCCGAACGCCCGGTGTCGAGGATGAACCATGTCGCGACGCCAAGGGCCAGGGCTCGCCACGCCCATCGTTCGCGCTGTCGGAGCGCCGCGAAGGCGAGCCGGCGACGGTGATGCCCCAGCCGGCCAGCGTTGCCCCCCAGACACCGAGCGCCCACGCCTGGAAGGACGCGGCCGCGGGATCCGGGCCCGCCGGCGACCAGAACGCGGGGTCGATGATCCCCGCGATCGGGGCGAACGCCGGCGTCCCGGCGAGCATTGCCATGGCCACGCCGAAGGCCGTCACCCCCACGCCGACGGCGATCAGCCAGCGGCGCCAGGCGTCGTACGTCACCGCGTCCGCCGGCGGGCGGGCGGCTCCCGTCGCCGCCCAGGCCTTCCTTCATGAGGGAGCGCAGCAGGAACGTGACGTTGGCCGGCTTCTCGGCGAGGCGGCGCATGAAGTACGGATACCACTCGGTGCCGAACGGAACGTAGACGCGGACCGCGCTGGCCACGCGCGACGCAGCTCGGCGCTGCAGGTCGCGCCGGACGCCGTACAGCATCTGGAACTCGTAGCGGTCCGCGGCGATCCCTTCGCGCCGCGGCGAAGCGCAGCAGGCGCCCGATCAGCCGGCCGTCGTGCGTGGCGAGCGCGGGGTACGCGCCGTCCGTCATCAGGCGGCGGGCCAGCGCCTCGTAGGTGGCGTCGATCTCGGCCCGCTCGCGGAATGCGACCCGCGGCCGGCTCGTTGTAGGCGCCCTTGCAGAGGCGCACGCGCGCGCCCTCGGCGACGAGCGCCTCGACGTCCGCGGCGCTGCGCCGGAGCGCCGCCTGGATGACGACGCCGCTGTTCGGGTTGAGCGGCCGGAGCTCGCGCCAGATCGCCAGCGTCCGATCGGTCTTGGAGTGCTCCTCCATGTCGATGCGCACGAACGCGCCGAGCTCGGCCGCAGCCCGGAAGACCGTCGCCACCGTGTCGCGGCAGAGGTCGTGGTCGATGTCCAGGCCCATCTGGGTGAGCTTGAGGCTGACGTTGCGCTCGACGCCCCTTCGGCCAGCGCCGCGGAGCGCGTCGACGTAGCGGCCGGCCGCGCCCCGCACTCGGCGGCCGAGGTCACGGACTCGCCCAGGACGTCGACGGTCGTCTCGAACCCGTCGGCGCGGAGCCGCTCGAGCGCGTCGAGGACCTCGGGCAGCGTCTCGCCGGCGACGAAGCGGCTGACCATCGGCCGGGTCACGGGCACCCGGGTGGCAAGCCGCCCCAGCGCCCGGCGATGGGACAGGCCCAGGAAGACGGTACGGAGCGCTCGCTCCGGGAGAGAGTCGACGTGCGGCGCTGCGGTCATCGCGACCTCGGCAGGACGGCATCCGGGACAGCGCCCGATCGCGGGCGGCCCGCTTCCTGTCGCCGATGGTACGCACGGCCTGGATCGCCCGAAGGGTCGAAGGGACCGGTCTGACGGTCCGGACGGCGCCCCGACGGACGCCGAGGTCGCGTCGCTGGATCAGCCTGCGGGTTTTGGCTGCTCGTCGAGGACGTGGCGCCTGAGCCACGCGAGCGATCCGCCCGAAGGCGTCGCGCCGGTTCTCGCGGCGCTGCCAGCCATGGCCCTCGTCGGCATACCAGTGCACCTCGTGGTGCTTCCCCTCGATCTCGAGCGCCTCCACCATCTTCTCGGTCATGAGCGGCACCACCCGGCGGTCCTTGCGGCCGTGAAGGATCAGCAGCGGGGCCTCGATCCGCTCCGCGCGGTAGAGCGGCGAGCCGCGCCGGAACAGCGGCGCCTGCGCCGGGTCGTCGGGCGAGCCCATCATCCGCTGGAGGTCGATGCGACCGACGCGGTCGCCGTGGCGGTAGCTCTCGGCGATCTCGGAGTCGCCGTAGAGATCGACGCCGGCCGCCCACATGCCCGGCTCCTCGACCAGCGCGCAGAGCGTCAGGTACCCGCCGTACGAGCCACCGAACATCGCCAGCCGGCCGTTCGACCAGGGCTGGGCGGCGGCCCAGCGGGCGGCGTCGATGACGTCGTGGACATCCGCGTGGCCCCACTCGTCGCGGTTCGCCCAGCGGAACGCCCGGCCGTAGCCGGTCGATCCCCGGAAGTCCACCGACAGGAACGCGAAGCCCTCCTGGACCAGGAGCTGGCGGACGGGCTGCCAGTCGAGGGCGATCCGGGCGGTCGGCCCGCCGTGGGCGTGGACGACCGTCGGGACCGGTGATCCCGTCGCGCCTGCCCGTGGCCGCGCCGGGTCGCCAGAGGGTGGCGGGAATGGCCAGGCCGTCGCGCGCGGTGACGGTGATGCGTTCCGGCTCCACGAACGTGCGCAACCGGGACGGCTGCCGGCCGCGACGTCGTGATGCGCCTCGGGCGGACCCGCGCCGAGGTGACACCGCGGGCGTCGGCCGCCGGCGGCATCCGGCGCCGTGACGTCGCCGGCGACCCCGGCGGCCGGCAGGATCCACAGGTCCTCCCGGCTCCAGCTCGGACTCACCGATCGCAAGGAGGCCGCTGCCGTCCGGCAGCCACGCGACGGCACGCCAGACGCCGTCGAACGGGCTCGACGCGCCGCGAGCCGCCGCCCGGCAGGCCGGGCCGGGCATGTCGCGGCGGGCGGCCCGGCCGGCGCTTCGCCGGGCGCGGCAGCCTCGCAGGGGCGCGACCCAGAGCTCCTGCAGGCCGTCGCGGATGATCACGTGGGCGAATCGGCGCCCGTCCGGCGACGGCAGCGGCGCGGTACCGAACCCGGCCGCCGTAGTCACCGTGCTCGACGGGACCGGCCGTGAGGGCCGTCCCGATCGCTGCCGTCGGCGCGCGACGCGGACCACCTGGAACCAGCCGTCCGCGTCGGACACCAGCAGGAGGCCGCTGCCGTCGGGCAGCCACCGCGCCTGGCCGTCCCACGACGCTCTCGCCGGCGATCACTCGCTCCTCGCCGGTCGCGACGTCCAGGACGCGTCACCTGGGTGGCCAGCAGGTCGGGGCCGCGCTCTGGGCCATGACGGCGAGCCGCGTGCCGTCCGGCGACCACTCCGAGCTCCTCGACGTCGCGGCCCGCGGCGCGTCAGCGCGCGCGGCTCGGGCCGCTCGCTCGTGCGCGGGCGGCCGGCCTCGCCGTGGCAGCGGCGCGTCCACGACCCAGACCTGGTCCCAGCCGCGCCGGCGTGACAGGAACGCGATCCGGCGCCCGTCCGGCGACCAGCGCGGCGCGCTGCTGCCGGCGGGGTGGTCGGTGACGACCGTCGGGCGAGACCCGTCCGCCCCGATGATCCAGATCGCGCCGTCGCGGACGTAGGCGAGCCGCGAACCGTCGGGCGACCACTGCGGGTCGCTGACGTCCTTCTCCGAGGCGGTCACCTGGCGCGCCGTCGCGGCACGCAGCGGGAGCACGAAGACCTGGCGAGCCCCGGCAGCCTCGACCGTCCAGGCGACGGTGCGGCCGTCCGCCGAGAGTCGCGGCTCGCGCGGCGGCTCGACCGCGACCATCGCCTCGATCGTGAGGCGGTCGCGCCGCCGGGCGCGCGGGCGGGCGACCTGCGGCTGCGCCGGGGGATCGGCGGGCCGCGGCCCGGCCGGCGGCACGGGCGGGTGCCGGCACGCGGTCCGACCGGCGGGACGGCGCGCGGAAGGCGTGGCCACTGCCGAGCGGTCCGGCCGGCGGGGCGTGGCGGAGGCCGCGGCCGCCAGGGCCTCGTCCACGCCCGGGAGGAGGTCGGCACGCGGATCGTCGGCACGCGGATCGTCGGCCGCGGCTGGCCGTGCTTCGGGGCGGGCATGCCGGCTCTTATACCACGCCGGCCACGGGGCCGGGACCGCCTCCGATGCCGCGGCCTCACCCGGCGCCGATCAGGCCGCTCCTCGTGCTCGCCCGGGGCAGGCGGCGGGTCGACCCGCACGAACGTCTCGAAGCCGAGCCAGGCCTCGACGCATCTCGCGCGGTGCCTGCGCCCACGGGCTGTCGCGAACCTGGCTCTCGTGAGCCGCCAGGGCGGCGAGCTTCCGGTCCAGCACGCGCGCACGTCGACCGAGCGGTGATCTCCTCGTCCGGGCGCGCCAGCTCCCCGAAGCGGCGGGCCTGGAGCAGGTCGTCCTCCGTCGGGGCGGGCGGAGGGCCGTCGGCGCGGCGCGAACTGGTCCCGGAGCCGGCCCATCTGCTCGACGCGCGGAGCGCGGCAGGGCCGCGTGGTAGAGCGCCCGCGGGGCATGGGCGCCCTCCCTCGGCCGCGACCTGCCAGTAGGCGGCTGTCGCGTGCGCCGAGATCGCCACGTGGTCCGGGTGGCCGTAGATGCCGCCCGGGTCGAACGTGAGCACCGTCGCGGGCCGGAGCTCGCGGATGATCTCGACGAGCCGAGCCACGACCTCGCCGGCGTCGGCCGTGGCGAAGCATTCGGCCGGGCGCGGCCAGTTCTCCATCCCCGAGTCGCGATAGCCGAGGAAGATCGGCTCGGCGACCCCCAGGGCGGCCATGGCGCGGCGAAGCTCGCCGCGCCGGATGTCGCGGTCCATCTCGCGGGCGCCTTCGCCGGCCGCCCAGGTCGCCGTCCGTCGCGCAGACCAGGTGGACCGGCACGCCCGCCTCCACGGCCAGCGCGAGAGCGCCGCCGACGCCGAACGACTCGTCGTCGGGATGGGCGAAGATCGCGAGCAGGCCGCCCGCTGCGGCCGTCCGAAGCGCTCGCGGCGGGGCCACGCATCCGCGGCCCGCGGCCGCGGAGCGACGGGGGCGTCGGCGCTCGGTCACCGCGTGCGCGCGGATCCGGCCGCGTCACCGCTGCGCGGCGGCGCGGGCCGCCTCGTCCAGGATGGGCAGGTGGTCGACGATGTGGCCGTGGAGCGTCATGAAGACCCACTCCCATGCCTCGTCCGAGCGCACCACTTCCAGCGGCAGCGTGCGCGCGATGGCGAGCAGCCGCGCCCGCGACGCCGCCAGGTGCGCGCGGACCTCCGCCGGGTCGTCGGCCGCCCACTTCGGCCGGCGCGCCTCGTTGTAGGCGTCGACGTCGCCGCCTCCGAAATCCTCGTCGCGCGGCCAGGGCTCGCCGTCGAGCACGCGGCTCGTGGCAGCCGATCGCCTCGTCGACCCAATCGGCCAGGTGGGCCACGTGGTCGCGAGCCGTCCAGCCCGGACCGCCAGTCGTCCGAGGCCGACAGCACATGGTCCCAGGCGTCCGGGGGCAGCGCGTCGAGCGTGGCCTGCAGGCGATCCCATACGGTCGCTTCGTCCGCCCACGGGTCACGATCGGGTGCCCGGAAGTCGATGCCCGCCAGGTCGGAGATCGAAGCCGTGCGCAGGTCGAGGCTCATGCGCGTCCGCCCGCCTTCGTCGCCCCGTTCGCCACGCTGGTGGCCGCCCTGGTCGCCGCCGGGCGATCCTCGCCCGCCGGCGACCGGCGGCCGTCGCTCCCGGCGTCGCCGTGGGCCACGCCGGCCTCCAGCTGCTCGCCGAGCTCGACGGTTCGCCGGAAGGCCGCCCAGACCGCTTCGGAGAGGACCGTCCGCAGGCGGCCCGACTCCAGCTCGTGGAACGCCGCGGCGCTGGTCCCCCCAGGGGAGGTGACCATGTTGCGCAGGACCGCCGGGTGGGCGCCCGACTGGTTGGCGAAGTGGGCGCTCCCCTCCAGGGTCTCCACGACCAGATCGTGGGCGATGTGGCGGGGAAAGCCGAGGTGGACCGCGGCGTCGACCAGCGCCTCCATCACCAGGAAGACGTAGGTCGGGCCCGTGCCGGAGACGGCGGTCGCCATCGCGACCATCTTCTCGTCGTCGACTTCGATCTCGTGACCGAGGGCCGACAGCAGGGCCCGGGCCTGCGCGCGCTGCTCGAGCGACGTCTCCGGCGTGGCGTACCAGACGGTCATGCCGCGACCCAGCTGGGCCGGCGTGTTCGGCATGCTGCGGACCAGTTCGCGGTGGCCGCCGAGCAGGCCGGCCAGGGCTGTCGTCGTGGCCCCGGCGATGATCGACAGGACCAGCTGGCCGGGATTCAGGTGGGACCCGATCTCGCGACCGACACGGGGCAGCATCTGGGGCTTGACGGCCACCAGGATGACGTCGGCGCCGCTCGACCGCCTCGACGTTGCTGGTGGTGACGCGGATGCCGTGGACCGCGCGCGAGCTCGTCGCGCCGTTCCTGGCGTGGATGGCTGGCGATGACCTGGCCCGGCTCGAGGAGGTTGCCCCGGATCAGGCCGGCGATCATGGACTCCGCCATGACCCCCGTGCCGATGGTGGCGAGGGTGCGACCGGCGAGGGGAGACATGCTGGCGGCGAGTGTATCCCAGTCGGCAGATGGAGCTTCCTTCGACCTGTCCGGCCGAAGACCGGGCGCGTGCCGGCCGCGTCACGCGACCGGCACCCAGCCCCTGGCTGGTGCCACGTCGACGAAGGACTCCGGGTCGAACACCTCGGCCAGCAGTTCGATCCCGTCGATCACCGCCGGGACCGGCCGGGAGAAGTACGCCTGGGCGTCCACCGCGAAGACCTGGCCGCGTTGAACGGCACGGATCTCCCCCATCCGGGCGGCCTTCGGGCCCGCTCCCACGCGGCCAGGGTCCGCGGCAGGTCCATGCCGCACGGCATCAGCACGATCATCTCGGGATCCACCTCGCGCACGGCCGCCCACGTCGTCGGCCGTGCCCGCTCGCCTTCGTCGCCGAGGAGATCCCATCCGCCCGCGCGGCGAACCTGCTCCGGCACCCAGTGCCCGACCGAGACGGGCGGGTCGAGCCAGTCCAGCGCCACCACCCGTGGTGGCCTGTGGCCGTCGCGGCGCCGGGCACCGACCGCCGCCTCGACGGCCGCCAGGCGCTCGCGAAGGTGCTCCACCAGGCCGACGGCCTCGTCCTCGGCCGCGGTCATCGCCCCCACCGTGGCGATCGCGTGGAGGATGCCGTCGATGCTGGCCGCCTCCAGGGACACGATCGAGGTGTGCCCGCCGAGGCGTGCGCGGGCCGCCGCGTCCAGGGCCCGGTACCGGTTCCCGCACGCGGGACACCGCTCCTGCAGCAGCACGAGGTCGGGCTTCAGCCGCGCCACGGCGTCGAGGTCGACCTCGAAGGCGGCCGCGCCCGCGTGCACGATCGCTTCGGCGCGCTCATGGCGCGCGGCGCGGGCCCGCGATGGCATGGCCAGCAGCCGCGTCACGACCGCCGGGCGTCCTCGCGTTCCCGGCACCGAGCACGCGTGCGTCATCCCCACCAGGTCGTCGGCGAGGCCGAGCGCGACGACGATCTCGGTCGCCGCGGGCAGCAGGGAGACGATCCGCATCGCGCTAGCTCATGGCGCGACCGGCCGCGAGCCGGTCACGAGCGGAGGATCTCCCGGCGAGGCCCGCCGGCCGCCGGAAGACGGGCCAGCCAGGTGCCAGTCAGGCGGGCTTGGCCTGCTCCACCATCGCGCGGGCGGCGTCCTTGTCGGTGAACCAGACAGCGTTGATCTGGGTGTAGACGGCCCACTCGGCCGGGACCGATTCCTCGGGAAAGATGGCGGTCACCGGGCACTCGGGCTCGCAGGCGCCGCAGTCGATGCACTCGTTGGGGTCGATGTAGAGAGTTCGATCGACGCCCTGCTCGTAGTGGATGCAGTCGACCGGGCAGACCGCCACGCACGCCTGATCCATCACGTCGACGCACGGCTCGGCGATCGTGTAGGTCATCTTGAGGTGTCCTCCGAGTGTCAGGTGAGTTGCCTGCAGGCCGGACCGCCGGCGGGGGGGCAGGGAACGCCCGTGATCGCCAGCGTAGCACGCTGGCCGACCCGCGAGGGCCGCCTCAACGCGCCGGTCAGCGCCCGTGACGCCCGATCGGGGCCTCCGCGCGACGGAACCGATCGCGACGTGCACGCGCCCGGCAGCCTCGCGACCGGCATGCCCCCACCCGCAATGCGCGTCATCGCCCGGTCGCCCCGCCCGCGCCCATCACCCGCCGGGCGGCTGGGAGGAGAGCGGCACGCCGCCGGGGCCCACCAGCCGCACGACGCCCGACATGCCTCGCTGGTAGTGATCCGCGATGTGGCAGCCGAGCAGCAACGGCGGCCCGGAGGTCGGCACCGTGTACGTGATCGAGACTGTCTGGCCCGAACCGACGACCAGGCGGACGCCCTGCAGCGACGCCGGCACGACCACGGTCGGAGTCGCGCCCGGCGGAGGATTTGCGGCGGCCGCCTCGGCTGCCGCCCACGCGTCCTGGACGGCCCGCGGCCCGAGCACCAGCTCGTGCACCTCGAGCCCTTCGTTCACGACGTTGAGGCGGATCGTCTCCCCGGGGACGAGGTCGACCACGGCCGGCTCGAACGAGAACTCCGTCAGGATCACGTTGACCTGCCGGGGCACCGCACCCGTGCCCGGCGTGATCGGCGGCGTGGCCGGGACGGGACCCGCGTCGCACCCGCCGAGGACGGCCAGGGCGACCACCACCGCAAGGGCGACGCCCGGCCCGGCACCGCCGGCCAGGCGACTGCCAGGCTGGCGGCCGGTGCGGCCTGCTCGTCCGGGGCTCGTCACGGTGCGCGAGTCTACGGTGAACGACCGCGGGCCGCCTGCGAACCCGCGCGCCCGTGACGATTGCCGCCTCGCCGACCGCTGCGGTCGCCCGGCGTGAGGGCCGCCGTCCGGGACGCCGCGGACCGCCCGGGCACCGTGCGCGTCACGGGCGGCCGGAATTCGGCCCTGTGGCGCGCGTCATGCAGGCGGCGCGCGTCATGCAGGCAGCACGGCCCTCCACCGCTTCCCGATCGCGACGAGCGGGGCCACTGGCATGGCCGGCGCGGTCAGCGTCGCGATCGACGGCTCGGCCCTCCAGCGCTTCCCGATCGCGAGGAGCGATGCATCGCCATCCCCGCGGCCCGACGTCGGCGGCTGAGCGGGAATCCACGCGGCCGAGGCGATGAGGAGGGACACGCCGACGATGGCGCTCACGCGCGGCAAGAGGCGCACGAGCAGGTCCTCCGAGAGCCGCCCATCCGGCGGCAGGACGTGCCCCTGGCCGCCGAGTGTCCCACGGATGACTTACCCGGCGGTTAACCGGCTTCGGCGGACGTGCGCCTGCTTGTTCCCGCCGGCGGGCAGGCGCGCCGGTCCGCGGGTTCGCCCGCACGGACGCCGGGCGTCCGCCGCAATGCCGCCCGTGGGCGCCTCGGTCACATGCCCTGCGGCTCGTAGTCGGGCGAGAGGTAGTGGGCCGGATCCTCGTCGAAGTCGAGCTTGCAGCCCTTGCCGCAGAAGTAGTACGTCGTCCCCTCGTAGTCGCTGGTGAGGGTGGCCGTCTCCGTGTCGACCTCCATCCCGCACACCGGGTCGATCGCCTTCACCATCTGATCCCTCGCTCTGAACGCCCGGAGAGTCGTCCCGGGTACTCCCAGGGAGTATAGCCGGCAGCCGCGACACGCGCGACAGCGGCGTAGGATGCACGCATGGACGCCGCCGATCCGCTCGAGCTTGCCCGTACCCGCCTCCTCGAAGCTCGCGCGGCCATCCGGGTCGAGCTCGGCGAGGAGATCGAGGCGCCGGGCCAGATGACGTATGGATCCCAGGCTGCGGCCGCCGCCCAGGTGTTCGCCCAGCAGCGTGACCTGGCCCTGCGCGACCAGGCGGAGCGCCGCCTCAAGGCGATCGAGCACGCTATGACCAGGCTGGACTCGGGCCGGTACACCGTCTGTGAGATCTGCGGCGGATCGATCGCACCGGAACGCCACGAAGCCGTCCCATGGGCCACGACCTGCGTGGAATGCGGCCGGACGCACCGCTAGGCGCGGGGACGACCCCACTGGCTCCGGTCGAAGCCCGGCCGCTCGTCACGATCGCGGCGGTTCGCGCCGCCGCCCGGACCCTCACGGGAATCGCGGCGCGCACGCCCCTGGTGCGGCTCGGCGACCCGTCCCGGAACGTGCTGCTCAAGGCCGAGTCCCTCCAACCCATCGGGGCCTTCAAGCTGCGCGGGGCGTACGTCGCCGTCGCCGCCCTCGACGCCGCGACGCGCGCCCGCGGCGTGATCACCTACAGCAGCGGCAACCATGCGCAGGGCGTGGCGCGCGCGGCCCGCCTGCTCGGTTGCCCGGCCGTGATCGTGATGCCCGACGACGCTCCCGCGATCAAGCGGGCACGGGTCATCGCCGACGGCGCGGACGTCGTGACCGTGGGCACGGCGAGCTCCGAGCGACAGGCCGTCGCGGAGCGCCTGGCAGCGGAGCGCGGCCTCTCGATCATTCCGCCGTTCGATGACGACCGGATCATCGCCGGCCAGGCGACGTGCGGCCTCGAGATCGCCGAGGACCTGCCCGACGTCGCGGCGGTCCTCGTGCCGGTCGGCGGCGGCGGCCTCGCATCCGGAGTGGCGGTGGCGGTGAAGGCCCTGTGCCCGGGCGCCACGGTCATCGGCGTCGAGCCGGAACTCGCGGCCGACGCACGCGAGTCGCTGGCCGCGGGGCGGATCGTGGCCTGGTCCGCCTCTGACGTCGGCCGGACCATCGCCGACGGGACCCGGACGCAGGCGCTGGGCGAGCGGACGTTCGCCCACCTCCGCGTGCTGCTCGACGGGATCGTCACGGTCACTGAAGCTGAGATCGCGGCCGGCGTCCGGATCGCCGCCGAGGACGCCCGCCTGGTCGTCGAGCCGTCCGGAGCCCTGGGCGTCGCGGCCCTGCGCTGGCACGCGGACGAGGTCGCGGCGATGGCACGACCCGGCCCGGTGGTCGCCGTGGTCTCCGGCGGCAACGTCGACCCCGACCGCTACCGCACCTACCTCTCCGCGCCGCTGCCGGCCTGACCGAGGGCCGGCGCCGAGCAGGCCCGCAGCCACGCCCGGCCCTCCGGCAGCGTCAGGCGCCGCCCCCGACCGCGCCGCGGGGCGCGGCCGCCCCGGTCGCCCCGGTCGTCCCGGTCGTCCCGGTCGTCCCGGAACCGTTCGGCCCGGGAATGGAACCTGGCTGCGGCTGGGCGATGCCGTCGAGGATCGCCTCCCGTCGCTTCGTGTCGGCATCCTCGGCGCGCATCCACGCGGCGATGACGAAGAGCAGGGCGAGCAGGAACGCCATGTCGCCGACGCCCCACATGATCGCGCCGGCCAGCTGCTGATCGTCGAGGGGCGACGGTCCCCACGTCCGTCCTGTCGCCGCGTAGGCCGGGTAGAGGACGCGTCCGCTGAAGAGGATCACCACGCCGAGGAAGGTGTTGGACGGCATCTGGGTGAGGAGATACATGAGGCGTGCCGGGTACCCCATGCGCCAGGGCGTCGGGTCGCGGCCGACGATCGGCCACCAGAAGAGCAGGCTCGCGGCGAGGAACAGCAGGTGCTCGAGGTCGTGGACCCAGGCCACCCGCAAGGACAGGTCGAACAGCGGCGAGACGTGCGTCCCCCACATCACCGCGCCGAACAGCATCCACGCCACCAGCGGATGGCTGATCGCGCGCACGACGCGCGAGTGCAGCGCGGGCAGCAGGTACCGCCGGCGCCATCGCGCGGAGGCCACGCGGAGCGCCAGCGTGATCGGGGCCCCCAGGGCCAGCAGCGGGGCGGCCACGAAGATGAGCACCAGATGCTGGACCATGTGGAAGCTGAAGAGCGTGTCGTCCCACCGGGCGATGCCGCCCTGGAGCGCGATGGCGATCGTCGCGAGACCCAGGAGGAAGGCGGGCGCCCGATCGCGGGGGACCGGGCTGGCGGGGTGGGCCGCATTGACCCGCCGAACCGCCCACAGGTACGCCGCCGCGGTCGCCAGCAACGGCAGCCAGATCGTCGGTTCGAACGACCAGCCGAAGACGACGCCGAGCGCATCCGGCGCCGGCGGCAGATCGTCCCCGCTCGCGGCGACCGACTGCGCTCCGGCCGCCGCCAGGATCAACGCCCCGACGATGCCCGCGGCCCAGGGTCGCGGGAGTCGGGCCGCCGTCGAACGCCGCCACGGTGGAGCCGGGCGTGCGCGGGCCGACGCTGCAGCCAGCCGATCGGACGGGTCAGGGGACCGCATCCGCGCATTCTCGCCTCGATCAACGAGTCGTGCCGTACCACCACAAGGGACGCGAGTCACGAAATCGGCTGACGGACGGCATGTCCCGCGGATGTTGGGTATCATGCGCGCGCCTCCGTTCCCCGGGCGGGCCGTCCGCGTGATCGGAGCGCGACGACCGGCCCGCGCCATCCCGGCGCGGACTCCACGAGGACGAGGATGCCAGGCTTCCCCAGGCGGATCCCGCGCAGTGTAGTCGCGGTCGCGGCAGTCGTCGTCGTGGCCCTCCTGGCCGCCGGCTGTTCGGACGCGTCGAGGGACCTCGTCCCGCCGGATGCCGCGACCACCCAGGGCGCGGCGACGCGCGACGTCTTCGTCCTGGTCCTCGCGATCGGCACCGCGATCTTCGTGCTGGTCGAGGGCCTGATCATCTTCGCGATGCTCCGCTACCGCCGGCGGAAGACGGACGTGGGGCTGCCGCCGCAGATCCACGGCAACAACCGCCTGGAGATCGCCTGGACGGCGATCCCGATCGCCATCGTCCTGGCCCTGTTCGTGATCTCGTGGAACACGCTCAACACGGTGGACGCCTCGTCGCCGAACCCGTCGATGAAGGTCGGCGTGGTCGCGTTCCAGTGGCAGTGGCAGTTCATCTACCCGGGCCAGGGCATCAACTGGCAGGACTGCAACACGCCCGCGAACAAAGGCAAGTGCGTCACGGTCCAGGGCCTGCCGCCAGTCAACAACGACCGCGCCAACTGGCAGCCGCCCACCCTGGTCCTGCCGGTCGGAGAGACGGTGGAGCTCAACCTCCACTCCCTCGACGTGATCCACTCGTTCTACGTGCCGGCGTTCCTCTTCCAGCGCGACATCACGCCCGGCCGCGACCAGACGATCCAGCTGAACGCCGACAAGATCGGCATCTACCGCGGCCAGTGCACCCAGTTCTGCGGGACCTTCCACCAGCAGATGGAGTTCCAGGTCCAGGTGGTGTCGCCGGCCGACTTCACGGCGTGGTTCCAGTCCAAGCTGGCCCCGCCAAGCGCCTCACCGGCGCCGTCCGGAGGCGCGTCGGCAACGCCCGCCGCCAGCGGCGCTGCATCACCCGCGGCCTCCCCCGCCGCCAGCCCAACCGCGGCACCGTCCGCCTCACCGTCGCAGTAGGAGCACCAGGATGGCGACCACCGCCCTTCGCCCCGCGGCGGCCTACCGGTCCGGGATCTACGATTGGCTGACCACCACCGATCACAAGAAGATCGGGATCATGTACACGTTCAACTCGCTGATCCTGTTCCTGATCGGCGGGATGCTGGCGCTCGCGGTCCGTACGGAACTCGCCCAGCCCGGCCTGCAGTTCATGACCGAGGGCACCTACGACCAGCTGTTCACGATGCACGCCTCGGTGATGATCTTCTGGGTGGTCATCCCGATCCTGGCCGGCTTCGGGAACTACGCGGTGCCGCTCATGATCGGGGCGCCGGACATGGCGTTCCCGCGCATCAACGCGCTCTCCTTCTGGCTCCTGCCCCTGTCCGCGATCATCGCCCTGCTGGGCTTCCCGCTGGGCGGCGCGGCCGCCGAAGGCTGGACCAGCTACAGCCCGATCGCCCAGGCGCGCTACTCACCGGGCTTGGGCACGGACCTGTGGATCATCGCCCTGCTCCTGGTCGGGACGAGCTCGATCCTGGGGGCGGTCAACTTCCTGGTCACGATCTTCAAGCTGCGAGCACCGGGGATGACGCTCTTCCGGATGCCCATCTTCGTGTGGACGATGCTCGTCACCAGCGTCCTCGTCCTCATGGGCACGCCGGTGCTCACGAGCGCGCTGATGATGCTCTACATCGACCGCAACTTCGGCGGCGCGTTCTTCAACACGGCGCTCCAGGGCGGCAACGCGATCCTGTGGCAGAACGTCTTCTGGTTCTACAGCCACCCGGCGGTCTACATCATGATCCTGCCGGCGATGGGGATCGTCAGCGAGATCCTGCCGGTCTTCAGCCGCAAGCCGCTGTTCGGCTACCGGGCCTTCGTGTTCGCCACCGCGGGCATCGGTGCGCTCGGCTTCTCCGTCTGGGCGCATCACATGTTCACGACCGGCTCCGTGTACCTGCCGTTCTTCAGTTTCATGACGTTCCTGATCGCCGTGCCCACGGGCGTCAAGATGTTCAACTGGGTGGCGACGCTGTTCAAGGGCCAGCTGCGCTTCACCACGGCGATGCTGTTCGCGATCGGCTTCCTGATGCTCTTCCTGATCGGCGGCATCGATGGAGCGTTCCTCGCGGCGGTCCCGGTCGACTACCACCTCCACGCCACGTACTGGGTGGTCTCGCACATCCACTACGTCCTGTTCGGCGGATCGATGATGGGAGCCTTCGCGGGGATCTACTACTGGTTCCCCAAGATGTTCGGGCGCATGCTCAACGAGACCCTCGGCAAGATCCACTTCATCGTGATCTTCATCGGCATGAACCTGACATTCTTCCCGATGCACCTGCTGGGCATGTCGGGAATGGTCAGGCGGATCGCCGACTACAGCCCGACGGCCGGCTGGAACGACCTCAACCTGCTGGCGACGATCGGCGGCTTCACGATCGCCGCCGGCATGCTGCCGTTCCTGTGGAACATCCTGACGGCGCTGCGGTCGGGGCCGCCCGCCGGGGATGACCCGTGGGAGGGCAACACGCTGGAGTGGGCCACGTCGTCCCCGCCGCCGCCCTACAACTTCGACCATCTGCCGCCGATCCGCTCCGAGCGGCCGCTGTTCGACCTGCGCCATGCCGGCGACGTTCCGGCCCTGACGGCCGGGCACGAGGCATGAGCGCCACGGCGCGTCCGGTCGCCGCGGGCCACGTCGCCGCGGACGCCCACGCCCGCTCGATCGGGATCAGCAATCCCATCCTGGGGATGATCCTGTTCATCACCTCGGAGGTGATGTTCTTCTCCGGGCTGTTCGCCGCCTACTTCAACGTGCGGCTCTCGTCGCCCAACTGGCCGCCTCTGGTCAACGAGAAGCCGTTCGAGCCGTTCAACATCCACCACGAGATCCTGCTGCCGGCGGTCCTCACGACGATTCTCGTGCTGAGCTCGGTGACGATGCAGCTGGGCGTGAACGCGATCCGGCGCGGCGACCGGCGGGCCTTCCTGCGCAATACCGGCGTCACGCTGATCCTGGGCGTGACGTTCCTCGTCGGCCAGATGTACGACTACTCGCAGCTTGGTTTCGGCATCACGGACAGCGCCTTTGGCAGCACGTTCTACACGCTGACCGGCTTCCACGGCGCCCACGTCCTGGGCGGCGCCATCATGCTGACAGTCATCCTGTACCGGGGGCTCGCAGGCCAGTTCTCCGCGCGCCACCATGACGCCGTCGAGGCCACCTCGATGTACTGGCATTTCGTCGACGTCGTGTGGATCGCGCTCTTCTCGACGCTGTACCTCCTGTAGCGGAGACGTGGCGATGATCAAGCGCCCGATCCGGGCGGCGGCGGTGGGTCTCGTGTTCATCGCGGTCGGCATCGTCTACGGCGCGCTCAGCCGGGACTGGGGCGGGACGACCTTGCTCAGCGCCCTCGGCATCGCCATGGCGTTGATGGCGTACGTGCTCGTCTCCGGGTCGCCGCGCGGCGACGACGGCGGCTGAGCGGGACCAGGGAGCGCGACCCGGACGATGTGGGACTCGTTCCTCCAGTTCGTCAACCTGCTGGTCTCGCCCGACTGGAACAGCCTGGTCGGCCTCGTGCCGCTGGGCGTCGGCGCCGTCGTGGTCCTCTACCTCGGCTGGCAGATGCGCCGGGCCCTGACCGTCCCGCCGCGCATGACGCGCGGGCTCCCGGTGAGCGCACCGCCGCCGGGAACGCACTCGGCCGCTGGCAGTGCGGCGCCGATCCTGGCGGCCCTCGGCGCCGCCTGCTTCTTCATCGGCCTGCTGTTCCTGAAGGTGGGACCCCGCATCGACCCGACCACCAGGCAGCCGATCGCGAACTCGACCACCTGGACGGTCGCCCCGCTCGGCGGGGTGGCGCTGGCCGTCGGTCTCGTCGCGCTGGTCGGCGGCCTCCTCTACTGGGGGCGCGAGAGTCTCCGCGACTACGACGCCCTGGAGCCTCCGCCGATGCTGCCCGCGGTCGTGGCCGAGCCGCCGGAGGGCGTCCACCTTCCCGCCCCGTCGTTCCGGCCGCTGCTCATGTCCATGGCGGCCGCGGTGATGTTCCTCGGCCTGGCCGTGCGCGCGCTGCCGATCGCGGTCGCCGGCGTCGTCATGATCGTCATCGCCGGACTCGGCTGGCTGGGCGATGCGCGGGTCGAGTACCGCGATCTCGAACGGGCGGACGAAGCCGGCCACGCCCCGGCCCATTCGGCGCCTCGATTCCCGACCCGGACCCTTGTCGCGTTCGCCGGCCTGCTGGTCGTCGCGGTCCTCGTCACGGCGGGCGTCATACCGCCGGCGCCGGGTTCAGGGTCCGCCTCACCCGGCCCGTGGCCGGGGGTGGAGCCGCGGCCTCGGCGCGGCCCTCGACGGCCGCGTCGACCGCTCCCGGTTCGCCCGCACCCGGTGGGTCGGCGTCGGGCGGGTCGGGCGCAGGGTCCGCCACGCGCATCCAGCTCCAGGCCCAGGGCATCGCCTACCTCAGCGACACCCTCACGGCGCCCGCGGGCGCTCCCTTCCAGATCGTGTTCACCAACAGCGACGCGGGCATCCCCCACAACGTGTCGATTCACGCCGGGTCGGCGACGGGGACCGCGGTCTTCACGGGCGATATCTTTCAGGGCGTCGCCACGCAGACGTACGATGTCCCGGCGCTCCCGGCCGGCACGTATTACTACGTGTGCAGCGTCCACGCGAACATGGTGGGGACCCTGACGGTCCAGTAGACAACGCAGTCGAAAGCCGGTCCGCCCGGGGATGCGGAGCGGCGGGCCGAGTCGGCCAAAGGAAGATCACCCGGTATGTTCTCGCCTCGTCCCGTGCGGCCGAATCCCGCCGGGCTGCAGCCATTCGCGAGGCGCCCCGCCCGGCGGCCCGCAGACCGCCCCGTCACGGGGCGGGGCGGCGGCCTTGCCACCGTCGCGCTGCTCGTGTCCGTCCTGGTCGCCGTGGCGGCCTGCGGGCCGGCGACGACGGGCGCCGCGTCGGGCACGTCAGGTTCGGTCGTGCACCTGGGTTCGCCGCTCATGGACAAGCCCGCCCCGGCCCTGACCGGCCTCACCCTCGACGGGACGGCCTTCGACCTTTCGACGCTCCGCGGCCGGCCGGTGCTCGTGAACTTCTGGGCGTCGTGGTGCGGACCATGCCGTGAGGAGTTCCCGCTGCTGAAGGCCGCCCTGGCGGAGCACGCGAGCCAGGGCCTGGCCGTCGTCGGCGTCCTGTTCAAGGACGACGCGGATCCCGCCAGGCAGTTCGTCCAGCAGCAGGGTGCGAGCTGGCCGACCGTCGCCGACCCGGCCAGCGCGATCGCCCCGCAGTGGCTGGTCATCGCGGCGCCGCAGACATACCTCGTTGATCGGAACGGCGTCATCCGCGACTTCCAGATCGGCGAGTTCAGGAGCGCGGCCGAGGTGGACCAGGCGCTCGTGTCGATCCTCCAGTGACCGCGTTGGCGAGCCGGCCCGAGGCGGGCCGGGGGACGCATCGAATGGACGCCGCCGGCGCCGCGGCGGTCATCGCGGTGTCCGGTCTCCGCAAGCGCTACGGCGACCTCCTGGCGCTCGACGGCCTTGACCTCGAGGTCGCGCGGGGAGAGCTGCTCGCCCTCCTCGGGCCGAACGGGGCCGGGAAGACGACGACCGTGGAGATCCTCGAGGGCTACCGTCGCGCCGACGCCGGCACGGTCCGCGTCCTCGGGCTCGATCCGCAGCGCGACGGGGCGGCGCTGCGGGCGCGCGTCGGCATCATGCTCCAGCAGGGCGGCATCACCCCGCAGGGACGCCCCGGCGAGCTCGTCCGGCTGCATGCCCGCCTGTTCGCGAACCCGGCCGACCCCGACGGCCTCCTCGAGCTGCTGGGCCTGAAGGCCGCCGCCAACCGCCGCTACAAGCTGCTGTCCGGCGGCGAGAAGCAGCGGCTTGCCCTCGCCCTCGCGCTCGTGGGTCGCCCGGAGGTGCTGGTGCTCGACGAGCCGACCGCCGGCATGGACCCGGCGGCGAAGGCGACCGTGCGGTCGCTGATCGCCGACCTGCGCGCGGCGGGCCGGACGATCGTGCTCACGACCCACGAGCTGGCCGACGTCGAGCGCCTCGCCGACCGCGTCGTCGTGATCGACCACGGCCGGGTGATCGCGGCCGGAACGCCCGCCGAGCTCGTCGCCGGATCGGGACCGGTGCTCCGGTTCCGCGTCGCCGCAGCCGGCGGCGGCGTGGTGGTGCTGGGCACGGCGGACCGGCAGGCGCTGGCCTCTGCGCTGGGTGGCGGGTTGGAGGAGGACGGCTCGGCCGGCCATTTCCGGCTCGCGGGCCGGGCTCCGGACCCGGCGATGATCGCCGCCCTCGCCGGCTGGTGCGCAGGCCGCGGCCTGTTGCTCGCCGAGCTGCGCACCAGTGGCGGAACGCTGGAGGAGCGATTCCTGGAGTTGATCGGCGAGGGCGGGAGCGAGACGGCCAACGGCACGGTGACGGCCGCCTCGGCCGCCTCGACCGCCTCGACCGCCTCTCCCGCGGACGCCGGGCTGGCGGGCGATGCCACCGGCACGGGCGCCGCTGATGCGGGCTCCCGCCGATGAACGGCCGGACGGCGGCCGACCTCCTGAAGCCCGGTGACGGGCTTCCGTCGTCGCCGCTTGCGCGCGTGCTCGCGATGCTCGAGATGGAGCTGCGTCTGACCGGACGGCGGTTCGAGAACCTGTTCGTCACCCTGGGACTGCCTGCCGTCTTCCTCGTGTTCTTCGGCTCGGTGTCGGTCCTGCCAGCGGCCGCCACCGCGGTCCCCGGCGCCCGGACGATCGACGGCGTGCTGCCCTCGATCCTCGCGATCGCCATGGTCGCGGCCGGGCTCGTGAACCTGGGCATCTCGACCGGCTTCGAGCGCTCGTACGGCGTCCTGAAGCGGTTGGGCGGCTCCCCGCTGACGCGAGGCCAGCTGCTGGCCGCCAAGATCGCCACGATCGCGGTCGTCGAGGTCGTCCAGGCGGTGCTCCTGGTCGGGATCGCCACGCTCGCCTTCGGCTGGTCACCCGGGTCGGGGTGGAACCCCGCGGTCGTGGCCGCCGCCCTCGTGCTCGGAACGGCCGCCTTCAGCGGCCTGGGCCTCCTCTTCGCGGGCACGCTGCGGGCGGAGGCGACGATGGCCCTCACGAACGCCCTCTTCCTGATGGCGCTGCTGCTGGGCGGGCTCCTCGTGCCGGCCCATCAGCTGCCGGGCCTGCTCGGCTCATTCGCCTCGCTGCTGCCGTCGGCGGCCCTCGCCGATGCGCTTCGCGTCGGCCTGGGCGCGAGCACCGGCGACGTGGTCGGGCCGCTCCTCCTGCTCGCCGCATGGGCGATTGGCGTGGGAGGCCTGACGGCGCGGGCCTTCCGCTGGGAGTAGGGCTCGGGACGGGGCGGCGGCGGCCGCCCCCCTCGCCCTTCGGTGCCTACCGCGTGCGCGGGAAGCCCAGGTCCACCGACGAGGTTCCCGGGTCGGGCCAGCGCGCGGTGACCACCTTGGCCTGCGTGTAGAACTGGATTCCTTCGGGGCCGTACATGTGGAGGTCGCCGAACAGGGACGACTTCCACCCGCCGAAGCTGTAGTACGCCACCGGGACCGGGATCGGGACGTTGATCCCGACCATGCCGACGTTGACGTCGAACTGGAACTGGCGGGCAGCGCCGCCGTCCCGGGTGAAGATGGCTGTCCCGTTGCCGTAGGCATTGGCGTTGATGAGGCGGACCGCCTCCTCGTACGACTCGACGCGGACGACCGTCAGGACCGGTCCGAAGATCTCGTCCCGGTAGCAGTCCATGTCCGGGCGGACGTCGTCGATCAGGCTCGCGCCCAGGAAGAAGCCGTCGCTGCCCCGGTAGAGCGGGTGCGAACGGCCGTCCGCGACCACCGTCGCGCCCTGTGCGGCGGCGCCGTCGAGGTAGCTCGCCACCCGATCGCGGTGGGCCGCCGTGACCAGCGGCCCCATCTCCGCCGCCGGGTCCGAGCCCGGTCCCACGCGCACCTTCGTGAGGCGCGAGCGAATGGCGCGGACGAGCGGATCGTGGATCTCCCCGACGGTGACCACGGTGGCGATCGCCATGCAGCGCTCGCCGGACGACCCGAACCCGGCCGAGATGGCGGCATCGGCGGCCATCCCGACATCGGCGTCCGGGAGGACGAGCATGTGATTCTTGGCGCCCCCGAGCGCCTGGACGCGCTTGCCGTTGCGCGTCCCCGTCTCGTAGACGTGGCGCGCGATCGGCGTGCTGCCGACGAAGCTGACGGCCGCGACGTCGGGGTGCTCGAGGATGCGGTCGACGGCGACGCGATCGCCGTGGACGACGTTGAAGACGCCAGCCGGCACGCCCGCCTCGTGGAGCAGCCGGGCAAGGTACATCGAGGCCGAGGGGTCCTTCTCGGAGGGCTTCAGCACGAACGTGTTGCCGCAGGCGAGCGCGGTCGCGAACATCCACATCGGGACCATCGCCGGGAAATTGAACGGCGTGATGCCGGCCACCACGCCCAGCGGCTGGCGGATCTGGTAGACGTCGACGCCCGTCGACGCCTGCTCCGTGAAGCCGCCCTTGAGGAGGTGAGGGGCTCCGCAGGCGAACTCGAGGTTCTCGATGCCGCGGGCGACCTCGCCCAGCGCGTCCGACGGGACCTTGCCGTGCTCGGACGTGAGCAGCGCGGCCAGCTGGCGACGGTTCGCCTCGACCAGGTTGCGGATCCGGAAGAGGATCTCGGTCCGCTTCGACAGGCTCAGCGCGCGCCAGGCAGGGAAGGCGGCGCGGGCGGCCGCCACCGCGGCATCGACATCGTCGGTCGACGCGAAGGCCACCTCGCGGGTCACGGCGCCGGTCGCCGGATTGTAGACAGGGCCCGCCCGACCGGAATTGCCGGCGACGCTGCGGCCACCGATCCAGTGGGGGATGCGCTGCAGGACGGCCGCCGTCGGTACGGCGGGCGGCTCGGCGACGTGCGTCATGTCACGACCTCGCTGGTGGCGGACCTGCCTGGTCGAGGGTGCCATGGCCGGCCCGGGGACGAGGCTTCAGGATACCGCGCCGAGGACTGGGTGCCCGCGCGGGCGTCTCGCTCAGGCGCCGGCCCGAGGAGGCGCATGGTCATCTCGGCAGCCGCAAGCCGCCGGCACGGCGCCGGGAAAGGAAGAACCCCGGCGGGCGGGCCGGGGTTCTCGGGTCAGTAGGCGTGTTGGTTGCGGGGGGCGGATTCGAACCGCCGACCTTCGGGTTATGAGCCCGACGAGCTGCCGCTGCTCCACCCCGCTGGCGGATGATAGGCGCCCGGCCGCGCTCCGTCAAACCGCTGTCCACGGGCTCGGGCATACTTCCGAGTCATCATGCGTGGCGATTGACCGGGCGTAGCGGCGTTGCCGAGGTCACTGGCGGGCCGGTATGCCCACGTGAAGCACCAGGGACGGCAACGAGCTCGCCCGCGGTGACGACCCGGCGGTGACGACCTTGCCCGCTGATGCGCCTCCGCACATCACTCGGGTCTTGAGCGTGGCGGTGTCTCCACGCCCCTCACCGGGCGCCGTTGATGCACTGATGCGCATCACTCGAGAGAGCGCCCCGCCGGCCAAACCGACCCCGAAGGCTTCACGAGCCCTTGGTGCGAGGGGCGACGCGCCCGCGGTAGAGTTGGCCGCGCTTGTCCATCCCCGTCGCGAGGTGCTGCGCCCGTGACACCCGACGACCTGCTCGCCGCCGCTCTCGCCGCCCGTGAGCGCACCTACTCCCCGTATTCCGGCTTCGCGGTCGGAGCGGCACTCCGGGACGCCGAAGGCCGCGTCCATGCCGCGCCGAACGTGGAGAACGCGGCCTACCCCCAGGGCCAGTGCGCCGAGGCGAACGCGATCGGCGTGATGATCGCGGCCGGGGGACGGCGCATCGTCGAGGCACTGGTGGTCGCCGATGCCACGCACGGTCTCCCCTCCCCGTGCGGCGGCTGCCGGCAGCGACTGCGCGAGTTCATGGACCTCGATGCGCCGCTCCACATCGCGGCGCCGGACGGCGTCCTGCGCACGACCAGCATTGCCGAGCTGTTGCCGATGAGCTTCGGCCCAGCCAACCTGCAGAAGGAGGAACCCCGGTGACCGCTGACACCCGGGATCTCGCCGATCCCGCCCGCGTGGCGGCGGCCGCCCTCCGCGAGCGGGCGCCGGGTTTCGAGGCCCGGCTGGGCATCGTGCTGGGCTCCGGCCTCGGCGGGCTGGCCGACCTGGTCGAGGAGGCGGTGGCCGTGCCGTACGCGGAGATCCCGGGCTTCCCCGGATCGACGGTCGCCGGCCATGCCGGGCGCTTCCTCCTGGGACGCCTCGACGGCGTGCCGGTCGCCTGCATGCAGGGCCGGTTCCACCTCTACGAGGGCCATCCGCCCGCTCTCATCAAGCTGCCGATCCGGACGTTCGCCGCCCTCGGTGCCGAAGCCGTCCTGCTGACGAACGCTGCTGGCTCGCTCCGGAAGGAAGCCGGCCCCGGCAGCCTCATGCTCATCACCGACCACCTCAACCTCCAATGGACGAACCCGCTGGTCGGCCCGAACGACGACGGGTGGGGCGAGCGGTTCGTCGGGTTGGAGGACGCCTACGATCCCGAGCTGCGGCGGCGCCTGCTCGCCCTGGCGGCCGGACTCGGCATCGCCCTCCACGAGGGCGTCTACTGCGCGCTCCTGGGTCCCCTGTTCGAGACGCCGGCCGAGATCCGCGCCTACCGGACGCTCGGCGCGGATGCCGTGGGCATGTCGACCGTGCCGGAGGTCATCGTCGCCCGCCACGCCGGCCTGCGGGTCGCGGCCATCAGCGTCATCACCAACCTCGCGGTCGGGATGAGCGACGCACCGATCGACCACGAGCAGACGCTCCGCGGCGCGGCAATGGCCGCCGTCGACCTGACCCGGCTGGTTCGGGCGTTCGTGGCCTCCTTCGGGGTCGCCTGACGATGCTGCCCCAGGAGGTCATCCGCGCCAAGCGCGACGGGCGGGCCCTCAGCGGCGAGGAGATCGCGTTCTTCGTCGCCGGCATCACCGACGGGTCGATCACGGAGGGCCAGGCGGCCGCGTTCGCCATGGCCGTGGTCTGGCGAGGGATGACTCGCGCGGAGACGGTGGCGCTGACCAGGGCCATGCGCGACAGCGGCGCCGTGCTCGACTGGTCGGATGCGGACCTGCCGGGGCCGCCCCTCGACAAGCATTCAACCGGCGGCGTCGGCGACAAGGTCAGCATCATGCTTGCCCCCATGGTCGCGGCCTGCGGCGGCGCGGTGCCGATGATCTCGGGCAGGGGCCTTGGGCACTCGGGCGGGACGCTCGACAAGATGGACAGCATCGCCGGCTACGTCACGGCCCCCGACCGGGACCGCTTCCGCCGGGTCGTCCGCGAGGCGGGCTGCGCGATCATCGGCCAGACGGCCGACCTGGCCCCGGCCGATCGCCGCCTGTACGCCATCCGCGACGTCACCGCGACCGTCGAATTGCAGGCCCTCATCACGGCCTCGATCCTCTCGAAGAAGCTGGCTGCCGGACTGCACGGCCTGGTCATGGACGTGACCTTCGGCAGCGGCGCCTTCATGGGCACGCTCGACGACGCCCGAACCCTCGCCGGCGGCATCGTCGAGGTGGCGAACGGCGCAGGCTGTCCGACGACCGCCCTCCTCACCGACATGAACGAGGTGCTCGGTACGGCGGCGGGCAACGCCGTCGAGGTGCGGGAGGCCATCGCCTACCTGCGTGGCGACGGACCGCGTGAACCGCGCCTGCACGCGGTGACGATCGCGCTCTCTGCCGAGCTGCTGGTCACGGGCGGCCTGTTCGCGGACACGATGGCTGCGGCCGCCGCGTGCGAGGCCGCCCTGGCATCGGGCGCGGCGGCCGAACGGTTCGCCCGCATGGTCGTCGGCCTGGGCGGGCCGGCCGACCTGCTCGAGCGCCCGGACCACTACCTGCCGCTGCCAGAGGTCTCCGTGCCGGTCGCGCCTGTTCGGCCCGGCTTCGTCGGCGCGGTAGACACGCGCCTGGTGGGCCTTGCGATCGTCGGCCTCGGTGGAGGCCGAACGCGGGCGGACCAGGCGATCGACCATGCCGTCGGAATCACCGGGGTCGCCCCGATCGGCACGCAGGTCGGCCCGGGCCGGCCGCTGTGCGTCGTGCACGCGCGCTCGGCGGACGCTGCCGCGGGGGCCGCAGCGGAGATACGGGCGGCCGTCCAGGTCATGGATGTGGCGTCGTCCCCGGAACCGGTCGTGGCGGAGCGGGTCGCGGGCTGACGGCCTGCGCGTCGCGGGTAGGCGGGCGCTGGCCGCGGCGCCCCGCCCCATCGGCGACCCCACGATGGCCGCGAGCCGCCGCCGGACAGGGCGTCACGGCAATGCGAAGAGCGAGATCTGGTTCCCGCCCCACGTCGTCGAGGCGACGAGGCGCCGGGCCGCCCATTCGGCTTTGTGCAGCGGCGCCCAGACCGGAACCTCGTGCGCGCTCAGGACAAGCCATCGAACACCGCGCTGCGCGTACAGGTCGCCAGGGTTGATCCCGAAATTGGTGAAGAGCGTCGGTCCGCTGGTCCGCATGGCGAGGAGCGGCGCATAGGGGCCTTCGACCGCGACGCCCGGTGGGATGGCGGCCGCGAACGCCGCCTGGATGGCCGGGGCAGAGGCTGGCGTTCGCGCGATCCAGCCCGCGTACGAGGTCAGGCCGGGGGCGGCGAGCGCCGCCGCGAGCAGGACGCCGGCCGCAGGTCGAATCCAGGCCGACCGCGGTCGCCATCCGGAAACGGCGTGCAGGCCGACGCCGATCAGCAACGCCAGCGGCGGCAATGCTGGCAGGACGTAGCGGCTGGGCGAATACGGCACGACGGTGAGGAGGCCGAACCCCGCCACGAACCAGCCGGTCGCCACGAGGAGCAGCATCCTGCTGTCGGATCCCAGTCGCCGCCATCGCACGAGGCCGGCAGCCAATCCGATCGCGCCTCCGATCAGGAGCGGGGCGGACAGGGCGACGACGCTGTCGCCGCCGTGGAGGTAGCCCGCGATCCGCCGGACGGCCTCGTGGAGGCTCGTCGGCAGACTCTCGGGCGGCAAGGTGGTGAGCACCGCCGCGATCTGCGCCCGGTTCGGCAGCAGGACCAGGAGGCCCCAGGCGGCCGCCGCGATCCCCAGGGTGACGACGCTGGCGACCCAGCGTCGCCGGGCGGGCGGGTGTCGCCACGCGACGAGGAGCGCCCCGGCGAGGATTCCGCCCGCGGACGCGAGCGCCAGGGCCTTGGTCGCGATCGCCGCGGCCAGCGCGAGGCCGGCGAGGACACCGGCCAGCGCCGGTCGCCGGTCGCCTCCCGTCACGAGGAGCACCGCGCCGGCAACCAGCCCGAGCGTCGTCATGGGTTCCAGGAGGGAGAGCCGGCCGTAGTAGAGGACGAGCGTCGACGTGGCGAAGGCGATCCCGCCCAGCAGGGCAGGCCCCGGGCCCGCCACCCGGCGGAGGCCAAGCGTGATGAGGCCGACCGTGGCCGCGATCGCCGCGATCTCGACCAGGCGCGCCTGGATGATCCCCGGGCCGGCGACCATGAAGACCGCCGCGTGGATCAGCGTGTACGGCAGCGAGATGTACTGGCGGTTCCAGTCGTCGGTCGACCACTGGCCCAGCACGGCGAAGTTGCGCGCGTTGAGGAGATTCCAGCCCTCATCCGTGAATGGGCTGTTGCTCTTCGTCACGCCGCCCGCCGGATCGACGGCGCAGAACGCGGCAAGGAGCGCGAACAGGGCGAGGGCCACGATGGCCGGGAGCCACGCCTCGATGGTGCGCTTCCACGGGAGGGCCGGCCCACCGCCCGGGGAGACGCCGCTCATGGCACGACGGCCGAAACGCGGAGCGCGGCCAGCGACATCAGTGGACTGGCAGCGAAACGGCCCATCAGCGACAGTATGTCAGGGCGTCCGGAGGTCGAGTCTCCGTCTTCGCGGCGGCCGAACGATCCGCCCGCATGGTCGTCGGCCTGGGCGGGCCGGCCAGCCTGGGGGCGCCGCCCGAGCGCGCCGCTGCGCCGGGCGCTGCTGCTCCGGGCGGCGGGGCGATCCCGGGTGATCCGGGCGATCAGGAACCGCTGCCGCCCGAACCCTTGGTCTTGGCCGGGCCGTTCCCGTTCCCGTTCCCTTGGCCCTTGCCGTGGCCGCCGCTCATGATCCAGCCGATGCCCGGATTGAGGCCGAGCGTATGGGCAATCTGGCCCCAGCCCTGGCCGCCCTGGAACATGGCCAGGATGTCGGCCGGGGACTTGCTGCTCTGCTTGGCGAACGCGAAGAGGCGCACGGCCCCACCGACGCCGACCTTCGCCGCCATCGCCGCGAAGTCGCTCGCACTCACGGTGATGCCGGCCGTCTTCAGCCTCGCGACGAACGGTGCGGCGTCGCTGCTGGACAGGGCCGCGCTCGAGGCGTCAGGCGGCTCGGGCGGCTCGGCAGCGTCGGGCGCCTCCGAGGGTTCGGGCGTCTCGGTTGCCTCGGGGGATTTGCTCGGTTTCGGGCTCTTGTCGGCAGCCTGGGCAGGCGGGGACGCGAGCACGCTGGGCACCGCCGGGTGGCCCAGGCCGGCACTGGCCGCAAATGCCGTCCCAACGACGAGCAGCGACACGACAACCGCAAGGGCGCCGCGGCCCACGATGCCGAGCTTGATCATCGCGTTGCCTCTCCTGGATCGAGTGGTCAACAGCATGCCACCAGTGCGGACGGCTGGCGACTCACGGCGTCAGGTCCGGCGCTCGCTGGCCTGAGGACGTGGTGCGCACGCACACCGCCAGTTCCGGTGATGGCCCAAGGAGGATTTCGTGGTCGACCACGCCCCGGTACCGGTCCTCCTGGTGCGGCGATCAGCCGGACGCTCGCCTCGCCGGCCCGGGATCGGCTGGGCGGCAGCCGTTCGTCATCGGCGCGGGAACAGCACCTCCGCGCCGATCGGCACATAGCCCGCGGCCAGGATCGCCCGCAGCGACGGCACGTTGCCCGGCGCCACCTGGACGAACATGGACTGGCCGGGCGGGATCAGTCGCATCGCCGCGGCGGCCAGCCCCCGGCCGATGCCCCGGCCGCGGGCCTCGGCCTCCACCTCGAAGGCGGCCTCCCAGCGGCCGGCGACGCCTCGGCCGACGATCAGCAGGCCGGCGCGATCCCAGGTCTCCCACACGCGGATCTGCGACCGGTAGCGCATCGCGCGGGCGATCCGGGGATGCGATGGTTCCGGGCGGACCGGATGGATGGGGACGAGCGCGTCGAGCGAGCCCACCAGCGGGACCGCCGGCGCGGCGAGCACGACGTCCAGCGTGCCCGCGGGCCGGCCCAGCCGGTTCGCCAGCCACGACAGGAACGGGGCGCCCATCGGAGCACCGACGTCGTCAGGGTCGAGGGCGACGCGCACGTCGTCCGGGTCCACGTCGGCCGCCACGACGTGATGGGCAGCGAACGCGAGCACGCCGTCCGCCATCGAACCGCGCGGCGGCGGGATCACGTCGACGCGCCAGTCCGGCTCGGGGGGACGCCCCGCGGCGGCCGCTTCGATGATCCGGCGCAGGGGATGGTTCGCCAGCGGGTCGTCGGTCACGCGCGAAGTCTAGGGTCGCGGGCTCGCCCGCGGACCCGCAACGCGGGTGGGTCGCCCGAGCCGATTCCCTATCGCGCCCGGACCAGCGGCGGCTCCGCGTCGATGGAGGCGCGAACCGGGGGCTGACGCCGCCCCATGACCCGGACCCACCAGAGGCCGCCGATCCCCGCGATCGCCGCCAGTCCGCCGCCGAGGACCAGGGTCGCGGGCGGTCCCAGGGAGGCGGCAAAGGCGCCGGTGAGGAGCGCGCCGACCGGGGTGGAGCCGACGAAGACCGTGACGTAGACGCTGAGGACCCGGCCGCGGAGGTGGTCGGGGACCGCGAGTTGGATGGTGGTGTTGGCCATGGCCGTCATGGCGATGCCGCCCGCACCGACCAGGATCATGAGCCCCAGGGCGGCCGGGAACGAATTGGTCGCCGCCATGGCGACCTGGGCCAGGCCCAGGACGAGCGCGCCGGCGCCGATCGCGCGGGGCCCGATGCGCCCGGAGGAAAAGGCGATGGCCAGGGCGGAGACCAGCGAGCCCGCGCCCGCTGCGGCCATGAGGAAGCCGTAGACGGCGGCGTCGCCGCCCAGGACCTCGCGGGAGTACGCGGGAATGATCACGTTGAAGTTCATCCCGAACGTGCTCGCCACGCCGACGACCAGGACGGCCAGGAGCACGACCGACGTCGACCGGACGAACCGCAGGCCCTCGCCGAGGTCGGCGGCCACCGCCCGCACGGTGGTCGGTCGCGCGGGGCGGACGGTCGACCGAAGCTCCTCGTCGCGCATCGCCAGCAGGCCGCCGATGACAGCCAGGAAGCTCACCGCGTTGAGGAAGAAGGCGGTCGAGATGTCGAAGACGCTGATCGTCACGCCGGCGATCGCCGGACCGACGACGCGGGCCGCGTTGAACATCGCCGAGTTGAGGGCGACGGCATTGCCGATGTCGTCGCGACCCACCATCTCCACCGCGAACGCCTGGCGCACCGGCATGTCGATGGCGTTCGTCGTCCCGAGCAGGACTGCGAGCACGAGGATCATCCAGACGGTCACGACGTGGGTCGACACGAGGATCCCGAGGACGACGGCGAGCACCATCATCGATGCCTGGGTCACGATCAGCGTCTGGCGCTTTGGGAGCGCGTCGGCGATCAGGCCGCCGAACAGCCCCAGGATGAGCACCGGCAGGAACTGGACGGCCGCCACCAGGCCGAGCATGAACGGATCGTTGGTGAGCGAGAGGATGAGCCAGCTCTGGGCGACCGACTGCATCCAGGTCCCGATCAGGCTGACCAGCTGACCGGCGAAGAACAGCCGGTAGTTGCGATGGTGCAACGCCGCCATGCCGCGCGACGCGACGAGCGATCGGGCGGAGGTGCGCGCCCGACCAGCGCCCGGGACTGTCATGATCGGCCTCGCGACCCCCCGACTCGAACGGGCGCACGCTGGGCAACCGGCTTCAACGGGCGGCGGGAGTGGGCGGCGAACGGCCCGGCTGCCGACTCGGCCGAACCGACGTCGTGGGCCGGAGCGCCCCCCTCGAGCTCCGCGAGGTGCGCCCGAAGGTGGGCGCGACGCGCCTCCGCTGCATCGATCATCGAGCGCAGGCGAGCCGCCTTCTCCTCGAGCGTGGCGACCTGTCGGCCCACGCGGTCGAGCAGGTCACGCACGATCGCAGCCTTCTCGGCGGGATCACCTGACAAACGGAAGCGGTCGCGGTCGCGCATGCGCGCCGCCTCGTCTTCGAGAAGCCGTCCGATCTCGGCGAGCGAGAAGCCGGCCGTATCGCGAAGGTCCCGGATGAACTCCAGGCGCTCCTGGTCCGATGCGTCGTACAGCCGGTACGCGCCGTCCGAGCGGGCCGCCGGGCGCAGCAGGCCCATCTCCTCGTAGTAGCGGATCGTGCGCGTCGTCAGGCCCGTCGCGGCGGCGACTTCCTGGATGCGGAGGAGGGCGGGCTCCCCTGGTCCGCCCGGCGCGGCACCGCCGTTGGCGGAGGATGCACCGTTGGCGAGGGCGGCCGGCGGTGCCGGTGCCTCGCCGAGCGGTGCGGGAGGGGTCGCGAACGGGGTTCCAGCCCGCCCGTGGTCATGCGTCACCCGCGAATGATGCCACAACCTTAACGTTCACGTTAAGGTCATCACAGGCGCGAGGCGCTGGCCGCCGGCCCGCATCGCGTATGGCGAAGGAAGGGTCCTGCGCTGATGCGCGTCGACGCATCACCGGCCACCGCAACGCCTTCTGCGTCTGGAGCGGCCCCGTGAACGCGTGGGGTGTCGCGCTCGCGATGCCCCCTGGACGCTGACTTCGCTATCGCCAGCGATCGCTGGCTCGACGTCGAGGCTGCAGGCGACGAGTCTCCCGGGCCGGTCACCACGGGGCACCGCGACCGCGCTGATGCACCGAGGCGCATCACCGGGGAGGTATCCGCCGCGCCGCGCCCCGAGGGCTGCGAGAAGCTGCCCGCCGCGGGCCGGTCCCGAACGACGCCGCGCCGTTACCGAAGCATCACGGCACCGCTACCGAACCGCACCGCCACCTCCTGCTACGGTCGGGCCCCGTCGCTGACAGGAACGTCCCATGGCCGATTCCCTGTACGAACCGTCCTTCGAGCACGACGCATGCGGCTTCGGGTTCGTGTGCGACATCGCGGGCCGGCCGTCGCACGCCATCGTCCGCGACGCCCTGACCGTCCTGGTCAGCCTGGAGCACCGCGGCGCCACCGGCTCCGAGAAGAACACCGGGGACGGCGCGGGCATCCTCGTCCAGGTCCCGTACGGGTTCCTCACGTCGGCTGCGGCCGCCGATGGGCTCGACCTTCCCGAGCACGGATACGGCGTCGGCACGCTCTTCCTGCCCCGCGATGCCGCCAGCCGCCTCGCCTGCGAGCGGCACCTGGAATTGGTCCTGGGCGCCGAGGGCCTGGCGCTTCTCGGCTGGCGCGACGTGCCGACCAACCCGACCGGCCTGGGCGTGACCGCCCGCGCGAGCCAGCCCGTCATTCGCCAGGTCTTCGTGGGCCGGCCCGCGGGGCTCGCCGACGACGTCGCCTTCGACCGCCGCCTGTACGTCGCCCGGCGCCTGGTCGAGAAGGCCGTGGCCCGCTCCGCGATTCCCGGTCGCGGCGACTTCTACGTGGCTTCACTGAGCTGCCGCACGGTCGTCTACAAGGGGATGCTGAACGCCTCGCAGCTCCTCACGTTCTACCCCGACATCATGGATCCGCGCCTCGCGAGCGCGATCGCCATGGTCCACTCGCGCTTCTCCACCAATACCTTCCCGTCGTGGGCGCGCGCTCATCCCTACCGCTACATCTCCCACAACGGTGAGATCAACACGCTGCGCGGGAACGTGAGCTGGATGCGCGCCCGCCAGTCGATGTTCTGGTCGTCACTGTTCGGCGCCGACCTCCGGAAAGTCCTGCCGACGATCGACGGCGAGGGCTCCGACTCGGCGATCTTCGACAACGTCCTGGAGCTGCTGCACCTGGCCGGACGGCCGCTCGCCCACGCCATGACCATGATGGTGCCGGAGCCCTGGACGCGCCACGAGTCCATGCCTGCCGCGCGGCGGGCATTCTACGAGTACCACGCCTGCCTCATGGAGCCGTGGGACGGCCCGGCGTCCATTGCCTTCACCGATGGCGTGCGCGTCGGCGCGACGCTCGACCGGAACGGGCTGCGGCCCGGGCGGTACTACGTGACCGCCGACGGCCGGGTCGTCATGGCGTCCGAGGCCGGCGTCCTGGACATCCCGGCCGACAAGGTCGTGGCCAAGGGCCGGCTGCGGCCCGGGTGCATGTTCCTGGTCGACACGGCCGCCGGCCGGATCATCTCCGACGACGAGCTGAAGGACGGCCTGGCCCACGAGCGGCCGTATGCGGACTGGGTGCACCGCAACCTCGTCCACCTGGGCGACCTGCCCCATCCGCCGTCCGTGATCGAACCGGATCATGAAACCGTGCTCCGCCGCCAGGAGGTGTTCGGCTACACCGCGGAGGACGTTCGGCGGGTCATCGTGCCGATGGCGACGAGCGGCGAGGACACCGTCGGTTCGATGGGCACGGACGTTCCGCTGGCCATCCTGTCCGAGCGTCCCCAGCTGCTCAGCGGCTACTTCAAGCAGCTCTTCGCCCAGGTCACGAACCCGCCGGTCGATGCCATCCGCGAGTCCATCATCATGGCCACGGAGACGTCGATCGGGCCCGAGGAGAATCTGCTCGAGCCCGGGCCGGAAGGCGCCCGGCAGCTGTCACTTCCGTCGCCGATCCTCTCCAACGTCGAGCTCGAGAAGATCCGCCGCCTGGACGGGGGCCCGAACGCGCGCGGGTTCCGGGCCATCACGCTGCCGATCCTCTTCCACGTCGCCGACAACGGCCACGGCCTGCGCAAGGCGGTCGAGGAGCTCCGCCTGCGCTGCTCCGAGGCGATCGAGGAAGGCCACAACCTGATCGTCCTCTCCGATCGCGGTCACGACGAGACGGACGCCCCGATCCCTGCGCTCCTCGCGGTCGCGGCCGTCCATCACCACCTCGTGCGCACGGGGACGCGGACCCGGGTCGGGCTGGTCCTCGAATCGGGCGAGCCGCGCGAGGCTCACCACTTCTGCCTCCTGATCGGCTACGGGGCGAGCGCCGTGAACCCGTACCTCGCCTTCGAGACCATCGACGACCAGGTCCGCCTGGGCATGATCGCCGGCACGACCGAGGAGGCCGAGGACCACTACCGAAAGGCCCTGGTCAAGGGCGTCATCAAGGCCATCTCGCGGATGGGCATCTCCACGGTCCAGAGCTACCACGGCGCCCAGGTCTTCGAGGCGATCGGGCTCAACCAGGACTTCATCGACGAGTACTTCACGGGGACGCCCACCCGCGTCGGAGGTGCCGGCATCGAGATCATCTCGCGCGAGGTCCGGATGCGCCAGGATCGCGCCTACCCGCCGAAGCGCCCGATCGTCCACAAGCAGCTGGGCACCGGTGGCCGGTACCAGTTCCGCGTCGACGGCGAGGCGCACCTGTTCAACCCGCTCACGATCCACACCCTCCAGAAGGCGGTGCGGACCGGAGACTACGAGGCGTTCCGGCGGTACAGCGCGCTGATCAACGATCAGTCGCAGGGCCTGGCGACGCTGCGCGGCCTCATGGACCTGGAGCCCGCCCTCACACCGGTCCCGCTCGACGAGGTCGAGCCGGTCGAGGCGATCCTGCGCCGCTTCAAGACCGGGGCGATGAGCTACGGGTCGATCTCGCGGGAGGCCCACGAGACGCTTGCCGTCGCGATGAACCGCCTGGGCGGCCGCTCGAACACCGGCGAGGGCGGCGAGGATCCGGCACGCCACGCTCGGCGCGCCGACGGCGATTCTGCGAACAGCGCGATCAAGCAGGTCGCCAGCGGCCGCTTCGGCGTGACCAGCCGGTACCTGGTGAGCGCCAACGAGATCCAGATCAAGATGGCCCAGGGCGCCAAGCCCGGCGAAGGCGGGCAACTGCCCGGGCACAAGGTCTACCCGTGGATCGCGCGGGTCCGCAACTCGACGCCGGGCGTTGGCCTGATCAGCCCACCGCCGCATCACGACATCTACTCGATCGAGGACCTGGCCCAGCTGATCCACGACCTCAAGTGCGCCAACAGGGATGCGCGGATCTCCGTGAAGCTGGTGGCCGAGGTGGGCGTCGGGACGATCGCGGCCGGCGTCGCCAAGGCGCACGCCGACGTGGTCCTGATCAGCGGCCACGACGGCGGCACCGGCGCGTCGCCACTGACGTCCATCAACCACGCCGGCGTGCCGTGGGAGCTGGGCCTCGCGGAGGCCCACCAGGTCCTGGTCATGAACGATCTCCGCTCGCGCATCACGGTCGAGGTCGACGGCCAGCTCAAGACGGGCAGGGACGTGGTGATCGGCGCACTGCTGGGCGCGGAGGAGTTCGGCTTCGCCACCGCGCCGCTGGTCGCCCTGGGCTGCGTGATGATGCGGGTCTGCCACCTGAACACGTGCCCGGTCGGCGTCGCGACGCAGGACCCGCGGCTGCGCGAGCGATTCGCCGGTGAGCCCGAGCACGTCGTGAACTTCATGACCTTCATCGCCCGCGAGGTGCGCGAGTACATGGCGCTGCTCGGGTACCGCACGTTCGACGACATGGTCGGACGGTCCGAGCACATCCGGATGCGCCCGGCCGGCGGCCACTGGAAGGCCAGGACGCTCGACTTCAGCCGGATCCTGTTCAAGCCGACCGTGCCCAAGCACTACGGGCGCACGAGCCGCATCCCCCAGGAGCACGGCGTCGACGCGTCGCTCGATGCCACCGCGCTCCTGGACCTCTGCCGGCCCGCCCTGGACGACGGCGTCCCGGTGCGGGCCTCGCTGCCCGTGCGCAACGTGCATCGCGCGGTCGGCACGATGGTCGGCAGCGAGGTCACGCGGCGCCATCCCGACGGCCTGCCGGACGACACGATCCGGCTGACGCTGGCGGGCTCCGCCGGCCAGAGCCTCGGGGCGTTCGTGCCGGCGGGGATGACGCTCGTGCTGGAAGGCGACGCCAACGACTACTTCGGCAAGGGCCTCTCGGGCGGCCGGCTGGCCGTGTTCCCGCCGGCCGAGTCGACCTTCGCCGCAGCCGACAACGTCGTCATCGGGAACGTCGCCCTCTATGGCGCCACGTCCGGCGAGGCCTACATCAGCGGCCTCGCCGGCGAGCGGTTCGCCGTCCGCAACTCCGGGGCGACGGCCGTCGTGGAGGGAGTCGGCGACCACGGCTGCGAGTACATGACGGGCGGGCGCGTCGTGATCCTGGGCCCCACGGGCCGCAATTTCGCGGCGGGGATGTCCGGCGGCACGGCCTACGTCCTGGACCCGGACGGGACCTTCGAGCGCGTCTGCAACCTCGAGATGGTGTCGCTGGCGCCGCTGGACGACGACGACGAGATCGCCGAGGTCCGGCGCCTCGTGATGCTCCACGCCGAATGGACCGGCAGCCCGCGCGCCACGGCGCTGCTGGCCGACTGGGAACGCACCGTGGATCGCTTCGTACGGGTCGTCCCCAATGACTACCGCCGCGTCCTCGAGGCGCAGGCGAGGATGCGGGCGGAGGGCCTCTCCGACGAGGAGGCGGAGATGGCGGCGTTCGACGAGAACGCCCGGGACCTGGCCCGGGTCGGCGGTTCCTGATGGGCAAGCCGACGGGATTCCTCGAGCACGGGCGACACGCCGCCCCGTCGCGCCCGCCGGAGGTCCGGGTCCGGGACTGGCAGGAGTGGCACCTGCCGCTGGCCGAGGACACGCTTCGCGAGCAGGCCGGCCGGTGCATGGACTGCGGCGTGCCCTTCTGCCACACCGGCGTGATCATCTCCGGCATGGCCTCGGGCTGCCCGCTCACGAACCTGGTCCCCGAGTGGAACGACCTCGTCTACCGCGGCCAGTGGCAGGAGGCGAGCATCCGCCTCCACCGCACCAACAACTTCCCGGAGTTCACCGGGCGCGTCTGCCCGGCCCCGTGCGAGGGATCCTGCGTGCTGGGCATCAACGACGATCCGGTGACGATCAAGTCGATCGAGCAGGAGATCGCCGATCGGGCCTGGGACAACGGCTGGATCGTGGCCGAGCCTCCTCTGGCCAGGACCGGGTTCCGCGTGGCGGTCGTTGGCAGCGGACCGGCGGGGCTTGCCGCTGCGGCCCAGCTCAATCACGCCGGCCACCTCGTGACGGTCCTGGAGCGCGCCGATCGGATCGGCGGCCTGATGACCTACGGCATCCCGAACATGAAGCTGGACAAGGGGGTGGTCGAACGGCGGGTGAACCTCCTGGCCGAGGAAGGGATCCAGTTCCGGACCGGCGTGACGGTCGGGATCGACCTCCCGGCGGAGCAGCTGCTGGCCGAGTACGACGCGGTGGTGCTCGCGACCGGCTCGACCGTGGGCCGTGACCTCGCGGTCGAGGGGCGCGATCTCGGCGGGATCCACATGGCCGTCGAGTACCTGCATGGAGCGACGCGACACCTCCTGGACGGCCGGGCGGCCGCTGGACGGGCGGGCGGGGGTGACCTCGGCCAGCCACGCATTGACGCCACCATCCGCGCCCCCGGCAACGGGCTCGCCAGCGGCAATGGCGCGAAGCGCGGCGGCGCGGCGGACGCGTTCGGCGGGGTCGCCGGCCCTGCATCCGGAAGGAACGGGGACGGCCCGTTCGCCGTGGCCGGGCCTGCCGGCCGGGTCGTGATCTCGGCCGCCGGACGCGATGTGCTCGTCCTCGGTGGCGGCGACACGGGCACCGATTGCGTCGCCACGGCCATCCGCCAGGGGGCGCGCAGCGTCCGCCAGCTCGAGATCCTCCCCCGCCCCCCGGAGACGCGGGCGGCCGACAACCCCTGGCCGGAGTGGCCGAAGATCCTCCGTGTCGACTACGGGCAGGAGGAGGCTGCCGCGCTCTGGGGAGCGGACCCGCGCCGATACGCGGTCAGCACCCGCCGCTTCCTCGGTGAGGTCGGCCGCGTCAGCGCCGTGGAGATCGTCGGCGTCACGTGGGTCACCGGCGAGAGCGGGCGGCCGGAGATGTGGGCGGTCCCCGGCACGGAAGAGGTCGTCCGCGCCGACCTGGTGCTCCTTGCCCTCGGGTTCCTGGGCCCGGAGCCGTCATTGCCGGGCGAGCTCGGCTGCGAGCTCGACGCGCGCGGCAACGTGCGCACCGACCTCCGCAAGATGACGAGCGTGCCCGGCATCTTCGCCGCCGGCGACTGCTCGCGTGGCCAGTCGCTGGTGGTGTGGGCGATCCGGGAGGGACGGGCGGCCGCCAACGGCGTCGACCGCTACCTCATGCACGGCGAGTCGGTCCTGCCCGCCTGACGGCGCCTCGACGCGTGCCGGAGCTCCGGTCGGACGAGTGCCGCGTCCGGCCGGGGCGAACGCGCACCAGAGCGCCGGGCAGCGGCCGCCTGTCCGCGCGGCGTGTTCCGGGCGCGTCTGACCGCACCCGGCTGCACCGGCCTCCTACCCCGCGCCGGCCGCCGCGTCCGCGCCCCCACCCCGCGCTGGCCGCCTCGTCGGCCTGAGGCGTGCGCGTGACGCGTCGGCCTGACGCGTGCGCGCCTTGATCGGGCAGGCCGATCGGGAGCCGCCGGCCACGCACGGCATGTTCGTCAGGTGCGCCGGATCGCCACACGTGCGTGCTCGAAGCCTTGCCCGTGATCGGGAATGCCGATCCCTGGGCACAGTACGGTCCGCACTACCCCCCCGGCATCACGCCAGTGATACTCAGTCTCGACAACAGCTGAGACATGGTATCATCTGCGTCGTGACGACCCAGCGCTCCCCGTTCGTGACCGCGCTCGTCCGGGCCGGATACCGACTCACCGGGCCGCGTCGCACGGTCGCCGACCTGATCGCCGCGGCCGACGGCCCGTTCACGGCGGCAGACCTTGCGGCGGAAGCCGCCACCCGGCGCCAGCCGATCGGGCGCGCGACGATCTTCCGCGCCCTCGAGGTCTTCACCGACCTCGGCCTGGTCGAGCGCCTCGACCTGCCTTCGGGCGCGCACGCGTACGTCCCGTGCGACGCGCGCCACCACCACCACGCCGTCTGCGGGCGATGCGGCCGAAGCGCGCCCGTCGACGACGACGGCATCGACGCGCTGCTGGAGGCGGTCGCCGGACGGACGGGCTTCCGGATCGACGGGCACCGGCTGGAGGTATACGGGACCTGCCCCGACTGCCTGGGGCAGGAAGGCGAGGGCGTGGCCGGTGCGGGCGCCGCCGACCAGCCGAGGCGAGCCACCCACGCATCGAGACGAGGGATTCCATGAAGCGCACGGCCATCGCCGCACTGACGGCCGGCGTGATGCTCACGGCCGCGGCCTGCTCCCCGTCGCGCCCGCCGGACCCGTCGCAGAAGACGATCGTCGTGACCTATTCCGTCCTGGGCGCGGTCGTGAAGGACCTGGTGGGCAACGCGGCCAACGTCGTCGTCCTCATGCCCAACGGCGCGGATCCCCACGAGTGGGATCCCTCCGCGAAGGACATCGCGACGGTGACGAAGGCCGACCTCCTGGTCGAGAACGGCCTGGATCTCGAAGGCGGCATGGGCAACGCGTTCGCGCTGGCCGAGCAGGCGGGCGTGAAGCGCTTCGTCGCCGCCGACCACATCACCGTCCGCCACGTGGGCGCCGGCGAGGGCGTCGACACGTCGGCGGACCAGGCGGTCGGAGCGCCGGATCCCCACCTCTGGATGGATCCGCTGACGATCCGCCAGGTCGTGGATGCGCTGACGCCGGAACTCAAGACCGACTTCGGAATCGACGTGTCGAGCCGCCAGGCGGATCTCGACGCGCGCCTCGTCGCCCTCAACGACAGCGTCGCGTCCATCCTGTCCGTCATTCCGGCCGACCACCGCAAGCTCGTCACCGGCCACGAGTCGCTGGGCTACTTCGCGCAGCGCTACAACCTTGCGCTGATCGGCGCCATCATCCCGGGCCTGTCGACCTCGTCCGAGGCGTCGGCCGCGGACCTCGCGACGCTGGCCGGCAAGATCCGGGCCGCCGGCGTGCCGGCCATCTTCACCGAGCTCGGCACGTCGCCGGCCGTCGCCGACGCCATCGGCCAGGAGACGGGCGTCCGGGTCGTCCTGCTGACCACCCATGCGCTGCCCCCGGACGGCACCTACGCCACGTTCATCACCACGATCGCCACGCTGATCGCCGACAATCTGCGCTGACAACCACGGCGGAGACAGTCCGCGCGGCGCGCCACCCCGGGAAGGAGGCCGAGCCCCTGGGACCCCTGATCGATCCCTTCGTGCAGAACGACTTCATGCTGCGGGCGCTGGCGGCCGGCATCCTCGTCTCCGTTGCCTGCTCCATCGTCGGGACGTTCGTCGTGCTGCGCGGGCTCGCCTTCATCGGCGATGCGCTGGCCCATGGCGTGCTGCCGGGCGTTGCCCTGGCGATCCTGCTGGGGATCCCCGGGATCATCGGGGCGACCGTCGGCGCGGCCGTGATGATCGGCGGCGTCAGCCTGGTGACGGCGCGGTCGCGGCTCTCGTCCGACAGCGCGATCGGCCTCCTCTTCGTCGGCATGCTGGCTCTCGGCGTCGTCATCGTGTCGCGATCCACCACGTTCACCGGCGACCTCGTGCGGATCCTGTTCGGGGAGATCCTGGGCATCAGCGTCACGGACCTGCTCGTTCAGGTGGTGGCGACCGTGCTGGTCGGCGCGGTGGCGTTCGTGTTCGCCCGACCGTTCCTGCTCCTCTGCTTCGACCCGGACCAGGCCCAGGTTGCCGGCTTCTCCTCCCGCCGCTACCACAACCTGATGCTGGTGCTGGTCGCGGCGACGGTGATCGTCTCGTTCCAGACCGTCGGCACGCTGCTGGTCTTCGGCATGCTCCTGGCCCCGGCGAGCGCCGGCGCCCTCCTGGCCCACCGGATCGGCGCGATGATGGCCTGGGGTGCTGCGATCGGGACCGTCTCGTCGTACGTTGGGCTGCTCCTGAGCTACCACCTCAACACCGCCGCCGGGGCCACGATCGTGCTGACGGCGACGATCATCTTCTTCGTGGTCCTGGCGGTCGTGAACGTGCGCACGCGGCGGCTGGCGCCGGACGAAGCGGACGGATGAGCGGACCGTCGGTCGGCGACCGCGCGGCGAACGTGGCGGGCGAGCGGGCGTCAGCCTGGCGCTGAGCCCGGCCGGACGGCGCTGCGCGCCCGCGGGCTGGTCGTCGGGTATGGCGGGCGTCCCGTCGTGGCGGGCATCGATCTCGACGTCCGGCGGCAGACGTCGCTGGCGCTGGTGGGCACGAACGGGTCCGGCAAGTCGACGCTGCTTCGATCGATCGTCGGGCTCCTGCCGGTGGTGGCAGGCGACCTGTCAGTCCTCGACGCCGGGCCCGGCGGCGCGCCTGCCCGGCTTGCCTACCTGAGCCAGTTCCACGCCTCCGGGTTCGTGCTACCGCTTCGGGCGGTCGACATCGTGCGCATGGCGCGCTTCCCGTCGCGCGGGCTGCTCGGCCGAATCACGAGCGAGGACCACGACCTCGTCGCGGCGGCAATGGCCACGATGGGGGTCGATCGCCTGGCGCGGCAGCCGCTCCGCTCACTGTCCGGCGGTCAGCAGCAGCGCGTCTACCTGGCCCAGGTCCTGGCCCGGCGGGCCGACCTCATCGTCCTCGACGAGCCCACCGCGGGCCTCGACGCCGGCGGCCGCGAGACCTACCTCCAGGCGTTCAGCACGGAGCTTGCCCGTGGCGCATCGATCATCACCGCGACCCACGACATCGCCGAAGCGGTCGAGTACGACCAGGTGCTGCTCCTCGCGCGCCGCGTCGTGGCGCTGGGGCCCGGCGCCGAGGTGCTGACCGCGGACCGGCTGCTCGACACGTTCGGGATCGTGCTGCGCGACCCGCACGAGCAGCACCTGGGGCGCTTCGTGATCGCCGAGCGCGCCCACGGGGCTCCGCAGGTCGTCCAAGGTTCAGCCGCCCGGAAGACCTAGCGTCGCGATTTGGTGGATCCTCGCCGGTTCCGATGCGGCCGGCAGGGGCCGCTGGCAGCCGCCACGCGATCACGCGCGACCGCTACCAGGGATGATGGTCGGCCGGCGTCAGTGCCTGGCCGCCGTCAGTGCCGAGCCGCCGGGAGGTGCTGGGGCGGCCGCCGCGCCGGGCCGCGGTCAGTGCTCGTCGTAATGGGTGCCGTGGACGACGTGGCGGTGAGCGCCATGGACGAAGTCGTCATGGCCGAGGTGGGCGACCGTGGGATGACCGCAGTCGGGCCCGTGCACGTGCATGTGGCCGAGGTGTTCGACGTGCATCGCGGCGGCTGCCCCATCCTCGAGCTCGTCGACGTGACCCCCGTGGGGATGATGGACGTGGCCATCGTGGACGAAGTCGAGATGGTCCTCATGCGGGAGGACCGGGTGCCCGCACAGCCGGTCATGCTCGTGCGGGTGCTCGGCGGGGGCGCGGTGGACGGTGATGTCGGCCATGGACTGTCGGCTCCAACGGTAGGTCGCCGCGACCGAAGGCGCAAGTGCGGGCGCCTCGGAGTCCCGCGGGCCGCGTCCGGGCAGCTGGCGCAGCGCCGGCCGGCACGGGCACCGCTCAGACGGTTGCCGCGTCCTGGCCGAGCCGGGCCGCGAGAGCTGCCCGCCACGCATCCACCGCGGCCGGCCACCACGCGTCAACGTCGGCGTCCTGGCCGTACCAGCGGGCACGCGCCGCGGGTCCATGCCAGGCGTCATCGAGCACGACATGGTTCGCCCCCGGCAGCAGCGCGGACGCGACCGGGACGAGCCCATCGCCATCGACCTGCTCGACGCCTGGCTGCGGCAGCACGTCGTCGTAGATGCTCCGGAAGAAGCGGGCCATTGGATCGTCCGGGTCGTCGCGCCCGGCAACCAGCCGCGACCCGACGCTGACATAGCCGGTGGTCGGCGCGAAGGTCGCGCCCGGCACGTGCCGGTTCGCGAAGCGCACGCCGGCGTCGGCGAGGTGTCGACCCCATCGTGCGTCCGATCCGACCTGGTTCGGCGAACCGAGCGTCACGATGCCGCCGATCCGGCCGCTCGCGCCCAGCCGCCGGCCGGAGAACGGGCGGGGCGACGTCAGCAGGCGAGCGACGATCCCGCCGCCGGAGTGGCCGATGAGCAGGATCGGCGCACCGAGGCTGCCCGGGAGGTCGCGGGCGCGATCGCAGCCCGCGAGCAGCGCCCGGCCGACGCGCGTCACGATCGGGCCAAGGTCCCGGAGCGCGGCCAGCACCCAGTCGGGCGGGTACACGCGGGCGATCACCACGTCTGCGGCTCCACGCCGGCGCAGGCAACTCGCCATCGAGTCGTACCAGCCGGGCGTAGTGAGCAAGCCCGGCGCAAGCACGACGACCGGCGCGAGCCGGGAGACGTCGGCGTCACGCCAGTCCCGGCTCACGCCGCCGCCTCCGGACCGGCCGCGTCGGGGGCGACCAGGGGTGGGACGAGACCATCTGCGGCCGCCGCGTCGGGGCCGGCGCCCAACCGGCCGGCGACCTCCGGGCCGCCCGCACGCTCGCGCTCGGATGAGCGCGACCGTAGCGCCCTGCCGCCGACGGCCAGTGCCGCCGCGAGCGCGACGACCATCACCGCGCTGAACGCGTAGAACGGGTATCGATGGTCGACGGTGTACAGCGCGCCGGCGGCCAGCGACGCGATGACGAAGCCAAGCGTCCCTGCCCCGCCGAAGAGACCCTGGGCCGTCGACGAGCGCCCGGCCGGCGTGCCCCTGGCTACCAGCGTGAACAGGGCCGGGCCGAGGAAGGCGAACCCGGCACCTTCCGTGACGACGAGCGGAAGCGCGAGGGTCGGGTCGGCCATGAGCGAGTAGGCCAGGCCGCAGACGGCGGAGACGAGGCTGCCACCGATCACCGACGGCAGCGGGCCGGTTCGATCGATCACCCGGCCGGCCACGGGCGACAGCAGGACGACGCCGATCCCGAATGCGGCAAACGTGAGCCCGACCAGGCCGAGGTCAGCGCCGAGGCCGGTGAGCCACAGACTCCAGATGACGTCGTAGGTCCCGGACGCGAAGTAGCTGCCGATGTTCACGAGGATGGCCGCCAGGAGGAGCCTGTTCAGCAGGCTCCGCGGGGCCGACACGGCTTCGGTGGCATCCTCGGTCGCGACCGGGTGCGTGACCGGGAAGCGGCGAACGCCGATGCCGACCGCCACGGCCGCGGCGAGCGTCGCGGCCGCCGACAGGATGAACGGGACGGCGTACCCGCCGCCGAGCATGGCACCAGCGCCGCCGATCGCGGGTCCCAGCAGGAAGCCGCCCATCTGGGCGCCGCTGTACAGCCCGAACGCCCGCCCACGCCGGTCTGGCGGCACGGCGTCGAGGAGGTAGCCGCGGGCGGCCGGGTCGTAGGCGGCCGTCGTACAGCCGGCGATCGCGCGCAGCACGATGAACGCGGGCGCGCCGCCGACGACAAGCGGCAGGGGGATCACGATGGCCGTGCCCACCAGGCCGATCACCATCAGGGCCCGTCGATCGGTCCGGTCCGCCAGCCAGCCGAAGGCCGGCTCCGCGACAAGCCTGGCGGCCGGCCACGCGGCGACGATGAAGCCGAGCGTCGTCGCATCGATGCCGCGCTCGGTCAGGTAGAGCGGCAGGATCGGCAGGAGCGCCCCGAAGCCCATCCACAGGATGGACTCGGCGAGGAGCACGGGAAGGATGGGCGCGAGCTGGGCCAGGCGGCCGCCGCTCACTCCCACGTTGGGGCCGAACACGCTCCGGATCGTACGCCGCCGGGGCCGGTGCGTGCCGCGCCGTATCATCGGCCGGTGCCCTCCCCGGTCCTCATCGCGCTCGCACTCGGGCTGGTCGCGGTCGCGACCGTGCCCACGCGGCGCCTCTACGTCGCGGGTTGGGGTTCGCGGCCGCTGCTCGCCTACCTGGCGACCCTGGTGCTGGTCGGGTTCGCGGTCGTCCTTGGGATCGGCCCGCTCAAGGTGACGGTGCCCATCCTCGTGGCCCTCGTGGCAGCGCCCTACGTCCTGGCCGGGCTGGCGGAACGGATCGCCGGGGTTCGATGGCCCGCGGGCTGGCCGCGACCGGGAAGCGGCCGGCGACGACCTCCCCGCGTCGTCGGGTCCGGACCGGGCCGGACGGTGTCGCCGGAGGACGGGCCCGGCGGGGCCAGTGGCGGCAGCGCCGGCGGGTCCCGGCGGGCGCCGTAGGACGAGGGGTGCCGCGGGGCCAGGTCGGGTCACTCCTGCGGTCGCGCTGGACACGCTCCGCTGAACACGACCGGCACAGCCGCGTCGTGCCGTCGCTTGCGCTCGTGATGGCCGCGCCTGATACGCTCCGAGCGATGATCGACTCCGACTACTGGACGCGCTACTACGAGGTCACCGTCGAACGCCCCGCCTGGGAGACGGTTCGGCGTGCCATCGCAAGCTTCGCCTCAGAAGCTGGTCAGCATCGGCGCCCGCGGCTCGCGGTCGACCTGGGCTGCGGGGCCGGACGCGACGCGCGTGAGCTCCTCCGCGCCGGCTGGCGGGTGCTCGCGGTGGATCGCGAGGAGTCCGCGCTGGCCTCCCTCGATGCCGCCGTCGAGACGGATCTGCGCCCCATGCTTCAAACGCAGCCTGCGGGACCTCGCCTCGGTCGAGATCCCGCGCTGTGATCTCGTCAACGCGAGCCTGAGCCTGCCGTTCCTGGCGCCCGAGGCGTTCTGGCCAACCTGGCGTCGGATCATTGCCGCGCTGCCGGTCGGTGGACGGCTCGCCGCGATGTTGTACGGCGATCGCGACGGCAGCGCCGGCGATGCCTCGATGACGTGTGTCTCCGCCGACGCCGTCCGCGCGAGCCTGGAGCAATTCGAGATCGAGCACTGGATCGATGTCGAGGAGGACACGGAGACCGCGCTCGGCGAGCCGCACCATTTCCATCGGCTGGACCTGGTGGCACGCCGCAGGCGATAGCACGCCGCTGGAGACAACCCTGGCCCGAGGCACCAGTCGCCGCCGCCCCCACTTACCTTCTTCTTACAAGGCCGACGGGCTCCGCTCACGGGCTGCGGTGATCGTGCTGATCGCGGCGTTCGCCGCGATCCCGACCTCACCGGAGGCACGCACCCGTGACCACATCCAGGCTCCGGCAGGCCACCCTCGCCGGCGCGTCTCTTCTCCTCGTCGGCATCGTCGGCGCAGTCATCGGTGTCGCCGCGACCACGGCCGGGGCAGTGCCGGCCGCTCCCGCCGCGGCGGCCACCCAGCCGACCGGTGAGGCTGGCAGTGCCGCCGCCGGCGACGCCGCCCTGGCCGCCATCGTGGACCAGGCCGTCGATCCGGCGCCGGCCACGGGCGCGGCGGCGCCGGCCACGGGCGCGGCGGCGCCGGCCACGGGCGGAGGGCGATCCGGCGCCGGCCGCGGGCGATCCGGCGCCGGCCACGGGCGCGGCGGCCGCCGGCGCCCCGGTCCAGGCCGGCCTTGGCGCAATCCGCAACCGTCTGGGCCGCTGGCGCGCGCTCGTCGAAGCGACCGTGACGGTGAACCTGCCCCAGGCCGGGCTCCAGACCTTCCAGGTCGACCACGGCACGATCTCGGCCGTCGGCGCGTCCAGCGTGACGCTCGCGGAAGCGGGCGGCAAGGACGTGACCATCACGACCGGCCCGTCGACGCGCGTGCGAAAGGGTGCCCGGAAGGCGCAACTCTCCGACCTCGCCGTGGGCGATGACACCGTCGTATTCAGCCGGATCGGCGCCGGAGGGTCGACTGCCGCCGTCGCGATCGTCGTCCCCCGGCTCCCGGCCTCATCCGTCGGGCCCACCGCCTCGCCAACCCCCCAGCCCCCCACCAACTGATCCGCGATGCGCCGGCCAGGCGAGGCCGGCGGGCTCGGCGGAAAATGGCCGGCGGCGTGCCCGCCGGCCATCCGTCTGCGTTACGCCTGCCGGCCGTCTGCGGTGCGCGGCGCCAGGGCCGCTGCCGGCCGTTCCGTCTGCGGTGCGCGGCGCCAGGGCCGCTGCCGCCGCCGGTGTCGCCATCAGCGCCCCGCGGGTCAACGATGGGCCAGGCCGCACGCGCCAACCGGCTGTCGCACGCGCCGGACGTTCGGCTCGCGCGGTAACCCGATCGACAGCCAGGCACCCCCATCGTTCGTGGCGAGACGTGACGCGGACACGTCACCGCGTCCCAGCACCCCGCCACCACGAGGAACAACATGGGCGATCAGACACAGAGCGACCCCGGCATCATCGGCATGCCGCTCCCACCGAGCGGCATGCCGACCAGCTCCCCGGACGCGCGCGGGCAGGCTCCGCACGCTCGCCGCGTTCGGCGTCCTTGGAGCGGCGGTGGCCGGCACGGCGACCATCGTCATGGCCGCTTCCCCTTCGCCGTCAGCCACCGCGTCGCCCGCGGCAACGGCCGGCGCCCCCGGCCAGGCGAACGGCACCTGGACTGGCCCCGGGTTCGGACCCGGTGGGGTCATGGGCGGTCGCGGGGGCGCGATGGGCGGGAGGGGCGGTTTCGGGCCGGCAGGCATCGGACCCGGTGCGTTCGACCAGATCACCGTCGCCGGCGTCAACGGCTCCGCCATTTCCCTGAAGACCGCCGACGGGTGGACCCGGACCATCACGGTCACCTCGTCGACGACCATCACCAAGGGCGGCAACACGATCACGGCCGCCGACATCGCGACCGGTGACACGATCCGCTTCACCGAGACGCGCAGCACCGACGGCTCGTTCACCATCACCTCGGTGCAGGTCGTCGTTCCCGAGGTCGACGGCACGGTCACGTCGGTGACGGGCACGACGTTCCAGCTCAAGGACCGGAGCGGCGTCACCTGGACCGTCGCCACGAACGGGTCCACCACCTTCAACCTCGGTCCGTCGTCCGGCAGCCTGGCCGACGTAACGGTCGGCGCAACCGTCGACGTCGCCGGTACGCAGGCATCGAACAACGCCCTCACCGCGCTGTCCGTCCGCATCGAGGTGCCCACCATCGTCGGCCAGGTCACGGCCAAGACCGCCACGGACCTGACCATCCAGCGCCGCGACGGGACGACCGTCACGGTCCACCTGGGATCGTCGACCACCTACACGGCGCCGAACGTGACGTCGCCGAGCCTGTCCACCATCACCGTCGGGTCCACCGTCGCGGTCGCCGGCACGCAGCGCGCCGACGGCTCCTTCGATGCCCTCCAGGTATCGCTGGGCGGGAACGGCGGGCCCGGCCCATGGGGCAATCCGGGAGCCGGCACGCCGCAGGGCTGACACCGACCCCCGCGCCACCGAACTCGACCTTCCTCCTCTTTCTCGGGCAGGCGGCCCCTCCTCCGCCTCCCTCCCTCGCCGAAGCGGCGGACCCTCTCCCCCCGGGGTCCGCCGCTTCGGCGTCCTTCCGCGACCCCGGCCGCGCGGACCTCGCTACCATCTCCTCGGGCGGCGCAGTTCGCCGGCGCATGGACTGGAGCACACGACCGTGGCCGCTACTTCCGAGGTTCTTCGCGAGCAGCTCCTCGCGCTCGTCGACGGGCACGGCGCGCACATGCCGTTCGACGCGGCCGTCGCGGACTTTCCCGAGGCGGCCATCAACGAGCGGCCCCCGAACGTCCCGTACACGCCGTGGCACCTCCTCGAGCACCTTCGAATCGCCCAGCGGGACATCCTCGACTACATCCGCGATCGGGCCTACCTGGCGCCGAACTGGCCGGAGGAGTACTGGCCCGCGCGCGACGCGACCGCCTCGCCGGCCGAATTCGCCGCGACCGTGGCCGCTTTCCGCGCCGACCGCGAGTCGCTGCACGCCCTGGTCGCGGACCCCGCGACCGACCTCCTGGCGGAGATCCCCGGCACGCCGGGCCACACCATCCTCCGCGAGGTCCGCCTGGCGAGCGACCACAACGCGTACCACATCGGCGAGTTCGCGATCCTTCGCCAGGTCATGGGCACGTGGCCGCCCGCGCACGACGCTGACGCGTAACGGGAAGCGGGACGGTTCGCTCGACTCGACCGGGGCGGCATTGTTTCGCGCGCTCGAACCGCCTCAAGGGCCCGCCCCCGTCTAATTCGCGGACCACCGCAGCATTGTCGAACCGATGCTGCCGCCAATCCATGCGCTGGCTCTGACCTGGCCGTCCGAACGCAGGAATGATTGCCAGTGCGGCAGCGCACGAGGCGGCGGCAGCGCCAGGCGCTCGGCACGTCCGCACATGCATCGTGGCGATCCGCCCGGGCCACCGGTAGGATGGCCCGATGACCGCCATCCTCTACCGAGACGGCGCCCTCGCCGACGGGCGTTCGGATCGACTCACGCTCGGCGTCAGCGTGCTCGTCGTGGACGGGACCATCGCCTGGATCCGCCCGGCCGACGATGAGGGCCCGCTCCCGCCGGAGTCCGTCGGCGGCCTCGTGGACGTCGTCGACGCGAGCGGCTCGACGATCGTGCCCGGGATGGTGGATTGCCACAGCCACCTGACCCTGCCGGGCGGCGCCCATTGGATCGCCCGCATCGACGATCCGGTCGAACGACTGCTCGCCGTGGCCGAGCACAACGGGCGGCTCATGACCGCAGCCGGCGTGCGCTGGGCCCGCGACGTCGGCGCGCCGCGCGTCCAGGATCCGGTCGACGGCCGGGTCCGTGCGCTCAGCCTGGGCGTCCGCGACCGGTGGCGCGGCCGGCCCGGATTCCCGTACGTGCGGGCGGCCGGCACGTGGCTCGATCGCGCGGGCACGATGCCCGGCGAGCGCTCGGTCGAGGCAGACTCCGCCGATCAGCTGCTCGCGCTGGCGGTGATCCAGATCGATGACGGCGCCGACCTGCTCAAGCTGTATCTCGACGGTCCCGAGCCGGGCGTCGCGCCGTGGTCCCGGGACGAGCTCGCGCCCGTGGTCGCGGCCGCGCACGCCCGGGGCGTCCGCGTCACTGCCCATTCCGGCAATCTCGCCGGGGCGCGCGAAGGCGTGGCCGCGGGCGTCGACTCGCTGGAGCACGGCATGGAGCTGGACGCCGACGTTGCCGCCGGGATGGCCTCCGGTGGAACGGCGCTCGTCTCGACGCTCGCCGTCTTCCGTTCGTGGGCCAGCTTCGGCTCCACGACGCGCCTGGAACGGTTCGCCACGCCGGCCGGTCGCGATCGAGTCCAGGCCCGTCGCGCCAGGGCCGAGGAGAGTGTCCGCCTGGCGCATGCGGCGGGCGTCGCGATCGCCACGGGCACCGACTTCGGCGGTGGCTCGACGCGAGCCAACCAGCTCGCCTGGGAGGTCGAGAGCCTGGTCGCGGCGGGCCTCGAGCCGTGGGAGGCGCTCGGGGCCGCGACGTGGCGCGGCGGCGAACTGCTCCGCGAGGTGGACGCCGGCGTCGTCCGTGAGGGTGGCCCTGCCGACTTCTGCCTCGTCCACGGCGACCCACTGTCCGACCCGACCGCGTTGTGGCGCGTCTGGCACGTCGCCTGGGCCCCGTGACGGCCGCCGGCGACGCGGCCCGCGACCCCCCGACCATCGAGTGATGGCCCCGGGCCTCCGGCCGGCGCAGCATCCTCGCAGGCCGCCCCGGGGATCGGCCACATCAGGAGGCCAGCGCCCGAGGAACCCGTGGACGCCTCACGGGCGTGGCTGAGAACATGAGCATCAAATCGCAGGGCCGAGGGCATGCAGTCGACAGAACGGCTCCGCTCCTCGCCGTTCGCGCTGACGTGGCCGGCGCGGGCCCTGTCCTGGCAGGGTCGAGTCTCGCCCCAACGCGGGGCGGGCGTCTTGACCGAGCCACGACCCTCTCCACGTACGGCTGGCTCGCGTTCGGAGCGGTCGGCCTGCTCGTGCTCGGGGCCTACTACCTGCTGGCATCCGCGCGCGTGCAGGACCTCCTGTATGACCTGTACGGACTGGCGGCCGCGGGCGCGATCCTCGTGGGAGTGCGGGCATACCGCCCGGTCCGGCGGGACGCGTGGCTTGCGCTCGCGCTCGGCGTCGCCCTGGAGGCCGCAGGCGACCTGACATTGTCGTTCCTGGCGAGCGCGGAAGGGGCCGAGCCATTCCCGTCGCTGGCGGACGCGCTCTACATCGCCGGCTACGCGGCGCTTGCGGTCGGCCTGGTGCGCCTGGTCGCCCACGGCAGGCGGCCACGCGATCAGGCGGCGTGGATCGACGCCCTGATCATCGCCGGCGCGGCAACCATCGTGGGCTGGACCCTTGTCTTCGCCCAGTACCTGTCCGACCCCACGCTGTCTTTGCCTGGGGTCGTCGTGTCCGTCGCCTACCCGTTCATGGACATCGTGCTGCTCGCCGTGGTCGCCCACCTGCTGATCGTCAGCGGCCGGGGTCAGCTCAGCCTGGCGCTGCTCGCCCTTGGATTCCTGGCGAACCTCCTCGCCGACACCTGGTACATCTTCCTGTCTCTCGACGGCACGTACGAGGTCGGGCATCTCGTCGACGCCGGGTGGCTGATCGGGTACCTGGCCATCGGAGCGGCCGCACTCCATCCCTCGATGGGACGGGCCGGCGATCCCCCGGAAGCATCCCGGATCGCGGGCGGAGGGCTGTCCCGGCGGAGGCTGGCGCTCGTCGCATGCGGAGCCCTCGTGACGCCCGGAGCGGCGTTCGCCGCGATGGTTCGTGGGACCGCGCTCGACGTCCCGTCCGTCCTCGTGGGTTCAGGGTTCATCTACCTGCTCGTCGTCTACCGGGTCGTGCTCGGCATGCGGCAGCAGCGCGAACTGACGGAGGAGCGATCGCGGCTGGCCCAGGCCATCGAACAGGCGCCCGACATGATCTGGCTCACGGACGCATCTGGGGCGGTGCGGTATGCGAACCCGGCATTCACCCGCACGAGCGGGCTGGCCACGGCCGAGCTCGTGGGCCGGTGGCTGGGTGACGTGCTGCACGCGGGGGTGCAGGCACCCGAGGTGATGCCCGCGATCGCCGCCGCACTGGCGCGCGGCGACCCGTGGGCAGGGCTGGTGGTCGTCCCGCGCGGCGATGGCAGCAGCGGGCTGCAGGTCGACCTGAGCACGTCGCCGATCCGCGACTCGAGCGGCAGGGTCACCGGCTGGACGCACGTCGCCCGCGACGTCACGCATGAACGTTCGATGGAGTCGGACCTGTCGCTCGGGGCCAGCGTGCGGGCGGCGCTCGAAATCGACGCTGCGCGGCGATGCCGCCGGGACCTCCGTCGACGAGGCCGCGCAATCGGTCTGCGACGCGATCGCGACGCTGCCCGGCATCGACACGGTGGCCATCGAGTCGTTCGAAAACGCCGACGACGTCGTCATGCTGGCCGTGCACGCCCGCCCTGACTTCCCGGCCCGTCCGGCGACCCGCCTTCCGGCCGGTCGCGCCCGCTACCTGCGGGAGCGGGCAGCGCTCGGTGCGTGGGCCGAGGTATGGGACCCGCGACCCGAGGATGGGACCTGGTCGCAGGGCATCGCCGACTTCGGCGTCAAGGCGGTCGCGTTTGCGCCGATCGTGCACGGCGACCACGTCGAGGGCATCCTTGCCGTGGGTACGACAGATCCGGGCTTCACCGGGACACTCGTCGACCGGTTGCCCTCGGTGGCCGACTTCAGCGCGGCGCCGAGCGTGCTCCTGGGCGAGCGGATGCACGTGCACCGGCATCGCTCCGAGCTTCGGCGGGACCTGGCGAACCTGCTGGCCGAGCGGGCGTTCAGCCCGGTGTTCCAGCCGATCGTGGAGCTCCAGACTCGCGAGGTGGTGGGGTACGAGGCACTCACTCGCTTCGACTCAGGGCAGCGGCCCGACCTGTGCTTCCGCGACGCCTGGGAGGTCGGCCTGGGACCGGAGCTCGAGCTCTCGACCCTCGCGGCATCGATCGAGGAGGCGCGGGCACTGCCCGCGGGCCGCTGGCTCAATCTCAACGTCGGGCCGCGTCTCCTCGACGACGCGACCTCCCTGGACCGACTCCTTCGTCGATCGGACCGGCCGATCGTGCTCGAGATCACCGAGCACGAGGCGGTCGCCGACTATGCCGCCCTCCGCGACGCCGTCCGCTCACTCGGCCACGACGTGTGGCTCGCCGTCGACGATGCCGGGGCCGGCATCGCCAACTTCGGCCACATCGTGGAGCTCCGGCCCGACTTCGTGAAGCTCGACATCAGCCTGGTCCGGGGCGTCAACGCGGACGTCGGGCGGCAGGCCCTGGTCATCGCCATGCACCACTTCGCCCGCACGGCCGGCTGCCACCTCGTTGCCGAGGGGATCGAGCAGGAGCAGGAGGCGGAGACCCTGCACAGCCTGGGCGTCGAGTACGGCCAGGGCTACTGGCTGGGAAGGCCAGCACCGGCGGCGACATGGGCGACGCCCACGAGAGGCTCGCGGTCGCTGCGCAAGGCGAGCTGACGCCGGCGCCCGGAGGCCGAACCGGCGCTACGCGTCGCGATCGGGGCCGGCGGCAGGAAGCAGGTAGAGGGCCATCACCAGCGGCGTCCGGGCGCGCACGCTGTGCGTCATGCCGGCGGGCATGCGCAGCCACGTGCCGGCCGCCGCCTGGTGTGCGTCCCCGCCGGCGGTGAGGTCGGCCTCGCCCGATAGCACGTGGATGATGGCCGGGCGCGCCGACGTGTGCTCGGCGAGTGCCTCACCGGCCGCGAACCCGAAGAGAACGAGCTCCACCCCTCCCTCGTCGGACAGCGTCTGGCTATGGATGCCGCGCGCCGGGAGCACCGCTTCGGTCGCCAGGTCCTGGTAGAACGCGTGGGGCTGGCTGCTCATTGCGCCACGATAGCCGTCGAGCCGGAGTGGTGCTCGATCTCCGCCTGTTCCTCGTCATCGTGGCTTCGCCCTTGCAGGTGCTTCGCGGGCAACGCGCTCGAGGTGGTGCTCAAGGCCGCCAGCACCGGCGTGCGCTCGGCCGGGGCGCCCGGGCGCGCCGAAGGTCCCGCGGGCAATGGACGAGCTCAGCCGAGCAAGCGCACCAGCTCGTCGTACTCCTCGTCCTTCATCCCGAACCAGTTCTCGGGCTGGGGGAAGCTGCGCCCGGTGACCTCGCCGACGTACGCCGCCAGGCCCTCGCGGATCACCGCGCCGGCGTCGGCGAAGACCTTTGCCATGCGCGGCGTGAACTTCGGGTAGAGCGCGAACGCGTCGTGGTAGATGAGCAGCTGTCCGTGGGCGTCGGGCCCCGAACCGAGGCTCATGATGATGCAGTGCCCGGCCCGTTCCGTGATGAGCCGGCAGACGCGGTCCGGCACGAGCTCCAGGAGGATGCAGAACGCTCCGGCCTCTTCGAGAGCCTGCGCGTCGTCGACGATCTTCTTCGCCTGGGCGGCGCCCTTGCCCTGGAGCCGGAAGCCACCAAGGGCACTGACGCTCTGGGGAGTGAGGCCGAGATGCCCGATAACCGGGATACCGGCCCGCGCGATGCCCGCGACGCGGTCGGCCATCTCGGCGCCGCCTTCAAGCTTGACGGCGTCGCAGCCTGCCTCGGCCATGAAGCGGCCGGCGTTGCGGATCGCGGACTCCACGCTGGGCTGGTAGCTCATGTACGGCATGTCGCCGACCAGCCAGGCGGTGGGTGCCCCCCGACGTACGGCCGCCGTGTGCCGGATCATGTCCTCCATGGTTACCGGCAGGGTGCTGTCGAAGCCCAGCATCGTCATGCCCAGGCTGTCTCCGACGAGGATCATGTCGATGCCGGCCTGCTCCTGCAGGTGGGCGGTCGGGTAGTCGTAGCACGTGAGCCACGTGATCGGGGTTCCCTCGGCCACCTTGGCGAACAGCGCGGGCAGGGTGACCTTCTTGCGATCGGACATCTTCGACTCCTCCCTTGCTCGGATGACGGCGTTGCGACGTCGAGTGCGCGGGCGCCAGCGGAACCGGCAGGCGGCTCTTCCTCGCTATCGGTTCGCTGGTGAGCCCGGTGGGATTCGAACCCACGACGCAGGGATTAAAAGTCCCTCGCTCTGCCGCTGAGCTACGGGCCCACGCGGAGTCGAACGATACGATGTGGGCGCGCTCGACAGCCGGGTGTGAGGGCGGGCGGTGGCGGCCTGGTCAGACGCCGGCTGCAGCCGGCACGCCGGGCAGGGCCCGCACGAACCTGTCGATACGGCGCAGCGCCTCAGCCAGGTTCTCGCGGCTGTTCGCATAGCTGATGCGGATGAAGTCGGTGGCCAGGTCGCCGAAGGCCGTCCCGGGGAGCACGCAGACGCCCGCCTCCGTGAGCAGGCGCTCGTACAGGTCGGCCCCTCGCAGGCCGGTGCCGGCCACGTTGGGGAAGACGTAGAACGAGCCCGACGGGCGATGGCAGCGAATCCCGGGGATCGCGTTCAGGCCGTCGACGATGAGGTCGCGGCGGGCCCGGAACTCGGCGACCATGGCCTCGACGGCTTCTTGCGGTCCCCGCAGCGCTTCGATCGCGCCGATCTGGTTGAAGGTCGCCGCGTTGCTGATCGAGTTGATCGCCAGCTTGCCGAACGGCCCCACCAGCGCCGGCGGCAGGACACCGTACCCCAACCGCCAGCCCGTCATCGCGAAGGCTTTCGAGAAGCCGTCGAGGAGGATCGTCCGCTCCGCCATGCCCGGGAACGTGGCGAGCGAGATGTGTTGACCCTCATAGATGATCCGGCTGTAGATCTCGTCCGAGAGGACCCACAGGTCGCGCTCGACCGCCAGCTCGGCAATAGCGGCAAGGTCGGCGCGCGTCAGCACGCCGCCCGTGGGATTGGCCGGCGTGTTCACGACGAGGAGACGGGTCCGGTCCGTGACCAGGGATCGAAGCTCGTCGAGGTCCAGCCGGAACTGGCGCTCCTCGCGGACCGGGAGCGGCACTGCCTTCGCGCCCGCGAGGCGGGCCGACGACTCGTAGATCGGGTAGCCCGGATCAGGGATGATCGCCTCGTCACCTGGCTGCAGGAGGCAGAACGACGTCCAGAACATGATCATCTTGCCGCCGACGCCGACGATCACGTTGGCCGGATCGGCCGGGAAGCTCTTGCGCCGCGTGACGTCCTCGGCGATCGCCTCGCGAAGCGCCGTGACGCCCATGAACGGCGCGTAGTGAGTCTCCCCGGCGTCGAGCGCGCGCTTGGCAGCCTCACGGACGTTCGCGGGCGTGTCGAAGTCGGGCTCTCCAACCTGGAGGTGGATGATGCTGCGGCCGGTGGCCTCGAGCGCGCGGGCCCGCGCGGAGATCTCGAAGGCGCCCTCGGTCCCGATGGTGGTCATCCGATCGGCGATCTTCATGGCGACGATCCTAGCAAGCGTGCCTGCCGCTGTCATCACTCGGCGCGGAGCCACAGGGCCAGGCGGCACTCGCGCGGCCCGACCGCGGCGCCCGCTCCTGGGACCAGATATCCACCACGGGGATCGTCGGCGCCGTCAGGCGGGTGATCCCGAGTCACGAGCAGGGTCGCGGATGAAGATCACGCTCGGCGACATCCGACGGCGGGCCGCCGCGGCTCCACGATCGGGCGAGCATCCCTCGGGCGGATATCTGGTGACCGACAGGCGCAGCCGGCCGCATACCATGCGCCGGATGGATGCGCGGTGGGCCGCCATAGCCCCCCTGGCCGCCGTGGCCCGCCGCGGCGGCACGACAGGCCGGCCCACGCCGTGACGCGCGGCGGCGCCCCCGCCCCGCGCGCCCTCGCGCGCCCGATCTGTTCAGGACTGGATCAGAAATCTTTAAGGGCAAGGTCAGGGTTTCGTCAGGATCGCGGCGCATCGTGAAGCCCTGAGACCGATGGGCGCAGGGGGCCCTCGGGCGACCCGGGACGCGATCCCGGGTCCCGAGCGTCGCGATGCGGAAAGGAAGTCCGCGGGCAGCGGAGGCCATGATTTCGATCCGCCGTCATCCGATCGACAGCATGCCGGGCCCAGCGTCTGGATCTCACGTGATGCGAGCCCCGCAGGCCCCACCGGGACCTGCCAGACCCGAATGGAGCGTCTGGAATGCTTGAAGCCCCGTCCACCCCACCATCCAACGACCCGGCCGCCGAGCCGGCGTGGCCGGTCCCCGCGCAGCTCGAACGGCACGACGCGATCGGGCCATCGGCGGCGCCCGCTCACCGGCGGCGGGGCGACGTCGCCATGGTGATCGCCGCGGCGGTGCTGTCGGCCGCCATGGCCTCGGGGATCACGGCCGCCCTGGCGCCGCGCACGAGCGCGCCCGCAACCGCGGCGTCGGGCACCGGCGCGACCGCAACGGCCAGTACCGCGGGCGTCGTCGCGGCCGCGGCCAACACGACGTCGTCCGTCGCGGGGATCGTCGCCTCGGACAAGCCGGCCGTCGTGACGATCGAGACGACGGTGACCACCCAGGGAACGGGCCGTCGGGGCGGCGCCACCGGCAACGGCGTCGGTTCGGGCTTCATCTACGCGGCCAACGGGTACATCCTCACGGCCGCCCACGTCGTGGAGGGTGCGTCCCAGATCACCGTGACCCTGGCCGACGGTCGGACGTTCCCGGGCACGGTGGCGTCCAGCAACGCCACGCTCGACGTCGCGGTGGTCAAGATCGCCGCCACCGGGCTGCCGACGATCCCGCTCGGCACGTCAAGCACCCTCAAGATCGGCCAGATGGTGCTCGCGATCGGCGACCCGCTCGGCCAGTTCCCGGACTCGGTCACGGTCGGCATCGTCTCCGGCGTCGACCGCGCGGTGACCGTCGCCGATGACCTCACCGGCCAGCCGCGAGACCTGACCGGCCTCATCCAGACCGACGCGGCGATCAACCAGGGCAACAGCGGCGGCCCACTCATCGACGCCTCCGGCGCCGCCGTCGGGATCGTCAATGCCGGTTCGTCGTCGGCCCAGGGGATCGCCTTCGCCATCCCGATCGACGCCGCGGCTTCCGTGCTCGCCGCCGCGAAGACCGTCTGACGAGGCTGCGGCCGTCACGATCCGGGAGGAGGCCGCCGCGGCCGTACCGGACGCGACCATGCCGCCGGGAAGTGCCGGTGTCCCCGCGGGGCGCCGGCACCTTCCTTGTCTCCGTTCGGCGGTCGATTCCATCGCCGCCGGAGCGACCCGCGGCTCGCGTGTCGAGCCAGGCCTGCCGCTCGGCCGACCCTGTCGGCGCCTCCGGATATCATCGAGAAGTGACCACGTTCTACGACATCGACCGCGCCAACGCACGCCTCCCGGAGGTGCGCGACGTGCTCGAGCACCTGCGCGACCAGCGGTCCGAGCTGATCGGCCTGCGTGACCGGCTGGCCGAGCTCGGCCCTGGCGCGGCTGCGGCGGATGGACCATCGATCGTCGACGAGGCCCTCCGCGCTGGGGCCCTCAGCGGAGGGGACATCACAGGAGGAGGCCTCGGCGGAGGGGGCCTCGGCGGAGTACCCCACTCGCCGCGAGTCATCACCGCCCGCATGCAGGCGGTGATCGACCAGATGCAGGCCGGCGTCAGCCGCCTCGACGCCTGGAGCATCCAGCTGCGGAGCATCGAGACCGGCCTGATCGATTTTCCCGCCCTGGCGAACGGGCGGCAGGTCTGGCTCTGCTGGCAGCTCGGCGAGGGCGACATCTCGTTCTGGCACGAACTGCTCTCCGGGTACGCTTCGCGACGCCCGCTCATCGAGCTGACGTGACGGAGGACCGGCGCGGCCCGAGCGATCGCTCCTCCCCTCGGCCCGATTCCGTCCGCATCCTGGAGCGTGGTCGCTTCAAGGCTCACCGCCCGCTGCCGACCGCGGCCCGAGCCGAGGCCGTGGCTCGCGGACTGGCGGCCTACGACCGCGGCGAGTTCTACCTCGCCCACGAGGAACTGGAGCCGGCCTGGATGGGCAGCGACGATCCAGCCGAGCGCGCCCTGCTGAGCGGCATGATCAAGCTCGCCGCGGGCTTCGTCCACGCGGCGCGCGGCAACCCGGCCGGCGTGCGGACCAACCTCGCCGGGGCCAGGGCGCGGCTGACGACGGCGGCTGAGCTCCGGGCGCACCTCCCGGGGGAGGTCACGGTCGACCCGGCTGCCCTCGTGCGCGCCATCGACGCGATCACCGACCGGCTTGACCGCGCGGCGGCCCCGGAGGGGCCGGCTCGACAGCCCGATTCCCGTCCCCCGTTCCCGGTCGCGGGACCGCCCTCGCGCCGCGATCGGGCACCCCTGGCGATCGACCCTCCCGCCCTGCAGGAGACGCACTGATGTTCCGCCGTCCCGCCGTGCCCAGCCTCTCCCCGCTCGAGGCGGCGGACCTGCTTCGACGCGAGCCGGGCCCGGACGGGCCCGATCGCCCGGCCATCCTCGTGGATGTCCGCGAGCGGGACGAGTTCGGTGACGTGCGGGCGCCGGGGGCCGTCCTCTACCCGATCTCGACGCTGATGTACCGGTTCCAGGAACTGCCGCGCGATCGACCGCTGCTGGTGATCTGCGCCCACGGAGAACGGTCACAGGGCGCGACGGCGTTCCTCCTGCGCCAGGGCTTCGACGACGTCCGCAGCGTCAACGGCGGCCTCGCCGAATGGCTGCAGGCCGGACTGCCCTACCGGCGCGGGGCGCCGGCGGCCGGCGAAGGCCTGCTGGACCCGGAGCAGGCCTGAGGGACCGGCGCGAGGCTCAGGCCGTGGTCGGTCCGCCGGCGTGGCGGCGGCGGCGCAGGCGGCCCAGCATCTCGCGCGCGCGCGCCGGGTGGTTGAAGGCCCACGCGGCCAGCACCAGCAGCACGAAGTCCACCGTGCCCACGCCGGCGGCGGCGAGGTAGGAGAGCTGCTGGCCGACCGCGCCCTGGATACCCAGGGCGGGCACGACCACGTAGAAGAGGCCCACCTGGAAATACGGCGGCAGCGCCGCCAGGTTCGCCTGCGCCGATCCGGTGAGGATGCCCTGGCCGGCCGTCGTTCCGCCGATGAGGAAGACAGAAGATCCGGACACGATGGGGGCCGGATGCTGGAGGTCCTGGCCTTTCGGCAGGTCGCTCGCCACGACGTGCGTCCAGCCGTTGATGTTGCCGCCGGCGTCCGGGGTCGCCCAGTAGACCTCGCCCGAGAAGTCGTCGTTCGGCCCCTGGCCAGCGCCGCCGAGGTAGTAGAGCGTGCCATTGGCGTTGAAGCCGACCGCGCCGACCCGTGCCGCCGGCAGGTTGGCGGCGGTGCTCGTGGCCCAGCCGGTGATCGAGTTGGCCGGCGCGGACCCGGAGGGCGCCGCGGACGGTGCGGCGCTCGCCGACGCCGCAGCGCCTGCCGACGCCGCAGGCGCTCCGATGGTCGCCCGCAGGGTCACGTTCGTCGGCGCGTTGGCGGTCTCGCCGCCGTAGACGAACAGGTAGCTGCCCAGGACGACGGCCGAGGCGTGGACCCGCGGCTCCGGAACGCTCGTGTTCTTCGGCCCCGCGGACGCCATCGGCGGCTGGTCGGCCCATTTGGACAGCTTGCCGGAGACCGTGTTGAGCGTCGCCTTCCAGACCGTCGCGGTCGGCCCGGTGCCATCCGTCCCTCCCAGGAGGAACAGTCCGTCGGGCGCGACGGCCACGGCCGCTCCGGCCCGTGGCGCGGGCAGCTTGAGGTCGGCCTCGGGGGTCCACGTGGCGATGCTCCCGGTCGTTGCATCCGGCGAGCCGCTCCAGACGGTGTCGGTGGGCTTGCCGTCGGCTCCCAGGCCGCCGATCACGTAGACCGTCCCGGAGAGGAACGCCACGGTCGCGTCCGCGCGCGGCGCCGGCAGGGCCGGCCCCGCCGCCCACTTGTCGAAGTTGCCGTCCGCGTGGATGGTCGTGGCGAACACGGTCGACTGCGGCGCCGTCCCGTCGGAGCCGCCGATCAGGAGCGTCTGCGCGCCGGCCTGGACGACGCCGGCCAGGGTGCGCGGCGCGGGCAGGGCGAGCTCCGCGGGGCTCGGCTGCCAGTTGAAGGGGGCGCCGAGGGGCGCCGGGCAGGGCAGGCTCCGGTTCGAGGCGGGGCACAGGTTGACCGGCGTGACGTCGAGCGCCGGGGCGATCGCCTTGATCGGGAAGCCGATGTCGATGGTCGGCTGGACGGTGGCATAGAGCGCGCGATCCGGCAGGTATCCCAGGAGCAGGATGAGGAGCACCATCCAGACGATGGCTTTGAGCGTCGCCCAGCCCCAGCCGCCGGCGTCGAGCAGCCCGAAGAACGCCCGCCGGGGCACGATCCGGGTGCCGGGTCCGAGCGCCTTCTCCGCCATCGTTCCTCCTGCAGGGGCGCGCCGCGCGCCGGGCGCTTCGCCGTTACTTGACAGTGAGCGTCCCCGTCATGCTCGGGTGGAGCGTGCACAGGAACGTGTACGTGCCGGGGGGGAGCGCCGGGACGTCGTACGCGGTGCTGCCGGTGCCCGTCACGAAGTCGCCGGTGAAGACCTGGTCGCCCGACGCCGACCGGATCGCCACGTTGTGCTGGATGCCGGCGTCGTTGTTGGTGAAGTTGATGACGAAGGGTGAGTTGGCGGGAGCGGACAGGGCCGCCTGGTCGAACTGGATCCCGGCGGCCACCAGGTTCAGGGTCGCTCCGGCTCCACCGCTCGGCGAGGGGGCCGTGGACGGGGACGCGGCGGCGCCGGACGGAGCGGCGGACGCACCTGCCGAGGCGGCCGGCGTGGCCGACGGGCTGGCGGCCTTGAAGGCGTCCTTCCAGCAGGCCGGCACCGGCGTCGCACCGGCTGGCGGCTGGTAGTTAGGATCGCGCCAGGTGCTGATCGACACCGTCTTGCCGGTCGTCGGATCGACGACCTGGAACGTGATCTGCGTCGGCTGTCCGGCCGCGTTCGTCGGCTGGAGGAACGCGATGAGCTGGTTGATCTGTTCGTAGTTGAGCGGGCCCGGCGGATTGCCGGCGTCAGACCAGATCGGCATGAGGCTGTTCGGGTCGCCGCACACGTAGCGGCCGCCGACGGTGAGGACGTTTCGGATGTAGGCCGGCGTCAGGTGGGTGAGCAGCTTCGCCTGGTCGTTGAGGACCGGTCCGATCCCGCCCTGGCCCTGGGCGCCGTGGCAGCGTGCGCAGTTGGCCTCGAAGAGCGTGTAGCCCTCGGTCACGTCGGTGACCTGCTGGACCCCGACCTCGGCGCTGAGCCGGCTGCTGTTGGCCACGCCCGGGACGCCCTGTTCGTAGAACCAGTAGCCGGTCACGAAGATGACGATGATCGTCACTGCCAGGAACGCGACCCAGCGCGCGCTGGCGCTCTGCCGGACGATGGCGGCGGCCCGTTCCGGCGTGACCCGCGTTGCCTCGGGTGACGGGACGACGGGACCGGGCTGGGGAACGGCGGGCGTCGCGTCGGGGCGCGGGACGGGCAGCCGGCGCTCCGGCGTGGAGCCGGGTTGATCCGTCATCGGGAACCTCGGTTCCGCGCGGCCGGTCGCATCACAGGCATCCCGTCGGGCTCTTGGAGGGAATGAGCCCGGGCTGGCCCAGCGCCACCGGCAGCGGGCCCAGCGTGAGCTTGCTCGTATCGAGCGTCAGCTTGCCGTCGCCGCCGACGGTGACCGCGAATCGATCGAGCGAGCGCGGCGCCGGCCCCAGCTCCTTGACCTTCGTGCCCAGCCGGTCGTAGCGGGAACCGTGGCAGGGGCACTCGAACCAGTAGCTCTTCACGCAGAAGTTCGGCTTGCAGCCCAGGTGGGTGCAGCGCTGGTACAGCGCACGCACGTTGAGAGCCGTCCCGTCGCCCGTGGCGTCGGTGCCGGGAGTGAACTCCTGGCGCGTCGCGTCGACCAGGACCACGAAGGAGCGGGCGTCCTGGTAGTAGGCGGGGTAGCCGTCACCGAACGGGATCAGCGAGTTCTGGGTCTTGATGTCGGAGATCGTGCCGAGCGTGACCTTGCCGCCGAAGCCGCCCGACAGGTTGGGCCACAGGAAGCCGATCGTGCCGGCGCCGATCTCGAGCAGCCACAGCCCGACGCTCGCGCCGAGCGACGTGCGCAGGAGGTGGCGCCGCGAGACGCCCCGCGGGGCTTCGGTCCGGAGCGCCTTGAGCGCCTCGTTGGTGAGGGCCGCGGGCTTGCTTGCGGGCTCGACGTGGTAGTTGCTCATCGGGTCGACCTGTCCGCCGCTCAGAGGCTGAAGTGGAAGCCGGTGATCCACGGGAACGCGAACGCGTAGCCCGGGCCCCGGAAGAAGATGCCGATGAACGTCACGATCAGGCCCAGGCCGCAGAGCAGCGAGAAGAGCACGACTTCCATCTTCCGCTCCGACGGCCGGATGACGTTCGGCTTGCCGCGGTCGATGAACGGGACGAGGATCCCGCCCACGAAGATGAACGTCGGGACGAGCACGCCCGCGACGGACGGGTGGAAGTAGGCCAGCAGCTCCTGGAGACCGAGGAAGTACCAGGGGGCCTTGGCGACCTCCGGGGTCACGTTCGGGTTTGCCAGCTGCTCCAGGGGCGCGTTCACGAACAGGCCCATGAACAGCAGGAAGACACTCATGAAGGCCGCGGCCAGGAACTCGATCGAGAGCAGGTGCGGCCAGGTCATCACGGTGTCGTCGGGTTCCTTCTGGACCCGGACGACGGCATCCTGCTTGACCAGGGCGAGGAGGCGGTACGGGCGCGCCGACATCGGCACCCGCTGCTTGTCGATCTCGGTCCGGCGGGTCGGATCGACCGGCAGGGCGACGCGCCGCTCTGGTGTTGCCTTCGTATCGGTCACGGGCGGTTCCTCGGGGACGCGGAGGCGAGGATGACCAGCGCCCGCTCGGCGCCGCGCGCGTGCGGCGTTCCCAGGGCGACGACGACCAGATGAGACGTCATAGCGGACCCGAGATCCCGCCGTCCTTGCGGATTCGCCAGAAGTGAACCGCGAGGAAGATGGCCGCCACCAGCGGGAACACCATGATGTGGAGCACGTAGAAGCGCAGGAGCGTGTTGCCCGAGACTTCCAGGCCACCCAGCAGGAGAAGCTTCGAGGGCGTGTTGAAGAGCGGCGCGTAGCCGGCCATGTTGGTGCCGATGGTGATGGCCCAGTACGCGATCTGGTCCCACGGCAGCAGGTAGCCCGTGAAGCTCAGCAGGATGGTGATGAAGAGGAGCACGACGCCCACCACCCAGTTGAACTCGCGGGGCGGCTTGTAGGCGCCGTGGTAGAAGACCCGCATCATGTGCAGGAAGACGAAGAAGACCATCAGGTGGGCCGCCCACCGATGGATGTTGCGGGTGAGCAGCCCGAACGGCACCTGGGACTGGATGGTCAGGATGTCCGTGTAGGCCTGGGTCGCCGACGGGTGGTAGAAGAACATCAGGTAGACGCCGGTGACCGTCAGGACCAGGAACAGGAAGAAGCTCAGGCCGCCAAGGCAGAACGTGTAGGCGAACTTCACGGCATGCTGCCGGACCCGCACCGGGTGGAGATGCAGGAAGACGTTGTTCATGACCGCGTACGCGCGCGACCGTTCGTCGTTGGGGTACGGGTTCCGGAACAGCGAGCGCCAGATCGGACTCCGCCGGATCGACTGGTCCACCCGTTCCAGGAAGCTCACCGGGCTCCTCCTGCCACGCCGGGCGTGCCGGCCAGCTGCGCGTCGCGGTACGACTCCTTGTAGAGCCGCCCGTCCGTGGATACCTCCTGGAGCTCGAACCGCTCCATCGTAATGGCGTCGAACGGGCAGCGCTTGACGCACAAGGCGCAGCGGATGCAGCGCTCCTCGTCGAGGATCATTGCGGCGCCGCTCTCCCAGCCGGCCGCCTCCTCGAGCTCGGGCAGCCGACCCTCCGCCTTGAGCGTCGTCACGTCGACCATGTGGATCACGCCTTCCGGGCAGACGTCCGCGCATGCCCCGCACAGGACGCACCGGAAGGGATCGAACCAGATGTTGTAGTTGCACATGAGGCAGCGGGTGGCCTCGGTCACCGCCTGGGTCGTCGTGTAGCCAAGCTCCACCGGAGTCGTGAAGTTGACCTCCGGGTCGACCGACGCCATGCGTGCCTGGACGGGCAGCATCGGGACCGCCTGGCGCGGCAGGATGTCATAGAACTCCGGCATCTCATGGCGCCAGGAACTGGTGATCTTGACGTTGCCCGTCACGGTCACGTCCGTCCGGCCCGCCAGGTACCGGTCGATGGCGTACGCAGCCTTCTTGCCGTGGCCGGCCGCCTCGATCAGGGTGGTGGGGCCGGTCACGAAGTCGCCGCAGGCAAAGACGCCACGGACGTTGGTGGCGTAGGTGGCCGGGTCCACCTTGAGCCGGCCGCGTGCGACCTCGAAGGTCGATTCGACCGGGAGGAAGGTGAGGTCGGCCGCCTGGGAAACCGCCGGGATGACGGTGTCGGCAGGGACGTTGAACTCCGAGCCCGCGATCGGGACCGGGGAGCGCCGACCCGACGCATCGGGCTCGCCGAGGCGGTTGCGGATGAAGCGGACCGCCGTCAGCCTGCCGTCCTCGCCGAGCAGCTCGATGGGGCTGACGAGGAACTCCATGCGGACGCCCTCGAGCTCCGTCTCGCCGAGCTCCTCCTCGTCGACGACCAGCTCCGACCGGGTCCGCCGGTAGGCGATGGTCACGTTCTCGGCCCCGTGGCGCAGGCTCGTGCGGGCGCAGTCCATCGCCGTGTAGCCGCCACCGATGACGACGACGTTGTGGCCGGCGTCCAGGGGCTCGCCCAGGTTGGCCTTCTTCATGAAGTCGACGCCGTACTGGACGCCCGCCAGCTCGCTGCCCGGGACGTCGAGGCCCACCGCGTCCATCGCGCCCGCGCAGATGGCGACCGAATCGAAGTCGCGCTGAAGGTCCTCGAACGTCAGGTCCTTGCCGATCGTGGTCCCGTAGCGGAACTCCACGCCGAGGCGCTCGATGAGGTTGACGTCCATCTCGATCGCCTCGCGAGGGAGGCGGAACGCGGGAACGCCGATCAGCATCGTCCCGCCGGCGAAGGGGAGGCTGTCGAAGACGGTGACGCCGTAGCCCTTGACGGCCAGCTCGCGGGCGACGGCCAGGCCGGCGGGACCCGCCCCGATCACGGCGACGCGCTCGTCGCGGGCAACGATCTGCGGCATCACGTCCGGGATGCCGGACGCCTCGTGCCACTCGACGAGGAAGCGCTTCATCGCGCGAATGGAGAGCGGCCGATCGATGTCGCCGCGGCGGCAGGCCCGCTCGCACGGGGCTGAGCACACGTACGAGCACATCGCGGCGACCGGGTTCGGCTCCCGCGAGAGGAGGTACCCCTCCTCGAAGCGACCCTCAGCCGCGAGGTTGAGGTAGCCACGGCAGTTCGTCCCGACGGGGCACGCCTCCTGGCACTCGATGTTGCACTGGAGCCAGGATGCGTCAACCGGCTGAACGAGGAATTCCTGGTCGGTCTCGATAGCCACGCTGTACTGCTCGGTCCTTGACTGGCGGCTGTTCGGCGGGGGCGCTCGGGAGCGGCCGCCGTCCCGGGGGGCGACGCGGGCGGAATCTACAGCACCGTGGGCGTGGCCGCACGAGGGGGCCCTCCCGGGCCCGGCTGGCGGATCGGATCGGGCGGCGGCGTGCCGGATCAACGCCCCCTCCCGGACGGGCCGCCGTTCACAACGGGCCGCCGGAAGTTTGACGCGGGGCGGCGTCGCAGCTACGCTCGGCGCCACGGGAAGTGACGCTCCCCGGCGGGCCAGCGCGCCCGGGTCGCCGCAGAGGAACCAGCTTGAGCCCGAGCGACTTCTTCTTCCTGGCCGCGGGCCTCACGTTGGGGGTCGCGAGCGGAGCCGTCTTCGTCGAGGTGCTCCGCGCTCGCCCCGCCGCTCGCCGAGGCGTGCGCGTCACCGTGACGCCGGGCCCGGGAATTGGGCGGGCAGCCACCCTGGCGACGTCGCTTGGGGCCGGCGAGCTGATCTCGGGGACCGACGACGTGTTCTCGCCTGCGGGAGATCGGACGGAACACCCGTTCGGGCGCGCGATCCACGCCGGTGCGGCGATGTCGGCCGGGATCGGGCCGGGCACGCAGCGCGCCGAGGCTCCGGCCGACCCATGCGCCGGGCCGCGAGCGGCGGCCGCCGACGCCTGCGGGCACGCCGAGCGGATGGCGACACTGGCCGCCGCCGCGCAGGAGCGGCTGCGCGAGGCGAAGCGGGCCTACGACGACCACGTCACGCGGCGCGAGCGGGCGAGTGCGGCCATGGACCCGCGGGCCGTGCGGACGGCAAAGGACGAGGCCCAGGCTCGATTTCGGCGGGCGAGGCTCGCCGCCCGCGAGCGGGCGGCACTGGAGGCCGCGGCCCGCGAGTGGCTTCGGGAGATCAACCGGATCAACGCCCGCAGCCGCGACGCGGCTGCCGTCGCGGCGCTCGAGACCTCCCTCGAGGGTGGCCTGCTGCGAGACCTCGAGCGAATGGGCATGGAGGCGGACGGCGCCCGGATCACGGCCGAACACGCCGCGGAAACCTGCCGCGCGGCTCGCATCGCGCTGGCCGACTGCGAGGAGCTGGAGCGCGTCGGCCGGCCGGCCGCGCCGGCGCCCCGGGACGCGGCCCCGGCATCGTCGCCGACCGCGCCCGGAGTCGCGGCCGGAGCATCGACGGCCGCGGCGTCGGTCGAGGGCGCGCCGGCGCCCACCGTCGACGTGCCGGACACGGGCGATCAGGGCACGGTCGGGCCGCCGGGGGCCGCGACCGTCGCCACGGCGCCGGGCGCGACCTCCACGGCCATGGATTCGCCGGCCGCGACACCTGCGGCGGGCGCTGACACGCCCATCGCGGGAGACGAGGACGTGATCCGCGTGGATGGCCCGGACATGGCGATCGTCCGGCTGCTCCACGGCGACCGCGAGGCCCTGCGCGCGCTCGTCGTCAATCTCGCCGGCGACGACGAGGCGGAGCAACGCCGCTGGACCGTCCTGCTCTCCGACCTGGTCGACGCGATCATCGCCCGCGCGATCGACGCAACGGCCCTCGACTTCCCGGAGAGCCATCCGTTCTGGGGCGACCGTCCGGCGAGCCAGTGCCGTGACATCGCTGCGGCCCTCGCGGCCCTCGGCTACCGGTTCGACGGGCTGGGCGGCTGGGCTGACGGCAGGGTGCCCTCACAGCGCGACCTTTCGCTCGCGCTCGGCTACGCGGGCCTGGATCCGATGCGCATGCGGCGCTGGCCGACCGAGGCCGAGATGTCCATCCTGCTCGCCGACGTCGAGGTCGACGCGGTGGGCTACGTCGCCGATGCGGCGGGCGGCCTCACGATGGGGGAGATGGTCGACCTCCTGGGTCGCCGGGCCGAGCCGCTCGCCGACCTCTGGAACGCCTGGGGTCGCGTGCGGCCCATGCTGCTCGACACCCCGTAGGCAGGCGCCGCGACAGGGCGGGGCGGGTTCCAGGCCGGCACCCGCTCGTGACACGCGAGCCAACCCGGGTCGAGGCCCGGCCTGGGCGCGACACGGCGGCCTCGCTCAACCGGAGGCGGTCGCCTCCTCGTCGTCGTCGATGACGATGACGCGGAATGCCTCGGCGGCGGCCGCCCCGATGGCGGCGCCGTCCTCACCGGCCCATGACCGCAGGCGAGTCTCCATGGCCCCCGGGTCGCGGATCTGGCTGGCGTGACAGCGCAGGGCGGCGAGCTTGCGCTCGAACGTGGCGCTCACGTCCACCCAGGCGGTCGGACGCTCCGGCCAGAAGAGGTAGAGCCGCCGGACCTTGTGGGCCGCCAGGCCCGCCCTGGCCAGGGCCGGGAAGGCCATCGGGTTGCGGGCCGCCGGGAAGACCGCGTCCACGGCCGCGATGCCGGCCGCGCGATGGTCGGTGTGGTTCACGCCGCCGTCCCCGTAGAAGAGCACGTCCGGGTCGTGGGTGAGGACGGCGTCCGGCCGGAACTCGCGGATCTCGCGCACCAGCAGCTCCCGCAGCGGCAGCTCGTTGGCGAGGGCCCCGTCCGGCTGGCCCAGGAAGCGGACCTCGTCGTAGCCGACGACGCGGGCGGCGTTCCGCTGCTCCTCCTCCCGCGTGGCCGCGAGCGCGAAGGGGTCGAGCTCCGGGTCCTCGCCGCCCTGGTCGCCGCTCGTGCAGCAGACGAGCCGCCCCGTCGATCCCGCGTCGATCCAGGCCGCGGCCGTGGCGGCCGGCCCGAAGTCGGCATCGTCCGGGTGGGCCGTGATGACGAGGAACCGTGCCGGGCGCCAGGCGTGGGCCGGCGTCGTGCCTCCGGCGGAGGGAGGGGGATCCACGGGTGCGCGCGTCCGGCCGCGTACCGTCCGCCGAGCCGACGGACTCATGCGACTTTGCGCGATATGCGCGTGCACAAGCCATTCACGCGATGTATTATCCGCCAGAGGCGTGGCTCGTCTCCCCCCACGAGCAACGCCTCTTTCCTTTCGTTCTCCCCGATCTCGCCACTGCGCGTTCGCATGCGCCGCGCGCGCAACGAAGGTCGAGGAAACCGCCGAGATCGGGCGCGCGATGCCGGCGATCCGTCAGGAGACGGCCGCCCTCGCCGAGGCGAGCGCAGCCGAGACCTCCGCGGCATGGCCCTCGGGCGTGACCTTCGGCGGCCACGCGGCGGCGATGCGCAAGTCTGGCCCGACGAGGACGGTGCCCCGGAGCACGCCCATGTAGGTTCGCCCGGCCTTGGACTTCTCGCCCCACGTGCCGTAGGCGTCGCAGACGGCGTGGTCGACGTCCGAGAGCAGCGTGAACGGCAACTCGTACTTCCGGCGGAACCGGGCATGGCTGGCGGCGTCGTCGGGACTGATTCCCCAGACCTCGGCGCCCTCGGCGCGAAGGGAGGCGAATGAATCCCGGAACTCGCAGGCTTCGGTCGTGCAGCCGGGCGTGTCGTCCTCCGGATAGAAGTAGACGACGGTCCACCCGCCCGCCCGGTCGGCGAGGCGATGGACGACGCCGTTCTCGTCGGGAAGGGCAAAGGCCGGGGCCGACTCGCCCACAGCAGGCATCTGGCTCATGGGACGCTCCTCTGCGCGGCGCCCGTACCGATGCGGCGACCGCGTCTGCTATGAGGCCGAGGGTACCGCTGCGGCCCGCAACCCGCAGACGAGCGCAGCCACGAGTCCGACACAGCCGACTGATCGCTCGCGATCAGGCCTGGGGCGCTCAAGCCGCGGCGCATGCGACCATCCCGGTGCGGCCATGCCGGAACGGACGAGCGCGGTCCATCAGCGGATCGAGGCGAGGATCGCCACGATGAAGGCAGCCGAGCCGACGACGAGGGCCGTATCGGACGGCCGCCACCGCTCGATGCGAAAGCGAGTCGCGGTCCCGCTGGCGAATCCACGGGCGTCCATTGCCACGGCGAGGCGGTCGCCATGGCGAATCGCCAGGACGAGCAGCCCGACGAGCAGGCGCGGGTGCCAGCTCGCCCGGAGACCACGGATACGACGCGCCTCCCGCAACGAGGTGAGGTCGCCGGCGAGGCGAGGGATGGCCTGGAACGCGGCCAGCGCACCGTACGCGAAGCGATCGGGCACGCGAGCCTGCTGGACCAGGGCGTCGACCAACCTCGTCGCGTCGGTGGTCAGCCCGAACACGACTCCCACGGCGGCGATGGCGATCACCCGCAGGCCGAGCCCAAGGCCCGTGACGACCGCCGGCTGCACCACGCGGAGCGGGCCCACCTGGACGGCCGCCGCCAGGCTGAGGTCCCCGTTCAGCGGGGAGAAGGCCGCATTGAAGCAGGTGATGCCGAGCGCCGCCACCCACAGGGGCAGGAGCGCGAGCGCGAACGCCCGCGGGGGAATCCGACCGATCCCCCACCCCGCGGCGATCGCGGTGAGCGCGATCACCGTCGGCGGGCGCAGGTCCGTCGTGAAGGCCAGGCCGACCAGCCAGACGATGGCGACGGCCAGTTTCGCCAGCGGGCTCGACCGCCCCAGCGGGCTCATGGCGGCTTCGGCAGCGACCGGTCGAACGGCAATCATGGCCGGCGTTCGCGGGCGCCGGTCGCACGGCCGCGATCCCCGGCAGTCGTCGACCCCGTGGGGACTGGGTCCGACGGCCGGGACGATTCAGGCCGGATCGCCCCGGCCGCTCCAGCCGCTCCATCCGCAAGGCCGCGGGCGCCGTTCGCGACGCCGGCGGCTCCCCTCGCTCCGCGCCCACCGCGGGGGAGGAAGCCGGCCGGAACGTCGGGCGGCAGGCCGAGCGCCTGGTGCAGTGCCGGCGACGTCGACAGGCGGTCCGTCGGCCCGTCCCAGGCGATCCGGCCACCGGCCAGCACGATGGTCCTTGTGGCGACGTCGTCGGCGAACCGGAGATCGTGGGTCGCGGCCACGACCGCGGCACCGGCCGCCACCCGCTCCTGGATCATGTCGACGAGCTGCTCGTACCCGTGGCGATCCTGCCCGAACGTCGGCTCGTCGAGGACCAGGAGACGTGGCCGGCGGACGAGGGCGGTCGCCAGCGACAGGCGCCGCTGCTCGCCGCCCGAGAGCGTGTACGGGCTGCGCTCACCGAAGGCCGCGAGCGGCAGCCGGAGCCGCTCGGCGGCCTCGCCTGCCGCATGCCGTTCGTCGTCGGCAAGCCCCAGCTCCAGCTCCGAGCGCACGGTCGCCGCGAGGAACTGGCGTTCGGGGTCCTGCCAGACGTACGCCGCTTCCCGGCTGAGCGCCGCCGGGCGGAGCCGCGCCGGGTCCAGGCCGCCAAGCCGGACGGCTCCCGCTACCGGCCGGAGCAGTCCCACGAGGAGGCGGCCCAGCGTCGATTTCCCGCTCCCGTTGGCACCGAGGAGCGCCACCCTGGCACCGTCCCGGAGCTCCAGGTCGATCCCGTCGAGGACGGGCACGCCGCGCTCGAACTCGAAGCGGACGCCGGACGCCCGGATGCGCGGCTCTCCGGTCGCTGCGGGGGACTCGCCGCTCACGGCGCGGAAGTACGCCCGCGCCGCGTTTGGATCAACCGCAGGTCCCGGCAGCCAGACGCCGGCGGTCGCCAGCTCGGAGCCGTGCTCCGCCAGCACGCGATCGGCGGCGCCGAAGGCGATCGGCTCCCCGGCCGGCCCGAGCGCCAGCACCAGGTCGGCAAGCGGCCAGGCGAGCTCGGCACGGTGCTCCACCAGGACGATCGTGGTGGACCGCGCCGCGCGGACCGCGGCGAGCCGCCTGGCGAGCGCGAGGGCGCCGGCCGGATCGAGGCTCGATGTTGGCTCGTCGAGGATCAGGATCGACGGCCGGGGCGCGATCGCCCCGGCCAGGGCGAGGCGTTGCTGCTCGCCGCCGGACAGCCTGGTCGTCCGGCGCCGTGCCATCCCGCCGAGACCCATCTCGACGAGCGCCTCCGGGACCCGGGATCGCATCGCTTCGGGCGACCAACCGCGGCGCTCCAGCCCGAAGGCGACGTCGTCCTCGACGCGCTCCATCACCAGCTGGCTCTCGGGATCCTGGAAGACGACCCCGACGTGCCGCGCGACAGCCTCGTGGCCTGCCGCAGGCACCTCCAGGCCGTCGACCGTGAGATGGCCCTCCACGCGACCCGGGATCGTCTCCGGCACGAGCCCCGCAATCGCCCGGGCCAGGCTGCTCTTGCCCGACCCCGACGGCCCCACGACGAGCAGGCAGGCGCCGGGCGGCACCTCGAACAACACGCCGGCGACGGCCGGCCGGTCCCGGCCCGGCCACGAGACGATCAGGTCCCGCGCGGCGATACCGCCCGGGCCGGCAGACGCCGTCAGCTTGGGAAGCCCTCCAGGACGCCTGCCTGGCGAAGGGCCCGGACGAGGGCGACCGACCCCCCTGCGACGATGACCACCGCCGAGATCGCCATGAGCACGCCGACCAGTACCTGCGTGCCGGTGTCGATCGCGGCGTAGTAGATGGCCCAGTCGTGCAGCCAGGCCGCTGCCGCCGATGCGATCGCCGCGACCGCGAGGACCGGGAAGCCCCACGACCGGTACAGCGTGAAGGCGAACACCAGCTCCGCGGCGGCACCCTGGACGAACCCGGAGAGCAGCGTGTCAGGCCCCCACGGGCTCGCGACCAGCGACACCGCCGCCGCGACCATCTCGGCGAAGAGGGCTGCCCCCGGCTTCCGGACGATGAGCGGGGCGAGCACGGCCGGCACGAGCCAGATCCCGTAGAGCAGGTTCTGGAACGAGCCGAGGAAGGCGAAGAACGGCCAGACGAAGCTGTTCCAGGCCCAGAACACGACCGCGAACGCGACGCTGATCACGGCCGTGACGACGATGTCGCGTGTCCGCCAGCGGGCGTCGGGGACGCCTGTCGCGGTCGTCCCGGTGACGGCGCTACTCATTCCCGATCTCCCTTTCTGCGTGCGTCTCGACGACAAGGAGCCGACCCGCGCGGAGGGAGACGCTGGCCTCCGACCGGGTCCGCACGTTGGAGAGGCCGCGGGCGGGCCCGAACGCGAGGGCCTCGTCGCGGAGCGGGAAGCGCAGGCCCTCGGTCGCGACCCCGATGGCGTCCGCCTCGAACGGGAACAGCGAGACGAGGTCACCGCGGCGGCCTGCCAGCACCGCGATCGCCCCGCCGGCTGACGCATCGACGAGGCGGATCCTCGTTCGCTCGTCGAGCAGCATCGCGGTCCGCCCGCGGAGCGACGGATGGGCCAGCAGCCAGGCGTTCGCCAGGGCGTGGTCGAAGCGCGGCCCGCCCAATGCCCCGAGGATCACCAGGTGCGTGGCTGAGCGCGCGATGGCGGCGGCCACCGCCAGCTCGAGATCGGATTCGTCCTTGGCAACCGGCGCGGCGTCGAACGGGATGCCGGTCGCGGCGAGGTGCGCGATCCCGTCCGGGCCCAGGGAATCGCCGTCGCCGACGACGAGATCCGGGCGGAGGCCGGCCCGGTCAGCCTTGCGTGCGCCGCCGTCCGCGGCCACGACGAGCGAGCAGCCGTCCGCCCAGCCCGGCCAGGCCGCATCGAGCGCCGCGCGCTCCGGCACGTCCCCGTCGCCGATGAGGATCGCAATGACCCGCGGGAGTACGCCGTTGGAGTGGGCCGACGCGACGATCTGGACGCCTCCTGGATCGACGGGACGGAGGCGTCGCGGTGGACTCCCTTCGCCGGCATGACCCGGATCAGGTTCCGAGGGTCTGCGGATCGTCCGCACTCTCAGCGCCCGGTGGCGCTCCCCTGTCCCATCGTTCGGTTCGACCGGACCTCGAGCCGGCCGTCGCGGGCAGTCTACACCCGGGTTTCCAGGAGTCGGTCCACCCACGCATCGACCGAATCGGCGACCTCCGCAGCACCCGCCGCGAGGAGCTCCGGCTCGTCGCCGAGCGCGCCGCGGATCCCGACGGCATGGGCGCCGACGGCATGGGCCATGCGCATGTCGTCCGGGGCGTCGCCGACGTACGCCGAGTCGACCGCCGAGCCCGTCATGGCCAGGCCGGCCAGCGCGAGCTGGAGAGGAGCGGGATGGGGCTTCGACTCGACGAGGTCGTCGCCGAACACGCAGACCCCGAGCAGTCCGGCCAGGCCGTGGCGGCGGAGCTGCGGCTCGATGTTGGCGCGGTCGCCCGCCGTGACCAGGCCCAGCCGGTAGCCTGCCGAGTCGAGGCGGCGCACCGCACTGGCAGCCCCGGGCAGGAGCGGCGCGTCCTGGATGCCGCGGTAGATCGACCACCAGCGCCGACCGGCAGCCTCCACGCGCTCCGCTGGGACGAGCAGTCGTCGGTAGAGGTCGCGCCAGTCCGGCGTGAACTGGCTGCGGTACTGCTCGAAGGACACTGCGATGCCGAGCTCGGACATCACCGTCTCGGTGGCCGCGAACATGAAGGGGACGGTGTCGGCCAGCGTGCCGTCCCAGTCGAAGATGATGGCGCGCACCGGACCGATGGTAGCGCCCGCGGCCGCCACCCGACCGTGCCTCGCGACGCCCCGCCGCGCGAGGGGCACGGAGCCGCCGGCGGTGACTCGCCTCGTCGGCCGCGAGCCCGCTGCGGCCCGGGACGGGCGGCCGGTCGCGCGGCGAGGCAGGGGGCGCGGGCCCCCGGTCGGTGTAGACTCGCGGCCGTGCCCGAGTCGGTCAGCCCAGACAGCCCAGTCGACCCGGCGGTCCGCCGCGTCGTCGACGCGGCGGCGCGAAAGGGCGTGGCCCTCGAGGTCACGCTCCTGGACGCCACGAGCCATACGGCCGAGGACGCGGCGGCCGCGCTCGGCGTGGAACAGGCCCAGATCGTCAAGTCCCTGGTCTTCGTCGTCCTCGACGAGGACCAGCGGCTCGACCCGGTGATCTGCCTGGTTGCCGGCACGAACCGGGTCGACGTCGCGCGCCTGGCCGCCGTGATGGGCGAGCGGGAGATCAGGCGCGCCACCGCCCGCGAAGCGCGCGAGCTGACCGGGTTCACGATCGGCGGCATCCCTCCGCTGGGGCACGCCCGGGCATCGCGCGTCGTGATGGATCCGGATCTTGGCCGATTCCCGGTCGTCTGGGCCGCGGCCGGTGCGGACCGCGCGGTCTTTCCGGTCTCGCCGGCGGCGCTGCGCGCGCTCACGAACGCGATCGTGGCCCCCATCGCCGAGGCAGGTGAGCCGCCGGCCGCGACCGTCCCCGGCGCCGGCGCCTGAGGCCGGCACGGTCCGCGCGCAGCGCCCGGAGGCGCGTTTCGCCCCATGAGCAGCGAGCCACAACAGGCCATCGTCACGTACCCGGGAGCCCTGCGCGTCCGCTACCGGTGGGCGGGCAGCGGCCGCGGGCCCGACGTGTTCGCCCTTTCCGAGGCAGGCGGCTCGCTGACCGACCACGGCCCGCTGCTGGGACCCGCGTACGAGCGTCTCTGCCGTGCCGAGATCCGCGTCGAGCACCCCGGCGGGGCCTGGGCGACGCGCCTCGCCTCGACCATCTTCGACTCCCCGTGCGGCTTGGCCTGGGATACGGCGGGGCTCCTGGTCGTCGGCTACGGCTTCATCACGTACGCATTCGCCGCGCGGACGGGCGAGCTGCGCTGGACGCATCGGGCACGTTCGCCGCTGGTGGCCGTGCTGGGATCACCACGCCTGCCGCACGTCCTCGCGCAGGCGGAAGTGGAGACGTTCGCCATCGAGGAGGACGGCGAGGTCCGCTGGCGCGCCGCCCATTCGGACGTCGTCGCCGCGGCCGAGCTGGTCGGCGGGCGCCTCGTGCTGACGAGCTACGGCGGCCAGGTGCTCACGCTCGACGCCATCACCGGCGAGCCGGCCTGAGCCACCCACCCGGGCGGCCGGTTGGATGCGGCCGCGCACCGAACCCGCGGCGCGGGTCAACCAGGCATGGGCCGGAGGGCGCCTGGACCGGCGGGCGCCTGGAGCCCCGGCCGCTCCGCAGCCGGGGGGTCGCCGAGACGGTGGACGAGGTGTGGACAACGCAGGTGGCGGGCCGTCCGAACCTGTGGACAGACGGGATTGACTGGCGCCTCTCCGGCGCGTAGCGTTGATTGCGACCCGGAGGGGTCATGAGCTCGCTAACGGCGGAGGTTTCGGCCGATGCCCACGCGATGCGGAGGTTCCTCCGGGTCGCTTGCTGCCCGGCGACGGTGAAGCGCGGCGGCCCGGACAGTCCGCTGCTACCATCCCCGGCCGTGACCCCCCTCGTCGTCGTCGCGGCCGGCATCGTCGGGATCGGCGTCGGGACCCTGCTCCTCCGCTCCTACGGCCCGCGCGTCCGCGTCGGCAGGCTGCTTGCGGTGACCCCGGCCGTGGACCTGGATCGGGCGGCCGCGCTGGCCGCCGCCGGCGAACCGCGCTATGTGCGGATCGACGGACGCCTGGACGCTGACGACGTGTTCCTCGACGAGAACGCCCGCCCGCTGGTCTTCCGGCGCCGGCGCCTCGAGGCCCGCCTCGGCCGCCGCTGGCAGGTGATCGACGAGGTGCGCGAAGCCGTCGCGTTTCGGGTGCGCCACGACCTCGCCGAGATCGACATCGACGCCGACGCCCTCGACGTCGGCCTGGTGACGGTCCCCCGGGAGTCAGCCGGTTCGGCCGGCGAGGTGGCCGAGCAGCTGCCCAGGGCCCTGCCGGCGGCGACGCCGGTACGCCTGCGGGTGGAGCAGCTTTCGTCCGTGGAGCACGCCATCGCGCTGGGCGTACCGGTCGCCAGCGCGGCCGGTCGCACGCTCCTCACCGCCGGGACGGGGCGCCCGCTGGTCGTCTGCACGCTCGAGCCGGCCGAGGCCATGCGCATCCTCGCCGAGGGTCGGCGAGCCCGGCCGGTCGCGGCGGCGGCCGCCCTGGCGGGTGGCATGGCCCTGCTGGCGGTCGGGATCGCATGGGAGCTGCTGGCGGGCGCCCGATGACGCGGCGATTGACGGCCGCGTTCATCGTCGGCGCCGCCACCCTCCTGCTCCTCGTGGGCGCGATGGGTCGCGACCCGGCGGTGGCCCGGGCCGCCAGTCCGAGTCCGGCCCCAGCGGCAAGCGCCCTCCCATCGGATTCGCCGGGCGCGAATCCAGGCACGGGCGACGTGCGCACGAACCCGGCGGCCCCGGGTCTGGTGGGCGACCCGCTGTTCGCGATCGGCGGCGTGGTCGTGATTGCAGCAGTCGCGGTCGGCGCGACGCTGCTCGTGATCCGCCTGGACCGCGCCCGCTCCTGAGCCGGTCGCCAGGGCGTCAGCCGGGTCACCCTGGCCGTGCCCGGCCCGACCGGCTTCACCGCGGCGAAACGCCTGGGGACCCGACCAGGGGCCCGCCGGGAGGGCCGCCCCGGGAGTGCCGCCCCGGGAGTGCCGCCCCGGGAGTGCCGCCGGGGACCGCGGGAGGGTCGCCGGGGGCCGCCCGGGAGGGCCGCCCGGGAGGGCCGTGCATGCGCCCACGAGGTCGCCCGGTCCCCGATCGGGGGCGCCCACCCGCGTACAACGTCGTAGGACCATCGGTTCATTGGCAAGAAATGTGGAGTCAGCGAGAGTCGTGCTGGTCATCACTCCGATTGCGGAGGCCCTGTGACGAACCCGCCTCAGCGCCCCACCGACGCGACACTGTCCGTGACCAAGGCCGCCCGGGTCCTGGGCGTGCATCCGAACACGATTCGCGCGTGGAGCGACCAGGGCCGGCTCCGCTACTACCGGATCAACGCCCGCGGCGATCGACGGTACCGTCCGAGCGACCTCCAGCGCTTCCTCGCTGCGGCGGCGGCCGCGCCCGGCGAGTCGCGATCGGGTCGCGGCTCGTCGCCCGACCGACCCATCACGCAGATTCGCGACGCGTCGGGTCGGCGGTCAGCGGTCACCGCCCCTCCCATCGGCGGCGCCCTCGTCGAGCTCCGCACGCGCCCGACCCTCCGGCCCACCGCCGTCGAGCCGCCCGGTCCGCGACTCGTGGGGCCCGAGATCACCCCGGCTTCGGGCACACCGCTGTCCATCGTCCGGACCGGTCACCCCGTCGGGCCGGATGCCCTGGCACGTGCCTATCTCCCGGAGCCCGGCGAGGATGTCGACGCCGTGGGGCTGCTGGCCGCGCTTGCCGACATGGTCGCCTCCGGAGCTGACGCCGAGATCCTGGCCGCCGCCGCGGTCGAAGCGTTCCACGTGCTGGAGCGCCATGACCTCGTCGCGGTCCTGGAGCGACGCGACGGTCACCTGGTGCGACGGGCCGGGGCAGGAGCAGGCGTCGAGCGGATCGGCTCGCTGCCCGAGAACGCCGGCCTGTTCGGGCGGGTGCTCCGGTCGATGGAGACGCTCGCCGAGGAGAGCCAGCCGTCACCGGACTGGATCGCGCCGGGGCCGGCCCTCGGCCGTCGCGTCGCGGCACCGATCGCCGGCGGAATCGATGGACCCTGGGGCGTCCTGCTCGTGGCCGATCGCGACCCGCAGGCGGCGCCCCGCGCGCTCGTCGAGCTCGTGGACGCCGTGGCCCGGCAGCTCGCGACCGCCGTCCACGCGGACCGGCTCCGGCGGGCGACAGCCATCCAGCTCCATCGGGCCGAGGCCCTGCGCCGAATCGCGACCGACATCAGCAGTCAGCTCGACCTCGGGACCATCCTCAATGATCTGATCGACCACGCGCTGGTCCTCTTCGGCGGGGATCGAGCCGCGGTCTTCCTGGTGCGCGCGGACGGCCGCGTGAGCGTGGAGGCGAGCCGGGGCCTGTCGGCCGCCTACCTCGACGCAGCGCGCGAAGCCAGGCCGCCATCCGTGCCGGCCGAGGCGATCCAGGCACGCCGCCCGGTCTTCGCCACCAACTACCGCGACGACCCGCGCGCGGCGGGGAACCGGGCGACCGTCGTCCAGGAGGGATTTCGACACCATCTGCGCTGCTCCCCTGCTCGACGGGGACGGCGTCGGCGGCCTGCTCGTCGTCTACCATGATCGGCCGCATCGCTGGACCCCCGAAGAGCTCGAGACGCTGGCCGCCTTCGCCGCCCAGGCGGCGACGGCCATCCAGACGGCGCAGCACTACGCGCAGATGGCGACCTGGGCGGCCCAGATTCAGTCGATCCAGCAGCTGGGAGCACGCCTCGCCCGTTTCACCACCGAGGACGAGCTGGGGGCGGCGATCGCGACCGAGCTGGGGACGATCATCCCGTTCCACAACGTGCGGGTCTACCGCCTGCGCGCCGACGGATGGCTGATGCCGGTCGCGATGCGGGGCCTGGTCGGCGAGTTCGTGAACGAGACCCCGGAATCCCTGCGGGTCCAGATCGGGGAGGGCATCACCGGCTGGGTCGCCGAGCACAAGCTGCCCCAGTACCTGCCGGACGCGGCCCGCGACCCACGGACGATGACGATTGCCGGGACCGAGGACGACCTCGACGAGTCGATGCTGCTGGCGCCGATGCTCTGGGAGGACGCCGTGCTGGGCGTGCTGGTCCTCTCGAAGCTCGGCCTGCACCAGTTCTCCGAGGACGACCTCCGGCTCCTCGTGATCTACGCCAACCTGGCCGCGTCGGCCATGGCCAACGCCGACGCCGCCGGGATGCTCCGCTCGAATTCAACGGCCCTGGAGCGACGCCTGGAGAGCCAGCGCGCGCTGTTCGCCATCACCGAGGCGATCCTCGGCACGCTCGACCGGGACCGCGTCTTCGAGCAGGTCGCCGAGAAGCTCTCCGAGCTCATCCGCTGGGACAACATCGCCATCGAGCTGCGCGACCCGGTCACTGGCCTCCTGGTGCCGAGCATGGCCCGCGGCATCGATGCAGACGAGTACCTCCAGCCGTGGGAACCCGGCGAGGAGGGCCTGGCCACGTGGGTGCTCGCCCACGGGGAGGGCCAGCTCGTGCCCGACCAGCTGGTCGATCCTCGCGTCAACCACTTCCGCGCGTCGGGCATGGTGGAGGGCAGCCTGATCTGCGTCCCGCTGCGCGGCCGCGGCGCCGTGGTGGGCACCCTCACGGTCGAGCGCCTGGGTGCACGCGACCGCCTGGGCTCGGAGGACCTGGAGCTCGTCCAGCTGTTCGGGGCACTGGTCTCGATCGCCATCGAGAACGCGGCAAGCTACCGCCAGAAGTCCGACGAGGCCGAGCGGGATCCCCTCACCTGCCTCCTCAACACCGGGACGTTCGAGCGCCGGATGGCCGCAGCCATCGCGAGGGGCGAGCGATTCGGCCTCCTGATGCTGGACCTCGACGCCTTCAAGGAAGTCAACGACGCCAACGGCCACGTGGCCGGCAGCGACCTGCTGCAGGCCATCGGGCGGGCGATCGTCGCCGCCGGCCGCGACTCCGACCTGGTCTTCCGCTACGGCGGAGACGAGTTCGCGATGCTCCTCCCGTCGACCGACGCCTCGGGCGCGGCAGTGGTCGCCGCGCGCGTCCGCGATTCCCTCAGGGCGATCGACGTGTCGAAGCTGCGACTCGCGCGGAGACAGATCTCGGCGAGCATCGGCCTGGCGACGTTCCCAGCGGACGGGACGACCGCCGAGCAGGTGCTGCTGGCCGCGGATCGGGCCTGTTTCGTGGCCAAGCGGGCCGGCTGGGGCCAGATCGCCACCGCCGAGCAGGGCCGCTCGCTGGGCCCGGACTTCCGCCTGCAGCAGCCTACGCCGGTCGACCCGCTGGGTTCGGACGAGCCGGGCATCGCGGACTGACCGCTCGCCGGCGGCGGGCGTACGATCGCGAGGTGCAGGCCGCCGACGTGGCTCGGATCCGGCCACCGTCGTCGACGGGCGTGGATTCGCCCGTCCGGCTTCGCTCGCGCGCCCGAGCCACGGTGCACCGTCGACCCGATTCGGGCGTGCACCGTCGACCCGATCCGGGCGTTCGACGCGCGACGGCGGGCCTGGCGCTTGCGCTCGCGTGCGCGCTCCTCTGCGGGTGCTCCCTCGGGCCCGTCGCCACGCCGTCGGCAGCCGATACGGCCTCGGTGATCCCGTCGGGCAACCGGCCGTTCCGGCCGACACCGCGGCCTTCTCCCACCTTCGGCCGGTACGTGGTGCAGCGAGGCGACACGCTCGCCACGATCGCCGAGCGGTTCGGCACCTCGGTCGAGAGCCTGAGCTACTGGAATCGAGTCCGCTACCCATCGCTCGATCCAGACTCGCCCGGCTATGCGCCCGATCGGATCCAGGCTGGATGGACACTCGGCTACATCGCGAACACGCTCGTGGATCCGAACAACCTCCCGCCCGGGCCGTCCGCCACGATCAGCGCCCAGCCGACCGCCAGTCGCGCGCCATTTCCGTCGCTGCCGGCGAACGGGGCGGCCATCTTCGTCCTCGAGGGGCCCGCCAACAGCGACGAGGTCGCCCTGACCTTCGACTACACCGGCGGACCGGGTGACGGCGCGGACGTCGGTGAGGGCGCCGACGCGATCGTCCAGCGGCTGGCGGCCGACGGCATCCCGGCCACCATCTTCGTCGCGGCCCAGGCGGCAGACCCGGCCGACGCCGCGGGCCGCGCGGTGATCGAGCGGATCCACGAGGCGGCGATCGGGGGAACTTTGCGCGCGGGCCTGCTGGGCGACGCAACTGCCCTGGCCAGGCCCGACGGCTCGGCGACGCTCAAGGCCGCCGACGCGGCCGTGGCCGGCGTGCTCGGCAGCACCACCGCGCCCTGGCTGCGGGCGAGCGGCACGCTCACCCAGGTCGCGCTGGCGTCGGCCGGAGCGGCGGGTTGGCGTTGGGCGATCGGCTGGGACGTGGACCCCGGCGATTCCGTGGGGCCGTCCGCGGGCGGGCCGATCGCGGCCGACATCATGGCGCGGGTCGTGAGCGACGCCCACGGCGGTTCGATCGTCCGCCTCTCCCTCAACGGCACCTATACGCTGGAGGCCCTGCCGGGCATCCTCGACGGCCTGGCGTCGGCCGGGCTGCGCGTGGTCTCGCTCGGCGAGCTGCTGGGGGTATCCTCCAGTCCGTGACCGCCCGCCAGCGCCGCGTCCCCGCCGGCCCCCACGTCCCCCCGACGCGCGGCGAAGCCGCTCCCCGCCCCTCGATCGTGGTGACCGTTGCCGTGCCAGCCGCATCTGCCGAGCTCGAGGTCGCCGCACGCAGGAACGGGCTCTATGCGGAGGCCGTCAAGCGCCACGGCGGGGAGCCGATCCTGCTGGACGCCACGGCGACGGCAGGAGCGCGCGAGGCGGCATTCGAGCGGATGGATGGGCTCCTGCTGTCAGGCGGCGCCGACCTCCACCCGTCGCGGTACGGCGAGCCGGACCGCGGCTCGCGATCCGTGGAACCGGACCGGGATGCCCTCGAGTTCGACGCGTTCGCGGCGGCGCAGGCTCGCCAGCTGCCGGTGCTGGGGATCTGCCGCGGGATGCAGGCGCTCAACGCGTTCCTGGGCGGCACGCTGGAGCAGCACGTGGAGGGTCACGTGGGCGCCTCGTGGAGACACGGGCCGGCCGCGACCCATGCGATCCGCCTGGTCCCGGGAACGCGGCTCGCGGCCCTGGTCGGGCCGGCACCCGGCCCGGGCACGCAGGGGCCAGTCGGCGATCCCGGGCTCGTCGTCAACTCGTACCACCACCAGGCGGTCAGGCGGGCAGGGCTCGCCCCCGGCCTCGTCGCGAGCGCCGCGGCCGGCTCTGGCGACGACGAGATCGTCGAGGGACTGGAGCTGCCCGGCGATCGCTTCGCCGTGGGCGTCCAGTGCCACCCGGAGCGCACGGAATCGACGCCGCCTGCGTTCGAGCGGCTGTGGGCGGCGTTCGTCGACGCGTGCCGAGGTGGCGGCGGCCCAGGCGTGAGCGCCGCCAGGCCGATGCTACAGCCGCCGGCCTCCATCACCCGCCGCAGGAACTGCTGCGTCCGCGCCTCGCGCGGTGCGCTGAACAGGGCGGCCGGCGTGCCCTCCTCGAGGATCCGACCGCGTCGAGGAAGCAGACGCGGCTCGCGACGTCGCGAGCGAACCCCATCTCATGGGTGGCGATGAGCATCGTCATGCCGGCCCCGGCGAGCTCGCGGACCAGGTCGAGGACCTCGGCCACGAGCTCCGGGTCGAGAGCGCTGGTGATCTCGTCGAGCAGCAGCAGGTCGGGCTGCATCGCCAGGGCCCGGACGATCGCGACGCGCTGCTGCTGGCCCCCGGAGAGGCGATCGGGGTAGTCGCGCGCCTTGTCCTCCAGGCCGAAGCGGCGCAGCAGGGCCATCGCCTGCGGCCTCCGCCTCGCCCGGCGCCAGCTTGAGGGCCTTGCGCGGGCCCAGCGTGACGTTGTCGAGCACGCGCATGTGGGGGAAGAGATTGAACGCCTGGAAGACGATCCCGATCCGGCGCCGGATCCGGTTGACGTCCACGCCGCGCGCGGTGATCTCGCTGCCCTCCACGACGATCCGCCCGGCGTCGATGGGCTCGAGCAGGTTGATGCAGCGCAGGAGCGTGGACTTGCCGCTGCCGGACGCGCCGATCAGGCAGACGACCTCGTGCTCGGCGAGCGTGAGGTCGATGCCCCGCAGCACCTCGAGCGTAGCCGAACGACTTGTGGAGGCCGTCGGACCTGCGCAGCGCCGCGGCGCCGGGCCGGATCGCTCAGGCTCGGCGCGCTGCCACCGGGTGGCCGACGCCGGCGCGCGCCGGTCGCGCGCGACGAGCCAGTCGGTGAAGCGCGCCAGCGGGATCGTGATCACGAGGAAGACGAGCGCCGTAGCGAGGTAGGGCGTGAAGTTGAACTGCGCCGCCTCGATGATCTGCGACTCGCGGAAGATCTCGACCACGCCGATGTACGAGACGAGGACCGTGTCCTTCTGGAGCCCGATGAAGTCGTTGAGCAGGGGCGGGATCACGCGCCGGACGGCCTGCGGCATGACCACGTAGCGGAGGGCCTGGAACCGGCTGAGGCCGAGCGAGCGGGCCGCCGCGTCCTGGCTCGGATGGACGGACTCGATGCCCGCCCGGTACACCTCGGACACGTAGGCCGAGTAGACGAGGGTCAGGGCGACGACCGCGTAGAAGAACGGGTCGTTCGGCACGCCGTCGATGTCGAGCGCCGGGGATGCCGAAGCCCAGGATGTAGATGATCGAGGAGCCCGGGACGGCCCGGAAGACGTCCGCGTATACCGTCGCCATGAGGCGGAGCGGGAAGAAGCACCGGGCCCGGGCAGGCTGCGCAGGACCGCGATGACCAGGCCGAGCGCCAGGATGAGGACCTCGGCGACGAGGAACAGCTGGATGTTGACCCAGAACGCGTCGACCACTTGGGCAGGGCCTGACGGAAGAACTCGCCGTTGAAGAACGATCGCTGGACGTGCGGCCAGTCCCGGCGAGTTGACGACCACCCACGCCGACGAACCCGAAGAAGACGATCGTGCTAGCGAGCGCGATCGACGGTCGATCGCACCGCCTCGCCCGGTCGGGCCCGGCGGCCGGCGCGCGGGCGCCGCCGAGCAGGGAGGCCGAGCAGCGCCCCCTGCGTCGCGCGGACCCCCGAGACCGCCGAGGCGCGGTCATGCGGTCAGCGCGGCAGCCGTCGCTCAGGGCTGGAGGACCGGCGCGCTCGCCTTGTCGGACAGCCACTCCTTCGTGATCTGGTCGAGCGTCCCGTCGGCCTTCAGGGCCGCGATCGCCTGGTTCACGCACGCCGTCAGGGCGCTGCCCTTGGCCAGGACGAGGCTGAAATGCTCCGCGTCCGGCGCCGGCTGGCGGGGAACTGCCCGACGATGGATGCGAGCGGGTTGCCCTTGGCATCGAGGATCTGCGCCGCTGTGACGTAGAAGGCGGTCGGGAGGTCGACGACGATGCCGTCGATCTGCTTGGCCTTGCAGCGCCGCGATGGCCGCGTCGTTGGTGTTGTAGACCGTGGCCGCTGTCGTCGGCTGGATGACGTTCGTGATCGTGTCATAGGCCGTCGTGCCCGACCTGGGCGCCGAACTTGTAGCTGCTTGAGGCCGGCGATCGAGGTCACCTTGGCGATCGGGTTCGCCGTGAGGGCGACGACGGACTGGTCGACGAAGTAGTAGCCGTCGGACATGTCGACCGCCTGGGCCCGCTCGGCGCGTGTACGACACCTGGTTGCCATGTCGAAGTCGAAGGGCTTCTTGCCCGGGCGCGTAGGAGTTGGCGAACGGCACGACGATCCAGGCGACCTGGTCCTTGGTGAAGCCGAGCTGGTCGCGCCGACCGCGTAGGCGACGGCGCTCTCGAAGCCCTGGCCGTTGGTCGGGTCGCCGAGCTCCCACGGCTTGGGCGCGTTGCCCGCGGCGGGCGGCTGGAAGTACGGCGGGTAGGCCGGGTTGTCCGTGCCGATCGTGAGCTTGCCCGCCTAGCGTGGCCAGGTTGGCGCGGAGCGCAGGCCGTCGGCGACGGGCTGGGGCTGGCGGCCGCGCTGGGGCTCGCCGCCGGCGACGGGCTGGCGGCCTGGCTGGGCTCGACGGTGGCCGGCGCCGACGGGCTTGGTGACGGGACGGGGGTCGAGGTCGCCCCGGCCGCGCAGGCTGAGACGAGCGCGCCCGCGAGGGCGAGCGCGGCGACAACGCGAACTGGCGTGCGCATGGCGACAGGACTCCTCCTTCGGGAACCGGCCGAAGTGTACCCCGAGGCGAGACCGCCGGCGGAGGCCTCGGCGTGCCGGTCGGGTCCGCGAAGACGAAAGCGAAGCGGCGTCCGGAGGAGGGACGGACGCCGCTTCGCGGAGTGCGGCACCCGGAGGAGGGAGCGCCGGATGCCGTCAGGGATCGGGATTCGGTTGGCCGGGCGGGCAGGCGTTCGAGTCAGTGCTCCCACCCGCCGCGATGGATGAGCTCGCGAAGGAAGAGGAGGCGGTTGACCTCACGGAGGGTCCACCCGTTCGGCGTCGTCGGGATGCCGGCCAGGTAGGCGGTCAGGTTCGCCGCCTCGTCCGGGTCGAAACCGCGCTGCATCAGCATCCGGTGGAGCGAGCGCGTCGTCGACGCCGCTGGCGCCCCCCCGGCCGTCCGGATGAGGACGATGGCCGGATCCTCCGGTGGCGTGGGCCCGGCGGGAGGCGCGGGCGGCGCGTCGGGCGGCTCGGGGCCGGGCAACGGCATTCCGGCGACCGCCGGCGCACCCGGCAGGCTGCGCCGGGCGCGGCTCGCCCGCTTCCGCCGCCGCCCCGGCGGCACTCCCGCGTCTCCCATCCCGCTGTCCATGCTGCGTCCTGCACGTAGGAGGTCACGGGCACGGCGGCTTGCCGGGCTCCGAGACGGCGGAACCGTCCGCCGTACCAGGGGCATCGGTCAGCGCCGCGGCCTTCGGGATGCCCCGAAGGTCCCGCCGCGAGGGTACGGGGCGGCCGGGTCACACGGTCCAATCCCCGACTGCCCGGGGCGACGGCGCTAGACTCAGGCCGCGTGGCCGTCCGGGCGCCGACGCCCTCGCCTCGGCCGCAAGTCAGGGGAGCGAGCGTGCGCGTTCGGGTACTCGAGCTCCGGCTGCTCGCCGCAGCGCTGTGCGGCCTGTGGGCAACCACGGCCGTGCTCGTCGAGATCACCTACCGGCCGGGCGGCCCGGTCGACTTCCTTGTCGGCATCACGATCCTGCTGCCCGCCGCGATCGCGGGCCTTGCCGTCATCTACCCGCCCAGCGCCCGCAGCATGGATGCGTTCCGCACGATTGCCAGTCTCGCGGTCGCGAGCGGCCTGCTCCTCCTGCCGTCGCTGGCCGGGCTGTACCGCCAGCTGACCGACCGAGGGCTCCAGACGCTCCTCCCATCCGTCGAGGCTTCGTACTCGTGGGGCCTGGCCCTGGCCGGCACGGCCCTGTTCAGTGGCATGGGCCTCGCGCGGCGGGCCAGGAGCGGGTCGGGTCGGCCACGGCGCCTGGCGATCGCGATCGGAGCCGGGGCGGTGATGGCGGCGATCAGCGGCACGCTGGTGGCCGCGGTGGCCACGGCGAACAACCTGGCCCTGCGCGACCGGCCGGCCGCCGCGTCCCGCTTCGGCCCGACGAACCCCGACCTCGTGCCGCCCGTCTGTACCAGGCCGATCGTGACCCCGGACACGGCCCAGCTCGTCGTCACGATGACGGGCACGGTGGACGGCGGCTCGCTCGGCTCGGCCCGGATCCGCGGCAGCCGATCGGGCCTGGACTTCTCGTGGACCGCGGAGGTTGGCACGTCGAGCGTGTTCGGGCTGACCGGTGAGGCGCGCGTCGGAGGCCGGGCCTGGTCGCGCGACATCGCGACGGGTTGGCAGGCGGTTCCGGTCGCGCGCGTGACCGGCGGGGCACTCGACCTTCCGCTGCTGGAGACGGCACTCCAGGCAAGCCGCCTGACGGCCGCGGAGGACGTGGGTCTCTCCTACGTCGAAGGCGCCCGTGCCCGCCAGTGCCGGGTCGCCGTGGACGGAGATACGTATCGGGAGGCGTTCCCGCAGGTCAGCTACTTCGCCGGGACGACCGATCTGCGGCGCTGGCGTGGTGAGGTGGACTACTGGGTCTTCGGCGACGGGGAGGTCGGCAGCGTGGACGCCTGGATCGAGGGCGAAGGGTTCGCCCTGAGACCTGACGCGATCAGGGGCCGCCTGGAGGCCGAGCTGACGGCGACCGATCGCGGAAGCCCGCTGACGATCGAGCCGCCGGCACCGTGACCGAGCTCGATGCGGATCCCCACGTGTCGCGCGACGACGAGGGTGCGACCCGGAAGCGCGACCGGCTGGCCCGCTTCTACCGGGTCGCCACCTATCTCCAGGCGCATCCCGAGGGCGTCACCGCGGACCACATCGCCGCCTTCGTCGGCATGTCCCGGAGGAGCGCCTACCGCGACCTCCGGGCCCTCGAAGACGAGCTCGACCTGCCGCTCTGGTCCGACGGCGGCCGCTGGGGGGTCGCCGACAGCGCGTTCCTGCCCGCGTTCCGCCTCACGCGGGCGGAGGCGATGGCAGTCTTCCTGGCCGCCCGCCTCATGGCCAAGTACGCCGACACGCACGACCCCGAACTGGCGGCCGCGTTCCAGAAGCTGGGCGACGCGCTGCCTGACGTCCTGTCGCGGCACGTGGGCAGGACGCTGGACGTCATGTCGCGCCGGCCACCGGACCCCGAGGGAGCCCGCCGCCTCCGCGTGCTCACGCAGGCCTGGGCGGACCGACGGGTGGTCGAGCTCACCTATGACTCCAGCACCTACGACCCTGCCCGTGCACCGCGCCGGGCGCGCGTGCGGCCGTACCTGATCGAGCCGTCGACCGAAACGCACGCCCTCTACCTGATCGGCTGGGACGAGACCCGCGGGGCCGTCCGGACATTCAAGCTGGACCGGATCCGCTCCGCATCGCTCACGGCCGACCGCTTCCAGCCGCCGCCCGACGGCGAGATCGAAGGCGCGCTTGAGCGCGCATGGGGAATCATCGCCGACCAGGGCGAGGTCGAGGTCGTCCTGCGATTCGCGCCGGCGGTCGCGGGCCGGGTCGCCGAGGCGACGTGGCACCCCAGCCAGGAAATCGAGTGGGAGCCGGGCGGAGGGCTGCGGTGGCGCGCCCGTGTCTCCGGGGTCCTGGAGATCCTGCCGTGGATCCTGGGCTGGGGACCCGACGTCGAAGTGCTGGGTCCCGCGGAGCTTCGCGCGGACGTCGCGGAACGCCTGGACCGGGCGGCGGCTCACTACCGCGCGGGGCGGCGAACGCCGGCCACCGGGGCTCGGCACGACGGCCCCGGCTGAGCCCTGCCGCCCTTCGCCGTTGAAACCTTCGGCGGTCGACGGACCCCAAACGAGTGGGGTATGGTGCAGTCGTCGCCTACCTCGACGCCCCGCCGCCGATCCGCGCGGCGCGCACGGAGGATCCCGGACCCGCCATGCTGACGACGATGACCGCTGCCCGCCGTACCCGCCTCGCATCCGGCTTCCTGCTCGCGGCGCTCGCCGGCGCCCTGCTGGCGCCGTCCGCGCTTGCCGCCCCCGTCGCGGAGAGCGCAGTCCCGGCTGCCTCGGTCGCACCCGACTCGGTCGTGTCGGCGTCGCTCGGGAGTTCGCTTCTCGGATGGGTGAACCAGGCGCGGGCGGCACGGGGCCTGCGGCCGCTGCGCGCAGATGCGACGCTGGCCTCCCTCGCCACCAGGCGGGCCGTCAACCTGACCAACTCGACGACCTTCAGCCACGCGGCCGCCGGGGACGACGTGGGACCCTACCTCGCGGCGGTCCACTACCAGTGGTACGGCTGGGCCGAGGACATCGCCTGGTCGAACGCGACCTACGGCCTCACCGCGGCGCGTTCCATCTACAGCGCATGGCGCAACAGCCCGGCGCACTGGGCCGCGCTCATGAGCACGCACCTCAACTACGTCGGCATCGGGCTCGCCTACCGCTCGAGCGACCACCGGACGTTCGCGTCGGCGGTGTTCTCGGAGTCCAGGGACCACTCTCGGCCGTCGGCACGAGTGACATCGACCCTGCGCCGGGGCACCAGGATCACGTTCACCTGGACCGGCTACGACGCTCCACTGCAGACCCACTGGCGCGGCCTGCGCGACTTCGACGTCCAGTACCGCGTCGATCGGGGGTCGTGGCGGCTCATCCGCGACAACACGACGAGCCGGTCGCTGACGCTCTGGGGTCGGGCGCGCGGCCACACCTACACGATCCGGGTCCGATCGCGCGACTGGGCCGGCAACCTCTCGGGCTGGTCGAGCGTGCGCTCCATCTACGTGCCCTGACGCGAGGCGGCGCGGCCGGCTCCAGCCTGGCGCGGCTCCCGCCTGTCGCGGCTCCCGCCTGGCGCGGCGAACGTGTGTCCGGTGACGGCGCGTGCGGCGCATCCGCGGCGCCCGCCCGTGCGACCATGCGGCCATGCGCCCGGCCCACTTCGCCGCCGTCAACCTCATCAGCGACCCGATCCACGGCTACATCGAGCTGACCAAGCGGCTGGCCCCGGCGGAGGCGCGGGCGGCCGGCCTTCCGGACGAGGCGACGGCCGAAGAAGACCTCCTCGACACCACCTGGCTCCAGCGGCTGCGCCGGATCAGCCAGCTCCAGAGCGCCCGCTGGGTGTTCCCCACGGCCGAGCATTCGCGCTTCACCCACGGGCTGGGCGTCATGCACGAGGCCGGTCTCTGGGGGCGCCAGCTCTATCCGTCGCTGGCCGAGGCCCTGGCGCCGACGGCGCCGCCGGCCCGGTCCGAGCAGCCTGCCTCCGCCGGTTCGGCAGCCGCGGCCCATGAGCCCATCCCGTCGGAGGGCCTGGTGGTCGAAACGCTGCGCGTCGCGGGCCTCCTGCACGACGTGGGCCACGGGCCCTTCGCGCACTTCTTCGACGAGCACGTCCTCGCCGACTTCCAGGCCCCGCCCGATGCCCGGCGCACGGGCGCGAAGGCGCTCACGCACGAGGACCTGTCGCAGCTGATCATCACGCGCGAACTGGCCCGCACGATCGAAGGCCTGCGGCGGGCGCCGGGCAGCCATCCGGCCCGCGACGCATTCGCCGACGGCGAACGGATCGACCCGGCCTGGGTGGCGTTCCTCGTCAGCAAGCCGCCGCTCACGGACCCGGCCATGCCGCGCTGGGTGCGCTGGCTCCAACCGCTCCTGTCGGGCGTCTTCACGGTCGACAACCTCGACTACGTCCGTCGTGATGCCTACCTGACCGGAGTCTCGGCTGGAACGGTCGATGCGGAGAGGCTTCGCCGGTACGCCTTCGTCTCGAGCCGCGGGATCACCCTCTACGAGCCGGGCGTGCCCGCCCTCGAGATGTTCCTCACGGCCCGCCTCTTCCTCTACCAGCAGGTGTACTTCCACCGGACCGTTCGCGCCATCGACCTGGACCTCGGCGAGGCGTTCGGCGACTCGATCCGGGCGATCTTCGGCGAGGGCTCGCCCGCCGAGGACCTGCGCCGCTACGCGGACCTGGACGAGTACGCCCTCCTCCACCAGGCAGCCCGCTGGTCCCGCGGCGAGGACGTGGTCTTCACGCCGGCGCCGGGCGACGGGCGCGTCACGCCCGCGGTCGCCGGGACGTGGCGGCGGATCCTGCTCCGCCAACCCCGTTGGCGCGCGGAGGCCGAGATCCGGGTCGAGTACGACGACGTGCCACCTGCCGACCTCCTGGCCACGCTCGGAACGGCCGAGGCGGGTCAGGTCGCCATCGACCTCGCCATCGTCGACGGACGTCCGGGGACCTCGCCGGGCGACGAGCGGCTGGCGATCGCCGCCCGCGACGGGCAGCCGTCGCGACCGCTGGCGGCGTGGCTGGCGCGCCTGCCTGCCTACGCGCTCATCGGGCGCCGTTTCGTCCGGGGCGAGAGCTGACCGCGGAACGGCGGGCCGTCGGCGTGCTGGACCGCGGGCCAGCCGGCTGCCGGGCACTTCGGTGACGTGGGCGACCCGGCCCTCGCAGAGGTGACGTCCGGCACCGTGCCAGCACGACCCGTGGCGCTTCCGAGGCCGGAGCTCCTACCGGAACATTTCCGGTGTCGCCGCGACACCGGAAGGGCGCGGCGGCGCAACAGCATGGCCACGCATGGGGCGGTGTCGCCGGCTTCCTCCCGGCACGACGCACAAGGCCCCACCCTCTTCCTCCCACCAGGCCGGCCTTCGGGCCGGCTCGGTGGTTCGTTGGCGGGCCCGTCCCCTGCCGCCGGGATGGACCGCCGGGCTGCGCCCGTGACGCGCACGGGTTCCTGAACCGCGTCGTTCCGCGGAGCCGTGGCCCCGTCAGTCCGCCTCGACGGATGACGTCCCGAGGTCGGCGGCGCGGATCCAGCCCGCCGCCTCGCCGAACAGGTCCGGCCGGTGGGTGAGGACGACCGTCGTTCGGCCGGCGCCGGCGGCTTCGAGGTCGGCGACGAACGCCCGCGCGGCGGGCTCGTCGAGATGCTCCGTCGGCTCGTCGAGCAGCAGGATCGCCGCATCGGCGAGGAGCGCCCGAGCCAGGGCCAGCCGCTGGCGCTGGCCGGCCGAGAGGCGCGCGCCCCGCTCCCCGACCGGGGTCGACAGGCCGTCGGGCAGCGAGGCAATCCAGGGGGCGAGCTGCGCCCGCGCCATCGCGGCGGCCAGGTCGTCGTCGGTCGCGGCCGGACGAGCCAGGCGGACGTTCTCGCGGATCGAGGCGTCGAAGACGTGCGGGTCCTGCTCGCAGCATCCGAAGCAGCTGCGCACGTCGTCAGCGGCGAGCGACGTCACGTCCACCGCGCCGCCAGGGCCGACCAGGGCGAGTGCGCCGGCGGCCGGATCGAGGAACCGCAGCAGCGCGGCAGCGAGCGTGCTCTTGCCCGAGCCGCTGGGGCCGGTGACGATGGCCCGGGCGCCGGCCGGGACCTCCAGGTCGAGGCCTGTCACGACGTCGCGGCTCGTCCCCGGATACCGGAGGCGCAGCCCTCGAGCGCGGAGCCCGTACGGCGGCCCGGGCAGGACGGCCGGCGCGGCCGGCTCGCGGACCGGGTCCGCCCGGTCCAGGACGTCGGTGACACGCGCCGCCGCAACCGCGAGCGACGGCAGCTGGCGGGCAGCCGGAAGCAGCGGTGCCACCACCTCGTGGACGGCGATCGGCGTCAGGGCCACGACCGCGATCGCCACGCCGTCCAGCGTGCCCGCACGGGTCGCGGCGATGGCCAGGCAGAGTCCCAGCCAGACCGCGGCGCCGGCGGCCACGCCGGCGACCAGGGCGCCGGCGCCGGCGCCGGCGGCGCGCGCCCGCTCCGCGGCGGCCAGTCGCCCATCGGCGACGCGGATGGAGTCCACGGCCCGGTCGGCCGCGCCGGCCGCCAGCAGCTCGGGCGCTCCCTGGAGCAGGTCGACGGCGGCCGCCGCCAGGGCGCCCCGCGCGGGCGCGATCGCGCGCTCGGCCGCCCGCGACACGGCCAGCGCGACGAGCGGCGCGCCGACCACGACTGCGGCCAGCGAGGCGACGAGCACGAGGCCCGCCGCGGGCACGAGCCAGCCCACCAGCAGGACGGCCCCGAGGACCACGGCGGCTGCGGCGAGCGCAGGCAGCAGGACCCGCAGCCACAGGTCGGCGAGGCCGTCCACGTCGTCGACGAGACGGGCGAGGAGGTCGCCCGTCCGAATGTCCGCCATGCCGCCCGGCGCCAGGTGGATCAGGCGTCGATAGACGGCGGCGCGCAGCTCTGCCAGGACGCGGAAGGCGGCGTCGTGGGACGCCAGCCGCTCGGCGTACCGGAGCGCGCCCCGTCCGATCCCGAAGGCCCGGACCGCGGTCACCGCCACCAGCAGGTAGAGGACGGGCGGCTGCTGGGCCGCGCGCGAGATGAGCCAGGCCGACGTCGCGGCCAGGCCGACCGATGCCGCGGCTGCGCCGGCGCCCGCCAGCACGGACAGCGCAAGCCGGCCGGCGACCGGACGGCCCATGCCGGCGACGCGAGCCAGGGAGACCGCGGCGCTCCAGCGGCCGGCGGTCATGCGCCCGGCCCGGCCGAGCCAGCGGCGATGGGGCGTCCGCGGGGTTGCTCGCCGTCCTCTCCCGGCGCCGGCCCGACCGTTCGCCACGAGACCGCCACGGTCCGGTCGGCGGACGCGGCGGCGGCTGGCCGATGGGCGACGAGCAGCACGGCGGCACCGGCGTCCGCCGCGGCCCGGATCGCCTCGAGCACGGCGCGCTCTGCCGTCGCGTCAAGCCCGGCCGTGGGCTCGTCGAGCAGCAGGAGCGGCGCCCGCCGCACAAGGGCGCGCGCCAGCCCGAGCCTTCGCCGCTGGCCGGACGAGAGGCCCGCCCCGCGCTCCCCGAGGAGCAGGGCCGGGTCGACGTCGCCCAGCGCCACCGCCTCCAGCGCGGCGATCACTTCCGCCCCGGTGGCATCCGGCGCCGCCAGTCGGACGTTGGTGGCGACCGAGCCGGCGAACAGGAAGGGCTGCTGCGGCAGCCAGGCGACGTTGCGGCGCCAGGCGTCGCCGTCGAGATCGCGAATGTCGACCGGAGTCCCACCCGCTCCGCTCACGATGATCCGGCCCGAGCTGGGCGGGACGAGGCCGAGGATGGCCGCGAGCAGCGTGCTCTTGCCCGAGCCGCTGGCCCCCGTGATCGCAACTACCTCGCCGGCATGGACCGCGACGGAGACGCCGGCGGGCGCCGCGATGTCCCGCTCGCCATGGGTCACCGAGAGATCGTCGACGAGGAGGCCGCCGCGGCGGAGATCGGGGACGTCCAGCCGCGATCCGCTTGCGGGCAGCGGCGCGTCGATGATCGCGAACGCCTCCGTGGCCGCGGCCCGTCCCTCCTCGCTGGCGTGGAACTCCGCGCCCAGGCGGCGAAGCGGCAGGTACGCCTCCGGCGCAAGGACGAGCACGAACAGGCCCGCCTCCAGCGTCATGCCCCCGTCGACGAGCCGAAGCCCGACGCCGACTGCCACGAGGGCAACCGACAGCGTGCTCAGCAGCTCGAGGGCCAGCGCCGACAGGAACGCGACGCGCAGCGTGGAGAGCGTCTCCCGCCGGTAGGCGTCGGTGGCCTGTCGCAGGATCGCGACCTGGGCGTCGGCCCGCCCGTAGGCGCGCAGCGTGGGGAGCCCGGCGACGACGTCGAGGAAGCGGCCCGCGAGGCGAGCCAGTGCGGTCCAGCGGCGTCGCCGCCGCGCCTCGGACGCCTTCCCGATCAGGGCCATGAACACGGGGATCAGGGGCACGGTGAGCAGGACCGTGACCCCCGCGACGACGTCGGCGAGGAGGAGCGCGATGATGACCGCCGCCGGCACGATCGCGGCCAGCGCGACCTGGGGGAGGTAGCGGCCGAAGTAGCCATCGAGCGCGTCGAGGCCCCGTGTGGCCAGCAGCGCCACCTCGCCGCTCCGGGCCTCGGACGCCCATCTCGGCCCCAGCGCGACCGCCCGCGCGAGCAGGCGGCGGCGGAGGTCGGACTTGACGGCCGTGGCGATCCGCTCGGCGACGGCCTCGGCCGCCCAGGCCAGGAGCGCGCGTGCCCCGAGGACCGCGGCGAGCGCCGCCAGCGGCACCGCCAGCGACGGAACGGACGCCCCGCCCAGGAATGCGTCCGTGATCGCCGTCGCCAGGAGCCACGCCTGGGCAATCGCCAGGGCGGCGGCGGAGGCGCCCAGGACCACTGCCGCGGCACTCGCAGCCGCGGAGATGCGCGCGGACGCCAGGAGTCGCCGATTGACGCCCCGCATCATTGCCGCGACGCCCGGCACTGCCGCGCCCGCCACTGCGGCCCGCGGCCGGCCCGGGGCTCATGGTCGCCATGACTCCTGCGGCCGCAGCGAGCCCGGCGCCAGCCGTCGGCGTCGCCTCGGAGGCGCTCGCCGGCGGCCCGGCCCGGCCGGGCCCGGCTCAGCGTTCGACGCGCGTCGGGGGAACAGAAACCCGCTTGCGGAAGACCCAGTACGTCCACCCCTGGTACAGCAGGACGATGGGCGTGAAGATCACGGCCACCACGGTCATGATCGACAGCGTGTAGTCCGTCGACGACGCATTGTGGATCGTCAGGCTGAAGGCCGGGTCGGTGGACGACGGCATCACGTTCGGGTAGAGCGCCGTGAAGAGCGCGACCACGGCCAGGCCGATGGCGAATGCCGTCCCGACGAACGCCCAACCCTCCCGCCGGACCAGGTTGGCGGCCAGGCCGCCGACCAGCGCGACCGCGGCCAGGACGGCGCAGACGATGGAGGCCGGCGAGCTGCGCTGCGCCTCGGTCCAGGCCAGGAACGCGACGGCTACCACGGCCGTCACGAGTCCCACCCGCAGGACCAGCCGGTTGGCCCGGGCCCGGAGGTCACCGTCCGTCTTGAGCGCCAGGAAGACGGCGCCGTGCGTGACGAAGAGAAGCAGCGTCGTGAGCCCGCCCAGCAGGCCGTACGGGTTGAGGAGCGTGATCAGGTCCCCCGTGTACTGCTTGTGGGCATCGATCGGCACGCCGGCCACGATGTTGGCGAAGGCGACCCCCCAGAGCAGGGCGGGCACGAACGAGCCGAACGAGATGACGACGTCCCAGCGCGTCCGCCAGGCCGCGTCCTCGCGCTTGTTGCGGTACTCGATGGCGACGCCCCGCACGATGAGCCCGACGAGCAGCAGGAAGAGGGCCAGGTAGAAGCCGGAGAACAGGGTCGCATACCACTCCGGGAACGCGGCGAACGTCGCTCCTCCGGCAACCAGCACCCAGACCTCGTTGCCGTCCCAGACCGGGCCGATCGTGCGCAGGATCGCCCGTCGCTCCGGCTCGCCGCGGCCAAGGACGAAGAGCAGGATGCCGACGCCGAAGTCGAAGCCCTCCAGGACGAGATAGCCGATCCAGAGGACGGCGATGAGGACGAACCAGATCGTCTGGAGATCCACGGCCGTGCCTCCCTAGTACCCGAGACCCAAGGAGGGCTCGTGCTCCAAGCCGCCCTCCTCGGCCGGCGGCAGCCCGGCGCGGATCCGCCGGAGCAGGAGCCGCAGCTCGACGACGGCCAGCACGCCGTAGAGGAGGGTGAAGCCGACCATCGTGATGCCGACCTCCAGGGCCGTGCCGGTCGGCGACACACCGGCGGCCGTGCCCATGAGCCCGAACACGATCCACGGCTGGCGGCCGACCTCCGTGAAGATCCAGCCCAGCGAGTTGGCGATCAGCGGCAGGAACGGCAGCACGATTGCCGCTGCCACGGCCCCCCGGCCCGGGGTCCGGCCGCGGCGCATGGACCACAGGAACCAGAGCGCGGCCAGGGCGGCGAGCGCGCCCATCCCGATCATCAGCCGGAAGGTCCAGTAGGTGATTGGCGCGTAGGGGCGGAAGTCGGTGATCCCGGAGGTCGGGTACTTGGCCAGCTCCTGGGCCTGGAGGTCGTTGATTCCTTCCACCTTGCCGTTGAAGTCGCCCGTGGCGAGGAACGACAGCACGTTCGGAATGCGGACCGAGAAGAGCTCCTGGGTGCCGTCGAGCGAGCCGATCGTGAAGAGCGAGAACGACGCCGGCTGCTCGGTCTGGTAGAGGGCCTCTGCGGCGGCCATCTTCATCGGCTGCTGGTCGGTCATGACCTTGGCCTGGAAGTCCCCGGTCACCAGGGTCAGGACCGCGGAGACGATCACGAGCCAGGCGCCCAGCTTGGCCATGCCGCGGAACGCCGGCCGGTCGCCGTCCTCGTTTCGGCGCAGCAGGCGCCACATCGCGATGCCAGCGACGAAGGCGCCGGTCGTCAGGCCGACAGCGACGAGCGTGTGGGCGAGCGTGACCACGGCCGTGTTGTTGGTGAGGACCGCCAGGAAGTCCTTGAGCTCCGCCCGGCCGGTGGCCGGGTTGACCTCGAAGCCCACCGGGTGCTGCATCCAGGAGTTGGCGGCGAGGATGATCGCGGCGGAGATGGCCGTCCCGATTGCGGCGATCCAGATCGTCGCCAGGTGCGCCTTCCTGGGCAGGCGGTCCCAGCCGAAGATCCAGAGGCCCAGGAACGTGGATTCGAGGAAGAACGCCAGCAGGCCCTCGATCGCCAGCGGCGCGCCGAAGATGTCGCCGACAAACCGGCTGTACGAGCTCCAGTTCATTCCGAACTGGAACTCCTGGACGATGCCCGTCACGACGCCGAGGGCGAAGTTGATCAGGAACAGCTCGCCGAAGAAGCGGGTCAGGCGAAGGTACTTCGCGTCCCCGGTCCGGACCCAGGCGGTCTGCAGGCCCGCGACCAGGAAGGAGAGCCCGATCGTCAGGGGGACGAAGAAGAAGTGGTAGACGGTGGTGGTGGCGAACTGCCAGCGGGCGAGATCCAGGGCGCTCATCGCGCCGAGTCCGCCGTGGCCGTCTCGCCGTGGTGCGCGGCCGGCGCGCCGAGTCGATCGGTCATGCCATCCATGCGATGTCCCTGCTCCAGATCCGGCGCTGCCGCGGCCCGGCTGGGCGGGCCGCCCCCTGAGTGTCCAACTCTGGCACCCCGGTCGGCCATTTCATGGTGCAGACGAACCATTTCGGGCGTCATCTCGGCACGTGCGCGCGGCCCGGAACGCGAGATCGGGTGTCCGCCCCGGCGATTGCGTCCGCATCGCGGGCGAGGGTGACGACGCGGCGCAAGCTGTCGAAGCGCTGGGCCAGCTCCTCGAAGCCGGCATCTGCCACCCCTGACCGCCTGGCGACCGAGCTCGGTCGGCGTTGGCGACCTGCCGCCTCTCCCTCGGCTGCGAGTCGACGGCCTCGGCCGCTCGTCGCCGAGGCCGTACAATCCCACCCGGCGCCCGTAGCTCAGTGGACAGAGCGTCTGACTTCGGATCAGATGGTCGCGGGTTCGAATCCTGCCGGGCGCGCCAAGTCCCGGCTCGGACCACGACATGCTGGCCTGATCACGATCCTCTTGAGGACGCGGCTCGCCAAGCGTGGCGGACGGGGCCGCAGGATAGCCCCTCGTCCGGGCCCCAGCGCAGCTGGTCCAACGGGTCGCTGGAGCTCCTCGAGCACGACCAGCCGTAACCCCCGGCCCAATCGCTACAGACCCAACGGCCGAATCCGGGTCGACCGTCCGGAGCGTCGCCGGCCGGATCCATGCCGGCCGGATCCATGCCCAGCACGGCCATCGACGATTCAGCGGCTGGGGTCAACGACCGTCATCCCCGAGATGGTCGGGGGCTGGCTCATCGCCATGAGCGCGGCCGGAGCCTCAGCCAGGCCGATGACACGGCCGACGAGGCGGCTCACGTCAACTCGGCCCGCGGCGATGAACGCCAGCATCTCCGGGTAGTCCCGCGCGGGCATTCCATGGACGCCGAGAACCTCGAGCTCGCGGCCGATGGTCCGGCCCATCGGGACCGGCGAGCTGGACTGGTCACCGAGGAGCAGCCCAACCTGCAGGTGTCGCCCACGGGGCCGGAGCGACAGGACCGAGGCGGTCAGGGTCGACGGCGAACCGAGCGCGTCGATCGAGACGTGCGGGCCGCCGGCAGTTGCGTCGACGACGGCGGCCGCGACCCCTGCCGGGTCGAGGCCGGCTGCCTGGACGACGGCGACGGCACCTGCCGCGCGGGAGGCCTCGAGAGCCGCGTCCGAGACGTCCACGGCGACGACCCGTGCTCCGAGAGCCGCACCGATCATCACGGCGGACAGTCCTACTCCTCCGCACCCGTGGACGGCGAGCCACTGGTCGGCAGTGAGTCGCCCCAGGGAGACCACGGCGCGGTACGCGGTCGCGAACCGGCAGCCCAGCGACGCGGCCTGGATGAAGTCGAGCGAACCGGGGAGGGCAACGAGATTGGTGTCGGCGCCATGAATCGCGACGAGCTCCGCGAAGGAGCCGGGGCCTGTGAACCCAGGCTGGGTCTGGTGTGGGCAGACATGCGTGTCGCCCGCCGCGCACTGCTCGCACGTGCCGCACCCGCATGCGAACGGGACCGTCACCCGGTCGCCGACCTGCCATCGCGAGACGCGCGATCCGACGATCTCCACGGTCCCTGCCAGCTCATGCCCCGGAACCATCGGCAGCGGCACCGGGTCGTGGCCCAGCCACGCGTGCCAATCGGAGCGGCAGACGCCCGTCGCGCCCACTCTGATCACGACACCGTCCGGCTCGCACGACGGATCGGCGACGTCCATCAGCACAGGTGGCTCGGCGTAGGCCGCGTAGCTCACTGCTCGCATGGCACGTCCCCTGGGCATTGGTGTGCTGACGCAGGCTCCCGCCATGGTATCGGGCGGCGAGGCGTCCGATAGCGAAGCCGGCCGCCGGTCAAGTCCCAGCCGGTGTGTAACGGCGTCTCCTCACGTCTGATCGACCACCTCGCCACCGGCAACGCCGGGCTCGCCTCCTTTCCCCGGGCGCGGGGCCTCGGCGGGCCAGGGCTTCCCGGCCAGCGATCGCCAGATCAAGGGCGACTGACTGATCACAGTTCATCCGACGGGCACCAGACTCCTTCCGGGAGAGGCCTCACACTCGTCCTGGATGGGCGTCCGGGGCGGCGCCGTCATCCTGCGGCGCCGCCCCGGCGAAGCCTCGGTGAGGGAGTGCTGACCGGAGGCTCAGATAGTGACGCCGTCGCGCCTGCTCGGGTCAGTGGCTCCCACCACGGGTCAGTGGGGGATGACCTTGTCGGCGAAGTCGGTGAACGCGACCTGGTACGTCAGCGCCGCGAGGACGCCGCCAGCGAGCGGCCCGAGCACCGGGATCCAGGAGTACGCCCAATCCGATCCGCCCTTTCCGGGGAGCGGCAGGACGGCATGGGCGATGCGCGGCCCCAGGTCACGAGCCGGGTTGATTGCATACCCCGTCGTGCCGCCGAGCGAGCAGCCGATCACCAGGACGAGCAGGGCAACGGGGAGGGCTCCGAGCGCGGCCAGTCCGCTGCCGTCGCCGTTGTGCCCGAATGCCAGGATGACGAAGACGAGGACGAACGTCCCGATGGTCTCGGAGATGAAGTTGAGCGGATAGTTGCGGATATTCGGGCCGGTGCTGAACACGCCGAGCTTGGTGGCCGGGTCGTCCGTCGCCTTGAAGTGGTCCCAGTAGTGGAGGCCGACCAGGCAGGCACCGATGAACGCTCCCAGCATCTGGGCTGCCCAGTAGCCGGGCACCGCCGACCACTCGATCGAGCCGTTGACCGCATTCGCCAGGGTCACCGCGGGATTGAGGTGCGCACCGCTGATGGGTGCGGCAATGACGACGCCGCAGAACACGGCGAACGCCCAGGCGATCGTCACCTCGATGTGGGGGGCGCCGAAGGCCTTTGATTTCGCCAGCAGGACGCCGGCCACGACGCCGTCGCCGAGCAGGACCAGAATCGCGGTCCCGAAGACTTCGGCGATGAACTTCTCCATGCTCACGTCAGGTGCTCCCTCAGTGTTCGAGTGCGGGAGCGCTCCGGGACAGGGCGCCCCCATTCGGCAGACGACGGCTCAGCCGCGGGACGGCAGCTCGACCAACGCGAGGCGAACGAGCCACGTGGGTGATCGGCGACGACGGCGAGCTGGGTCTCCCTCCACCTCCTCCTCCTCGGGATCGGGCCGGGGCGGACAAGCTCCATGCGCCACGTCCCCGTCCATCCACCGGACACGAGGCTAGCGGGACCGCCTCGCTGCAAACGTCAAGGAACTCGTGACGTTTGACGGTTTTGGTCCACCGGGCGCCGAAATCACGAGGGACGACGCCGATTGCGGGCGATGCGATGAATCAAATGCGAGGCGAGGGCCAGCCCGCCCGCCATCTCACGCGGTTCGGCCCATGCCGACAGGCGCGCGGGTCGCTACGGTCACCGTGCTATGGGCGACGACCGTGATTGGGGAACGTGGCCCGACGGACCGGGGCTCCGCGAGCTCGTCGAAATCCTGCAGCGCGACGGACCCCTGACGGCCGACGCGATCGCCGGGCGGCTTGGCGCGAGCCGGACCGCCGTGGCGCGCCACCTCCGGACGCTCGCCGACCGCGGCGTCGTGAGCCGCCGCGAGGTCCGCCACGGGGTCGGGCGGCCTCGCCACCTGTATGACGTCACCGAAGCCGCCTACACATCCTCGCCCTCGGCTGATCGCGACCTGGTCATGGGCCTCCTCGAGGCGGCCCGTCGCGTCGGAGGCGAGGAGCTCGTCGCCCGCCTGTTCGAGGCACGCCGCCAGGCCGAGCTCATGGCGATCCGGGACGAGCTCAACGCCCGCATCGCGCCCACGGCATCACTGCCGCTCCGCGCCAGGCACGTTGCAGCGGCCCTCGACCAGCGGGGCCATCTCGTGACGATGAGGGAGGACGGGGGCCTGCGCATCCTCCTTCACGCGTGTCCGTTCTTCGAGATCGCGCAGCGGACCCCGATCATGTGCGAGGCCGAGTTGCGCATGATCGGCGAGGCACTCGGTGCCCTCGCCGAGCGTGAGACGAATCTCGCGCTGGGGGCTCACGCCTGCTCGTACCGCATCCGTGCCCGGGGCGGGCCAGCCGCCCCCGGCACGTGGTCGGCCGCCCAGATGCGCAACGACCGCGTTGGCGGGCCTGCGCTCGCGCCCGAGCCGCCTCCGCAGTGGACGTCGGGCCAGATGGTGAGCGGCGCGCCGGCCGGCCCGCGCCGGCCGGAGGTTCCCGTGACTCTGAGGCGGCTCGGCGGCGACCCGCCCCGGCATCCCGGGCGATCGTAGCGCGGCCGGCGCGAGCCCTGGCCTAGACCGACAACGCCTCGTGGGTCAGGTCGTAGGCACGGCGGAGGTTGCCCGTCTCGGCCAGCATCTCCGACCACGCGCCGAGTGCCTCCCGGATCCGTCCGCGAGAACCTGAGACCCGCGCAAGGTCCGCGGCTCGAGCGAAGTCGCCGTCTGCGCTCTCGACGTCGCCGCGCCGCCACCGAATCCGCGCGCGCGTCACCAGCGCATCGATCAGCGCCTTCTGATTGCCCGTGGCCTCCGCGCCCGCGATGGCCCGATCTGCGAGTGCGGCCGCCGTCTCGAGATCCGATCCGGCGAGCGCCATCTGGGCTTCCGTGTCGGCGACGTGAGCGAGCCATCGGTCGTCACCGAGGGCCTCGAAGCGCCTGCGCGCACTCGCCACGAGTTCGGTTGCCCGGGCATGGTTCCCGAGCTTGAGGAAGGCGAGGGCCAGGTCATTCTCGAGGGCAGCCGTCTCCGCGGCCGCGTGCATGGCCGTGAACAACGCCAGGCTCGCGTACCCGGTGCGGACGGCAGCTTCGTAGTCACCCGTCTCACGGTAGCTGGCGGCGAGGTCGAAGAAGTAGGCAGCCCGGCGTCGGTCGTCGAGCTTCTCGGCCAGGCCCCGGACCTCCGAGAGGTAGGCGAGCGCGCGGTCGTACTCGCCATCGCGCGTCTCGACCGCGGCGAGAGCGATCACCAGGCGGAGCTGGAAGTCGGGTTCCACCCGGAGGCCTGCGCCGACCTTCGCAAGAATGGCCTGGACCAGTCGACGGGTCTCAGCCGAATTCCCCTGCAGGTACTCGCCACTGGCGGCCCAGTACCGCGCGAGCGCGGCGTCGGCCTCGCGACCCAGTTGATCGAAGATCTCCGCGGCCTCCGACGCGGCGGCGGCGGCTTCTTGGCCGCGGTCGAGCCGCGCGAGGGCCTCCGCCCGTCCCCGCAGCAACTCCGCTCGTGGGCCCCCACGTGAGGGTGACGCGAGGTGGCGGTCGTAGATGTCGAGGGCCTCCTGCCAGCGGCCGCTCGCGAGCAGGACGTCGCCTTCCAGCCTGCTCCAGTCATCGCGCTCACTCGACAGGAGCACCGTGACGGAGACGTCCAGCCGGGCTGCGAGGTAGGTGAGCGCGGCCATCGACGGTTTGGATGAGCCGGTCTCAAGCGCACTGACGTACGCCTTCGTGTACCGCTCACCCGCCAGCTGCTGCTGGGTGAGGCCCGCCTGGAGTCGCGCTTGCCGAAGGCGAGCTCCGATCGAGCGCGCCAACGGCGAGTCATCGACCGTCACGCGGCGGCGGTGGCGAACGGTGTCCGGCATGAACCTCAGTATATGTATCTCGCCACGTCCACTCCAACTGCTCCAGAAGTTGGCCAATCGACACGCCCAGCCGTGTCGAGATCAGCTGCAGGGCGGGGAGTGACGGGACGGCACGCCCACGCTCCACCGCCGAAACGAACGAGCGCGTCATCGGCCAGCCCAGCTCGGCCTGCGTGAGCCCCGCCGTCAACCGCAGCTCCCGGATGCGAGACCCCAGGGTGGCGCCCGGCTGACCCTCGCGAGGTCCTTGTCGATAAATATTTGACAGACGCATGGCGCGAGTCTAGCGTGGCCCCCTCGCTCCCGTCCAGTGGGAGCCCCTGGAGGGCAGGCACCATGTCTCGCAACGCGCGTCTGCGTCTACGTCTCGTTGCCACTGCGCTGCTCGCGGCGATCGCGACGGCCGCGATCGGCGTCGGTAGCGCTCTTGCCGGCGGGGGCGGGCCGCCGTGGCCGCGCTAGCTGTGATTGCCCGTGGGCGACGAGGCCACGCCGGCCGGGACGGTGGCGATGCCTCAGGCCGACGGGGGGCTCATGGCCGCGGTCCTTCCCGACCCGGGGGGTCAGGCGTGGCGGCTGCTCGCGGCCCCCCGCCGCACGTCAATCCACGGTGGACGCCCGGGCGGGCCGGCAGGAGCGGCGCCGTGAGGAGGCCCCGCTGCCACCAGCAGGCGCCGCGGCCACGAGAGGATCCGACGACTACGGCTGGCCGTCGACGACGACCCGATTCCGGCCTGCGCTCTTCGCCCGGTACAGCGCGGCGTCGGCGGCGGCGAGGAGCTCGTCCTCGGTCTCGCCTTCCCGCCAGCTGGTCGCCCCGAAGCTGACGCTGACCGACAGCGCGCCCGCCCGGGTGCGTATCGGGTTGTCCGAGACCGCGGCGCGCAGGCGCTCGAAGAGCGTGGCCATGTCCGCATTGCCGATGCGCGTGGCGAGCACGACGAATTCGTCTCCGCCGTAGCGGCTCATGATGTCGTGCCCGCGCAACGCGCCCGCCATGACCCGGACCAGCTCGCACAGGACCTCGTCCCCGACCTGGTGGCCGTGCGTGTCGTTGACCGCCTTGAACTGGTCCACGTCGCAGATCCCGAGGGCCAGCCCGCTCCGATGGCGACGTTCGTCGGAGAGCGCACGGGACAGCGCCTCGCTGAACGCCCGGCGGTTCAGCGCGCCGGTCAAGGGGTCGTGGCTCGCTTCGTGGGAAAGGGCGGCGTGCGCCTCCAGCAGGCTCTCCTGCAGCTCGATCATGCGCAGGCCCACGCCGACGCGGGCCCGCAGCTCGCCGGGGTCGAAGGGCTTGGCAAGGTAGTCATCGGCTCCGGCCTCGAGGCCGGCGATGATGTCGACCTTCTCGCCCCGGGACGTCAGGATGATGAGGTACGGCCGTCCGTCGGATGGAAGGCTCCGGATGCGCCGGCACACCTCCACGCCGGAGAACCCGGGCATCACCCAGTCAAGGATGGCAAGCCGCGGCGCCCCCGGCTGGCGCATCGCCTCCCAGGCCTCGGCGCCATCCACCGTGGCCACGACCTCGTGGTCCCACTTCCTCAGCACGCCGGCCAGGACCAGCCGCGACGTGACGTCATCGTCGGCGATCAGGATCCTCACGCGGGTCCCTCCGGTCGAGGTGCGATCGTGGCCCGGAAGTCGAGCATCGCCGACCGCAGCCGGTCGAGCTCGGATTCGAGCTCGGGGAGGCGGGCCGTGACCGCTTCGAAATCGCCCGCCGAACCAGCCCTCTCCATCCTCAGGGCGACCGCCCGAAGGGCCTCGCCACCGACGGTCGCCGAGGCTCCCTTGATGGTGTGCGCCTGGCGGACCGCGACCTCGCCGTCGCCCGCGGCCAGGGCGTCCCTCAGGCCCTGGACCAGTCGAGGCGCATCCTCGAGGAAGCCGTCCACGACGATACGGGCGAGGTCCTGGTCGCCCATGAGCCGATCCATCATGCCCGCCGAGTCGAATGCCGGCGCTGCGGCGTCTCCCGCGCCGGCGGGGACGGTTCGCCGTGGCCCCGCCGGGACCATTGCCGCCGGGGTGACGTCGTCGCTCGGAAGCCACCGGTCGAGGGCGTCGGCCAGGGCCTCGGGGGAGATCGGCTTGGAGACGTAGTCGTCCATGCCGGCCTCCAGGCACCGCTCCCGGTCGCCCTGCATGGCGTGCGCGGTCATGGCGATGATGGGGATCGCGTGGTCGAGGACCGCCGATCGGGGATCGCGGATCCGGCGGGTGGCTTCCAGGCCGTCCACCCCCGGCATCTGCACGTCCATGAGGACGAGGGCGTACGGGATCGTCTCGAGCGACCGGATGGCCTCGGCGCCGTCAGCGACGGCGTCCGCCCGAAGGCCCAGCTTCCTGAGGATGCCGAGGGCGACCTGCTGGTTCGTCAGGTTGTCTTCCGCGAGCAGGATGCGGACCGCGCCGCGGCGCATCTCGCGCACGACGTGCCGCGTGAGGATGTGCCCCGCGGGGAGGCTCGTCGAGGGAGGCGCCAGCACGGCGGCCAGGCTGTCGAAGAGATCCGATTGCCGGGCCGGCTTCACCAGGTAGGCGCTGAAGCCGATCTCTTCCATCTGCCTGGCGTCACCGCGCTTGCCGAGCGACGTCATGAGCACCAGGCGGGTGTGCTTGATGGTCTCGTCGGCCTTGATGGCCCTGGCGAGGTCTGCGCCGTCCATGTCGGGCATCTGCATGTCGATGACGGCCGCCGCGACCGGATCGCCGGTATCTCGTCCCTTCGCCATGGCGAGGAGTGCCGATGGTCCGTCCGTGGCCTCCTCCGGTCGTGCACCCCACGCCCGGAGCTGGGTGGTCAGGACCTCGCGGTTGGTCGCGTTGTCGTCCACGACGAGGATGTGCGCCCCACGGATCCCGGTGGCCGGAACCGGCGGACGTTCGGCCTCGGCCTGCCTGGCGAGGCGCACCGTGAACCAGAACTCCGAACCGCGACCCTCCTCGCTGAGGAGCCCGATCCCGCCACCCATCAGCTCGACCAGCCGCTTGGAGATGGCCAGGCCCAGACCGGTGCCGCCGTATCGCCGGGTCGTGGACGCGTCCGCCTGGGTGAACTTCTCGAAGATGCGCGCCTGCTTGTCCGGCGCGATGCCGATCCCGGTGTCCTTGACCGAGAAGCGCACGACGGCGTCGGCGTCGGTCTCCGAGACCAGCGCCGCCCGCACGGAGATCTCCCCATGCTCGGTGAACTTGAGGGCGTTGCCGGCCAGGTTCAGGAGCACCTGGCGCAGGCGCCCCGGGTCGCCGCTGAGGCGGGCGGGCACGTCGGGCGCCGCGGCGCAGATGAGCTCGAGCCCCTTGTCGTGGGCGCGCAGGGCGGGCATCGTGGCGAAGTCGTCGAGCAGGGCACGCAGGTCGAAGTCGAGCATCTCGAGCTCGACGCTGCCCGCCTCGATCTTGGAGAAGTCGAGGATGTCGTTGATGAGCTCCAGCAGGGACTCGCCGCTCGCGCGAACCGTCTCCGCGTAGTCCCGCTGCTCCTCGTCGAGGTCGGTGTCGAGCAGCAGGCCGATCATGCCGATGACGCCGTTCATCGGCGTGCGGATCTCGTGGCTCATGTTGGCCAGGAACTCGCTCTTGGCCTGGTTCGCCAGGTCGGCGGCGGCGGCCAGCTCCACTGCCCGGTCCATCGCCACCTGGAGGGCGGCATTCGTCTCCGCCAGGACCTTCTCCGCCAGCTTGCGCTCGGTGATGTCGCGGGAGATGCCAAATGTGCCGACGACGTTCCCGGCGCCGTCGGTGCGGGCAAGCTTCGTCGTCGAGGCCCAGGTCACGCGGCCATCCGGCCACGTTTCCCGCTCCTCGAGACCAACCAGGGGCTCGCCCGTCCGCATGATCTCCTGCTCATCCTCGAAGGCGGGCCGAGCGTGGTCTTCCGTGAAGAAGTCGAAGTCGGACGTGCCGACCGCCTGCGCTGGATCGTCCAGGCCGAACGACGTCGCCAGCGCCTTGCTGATCATCGTGAAGCGGCTCTCGGCGTCCTTGTAGTAGATGTGGTCCGGGGTGTTGTCCATGAGCGCCTCGAGCAGCGCCCGCTGCTCGATCAGCACCTGCTCCGCGTTCCGGTGCTCGGTCACGTCGCGCACGGAGAGGACGTAGCCATCGCCGAGCCTGGCCGCGCGCAGGTCGAGCACCTGGTCGAGCGGCCCGCCCTCCGCATCGTCGTCGACGTAGCGAAACGAATCGGATTCGAAGGGGACGCCCGTCTCGACGACGCGGACATAGGCATCAAAGAGCCCGTTTGCCCGGTGGGCGGGGAACAGCTCGAGCAGGGTTCGGCCGGCCTGGAGGCTGCCCGCGGTCCCGCCGATCAGACCGATCGCGGAATTCGCGTAGTCGACCCGGAAGTCCACGATGCGCCCGTCGCCGTCCCGCACCGCCGAGTGGATGGTCACGCCGTCGAGCATCGTGTCGAGCGCGGTGCGCAGGTGCCGCTCGGAGGACGCCAGGGCGGCCTCGGCCTGCCTGCGCTGGGTGATGTCGGCGAATGACGTCACGACGGCGAACTGGCCCACCTCGCCCGGCCGGACGAGCGGCCGCGAGTTGACCAGGAGCCAGGAAACCGTACCGTCGAGCCTGCGCACTCCCATGACCACGCCCGTGCAGGGCTCGCCCGTGGCCAGCGTGACCATCGACGGCTGTGCCTCGCCCGGGAATGGCGATCCGTCCTCGTGGATCGTCTGCCATCGTGGGTCGGCCGGCGTGAGCCCCCGCATCGATTCGCCCGGCAGGCCCAGGATCGTCTCGGCGGCGCGGTTCCAGGCGTAGATGGCGCCGTTGAGATCCTGCAGCACGATCCCCTCGCCCAGTGCGTCAAGGACGGACCGGTACCGCTCCTCGGCCTCGCGCAGCTCTCGTTCGGTGGCCTTCCGCGCGGTGATGTTGCGCGAGAGCCCGAACGTCCCGACGACGTTTCCCGCGCTGTCGGTGCGGACGAGCTTCGTGGTGGAGGCCCACGTCTGGTGACCGTCGGGCCACGTCTCTCGCTCCTCGCGATCCAGCAACGGCTGCCGCGACCGCATGATCTCGCGTTCGTCGTCCAACGCGGACTGCGCCTGTTCGTGGGTGAAGAAGTCGAAGTCCGTCTTCCCGACAGCCTGCGATGGATCGGCCAGGCCGAACGATGCGGCCATCGCCTTGCTGATCATCTGGAAGCGGCTGTCGGCATCCTTGAAGTAGATGTGGTCGGGGGTGTTGTCCATCAGGGCCTGGAGCAGGGTCCGTTGCTCGACGAGCGCCTGCTCCGCCTGCATGCGCCCGGTGACGTCCACGATCACGCCGTCGAGCGACGTCACTTCGCCGTTCGGGCTGCGCTGGGGACGACCGTGCTCCTCGACCCAGCGCGTGGTCCCGTCCGCGTGCTGGACGCGGTAGACGAGGTCGTAGGGCTGTCCGGTGGAGACCGCTGCCGCGAGGGCATCCGTCAGCGCCGGGCGATCCTCGGCATCCGGGTCGAGGGCGCCGGCCATGGCGCCGGGCGGGACGAGCTCGCTCGCCCGATAGCCGACGATCGATTCGATCGCGTCACTGATGAGCTCGACGTGCCACGGCCGTGCTGCCTGGCGCCGGTAGAGGGCACCGGGAATGGTCGCCACGAGGGCGGCGAGGCGCGCCTCGCGCTCGGGCCGCCGGATCGCGTCGCCGCGCTCACTCACGGGGCATTTCCAGGCCGATCGCGGGGACCGCCTGAACGTGGACAACGGGACGAGCGTGCCGCGGCTGGCCGGGTGGCCGACGACGCCGGAGACATGCGGGCATGGTACGCCTGCCATTTGGGACGGCGGCCGCATCACATCTGCGCAAGTGCCAGCCGGTGAATGCTCGCACGTCGGCATCGTCTGCCGGGATCCGAATGTCCGTCGCGTGCGCGGCCCGAATCCCGCGAGGGTGCGCCACCGCCTCCTCGAAGTCGCGGTGCGAGCAGCGGCACGCCCGGCACCCGGGACTCCTCCGACGCTGGGGGCTATGGTTCCGGGCGCGTGGCCTCCGGTTCCTCCGCCCGACGCTCGGCGGCCTCGAGCATCGGGACCTGCACCCCGCGCGCTCGTGCGACCTCGATGGCGCGGCTGTAGCCCGCGTCGACGTGGCGTGCCACGCCCATGCCGGGATCCGTCGTCAGCACGCGCTCGAGGCGTCGAGCGGCCTCGGGCGTGCCGTCGGCCACGACGACCATGCCGGCATGGATGCTGTAGCCGATCCCGACCCCGCCGCCGTGGTGAATGCTCACCCACGTGGCACCTGCGGCGGTGTTCAGCAGTGCGTTGAGCAGCGGCCAGTCCGCGATCGCGTCCGATCCGTCACGCATCCCCTCGGTTTCGCGGTTCGGGCTCGCCACGGATCCCGCGTCGAGATGATCGCGCCCGATCACGATCGGCGCTCTCAGCTCGCCCGACGCGACCATGTCGTCGAATTGCATGCCTGCGCGTGCCCGCTCGCCGTAACCGAGCCAGCAGATCCGGGCTGGAAGGCCCTGGAACGGCACCTTCTCCTCGGCCAGCGTGAGCCAGCGGCGCAGGCTTGCATCCTCCGGGAACAGCTCGATGAGCGCGCGATCGGTCGCCACGATGTCCGCCGGGTCGCCTGACAGCGCGGCCCACCGAAACGGGCCCTTGCCCTCGCAGAAGAGCGGCCGGATGAACATGGGAACGAAGCCGCCGATCTCGAACGCGTCGGCGACGCCGGCGTCGGCCGCCTGCTGCCGGATGTTGTTGCCGTAGTCGAAGGCGATGGCTCCGCGGCGCTGCATCTCGAGCATCGCGCGCACGTGTCGGGCGACGGACTCCCGGCTGGCCGAGACGTACGCTTGTGGATCGCGCCCGCGCAGGGCGAGGGCTTCGTCGAACGCCATGCCGCCCGGCACGTACCCACCGAGCAGGTCGTGCGCGCTCGTCTGGTCGGTGAGGGCGTCGGGCTGCCAGCGCCGGCGGACCAGCTCGGGCTCGACGTCCGCCGCGTTCGCCACGAGCGCGACCGATAGTGCGTGACCGGCCGTCCGAGCGACCTCGACGTGGTCGAGCGCCGCGTCGAGATCGGTCGTGAGCTGGTCGACGTAGCCCGCTGCGCGGCGGCGCTCGGCGCGCGCCGGGTCGACCTCGATGCACAGCGCGATACCTTTGTTCATCGTGATCGCGAGCGGCTGCGCGCCGCCCATGCCGCCCAGGCCGGCGGTCAATACGACGCGCCCGCGCAGGGTCCCGCCGAAGTGTTGGCGGGCCATCTCGGCGAAGGTCTCGTACGTTCCCTGGATGATCCCCTGGGTTGCGATGTAGATCCACGACCCAGCGGTCATCTGGCCGTACATGGTCAGGCCCATCCGCTCGAGCTCGCGGAAGACCTCCCACGTTCCCCAATGCGGAACGAGGTTGGCGTTCGCGATCAGGACGCGGGGAGCGTCGGGGGTCGTCCGGAAGATCGCGACCGGCTTCCCAGACTGGACGAGCAGCGTCTCGTTGTTCTCGAGCTCCCGAAGCGCTGCGACGATCGCATCGAACGCCTCCCAGCTGCGTGCCGCCCGGCCGGTCCCGCCGTACACGATGAGCTGATCGGGTTTCTCGGCGACGTCCGGGTCGAGGTTGTTCATGAGCATGCGGAGCGCAGCCTCCTGGCCCCAGCCCTTGCAGGTCCGTTCGGGGCCGCGAGGTGCCCGAACGGGGCGCGGGCCGTGGCCGGGCCTGACAATCGTTGAACCGCTGGGACCGACGAGGGTGGCGGCCGCCGCGGCCGCGTTGATGGTCTTCATGGCCCATGACGCTAGGCTCGACGAGTCCCGTCCGCAAGACGCCTGCGTGAGAAGTGTCCCTTATATGGGACGAATGGCCCTGGTCTCACCCGGGGTCGCCCAGTCATGGTCGCGCAACGATGGCTTCGTCTCCCAGGCGGGATCTGACTGCCACCTCCACGGCCGACCGTGTTCTGGCCGTGCTCGACCTGCTGTCCGACCACCGGCACCCCATGCCGTCGATGGCGATCGCGCGCGAATGCCGCATCCCGCGCTCGACCGTGTACCGGCTGCTCAGGGTGATGGGATCCCGCGGCTACCTGACATACGACCAACGTGCCCGCACGTGGTCCCTCGGGCCGCGCCTCTCGCAGGTCGGCGCGGCGTCGTCGACCGTCGCCCAGGCCCTCGACGTTCTCGAGGCCTTCGACAGCCGAACGCCGCGCCGGTCCGTCGCCGAGCTCGCCGGCTCGACGGGGCTCGAGGTGCCCCGCGTCAGCGAACTCGTCGAAGTCCTGGTCTCGGAGCGGCTCCTGGCGCTGGACGCGTCGGGCCGGATCGGCCTCGGACTGCGGGCCGTCGGCCTCGCCGCGCGTGTCGAGCCCATTGAACACCTGGCCCGCGTCGCCCGCCCGCGCCTCGAGCAGCTCCGCGATCGCACGGGCGAGACGGCAAACCTCCTGGTCCGCGATGGCTCGAGCGCGCTCTACCTGGACCAGGTCGAGAGTCCGCGCGCGCTCCGTGTCTCGGGCTGGGTCGGGCGCAGGATCTCGCTCGCCGGAAGTGCGAGCGGCGCGGCGATCACCGGGTCCGGTGTCCACGTGGCCGCCGATGCGGTCGAGCCGGGCGTGGTCGCCGTCGCCTGCGGGATCGCCGGTCTCGGCAGCGTTCAAGCGGCGGTCAGCATCACCGCTCCCGCCGTTCGGCTGCAGGGGTCGCTGCTCACCCACGCCAGGTCCGAAGTGAAGGCCGCGGCCGACGACATCGCGCGTGCCCTTGTCGAGGGTGCCCCAGGCAGGCCCGCAGCACGGCCGCCGAGACCGCGGACGACCACCGCAAGGAGGTCTGCCGCCGGGAAGACGTGAGGAATGTTGGCCGAACGGGGGACGTAGCGAGGGATTCGAGATGCTGAATCGGCAGAAGAGCGCGGCGTGGGGCGGTGCGATGGCTGCGGCGGTCCTCCTGGTCGCCGCGGGTTGCTCATCGAGCGCCAGCCCGACGGGCAGCCAGGCAGCGGCTGCGATCAAGATCGGCTTCTTCGCCCCCGAATCCGGTTTCGCGGCGGCGGACGGCCAGAGCGCCTACGATGCGGCGCAGCTCGCCGTCAAGGACATCAACGCTGCTGGCGGCGTGAATGGCAGCCAGCTCACACTGGTCAACTACGACGATGCGAGTGATGCCAAACAGGCGGTCACGATCGCCACGAAGCTCACGACCCAGGACAATGTGACTGCGGTGGTGAGCGGCTCGTACAGCGACCAGACGCTCGCGGCTGCGCCGATCTTCCAGCGGGCCGGCGTGCCCACGCTTGCGGCCTACGCCGTTAACCCGGGCATTCCGGCGACCGGCGACTTCATCTTCCAGCAGGATTTCACCGGCCAGGTCGAGGGCAAGGCCGCGGCCTACGCGCTCGTCAAGGACCTGGGCGCGACGAAGGTGGCGATCGTCGCGATCAAGAACGACTTCGGCAGCGCTCTCGTGGAGGGGTTCACCAGCGAGGCGCAGGCGCTCGGTGCGACCGTCGTCGCGACCGACTCCAACGACTTCGGCGAGAAGGACTTCACGCCGATCCTCCAGCGCGACGTCAACCAGGGCGCGAACGGCGTGTTCATGGCGCAGTACTACAGCGAGGCACAGCAGTTCATCACGAACTGGAACGCGCTCGGTCTCACGATGCCGCTCGTCGGCACGGAGGGCGTCGATTCGACCACCCAGTTCTTCGAGCCGGTCGGCAAGGCGGCGAACGGCATGGTCTTCACGACCCCATTCAACCGCGACAGCACGGACCCGGGCGTCCAGTCGTTCGTGAAGGCGTTCACGACCGCGTACGGCCACGCGCCGGACATGGTGGCGGCGACGACGTATGACTCGTTCATGGTGCTCAAGCAGGCCATGGCCAAGGGGACGTCGGCCGACCAGATCAAGACGGGGATCGCGGGCACGACGAACTTCGTCGGCGTCACGGGGACGATCCAGAGCTACAACAGCACCGGCGAGGTCGTGAAGGCGGTCGACCTCGAGATCATCAAGGACGGGGCGGTCCACCACTACGGTGACGTGACCGATCCGGCGATCATCACGCCCTGACCTTCAGGCAGACGATCGAGGCGGGCGAGGGATGGATGTCTTCGCGTCGAGCGCGGTGCACGGGCTCGTCCAGGGTTCGCTGTACGCACTGATCGCGCTCGGTCCCTCGCTCACCTACGGTCTGCTGCGCATCCTGGACGTTGCCAACGCGACCAGCCTCGCCCTCGGGGCCTACGTCGGGCTCGAGGCGTTCTCGATCACCGGCCAATGGTGGCTGGCGATCCTCGCCGGCGCGCTCGCCGGCGCGGTCCTCGGGTGGCTTCTTCAGCGGTTCCTGTACCGGCCGATCCTCGGCCGCGGGCCGATCGTCCCGCTCGTGGCTGGGATCGGGGTCTTCATCGCGGCCGAGGAGGTGTTCCGCCTCGTCTTCGGACCGTACAACCAGGCGTTCCCGGCAACCATCCCGCTGCCGTCGCTCACCATCGCCGGCAGCCGGCTCACCGGCGTCGACCTGCTCATCGTCATCATCGGCGTCACCGTCTTCCCGGCCACATGGTGGCTGCTGCGCCGGACCTCGCTCGGCCTGGCCTGGCGGGCGACGTCCCAGGACCGCGAGACGGCCCAGGCGATCGGCATCAACAGCGGCCGGGTGATCGCCTCGATCTTCCTCATCGGCTACGCCCTCGCGGCGGTCGGCGGCGTGCTGCTCGGGATCACGTACAACAGCGTCTACCCGACGATGGGCGACGTCCCGGCGTACAAGATGCTCGCGATCATCGTCCTGGGCGGACTCGGTAACCCCCTCGGGACGATCCTGGCGGCCCTCCTCATGGGGCTCGTGGAGACGTTCGTCGTCGCCTACTTCGGGTTCGTGCTGCCGCGCGACGCGATCGCGTTCATCGCCCTGATCCTCATCCTGCTCGTGCGCCCGAGGGGACTGCTGCCCGGCGATGAGGTCGTGCAGTGAGCCTCGACTACCTGCTCGTCGTCCTCGTCACGCTCTCGATCTACGCCATCCTCGTCGTCAGCCTCAACATCGTCGCCGGTTACGCGGGGCAGCCGAACCTCGCGCAGGGCGCGTTCTTCGGGATCGGCGCCTACTTCGCGGCCGTGCTCTCCGTGGACTATGGCTGGTCGTTCTGGTTGACGATCCCGGCTGCCGTCGGCACGGCCGGCATCGCCGGCCTCGTCCTTGGTGCGATCAGCCTCCGGCTGCGTGAGGACTTCCTCGCGGTCACGACGATCGGGCTCAACTTCGTCGTCGTCGCCATGTTCCAGTACGTGCCCTTCTTCGGCGGGGCGACCGGCGTCTACGCGATCCCGCTGCCGTCGATCGCGGGTCACCAGTTCGGCAACGGCGACTTCCTGATCGTCGGCCTGGCGATGCTCCTTCTCGTCGTTGCGATCTCCTGGTACATGGAGCGAACCTGGTTCGGAGCGGCCATCATCGCGATCCGCGACGACGAGGCGGCGGCCGCGGCGACCGGGATCCCCGTGGCGCCGTACAAGATCGCCGCGTTCGTCCTTGGATCTGCCCTCGCCGGCCTCGCGGGCGCGCTCTACGCCCCGTTCCTGTCAGCCGTGACCCCGACCAGCTTCGGGTTCACCGAGTCGGTCGTCATCCTCGCGATGCTCATGTTCGGTGGGGTCGGCGTCATCAGCGGGGCGATCCTGGGCGCAATCGTGCTCGGCGCGCTGCCCGAGGTGTTCCGGTTCGTATCCGACTTCCGGCTGCTCGCCTTCGGCACGATCCTCGTGCTGACGCTGCGGTTCCAGCCCGAGGGGCTGCTCGGCGAGGGCAGTGCGGTGCGCCGGCTGCTGCACCGCGCGCTGGTCGGCCCGCGCGGGGGCGGCGTGGCTGGGACATCCGGTGGTGGAGACGTGAGGCCATCCGATGGCCTTGCTTGAGGTGGACGGGCTGGTCGTCCGCTTCGGTGGGCTGACGGCCCTCGACGACGTCGATCTCACGGTCGAGCCAGGCGAGTTCGTCGCGGTCATCGGCCCAAATGGCGCCGGCAAGACGACCTTGTTCAACGTGATCGCCGGCGCCCAGCCCCCGACGCGGGGCGAGGTGCGATTTGACGGGCACTCGACCCGGGGGCGCGGGCCGACGCGGATGAGCTACCTCGGCGTCGCCCGGACCTTCCAGGTCGCGCGGCCGTTCCGATCGCTCACCGTGCGCGAGAACGTCCGCCTTGGCGCCGCTGGGCGGACGACGCTCGCATCAGTGCGGACGCTTGGGCCCAGGCGTCGGGCGATCGGTGCGAGCCGGAAGGTCGACGAGCTGCTGGCCCTCACCGGCCTCGAGGGCAAGGCAGACCAGAAGGCGGGGCGACTGAATATCGGAGAGCTGCGGCGACTCGAGCTCGGGCGCGCCCTGGCGGCCGATCCGCGGCTCCTCCTGCTGGACGAGCCTGCGGCTGGCATCGGCGCCGACGGCATGCGGCCGCTCGCGCAGCTCATCGCGGGCTGCCGGGAACGCGGCCTGACGGTCCTCCTCGTGGAGCACCACGTCGGGTTCGCGCTGTCGTTGAGCGACCGTGTGGTGGTGCTCGATGCCGGGCATGTGATCTCAACGGGCACGCCCGACGCGGTCCGGAGCGACCCTGTGGTCGTCAACGCCTACCTCGGGCGGTCGGCACCGCGGCCCGGAGCAGATGGCGGAGCGGTCCGCCCTGGGCCAGGGGAGGAGATGGAGGACGCGCGGCGGGCGCCTCGCCCCGGTGACGATCGATCAGCCGACGATGTGACCGAGATCGAAGGCCTGCCATGACCGCCGGCCCCCCTCTCCTGGAGGTCACGGAGCTCGTCGCGGGGTATGGCGAGCTGCGCGTCCTGCACGGCATCTCGCTCCGCGTCGAACCCGGAGAGTTCGTCGCGGTCGTGGGCGCGAACGGGGCCGGCAAGTCCACGTTGCTGCGCGCGCTCATGGGCCTCATTCCCGCGCGAGGCAGCGTCCGGTTCCGCGGCGAGGACCTCCTCGCCCAGCCCGCCCATCGACGCGCAGCTCACGGCATCGCCTACGTCCCCGAGGGACGACGCGTGTTCCCGAGCCTGACCGTGGAGGAGAACCTGCGCGTCGCACTCCGTGCCACTGCCCGCCCCGCGTCCCAGGCACTCGCGGAGGTCTACGAGCTGTTCCCGCGCCTCGCCGAGCGGCGAACGCAGGCGGCACGGACGCTCTCGGGTGGCGAGCAGCAGATGCTTGCGATGGGACGCGCGCTCGTCCTCGACCCCGTCCTGCTCATTGCCGACGAGGTCTCGCTCGGGCTCGCGCCGGTCATCGTCGACCGGATCTTCGACGTCATGACCGCGATGAACCGTCGCGGGCGCGCGGTGCTGCTGGCCGAGCAGAACGTGCGGGTGTCGCTCGAGGCCGCCACAAGGGCGTACGTGCTCGATACGGGCCGGGTCAGCCTGGAGGGGCCGGCGGCGGACCTGCGGTCGGACCCACGCATCGTACAGGCGTATCTGCAGGAGTTCTGAGCGGGGCTCCCGGTCCGGCCGACTGCCGTCGCCACCTCGGCCGATCCCGTGGCCGTCAAGCGTCCTCCATGCCGCACAGCCTGGGCCGCCATGTCTCCGCCGAGCTGTTGGTGCTGAGGTTCGACGACCTGGTCCTCGCCCACCCCGTCCCCACCTTGACCTCGGTCCACATGCCGGTGGCCGAGATCGTCGGCGAGGGCGTCAGGCGTGCGACGGGCAGAACGCGCACGATGGACGGGAGCGACGTTCGCATCGGGAGCGCCAGAAGCGGGCACGGCCGGCGCGTGCCGAGGAGGATCCGGGTGAACCAGGAACAGGCCAGCGCGGCGGAGCTGATCCGGTCGGGGGGCGCCATCCTCGGGATCGAGCTCGGCTCGACGCGCATCAAGGCATCCCTCATCGCGCCCGACACGACGCCGCTGGCATCGGGCTCGCATGCCTGGGAGAACCAGCTCAGGAACGGCGTCTGGACGTACGACACGGAGGACGTCTGGAAGGGCGTTGCCGCCTGCTACGCGTCGCTCGTCTCCGACGTGCGCGCCCGCTACTCACTGCAGCTGACGACCGTCGCGGCCCTGGGCCTCAGCGGGATGATGCACGGGTACGTGGCCCTCGACGTCGAGGGGAAGCTGCTCGTGCCGTTCCGCACCTGGCGGAACAACATCACCGGCCCTGCCTGTGCCGAGCTGAGCCCGCTCCTCGACTTCGCCGTGCCGCAGCGCTGGAGCATCGCCCACCTGTACCAGTCGATCCTGGAGCGGCAGCCGCACGTGGCGAGGATCGCCCACCTCACGACGCTGGCCGGCTACGTCCACTGGAAGCTGACCGGCGAACACGCGATCGGCGTGGGCGAGGCATCGGGCATGTTCCCCATCGACCCGCACAGTGGCGACTGGGACGCCGCCCGGATGGCGACGTTCGACGCCCTCGTCGCGCCGCAAACGCTGGGCTGGAAGCTCCGGGGCATCCTGCCCGCCGTCCTGCCCGCCGGTCGCCCCGCCGGGAAGCTCACCGCCGAGGGCGCGAAGCTGCTCGACCCGTCGGGCGTGCTCCCGCCGGGAATCCCGCTGTGTGCTCCCGAGGGCGACGCGGGGACGGGCATGGTCGCCACCAACGCCGTGCGCCCGCGTTCCGGGAACGTCTCCGCGGGCACCTCCGTGTTCGCGATGATCGTGCTGGAGAAGAGCCTGGCCCGTGTCCACGAAGAGATCGACATCGTGGTCACGCCCGACGGCACGCCCGTGGCCATGGCCCACGCGAACAACGGATCGTCCGACCTCGATGCGTGGATCAACCTCTTCGGCGAGGTGGCCAGCGCGCTGGGCGTCGAGAGGCGGCCCGATGACCTCTACGCCAGGCTCCTGCCCCTCGCGGTGCGGGGCGATCCAGACGCGGGTGGTCTCCTCTCCATCAACTACGTGTCGGGCGAGCACATGACCGGCTTCACCGAGGGCCGGCCGCTGTTCGCACGGAGCCAGGACAGCAGGTTCACCCTCGAGAACTTCATGCGGGCCATGTACTTCGCGTCGCTCTGCTCCCTCCGGACCGGACTGAACATCCTCACGGAGCAGGAGGGGGTGGTCATCGAGGAGATCCGCGGCCACGGCGGCTTCTTCAAGGGCGGGGACACCGGGCAGCGCATGATGGCCGCCGCGCTGGACGTTCCGGTCAGCATCCCCGCCACCGCCGGCGAGGGTGGGGCCTGGGGCATGGCGGTGCTGGCCGCCTTCATGCTCCGCGCCGACCCCGGGCAGTTGTTGCCCGACTACCTCGACGAGTGGATCGCCGGGAGCATCGGCGAGCCGGTCTCCCCGGACCCGCGCGACGTGAAGGGTTTCGAGGAGTTCTTCGCGCGCCACGCGAGTGGGCTGGCCGTCGAGCGCGAGGCGGTCAAGGCGCTGAGCTGAACGTTCGGGGAGACGGGGCGGCAGGAGGATCGAGCATGCGACAGGCGGATCTGAGAGCGCGTGTCTGTGCCGCGAACCGCGGCCTGGTCGACGCCGGCCTCGTCGTGCTGTTGTTCGGGAACGCGAGCGGGATCGACCGCGACGAGGGCCTGATGGCGATCAAGCCGAGCGGGGTCGACTACGCGGTCCTCGCGCCGGAGGACATCGTCCTGGTGGCCCTCGAGGATGGGCGGGTCGTGGAGGGTTCGGCCCGCCCGTCGTCGGACACGCCGACGCACCTGGAGCTCTACCGGAGCTTCCCGGAGGTCGGCGGCATCGTCCACACCCATTCGCTGCACGCCACGAGCTGGGCGCAGGCGCGGCGCGAGATCCCGTGCCTGGGAACCACCCATGCCGACCACTTCCACGGCCCGGTGCCGGTCACGCGGCTGTTGACGGACGCCGAGATCTCCGAAGGCTACGAACGGAACACCGGACTCGTGATCATCGAGCGATTTGCCGCCGGCGGGATCGATCCGGGCGCGGTCCCGGCGTGCCTGGACGCAGGGCACGGCCCGTTCACCTGGGGCGCCTCGCCGGACGCGGCACTGGCCAACGCGATCGCGCTGGAGCACGTCGCCGCGATGGCGATCCTCACGCTCGAGCTCTCGCCGGCCATCGAGCCGCTCCAGGGCGCGCTCCAGGACAAGCACCACCGGCGGAAGCACGGCCCGGCAGCCTATTACGGCCAGCCTATTTAGGGTCGTCGCGCGCGAGGCTCATCGCGCGACCCGGAAGTCCGCTGACGGTCGTCCTCCCCGCCGCCCACGACCAGGAGACGTGGTCAGCTGGAGCGTGGACTCACGACGAATTGTGGGATCCGGCGTGACCGGCACGCTCACGGCAGCTGCTATCGGCCAGCATCCCTGGTAGCGCGTGAATGCAGGCGGGGGCCCCCTGCCGATGGTCAGCCGAGCTGACGAGGATCCGACGCGCCCGCGCATCGCGCCCGCCGGCCGCCCGCGCCCGCGCAACGCGCCCGCACAACGCGCCCGTGCAGCGCGCCCGGCGCCGGCCGCCCAGGAGCCGGCCGTGCATGAGCCGATCACGATCGCGGCGTCTGCACCCCCGGACAAATGGCCCTATTTCTCCGGGCTCGGCACGGTCCGGCACGCTCACCATGGCCCTATCTGGCCATCGGGTCCAGACCCTAGGCTCGAAGGTGATCGCCGTGCGTCATGTGGGCCACGTCACTGCACCGGCCCGCAGGGCACGGCCTCCGTTTGGAGGGCTCGATGACCACCGGCATCGTGACTGCGCCGCCGCGCGTGGAGGACCAGGACCTGATCGACCGGATCATCGGCGATCAGGCCGGCCGCCCCGGCGCGCTGCTGGGCGTCCTCGAGAGGCTGCAGGAGAACAACCGGCACAAGTACCTCCCGATGGAGACGCTCGAATACGTGGCCGCGCGCACCGGCATCCCGCAGTCACAGGTCTACAGCGTCGCGACCTTCTACGCGCTGTTCAACCTCGACCCCCAGGGCACGCACACGGTGGCCATCTGTCGCGGCACGGCCTGCCACACCCGCGGCTCGCGGGGCCTGCTCGAGCGCGTGAAGCTCCAGCTCGGCCTGCGGGAGACCGCGGATGGTGCCGACAAGCTCACGCTGACGACTCCCGACCGCCGCTTCACCATCCGCACGGTCGCCTGCTTCGGCCAGTGCGCCCTGGCCCCGGTCGTCGAGGTGGATCACGCCATCCGCGGGCACGTGAAGGAGCAGGCGCTCATCCGCGAAGTCGAGCTCCTCCGCAAGGATGGCGCGCGATGAAGATCCAGGACATCGCCGCGTTCGCCGCCGTGCGCGAAGCCGGCCTTGCCAAGCTGCTCCCGAGCAAGCCGCGCATCAGCGTGGGCATGGGCACCTGCGGCTCCGGCAACGGCGCCGAGGCTGTCTACCACGCGTTCAAGTCCGAGATCGACGCCCGCGGCCTCGCCGTGCAGCTGTCGCCGGTCGGCTGCTTCGGCTTCTGCGCCGAGGAGCCGCTCGTCAACGTGTGGGTCCCCGGCCGCCCGCTGCTGATGCTTCGCCGCGTGCATCCGAACCACGTCGACGGCATCCTGAGCGCGCTCGGCGACGGGCGGCTGCCTCCGCCAGAGATCGTCCTCTGCAAGATCGAGGAATGGGACCACATCACCGGCCACGTGAAGTACGGCTACGGCTACCCGGACGTCCCGCACTGGCACGAGGTCCCGTTCTTCAAGGGGCAGGTCAAGATCGTCCTGCGCAACTGCGGACTGATCAACCCCGACGACATCGAGGAGTACATCGCGATCGGCGGGTACCAGGCCCTGTACAAGGTCCTGATCGACCAGAACCCCGCCGGCGTCATCGAGCAGATCAAGGCCGCGAAGCTGCGCGGGCGCGGCGGGGCCGGCTTCCTGACCGGCACGAAGTGGGAGTTCCTGCAGAAGGCGACTGGGCCCGAGAAGTACCTCGTGTGCAACGCGGACGAGGGCGACCCGGGCGCCTACATGAACCGCAACGAGATCGAGTCCGACCCTCACGCCCTGCTCGAGGGCATGATGATCGCGGGCTACGTCACGGGCGCGCCCAAGGGCATCATCTACGTCCGGGCCGAGTACCCGCTCGCGGTGCTGCGCCTGGAGCGGGCGATCGAGCAGGCCCGTGCCTATGGCGTCCTCGGCGACAACGTGCTCGGGCGCGGCTTCTCGTTCGAGATCGAGACGGTCGAAGGCGCCGGCGCCTTCGTGTGCGGCGAGGAGACGGCGCTGATCGCCTCGCTCGAGGGCCGGTCCGGCCGGCCGCGTCCGCGACCCCCGTTCCCGGCGCAGAAGGGCCTCGACGACAAGCCCACCAACATCAACAACGTCGAGACCTGGTACAACGTGGCGCCGATCGTGTCCAAGGGGCCGGCCTGGTTCACCGAGACCGGCAGCGCCAAGAGCGCGGGCACCAAGGTGTTCTCGCTGGTCGGCAAGGTGCACAGCACCGGCCTGATCGAGATGCCGCTGGGCACGCCGCTGGCGAAGCTGATCTACGACATCGGCGAGGGCGGCACCAACGGCCGCGACATCAAGGCCGTGCAGACCGGTGGCCCATCAGGCGGCTGCATCCCGGCCGAGATGTTCGACACGCCCGTCGACTACGAGACGCTCGCCCAGCTGGGCTCGATCATGGGCTCGGGCGGCATCGTCGTGATGGACGAAGACAACTGCATGGTGGACGTCGCCCGGTACTTCATCGAGTTCACGCACTCGGAGAGCTGCGGCAAGTGCGTCCCCTGCCGGGTGGGCCTGGACAAGGCCCTGCGCATGCTCAACGGCTTCACGGTCGGTACCGCCACGCTCGGGGACATCGAGGCCCTCGACGAGCTGTGCCGCATGATCCGCGACACGTCGCTGTGCGGACTCGGCCAGAGCGCGCCGAATCCGGTGCTCACCACGCTTCGCCACTTCCGGCACGAGTTCGAGGACCACGTCCTGGCCAAGCGGTGCCGCGCCGGCGTGTGCGAGGACCTGGCGCTCTCGCCCTGCGAGAACTCGTGCCCGCTGCACATGAACATCCCGCGCTTCCTGCAACTGTTCAACGAGGGCCGGACCGACGACGCATTCCTGTCGGTGATCCTCGACAATCCGCTGCCGGCGTCCACGGGGCGCGTCTGCCAGCACCCGTGCGATGACCGATGCCGCCGGGCAGCCGTGGACGAGCCCGTCAACATGCGCGACGTGCACCGGCTGATCGCCGACCAGGTGCTGCTCGGAGACCGGTTCGACGCGATGGTCGCCCGCGTGGCGGAGCGGAAGCTCGAACCCACCGGCCGCGAGGTCGCGATCGTCGGCGCCGGACCGACGGGTCTTGCCTGCGCCTACTACCTCGCGCTCTTCGGCCACAGCGTCACCGTCTACGACTCGCGTCCGGCCGCGGGCGGCATGCTCCGCTACGCCCTGCCCGAGTACCGGCTTCCGAAGGCGGTGCTCGACAAGGAGATCGAGCTGATCGAGCGCCTGGGCGTGAAGTTCCAGTTCAACGTCAACGTCGGCGAAGACATCACCCTCAACGACGTGGCCCACCAGTACGACGCCGTCTTCCTCGCCATCGGCACCTGGAAGGAGGCCTGGGTCTACCTCCCCGGCACCGAGCTCACGGGCGTGATGCCGGCGCTGCCGTTCCTGGAGGGAGTGTCCCGCGACGAGAAGCTCCCCATCGGCAAGAACGTCGTCGTGATCGGCGGTGGCAACGCCGCCATCGACTCGGCACGGACCGCCCGCCGGCTGGGCGCCGACGTGACGATCGTCTACCGCCGCGAGCGGAAGGACATGCCGGCGATCCCCGAAGAGATCGAGGCGGCCGAGCACGAGGGCGCGAAGGTCGTCTACCTGGCCGCCCCGCACCGCATCGTCGGTGACCGGAACGGCCAGGTGCGCGCGATCGAGGCCGTCAGGACCAAGCTGGGCGAGTTCGACCCCTCGGGACGGCGCCGGCCGGTGCCGACCGACGAAGTGATCCGCATGGAGTGCGACACGGTGATCCTCGCCGTGGGCGAGAAGGTCGACCCCGACTTCTGCAGGGCCTCGGGCCTGAAGGTGAAGGAGGCCGGCACGCTCGAAGTCGACCGCTACTCGCTCGAGACGAGTCGCGAGCGCTTCTACGCGGGCGGCGACCTGATCAGCGGCGCCTCGAACGTGTCCAATGCGATGGGCTACGGCAAGAAGGCCGCCCGCAACATCGACAAGAAGCTGATGGGCAAGAAGCGCTTCCCCTCCCTGTTCCTCGACTTCGACTACCGGATGGATCCGCCCGAGAACCAGAGCGAGTGCGGTCGCCACGTGCCCGGCGAGGTACCCGCGGCCGAGCGCGTGCGCTCGAACGCCGAGGTCTCGCTGGGCCTCACCGCGGCGGCCGCCACTGCCGAAACGGCCCGCTGCCTGCGCTGCGATCTTCGCAGCGTCGAGAGATAGGGAGATCGCCTTGACCGAGAAGGTGAAGGTCCGCATCGACGGCGAGGTGATTGCGGCCACCGCCGGCCAGACGATCCTCGAGGTCGCGCGGGCCAACAACAAGTACATCCCGGCCCTCTGCTACATGGAGGGCGTCAGCGCGGTCGGCGCCTGCCGGCTGTGCATGGTGGAGGTACCGGGCGTCGCCCGGCTGCTGCCGGCCTGCACGACTCCCGTGCAGGAGGGCATGGCGGTCACCACCAGCTCGCCGCAGATCGACGCGTACCGGAAGATCACCCTGGAGCTCCTCTTCACGGAGCGCAACCACATCTGCGCCGTCTGCGTCTCCTCCGGCCACTGCGAGCTGCAGGCCCTGGCGCAGGAGCAGGGCGTCACGCACGTCCGCTACCCGTACAACTACCCCCGCCTCGCCGTCGACACCACCCATCCGCGCTTCGTGCTCGACCACAACCGCTGCGTGCTGTGCTCGCGCTGCGTACGGGTCTGCGACGAGATCGAGGGCGCACACGTGTGGGACGTGAGCGGCCGGGGGATCCAGTCGCGGCTGGTCTCCGAGCTGCAGCGGCCGTGGGGCGAGGCCACGACCTGCACCAGCTGCGGCAAATGCGTCCAGGCCTGCCCGACCGGCGCGATGGCCGAGAAGGGATGGGGCGCCGAGGAGATGACCAAGCACAAGGGCGTCGTCAGCCGCCTGACCTCCATGCGTGAGGCACGCTGATGGCCAGGCCCAGGATCGGCACCTGCTGGCTCGATGGGTGCTCGGGCTGCCACATGTCGCTGCTTGACATCGACGAGGGCATCGTCGCGGTGCTCAACAAGGCCGACATCGTGTTCGGCCCCCTGGTCGACGCGCAGGAGTGGCCCGAGGGCGTCGACGTGGCCGTGATCGAGGGCGCGGTCAGCAGCCAGGACGACCTCAAGCTCGCGCAGACCGCGCGTGCGCGGAGCAAGGTGGTCGTGGCACTCGGCGACTGCGCCGTCACGAGCAACGTGCCATCGATGCGCAACGGCATCCCGACCCGCAGGCTGCTCGAGCGCGTCTACGTCGACGGCGCGACCGCGCAGCCCGGTATCCCTACGGACGGCGTGCCGGCGCTGCTCAAGCAGGCAGTGCCGCTGCACGACGTGATCAAGGTCGACGTCCACGTCCCCGGGTGCCCGCCCAAGCCGAACGCCATCCTCCAGGTGCTGAGCGAGCTGCTCGAGGGCCGCATGCCGGACCTCGGCTCCAAGCTGCGGTTCGGGTAGCGCGGCGCATGACGGCCAGGAAGGCGACATCGGAGACGGCGAGGCGCGCGGTGCGCCCGCCGAAGGGCCACGACCCCGTCGCGCTCACGGCGCAGCCGGCGGAGGCCAGGAGACCATCCATGAACACGGTCACGATCCACCACGTGTCGCGCATCGAGGGCCACGCGAGGATCACGATCAGGCTGGATGACGCGGGCCAGGTGACCGACACGCAGTTCCACGTCACCCAGGTCAGGGGCTTCGAGAAGTTCATCGAGGGCCGGCCGTACTACGAGATGCCGTCGATCACGTCGCGCATCTGCGGCATCTGCCCGGTGAGCCACGAGCTCGCCTCGGCGAAGGCGTGCGACGCGATCATGGCGGTGCGCATTCCCGAGGCCGCGGCGAAGCTGCGCGAGCTCCTGCACTGTGCGCAGTTCGTGCAGTCGCACGCCCTGTCCTTCTTCCACCTCTCGGCCCCGGACCTGCTGCTCGGCATGGACTTCGACCCGGCCAGGCGCAACATCGCCGGGCTGCTCGAGGAGCACCCCGACGCGCTGCGCGATGGAATCGCCCTGCGCAAGTTCGGCCAGCAGGCGATCGAGCGGCTGGCGAAGGAGCGCATCCATCCCTCGTGGGTCGTGCCCGGCGGAGTCAATACCCCGCTCGAACCGCACGCCCGGGAGAAGACGCTCGCGGAGCTGCCCGCGGCCGTCGCGATCGTGCAGCGCACGATCGAGCTCTGGAAGAAGACGCTCGACGGCTTCCCGAACGAGATCGAGTCCTTCTCCAACTTCCCGACGATGTACTGCGGCCTGGTGGGGCCGGACGGGTCCCTCCAGCTCTACGACGGCAACCTGCGCTTCGTCGGCCCCGACGGTGAGATCGTCGCCGACCAGGTGCCGCCCGACGCGTACGCGTCGCACATCGGCGAGGCGAGTCTCACGGACTCGTACCTGAAGGCGCCGTACTACAGGCCGGCGGGCTATCCCGACGGCATCTACCGCGTGGGCCCGCTGGCCCGCCTCAACGTCGCCGATCGCTGCGGCACGCCGGAGGCGGACAGGCAGCTGGACGAGTACCGCCAGCGCCTGGGGCGCATCGTGCAGAGCGGCTTCCACTACCACTACGCGCGACTCATCGAGGCCACCTACGCCCTCGAGCGGATGCAGCAGCTGCTCGACGACCCGGCGATCCTCGCGACCAAGGTCCGCGCCAGCGCGGGCGTCAACAGCCTCGAGGGGACCGGTGTCATCGAGGCGCCGCGCGGCACGCTCATCCACCACTACAAGGTGAACGACGACGGCGCCATGACGTGGGCCAACCTGGTCGTCGCGACCGGCCACAACAACCTCGCGATCGGGCGCGGCATCCTGCAGGTCGCGCGGCGGTTCGTCGACGGCAACAAGATCCAGGAGGGCGCCCTCAACCGGGTCTCCGCCCTGGTCCGCGCGTACGACCCGTGCCTCAGCTGCTCCACGCACGCGGTTGGGATGGTCCCGATGGTCCTGCAGCTGCGAGGGCCCGACGGCGGGCTCGTGGACGAGATCGGCACGATCTGAGGCGAGGCTCGCGCACCATTGGATGACCCGGGCCCGGGCCTGGGCTCTGGAGAGGGCTGGTGCTCGGGGGGGCGCCGCTGTGCGGCGGGAACGGGCCCATCGGAACGATCGCGTATCGTCCGGCCATGGGGTTCGAGTGGGCATACCGCAGCGGGACTCCGGCCTGGGACATCGGGCGCCCGCAGCCGGCGATCGTGGGCCTCGCGGAACGCGGCGTGATCAACGGTGCAGTCGTCGACGTCGGCTGCGGCACCGGCGAGAACGCCCTCTATCTGGCCGGCCTGGGCCTCGCGGTCACCGGCGTCGACGCCGCCCCGACGGCGATCGCGAGTGCCCGCGAGAAGGCGGCGGCGCGCGGCATCGATGCCGAGTTCCTCGTCGCAGATGCGCTCCGGCTCACCGATCTCGGACGGGCATTCGACGTCGCGGTCGACACCGGACTCTTCCACGTCTTCTCCGACGAGGAGCGCCCGTGCTTCGAACGCAGCCTGCGCGCGGTCCTTCGCCCGGGCGGCCGGTACTTCCTGCTCTGCTTCAGCGATCGCCAGCCCGGCGCCATCGGGCCGCGGCGCGTGACCCAGCGCGAAATCCGGGCGACCTTCGCGACGGGCTGGCGGTTCGACGCCATCACCGCCACGCGATTCGCCACGCGCGATCCGGCCGGCGGTGACCGCGCCCCGCACGCCTGGCTCGCCGAGCTGACGCGCCGGCCTCCGGCTCCGGCCTGACCGGCGTCCCGCGCCGGGTCAGGGAAACAGCTGGCGGAGCGCGAAGACGACGTTCGCCGGTCGCTCGGCAAGGCGGCGCATGTACCACGCGTACCAGGCCGTCCCGTAGGCGATCAGGTCGCGCACGACGTAGCCTTCGGCGGCGAGCCGTCGCTGCTGGTCCAGGCGGATGCCGTTGAGCATCTGGACCTCGAACGCCGTCCTGGGCAGGCCAAGGGCTGCCGCATGCAGGGCCGCCTGCTCGATGAGCGCGACGTCATGCGTCCCGAGCCCGATTCGAACCCGACGCCCGGATGCCGCGGCGGCCAGGAGCATCGCGACGATGGCCGCATAGCTCGCGTCGACCTCGCGCCGGCTGCGGAAGGCGATGCTCGCCGGCTCGTCGTAGGCACCCTTCACGAGGCGGATCGCCGGTTCGAGCGGAAGGAGCCGCTGTACGTCGGCCGGTGTCCGCCGCAGGTATGCCTGGAGGCAGATCCCGACGTTCGGGTGGGAGGCCTTGAGGCGCTCGTACAGCTCGATCGTCGCGGCGGTATAGGCGCTGCCCTCCATGTCGAGCCAGACGGTGCCTCCCGACCGCGCCGCTCGCTCCGCGAGGGCGCCGACATGCAGTTCGGTGCGTGACCCATCGAGGTCCATGCCCAGCTGGGTCGGCTTGACCGAGATCTCGCCATCGATCCCGGCGGCCTCGAACCGCTCGATGAGGCCCAGGTAGTGGTCCGCAGTGGCGTCGGCTTCGTCGACAGTGAGGAGGTTCTCGCCGAGCCGCGTGAACAGCGTGCCGATCCCCGAACGTTGGAACTCCCGCGCGGCCGCCAGGGCCGCCTCGGCGTCCTCGCCCGGCATGAAGCGCCGCACGGCGCGACGGGCGAACCGGAGTCGCGGGATCCGCTCCCGGAGCCAGGAATTGCGGGCCATCCAGAGCAGGAATTCGGCGCATGTGGTCCCCTTTCCGGCTGTCACCTGGCCGCCGAGGCCCAGCCTAGACCGGCGGCATCGACGATGTCTCGGCGTTCCGCCGGGTCTGGGCGTTGCGCCCGGGGCCGCGCATCCTGCCCGCGCCAGGGGCCCGCGCATCCTGCCCGTGGCCGCGCATCCTGCCCGCGGCCGCGCATCCTGCCCGTGGCCGCGCATCCTGCCCGCGCCAGGCGCCGAGCAACGCACGATCCTGTCCTCCTTGAGAGGACGAGATCGTTGGCGTGAGCGCGAGGAATCCGCCCGGATCGCGTCATGGCCGGTCCTCCGTGCGCGAATCGGGAATTCCGTCCGCTCAGCGAGGACAGGCGGCGGATCCTCCATGCCGGGTCGGGCGCCGCTCGGGCGCCGGGCGCCACTCGGGCGCCGGGCGCCACTCGGGCGCGGGATGGCGCGCCGGCATGCGCATCCCCGCATTTCGTGCCGTTGGTCGTCCAACTCCGTGACTACGGGGGCATATCGGTCCGGACCGGCAGGCCGTAGCCTCCGTTGCGCGGAAGGGATCGCCGTGGCCCGAGGGGCCACGAACGGGTGCAGCTGATGGTGACCATCGGCGTGCAGGCGGCGACCCTGTGCGCGAATCCCCTCCCGGCTAGGCGACCTCACGCGATGCCGCCGCATGGCATGGCCGCGGCCGGCGTGGTTGTCGATTCCCCGGCGCCGGGCATGGCCACGGGCGCCAAGGCGAGTCACCGCGGCCCGCGGCCGGACCGGTGATGCGCCTGCTGGGGGCGTTCCGGCGACTGGGTCTGGTCCGCCGCGTCCTCGTGCTGCTCGTGCTGGTCGCCGGCCTGGCCGCCGCGCTGGTCGGCGCGACCGTCGCCGGGGCGGCGCTCTACTCGACGTACGGCTATCACCCGGCCGCCAATGCCCGCTCCTGGGCCGCGCTCACGCCCCGCTACGGAGACCCGGCGACGTGCGCCTCGTGCCACGCCACCGAGTACGCCCTGTGGACGAAGGCGAAGCACGTGGCGGTCACCTGTGAGAGCTGCCATGGACCGCTGGCCGCCCATGCCGCTGACCCCGGCACGGCCCCGGCCGTGGTCGACCCGACTGCCCAGATGTGCGTGACGTGCCACCAGCAGGTGCTGGGCCGGCCGGCCGCCCTGCCCCAGGTCGATCCGACCACGCACTACGCCGGCGTCACCTGTCTCCAGTGCCACAACGCGCACACATCGCTCGCCGAGGCCCCCAGGCCCGTCTCGCATCCGCTGGCCGGCCTGCCCCAGTGCGTGAGCTGCCACGGGCAGGGCGCGCTCCACGAGTTCCCGCCCGGCCACGTGGCGGCCGACGACTCCGCCTGCCTGAGCTGCCATCGGCCCGAGCAAGCCGGCGCGGGAGTCGCGCACTGATGGGCACGTCCGATCTCCGGCCCGACGCCACTGCCGCCCAGCCTGCGGGCGAAGGGCCTGCGGGCGAAGGGCCTGCGGCCGGTGCGTCCCCCGCTTCCGATGTCACGCGGGGCGTGTCACGGCGGCGCGTCCTCCAGGCGGCGGCGCTCCTCGTGCCCGGCGTGGTCGGAGCGGGCATCGCGGGCGACCTGCTGGCCACCCAGGCATGGGCGAGCACCGCGTCCGGGAAGCCCGGCGGGCTCACGCCGCCGGGCGGCGGGACGACGCCGGCCGACGATCAGGTCGCCCCCGCCGAGTACGACCCGACGCAGCACCGCTGGGCGTTCGTCTGCAACACGACGACCTGCATCGGCTGCGGCCACTGCGTCGTCGCCTGCAAGGCCGAGAACGGCGTGCCGGCTGACGCGGAGCACACGCGCACCTGGATCGAGCTCCACGTCGTCGGCCAGGATGGAACGGTCCGCGTGGAGTCCCCGGAGGCGGGCATCGCCGGGTTCGACGCCGACGAGGCGAACGCGCTCGCGGCGGGCTTCTCCGTGAGCCAGGCCTACTTCGTTCCTCGCCTGTGCATGCAGTGCGAGAACCCGCCATGCGTCAACGTCTGCCCGGTCAGTGCCACCTACCGGAACGTCGACGGGGTCACGCTGGTGGACGAGCAGCGCTGCATCGGCTGCGGCTACTGCATGGTCGCCTGTCCGTACGGCGCCCGCTACATCGTCCCCAACGGTGGCCCGGCCCCCAAGGGCGTCGCCGGCGTCGTCGACAAGTGCACGTTCTGCTACCACCGCATCACGAAGGGCCTCCAGCCCGCCTGCGTCGAGGTCTGCCCGGTCGGGGCGCGTGTGTTCGGCGACCTGAACGATCCGGAGAGCGCGGTCAACCGGATCCTCCAGTCGCAGCGCACCGAAGTCATGAAGCCCACCCTCGGGACGCGCCCACGGGTCCATTTCGTGGGCATGGAATCGGAGGTCGGCTAGGTGATCGTCACGATCGACGGCCGGCCCGTCACGATCGGCCCGCGAGCCGCGGCGCGCTCCGTGCGCGCGGAGCTCGCCAGCCAGTCGTTGGCGCTTCGCCTCTGGCTCCTGTTCACGATGGCGCTGATGGGCCTTGGCGTCTATGGCGCGATCGCCAGCATCATGCCCGGCAAGACCGTGTTCGGCACCAGCCCGCCCGTCGAGTGGGGCCTGCTCATCGCCGCATACGTCTTCTTCGCCACGGCCACCAGCGGCCTGTGCCTCGCGTCGTCGCTGGGGACCGTCTTCGGGATCCCGCGGTTCCTGCCGCTGGAGCGTCGCCATGCGATCCTGGCCCTCCTCTGCCTGGTGACCGCGTTCGGGGTGATCGCGCTCGACCTCCACTACCCGATCCGGCTGCTGTTCGGGGCTGTCCTCAGCCCGTCGCCGTACTCGCCGATGTGGTGGATGGGCGTCCTCTACGGGACGTACCTCGCCTTCCTCCTCGTCGAGGTGTGGAGCATGTTCACGGGGCGGGCCCGAGTCCACCGCGTTGCCTGCACCCTCTCGTCGTGCATGGCGGTCGCCGCACCGAGCACGCTGGGGGCGGTCTTCGGGGTCATGGCCACGCGGCCGTTCTGGCACGGCGCGTTCACGCCGGCCTCCTTCCTCACGTTCGCCCTGCTGGCCGGCGTGTCGCTCCTGGGCGTGGTGTTCTACGCGGTGCACCGCTTCGGCATGAAGGGAGCCCGCGACGCCACCGAGCTGGCAATCCCGTCCATCCGCCTGCTGCTGACGATCGTCCTCGGCGGCGTCGTCTTCCTGACCGTGTGGCAGACGATCGTCGGCCTGTACGGCGGCGTGCCCGGCCTCTCCGAGGCGACGCGAGCCCTCGTGACCGGGCCGCTCTGGTACGTCTTCTGGATCTTCAAGGTCGGCCTGGGCATCGTCGCCCCGCTGGTGCTGCTCGCGCTCCCGCGGACGCGAACGCCGGCAGGACTGTTCGCGGCGTCGGCAATGGCCCTGGTCGGCGCGTTCGCCGACCGGTTCGGCTTCGTGGTCGGCGGCCAGCTCACGCCGGACACCGCGGCGTCGGGGATCGTGTCGCAGCCCTATGCGCAGTACTCGCCGAGCATCGTCGAGATCTGCGTGGTGCTGGGTGCCTTCGGGGTGCTGGCCTTCGGGTACACGGTCGCCGAGCGGTTCCTCGACCTCGGCCACACGGACACCCAGGCGCACCTTCGGATGGCCGAGGCGCCGGCTGGAGCCGGGCTGGGGGCGAGCGAACCGGGGCTCCGCGCCGCGATCGAACCGGGGCTCCACGCCGCGATGGAACCGGCGAGCGCGTCGAGCGTCCCGACCGTGGTCGAGCCGGCGCTGCCGGCAGCGGTCGTGGTCGAGCCGGCGCTGCCGGCAGCGGTCGTGCCGACCGAACCACCGCTGCGCGCCATTGATGAGGCGATCGAGGTCGCGCTCCCTGCCGCAGGCGACCTGCAGGCGATCGCGGATCTCGCCCCGGACGCCATCCACGATGCACGCGAGGCCGGCGCTCCGGCGAGCGACGGCGACGGCACGGCCTCAGGCGCCGAGACCACGGACCGGGCCGACGGCGCGACGTCGCCCCACCGGCCCATGCAGGGCGACCGCTGATGCGCGGCATCTTCGCGGGCCGCCGCCTCGTCGTCGCCAGTGTCCTGGCCGTCGTCGCGATCGGCGCCCTGGGCGGCTGGGCGATCGGCCAGTCGGGCCTGGTCGGCCCGCCCGCCGCGCAACCGGGGCCTTCGGCATCGCCATCGCCGGTCGCCTCGCCCACCCCGGCCGTGAACGCGGTCATGGACGAGCTCCACGGCGACTGCACGGCCTGTCACGTCAATCCGAACGGTGGCGTTGGCACCAAGCCGATCCCGGCCCTGGCTCATCCGCTCCAGGGCTGGACCGACTGCACCGGCTGCCACAATCCGGCGGGCCTCGTGCAGACGGCGCCCGGCCACACGGGCATCCATAAGGACCAGTGCCTCATCTGCCACAAGAGCGACACCGCGGCCGCGCCGCCGCGGCCGCACGCCGGCGAGGACGTCGGCAACTGCCTCGATTGCCACGGCAAAACGGCCCCGCTCCCGGCCAGCATGGACGGCCGGTCGGTGGCGACGTGCTGGCTGTGCCACCAGTCCTCGACGGTGGCGACGCCGGACATCCCGCATCCGCTGACGGGCAACACCGTCTGCGAGACGTGCCACACGGCCGGCAAGGTGGGAGCGCTGCCCGCCAGCCACGCGGGCCGGTCCGACACGACCTGCATCGCCTGCCACAACCAGGCGCCGTCGACCGCGCCGCTCGCGCCGCACAGCCTCGTCGGCCTCGACGGCAAGTGCGACCTGTGCCATGGCCCGGGTGTGAGCTCGCCGGCACCGCTGCCGTCGGGATCGTCGCTCCCGGCGCCGAGCCCGCCGCAACCGCCGAGCTCCGCGCTGCCCGCGCCGGGCTGGACCGGCTCGCCCGGACCGCCGGCATCGGCCGGGCCCACAGCATCGACCCCGCCAAGCGGAACGACCGCGCCCGCGGCATCGCCCGCGCCCAGCCGGGCGACCGGAGCCGGATCGGCGACCGCGCCGGCGGCGTCACCGGGCACCGGCACCTTGCCGGGGGACACCTCCATCCTGTGGCCGCTGGCCTTCGCGGGGTTCGGAGCCCTGCCGTAGCGCAAGGCCCGGGCCGACTGGCGGTGGGCGTCCGCAGGCTCGCGATTCGCGCTCCCTCTCCGATGGCCTCGGCGTCGATCCCCCCGCCGGGCAGGTTCTCAGGGACGCGTTCGTCGAGCCGCCCCGGTGGCATCGACGCCGACGCCGGGGACACGACATCGGCCGGCGCGAGGATGCCCCCGCGGCCGCCTCACGCAGCCGGTCTCAGGAGGCCGGCGACGGCCAGCTCCTCGCGGAGGGCGCCCGGGCCGCGGAATCGGCGCCCATCGAAGCCGGCCTCCACGGCAGCCACGACGTTGGGCTCGTGGTCGTCGACATACACCGCCGTCGCCGGATCCACCGGGAAACGCTCCAGGAACGCGCGGTAGATGCGGGGATCCGGCTTGCAGACCCCGACCTCCCCGGAGATGACGATCCCGTCGAACCAGCCGAGGAAGTCGAAACGTGCGCGCGCGAGGGGGAACTTCTCCGCCGACCAGTTGCTCAGCGCGTAGAGCGGCAGGCCGGCCCGGCGAAGCTCGTCGAGGATCGCGACCGTGCCCTCGATCGGGCCTCCCAGCATCTCCGGCCAGCGCTCGTGGTAGGCGAGGATGAGGTCACGCGCCTCGGGGTGCTCGCGGGCGAGCTCCTCGACGGCGATGGCAAAGGGGCGGCCGGCATCCATGGACATGTTCCAGTCCATCGAGCAGACCTCGGCCAGGAAGCGCTCCATGGCGGCGTCGTCGCCATCGAAGAGGCCGCGGTAGAGGTGGCGCGGATCCCAGTCGATCAGGACGCCGCCGAGGTCGAAGACGGCCGCCTGGATGGAACTCGTGGTTCGTTGCAGCATCACCTGTCGATGATGACAGGCGGCGCGCCCGGCGACGTGACCCGCAGGGACGCCACCAGGGATGCTGGCGGAAGGCAGCTCCCGTGAGCGTGCCGGTCACGCCGGATCCCACGCCAGCGGACATCCACGTCGCGAAATCAGGCGGTGACCGCGACGGGTGCCGACGTGCCGAGGACCGCGCCCGAGGCGTCGCGAGCGACGACCCGCACGATCGCGGCGCGCCCACGGACCGGGATCGACGTCTCGAAGCCGGACCGTGCGGCCGAGCCCGCGGCGACCAGGGTGGCGGCGTTCTGGCCGGCCAGCACGTCCCAGCTCGCGACCTGGGTCGCACCGTTCCAGCTGGCGAACGCCGTGACGTGGCCGTCCGCGCCGGCCACGGCGGCGACCGCGGGCGGCTCGACGGGACGGCCCGTCCATGCCGCGCGATAGTCCCGGTACGACTGCGTCGCGGCCGGGTACGCGGCGTCGAAGACCAGCTCACCGGATGCGGTGAACTCGCTGACGTAGGCGGTGTCGCCCCATCCGACGAGCAGGTTCCCGCCCGGCAGCACCTGGACGTTTCCCTGGCTGCGCGCGAACAGGTTCTTCGGATGCGGATACGCCCGGACGAGCGAGGCGGCCATCGCGACCTCGTCGAGCTTCAGCACGAGGGCCCGCGAAGGGGTCGGAGCTGGCGTTGTCGTCGAACATCGTCAGGGTGCCGTCGGGCTGGCGGCGCACGTCGTGCTGCCACCCGAACGTGGTCCCGGGGCCCATCGCGAAGTCGCTTCGCTTGCCGCCCAGGCGCCACATGATCTCGCCGGTCGTCCGGTTCACCTTGTAGACCGCCGACGTGTTGCGGGCCGATACGAGGAGGTTCCCGTCGTGGTCGACGTCGATCGAGTTGCCGTGCACGTAGTCGTAGATGGCCTTCGGGTCGGTCGTCGGCGGGACGTAGGACTCGGCGATGGCGATGTGGTCGACGACGTGCCACTCGAAGCGAACCGCCCCGGTCTGCAGGTCGATCTCCTGGACCGCCGTGTCCATGACCTGGCCGGACATGCCCGTTCCGCCCGGCGCGCTCGTCGCCGCCACGCCGGCGTCCGCGAAGATGAGCACCGTGCCCTGGCCGGTGACGTGGAACTCGTGGAGGTCCGCCTTCCGACCGTTGCCGGCCTTCACGCGGCCGATCTCGCGGTAGGTCCTGTCCGCGAGGACGATCTCCCCGGTGCCGATGCCGCCGTTGACGGAGCCCTCCCACCAGGCCAGGACCCGCTCGCCGTTGATCTCGGCGACCTGGAAGTCGGCCACCTGGCTGCCGCTGCCCGGGCGCAGCCACACGAGCTCGCCCTCGTTGTCGACGATGGCCGGGCCGTCGGTCCCGCTCCCGTTCGACGGCGTGAAGAGGAGCAGCCCGGGCGCCACCTGTCCGGCCGTCACCTGGACCAGGACCTGCGGCGGCGTCAGGTCCGGCCGCGACCGGTAGTGATGCCGGAATGCCGAATAGTCGGCCGAGGGGCTCGGTGCTGCGGGCGACGGGCTGGGCGTTCCGGAGAGCGCCGCGAGCGCCGCCGACGACGGCAGCGGCGTCGGCGGCGCGGCGTACCCACGTCCCGCGAGCTCCACGGCCGCGAGCGTGACCGCTGCCCCCCCTGCAGCGGCGGCCCCGACCGTGGCCAGGAAACGACGCCGCGACAGGCGCGGGGGGTTCGCGGGAGCATCAACATGAGGTTCACCTTCTGGGTCGCGGCGACGCGCCCCGGACGTCGACACGACGAGGGAGCTCCGCGGCGGACGCGACGCGGCCGCAGATGGCGAGCGCACCGCCGGGACGCGTGCCCGCCGGCGCCAGTGTCGCCCAGCTTCCTGAAACCTGCATGACGGCTGCCTGACAGAATCGGTCGGCGTTCCGCGGCCCGGATCGCAGGCTTCCGCCACGGCGCCGGGCGGCGCCGGACGGCCCCGCGGGTGGCGCCGGGCCGGCACGGAGGGGTCGCGCCGGCCGCCCCGGGGTGGCGCCGGCCGGCACGGTCTCGCGCCGGCGGCCGCCCGGCGGGCTACCCTGAGCAACGTGACCGCCTGGCCCCGCCACGCCAAGACCGCCTTCGTGGGCTCCCACGGGATCCGCAAGACGACGGCCGCCCACGCGTTCGCCACGACCATCCAGCAGGCGGGCCGGTCCGTCGAATACGGCCGCGAGGTGGTGCGCGACAACCCGCTGGGCATCAACGAGTGGGCCACCGGCGAGGCGCAGCTATGGGTGCTGGTCTCGCAGGTGCGACAGGAACTCGAGCTGGCGCCGAAGGCCGAGGTCCTGGTCCTCGACCGTGGCGTGATGGACAACTTCTGCTACTACCTGCGGGCGTGCGGCGGATCGGATCGGTTCTCCGTCGAGCCGCTCGTGCGGGCCTGGGCCGGCACGTACGACCTGGTCGTCCGGCTCACGCCGGACATCGCCCTCCGCCCCGACGGCGTGCGGAGCACGAACGACGCGTTCCGGGACGACATCGAGGGGCTCCTGGACCGCCTGGCTGCCCGACCTCATCGCGCCGGAGCGGCTGGTGACGGTCCCGGCCTCGCAGGTGACCGACGACTACGACTGGTGGCCGCTCGCCGAGCGCCTGGCCGGCATCGTCGACGGAGCCCTGCTGGCCGAGGGCGTCGCCCGCCCAAGGCCGCGGCTGCGCCGTCGGCCACCCGCGGCCGGGCCGGCCGGCGTCGATCCGCAGCTCGCACTGGACCTCGACGACCGCGGCTGACGGGCCGAGCAGGCGGCAACCGCGCCGGTGTCGCGTTCGGCGTGACGCCCCCGGCGAACCGGCCGCGAGGCGCGTCGCGGACCACGGGAAGGCGCGGCGACGCCCGGAGGGCGGTTGCTTCGTCGGTCTGTGTCGATTGGCGACCAGGAGGCAGCGCGCGCGATCCGCGGCGCGTC
>CAWGEL010000023.1:0-278814 GCA_963821595.1 uncultured Chloroflexia bacterium | reverse complement strand
CGTCGCGGGTGAACACCGGGTGGGGAGCACGCGGACGACGAGGATGATGTCGCGCCCGGCCGCGGCGGCGCCGGACCCGTGACCCGTGTCGCCGGCGGCCTTGCCCTGCAGCCCGTCGGCCGCCGTATCCGACCCCGGGGGGAACGCGGACCTCGACCGCCGCCGTCCACGTCATCAGGCGCGTCGTGCCGTGGAAGGCCTCGTCGAGGGTCACCTCCGTGGCGGCCTCCACGGCGGCGGCACGCGACCGTGCGCCGCGTTCTCCCGTCGCGCCCGAGCCGGTTCCGGCCGCGCCGGCGCCGGCGCGGTGCGCGCTCCCGCCGGAAGGAGCGCGCCGTCCGCGCCCGCTGCCCCCGAAGCCGAGCCCGGCCAGGATGTCCTCGAGCGACCCGCCGCCCGAGCGCTCGCCGCCGTCGGGGCTCTCGGCGACGCGGCCGCCGCCCCGCGGCCGCGCCGCCGTGCCCGCGGCCGCATCGGACCCGGCCACGTCGCCCCGCCCGCGAAGAAGGTGCGGAAGAACTCCGAGAAGTCGTCGGCGTCGCCGGCGAACTCGAACCGGACGCCGCCGGCGCCCGGCCGCCGACTCGCCGGCGGTTCGGAAGCCGGCGAACGGGCCGCCCGGCGCGAACGGGTCGGCACCGGGCCGCCCGCCCATCCGCGAATACTCCGCCAGCGCGCCCCAGCTGGTCGTACTGGGCGCGCTTGGCAGGATCGGCGAGGACTTCGTGGGCCTCGTTGAGGTCCTTGAAGCGTCGCTCGGCCGTGGCGTCACCCGGGTTGTTGTCAGGGTGGAGCTCCCGGGCAAGCCGTCGGTACGCCTTCTTGATGTCGGCCTTCGAGGCGGTCTTGGGGACCCCCAGGATGGCGTAGTAGTCCTTGTAGTCCATGCCCGCCCCTCCTCGAGCGGCATGACGCTCGCCCCCGGCGGTCGACCGCCGGGGGCGATGCGGCGCCCGCCCGCTAGACGATCGCGGGCGGCTGGTCCGCCGGGAAGCCCGGCCGGCTCGAGACCCGCACCGTCTCCGACTTCTTCTCCGTCCCGCCGGAGCCGACGCGGCCGGCAGCGGCTTGGGCGCTCGCCGGAGCGTCGCCTCCAGCACCTGGTCCATCGAGTCCACCAGGACCAGGCGGATCTGCTTGCGGATCTCGTCGGGGATGTCCCGGAGGTCCTTCTCGTTCTTCCGTGGCAGGACGACCATCCGCGCCCCGGAGAGGTGCGCGGCGAGGATCTTCGACTTGAGGCCGCCGATCGGCAGGACGCGACCGCGAAGCGTGATCTCGCCGGTCATGGCGACGTCCTTGCGGACCGGGATGCCGGTCAGGGCGCTGACCATGGCGGCGGCCATGGTGATGCCGGCCGATGGCCCGTCCTTCGGCGTGGCGCCCGCGGGGACGTGGATGTGGAGGGTGTTCTTCTCGAAGACTTCGCGCTCGATGCCCAGCTTGTCGGCGTGGGCACGGATCCAGGACAGACCGGCCCGGGCCGACTCCTTCATGACGTCGCCGAGCTGGCCCGTCAGGATGAAGTCCTCCTTGCCCTCCATCTTGGTGACCTCGACGGCGACGATGTCGCCGCCCACCTCGGTCACGACCAGCCCGGTGGCCGCACCGACCTGGTCCTCGGCCTCCAGCTCGCCGTACTCGAAGCGGGGCGGTCCGAGGAACTCCAGGAGCCGCTTCTCGTCGACCATCGTCTTGCGCTTGCGGCCCTCGACGACGTGGCGGGCGACCTTGCGCATGATGTTGGCGAGCTCGCGCTCGAGGTTCCTGACGCCGGCTTCGTGCGTGTAGGCCTGGACGAGGGACACGAACGCCGTGTCGGTGATCACCATGTGCTTCGAGGTCAGCCCGTGGTTGTGGAGCTGCTTGGGGACCAGGAACCGCTTCCCGATCTCGACCTTCTCCGTCTGGGTGTAGCCGGGCAGCTGGATGACCTCCATCCGGTCGCGCAGCGGCGCGGGGATCGGATCGAGCAGGTTGGCGGTCGTGATGAAGAGCACCTTCGAGAGGTCGAACGGCACCTCCAGGTAGTTGTCCTGGAACGTGTTGTTCTGCTCCGGGTCGAGGACCTCCAGCAGGGCCGACGACGGGTCGCCCCGGAAGTCCATGCCCAGCTTGTCGACCTCGTCGAGCATGAAGACGGGATTGTTCGTGCCGGCCGTCTTGATGCTCTGGATGACCCGGCCGGGCAGGGCCCCGATGTAGGTCCGGCGGTGGCCGCGGATCTCGGCCTCGTCATGGACGCCGCCCAGGCTCATCCGCACGAACTTGCGGCCCATGGCCCGGGCGATGCTCCTGCCGAGCGACGTCTTGCCAACGCCGGGCGGGCCGACGAAGCACAGGATCGGGCTGCGGATCGTGTCGGCAAGGGCGCGGACGGCGAGGTACTCGACGATCCGCTCCTTGATCTTCTCGAGGCCGAAGTGGTCCTCGTCGAGGATCTTGGCGGCCTCCTTGATGTCGAGGTTGTCGGCGGTCGTCACGTTCCAGGGCAGCCCGACGAGCCAGTCGACGTAGGTGCGGATGACGCCGACCTCGGGCGAGGCGGACGGGATCCGGCTCATCCGGTCGACCTCCTTGAGGGCGCGTGTGCGCACCTCGTCGGGCATGCCCGACGACTCGACCTTCTCGCGGAGCTCGTTGATCTCCGCCTGCTGCGGATCGTCCTCGCCCAGCTCGCGCTGGATCGCCTTGAGCTGCTCGCGGAGGATGTACTCCCGCTGGGTCTTGTCCATCTCGGACTTGACCTCGCTCTGGATCTTCCCCTTGAGCTCGAGGATCTCGACCTGGCGGGCGAGGAACGTGGAGACGAGCTTGAGGCGCTCGACGATGTCGATCGTCTCGAGGAGCTCCTGGCGCTGCTCGGTGGACATGTCCGGGCTGTAGGCGACCATGTCGGCCAGCAGTCCGGGCTCGCGGATGTTGCGGGCGGCGACGGCGGCCTCGGGCGGCACGGGCGCGCCCGACTGGAAGTACTCCTCCATCTGCGCCTGGACCGTCTTCATCAGCGCCTCGATCTCGAGGCCTGCCGGGTTGGCGTCGGCCAGCTCCTCGATCTCCGCGCGAAGGTATGGCGTGACCGCCGCGAAACCCTTGAGGTGGAGCCGGCTCTGGCCCTGGACGATGGCGCGCACCGTGCCGTCCTGGAGCTGGACGACCTGGGCCACCTTGGCCAGCGTCCCCATCTCGTACAGGTCGGCGGGATCCGTGATCTCTTCCTGCTCGGGCCGCCGCTGCGTGACGAGCGCGATCAGGCTGGATTCCGCCACCGCGGCGTTGATTGCGTTGACGGATTTCTCGCGTCCCACCGTGAGCGGGACGATCATCTCGGGAAAGATGACCGTCTCGCGGAGGGCGACCAGCGGCAGCTGGCGGGAGATGGCGGCGTTTCGCGCGGAGGCGGCTTTCGGTTTCGGCACGACGATCTCCTGGACGTCAGGGCCGGGGGGCCCATGGAGAGTTTCGGCGGCCCGGCGGGTCCGCCCGATCGGGGAGTGCGAGGAGTTGACTCGGGGTTCGCCCCGATCCGGGCGTGCACCCGGGACGCAGGGTACGGTTGGGATGAGCGGCGTGGCAAGGGCCGTGGGGTTCACGGCCCCCGCCTTGCCCGCGCGGATGCGGGTCGGTCGGTCCGGGCTCCCTGGGCGTAGAGCGCCTCGAGGATCCGGACGCCGAGGCGCTCCTCCAGTTCGAAGAGGATCCGGATGCCGGCCAGGTTGACGCCCAGTTCCTGGGTGAGGTGGCGGATCCACAGGACCCGCCGGATGTCGTCGTCCGAATAGAGACGAATGTTCGTCGGCGTGCGCGCCGGCTCGATCAGGCCCTCGTCCTCGTAGATCCGCAGGGTTCGCGGATGGACGGAGACGATGCTGGCCGCGACGCTGATGACGTAGACGGGCCGCCCGGGGTCGGGTTCCGGCGGCCGGCGCTGCACGGTCGACCCCGCCTCAGCGGGCGTTGCTGCCGACGAGCTCACGCTCCGGCACCGGATGCTCCGCGCCCGTCGCGGAGATCTTGATCTGGCGAGGCTTGATCTCCTCGGCCTTGGGGATGTGGAGCGTCAGGAGGCCGTTCTCGAACGACGCGGTGGCCCGGTCGCCCACCAGGCCCTCGGGAAGCTCGACGGTGCGGCTGAAGCTGCCTCGCCGGATCTCGTTGACCACCCAGGACTCGTCCTGGCGGCGCGACTCCTCCTTGAGCTCACCGGAGATGGTGAGTGTCGTGCCCGTGAGCGTGATGTCGACGTCCTCGGGCTTCCAGCCAGGGAGGCTCGCGGTGATGACCAGCTCGTCGGGCGTCGTGACGACGTCGAGCGCCGGATCGGCGCCGGCGAACACGGCCCGCCAGGTGCGCGGACGGGTCGCCTCATCGTCAAAGAAGCGATCCATGACGTGGCCAAGCGTGAACAGCTCGTCGAACGGCGAGCGGCGACGGATCAGTGTCATCTCGATGCACCTCCTGTGGTGCGTTCAGTCCCTGTCGCGGGCCGGCCCGGTGCCGAGCCGCGGTTCCGGCGATGGTCCGACATTCGCGGGCCCTTGCCCGATCGCCCCATGTCGAGGCGTTGCCATCCTTCCGGACACGGGCGGAGTGTAGAACCATGTCAATAATGTTGTCAAGGTTCCGGTCACCGACATGGGTGGGGTGTCGCCGGCACCAGCGTCCGTTGTTGCCGGCGACACCCGACTCGTCCGAGGGAGCCCGCGCCGCGGGCATCCGCCAGCCGCGGCGTGGACGGGCGGAGCTCACGGCTGGCGCGAGCCGCCGTGGCGCCGATGCGCGCCGGCGGCGGGACTGTCAGGAGGGGCGCCGCGCCCGGAGGATCGGTTCGGCGACGACGAACCAGGCCGCAGCCCCACCGAAGAGCGCCAGCATGCCGGGCAGCGTCGACGACTCCCCGAGGTAGAGCGCCAGGCCCGCCAGGAGCGACGTCCACAGGATGAGCTGGCCGGCGGCGAATTGCCACCCCGCGCCCGTTCCCCACAGGACGGCGGAGGCGGCCGTCAGGAGCACGATCGCATAGCCGAATTCCGGCGTTGCGCGGAGGAGGATCGCGGTGCCGACCCAGAGTGCGATCAGGACCGCCGCGGCCCGGGCCGACGGCCGCGCCGCGAGATCCCGGATGCCGGTCTTCGTGCCTCTGTCCCGCGTGACCATCGCCGCCTCCACGTCTCGAAGAGGACGATCACTGAACGACGGGACCGCTTCGCTCGTGGGTCGACACGACGCGATTCTACGACCGTCGTCTGCAGCGCCGGACGCCGCGGAACCCGCGCCCGGGGTGATCGACGGCCATGCCGCCTCGCCGCCGCGCCGGCCGCGCGGCGCCGGACCTTCGCGCTAGCCCGTGATGGCGCCGATGAGCGTCTCGTGCAGGGCCGGCTCGCAGTCCGGGCGGCCCGTGGCGATGATCTTGTCGCCGGCACGCAGGCGCGTTTCGGGGCCGATCGGCTGGGCGATCTCGTCGCGGACGATGGCGACGATCGAGCAACCCTCGGGCAGGACGATCTCGTGGGCGATCCGGCCCACGACCGGCGAGTCCTCCGTGAGATGCGCTTCGATGAGCTCGAAGCCCGCGGACAGCGGGGCGAGGTGGAGCAGTTCGTGGACCGGGATGTCCTGCTCGATCGAGCCAAGGATCATCCGCGTCGGGCTGATCAGCTCGTCGACGCCGAGGTGCTTGAAGAGCGGCTCGTTCTTCGGGTTGTTGACCCGCGCGATCGTCTTGCGGACGTTGAAGTGGTGCTTGGCCATCTGGCAGATGACGAGGTTGTCCTCGTCGTCGCCGGTCACCGCCGCGACCACATCGGCGCGGTTCGCGCCGGCTTCGGCGAGGCTGCTGCCCTCGCAGCCGTCCTTGGCGACCACGATCGAGCCGATCTCGTCGGCGATCGTGTCGGCACGCGCGCGATCCTTCTCCATCAGGACCACCTCGTGGCCCGACTCGGAGAGTTCCTTGGTGAGGTAGTAGCCGACCTTCCCGCCCCCGACCACCAGCACGAACACGTCCTCAGCCCTCCCTGCCGGCGACGGCCGGCGGCCCGCCCAGGGGCTCATCGTGGTCGTGCTCGTGGACGGCGCCCTCGCGGATGCTCGGCAGGCCGCGGGCGGGGAAGCCCAGGGTGGCCATGAGAGCGTCGGCCATCATCAGGGTGCGGCAGACCGTGCCGATACCGAGCTCCGCGTACGCCTCCGCTCGCACGGGGTCGTTGATCTTCGCGTAGACGGTGTCGATGCGGAGGGCCTCGCGGGCAAGCTGGGCCGCCATGACATTGCGGTTGTCGCCTTCGGTGAGGGCCAGGAAGACATCCGCGCCAACCGCGCCCGCCCGGCGAAGGACGTCCTCGTCGGTGCCGTCACCGCGCACGGCGTTGCCGTGGAACGTCGCCGGAAGCCGATCGAAGGATCGGGTGACCGGATCGAGGATCGTCACGTCGTGGCCGCTCGCGTCGAGCGACTCCGCGATGACGGCGCCAACGCGCCCGCAGCCAACGATCACGACTCTCACGGTCGACGTTCCTCGTGGATGGGCTCGCGCACAACCCAGACGGCACACGGCGCGTTCTTCAGGACGTAGGGCACGGTCCGGCCGATCACGAACTCGCCGCCGAAGCGCTTCCGGTACGGCAGGCCGAGGACCAGCAGGTCGGCGCTGCGCTCGGCGGCTTCGTCGACCAGCGCCGCCCCGACGTCGCGCGCCTGGAGGAGGACCGTCTCGAGCGGCTGGCGATGGTGCTCCGCGAGCGCCTCGGCCAGGTCGAGCACGCGCTGGGCCTCCTCGGACCGGTCCGCGACATTCGCATCGAGCGGGAGCGTCCAGTCGATCTCGACCACGTGAACCGCGACCACCTGGGCCTTGGCCTGGTGGGCGATCTCGGCGACCAGCCGGACGATCAGCGCGTCGGTGGGGTTCCCGTTCAGCGCCAGGACGGCGCGAGTGAACGGGGGAATGGGCTTATCGGACACGGGACGCCGGCATCCTCCGGATCAGCGGTCGCGCGGCCTCGGAATGGGCCGGCCGCGCCGCGGGTGGGCATCACCCTGAACGATAGCATCCGGCACATACGCGGAAGCCTCGGTGGCGCGGGTCAACCGGGGCCTGCGCCGAAGCCCCCAGAAGCCCCCCGACGCCGCCCGACCGAGGGACACCGCCCGGTCAGCGCGTTGGGCCTCCGTCGGCATGGTCCCGCGTCTCGTCGTGCGCCTCCGCGCCCGGTGCTCGCGCCTCCCCGCCCGATCCATGCGCCTCCGCGCCGGGCCGCCGCTCGAAGATCGTGGGTTCCTCGCGGCGATACGGGACGTCAGTGATCACCGTGTTCGGCCGTCCCAGCAGGGCCCGCCGAAGCGGGTTCGTGGACTGGTTGTACAGGATGCGTTCCCACCAGTGGCGCGGCACGTACTCGGGGATGACCACGAACGTGATCGGCGTCTCCCGGTCCGGACGGCCAGGCCTGGTCCAGGACGTCGAGATAGGCGACGAGCGGTCCGGTCAGGGCCCGGAACGGCGACTCGACGACCACCAGTGGGACGCCGGGCACCTGGCGCTCCCATCGCTCCCGGACCCTGTCGGCCATGTCGTGGTCGTCGGCCACCAGCACGGCCCTGACGTCGTCGGTGATCGCACGCGCCACGTTCACGGCCTGGACGACGGCTCGGTTCAGGTCGCTGACCGGCACGACGGCCCGCTCCGCGCGGTGAGGCGGCGCGACGATGTGGTCCGGGCGAAGGGCGAGATGCGCCTTCGACGCAGCGTACTGGCGGTGGATGAACTCGAAGACGGCGACCTGGACGGGGATCAGCACCACGACCAGCCAGGCACCGTCGCGGAACTTGACGCTCACCACGACGATCAGGACCACGAGCGTCAGCAGCCCGCCGATGGCGTTGACGACGGCCCGCCATCGCCAGCCGGTCTCGTGCGACCCGAACCAGTGGCGGACCATGCCGGCCTGCGACAGCGTGAAGCACACGAACACGCCCACCGAGTAGAGCGGGATCAGGGCGTGGGTGTCGCCGTTGAAGAGCGACCAGCAGCCCGAAGGCGATGGCGGCGAGCGCGACGATGCCCCAGGAGAACGCGAGCCGGTCGCCGCGGAACGCGAACTGGCGGGGCATGAAGCCGTCCTGGGCGAGGATCGCGGCCAGCCGCGGGAAGGCGTTGAAGCTCGTGTTCGCGGCCAGGAACAGGATCAGCGCCGTCGCGACCTGGAACGCGTAGAAGAGCGGCGAGTCGGATCCGTACGCCGCCTGGGCCACCAGCGCCATGACGGTCGGGCCGCCGCTGTTGTCGATCGACGGGACGATCGCGAAGGCGTGGGCGACGATCGTGACCCCGATGAAGATGACCCCCAGGAGGGCCGCCATCGTCGTCATCGTGTTCGCCGCGTTTCGCGCCTCCGGCGGCTTGAAGGCGGGCACGCCGTTGGCGATCGCCTCGACGCCGGTCAGGGCGACCGATCCGCCGGCGAACGCCCGCAGCAGCAGGAAGAGCGTCAGCCCCTCGACCCCGGGCGTCAGGGCATCGGCCTGGGGCGGGAGCGGGTTCGCCGTGCCGCCGACGATGCGGGCGAGGCCCACGCCCACGATCCCCAGGGCCAGCGCGACGAACAGGTAGGTCGGGACGGCGAAGATGTTGCCGGACTCGCGCAGTCCGCGCAGGTTGCCGATCGTGATCAGCGAGATCGACACGAACGCGATCTCGATGCGCAAGTCGTAGGCTGCCGGCAGGATCGACTGGATCTGCTGGATGGCGGAGGCCGTCGACACGGCGACGGTCATGACGTAGTCGATGAGGAGCGCCGCCGCGGCGACGAGACCGGCCGTCTGGGAGAGGTTCTCGCGGGCGACCACGTACGCGCCGCCGCCCGACGGATAGGCCCGGCAGACCTGGCGGTAGCTCAGCGATACGACCGTCAGAAGGATCGCGATCGCGATCGCCATCTCGATCGACAGCGCGAGCGCCGCGGCGCCGGCCACGATGAGGACCCGCAGGATCTCCTCGGTCGCGTAGGCGGACGAGGAGATCGCGTCCGAGCTGAAGATCGGCAGAGCGAGCTTCTTGGGCAGGCGCTCGGTTTCGTCCGCCTCGTTGGAGAGCGGGCGCCCGAACAGGAAATGGCGCGTCCGAGCCAGCGCCCGCCCGGCCGGCGTGCGCGGCTCGTCCGCCGCGGCCTTGGCGGTGAGCTGGCCGGGGCCGGTGTACCGGAAGTACGGGGAGTGCGGCCGCTCGACGCGGACCCGCCGGTCACCGACCTTGCGGCCCGGCAGGGGCCGACGACCGCCGATCATCGGCTCCCGACCCGCCCCGGTCGATCCGGTGGGCTCCTGGGAACCGGCGTGGCCACGTCAGAGGCCCGCATCGAGCCGCGCCGACAGGCGCGCCGGGAGGCCGGCGCGGCGCATCGCCGCCTGGGTGTCGGCGATCGGGATAGGCGACGCGAAGCCAGGTGATCGCGTTCGCGGCCACGTCCCAGACCGCGGCGGCCGCGCGCGGATCGCCGTCGCGCGGCTGGCCGACGCTGCCGGGATTGATCAGCGCGCGCCGCCCGTCGAGGTCGAGCGGTGGCGCCGGCCGGGCGGCGAAGCAGTCTCGACGGTCCCGTCCCGCTCGCGGAAGGCGACCGGGACGTGGGTGTGGCCGTGGAGCAGGTACGGCGTGTCGAACGCGTCGAGGTTGGCCAGCGCGTCGCTCCGCGACGTCATGTACTCCCAGATCGGGTCGCGCGGGCTGCCGTGGACGAGGGTCGCCGCGTCCAGCTCGAGGCGCTCCGGCAGGGCCGCCAGCCAGGACCGCGTCTCCGGTGCGAGGCGGGCGCCGGTCCACTCGATCGCCCGCCGCGCGTCCGGGTTGAACCAGTCGATCTCCGCTCCGCCGATCGCGGCGGCGTCGTGGTTGCCGCGGACGCCCACGGCGCCCGAGCTCCGCAGGCGGCCGACGACCTCGTCCGGGTGGGGCCCGTACCCGACGACGTCGCCGAGGTGCCAGACCGCGTCCACCGCGCCGATCGCGGCGAGCACCGCATCGAGCGCCGGCAGGTTCGCATGCACGTCCGAGAGGACCGCGATGCGCATCGCCCGCGAGCCTAGCAGGGCCGGCCCGCGGCCGCCGGGGCTCGTCAGCCCACGGCTCGACCGCGGCGCACCCGATCGCGGCCCGCCGCGGACGCGCTTACCACGGCCGGCGCTTCCGCTCGGCCGGCGGACGCGGCCAGCGCGCGGGCGAGCGCCCGTGCTTGCGGATCACGACCAGGACGTGGCCGGGCGGGGCCGGCCGGGGCAGCCGCGTCACCTCCAGCGAGCCGCCGCCCAGCGCCTCGATCGCGGGGCGCGCGCGCCGGCACTCGCGGTCGAGATCGCCACGCTTCCAGGCGACCAGCCAGCCGCCCGGCTGGAGGAGCGGGAAGGCCAGCTCGACCAGCTCGGGCAGGGCGCGCGACGGCCCGCGCACAGACCAGTCGGCTGCGCTCGCGGTGACGGCGGTCGGCGGCCAGCTCCTCTGCCCGCGCCGCCACGACGTCGATCCCGGCCGACCAGTCCGAGAGCCGTCACCGCCGTCGCCAGGAAGCGGGTCTTCTTGGCGATCGAGTCGACGAGGACGGCGCGCGTCGCGCCGGGAACGGCGACGGCCAGCGGAAGGCCCGGGGTAGCCGCCGCCCGAGCCGAGGTCCAGCAGCCCGTCGCGGCGCGCTCGCGCAGGATGGGGACCGCCGGCCAGGCTGTCGAGCACGTGGGCGGTCACCGCCTCGACCGGGTCGCGAATTGCCGTCAGGTTGATCGCCGCCGTCCACGCCAGCATGAGCCGGAGGTGGCCCGACGATCAGGTCAGCGCGCGCCGTCCGGAAGCGCGTCGAGCCCGGCGATCGCGAGCGCGCGCAGGCCGTCATCGAGGGCGGCCGTTCGGCGGCCTCGGGAAGCGGCGGGCAGAGCAGACGGGTCGGCCGGGAGCGTGGCGCGTTCCTGCAGCGTGGGACCCTCCGTGTCGTCAGTCCGGGTCCCCGCCGCAACCGCGCCGCTCTCCCGGCCGTGCTCCGGCGTTCGCATCCGGCGTGCCGGCGTGGACGGTCTCGCGCCGTTCGGCGGCCCGGCCGGGTTTCCCCGGGCCCCGCTCGACCGTCCGTTCCCCGTCGCCGGTCTTGCGCGTCTGCGGACCCGGATCGTCGGCCGGGCGCCGATGGGGTGTCAACGGGGTTATCCACCAACTCGGCCGACTCGTCCACGATTGTGGACAACGGCCCGACACCGGGGAGCGTCGTCGTGGACGGTCGCGGTCAGGCTGATCACGGATCCTCCGGACCGTCGGGCTCGACTCAGGCCGTCACGCCGCCGCCGTCACCCGCGGCGCGGGCCGTCGTCTCCCGGCCGCCATCGAGTCCCGGATCGCCCGCATCACGGCCCGCTCCTCGATGCGCAGCTCCTCGTCCTCGACCGCCGCGGCGAGGGCAGCGGCGACCGCCTCGGCCGTGATGTGCTGCGCCGTGGGAAGCGCGACGACGAACGACGAGCCACTGCCGGCGACGCTGGCGACGCCGAGGTCACCGCCCATGGCCCGGGTGAGCTCGCGGGCGATGGGCAGCCCCAGGCCCGTGCCCGCGATGCGCTCGTGGCGGGCGAGGCGGACGAACGGCTCGAAGATGCGCGCGCCGGTCCGCGGGCTCGATGCCCGGTCCGTCGTCGCGGACGGCGACGATCGCGACGTCTTCGTCGAAGCGGGCGTTGACCTCCACCAGGCCGCCACCGGAGCTGAACTTGCAGGCGTTGGCCACGAGGTTGGTGACGACCTGGGCCACGCGCCGCGAGTCCGCGTGGGCGGTCCGGAGCCGCGACGGCAGCTCGCGGGCCAGGCGGATCCCGCGCGAGAGGGCGATCGGCTCCACCGCGTCGAGCGCCCGCGAGCAGGCGTCGGCGAGGGAGAAGGACTCGACGTCCAGGGAGATGCTGCCGGCCTCGAGGCGGCTCATCTCCAGGAGGTCGCCGACCAGGCCGGACATGGTCTCCGAGATCGTCCGACCTCGTTCGAGGAACTCCTGCTCGACGTCGGGATCCTGGACCTTGCCGTCGAGGATGAGGTCCAGGTAGCCGGTCAGGCTCGTCAGCGGCGTGCGCAGCTCGTGGACGATCATCGACGTGTAGCGCTCGCGCTCGACCTCCCGGGCCTGGAGCCTGCCGAGGAGCTCGATCTCCGCCGCGCGGGCCGTGGCCAGCGACAGGGCGGCCAGGAAGTGGCGCATCGTCGAGCCGGGCAGGCGGCGATCGACGGCTGCCGGATCGGCCGTCGCGCCGAGCTCGACGCCGAGGTGGACGCCGTCGCCTGGACGGATCGCGATCAGGTGGAACCGGACTGTATCGGGCAGGGCCGATCGTCCACTCGAGGCTCGGCCGTCGCCGGCGGAGCCGCGCGCCACCCGGACCAGGGCCACCGGCGCCTCGCCGGCGGCCGCCCGCTCGATGGCCGATCGCGGCGTATGGGCGTCCAGCCACGCGGCGAGCGAGCGGGCGGCGGTGGGCTCCTCGTCCGCGCCGATCGCGACCGCGATCCTGCGGACCGGACGGGTGGAGATCACGGCCGCACGGCGAACCCTGATCACCCTGGCGATCATGGCGAGCAGCTCGGCCAGCTGGACGTCAGGCGTGGCGCGCTGTTCATGATGTCGATCGCCCGCGCCAGGAGGGCGCTCTCCTCGTGGGCTACCCGGTCCTCGGCGCGCCGGAACTTGCGGCGGCGTTCCGAGGCCGGCCGGGGGGCGGGCAGCTCCGGCAATGGTTGTCTCGATGACTCGGGAGTCGGCATCTGAGGGTTCAGGGCGGCTTCAAACGCGGCCGGGACCCGGCCGATCGAGCGCAGGGTGCGCCGGCGCACCGCTAGATGTCATCCCCCGATCGAGCCGCTGCGGTTCCCGAACGTACTGGCCCGCCCCGGGCGTATCGGCTCCCGGTCGGCGCCCGACCTCTGCCGGGTCGGAACCGGCGCGGCGAGCCGACGACCGGGCTCGCGCCGACGGCCGGTTCGATGCCGAGCTCAGGATCGCGTCGCGGCCCGCACGGGCCGCCCGATCGTGCGCCGGACCACGTCGAGGACCTCGTCGACGTAGGCGTCCGCCTCGCCGCGCTCGGCTGCCGTCCGGATGCAGCCCTGGACATGGTCCTCCAGGATCAGGAGCGAGATCGCGTCGACCGCCGCCCGCAGCGCGGCGGTCTGCTGGAGGATGTCGATGCAGTACTCCTCCCGCTCGATCATCCTGGCGATGCCCCGGACCTGCCCCTCGACGCGACTCAGCCGGCGGAGCAGCTGGCGACCGGTCCCGAGAGTAGCTGTGGCGGAACGCGCCGGCGTGGTCGTCGGCGCCGGTGGGGGTCTCGGGCTGCGGCGGCATCGGTTGAAGGCTCCTCTGGCTGTCCCGCGAATGATACTCCCCCAGTGTATCGGGCAATGGGTCGACCGCCGCTCGCCCGGACGCCGGCGCGCCCGTGCGGGCAGGATGCCAGCGTGCGCGCGACCGATCGGCCGGCCCCGGAGTGGGCGGCGCCGCGCGACGGTGGACCGGCTAGACTTGCGGCCGATGGATCCCGTCGCGCACCACCGGGCGCAGCTCGCAATCGCGGGCCGCGCCGTCCGCGGCCGCGTCGCCGAGGCAACCGGGATCCGCCTCGAACGGGCGGCCCTGGTCGTCGCACCCGCCTCGACGAACCCCGGGCGCTGGCCCGCATGACCGCGTCCCGACCGGCCTTCGCCCACGCCAGCGAGGCCGAGCTCGCCCGGATCCTCGACTTCTACGACGTCGCCTGGCGGTACGAGCCGCACAGCTTCCCGATCCTCTTCGATCGCGCCGGCACGTGCTCGAGAGCTTCACGCCGGACTTCTACCTGCCCGACCTCGACCTGTACGTCGAGCTGACGACGCTCAAGCAGCGCCTGGTCCGGAAGAAGAACCGCAAGCTGCGCCGCCTTCGCGAGCTGTATCCGGCGATCCGGGTCAAGCTCCTCTACGCGCGCGACTTCCGGGCCCTCATGCTCAAGTACGGACGCCTGGCGCTGGCCGATGCGTTCTCCGGCGCCGACGGGCAGACGACGCCGGCACGGCAGCGACGCCGCACGGCGACGCGCGGCCGCGGCGCGCGCCGCGGCGCGATGGCGCCGTCGGGACTCCGGCCGCCGGAGGCCCGGCGGGGGCCGGCCAGCCCGTCGTCCTCTCCGAGCCTGCCGTGGGCGCGGCCGGACCGCGGTGCCGTCCCCGGCAACTGACTCGTGCCGTCCCTGCCCTCGCCGCGTCCCCGCCGGATCCGCCGGACGCGCTCGGAGGCGCGGGCGCGCGCCGCTGCGCGAGCGGCCGGCGCCGGGCTGGCCCGCCTGAGGTGACGGCATGAAGCGCCAGGCCGACCTCGTCGGCGACGTCGCGGAGGTGCTCCTGTCCGAGGAGCAGATCCAGGCCAAGGTTGCCGAGCTGGGAGCGCGGATCAGCGCCGACTACGCGGGCAGGGCGCTGACGCTCGTCAGCGTGCTCAAGGGGTCGCTGCCGTTCATGGCCGACCTGATGCGGGCGATCACCGTCCCGGTGCAGATCGATCTCATGGAGGTGTCGTCCTACGGGGGGACCGCGACCGAGTCCTCGGGCCTGGTCCGCATCCTCAAGGACCTGTCCTCGAGCATCGACGGCCGCGACGTCCTCATCGTGGAGGACATCATCGACACGGGCCTGACCCTCAACTACCTGGTCCGCTACCTGCGCGGCAAGAACCCGGCCACCCTGCGCATCTGCACGCTGCTCGACAAGCCGGCGCGCCGCCTGGTGGAGATCCCGATCGACTACCGGGGGTTCGAGATCCCCGACCGCTTCGTCATCGGGTACGGCCTGGACTACGGCGAGATCTACCGCAACCTTCGCTTCGTGGGCGTCCTGCGCCCCGAGGTGTATCGGGACGACCTCTCGTGACCATCCACCGCCGTCCCGTGGGCCGGGGCAGGTGGATCGCGGCCGCGGCGGCCATCGTCATCATCGTCGGCTGCGTCCTGCCCTGGTACCGGGCGGGCGGCGACAACGGGATCCCGGCCATCTCCGACAACGGCTTCTACGGGTCCGGCACGCTCGTCTTCTTCGCCGCCCTCGCCGTCCTCGCCCTGGTCTCGCTGCCGTTCGCCATGGGCGACCAGCCGGTCGCCATCGACCGCTGGTGGGCGTACGCGGCGATCGCCGCCGTCGCGCTGCTCGCCCTGCTGCTCCGCGCGTTCGGCATCGCCGCCGACTCGGGCGGCTTCGGGACGATGGTGCCCGACCGGGCGCCGGGCCTCTGGCTCACGGCGATCGGCGTGCTGACGCTGGTCTACGCCACGGCCGCACTGCACGGAGCACGTCCGGACTAGCCCGGGCACGCCGGCCGGCGGAGCCCGTCGACGCGCGTCAGCCGGCGCCGACTGCGCCGGGTCAGCCGCCCAGGTAGGCCTTCTGGACCTGGGGATTCTGGCGGAGGTTCGACGAGGTGTCCGCCAGGACGATGCGGCCGGACTGGAGGATGTAGCCGCGGCTCGGCGACGCCGAGCGCCATCAGCGCGTTCTGCTCCACGAGCAGGATCGTCGTCCCCTGGGCGTTGATGTCGCGGATGACCTGGAAGATCTGCTCGACCAGGATCGGCGAGAGGCCCATCGACGGCTCGTCGAGGAGCAGCACCTTCGGGTGGGTCATCAGCGCTCGCCCGATCGCGAGCATCTGCTGCTCGCCGCCGGACAGCGTCCCGCCGGCCTGGCCGCGGCGCTCGCGGAGGCGGGGGAACAGGTCGAAGACGCGCTCGAAGTCGGCCTCCAGGTCCGCGCTGGCGTGGCGCGTGTAGGCGCCCATCTGGAGGTTCTCGAGGACCGTCATGCGGCCGAAGATCCGTCGGCCCTTCGGGCGCGTGGCCGATGCCATGCCGGACCAGGACGTGGGCCGCCACGTGGGTGACGTTGGCACCCTCGAACTCGATCGTGCCCGCGCCCGGATGCATGAGCCCGCTGATCGTTCGCAGGGTGGTCGTCTTGCCCGCCCCGTTGGCGCCCAGCATGGTGACGATCTCGCCCGGGTACACGTCCAGGCTGATCCCCTGGAGGGCGTGGATGTGGCCGTAGTAGGTGTGGATGTCGTCGACCCGGAGCAGCGGCTTGCCGGCCGCTCCGTCGGTGCGCTCGACCGTGCGCGGTGGCGGTCATGCGCTGGCTCCCTTGCCCAGGTAGGCCTCGATCACCCGCGGGTCGCGGCGGACCTCTCCCGATGTCCCCTCCGCGATCTTCTCGCCGTGGTCGAGCACGGTCACCCGGTCGCTGACGCCCATCACGACCTGCATGTCGTGCTCGATCAGCAGGATGGTCAGGCCCAGCTCCTTTCGGATGCGCCCGAAGAGGGCCATCATCTGGACTGGTCTCCGAGGGGTTCATGCCGGCCGTGGGCTCATCGAGCAGGAGGAGCTTCGGCTGGCTGGCCAGGGCACGGGCGATCTCCAGGCGGCGCTGGTCGCCGTAGGAGAGGTTCCGGGCGACCTCGTCCTCCTTGCCCCGCAGGCCGACGAAGGCGAGCCAGCGCAGGGCCTGGGCGTCGGCCGCCTCTTCCTCGCGCCGGTGCCGGGGCAGCCGCAGCGCGGCATCGAGGAGCGACGCGTGCAGTCGGCTGTGCATGCCCACCATGACGTTCTCGCTGGCGGTCATGGTCTTGAAGAGGCGGATGTTCTGGAAGGTGCGGCCGAGGCCGGCCACCACCATGTCATTGGGCCGGGCGCTGCGGAAGATCCCCAGGCGATCGAGCAGCCGCAGGTAGACCGGCGGCCGGACGATGGCCATGAGGAACATCCCGACCAGGAGGAACAGGGCCAGCCAGGAGCGCCACCGCGACCACCGCCACGGACGAGGTCAGCAGCACGCCCAGCATCCCGATGACCAGGATGACCAGCGACGGCGTGACCCAGGTCATGGGTTCGGCCCAGCCGCGCCGGCTGCGCGCGATCATCTCCCGCCCGTCGAAGTGCACTGATCCCTGCGTCGGCTCGTACAGCCCGGCGACCACGTTGAAGAAGGTCGTCTTGCCGGCGCCGTTCGGGCCGATGAGGCTCACGATCGCGCCGTGGGGGACGTCGAAGTCCACCGCGTTGACGGCCACCAGGCCGCCGAAGTGCTTGCTGACCCCGGTCGCGACCAGGACGGGCGGCGCTGCTGCGCTCGCGGTCATGCGTTCGTCCCCGTGTCGCCTTCCTTCGCCCACGATCTCGGCCAGCTCTTCGGCGGCGACCTCTTCCTCCTCCTCGACCTCGTGGAGCTCGATCTTGCGCTGCCGGCTCGGGAAGAGGCCCTCCGGCCGCAGCAGCATCATCGCCACCAGGGCCAGGCCGTAGAGCAGGAACTGGAACTTGAGGAAGTTGATCGAGCCCAGGTCGAACGTGCCGACCAGGGGCAGCTGGACGGCCGGTACGTGCAGCGACTGGACGAACGAGCCGAGCTGCTTGAGGCCCTGGTGCTGGATCTCGTAGATGATGAAGGCGCCGGTGGCCACGCCCCAGATGTTGCCCATGCCGCCCAGGACCACCATGGCCAGCACCGTGAACGACACGTCGAAGCGGAACTGGGTGGGATCCACCACCCCCAGCCTCGATGCGTGGAAGACGCCGGCCAGGCCCGAGGTGGAGGCGCCGATGGCGAAGGCGAGGAGCTTGGTCGAGACGGTGTTGATGCCCATGCTGGCGGCGGCCAGCTCGTCCTCCCGGATCGCGACCCAGGCGCGACCAAGCCTGGAATCCTGGAGTCGATAGAGGAGCATGAAGGCCACGGCCACGATCCCCACCACCGTGAGGAACCAGGGCCAGGGATTGGTGACCCCGAAGTTGCTCATGCCGAACAGGCCGTAGGCGCTGGGCTGTGCCAGGCCCACGATGCCGTTGGTGCCCCGGGTGTAGGTGTCGGAGTTGAGGGCGACCACCGGCACGATCTCGCCGAACCCGAGGGTCACGATGGCCAGGTAGTCGCCGCGCAGGCGGAGGGTCGGGGCTCCCAGCAGCACCCCGAAGATGGCCGCCACCGCCGCCCCCACGAAGAGCATCGCCCAGAAGGGTGTCTGCAGGCCGGTGAACGTCGACGCGCCGTAGGCGAAGGTGTAGGCGCCGATCGCGTAGAACGCGGCGTAGCCGAGGTCGAGCAGGCCGGCGAAGCCCACCACCACGTTGAGCCCGATCGCCAGCAGGACGAACACGCCCGCGTCGGCGAACCCGCCCACCCAGTCGTTCTGGGTGCCGAAGGCGCTGAAGGGGGGCAGCGTGCTCACCAGGGGCAGGATGATCGCGACGAGCGCGCCGCCCACCAGGATGGAGAGCGACTGGTGGCGGCCGAAGAACGCGCTGGCCCCGGCGAGCACGGCTCGGGGCCCGGCCGGCGCCGGGCGCGCCGCGGCGCTCATGCCCGTTCTCCCTGCTGCTGGCCCAGGATGCCGTTCGGGCGGAACACCAGCACGAGCACCAGGGCGGTGAAGACGAAGGCCTCGCTCCACTTCCCGTATCCGAACACGTTGCTGATGACCTCCAGGAACCCGATGACGAAGCCGCCCAGCGCAGCGCCGGTCGTGTTGCCGATGCCGCCGAGGACGGCCGCGGTGAAGGCTCGAAGCCCTCCGTAGAAGCCGATCTGGAACTGCGAGTACCCCAGGTACAGACCCTGGACGACGCCGGCCGCGCCGGCCAGCGCTGAGCCGATGAAGAAGGTGATGGCGATGGTCTGGTTGATGTCCACGCCCATGAGTTGAGCGGCGTCGCGATCGGCGGCGGTGGACCGCATCGCCCGACCGAGCCGCGTCCGGGTGATGAAGAGCTGGAGGGCGACCATCAGGACGACGGCCATGATGATGACGAAGAGGTTGACCACGCTGATGCTGAAGAAGCCGAGACTGAGCTGGTTGTTGGGGATAAGCCGCGGGATCGTGACGATCGAGTCGCTGATGCTCACCTCGATCAGGTTCTCGAGGATGTAGCTGACCCCGATCGCGGTGATGAGGGGCGCCAGCCGCGGCGCGTTCCGGAGCGGCCGGTAGGCGAAGCGCTCGATCACCACGCCGACGATCCCCATGACCACCATCGCCGTCACGAAGCAGAGCACGAGGACGACCCCGAGCCAGATGGGATCGGTGATGGGCCCCTTGATGCCCAGGGTCGTGATGACGTACCAGGAGACGAACGAGCCGCACATCCAGACGTCGCCGTGGGCGAAGTTGATGAGCTCGATGATCCCGTAGACCATCGTGTAGCCAAGGGCGACGAGGGCGTAGAGCGCGCCGATCGTGAGGGCGTTGATGAACTGGTCCTGGGCGAGGCCGATCGCCCGGTCCATGGTCAGTGCCTCGGTCCCCTGCGCCCCGTGAGGACCCCCGCCAGGATGATGAAGAAGGCGACGACGAGGGCGATCAGCGCGCCGATCGGCAATCGCCACTGGCCGAGCGACGGCCGGGGTCGCGCGAGGGAGCTGGAGGCGGCGGTCATCGGGCGGTCATCCGCGAGGTCTCCGCATGGCAGCCGGCCGGGGCACCGTGGTGCCCCGGCCGGCCGAGATCAGATCTGATCGAGCGCGTGCCTACGGAGCTGGGTTCTTGGTGAAGTCCCGCTGCTTGCAGGAACTTCCAGTCGTTGGTGCCCGCATCGAACTGGTAGTAGGAGATGATCTTCTGGCTGGTGTCGCCGTCGGCGTCGAAGTTGAACGTTCCGAGCGCGACTGTGATAGCTGTGGCTGGGATCGGCGACGTAGGCGCGGACCGCCTCGCGGAGCGCGGCCAGGTCAGTCTGCGCCGGGGCCCACGGCCTGGAGCGCCTGCAGGAAGACCTGCGTGCACGCGTAGGCAGCGGCGGTATACGCGCCCGGGTCCGGGTTCGGCGTCCCGGCGAACTTGGCCTTGTAGGCCGTGGCCAGATCCGCCGACGACGGCGTCGCGTCGCTGCCGATGTCGTGCGGGCCGGCGATCGTTCCGTAGGTGTTGGGGTCGCCGCTGCCGGCGATCTGCAGGAAGGAGCTCTTCGTGGCGACCGCGCCGTCGACGATGCCGTCACCGCCGCCCATCGGGATGCTGGTCAGGTTCTGCTGCGCCATCGCGGCCCGGAACAGGCCGATGCCCGACGTGGTGACGCCGCCGTAGTAGACGTAGCCCGGCTTCAGGCCACTTGACCGTGGTGACGTAGCTGGTGAAGTCGGTGGTGCTGTCGGGGATGCCGTCCCGCTTGAGGACCTGGCCGCCGAGCTTGATGAAGCTGTCATTGAAGACGTCAGAGAGGCCCTTGCCGTACGTCTGCGTGTCGTCAGCGACGTACGCAGTCTTGGCATTGGCGATGTTGTAGGCGATGTCCGCGCCCGCCGCGCCCTGCAGGTCGTCGGTCGTCGCGGTCCGGACGTAGGCGATCTTGTCCGGGTTCTGCGGTCGCAGCGTCTTCGGGTCGACGCCGCCCCAGGTCTTGGTCAGGCCCGGGTTGGTGTTGGCGGGCGAGCACTGCATGAGCCCGGCCGCGTTGCCGACCGGGATTTCCGCCTGCCCCACGTTCGAGTTGTAGGGGCCGACCACGAACAGCACCTTGGGGTCGTTGGCCAGCGCGTGCATGTTCGCGGCGCCCGTGGTCGGGTCGTGCTTGCCGTTGAGGGCGTCGTCCTGCTGGTTGATGGTGATGTTGAAACCGGGGACCTGGAGCTGCGACAGGGCCAGGGCCACGCCGTTGGCCGTCGGGACGCCGTTCGGGGCCTCACCGCCGGTCATCGGGAGCTCGATGCCGACCGAGACATCGATGACCGGCCCTGCCGCGCTTGCCCCGGCCGACGCCGGGGCCGCAGCCGATGCCGGGGCCGAGGCGCCTGCCGAGGCGGGCGCGCTCGATGGGGCCGTGGTGGCGGAGCTCGAGCACGCCCCCACGACGATGGCTGCGACTGCGACGGTCGCACCCAACCGGGTGAACTTCATAGAGTCCTCCTCCTGCGCCCAATGCCGCGGCCCCTCCACGGGTCGCGGCCAGCCGCGCTTCGCAGGGACGCCGGGACCACCGTCCATGTGGGACGCTGCTTCCACCAGCGGACCCCACGGTTCGGACGTAGGACTCGGGCGAGACGCCCGTCCGGCGCTCCGTGCGTTGCCGCCGGAGCAATGCCGTATATTAGGCGTCGGCGACCCGAATGCAACCGCGTGTCGCGTGCCCCGGCGTGGAAGGTCGAGCGTGGCTAGCCCGCTCGCCCGCCCGGTGCGGCGCGCGACGAAGGCCGGGGTTTCGGGGGTTCCCGAGTCCGGATGACATCACGAGGGGTCGCCCACCTGCGCGAGGTTCACGTCCTCGGAGTGGAATACCAGGTTCGGGCAGCGCGGATCACGGACGTCGAGCGCATCGTCGCGCTCTGTTCGACCGCCGCGCCTTCGGCCACCGATGCGGCCCCGCTCGATTCTGCCGACCTGCTCCGCCAGCTCGTCTACCTGCCGCAGGCCAGTGTCCTCGTGGTGGAGACGCTCAGGACGATGGTCGGGTGCGCGGTCCTCGCGCTTCGGCCGTCCGTCAGGGCCGGCGGCTTCGTCGGCTCGGTCGACCTCCTGGTCGTCGACCCGCGACATGACGTGGAGCGCGTGACCGGCCTCCTGGTGGAGGACCTCATGCGGTCCGCACGGAACAAGGGGTGCGTCGTGGTCGAAGCCGCGATCCCCGACGGGAGCCACGCTCCCGCCGCCTGGGGTCGCCTGGGGTTCGTCCCGGCCGGGCCCCGTATCGAATGCCCGGTCCGGGCGGGTCGCGTGCCCGCGGGCCGAGGCTGATGCCGCCGGAGCACGGGCGACCGGGCGGCATCCGGGTCCGGGTAGCCGGAACCGCACCAGCGAACAGCTAGGAGTCAACGTGGGCAAGAACGTCGCCGTCTTCGTGGACGTCGCGAACATCTTCTACGCCGCCAAGGCGGCAGGGGCGGATATCGATTACGTCCTGCTGCTGAAGGCGGCCACCGCCGGCAGGGATCTCGTGCGCGCGTACGCGTACACCGGCCTCGATCCCGAGAACGAGAACCAGCGCAACTTCCATTCCTTCCTGGCCCGCCACGACTACAAGGTGGTCAGCAAGGACATTCGCAAGTACGGCGACGGCAAGGTGAAGGCGAACCTCGACATCGAGCTGGTCGTCGACATGATGAAGACATCCCGGAATCTCGACGTCGCCGTCGTCGTGTCCGGAGACGGGGACTTCGCGCCCGCAATCCGGGCAGTCCAGGAGATGGGCGTCCGGGTCGAGGTCATCAGCTTCCGCGGCAACACGAGCTCCGACCTCATCGAGGTCGCCGACAAGTTCACCGACATCACCCAGCTGGCGAAGGTCGAGCGGGGTTCGACGGCGTCGGGTCGACGGGTGGCCTCCGACGAGGAGGACCTCTCGATGACCGAGGTCCCCGACAAGCTGTCCGAGGGCACCGGTCGGGGCCGCGGGCGTGGACGCGGTCGCATCGGCGACCGACCGGCCCAGGCCGCGCCGGCACGGGCGCCGCGCGAAGTGCGCAGCCGCGAGGGGCGGCCTGTCCGGGAGCCTGCGGCCGTGGCTCGGCCGCCGGAACGGGCGGCGGATGCGGCGGGCGTCCCGATCATCGCGATGCCCGGGGAACGGCTCGCCCGGGTCCGGGCGATCACCCCGGAACCGCTCGACATCGAAGAGGAAGAGGAACTCCAGGCCATCGCCATCGAGGCCGACGGCGCGGAGCCGTCCGAGACCGAGGCTGGCCCCGAGGGCGAAGGCGAGCTTGACGCGGATGGCCAGCGCCGGCGGCGCCGCCGGCGCGGCGGCCGTGGCCGCGGTCGGGGCCGGGGACGCGAGGAGGGCGCGGAGGGCGCGCCGCTCGAGGCGGCCCCTGAGCCCGAGTCGGTCGAGCCTCCCGTCGACGAGGTCGAGCCCGCTCGTCGGGCGCCGCGCCCGGCAGCGTTCGGGTCCGTGTGGGATTCGCAGATCGGCGTTCCTTCCGGTCCGGTGGCCGGCGCTCCCATGGACGAGGAATTCGACGACGAGCCGGAGATCCCCGAGTACCTGCTGGCCGAACAGCGCCGAAATCGCCCCGGCCCCGGCATGAACCGGGGTCGGCCCGGCCAGCGTGGTGGCCGTGGCGGCGCGTACGCGGCCGCCGTCGACCGCGAACGGTACGGAAGCGCCCGTCCGGGCGGCGGGAGCCGGTTCAGCGAGCCGGTCGTCCGCCAGGGTGGCGGCCGAAGCGGCCCGCCGCCGCGCGACAACCGCCGACCGGCGCCCGGCCCCGCGCCGCGCCAGGAACGGCCCCGCGTGGAGCGAGGCCGGGACGAGGAACCGTGGAGCGAGGTTCCGCCGGAGCTCGAACAGCTGCTCCGGGCGCAGTTTGCGCAGAAGCAGGCCCGGATCGGCCAGCCGGCACCGGCAGTCGGTTCCGAGCCGACACCGGCGGTCGCTGAGGCGGCCGCGCCGTCGGCCGGCCCGCGGCGACGCACGCGGAAGGCTGCCGAGGTGGCGCCGGCCGGGGTCATCCCTGCCGACGCCGCGCTCGCGCCGGCCGAGGCCCCGAAGCGACGGACGAGGCGGGTCGCCGCAGCCGGGGAAGGGGCCGCGGTGGCGCCGCAGGTGGCTCCCACCGCGGAGGTCGTCCCGGCCGAGGCCCCGAAGCGCCGGACGCGGAAGGCGGCCACGGCTTCCGAAGTCGCGTCGGCCGCCGAGGCAGCCCCGACCGCCGCGCCCGCGGCAGCCGGAGCACCGAGGCGGAGAGCGCGGTCCACGACGCCCGCCGAGGCGGCTCCCGCCGCCGAGGCAACGCCCGCCGCTCCGGCCGAGGCCCCAAAGCGCCGCACCCGCAGGGCCGCGGCTCCGGCGGACTGACGGCGAACGGTGGCGCGGAGAGCGACTCCGCCGGCGCCGGTGACCGGCGCGGCTGGTTCGAGCCCCGCGCCACCCCGGTTCCTGACGCGCGGGCAGACGGCCGCCGTGGCCGCGATCGCGCGGATGCTCGCCGTCGGGCCGCCCCAGGCGCTGCTGCTCACCGGCCTGCCGTCGGTCGGCAAGACCACGCTCGCCCTCGACCTCGCGGCCGGCCTGCTGTGCACGGCCGCTGCGGCCGACGAGCGGCCGTGCCGCGGCTGCCGGTCGTGCCGGCAGGTGGCGACGGGAAGCCACCAGGATCTCCATCGCCTGGCGCCCGAAGGGCCCGGCCGCCAGGTGCGCATCGGCGACGCCGACGACCCCGACCCGGGAACCGTTCGGCACCTGCTCCGGGAGCTCGCCCGCCGGCCGGTGGAGGGCCGGGTCAGGGTCGCGATCATCGAGGGCGCCCATCGCCTCAACGAGGACGCCCAGAACGCGTTGCTCAAGACCCTGGAGGAACCGCCACCCGATGCGGTGGTGATCCTTTGCGCGGACGATCCGGAGCGCCTTCTGCCGACGGTCAGGTCGCGAGCCGCGATGATCCGCCTCGGGCCCGTCGACACGCGCGCGATCGAGGAGCTCCTTGGTGCGCGCGGGATCGAACCGGGGCAGGCGGCCCGCCTGGCGCGCATGACCGGGGGCCGGCCGGGGCAGGCGATCGCCCTGGCCGGCGCACCGGCCGCCGTGTCGCTGCGCGACGAGATGGCGCGTTCGATCCTCGACCTCACCGGGGCGGACCGGTCGCGCCGGCTCGCCACTGTCCGCGAGCTCCTGACCCGGGCCGCCGACCTGGGCCGGCTCGATCCGGCCGGCGCCCGTTCGATCTCGGACGCTGCTCGAACGCGAGCCGCCCCGGATGCACCGCCGACGGACAGCCCTCCGGGGCCAGAGCCGCCGGCTCGCTCCGAGCGAGGCACGCCGGCCGAGCGGCGCCTCGCCGCCGGTGTGCTGCTCGAGGCGTGGGCAGGCGTCGCCAGGGACCTTGCGGTCGCCGCGTCGGGCGCGCTCACCGCCGTTCGCGATCCCTCGCTGCTCGACGACCTCGTGGCTGTCGCGAGCCGTCTGCCGGCCGGGTCGGCCGCCGCGTTCCTGCCCCGCCTGGCGCGGGCGGCAGCCCTCCTCGACCAGAACGCCAACCCGGAGCTGCTGGTCGACGTCCTGGCCCTGGCCTGGCCGCGGGCCGCCTGAGGAAGCGATGGACGACGGGTCGTCGTCGCCGGACGAGCAGGGGACGGAGCATCTCGTCCGCCTGGAGGCGACCGTCCTGGGCAGGGTGCAGGGCGTCGGCTACCGCTGGTTCGTCGTCGAGCGCGCCATGGCGCTGAGCGTCGGAGGCTGGGTGGCCAACCGCCCGGACGGCGGTGTCGAGTGCGTCGCGGAGGGCCCGAGGCCGGTCCTCGAGCAGCTCCTCCTGATGCTCGCCGAAGGTCCGATCAGCGCGACCGTGGACCGCGTCATCCCGCGCTGGGGCCCCGCGTCGGGATCGCTCGGCGCCTTCGGGATCCGGTCCTTCGGCCACCGGGGCGACTGACGGCGCGCGGGGTCGACGAACGCCGGCGCCGGCCCAGACGAGGGCTGCCGGGCGCGCCTGAGCAGGCGCGGCGGTGCTCGCGTGCACCGGTCGTGCGGCCTCGCCCACCCTCTCGGCCGCGCAGGTACCTTCGGGTGATGGAGTCCCGCGTGGTCGAAGGACGATCGTCGGGGTGTGCCGATCGATTCCAACGCCGCCGAGCTCCTGCCGGTCCGCTACCGCGAGACCCTCGACGTCGTCGACCACCTGATGGAGATCGGCGGCCGTCTCGAAGCGCTCCGCCTGCGCGCCCACGCCATCGAGGTCTACTCCGGCGCCTGGGACGCGACGTGCCTTCGGCGGATGGAGGAGATCCTCGCGAGGGCGGTTGCGTCCTGCGCCACGTACGACGACCACGGGCTCAGCCGCGTCGCCTGACCTGGTCGACGCAACCTGGCGCCACGCCTGATCCCTCCGCTCGCGCCGCGCTGCGGCCGACCTCGGCTGCGCGGTACGCTGGCTCCATGCCCGAGCATCGAGTCGTCGGCAGACCGCTCACCGACGGCGCCCCCGGCCCCGACCACGACCCCGCGACGGCGGCGGAGGCGATCCAGCTCGCCCTGGAGGCCTACGAGGCCCTCTGCGGGCTGGCCGAGACGATCGAGGACGAGTGGACGTACGTGACGGCACTCGCCGAGGTCGGCCGCGGCCGCATCCGGCAGGCGGCGCTCACGGCGTCTCCCGCGTCGGCAGGCTCGACCGGGCCACGGTCGGTGGCCGCGCTGCCGCCGGATCGGGCCCGGGCCGTCCGGCTGGCCTCGGCCGAGATCCGAACCATCACGGACCCGCACCGGGCGATCGACTGGCTGTCGACGTTCCCGGCCGTGGTCGAGCTCGCGCTCGCCCCGGGCACGCGGGAATAGGCGGCGGGCGTGCGCTTCCAGGATGCGGCCCGCGACGCTCGCACCGTCGTCTACGCGGCGATCCAGGCCGATCCGCTCGTCGCCCGGGCGGCCCAGCTGCTCGCGGCCGCGTCGTACGCGCAACGGCTCATGGCGCGCGCGGTGATGACCGGGGAGTCCGACGACCCCGCCACGTGGCGGGCGATCTTCCCGGCTGTCTTCGCCGACGACGCCCCCGACCGTGAGCGCGCCGAGTCCCTGCTGTCGTCGAGCCTGGCCGTGGCCGCCCGCGGCGACGAGGTCCGAAACCAGGTCCGGGGCGCGATCGTCGAGGCGCTCGCCGAGCTGCTGGTCCGCGACCGCCTCGGCCCGGCGGCCGACGCCGTCAGGCGGGAGCGACGCGTGCTCTTCGATGGCGTCGCTGCCGAGATCCATCCCTACGACCTGACCGTGGAGGTCCAGGGCCGCGCCGAAGCGTGGGACTGCAAGTGGGGCGCCCGCGGCATCAATGCCGACGTCCTGAACCAGCTCGACGACGCGCGGCGACATGCCGCCGCCGAGGACGTCAGCCTCCGCGCGGGCCTCGTCGTGTTCGACCTCCGGACCAGCTGCGCGATCCGGCTGGGCCAGCAGACGGCGCCGCGCCAGGGCACGGTCGTCGTGACCATCGAATTGCTCGACGCGCTGGCCGGACGCCGGGCAGCTGCGTCCGCTCCGTCCGCCCAGCCATGATGGCCGCCGTTCGGCCGGCGGGGCCGGCGTACCTGGAGGCTTCGTATCACGTCCGGTTCGACGAGGCGACCGCCAGCGGTCACCTCCGCGGCTCGGCGCTCCTCGGCTACCTCCAGGATGTGGCCTGGCGCCACAGCGCCGCGCACCACTTCTCCCGTGCCTGGTACACGGAGCGTGGCCTCGCCTGGCTGGTGCGAGCGATCGATCTCGTCCTGCTGTCGCCGGCGAGCGACGGCGACGACGTCACGGTGGACACGCGCGTCGGCGGATGGCGACGCGTGCTGGCCCGGCGCATCTCCGTGGTCCGGGCGGCCGACGGGACGGCCCTTGCCCGCGCCCTCGTCGACTGGGCCATGACCGACGGCCGAACGGTGGTCCGGATTCCCGACGACTTCGCGGTCTTTCCGTCCCTGAACGCCGGCCCCTTCGCGCCGACGCGGGTTTCGCTGCCCGAGGCGCCGGCCGGGGCGGCCGAGCTCGAGGTTCGCGTGCGGCGCCGCGAAGTCGATCCGATGGGCCATGCCAACAACGGCGTCTACCTCGACTGGCTCGACGAGGCCGTGGCGGCGGTCGCGGGCGAGGCCGCGGTGACCGCATTCCCGCGCCGCTACCGCCTGGAGTACCTGCGACCGGCGGCACCTGGCGCGCTCCTCGTCGCGGCGGCCTGGCCGGACGGCGCCGGATGGGCCCATCGCCTCTCCGGGCCGGAAGGCGACGAGTTGCTCCGCGGTCGCCTCGACCCGGTCGATCCGGATGAGGCGGCTGCCGTGGCGGCGCTGGCGGCGCTGGCGGCGCCGGCGGAGCCCGGCGACCAGTCGGCAGGAGACGGAGACCCATCGGCGGCCGGCGACGCGGCCCCCGCGCCGGGCCCGGCATGAGCGCCGCGCTGCCCGACGTCGCGGTGATCGGCGGCGGCATCATCGGCGCGTCGGCAGCGGCCCTCCTGGCAGGGGCCGGTGCCCGCGTCACGCTGTACGAGCGGGAGGCCCTCGGGGCGGGCGCGTCCGGGCGCAACTCCGGCGTCGTCCAGCACCCGTTCGATCTGCCCCTGGTGGCGCTCTACCGGGAAACGATCTCCCTCTACCGGGAGCTCGAGACGGCCGGCGTCGGCTTCCGGCTGGGCGCCGAACCCGTCGGGCTGCTGCTGGTGGACCGCGACGCGGCGCCGGTCCGCGCGGTCGCCGCCGACCTGCGGGCCCGCTTTCCCGGCCTGGAACCCGAGGTCGTGGAAGGCCCCGCGCTCCAGGCCCTGGAGCCGGCCCTGGCCCCGGACCTGGTTGCCTGTCGCGTGCGGATCGGGTTTCCCGTCCCGCCCGCGTCCGCGACGTACGCATGGGCGACGCTGGCCGAACGCCGCGGCGTCCGCATCGCCCTCGGCAGGTCGGCATCGGTCGTCATCGACCGCGCCCGCGCGGTCGGCGTCGCCGTCGACGGCCGCGTCGAGCCGGCGGGCGCAGTCCTGGTTGCCGCAGGTCCATGGACGCCGGCCGTGATCGATCCGGCCGGCCGCTGGCGTCCGATCCGGCCGCTCTGGGGCGTGGTCGTCGAGACGATCCTGGCGGGAGCCCCGCGCCACGTGCTCGAGGAGGCGGCGATGGACGAGGCGCTGGGCACCGCGGACGCGATCACGGCCTCGGAGCCCGGGCCCGTCGCCATGGGCGCTCCCGGCGCGACAGACCAGCCCGAGTTCAGCCTGGTGACCGCGGCCGGCATCTCCGTTGTCGGCTCCACGTTCCTCGCCCGCGAGGACGAGCCGGAGCTGGACACCTGGACGTTCCGCATCCTGGAGCGGGCCGTGCGGTTCGTGCCCGGGCTCGCCGACGCGCCCATCCGCGGAGCCCGCGCCTGCGCCAGGCCCCTGGCGGCCGACGAGCGGCCGCTGCTCGGGGCGGTGCCTGGAGTCGGCGGCCTGTTCGTCGCGGCCGGGCACGGGCCGTGGGGCATCTCCACGGGGCCGGCGTCCGCCAGGCTGGTCGCCGACGCCGTGCTGGGCCGGCCGGCCGCCATCCCGCCGGAGCTGGACGCCGCCCGCTTCGGCTCGCCATTCGCCTGAGGCGCAGCACGGCACGACTGCCGCGGCACGCCCGCCCGGGCGCGGGCGGCGACGCCGATCGCGCGGCGGCGACGGCGGCCCGGCGGCGCCTCGCGACGCCGCGACCGCTCCTTCGGCGGAAGGAGAGACGAGCGCGCGCGGCGCGGGGACTTCAGCCCAGCACGTTCCGGATCTGCTGGACGTCGCCGCCGCCGAGCACCATGCGGCCATCGACCGTCATGTACAGGAGGTCGATGTTGGCGCTGGCAGCGGCGATGCTCCTGAGCAGCGCCGCGGCCGCACCCGGACGGTTCTCGACCGGCGCCAGCACGACCTGGCGCTCGGCCTGGATCTCCAGGCCCGAGTCGATCAGGGCTCGGCGCGCTCGTTCGCGGTCCTCGACGAGCACGTGGTAGACGCCCTGCCCGTCGCAGACGAAGGCGCAGGCACCCTCGATGTTGACGCCGGCCCGGCCAAGCGCGTCGGTCGCGCGCAGCAGCGTGCCGGGCTGGTTGACGAGCCCCACGGTCAGGTCGGTCGCCATCGCTGGTCTCCCAGGGTTGCGGATGCCTGACATCGTACCGCCCCGGTCTCGCCGACGACCTCGGGGATTCGTGCGTGAGCGACCGGCCTGGGAGGGCCGGGCCGGCCAGCATTCCCAGGACCACAGCCGCTGCCGCGCTGCGCCCGCCGCAGCAACCTGCGATGGTGCACCTGGCACGTGCAACGGCGACGGCAGCGAGAGGATTGAACCGGTGACCGACCATGACGGCGTCAGATTCCCCGCGGGCTTCCGCTGGGGGACCTCGACGGCCAGCTACCAGATCGAGGGGGCCGTCGACGAGGGTGGCCGGGGTCGGTCGATCTGGGACACCTTCGCCCACACGCCCGGGCGCACCCTCAACGGCGACACCGGTGACGTCGCCTGCGATCACCTCCATCGGTACCGCGACGACGTCGCCCTGATGCGGCGTCTCGGCGTCAACGCCTATCGCTTCTCGCTGTCGTGGCCGCGGCTCCAGCCCGCGGGATCCGGCCCGCTCAACGCCGCGGGCGTCGACTTCTACGATCGCCTGGTCGACGAGCTGCTGGCGGCCGGAGTCCAGCCGTTCGCCACGCTCTACCACTGGGACCTGCCGCAGGCGCTCGAGGACGCCGGCGGGTGGCCCGAGCGCGCCACCGCCAACCGTTTCGCGGAGTACGCGGCCGCCGTCCACGGCCGCCTCGGCGATCGGGTCGCGGACTGGACCACGCTGAACGAGCCCTGGTGCTCGGCCTTCCTGGGCTATGCCTCCGGACATCACGCGCCCGGCCGGACGGAGCCCGCCGCGTCCGTCCGCGCCGCCCACCACCTGCTCCTTGGGCATGGCCTGGCGGTCGCCGCGATGCGCGCGTCCAGGCCAGACCTGCGCTACGGCATCACGCTGAACCTCTACCCGGTCGATCCCGCCTCGGACGACGCGGCCGACCGCCAGGCCGCGCGCCGGATCGACGGCGTGGCCAACCGGCTGTTCCTCGACCCGGTCCTGCGCGGCCAGTACCCGGCGGACGTCCTTGCGGACCTCGAGCCGGTCCTGCAGCCGGTCGGCGGGCGCGACTTCATCCGCGCCGGCGACGAGCGGCTCATCGGCGTCCCGATCGACTTCCTGGGGATCAACTACTACCACCGCCAGGTCGTGCGCGCCCGGCGTCCCGGAGAGGCACTGCCTCGCACGGCCGAGGGCGCGCGCGAGCCCGCGTGGGTCGGCTCGCCCGACGTCCTGAGGGTGGGCACGGGCCGCGAGACGACGGCGATGGGCTGGGAGATCGACGCCGACGGCCTGTTCGACACCCTCACCCGGGTGTCGAGGGAGTACGGCTCGCCGGTGCTCTACGTGACCGAGAACGGGGCCGCCTTCGACGACCACGTGTCCGGCGATGGCGCCGTCCACGACCCGCGCCGGACGGCCTACCTGGATGGTCATCTCCGGGCCGCCGCCCGGGCGATCGACGCCGGCGTCGACCTGCGCGGCTACTTCGTCTGGTCGCTCATCGACAACTTCGAGTGGGCATGGGGCTACTCCCGACGCTTCGGGATCGTCCGCGTCGACTTCTCCGACCAGCGCCGGATCGTCAAGGACAGCGGGCACTGGTTCGCGCGCGTCGCTGCCACCAACGTCGTCTCGTCGCCTGGCGCGGCCGCCGGGGGGTGAGCCCGGCGCCGCCCGCGGCATCCGTTGTCGTCGGGAGCCGTTGCGTGCAGGTCGATCGAGGGCCGATCCGGCGCCGTGGCCGCCGCGGGCCGCACGAGGCGGCCGAACGGCCCGCAGGTGTCGACTTCCTGCAGTGGCCGTGGGCTGCGAATCCCCGGCATCCTCATGGCATCCGCCTGCGCGGACCGCGCTGTTGAGGTGATCACCATGACGATGACGACGGGGATGCGCGCCACGATCCCAGCCCCCTTCCGCGACCTCGTCGAGTGCCCTCGCGTCGCCGCCCTGACCACCGTCATGCCCGATGGCTACCCGCAGACGTCGGTGGTCTGGTGCGACTTCGACGGTTCGCACGTTCGGGTCAACACGATGCGCGGCTTTCGGAAGGAGCGGAACATGCGGGAGAACCCCCGCGTGACGCTGCTCGCCTACGACCCTCGCCGGCCGCTTCGATCGCTCGAGATTCGGGGCGCCGTCGTCGCCATGACCGAAGATGGCGCTGGTGCCCACCTCGACGAGCTCACGTCGAAGTACGCCGGACGGCCCCTCCGCTACTTCGGCGACGCGATCCCCGCCGAATTCGCCGCGACCGAGCACCCGGTCCTGTGCCGGATCGAGCCGCGCGTCGTGGTTGCCAGGGATTGGACGGACGGGAAGGACGGCTCGCGATGAGCGCGACGTGCCCGCGGCCGATCCCGGTCCCGCCATCCCACCTCGACCTGCTGGAGCGGCCGGTCATCGCCGTGCTCACCGTCATGGACCCCCACGGGCAGCCCGAATCGAGCCTGGTCTGGGCTGACTACGACGGCGAGTGCGCGCGCGTCAACACGACGATGGAGCGCCACAAGGGTCGCCACATGGCCGCGAACCCCAGGGTGAGCCTGTTGATCGTCGATCCCGACGACACGAGCCGGTTCGTGCAGATCCGCGGCGACGCCGAGCTCATCAGCGACGGGGCGGTCGAGCATCTCGACGCACTCACCCGCCAGTACACGCGCCACCCGGGCTTCTACGGGCACGTCTATCCACTCGAGCAGCGCGAGCGCGAGACTCGCGTCATCGCGAGGATCCGGGCCCGCCGCGTGACCCTCGACGCCATCCACGCGTGAACCGCGGTGCCTCAGCGCCCGGCTTTTTAACTCGCAGGAGATTGACTCAATTCGCGTTGACCTAATAGGATCACGGGCATGGAACTCGGGGAGCGCGCCCACGTCCACGCCGCGCTGGGCGATCCGCATCGACTGCGCATCGTCGATGCGTTGCAGCTTGGTGATCGGACCTTCCAGGAGCTTGCCGAGGTGGTCGGGTTGCCGGGGAACGCCGCCGCCCACCACCTGCGAGTCCTCGAGGCGGCCGGGGTCGTCGAGCGCCGCGCATCGGACGGTGATCACCGCCGCCGGTATGTGAGCCTTCGCGCGGACCGTCTCGGAGGGCTCTTCTCGGCGCCCCTCCCGGCGCCCCGGCTGGTGCTCTTCGTGTGCACCCACAATTCGGCCCGGTCCCAGTTCGCCGCCGCGCTGTGGCGCTCGCGGACCGGCCTGGCTGCCGACAGCGCCGGACTGGCGCCGGCGGACCGGGTCCACCCGCGGGCCGTCCGCGCCGCGTCCGCCTTCGGGATCGATCTCTCGGCCGTGGTCCCGAAGGGCTACGGCGCGGTCGAAGACGATCCCGATCTCGTGGTCTCCGTCTGCGACGTCGCCCGCGAGGCAGGGTTGCCGTTTGCGGCACCGTCGGTCCACTGGTCGATGCGCGACCCGGTCCTCGTCGACACGGACGCGGCGTTCGGCTCCGTCTTCGCCGCGCTCGCCCGACGGATCGACCGCCTTGCCGGACGGCGGGGCGAGGCCGGGCCGACCCCGCTCACCGTCACCGGCGCTCAACGAGGGACGTACCAATGACCACCCCTGCCACTCGCCCGGAATCCCACCGAACCGACCGCAATCCGAGCGTGCTGTTCCTCTGCGTGCACAATGCGGGCCGCTCCCAGATGGCCGCTGGCTGGATGCGGCGGCTGGCCGGAGATTGGGTCGACGTCTTCTCGGGCGGCTCGGAGCCGGCCGGCGCGCTCAACCAGGCTGCGGTCGCGGCGATGGCCGAGAAGGGGATCGACATCAGCGATCACCTGCCCCAGCCGTGGACGGACGAGGTGGCGCGAGCTGCCGACGTGATCGTGACGATGGGCTGCGGCGACGCCTGCCCGGTCTTCCCCGGCAAGCGCTATGTCGACTGGGAGCTCGATGACCCCGCCGGCCGGCCGATCGAGGACGTGCGCCTCATCCGAGACGAGATCGAGAACCGCGTGCGCACGCTGCTCCGCGAGCTGGGCGTGGAGCCGGCGCCCCGCACCTAGCGCTGACGTGCTGTCGTGGATATCGCCGCCCAAGGTGGGCGCCCAGCGTCCCTCTCAGCCGATCTTGCGCCGGTAGGCCCTCATGGCGAGCGCATAGGCGATGAGGAGGATGGCGACGCACCAGGCGAGGGCGATCCAGATATCGCCTCCCACCGGCCGCTGCTCGAACAGGGCCCTGACCGTGTTGACGATCGAGGTGACCGGCTGGTTCTCCGCGAAGGCACGCACGGGACCCGGCATCGTTGCCGTGGGCACGAACGCCGAGCTGATGAACGGCAGGAGGATGATCGGGTATGAGAAGGCGCCTGCCCCGTCCGTGGACTTCGCCGACAATCCGGCGAGCACCGCGATCCAGGTCAGCGCGAGCGTGAACAGCACGAGGATGCCGGCCACGGCCAGCCATGCCCCAATTCCTGCCGACGAGCGGAAGCCCATGAGGACCGCCACCAGGATGATGACGACCACGGAGATCGCGTTGGACACGAGTGAGGTCAGGACATGGCCCCACAGCACGGACGAGCGGGCGATCGGCATCGAGTGGAACCTCTCGAAGATGCCGCTCTGCAGGTCGATGAACAGGCGGTAGGCGGTATAGGAGATGCCGCTGGCGATCGCGATGAGCAGGATGCCGGGCATCAGGTAGTTCACGTAGTTGTCGGTGCCTGCCTGGATGGCGCCGCCGAACACGTAGACGAACAGCAGCATGAAGGCGATCGGCATGATCGTGACCGTGATGATGGTGTCCATGCTGCGCGTGACGTGGCGCATGGACCGCCCGAGCATCACGCTCGCGTCGTTGAGGAAATGTGCGTTCATCGTTGATCCTTCTTGTCGCTCCCGACGATCGCCAGGAAGATCTCCTCCAGCGTGGGCTGCCGTTCCACGTATTCGACTTTCGCGGGCGGGAGCAGTCTTCTCAGCTCCGCCAACGTACCGGACACGACGATCGTGCCTTCGTGCAGGATCGCGATCCGGTCGGCGAGCTTCTCGGCCTCGTCGAGGTACTGGGTCGTCAGGAACACGGTCGTCCCGCTGTCGGCGAGCTTCTGGATCACCTGCCACACCTCGAGGCGGCCCTCCGGGTCGAGGCCGTTGGTGGGCTCGTCGAGGAAGATGACCCGCGGATCGCCGATGAGGCTCATGGCGATGTCGAGGCGGCGGCGCATGCCGCCCGAGTAGGTCGACACCCGGCGCCCGGCCGCGTCGGCGAGGCCGAACCGTTCGAGCAGATCGTCGGCCACGTTGCCCGTGCCCTTCACGTGTCGCAGCCTGGCGATCATGATCAGGTTCTCGCGTCCGGTGAGGATCTCGTCCACCGCGGCGAACTGCCCGGTCAGGCTGATCGATTCCCGGACTCGCGCCGGCTGCGACAGGACGTCGAATCCGTCGACGCTTGCCGTGCCGCCATCCGGCTTGAGCAGGGTGCTGAGGATTCTGACGATCGTGGTCTTGCCGGCGCCGTTGGAGCCGAGCAGCGCGAAGATGCTCCCGCGCGCAACGGCGAGGTCCACGCCCTTGAGCACCTGCAATTTCCCATAGGACTTCTGCAATCCGTCGACCTGGATCGCCGGGTTCTGCGCTTCCATGCGTCGTGTCCCCCTACGCAGCAGTCACGTTGGACAGGCCTGCCCCGAGACGCTTGAGTCCGGCGCAGGTCAGCTCGTCGATTCGCGCCCATCGAAGGCCAACCGAGCGCGGATCGACGCGCAGCGCCTGGAAGGCCGGGGAGGCTGCCGGAGACGCGTTCCCGTGACCGAAGTGGCCGATCGGGCTAGATGTCGAGGTCCTCGACGGGCGGCTGCTGGGCCGCGCCGGCGACCATGTCGTACAGCTGCGGCGGGATCTTGTCGCGGAGCCCCTCGAGGGTCTCGACGACCTCGAGCGTCGACTCGGCCGGCCTGCTGCCGTAGCTGACGTTTCCCAGGCCCAGGTAGCCTCGCCAGCCGGCAGGCTTGCCCTCGGCGTCGACCGCCGTCCACTCGGCCGTCCGATCGATGTGGACGACGTACTTCCCGGTCCGGCTCCGGTACACGCGGAAGACGTCGTACCGGCTCGACGACGAGTTGACCCACTCGCCCAGCAGCAGGCCGCTGAAGCGGACCTTGCGGCCGGGTTTCGATCCCACCCGGATGATGATCTCGTCGAACCCCTCGCGGCGGCCCTGCTCGATGTCGACATAGCGACGAAGGGCGGCGGCGATCGCCGCCGAGAGGTTGTCGCCGGCAAGCTCCTGGGCTCGCTGGTAAATGGGGAGATCCCCGTCGGAGACGTAGATCGTCTTGTTCGGCACGTCAGCATCGTAACTCCTGTCGCACGGAATGGACATGAGTATCAGTATACGTATATCCAGCCGCATGGCAAGACCCCTTGCCGGGTTCAGCCCGTGCATCGGTTCGGGTGACGCCAGGCAGATAAGGAGTTGCGCAAATACGCAAGTATCAGCTATGCTGCGGCGGCGACCATGCACCGGGGGAAGCGCGGAGATGTACGCATCCGGTGCCCTCCTGGAATTCGCCAGGGACGGGCCGGCAGGAAGAGGTCAGATGCCGTGGAGATGATTGTCGACTTCCCGGGGGGCGCCCGGGTTGACGCGCACTTCGGCGGGTTCGTCGTTCCCACCGATCAGCCGCCGTCGGGCGGCGGCGAGAGCTCGGCCCCGACGCCGTTCGCCACCTTCCTGTCGACGATCGGGACGTGCGCGGGCATCTATGTGCTGGGCTTCTGCCGGCAGCGCGGGATCCCCACCGACGGGATCCGCCTGGTCCAGCGGATGCGGTCCGATCCGATGACCCACCTGGTGAGCGACGTCCAGGTCACGATCGAACTGCCGGCGGGGTTCCCGGGCAAGTACGCCGATGCGGTCGTCCGCTCAGCCGAGCAATGCGCGGTGAAGAAGCACTTCGAGCACCCGCCGGTGATCCGCGTGGACAGCGTCGTTGCCGGCTGAGCACCGGGGCCAGGGCGCGTGCCGGGCCCGCTCGGCCGCCTCCGGCCCGTCTGGCTGATCCCGGTCGCCCGCGTGGAGGCTCGTCAGTCCTCCCGCTCGACCGGGGTCAAGGAGCGGACGTGGCGCACGGCGCGAAGAAAGCTGCCGGCCGCGACTCCAAAGACGATCACCGCCACCAGGATCAGGCCCGCGTTGACGCTGTCCAGGCCCGGGATGGGAAGGCCGGTCGGCAACCCGCGCTCGAACGGCGCCGCCAGGTCGGGGGCGACGAGCGCGAACAGCCCCCAGGCGGCGAAGAGCAGTCCGCCGTACAGCAGCGTGTTGCCGGCGACGGAGCGTCCGACGTAGGTCAACGCGGCCGCCCCAAGGCCCCGTGACCGCATCCAGGCGCCGATCGCCGCCCCCGCCGCCGCCTGGACCAGCATCGTGCCGAGGCCGAACATGAGGCCGGGAAGGAAGGCGACGGCGGCATCTGGCATCGCCGGTGCGATCCGCGTGTAGATGATGATGGCGAACGCGCCCGTGCCCCAACCGGCCACGAACCCATGGACGAGCGTCATTCGGAGCGGCACCGGGCTCCCGCCGACCGAGAGATGGCCATCCACCTCATCCTGCTCGGCAACCCGCAGCAGTCGATGCAGGGCCCGCTCGAGCCACTCCGTGAGATGCAGCTCTCGGCCCCTCCACAGGATGTAGGCGCCGGACACGGCCATGACCAGGCCAACCCCCAGGTTGATGGCGGCGTTCAGCGATCCACTCGCGAGAATCGGGGCGAGGGCGAGGTAGGCCAGCTCCGACGCGATGGCCCGCTGGGCGGTGAACGCCGCGGAGAAGAGGAGGCCAGCCTGCATCCCGCGCCGCCCCGATGCCGCCCCGACGGCATAGCTGAGCGTGATCGGCCAGGTGTGCTCATCGGGCGTCACGCCGTGGAGGACGCCGAGCAGGAAGGCGCTGAGCAGGAGCCCGGCCAGGCCTGCGCCGGCCTGGACCGCCAGGGGATCGCCGAGGGTCATCGCGCGCTTCACACTCCCGTCCAGGGCCACTGTTGGGTCGCGCGTCCGGCCTGGTCCGCGGCCGGAGTGATGTCCATGCCGGAAGTCCAGTCTAGGTCGCCACGACGCACGACGAGGGACCGCCGGGCTGCCCGGCGCGACGGGCAGGCTCGGCTCTCGACGCCCGCGGGCTACGGCAGGGACGCTACCCTTCGACCGTGGGCGTGATCGCGGTCCCGTACTTCATCGGCACGGCGATGTCCGGGCTGGTGACGCCCGGGCCGTGCTTCGGGCTGTCGCCGACGCTTCCCGACGGCACCCCCCAGCAGCGGATGGCCGTCCTCTACCGGCACCTCGCCGATCGGGTGGCGCTCGAGACGAGGCCGCTGATCTACGCGGGGGACTGCTTCGCGCCGATCGGCGTGCTCGCCGGCCTGCAACGGGCCGGCATCGACCCAACCCTGATCTGGTTCGACGCTCACGGCGACTTCCACACCTGGCAGACGACCCAGTCCGGCTTCCTGGGCGGCATGCCATTGGCCATGATCGTGGGCAGGGGTGAGCAGACCATCGTGGATGGAGCCGGGCTGGCGCCACTCGACGAACGCCGCGTCGTCCTGGTCGGTGCGCGCGACCTGGACCCGGGCGAGGAGGAGGCGGTGGCCACCTCGGTGTTGACCGTACTCTCGATGGTCGACGTGATCAGCAAGGATCCGCCCCCCGGCGCGCTCCACGTTCACATCGACCTCGACGTCGTCGACCCGCGCGAGATGCCCGCCCACAACTACCCGGTTCCCGGCGGGCCGTCGCTGCGGGACATGCAGGGCGTCCTCGCCCACCTGGCCGCCACCGGCCGGGTCGCCGCCATCTCCTTCTCGACGTGGAACCCGGCCCTGCCCGGCGCGGACCGGGCGGCCGCCGCCGCGGCGGCGCTGGCGGCCGCGATTCCCGGTTGGGGGTCCGGTGGCTGAGGGCGCGTGATCTGACCGGAGCGCTGCGGACGATGGACCGCGGTCTGGCGCGAGTGGTGGCGCTGGCGCTCGAACGGCGTGATTGGCGTACCCAAGGCCGACCATGAGGCCGGCGACCAGGAGCACCGGCCTCACGGAGTTTCTTGCGGACGGTGGCGCGGACTCGCCGCGGGCTGATGCCCATCGGGGGCCCCCGTTTCCGTGAAGCACCACCTGGCGAATGCGTGGTCGAAGTTGGGGCGACGACGACGCAGCTCGTGTGGATCCTCGGTCCGCGGTTGCCGGAGCCAGAAGCTGTGGCCGGCACGCAGACGTACCGTCGTGCGGATCCTGGGTGGGCCTCGGAACGGCGAGCAGCCCGGCCTGCGGCCCGATCATGGGTCCCCCGGTACCCTCGCGGATGCACGCGGACGAGGTCCGGTGTCGGCAGGCCCACTTGCAACAGCCCCATGGCACGCACCCACGGAGGCTCCATGAAGTTGCTCCTCACTTCCGGGGGCGTCACGAATGCGAGCATTCGCGACGCGCTGATCGACCTGCTCGGCAAGCCGATCGCCGACTCGAAGGCGCTCTGCATCCCGACGGCGCAGTGGGGCCACCCGATGTGCGGCCCGGCCTCCGCGCGGGGCTTCGTCACCGGCCTGCCCCCGTGGGCGGCATGACGTCCCTGGAGTGGAGGTCGCTGGGCCTCCTGGAGCTGACTGCCCTGCCCACGATCGGCGCGGAGCGCTGGGTCCCATGGGTTCGAGAGGCGGATGCCCTGCTGGTGGATGGCGGCGACGCGACGTACCTGTGCCATTGGATGCGAGAGTCCGGGCTCGCGGATCTCCTGCCGTCGCTGCCCGACACCACCTGGGTGGGGGTGAGCGCCGGGAGCATGGTGATGGCGCCACGGATCGGCGACTTCTTCGTGGAGTGGTCGTCCGCGCCGAACGACCGCACCCTGGGGATCGTCGACTTCGCGCTCTTTCCGCACCTGGACGTCTTCCCGACGAACACACTCGTGGCGGCGGAGCGCTGGGCGGCCGGCATCGGCGGCCCCGCGTACGCCATCGACGATGCGACGGCCATCCGGGTCGTCGATGGCATGGTCGACGTCGTCTCTGAGGGGACCTGGAAGCTGCTCGCCTCCTGACAGGAGGCCGGTTCCCTGGATTGGCCAGCCGCGAACGCAGCGTTGCGGCGCTCACAGGCGCGGCGCTCCCGTCGGCGCAAAATGGTGGAGCCGGCGGAGATCCAAGAGAGCCGGGCCGCGAAGGCCCGGCTGCACGTGCCTTGGAGAAGGTCGGGGCAGCGGCGCCCACCGATCGGCACAATGATGCTCACGAAACGGACCGTTACGTCCTCACATTTAGGTCGAAGAGCCGAGCCGCCACAGCCCAAGGCGTACCGCTTGCTCGAGCGGGCACCCGCCGCCCGGCCACTTACCTGAGCCCCGAGCGACGCCTCAGTCTCCGAGGGCGTCCGCGGTCTCGACCGGCATTGTGAGCATTGGCCAGTGCCCGGTCGGGAGATTCCGGATCGTCCAGCCCGGAGCGTCGGCTGGGATGCGGACGGGACCGTCCGCCCTGCAGTGGAGGTACGTGCGCGGCACTGAATCGCTCGGGAACGCTCCTGCGAGCAAGGGTTCGCGGAAGGTCTCGATCGGGTGTGGAACGGCGTTGTCGCGGAAGCGGTCGAGCAGTTCCCCCGTGAGCCCGTGCTCGCCATAGAACATGTCGAGCTCGGCCTGCCCCGGGACGGGCAGTCGGTCCGGGTTCCCGGCGGCGGCGGCTGCGGCCGTCATCCCGTCGGCCGCGCCCGGTCCCATGAGGTCGAACATCGACATCCCCGCAGGCAGGACCGCGCCGGCCAGGTACACGAGGCGCCGGACCCGTGGGGCTGCCTGCGTGACAACACCGGTGACGACGGCGCCGCCATACGAGTGCCCGACAAGCACCACCTCTCGGAGATCGCGCGCTTCCAGCAGGTCGACGACGTGCGAGACGTGCGTCCCGAGGCCAATCGCGGCGGCCGGAGCAGTCGCCTCGTCGCCCAGCCCGGGCAGCGTGACCGCGATGACCTCGTGGCCCGCCGCCACCAGTTGCCTCCGGGTTTGGTCCCATACCGCTCCGCCAAGCCAGGCGCCTGGCACGAGGACGAATGTGGCCATGTCCTGCCCTCCGTGGTCGATCCGTCCGATGTCGACAACACGCGCATCGATCCGCCCGAGTGTCCATCACGGTACCGGCTAATGAGGGCCGCTAATGTCCTCATTTGCCGGTACTCTGGCGACATGCCAGCGTCGTCCCGCGTGCTCTCGCTGCTGCACCTGCTTCAGGGCCGCGAATGGGCCACAGGCCCGGAGCTTGCCGAACAGCTCGAGATCGACCTGCGCATGCTCCGTCGAGATGTCGTGCGACTCCAGGACCTCGGGATCCCGGTCGAATTCGAGGCTCGGCCGGCACGGCGGTTATCGGCTGCGCCCGGGCTATCGGCTCCCCCCGCTGATGCTGACCGACGACGAGGCGACAGCGGTTGCCCTGGCCCTCCGGGCGGCCCAGCGCTCCGGGTTAGGCCTTTCCGCACCGGCCATTGAGGCGGCGCTGGCGAAGATCCGGCGCGTGCTTCCATCACGACTCAGGGAGGACATCCAGCACCTGGAGGCGTCCCTCGCCTTCGCGGACTCGGGTCCGGAGCGTGAGACCGTGGCGGCAGTGGCCCTACTCTCGCTCGCTCGCGCCATGACTGCCCAACGGCGCATCCGCATCGGCTACTCGACGCGCGATCGAGTGGCGTCGCGCCGGGACATCGATCCCTACGGGTTGGTTGTGATCCGGGGCCGCTGGTACCTGGCCGCCTTCGATCACGTCAAGCAGGATCTTCGTACGTTTCGTGTCGACCGCATCACCGCGATCGAGCAGCTCAGCCTGCCCGCCCTCGTCCCTGTCGGCTTCGACGCGACCGCGTTCGTTGAGCGGACGCTTGCGCGCGTCCCGTGGGGATGGGAGATCCAGGTCGTCGCCGCCGCGTCGGCTGCGGACGTGCGCGCGACTCTGCCGGGCACGTTCGCCGAGCTCCGCGAAGCCGGCTCGTCCACGATCGTCCGCTTCCAAGCCGCGAACCTCGACGGTGCCGTGAGGATCCTGGCCGCGATGCCCTGGGCATTCGAGATCCGGGCGCCAGAGGAACTTGCCGACGCCCTCCGATCGCACGCGCTCCGCCTGCTCGAGGCGGCCACACGCGCACGCTGACGTCGACCCAGCTCGGCGCATCGAAGCTCGTGATCCCGCTGGAATGGTCGACCGGATCGGCGATCCGGCTGGGCGACAAAGGACGGCCGAGCCGTCCGTCGGAGTCGGGATCGCTAACCGCTGCGCGGTCGCGACGACGGGCCCGCGCCAACAACGACCTTCCGATCACCATGCGCCTCGCCGAGCCGCCAGAGCCTTGCGACCTGGTCCGCAGCGCATGACGCGACGGCCGCGTCGCCGCGCTGCCGAAGGCGCCACGGACCGTGAGGTCGGGGTGGTCGCCGCAGTCCCGGTCACCGGATCGGAATGCCGCCCACCGCCTTGGACTCTCGCACTCGACGGTGAAGCACCACCGGGCCAACGCGAGGTCCAAGGTCGGAGCGGCGACCACGGCGCAGCGGGTTTCGACAGCGAGACGGCACTTGGCATGATGCCCGTTGCGCGCCGCGTCGCCAGTCTGCTAGCGTCTTGACGATCGTGATCCGTCGGGAAGGAGGTGACACCCATGAACGCAACATCCACGTGGGTGCTCCCCTGCCGTCCACGATCGCGCGACTGAGCCAGTCGCCACCGGGAGCGCCAGACAGGCAATTCGCGAAAGGCGGCTCCCATGAACACAACACCCTCTTCAACCCCGTGCCTCACCTCGGCAACGGCCTGCGATCGGCCGAGGTCCGGCCGGGATCAGCCGCGGGTCGACGCCACAGAGCGCTCGCGCGCCGCGGGCGGGCGAGCGTTGGTCCTCGGTGGCGGCGGATCGACGGGCAACGCGTGGCTGATCGGCGTTATCGCCGGCCTGTTCGATGCCGGGCTGGACGTGACCGCAGCCGACCTGACCATCGGGACGTCAGCCGGCGCGACGGCCGCGGCCCAGATCGCTGGCGCGACCCCGACCGAACTGCTTGCCGCCATCCTTGCCGCTGCCCCCCGGCAACGGACCGGCCCGGTCGGATCCGACCGCGGACGCGTTCCGACCAGGCCTGTGGCGGACCACCTGGAGAGGATCAGCAAGATCGTCGCCTCCGCTGAGGATGCGGCCGACATGCGCCGCAGAATGGGCGCGGCGGCACTCGCCATGGATGCGGCGTCGGATGGCTCCTGGCAGTCACAGTGGCGCGCCACCGTCGCCGCGCGGCTGCCAAGTCAGCGCTGGCCGCAACGACCGGTGCTCATCACGGCGGTCGATGCCCATACCGGTGAACCAGTCGTGTTCGACCGCCACAGCGGCATCGACCTGGTGGACGCCGTCGCCGCCAGCTGTGCCAGTGGCCTTCCCCACAGGATCGGGGACAGGCGATACATCGACGGCGGCTACCGATCCAACGCCGAGAATGCCGATCTGGCAGCCGGATACGCACGCGTGCTGGTGCTGTCACCCTTCGGCGGCCGAACACTGACGCCGCTCGGCTGGGGCATGCATCTCGCAACCCAGGTCGACGAACTCCGCGCCCGCGGCAGCAGAGTCGAGACGATTGTCCCGGACAGCAACTCCGAGCACATGTTCGGCGCCACTGCGATGGATCCGTCGCTTCGTCCGTCCGCTGCTCAAGCCGGCTACGACCATGGCAGGGCCCTCGCCGGGCAGCTCACCGAATTCTGGCGCTGAAGCGCCACCTCGCCGTCCTGCGCGCTCGTTCGGGCCTGACCACCCAGCAGTTGATCCACGTACCTCGACGCCAGAAGCACCTGCGGGCTGCGCTCGGCGCGGTCGACGATGGGCCGCAGGCGCGGTCGCCGCAGATCGCGCGGTCGAGTGGCTGCGCGCCCTGAGGGAAGCCTCGACGGCCGCGAAGGTGCGGGAGGCGAAGGCGAACCTGCTCCACGCGATCTACAGAGGATCGTCGTCGCCGGGAGGACGTTCGTGCGGGCGCGTCTCACGCCGGCTGCCTACGCGCACGGCCCGGCCCTGGCGCTGCCCGAAGAGGCTGCAATGGCGCGCCCGACAGGATTCGAACCTGCGACCTTCGGCTCCGGAGGCCGACGCTCTATCCGCTGAGCTACAGGCGCGGGCCCTGATGATACCGGCCGAGCGTGGATAGAGCATCGGATCCTGGTTCGAAGGTCCAATAGAGGGGTGTCCTGAGCACGGAATCGGTGGCCACAGCGCTCGTAGAGCGTGAAACCCCGAGCCACAGGTCTCGTCACGAGTCGGCCGAAGGCTGCGCCGTCGGCCACCATCTCGCTTCGCCGCTGCTCCGCTCGCTGCGAGCTCGGTTCCGCGAGCACCTCGTCGTCGTGCTCGACAACTTCAGCCCGCACAAGAAGCAGGAGCTGCGCGACTGGGCCGCCTGCCACGACATCGACCTCGTCTACCTTCCCACCTACGCGAGCTGTCGCAAGCCGGAGCTCGCCTCCGATTTCTGCGGTGGAACGGGAACAGCCAGTGCGGTAGAACGGGAACAAAAGCCGAGGGAAACCGGTATTCTAGACTCATGCCGCCGTATACGTCCCGAGCCGTTGATCCGCTGATCGATCGGCTGCTCGCGGAGCTTCCGGCGCTCTTCATCGTCGGTCCACGAGCTGCAGGCAAGACGACGACCGCCGCTCGGTACGCCCGCACGGTGATACAGCTCGATCGCGAGGCGGAGGCGGTCGCGTTTCGGGCCGATCCGGACTCGGCCTTGCGCGGGCTGCCGGAGCCGGTGCTGCTCGACGAATGGCAGGTCGTGCCTGGCGTCCTCGGGGCGGTCAAGCGAGCCGTCGATTCGCGACCCGATCCCGGCCGCTTCATCGTGACGGGCTCCGTGAGGAGCGATCTTGAGGCTGAACTCTGGCCAGGGACCGGCCGCCTCACGCGCGTGCCGATGTACGGCATGACGCTGCGCGAGCAGCTCGGCGAGTTCCGCCGGCCCGCGTTCCTCGACCGAGTCACCCGTGGCGACGCGCTGCAGGCAGCAGCGGACACGCCGGATCTCCGCGGGTACGTCGAGCTCATCCTGCGGAGCGGCTTTCCGGGGGCCGCGTTGCGCTTGTCGGAGCCGGCCCGCCAACGCTGGCTCGAGAGTTACGTCGATCAACTCCTCACCCGTGACCTCGAACACGTCGACGCCGGGCGCGATCCGGCGCGCCTGCGGCGGTACTTCGAGGCGTACGCGCTCAACACGGCCGGTGTCGTCGAGGACAAGGCGATCTACGACAGCGCGGGCATCGACCGCAAGACGGCCATCGCCTATGAGGCGCTACTGACGAACCTGCTCGTTGTCGAGGCGCTGCCCGCATGGACGACGAACCGCCTGAAGCGACTCGTCCTCTCGCCCAAACGACACGTCGTGGACGCCGCCCTCGCGGCATCGATCCTGCGGCTGGACGCCAATGCGATCTTGCGCAGCGGTGACCTGCTCGGGAGACTGCTCGACACGTTCGTTGTGTCGCAGCTGCGGGCCGAGATCGTGGTCACCGAGTCACGACCGCGCCTCTATCACCTACGCCAGGAGCAGGGAAGATTCGAGGTCGACGCGGTCTGCGAAATGGGCGGCGGTCAAGTTGTCGGTATCGAGGTCAAGGCCAGTGCGGCGCCTACCGGCAGCGATGCGCGACATCTGATGGGACTCCGAGACCGCCTCGGCGACACATTCCTGGCCGGGATCCTGTTCCATACCGGCCCCCGAGCGTTCGCCCTGGCCGAGCGCGTCACGGCCGTCCCGATCTCGGCGCTTTGGGCCTCGTCGTAGAGCGTAAAACTCGGTGCGTTTCGCTCGGGGACCCACTCGGGTGGCCACTACGCTCACGCGGTGAGGCTCCGTGGGCCGACGCTCTATCCGCTGGGCTACAGGTGCGCGAGCCTCGATGATAGCGTTCGTGCGGCCGGAGAGCGTCGGCTTCAAGTTCGAAGGTGCGGCCGGGCGGCTCGTCGAGCACGCGGACCGTTGCCACAACGCTCACAGAGCGTAAAACCCGGGATCGGACCGGCAGCCTGCCGACCTCAATGCTGTGGCGCGCCGGCTCTCGCGAGCGCCCGCGACCCATCCTGCCGAGCTCGTCCCCGACGTCGGTCGACGGACTCTCCCGACAGCGAGGAAGTACCGACAGTCCCGCGCATCGTCGGGCTGTCAGGCACCGGACGCGACCGCCTATAGTGGCCCCGCGTCCCGATGGTCTCGTCGTGTCCGAGGGGGTCCGTGACACCGCAACGCTTGGCCTGGGGTCGCGTCGCGATCGCTCTGGGCACGGTCGCCCTGGTGGCAACCGCCCTTGTCCCGCCCGCGACCGCGTCGGGGCCGACGCACGGCCGCTTCCACGTTCCGGATGCGGCAACCGTCGACGCCGACCCGTCGGTCGTCTCGGTGGCCGCCGACGACATCTATCTCCCTGGCACCTGCGCACCACCAACATGACACGAGACTACCGGCTCTACGAAGAACAGAGCCGCAAGGAAGCGAAGGCCCTTCTTGAGCGGGTCGCGGCCGAGGTGCCAACCGACGCTGCGGCCCTCATCGAGGACGTTCGCCGGCGTGGCGGCCCCGCCGATGCCCTCGACTACAGCCGTGACTCGCTGTTGGCCCTCTGGACGTGGTTCGTTGAGACGTACTCCCTTCCTCGAGGGCTCGCGACGCACGAGGAGATGCTCGCCTCGGGTCCGCCGTGGTGGTACCACTACACCGGCGTGCTGGCCGGCAGAACGCTCGGGCCTGACCTCGCCCGGCTGGCCCACGGGATCGCCTGTTACTTCGCAATGGCCGTCATGCGCGCGCGACCAGGCACGAGGTGGGTGCTGAACACCGAGCGGCGGAACGTCTTCTACCAACAGCCCTGCCTTGACGTCCCGGGCCGCGGCATTGCGTACCCGGACATCGAGGGAATGGCCTTCACCGCATGCAGATCCCTCGAGGCGATCGCAAAAGGGGATACGTCGCGCTACGGCCCAGACGGTCTCGTTGCGCTGTTCGACAACCGGACAACCACGCCACAGCCCGTTGCGCCACCCACCCGGCCCTGGACCGTCGACGCAATCGGGGACGAGGACGACCCGCGGCTCGGACGGTTCAGCCACGAGATCGGGTTCGACGAGTCGGTCGCCACCGACGAGGACGAGCGCGTCGACGCCTTCGTCGCCGCCCTCCGAGGGGAGCCGGGAATCGCCCAGGCCTTCCGCGAGGACGGCGAGCTCGTCATCGTCAACGCGCCGGGCATGGCCACGCCTGATCTCGAGGCGATCGCTGTCCGCACGTGGGCGGCGAGCCGTGGCTGAGACGATCACGCGGGCGCTCCGGCTGGCCATCGCGGCCGTCCTCGGGGTGCTCGTGGTCGCTGGGTGCTCATCGGCCGCGGGCAGCGCGCCTTCGTCCGACAACGTCACGGCGCGGCTCGCCTACACCGACGGCGAGGTCATGCCGGACGCCTGTTTCATGGTGTCGAAGCAAGACGTCGAGCGGATGACTGGCCACAAGGTCGTATCGGCGCAGGCGTTCCTCAGCGACTCGCCCGGCTGCGCCTACCAGGAGGCAGGTGGACTGCTCCTCGGCACGCGCTTCACGAAGATGACCACCCAGGCCCCCGTCTACGCCAATGCCAAAGCGAGGTCGGACACCGTGACCGTCGCCGGCGTCGGCGACGAGGCGATCTGGATCCCGAGCATCCGCAACCTGTGGATCGTCAAGGGCGACTGGATGATCGCGGTCGGCGTCGGCAGGATCGCCGCGGACGACGTCCGGTTCGAGCTGGCGAAGCAGTTCGCCGGGGAGATCGTGCCGAAGTTCGGGTAGGTCAGATCGGTGTTGGACCGGTGGCGCCTGCGCGGCGGCCTCAGCGGACGTTCGTCCCCAGCCAGACCTTGGGCTATGAGGCGGCGGGCGTCGTCGACGAGCTCGGCGAGGGCGTCACGGACCTGGCTCTCGGCGATCGCGTATTCGGCTTCTCCACCGAGGGGGCTGCCCAGGCCGAGCTGGCGGTGCTGTCCGACTGGGCGCCGATCCCGCAGTCGCTCGACTTCGCCCAGGCTGCGGCACTGCCGTCCGCCATCGAGACGGCTACACGCGTACTCGACCAGCTCGGCGTCGGGAGTGACAGCACGCTGCTCATCTACGGCGCCTCCGGAGCCGTCGGTGCCGCCGCCGTCCAACTCGCCGTGGCGCGCGGTGCACGCGTGATCGGCACCGCCAGTCCGGCCAGCCATGAGTACCTGCGATCGCTCGGGGCCGAACCTGTTGCCTACGGCGAGGGCCCCGTCGATCGAGTTCGCGCGCTGGCCCCCGAGGGCGTCGGTGTGGCGCTCGACGCCGCCGGGAGCGGTGTTCTGCCCGAGCTCATCGAACTCGCGGGCGTTCCGGGGCGCGTCGTGACGATCGCCGACTACCGTGGCGCGCAGGAGCACGGGGTGAGGTTCAGCAGCGGGGACGCCGGCCGCGCGGTCCGCGCGCTCGCCGAGATCGGTGAGCTGGTCGAGTCCGGACGCTTCTCGCTCCCGGTCGCGCAGACCTTTCCGCTCGCCGACATCGCGGAGGCACACCGCGTCAGTGAGGACGGTCACGTGCGCGGGAAGCTCGTGCTCCTGGTCGGCTGATACGGTCGCCGCCACCATGAGTGACCCGGCTCCCCGGCTTCAATCGGGGCCTCTCGCTTCTGTGGAGCTCACCGAGCGGCCCCCGCTCCTGTCCTGACTGGAGCGCCCTGAGCGTCGGCCACCTCGGTGAAGCGCGTCTCGACCTTCTCCCGTGCGGGGAGGAGGAGGGCGACCGCCGCTGCGGCGATGGTCATGGCGATGGTCCACCAGAAGGCCGCTTGGAAGCCGGCCTCGGCGTTGGCCTGGGTCGTCGCCGCGGTGAGGATGACGGCGACGAGAGCTGTGCCGAAAGCCCCGCCGAGTTGCTGGACGATACGGGTGATGGCGGATGCCTGGGGCATCTGGTCCTTGCGGAGATCGACATAGGCGACGGTGATGACGGGGATGAAGACGATGCCCAGGCCGAACCCGCGAACGGACAGGACCGCGCCGAGGAGCCAGAGGTTCGTGCCAGCACCGCCGAGGGCGAACGGCACGGTGCCGGCGGCGATGACGAGGCACGCGACGACGGCGACGAGGCGGGAGCCGAACCTGTCGACCAGCCTGCCGACGACAAACCGGGCGACCAGGGCGCCGACGCCCTGCGGGATGAGCAGCAGCGCGGCGTCCAGAGCGCCGTAACCGAGGAGGGTCTGGAAGTAGAGCGGCACCAGGAAGCTGCCCGCGAACAGCGCCGCGCCGCCGAACGTGAGCGCGATCGAGGAGACGCGCACGGAGCGAACGGCGAGCAGGCGCACCTCGACGAGGGCTGCGCCGGCACGCCGGGCCGCCCAGACGACGAAGCCTGCCAGCAGGATCGCGCCGCCGATGAAGGGAATGAGCACGTCAGCCCGGCCCAAGCCGCCATCGGCGTGGGTGTTGGAGAGGCCGTAGAGCAGACCGGCCAATGCCGGCACGAGCAGCACCGCGCCGACGACGTCGAGCCGCTGGCGAGGAGCATCCCGGCTGGGGCGGTCATCGCTGATGAACAAGGCTGCGAGGATCAGGCCGACGATGCCGACGGGGACGTTGATCAGGAACAGCCACCGCCACGGCAGCCAGTTCAGCACGAGCCCGCCGAGCATGGGACCGAGGATCGGGCCCAGTGCGGCCGGCAGGCTGATGTTCGCGATCGCCCTCGTCCTCGACTTCGGGTCGACGTTCTGCATGGCGAGGGTCTGCATCAGCGGGAGCATCATGCCGGCGCCGAGACCCTGGAAGACCCGGAAGGCGATCAGGGATTCGGCGTTCCACGCGCATGCCGAGAGGGTGGACCCGAGGACGAACAGGCCGAGCGCGAACAGCCATAGCCGCTTGCCGCCGACGCGCGCCTGCGCCCAGCTCACGAACGGGATCGCGATCGCCAGGGCCAGCAGGTAGCCGGTGCTCACCCACTGGATCGTCGAGATCGGGGCATTGAGCTGCACGGTGAGCGTGTGCAGCCCGAGCGCCACGATCGTGGTGTCCAGGATCGCCGTGACCCCGCCCACGATGAGCGCCGCCAGCAACTTGTTGGTCGACTGTGTCGGCGGGGCTGTCTGCGCTCGGGTCTCTTCCACCATGATCTCCACATAGGGAACGTGGCCGTTCCCTACATTAGCGGAGTAGGATAAGGAACGCAATAGGCCCTAAGGAGGTGAGAGCATGACGGCGACCAGGCGACGGGGCACGAAACTCGAAGGTGCGATCCTCGACGCCGGGTGGGAGCAGCTGCTGGCCGAGGGCTACGACGGGTTCGCCTTCGAGGCCGTCGCCGAACGCGCGAGGACGGGCAAGGCCGTGCTCTACCGACGCTGGCCCGACAAGGAGACGCTGCTGCTGGCCGTCCTCGCCAACCAGGGCTTCGGAGTCCCGGTCGAGGTCCCCGACACGGGCTCGCTGCGCGAGGACGTGCTCACGCTGCTGCGCTCGGCCAACCGGGCCGGCGACAGCGCCGCCGGCCTGTTCAGCACGATCCTCGGCGCCTACTTCAACGAGACCGAGACCACCCCCGCGCAGCTGCGTGCCCGGCTCCTCGGCGAGGGCTCAGTCGCCATGGCCCAGGTCGTCCAGCACGCCATCGAGCGCGGCGAACTCACGGCCGCACTACCACCCAGGGTGGTGTCCCTGCCCGGCGACCTGCTCCGCCATGAGTTCATCATGAACCTCAGTCGCGTCCCCGAGGAGACGATCGTCGACATCGTCGACACCGTATTCCTCCCGCTCGCCATGGGGTCACGAGGAAAGGCCCGTGGATAGCGAGCACGCGGACCGTTGCCACAACACTCAGACAGCGAATACGTGATTGCGTTGGGACCGGTGCGTTGCCGAGCGTGCTGGTCAACGCTGCATCCTTGGATCGTGCGTCGGGTCGGCGTACATGGGTGGGCAACCGTGGTCGATGGCCGAGGGTCGCAGCTCGTAGTGCCAGGGTTCGTTCCCGTAGATCTGGCACAGCCCGTACCGGGCGCCATGCTCGGACAGCCACACCGTGGCATCGGACTGCCCGATGTCGACTGCGTCCCCCGATTCGTGCGTGGATCGGCCGGGGATTGCCACCCATCGGGCGGCCTTCCCGGCTGAGCCGTACTCCGAGACAGCCTGGCGGAACAGTTGCTCCTGGTACTTCAGGGAACGCCAGCCGCTGTCCACGTAGAACGTGACCCCATCGCCGGCGGCATCAGTTGCGGCTTGGCGCAGGGCGAGGAGCAGGGCGGGGTCCAGCCTGGACACGGCCGCATATCCGCTTTCGAACACCGTCACGCCGTCAGGGACCGAAGCATTGCTGGTGCTCAGCCGCGCCGACCAACGGTCCTTCACCCCGGAACACGTGGACCTGTCCCTGATCGCGGAAGAGGCCACCGAAACGCTCCTCCCACTCGCCGAAAGACGCGGTCTCACCATCGAGACCTCCGGCGAGATCACCCCCACCATCGGCTCACATGCGCTCCTGCTGCAGTTGACGACGAACCTGCTGCACAACGCCATCGTCCACAATGTGCCTGAACACGGCAACGTGTGGGTCAACACCAGCGTCCGCCCCGGGTCCGTGGTGCTGACGGTCGAGAACACCGGCCAGAAGCTCACTCCGCGGCTGGTCTCGACACTCACCGAACCGTTCCAGCGTGGCACCGAACGCATACGCACCGACCATGCGGGTGTCGGCCTGGGCCTCGCGATCGTCAAGAGCATCGCCCAGGCACACGACGGAACGCTCACCCTCACCCCGCGCACGGAAGGGGGGCTCCGCGTCACGGTGCAACTACCCGCCGCGCCCTCGCCCACTGGAGCCGGGTGACTACCGGCACCCACCCTTCGGCACCCACCCTCCGGGCGCCCAATCGGACACGACGCAGCCGAGCCCCCTACTCGACGACCTGGATTGCGACGCCGAGCGACTCGTACAGGGGGCGCGCCCGCGCATCGCCCGTGACGAGTGGCTGGCGGTGCTGGCGCGCGGCTGCGCCCACGAGCGCGTCGTAGACGGCGCCGCCCGACACGCCCAACCGGGCGAGCTCCGAGCCGAGTGCCGCCGCCTGCGCTTCGCCGAGGAACGCGGCCGTGGGGAAGTTGTGTGCCAGCAGACGACCGGCATCGGCGGGCGAGCGGCGCAGCGGGGGCGGCAGTCGCGTCAGGACCGAGTACGTCTCGAACCACGCGTGGCCCGCCAGGCCCAGGCGGCGGCCACGGACCGCTTCGAGTGTCGCGGCGTGAGCCTCGTGATCCTCGACCAGGAGGGCGATGGCCGCGCTCGTGTCGAGCAGGACGGCCGGGAGGTTCTCAGCGCTCGTGTCGAGCAGGACGGCCCCGACGTCCTCAGCGCTCGTGTCGAGCAGGACGGCCCCGACGTCCTCAGCGCCCGTGTCGAGCAGGACGGCCCCGACGTCCTCAGGGCTCGTGTCGAGCAGGACGGCCCCGACGTCCTCAGCGCTCGTGTTGTTCGGCATCGACCAGCTCACGCACCACCGCTCCGGTGATCGGCGTTCCGGTTGCCGGGATGACCAGCAGCGCGTGCTCCCTCTTGAGGTCGTGCCCGCTGACCGGCTCGATGCGAACCGCGGCGCCATCGAGTTCGAGCTCCACCTCGCCGCCGCCGGCCAGCCCGATCCGGTCCCGGAGCGACCGGGGAATGACCAGACGCCCGGCTCTGTCTATGGTAGTTCGCATGGCACACATCATACCACGTACGTGGTAGCCAGACGTGCCGCGCGCCCGCGCCGACGAGCGCGTCGTAGACTGCCCTGCCCGAGACGCCCCGCCGGCCGGCAGGCACCCCTGTGATCCTCGGTCGCGCTCCTGGTCGATCGGTCTCCTGGCCCTCCTCGTCCCGCTCGCGGTGCGGGCGCGGACGGACGGCGGATCACGCGCTGACGATCATCCTGCGGGTCCTCGTCTGCGCTGGACGAGCGGGTGTGGTCGAGCCGCTGCCGGGAGACGAACAACGCCGCCCGCATGTCCGGATTCCCTCGCCCGCCTCGACGTCCTCAGTGATCGGCACGACTGACGTGCCAGGAGCGGAGGCCGCCGGCCTGCGCCGACGCCGGCAGGGCGACGAACGAGAACAGGGCGTCATGCCCGAGACGAGGAGAATCCGATGGCACTATCAGAGATCGATGCCTACCTCGCGAGCATCCCGGACGACAGGCGCGCCGCCCTCTCGCGGCTCGAGGAGTTCCAGACGGCCTGACGGCGGGCGAGTCTCACCGCGAAGAGGCCCCGAGAGGAGCAAGGAACGCACGATGAAGTACATGATCCTGAGCAACGCCTCGCAGCTGGACTACGACGCCATGGCAGGCAAGGAGGGCACGCCAACAGCCTGGACGGCCGAGGACTTCACGGCGATGTACTCGTTCATGGAGGCCTTCAACCGGGAGCTCGAGGCCTCGGGGGAGCTCGTCGAGACGCGTGCCCTCGACGCGCCGGTCCATACCCGACGCATCGGGCTGGAGCACGGACTGCCGGTGGTGACCGACGGCCCCTACGCGGAGACGCAGGAGGTGCTCGCGGGCTACTGGATTCTCGAATGCGAGAGCTTCGATCGGGCCACTGAAATCGCCGCCCGCCTGGCCCGGATCCCGGCTCCGCCCGAGGTCCGCGAACGTGCCTACGCCGACGTCCGGCCCATCGTCGAGTCCCGCGCCGAGCTCGAAGGCTGAACTCACGGCCATGGACGGCCGCGAGATGGAGGACCTGCTGCGCACGCTCGCGCCGCAGGTCCTCGGTGCGCTCGTTCGACGTTACGGCAACCTCGACACCGCCGAGGACGCTACCCAGGAGGCACTCCTGGTGGCCGCGACGCAGTGGCCTGTCGAGGGCCGCCCCGAGAACCCGCGCAGCTGGCTCATCACCGTCGCCGCGCGTCGTCTCACCGACCTGCTGCGCAGTGAGCAGGCCCGCCGACGGCGCGAGGACCAGGTCGCCCGCTGGACGCTGCCCGAGGACTGGCTGGCGCCGGCCGCCGATCGAGAGCCCTCGGAGCATGACGACACCCTGATCCTGCTCTTCATGTGCTGCCACCCGGCCCTCACGGCAGCCTCGCAGATCGCCCTTGCGCTGCGGGCGGTGGGCGGCCTGACCACCGCGGAGATCGCCCGCGCCTTCCTCGTGCCCGAGGAGACGATGACGAGGCGGATCAGTCGTGCCAAGCGGGCCATCCGCGAGAGCGGCGTGCCCTTTGCGATGCCGGCCGGCGCCCGGCGACGAGAGCGTCTCGGCGTCGTGCTTCACGTGCTGTACCTCGTCTTCAACGAGGGTTACGTGAGCACCTCCGGTCCCGAGTTGCAGCGCACCGACCTGGCGACCGAGGGTATCCGCCTGGCCCGCCTGGTCCACGCCCTGCTGCCTGACGAGGCCGAGGTGTCCGGACTCCTGGCGCTGATGCTGCTGACTGACGCGCGACGCCGCGCGCGGTCCGGGCCGGCTGGCGAGCTCATCCCCATGGCCGAGCAGGATCGCAGCAGTTGGGACCCAGGCGCGATCGCGGAAGGCGTCGTACTGATTCGCACTGCCATGGCGCGCGGACGGGTCGGTCCCTACCAGCTCCAGGCGGCCATCGCCGCCGTGCACGACGAGGCGCCGACCGCCGACGCCACCGACTGGCCCCGGATCCTGACCCTCTACGAGGCGCTGCTGCAGGTCGCCGACACGCCGGTCGTGGCGCTCAACCATGTGGTGGCGGTGGCCATGGTTCATGGTCCGCGGGCAGGTCTCGACCGGCTCGACCTCCTCGAGGCCGCGGGACGGCTGCCGGGCGATCATCATCCGCTGGCGGTGCGTGCCCACCTCCTCGAGATGGCAGGCGAGCGTGATGCGGCCCGTCTGGCCTATGCGGCTGCCGCCACTCTCGCGAACAACATCAGTCAACAGCGATACCTGCGGGGCAGGGCCGCCCGCCTCGGACGCACGCCGTGAGCCCGCCAGCGCGATCGAACCGCCGCCCTGGCACGGGTGCACACCGAGGCGATGGTCCCAGGCGGCAATGGGATGTTCAAGCCCGCGATCGTGGCCGACGGCGCGGAGGTCCCGTCGCACTGACCGTCGGCCGACACCCCCGATCGCGCGAAGTCCCTCGAGCGTGCTCGCCACGACGCCCTTCGCGTGCGATGCTGCGGACATGCCACGTCCACGGTTCGGGATGGTCGCGCTGCTCGTGGCCGACCTGCCTCGATCCATCGCGTTCTATCGCCGCCTCGGCATCGAGTTCCCGAAGGACGCAGAGGAGCGGGCCGCGGTCCAGGTCTCGATCGGTGGCGAGCATCAGCTCGTCCTGACGACGCGCTTCGCCGAGTCGATCCCGGGGTACGAACCGCCGACCGGCCTCGGGCGTATCGTCCTCGAGTTCTTCGTCGACGACGACGCCTCGGTCGATCGAACGTACGCTGGACTCGTCGAAGCCGGCCATCACGGCCGCCGGCCGCCGTTCCGATCCGACTTCGGCGCCTACATGTGCATCGTCGAGGACCCCGATGAGAACCTCGTGCTCGTCACGGCCGTCTGACGTCGCGCGAGGAGGCCACCGGGCGGACACGAGAGCAGCCGAAGGGGCGTCGCCCAGCCATAACAACGCCGGGTCCGATCAAGGCGCCGCTGGAAGCGCCACGATGGCGCCATCCCTGGGCCGACGCCTCACGCCGGCATCCGGGTGTTGGCTGCACGCGCGCCCCAGCGCCGCACGCGGAGCACAAGTGGAGACTGCATGATCGCTGACCGGGCCACCGTCAATCGAGCGCTCGACAATCTGCCCCGCGTACGGCTCGCGACGCTTCCGACGCCCCTGGAAGAGGCGCGCCGCCTTCGCGACGCGCTCGGCGGACCGACGCGCTGCCCGCGCATCCTGCTCAAGCGGGACGACCTGACCGGGCTCGCCGGCGGCGGCAACAAGGCCCGCAAGCTCGAGTTCCTCGTCGCCGACGCGCTGAAATCGGGGGCGACCGTGCTGGTGACCACGGGGGGCACCCAGTCGAACCACGCGCGGATGACCGCGGCCGCCGCGTGTCGCGTCGGGCTCGCGACAAGCCTCATCCTGACGACCTCCGACCCGCACCCCGAGGTCCAGGGGAACCTGCTCCTCGATTACGTGTTCGGGGCTGAGGTCCACTTCGTTGCTGCGGGCGACCCCGCGCTCGCCGTGGGACCAGGCGAAGCCGAGAAGGTCGCCGAGGTCGTGGCCGACCTCGTTGCCCGGGGTGAGCGTCCGTACGTGATCCCGCTCGGTGGCTCGAGCCCGGTCGGCGCCCTTGGCTACATCGCGGGAACGCTGGAGTTGCTGGGTCAGCTGGAGGCCGCCGATGAGCGACCTTCTCGCCTCTACGTTGCCGCGGGCTCCCGCGGCACCGCGGCCGGGCTCGTCGCGGGCGCCATGCTCGCCCAGGCTTCGTACCGGGTCCGCGGGGTGGCCGTGAGCGGTGGCGACCCCGAGAAGTCGGTGCTGGCGGCGGGCGTCGCCCGGGAGGCGGCGGGGCAGCTCGGCGCGGTCCTTGCCGTTGCCGCGTCCGACTTCGAGACCGACCACGCCCAGATCGGCCAGGGCTACGGCCTCTCGACGCCGGCGTGCCTCGAGGCGATCCTGCTGCTGGCCCGCACCGAGGGGATCCTCCTTGACCCGGTCTACACGGGCAAGGCGATGGCGGGCCTGATCGCTGACGTCAGGGCGGGCGACCTGGCACCGACCGACACCATCATCTTCCTGCACACCGGTGGCCTGCCGGGGACCTTCGCCCACGCGGGAGATCTCGTCGGCGTCACGGCAGACCGTCGCGGGCTCCCGGACCGGCCTGGACGACCCCGGCCTCGTACGCCGCGATGACGAGCTGCGCACGGTCGCGCGCATCGAGCTTTGCGAGCAGGTGGCCGATGTGCGTCTTGACCGTCGCCCGGCTCACCACCAGGTGCTCGGCAAGCTCGGCATTGGACATGCCACGGGCGACGAGCCCGAGGACCTCGACCTCCCGCTCCGTGAGGTCGGCGAGCGCAACATCCCGTACCCGGGCCGGGCTCGGCTGGCGCGCGAACTGCTCGATCAATCGCCGGGTGATCCCCGGCGCCAGCAACGCCTCTCCGGCCGCGACCACGCGGATTGCAGCCAGCAGGTCGACCGGCGCCGCGTCCTTGAGCAGGAAACCACTGGCGCCGGCGCGGAGGGCCCCGAAGACGTAGGCGTCGAGGTCGAACGTGGTCAGGATGAGGACGCGAGGCGGAGTGCCCGCCGCCAGGCGCACGATCTGCCGCGTCGCCTCGATGCCGTCCATCTCCGGCATCCGGATGTCCATCAGGACGACGTCGGGATGCTCCGCCTCGCTGAGGGCGACTGCCTCGATGCCGTTGCCCGCCTCGCCGACGACCGTCATGCCGGGAGCCGTCTCGATCAGGACGCGAAAGCTGCCTCGGACGAGGGCCTGGTCGTCGACCACGAGCACGCGGATCGCGTCGGTCATCGGGGCAGGCCCCCCGCCGCGTCCGCGACCGGCCGATACGGGATCCGGGCCACGACCCGGAAGCCACGACGACCCGCGGGACCGGCCGAGAGCTCGCCACCGAGGGCGTGAACGCGCTGGCGCATGCCCAGGAGACCGTGGCCCGGTCCCGCAAGATCCGAAATGCCGGCGCGCTCGCCGTCGTCCTCGACCTCGACCACGACGGTCTCCCCGGCGGTCGAGACGACCACCTGGCAGTGGGCAGGAGCTGCGTGCTTGACGACGTTCGTCAAGGCTTCCTGGACGATCCGGTAGACCGACAAGGCGACCCCTTCGGGCACGTCCTCGGTCCCTGACAGGCTCAGGTCCACGCGGACGCCGGCGGTCGCCACTCGCTCCACGAGCGCGGGAAGCTGGTCGAGCCCTGGCGCCGGCGCGAGGTCTGGCGTCTCGGAGGCCGGATCCTCATCGCGCAGGACGTCGAGCATGCGACGCATCTCCGCCAGGGCGCTCCGCCCGGTCGACTCGATGACCGCCAGCGCGTGTCGCGCCTCGTCCGGTCGAGCCTCGGCGACGTGGTTCGCGGTTGCCGCCTTGACCACGATGATGCTGAGCCCGTGGGCGACGATGTCGTGCAGGTCGCGGGCGATTCGCAGGCGCTCCTCGGTCACGGCCCGTTCGGCGAGTTGGATGGCCGACCGCTCGGCGAACCGGCGCCGCTCGCGGACGGCGCGGCCGATCGTCCATGAGCCGGCGAGGAGGACGAGCCCGACCAGGAGTGGGCCGGCGTCGGCCACGAGTGGAACCGGGCCTCCGGCCACGACCAACACCACGAGCCCGACCGTCGCAATCGCGGCGATGCCGAGGGTCGGTCGGGGCGGAACTGGCCGTTGGCCGATGGCGACGATGTAGAGCGCGAACGCGGCGCCGACGAAGCCGTCGCGGACGATGCCCAGCGCAAAGCCGGTCAACGACGCGGCGAGGACGAGGACGAATACCGGCACCGGCCACAGGCGCCGCGCCGTGAGCGGCACGCCCATGGCAAGCACGATGGCCGCGGCCGCCGGCGCGGACACCGCGGTCCGCTCGGGGGTGCCGGACCCGAGCGCCACCGTGAGCACGACGGCCGTGTAGGCGACGGCGGCAACGAGGTCGAGTGCGAGGAGCTGCCGGCGTGAGAGCGGACGCGTGAGGATGGGCTGGTCGTAGGCCATCACGTCCGAAGGGTAGTCACGGCGTCATGTCTCGGCATCGGCCTCCGGGCTGACAGCCTCAAGGTGGACGCATCCGCCCTGATGCCCGGTGGGCACGTCCCAGGGGCGGAGCCGAAGATCCAGCCCCCGCTCCGATGTGGCCCACCGTGCTGGTGCCACACGCTGAACGCCATGATCGAGATCCAGCACCTCAGCAAGCGCTACGGGTCGCAGACCGCTGTCGAGGACCTGGCCGTGACCGTCCGGCCGGGGTTCGTGACCGGCTTCCTCGGCCCGAACGGCGCAGGCAAGACGACGACGATGCGGATCACCCTCGGGCTGGCGACACCGACGTCCGGCGCGGTCCTGCTCGACGGCCGACGGTACGGGCAGATCGCCCGGCCGCTCTTCGCCGTCGGCGCGCTCCTCGACGCGACGCGCGTCGAGACCGGGCGGACCGCCATCGACCACGTCCGCTGGCTGGCGCGCTCGCACCGCATCGGCGAGGCGCGGGTGCGGCACCTTCTGGAGCAAGTCGGCCTTGGGGGCGTTGCCCGGAAGAGGATCGAGACGTTCTCCCTGGGCATGAAGCAGCGCCTCGGGATCGCCGTGGCGCTGCTCGGCGATCCAGGCATCCTGGTGCTCGACGAGCCGATCAACGGGCTCGACCCCGACGGCGTCCGCTGGCTTCGCGAGCTGCTCCGCGGCTTCGCCCGCGAGGGCCGGACGGTCCTCGTGTCGAGCCACCTCATGAGCGAGATGGCGATCACCGCCGAGCGCCTCGTGATCATCGGCCGCGGCCGGCTCATCGCGGACACGAGCGTGACGGACCTCTCTGAACAGTACGGGCAGGGCGTCATCGTGCGCTCGCCCGCATCGGCCGAGCTCGCCTCGGTGCTCCGTGCAGCCGGCGGCGCGCTCGCGACCGGAGGGGACGGTGAGTTCCTCGTCACCGGGCTCGATGCCGGGACCATCGGACGAATCGCCGCCGAGCACGGCCTTCCACTCCTCGAGCTGTCATCGCGCCGCGCGACGCTCGAAGAGGCGTACCTGGAGCTCACGGCCCCGAGCGTCCAGTACAAGGCCGAGGCGGGGAGCGCGAACTGATGATCGACCAGGTGGCGGCCGAGTGGCTCAAGCTCCGGACCGCATCCTCCACGCGGATCATCGCGGGGACGCTCGGCGTCCTGACCTTGCTCATGCTCGGCATTGCCTGGTATTTCGTCGCCACCTGGGATGGCGCGTCGCCCGGGATGCGCGCCCATTCCTCGCTCGGTTCGCTGGTCGACCTGATGGGGTGGATCGCGTCGCTCGTCATGGCGGTCTTCGGGACGCTCGCCATCACCTCCGAATTCGGCAGCGGGATGATCCGGACGACCTTCACCGCGATGCCACGACGCTGGCGTGTCCTTGAGGCCAAGGCCGTCGTGGTGGCATGCGCAACGTTCCTGGCCACGCTTGCAGCGCTGACGATCACGGATCTCGGAAGCGCCCTGATCGTCGGCGACCGGCCGATCGGCGGTCAGCCGCCGCTCGACGCCCAGGGCGCGCTGATCGTGTTGGCGATGGCACTGTCGGCCGTCGTCTTCGCGCTCATCGGGCTCGGGCTCGGGGCGCTCACCCGCTCGGGCCTGGCGAGCGTCGTGATCCTGGCTCTGCTGTGGTACGTGATGCCCCTCGTCGCAGGCCACGTCCCTGCTCCCTGGGGCGCCTGGCTCTCGTCCCTGATGCCGGGCGCGCTGGCCGGCGAGCTGGCCGGCACGGGCAACGCGAATTCCGTCTTCGCGGCCGCGCTGACGCCGACAGAGGCGCTGCTGGCGATGCTGCTCTACGCGGTCGGCCCGTGCATCGCGGGCGGCGTGGCCGTCGCGCGACGCGATGCCTGATCCGGGCGAGCCGTCCTGGCGCCCGGGCGGTCGCGGTCCCGGCGGAAGACATGCGGTCGGGTTGACATCTGTCCACGCCCGAACACCGTCCTGCGCCACTGGGTCGGCCGGGTCCGCCCGTCGATGCTGTGGCACGTACCGAGCGCGATGACGGCGGCCCCGTACAGGTGGTCAGGCTGGCGGCGCGACCTCGAACGAACAGCGAACGCGACGGGCGCGTGCCCGGGAAGGAGCCTCACGATGACGGTCATCACCGCACCCCGCGGCCTTGCGTCAACCCTCGACGGCGTCGAGATCCAGGTTGCGCGGTGGCTCGCTCGCCACAGCATCGACCTCCTGCGGATCAGCCTCGGCCTCGTCTTCGTCGGGTTCGGCGCCCTCAAGTTCTTCCCGGGTGTCAGTCCGGCCGAGGGCCTGGCGTCGGAGACGTTCGCGATCCTGACCATCGGACTGGTGCCGCACGGCGCCGCGATGATCCTCATCGCGGCGCTCGAGAGCACGATCGGCGTCCTGCTCCTCTCCGGCCGCGGGCTGCGGCTGGCGCTCGGCCTGCTGGCCGTGCAGATGGTCGGGATCCTCTCACCGATCGTCTTGCTGCCTGGCGAGATGTTCCGAACCGACCCGATCGCGCCGACGCTCGCAGGCCAGTACGTCCTGAAGGACGTCATCCTCGGCGCGGCCGCGCTCGTGGTCGCCGCCAAGACGCTCGGCGTCGAAATGGTGGTCGACAAGCGCGCCTGAGCACAGGCGAACCGAACCCCTCGCGTCCGCCGGCGCAAGGGGTTCACTCATGTGTGGGGGCTCGAGCCCTCCGAGTCGCGGCCGAGGCCCGTACGCGTCGCTCCCGCGTCGCGGGCGGCCAGCGAGCGGGCGGCCAGCGAGCGGGCGGCCAGCGAGCGGCCCAGAAAACATCGAAGCGGCTCCCGAAGGAGCCGCTTCGAATGCTGTCCCGGTGAAGGTTCGGCCGGTTACCCGCCCGTCTTCTGCCACGCTGCAAGGGCATCTATCACGCCGGCTGCACCGACTACCCTGACCCTACCTACCCATGACCTTGCAACTAGGGCAGCGATCGTCGCTCACGCGACATTCGTCATGCTACCTGATCGGACCCGGCGCGCCAAGGGTTTTGTCGGGGAAGTCGATTAAAAAAGCGCAACCTTCGTTTCGGCCTTCCGCAGCGCTCCGCTCCCGGCCAGGTGAAGGCATGTTCACGTGCGGCCGGGCCGCATCACCGCGACGATCGCGCCCACCCGCCGCGTGGGGGGTGAGGCGAGCGTCAGGCGTCCGCGACCGTCACGGAGGTCATCGCGACCGGCTCGTCAGGGTAGTCGCCCTGGCCTCGGGGCGCGGTGGCGATCGTGTCGACGACGTCCAGGCCGGACAGGACCTCGCCGAAGATCGTGTAGTTCTTCGGCAGGCGGCCGCGCAGGTCGGCGTGGCAGATGAAGAACTGCGAGCCGTTGGTGTTCGGGCCGGCGTTCGCCATGGCCAGGACCCCACGCGAGTAATCGCCCGTGAACGGCTCGTCATCGAAGCGGTAGCCGGGCCCGCCGGTGCCCACGCGCCCGCGGTTGCCGATGCGCCCCTTCTCGTCGATGCGGCCGAACTCACCGTCACCGCCCTGGATGACGAAGCCGGGCACGACCCGGTGGAAGATCACGCCGTCGTAGAACCCCTGGCGGGCGAGCTTGAGGAAGTTGGCCGCCGCCTTCGGCGCGGCGACCTCGTCGATCTCGACGACGATGTCGCCCTTGGCCGTTGCGATCGTTGCCTTCGTCACGGGTACCTCCAGGTTGCGGGGATGATCGCGGGAAGCGTCAGCCATCGCTGACTGTTGTGCCAGATGCGTCAGGGCCGGCCGACGGTTGCGGAATCGATCGGGACCGGTTGCAGGGCGATGTTGTCCTGGCCTCCGGAATTCGGCATCGCCGCGATCGTGTCCACCGCGGTCATGCCCGATGTCACGTGGCCGATGATCGCATAGGTGCCGGCCGACGCCAGGGTCTGGCTCGCGCCGTCGTCGAGGACGATGAAGAACTGCGAGCCCGCCGAGTGCGGCGCCGAGGTCCGGGCCATCGCCACCGTCCCGCGCGGGTAGCTGCTGAAGACGCCGTCGTCGGGGATCGTGTAGCCGGGCCCGCCGAAGCCGAGGTTCTGCGTATCGACGTTCGGTTCGCGCCCGTACTGGCCATCGCCCCCCTGGATCACGAACCCGGGGACGAGGCGGTGGAAGACCACCCCGTCGTAGAAGCCGCAGTTGACAAGGGCGACGAAGTTGGCGGTTGCGTTCGGCGCGACGCCGCCGTCGACCTTGACGACGATCGTGCCTTTGGCCGTCTTCAAGGTCACGGTCGCCGTGTCGGCCGCGGTCCAGGGAGCCGGCGCGGCCGTCGGGCAGGCCGCCGCGGCGGATGCGGCTGGTGAGCCGGAGGCGGCGGTCGACGCCGCGCCTCCGGGCGACGTCGACGGGATCGGCGGCACGGGACTCGGCGTCGGCGATGCGCCGGCGCAGGCGGCCAGGGTGAGCGCCACGGAGAGCGTGCCGGCACGCCACCGGCGGGACGGGATAGAGATCATGCGGCAGCCTCCAGGGCGTCGGGGTAGGCGATCTGGCCGGTGAGGAGCACCTCTCCCAGGATGACGCCGCTGACGCCAGCGTCCCTGAGGCGGCGGATCCCGGCCAGGTCGGCGACGCCGCCGGCCACCAGGAGCTCGACGTCGAGATCATGGACGAGGCGGCTCATGAAGGCAGGATCGAGCGTCGCGCCGCCGTGCGAGAGCAGCACGCGGCGCACGCCGAGCGAGACCAGCTCGGCCACGACGTCGGCGACGATCGGCGGGTGAGCCCGGCGCCACGGGTACTCCGCGAGGCGCTCCGGGCGTGGGTCGATGCCGACCGCGAGCCAGTCGCCTGCCGCGTCGACGCACGCCCGCAGTCGATCCGGATCGTCGACGAGCGACATTGCCACGACGGCCCGGGTCGCGCCGGCCGCGAAGGCGAGCTGGATCGCTTCGGCCGATTCGAGACCGCCGGCGAGCTGCAGCGCGACGCCCACCCGCGTCGCGATGCGACCGACGGCCTCCAGGCCGGCGGGCCGGCCTCGGCGGGCGCCGTCGAGGTCGACGACATGGACCATCCGTGCGCCGAGACCGACGAATCGTTCCGCGATCACCTCGGGCCGGTCCGTCGGCGCGCCCTCTCCCGACGCGGCGCCTGGCCAGTAGACGACCCTGGACCGACCGGCCTCCAGGTCGATGGCCGGGATGACGATCATCGAGCCGCGGCAGCCACGTCGGCGGCGACATCGGCGGTCGCGGCGGAGGTGGGGGCGACGGCGGCGGCCGGGGCATGCGCGGTCTCGGCGAGGGCCGCCCGCGCGGCCGCGACGGTCGCATCCACGTCGGCTGCGTCCACCCCGTAGTGGGTCACGGCACGGATCGTGCCGTTGGCATAGGGGACCATCAGCACGCCCCGGGCCTCGAGGGCGGCCAGGAAGGCGTCCCTGTCGCGGGCTACCCGGAAGATGACGAAATCCGTCCGCGCTCGCGATGGATCGAGCCTCCCCGGCGCCGGCTGGGCCGCGCCGCCGGGCGACTCCACGCCGTCGAGGTCGGCGAGCCCCTCCGCAAGGCGGCCGGCGTTGGCGTGGTCCTCGGCGAGCCGCGCGACCGTGCCGTCGGGCGCGCCGGACAGGGCGACGAGCCCGGCCGCCGCCAGGTACCCGGCCTGTCGCATCCCACCGCCGACCAGCTTGCGGGCACGTCGCGCCCGGGCGACGAAGTCGCGGCTGCCGACCACGATCGAGCCGACCGGACAGGCGAGGCCCTTGCTGAGGCAGAACGACGCCGAGTCGGCTGGCTCGAGCAGGTCCCTGGCGGTCACGCCGAGCGCGACGGCCGCGTTGAGGAGGCGCGCCCCGTCGACGTGCAGGGGGACGCCATGACGGTGCGCGATGGCAGCGACCGTCTGCGTGTACTCGACGGTCAGCGGCTGGCCCATCGAGTGGGCGTGCGTGTTCTCGAGGCAGACGAGGCCGCTGAGCGGCTCGTGCGGATCCGTGGGATCGCGGAAGGCCGCCTCGATCAGGGCCGGGTCCATCGTCCCGTCGGGTCGGTCGGGCAGCGATCGAATGGACGCGCCGACGACCACCGCGTGGCCGGCCGCTTCGTCCATCAGGATGTGGCTCGACTCACTGGCGATCGCCTCCGCGCCGCGCTGGAGGTGGGCCATCTGTGAGACGAGGTTGCCCATCGTGCCCGAGGCGACGAACAGGCCTGCTTCCTTGCCCACGAGCGCCGCGGCGCGCTCCTCGAGGGCATTGATGGTGGGGTCGTCGCCGAACACGTCGTCGCCGACGACGGCATCGGCCATCGCCCGGAGCATGGCCGGCGTGGGGTGGGTGACCGTGTCGGAGCGCAGATCGATGATCGGCATGGCCAGCCGAGGATAGCGCGGCAGGCGCTTGCCGGCAGGCACGCGGTTTGGCGGCCCGGCCGCCGCGGCCGCGGGCGGCCGTCGAGCCGTCGCGTCCGGCCGCCCCCCGACCGTCGCGGCCGACGATCAAGGCGGCTGGCCCCGGCCGCGGTCTCCGGCCGGCCGTCGCGGCAGACCGTCGCGGCGGACCTCGCCCCAGATATCCGCCGAGCGCATCGTAGGAGGCAGGGCCGCCCCATCGGCTGCCGGTCATCCACCGATGGCATGTTCGGGGCAGCGGAGGCTTCCGGCGGCGCACTCGCGGGCCCGCCCTGAGCGTCCGTGGCCGGCGCGGCGCGCGTCGCCATCGGCAATTCGCCTCCGACCATCCCCCGGGTGGATTCGCGGCGCGAGGGAGGGCCGGAACAGCGGACGGCGGGCGCTGCGGGGGCGGGGCGCGACCGATGGTCGGCGCAGCGGAGGCCGCCGTCGCGCCCAGGGGCCGCCGTCGCCATACCTGACGCCAGCTGTCCCTCCACGGCCAGACAATGCGAGGCATAACGAAGCGGAGGAAGCATGGGCACCAGCGTGCAGATCGTGATGGACTGCGCCCGGCCGGGGAAGCTCGCCGAGTTCTGGGCTGAGGCGCTCCACTACCGGCTCCAGGACCCCCCCGAGGGGTTCGAGTCGTGGTCGGCCTTCCTGGCGGCGCAGGCCATCCCCGAGGCGGAGTGGGACTCGGCCAGCGCGATCGTGGACCCGGAGGGCGCAGGCCCGCGGGTCTTTTTCCAGCGCGTCCCCGAGCCGAAGGTCGCGAAGAACCGCGTGCACCTGGACATGCACGTCTCCGGCCCGCGTGGCACGCCGCTTGCGGAACGTCGTGCCCGCGTCGACGCTGAGGTGGTGCGACTCAAGGGACTGGGGGCGAGCGACGCCCGCGGGGCGATGGAGCGCGGCGACGAGTACTGGGTGCGGATGAACGATCCCGAGGGCAACGAGTTCTGCGTCCAGTAGGCCGCCGGCACGTGTTCAGCGCGGCGCCCGCCCGAGACTCGCCAGAGGCGTCGCTCGCCCGCCCGAGACTCGCCGGAGGTGTCGCCCGCTCGCCGGAGGCGTCGCGCGCTCGCGCGCCCCTGGCCGCGCGCTCGCGCGCCCTTGGCCGCTACGGGATGGCGCGGGCGGTCGACGCGGGCTCCGTCGTCCGAGCCAGCCGGAGGGCGGCCTCGGCAGTCGGCCGGTCGGTGACGATGGCCGTGACGACGCCGGTTCGAGCGGCCCCGACGATGGCGGCGACCTTGTTCGAGCCGGCCGCGACCAGGATGATGTCGCGCGCCCGCCGCAGCCGGTCGAGGGGGATCGACAGGGTTCGGTGCGTCCACTCGTCGTCGACGAAGGACCCGTCGACGGCGAAGAGGTGGCCGCTGATGTCGCCGACCACGCCCTTCGCGGAGAGGCGCTCGCGGCCCGCCTCGTCCAGGCGGTCCATGACCGTGTTGTAGCCCGGGCGGGCATGCGGGCCGCCGCTGACGCCGATCAGGGCCCAGTCGACCTGCTCCCAGAACCTGGTCGTGGCCGCGATCGCGCTGTCGCGGAGCAGGGCATTGCGCGTGTCCTCAGAATCGAGCATCCCCGGCGCGTGGAGCGTGAAGACGGTGGCGCCGAGGCGCGCGGCCATGCGCCGGGCCGCCTCGTTCACGTCGAGGTGCTGGTTCCGCGCGTCCCATCCTCCGACCAGGGGCACGACCGTGATCCCGGGTCGCTCGAGGCGGGGGAGGGCGGCCACCAGCGCCTCCACGGTGTACCCGCCCCCCAGCCCGACCACACCGGCCTCCGGCAGCCGCCCGATAACGAATTCGACTGCGGCCACGCCACAGAGGCGGGCGGCCACGGCAGGCGACGATTCGCGGCCCGGCGTCACGTGGATGGCGACGCCGAGAGCGGTCGCGAGGGGCGCCGCGACCGGGTCCGCCTGGCCGCTCGGCGGCTCGATCGTGATCCGCACGATGCCGCTCTCCCGGCCCAGGGCGAGCAGGCGCGACACCTTTGACACGGAGAAGTGCGTCAGCGTGGCGATCTCGGGTTGGTTGAGGCCTCGCACGTAGTACAGCTCGGCGACCAGGCGGATCATCTCGCGGTCGCGCCCGAGCACGGCCGCGACGCCCGCACCCTCCGGCGCGCTCACGCGACGCCCTTGCCGGGGCTCTTGCGCCGACGTGCGACCATGCGCGCGACCGAGCGCGCAGCCCCCGGATGTGCAATTATTGCCATGCAATGATTTGCCACAGCCATGAAGCCAGGTAGGCCTCCGCAGATGGATGTCTCCATCATCCTCGCATGTCACGGGCCGATGGGGGCCGCCCTGAAGGCGACCGCCGAGATGATCTGTGGGCCCCTGCCTCACGTGTCGGCGCTGTCCCTTGAGCCCGATGATTCGCCGGAGGACCTGTCTGAGCGACTGTCAGCGGTGGTGGCCGGGATCGAGGGCCCGATTCTCGTGCTCGCGGACCTCGTCGGTGGCACGCCACAGAACGTCGCCGCCAGGGTCCTGCACGGACGGCCGCTGGCGGCGCTGGTGTCGGGCGTGAGCCTCGGCCTGGTCATCGAGTCGGCGCTGACGCTGCATTCCGTGGACGAGGCGGCGATCGACGAGCTCGTCGAGCGCGGCCGCCACGCGCTCGCCGCCTGGCGCGCTCCGGCGGCAGCAGGACCTGCCGGGGCGAACGTTCGATGACGCTTTCGCTGGTCAGGGTGGACGACCGGCTGATCCACGGCCAGGTCGTGACGATCTGGCTGCGCGCCATCGGCGCCGACCTGATCGTGATCGTCGACGACGAGACCGCGCGCGACGACTACCTGAAGACCGTCCTGACCCTGGCCGCGCCGGCCGGCGTGCCCGTAGAAGTGCACGGCGTGGATGCCGGCGTGTCCCGCCTCGGTGGCCTTGCCGCAGGGCCCGAGCGGGTCCTGGTGCTCCTGCGGAGCCCACTCACTGCCCTGCGCCTGCGCCAGGCGGGGGCCGCCTTCGACGTCCTCAACGTCGGCGGCATCGGTTCCGGCCCCGGCCGCCGGTCGCTGCACCGCAGCATCTCGGCCAGCGCCGAGGAGCTGGCGGCGATGCGCCAGCTCGAGGAGCTGGGCACCCGAGTCGAGCTGCGCGTGCTGGCGGACGATCGGCCCGTCCCCCTCTCCGCCGTCGACCCCGAGGCCGGCCCGGACGAGAAGGGTGCCAGGCCCGGAGCGGGTGACGCGGGTGCCGAAGGCGGCGGGGGAGAACCGAGCGCCGATTCCGCGAGCCCGGCGATGGGGGGCGGCGATGACGTCGATGGCCGGTGATCAGACCCCAGGGAGGACCCGATGACGAGACGGATCGGCCGCGCAATCGGGTCGATCGTGCTGGTGGGAGCGCTGCTCAGCCTGTTTCCCGCCACTGCCCTGGCCGCGGACAGCGTTCCGAAGGTGACCGTCGGCGTCGGCCAGGCCTTCCTGATCGCGTTCGGCTATTACCTCGCCCAGGGTCCGTGGCTGGCCGGCCTCGGGTTCTTCACCCTGTACCGGCCCCTCGTCGCGGGCATGCTGGTCGGCCTGATCCTTGGCGACCCGGCCAAGGGGACGGTCGTCGGCGCCACCATCAACCTCGTCTACCTCGGCTTCATCTCGGCGGGCGGCACGATCCCGAGCGATCCGGCCCTGGCGGGCTGGGTCGGAGCGACCCTCGCCATCGCGGGAGGCCTCGACCCGGCCAGCGTCCTGGCACCGTCGATCGGCATCGCCCTGATCGGCACAGTCATCTTCAACGTCCGCCTGACCGGCGCCGTCGTGATCGCCCACTGGGCCGACTCATTCGCCGAGCGGGGCAGCATCCGCGGCGTCGCCCTCATGAACTGGCTGCCCAGCCAGATCTGGCTGTTCTGCCTCACGTTCATCCCGGTCTTCCTGGTCACGCTCAACGGCATCCAGTACCTCATCGACATCCTCAACGCCTTGCCCATCTGGGCGCTGAGCGGCCTGGCCGTGGCGGGCGGCATGCTCACCGCGATCGGCATCGCCATGAACATGCGCTTCGTCTTCCGCGGCCCCGTGATGCCCTACTTCTTCATCGGCTACCTGCTCGTCGTCGCCTCCGGCGGCGCGCTCTCGATCGTCATCGTCGCCGCGCTCGGGCTCGCCCTCGCCTACCTGCACGTGCAGTTCGTGGGCCCGCGCGCCGGCGCCGCGGACGCGCCGACCGAAACGCCGGGCGCGGTGGTCCCGCCGCCGGCCGCTGTGCCCGCCCGCGAGGGCGACCTCCGGGTCACCCGCGGCGACCTGATCCGATCGTGGCTGCTGTGGACCTTCTTCTCCCATTCGACCTACAACTACGAGCGACTGCAGGGCGTCGGCTTCGCCCACGCGATGACGCCGATCATCCGCCGCCTCTACCACACGCCGGCCGACATCTCCGCCGCCCTGAAGCGCCACCTCGTCTTCTTCAACACGGACCCCGTGATCGGCGGCGTGATCCACGGCGCGGTGATCGCGATGGAGGAGCAGCGAGCCAACGGCGCCGACATCGACGACGACGCCATCAACTCGGTCAAGACCGGGCTCATGGGTCCCCTGGCCGGCATCGGCGACACGATCGACCAGGGGGCGATCCTGAACATCCTCCTGGCCCTCGGCATCGGCATCGCCGGTGTGAGCCGGGATGGCACGGTGACCGGGACGGGCAACGTCCTGGGACCGATCCTCTTCCTGATCCTCGTGCCCGTGGTCTTCCTCTCGATGGCCTACGTGTTCTGGATGCAGGGCTACCGGCGCGGCCGGATGTTCGTCCTCGACGTCCTGCGATCGGGCCTGCTCGCCCGCGTGACGCTGGGCGCCAGCGTCCTCGGCAACATCGTGCTGGGCGCGCTCGCGGCGAGCTTCGTGACCGTCTTCGTGGGCCCCACCATCCATCTCGAGGCCGCGGACATCAGCATCCAGCACGACATCCTCGACAAGATCATGCCGGGGCTCCTGCCGCTCGGCCTGGTCCTGCTCACGTGGTACCTGCTGCGGCGGCGCGTCCATCCGGTGGCCCTGCTGGTCGCGTACCTGGTGATCGCGATCGTCGGGTCGTACCCGTTCTTCGGCCGCGCGCCGTTCTACGTGACCGATGCGTGCGGCTCGGCCGTGTTCCAGCCGTACGCCGCCTGCCCCGTGGCCGCTGCGGCGCCGTCGGTCGCCCCCTCGCCCTCGCCGGCGCCGTCGCCCCCACCCTCGAGCGCGCCGTCCACGGCCCCGGCGTCACCGGCCCCCGCGACGTCTGCCGCCCCCTCGCCCTCGCCGTAGGCGATCCCCGCCGCGGAGTCCGGGCTCAGTCGGTCGCGCCGGCGGCCCGCAGGGCCTCGTCGACGGTCGCTCCCCCGTGCACGATCGCGGCCAGCCCGCGCGTGACGGCCTCCGGGTCCGCGGCGCGCCAGATGTTGGCGCCGATCGCCACCCCGGCGCAGCCCGCCTCGACGATCGCCTCGCGAACCTCCGTGTAGAGGTCGCGCAGGCTGGCCTTCACGGCGCCCCCGAGGACGATCACCGGCACCGCTGCGTAGTCGACAACCCCGCGCATGGTGGCCGGGCTGCCCGTGTACAGCGTCTTGACGGCGTCGGCGCCCGCCTCGGCGGCCATCCGGGCGCCGGCCGCGATGAGCTCCGGAGTGTGCTTGTCGACCGCCGCGAAGCCGCCCGGGATCGGTTCGGCGATGAAGGGCAGGCCATGTCGCGCCGCGTCGGCCGCGATCCGGTGGGCCCGGTCCAGACTGTCGTCGCCGGTGAACGGCCAGACCATGCACTTGACCGCGTCGGCGCCCAGCTCGGCGGCCCGCGCCACGGCGTTCGCCAGGCTGTGATCGCCGGTCGTGAGGCTGGCGATCACCGCGGCAGGCCCGAAATCGTCCGCCCATCGCTCGATCGATCCGAGCGGCGCCATGAACGCGTCGGCCCCGCCTGCCACCGCCTGGCGCACGGTCGCTCCGTACGCCGCGAGCGCCGCGACGGGCGTCTCCAGGTACACCGTGTGGTCCATGGCGACGATGAGGATCCTGCCGTCGGGTCGCAGGAGGCGGTGCATTCGACGCTTCATCCCGAACTCCCGGCTCGCGCGGCGATCCCGCGGCTCGCCCCGCAATTCCCGCCTCGCGCGGCGATCCCGCGCCTCGCCCCGCCGGGCGGACGGCCGATCATGGGTGAACGATGACCCGGTAGGCGCCTGGCTGGATCGCCAGCTCCAGCGCCTCGCGCAGCCGGACCAGGGGGTAGGTTGCCTGGAGCAACGGCGACAGGTCGACCAGCCCGAACCGGACCAGGCGGCTGGCGACGTAGAAGTCGGCCTTGTCGGCGGCCATCGCCCCGATGACGCCGGTCTCGCGGCTGTGCACCGCGTTCGGCCGAAGCTCGAGCGCCGGGTCGGGATGGGTCGACGCGAACACGACGAACCGGCCCCGCGGCGCCAGCATCGCCATGGCCTGCTTGTTCGCCCTGGCACCTCCCGCGGCCGCCACGATGAACTCCGCGCCGCGCCCGTCCGTCAGCTCGCGGACGCGCTCCACCGGATCGACGGAGGTCCCGTCGACGACCTCGTCCGCGCCCATCCGCCGGGCCAGCTCAAGGCGCCCGCCGTCGACCTCGGTGACGATGACCCGCGTCCCGTGCACCTTGAGCGCGACCACGTTAAGGAGGCCCATCACGCCGGCCCCGATGACGACCGCCTCGCGGCTGGGCTGCACGCCGAGGAGACGGGCCGCATGGATCGCGCAGGCCAGCGGCTCCGTGAGGCAGGCGACGTCCCACGCCGCCGCGCCGATCACGGCAACGCCGTCGGCCGGGTGGACCTTGTACTCGGCGAAGCCGCCCGGTCCCCAGGCGTCGCCGTACCGGGGCGCACCGGCGTGGTGCCGGGCGCAGGCGCGATCCTGGCCGGTGAGGCACCAGTGGCAGCGGCCGCAGGATGGGTAGCCGACGGCGACGTGCGATCCGACGGCCAGGCCGGCGGCCGCGCCGGGTCCGCCCGGCGGTGGCGGCTCCACGCCGGGACCCAGGGCGACGACCTCGCCGGCCATCTCGTGGCCGCCCAGGAACGGGAACGTGTTGGCCTGGACGCCGCCGTAGGTGCGCTGCTCCCAGGTGCAGATCGCGGTCGCGCGGATCCGGACCAGGACGTCGCCGGGCCCAGGCCTCGGCACGGCGACCTCTCGCAGCTCCACCGTGCCCGGTGCGGTCATGACGCCGACGGTCATGGTCGAAGGGATGTCCGTTGCCGTCGGCTGGAGTTCGATCGCCGTCACGTCCAGACCCCCTGGTTCGATTCGCCGGCTTCTGCGGATCGTGCAGTGGGGGCGCTCGGTCCTGCAAATGTTCTCAGCAATAAATTGCCGGAACATCCATTCTACCAGCGCTGTCCTGCATGGCGCGGTCGGACGGAGTGCGGCGCAGCTGCTACCATCTGCCGGCCGCGGACCCGTGGTGTAGCGGCCCAACATGCCAGCCTGTCACGCTGGAGATCGCCGGTTCGAATCCGGTCGGGTCCGCCATCGCGCACCCTGGGCGAAACGCTTCTGTTGTCGAGTGGCCCAACTGAACCCAAGGAATTCGGCCGAAGGGCACCTGGGATGGGCAGCCGGTGGGTGCGGCCAATCGTCCGCCTTTGCGTGCGGGACGCGCACGATCGGGACGGGATGGGGTAGGCGATGGCGCCAGGTCGCATGTGAGCCGGCAAGCTTGCATGGCGGCATGGTGCGTCAAGAACGGCCGGCGACTCTCACGACCGTTTCATTCAGGGTCGGTCGCTCAGGTCCCAGGCTTGTGGACATCGACACCGCGGGGAATCACGAGGCCGAAGACGGACGCCGAGGAGCGAAGGTCCCCTCCACTGCGCATCTGTCTGGTGCTCGCGTTTCCCGATCGTCGGCTACCGCGTAACGCGATCGCCGACGACCATCGGTCCTTCGCCGACCCCAGGCGGCAGACGGCCCAAGCCACGCCGCCAACGACTATCGGTGCTGAACCGACGCAACGATGAAGACCTCGGAGGCGTCGCCCCCCTCCGTGATCTCGCCGACGAAGAACTCCACTAGATCTCCGACGACGAGCGCCGCAGCGCCGGGCGGGCGGTAGGCCACGCCGCACCGCTGTGGGCTTCCGTCGGCCGGCTCCACACAGAACTTGCCGCCCGAAGCGTCGACTAGCGACACGGTCCCTATCACGTGTCCCGTGACGCGGAACGGACCGCCGGGCGCCGACATCTGCCCGCCCGCGAACCAGCCGGCGGCAAAGCCGACGACCGAGAACAGGATGGCTCCAGCCACGAGGAGCGCTGGCGGGCGCATGGGCGCCCGCCGCGCGATCTCGTGCGACCGTGGAGTAGGAACGCCGCTCAATAGGGGCCGAACACGAGGGTGAACGGGCTCGAATAGCTCACCCTCGCCGCGGGTGGATTGTGGTCCGCCTGGACGCCGAGTGCGGCCTCGTAGTCAAGACTCTCCTCAATGCCTTGCCAGATCGATCCGCTCTTGGTCGAGCTCATGTTCCACGGACCGATTTGGACCGGGCACACCGCACCGCTCACCGTCACGCCCATTCCGTAGACGGTGAGGGCGTACGTGGTCGTGGTGCACGAGCCCTTGCGCTCGGTCGCCGACGGATCCCAGTCGTAGACGACGTTGCCGGACGACCATTGGAGCCCCCAGCCCACTTTCGAGAGTCGCTGGGGAAAGATCCCAGTGTCGGTCGAATGGGCCGAGAGCTTGTACTTCGAGTCGAACCACCAGTCCGCGCCGTTCTTGTAGGCGAGGTAGAGGGTCGAACAGCCGTACCCGACGATCTTGCCGCTCGCATAGGAGAGGTTCGCACACTGGGTGTCATACGGGCTCGTTGCCGCAGCCGCGGCAACGAGAGGCGACGCTCCGGCGGTCGCGCGCGAGTACCCCGCTGACGAGACTGCCTGCGAAGCCGGCGGGGCACCGCTCGGCGTGTCCATGTCGCCGAACTGCGTCTGCGCGACGTCGGCCGGGACGCCCAGGGCAATGAGGTCCTTCACGGCGCTCCGCCCCGAGCGGGCATATGCGTTCGCGTCGGCGTCGGACTTCGGCCGGGTCGTGGTCATGCTCATGGCAGCCGTGGTGCTGCCCGTCGTTGCATCCTTCGTGAGATCGACACTGATCGACGACCCTGGACGCCCGATAACCTTGAGCGTGGCATCTGCCGACGCGAACGTATCGACCACGGCCCCGTTCGCGAGCTTGACCTCCGCGACCGGCTTGAAGCCGGCCGCGCCTGCAAGGGTGATCTGCGTGGTGGCGGCCGGTGTGGCGGCTACCGACACCCCGATCGATGTGATTGCGAGCACCGTGCTCGCCCCGATGGCACAGATCCCGCGACTAATCCGCATCACAACCCCCCCTGGTGCGATCCGAACGTCCACAGCGGGCTACTGTCCCCCGTGCGCCCAGTCGCCCAGTACCCTTTCTGCTCCCATGATAGGCGCCTCGCAAGGACGCATTCGAGGAGGCGGCGAGCATGTTCGCGCCTCCGGTCGCCGACTGCCACCGCGCCAACTTGTGGCCGATTTGCACGGGACGCGTAAGGGCTCGCCTACCGGTTCTCGGACCTCGGCGAAGGCATATTCGGAGCAGGTGAAGCCGTTGCCGTTCCTTGTTCAGCTATCTCCTGGCGAGCGGTTCGAGGTCGACGCGGTGACGCGCGAGCCTTCTCAGTCACGCAGCCACACGTCCTCCTGTTGGCCTTGAACTGCCGTCCCCGCGTCGGGTCTCTGCCGTGCGGAAGGACGGCCGAGGTGGCATCAGCCCGATTGAATGGCGTCTCATCTCGCAGCCATCGGGCTTCTTCCCACCCATCGGTTGGCCCGGGTTCTGCGCGTACGCGATCGGATGTTCGCGCGCGGCCCGCCGCCGTGATCGGATCGCCGTGGCCGCTCACAAACGGCCGGCCGCGGTCAGGGTTCCTCGTCGCGCGGCAGGACGATCCGGAACGTCGTGCCTCCGCCCGCAGGCGAATCGACGGAGATCGAGCCCCCGTGCGCCTCGACCAAGGCGCGGGCGATCGCCAGCCCGAGCCCGGATCCGTGGGAGTCGTCACCCTTGACGAAGCGGTCGAACACGTGGTCTCGGACCGCCGGATCGAGCCCGGCACCGGTGTCCCGGACGAAGAGCGTGATCTCGTCCGCGGTCGCGGCGCCGCCGATCGTCACCATGCCCCCGGCCGGCGTGTGGCGCAGGGCGTTCGAGACCAGGTTCGAGAGCACCTCGCGGATGCGGACCGGGTCGAGCTCCAGCAGCGGCAGGTCGCCGTCGATCGCCGTCGCCAGGCTCACGCCGGCGCCATCGGCCGCCGGCTGGAACGCGCGGACCACGTCGCCGACCAGGACCTCGGGGTCGGTCGGCTCCGGATGCAGCGGCAGCGTCCCGGCCTCGGAGAGGGCAATCGTCCGGAGGTCGTCGATGAGGCGACGCATGACCTGCGTCTCGTCGAGGATCGCCGCGAGGTGTGGCGGATCCGGCGGATAGACGCCGTCCACGATCGCCTCCAGGTTGGCCGTGATGACGGCGAGAGGGGTGCGCAGCTCGTGGCTCACGTCGGCAAGGAGCGTCCGACGCTGCTCCTCGTCCGCCTCGAGCCGGGCGACCATCGTGTCGAAGCCCCGGCCCAGCTCCTGGATGGGCGCGAGATCCGATCGCGTCCGGCCGAGCCGGACGCTGTAGTCGCCCTCCTCGACGCGGCGGGTCGCGCCGAGCATCCCATCGAGATCGTGGGCCGCACCGGCCAGGCCCCGGAGCATCGCCGTCACTGCGATGGCGACGGCGCCGACGGCGATCACGATCGGTACCGGCCCGAGGTCGGAGAGCACCGAGGCGGTCGTGGCGACGATCGACCCGACCACGACGACGAACACGATCGCGAAGAGGCAACCGAAGCCCTGCCGCTGGAGGGTGGGCCGGCCGCGGTCTCGGTGCTGCGCCTCGCGTCTCCGTTGTCGCATCGCCCGCCGCATCGGATCACCCGAGTCGAACGGGTTGCGCCGCCCCCGATCGGCTCGCCCTCGTTCGGCCCGCCCGGGAGCGGCCGCCCCCGGTGCCGGAGCCGGGCCTCGGGGCGGCGACTCGCTCGGCTGCGAGTCGCTCATTCGCCGCCATCGCGTTCGTCGACGAACCGGTAGCCGACGCCGTAGACCGTCAGGAGGTAGCGCGGCTGCCGTGGATCTGCCTCGAGCTTTCGGCGCACGTTCTTCACGTGCGAGTCGATCGCCCGTTCGTAGGATTCGAAGGCCACGCCGCGGAGGGCGTCGAGGAGCTGCGATCGCGTGAAGATTCGCCCGGGACTCGCGGCCAGGACGGCCAGCAGGTTGAACTCGGTCGCCGTCAGGTCGATGGCCCGCCCGCCGAGCTCCGCCCGCATCCGCGGCACGTCCATGACCAGGTCACCGGCCCGGATGACCTCGCCCGGCTCGGCCGCCCGCTCCGACCGGCGAAGGACCGCCCGGACGCGGGCGACCAGCTCGCGGGGCGAGAAGGGCTTCGTCAGGTAGTCGTCCGCGCCGAGCTCGAGCCCCAGCAGCTTGTCCAGCTCGTCGTCGCGGGCGGTCAGCATGACGATCGGGATCGAGGAGTCGCGCCGGAGCTCACGGGTGACCTCCAGGCCGTCGAGCTCGGGCAGGCCGATGTCGAGCACGACAAGGTCCGGCCGGCGCCGGCGCGCCGATTCGATGGCTTCGCGGCCGTCGCGTGCGGTCAGCACGGCATAGCCCGCGTGCTCGAGGTAGTCGCGGGCGACCGTGACGATCTTCGGTTCGTCGTCGACGACGAGGATCGTGCGCATCAGCGGCATCGTCGTGGTGCCGGGGATGACGCCCGCGGGATCGGGCGCAGTTGCCGGGCGGCAGTCATGGGAGCGGTCACGAGCGAAGGCTCCCACGCCGGTGTGGAGCCAATGTGGAGGCGCCGTGGCGGGCCCGGGATCGTGGGCCGCGTGCTGCCTGCCAGGTTTCGCCATCGCGACTCCACGGCGGCTCCACATTCGACCGCGAGCATCCGGCTCATGGACAGCATCATCACGGTCGACCACCTGACGAAGCGCTACAAGCAGGCGGCGACGCCGGCCGTCGACGACATCAGCCTGCGCGTTGCCCCGGGCGAGCTCTTCGCCTTCCTCGGACCCAACGGCGCCGGCAAGACGACCACCATCAGCATCCTGACCACGACCCTGGCCAAGTCCAGCGGCCGCGTCGAGATCGCCGGCCACGACCTGGATCGCGATGCCACCGGCGTCCGCCGCAGCATCGGGATCATCTTCCAGAACCCGAGCCTGGACCAGCACCTCTCCGGCGAGGAGAACATCCGCCTCCACGTCGCCATCTACGGCATCTACTCGTACCGCCCGTTCTACCGGTGGATGCCGCCGGAGTACCGCCGGCGCGTCGAGCACCTCGCGGGCGTGGTCGGCCTCGGCGACGACGTGGGCCGTCCGCTCAAGACGTACTCCGGCGGGATGAAGCGCAAGCTGGAGATCATCCGCAGCCTGATGCACCGGCCGCGCGTGCTCTTCCTCGACGAGCCGACGTCGGGCCTGGATCCCGTCAGCCGCCACGACCTGTGGGACTACCTGCGCGGCGTGCGCGCCGAGGACGGGACCACGGTCTTCCTCACCACCCACTACCTGGAGGAGGCAGAGGAGGCCGATCGCGTCTGCGTGATCGATCGCGGCCGCATCGCCATCGACGGGACGCCCGACGACCTGAAGCGCCGGCTGCTGGAGCGGGCCGTCCTCCTCGACGCGCCGGACCGGCCCGCGCTGGACGCGGAGCTGCGAAAGCTCGGCCTGGCCCCGGCGCTCGACCCGTCCGGCCTCTTCCGCGTCCCCTATTCGGACGCCACCGCTCAATCCCTCATCGCCAGGATCGCGACGCCGCTCTCGGTCCTTCGCATCCACGAACCAAGCCTGGAGGAGGCGTATGTGCACCTCCTCCGCCAGCCGGAGGAGGCTGCCGCATGACCGCCGAGCTCACCACCAGGGCCGCGGCCCGCCCCGCCGTCGCCGCGCCGGACATCCGCGGACGCCTGGTCACTGAGATCAATGCCACGTTCGCCATCGCCTGGCGGGAGATCCTGCGGGCCGTCAAGAGCCCGGCGTCGCTGGCGTTCACGGTGATCTTCCCGGTGCTCTTCATCGGCGTGCTCGGCGGGAGCATCAGCCAGAACTTCGGCGCCGCCCTCCCGTACGCCTACCTGCCCTTCATGGTGATCGGCATGATCGCGATGTCCATGTACCAGGGGACCATCGCCAGCATCACCAGCCTGGTTGAGGAACGGGAGAACGACTTCACGGCCGAGCTATTCGTTGCCCCCATCTCGCGGTATGCCGTGCTGGTCGGCAAGCTCATCGGGTCTGCCGTCGCCACCCTGGTCTCGCTGGTCGGCATCGTGGCGATGATCGTGGTCATGGGAATCCCGATGGATCCCGGCGACCTGCTCCGCGTCGTCGCCCTGGCGCCGGTTCTTGCCCTCGCCGGCGGCTCGCTGGGGATCATCTTCATCGGCTTCGTCCACGACCCGAAGACGGCCGCAGTCGGCATGCCGCTGCTGGTGTTCCCGCAGATGTTCCTGTCCGGCGCGATGATCCCCGTGGCCGCATCGTCGGGCATCCTCGGGCTGCTCTCGAAGATCATCCCGATGACCTATTCGATCGACCTCGCCCGCAACATCTTCTACCTGGGCAAGCCGGAATACGCCGCGGCGGTCCTGCACCCGCTCTGGCTCGACCTGGCCGTCACGGGCGCGTTCTTCGTCGTCTTCCTCGTCGTCGGGACGCACTTCTTCGTGCGGGCGGGCCGCAATCGCTAGCGCTGGCGCTGGCGACGCCGGGCGGGCACGGCAGCGACATGGATCGGGCAGTACCGGCTCCCGGGCTCCACTGGTGCGGGCCCCGTGCGAGGCGCGGAGGTTCCCGCGACGGGCGGTCGCGCGCCCGCCGGTCAGCCCGAGGGCGGCCGCAGCGAACGGAACGATCGCCACAGCAGCAGGTCGTAGACCACCTTCAAGCTGCCGGCGAGGATCATCGGCAGGCCGGCCAGGGCGGCGGTTCCGACCAGGGGCGCGGCGATGAGGGGCGAGATCGACGCGCCCAGGCTCCTCGCGATCCCGGTGATCCCGGCCGCCGCCGACCGCTCGTCCGGGTCCACCACCGCCATCGTGTAGGACTGCCGCGTCGGGACGTCCATCTGGCTGATCGAGAAGCGAGCCAGCAGCACGATCGCCGCCAGCGGCAGCGTCGGCATCAGGGGGACCGCGATCAGCAGGATGTTCGACGGGAGGTGGGTGACCACCATGGTGGCGATCAGGCCGATCCGGTCCGCGATCCGCGCGGCAGCCAGGGCGGAGATCCCCGCCAGGAGGTTCGCCCCGAACAGGATGGCGCCGATGGCGGCAGGGTCGGCGCCGAACCGGAGGTGGAACCAGTAGGCGATGAGCGACTGGACGACGAACCCGCCGCCGAACGCGTCGAGGCTGAAGAGCGCCGCCAGGCGGGCCACCGTGCCGCGCGACCTGTGGAGCCCCAGCCGGCGGGCGACCGTCATGTCCGGCGCGTCGCGCACCTCCACGGCCGGCGATACGGCAGAGAACAGGATGGCCAGGGCGATGCCGACGAAGGCGTACGCGACGATCACCAGCCGGTAGGCGTCGGCGCTGGCCAGGCCGGCCCCGGCGAGCGCCCCGGCCATCGCTCCCCCGGCGAGCGCGCCGGCCGCCGTCGAGAAGGATCCGACGAGGTTGAACCAGGCGAAGATGCGCGTTCGCGCCGCGTCCGGCGTGATCTGGGAGAGGGCCGCCTGCTCCACGGCCAGGAAGGGGCCCACCTCGTTGCCGCTCGGGCTGATGACGCCGATGGTTGCGGCGGCGACCAGGACCGGCAGCCACGTCGTCGAGGCGAAGCCGGCCGCGGCCAGGCACATGAGCAGCGCACCCACGATCAGGACGCGCCGCCGGCCCACCCGGTCCGCGTGGGTCGTCAGCCACAGCGAGATCGCCGCATCGCCGAGGAGCGTCAGGGCGAGCACGATGCCGATGGAGAAGCCGTCCAGGCCGATCGCCGCGAGGTAGAGCACCAGGACCACGGACACGAGTCCGTAGCCGAACATGCGGACGGAGCGGGTCACGAAGACGAGGCGGGCGTCGCGGCCCAGCTGAAGCGCCGGCCGCGCCACGTTCACCACGGCGCCCGGGCGGCCCGCTCCCTGCGCGCTCGAGCCGAGGCTCGCGTTCCTGTCGACATCCCAACTCCCACCGTCACGCTCACAGGCCGGCGAACAGGTCCGATTCGGGGAATTCTGAGCGCACCCGGCTGGCCTTCAGGATGAACGTCTCCACGCCCATCAGCTCGGTCATCGCGTCGCGCCCAAGGGCCATCATCGGGCTGTCCGTCACGGAGATCTGGGTGCGGTGGGCGAGCAGCGCCGTCCACCGCTGCTCCGCGAAGGCGCGGCAGTCCACGGTGGTCGTGATCGCGTCGTCGTCCACGGTGGATCGCCGCATGAACTCTTCCCAGCGGGCGAGGGCCTCGTGGTCGTCGGCCTCGGGCCGCGACCAGAAGTTGCGCCGCCCGGCCGCCTCCAGGCGGGCCGCGAGCGCTTCGCGCCGGGCGCGCGTCGTCGCCTGCTCGTAGAGCTTGGCGGGTGCCCACGGGGCGCCGCCGCCGTCCGCCTCGGCCGGACCCTCGCCGTCGTGCTCGGCCGCCACCTGCTCCGGGTACCACTCGGGATCGCCCGCCCGGTAGAACGCGCCCACCGCGACCTTGTGGGCATTCACGTGGTCCGGGTGGCCGTAGCCGCCGAAGTCGTTGTAGGTCGTGAGGACGTCCGGCCGGTATCGCCGCACGAGCCAGGCCAGCCGGCCGATGGCCTCGTCGATGTCGGCCTGCCAGAACGAGCGTGGGTCCCGATTGCCGGGCCGGCCCAGCATGTCCGAGTCGCGGTAGCCGAGGTTCTCCCATTCGGTCACGCCCAGGGCCCCCATGGCGGCCTCCAGCTCGCCGGCGCGGATCTCCCCGAGGCGGCGATGGTTGGCGGGTGTGTCGAGCTCTGGCACGACGATCTCGCCCATCTCGCCGCGCGTGCAGGTGACCAGCACGACCCGATGGCCGTCGGCGACGGCGCGGGCCATCACGCCGCCCGTCCCGATGACCTCGTCATCGGGGTGGGCGTGCACCGTCATCAGCGTGAACCGGCGGGGATCGCCGGGCGCCGCTCCGGATGTCGCCCGGGGAGCCGTCGCCCCGCTGGGAGACGACGCCCCGGCGGGGGACGACGCTCCGGCGGGGGACGACGTCCCGGCTGGCGAGGAAGCCCCGGCGGGCGACGAATCTGACGAGGGTGAACCGTTGGATCGGAGGTCGGCCATGACGCCGATGCTACCGGACCGGCCGGATTGCGGTCACGGACAGGGACCGCCCCCCGTGATGACCGGTCTTGCCGATGTGGGGCATCATGGCCGGCAGCCGGCGAGTGCCGCCGCCCAGCCCGTGGAGGACCCGCGTCCCATGCGTCCACACGTGACGGACCCCACCGTGCCTTCCGGCACCCCGCTTCATCCGATCGTCGCGCCACGGCATGCCGTCGGCCTGGCCGGGCGCGTTGCCACGGCCGTTGTCTCGGCCGTCCTGGCGCTGGCGGCGATGCCCGGGTTCCTCCCGGCCGCCACGGCGACCCCGGACGAGGCTGCCGCGCTGCCGGCGCTCGCCGCCCTCAGCCCCGCCGCGGCGGCCACCGCTGACCCCGGCAGCACCGTGCTCCTGAACGCCCCGGTCCCCGTCGCCGCCTCGGCCCCGAACGTTGCGGCCGCCGCGGCGCTGACCGTTTCCTTCCAAACCGTCGTGAGGGGGCTCAGGAGTCCCGTCGCGGTCGCCGCCCCGAACGATGGCAGTGGTCGCCTCTTCGTCGTGGAGCAATCCGGCCGGATCCGGATCGTCAAGGGAACCACGCTGCTCTCGGCGCCCTACCTCGACATCCACACGAGGGTGTCGTGCTGCGGCGAGCGTGGGCTGCTCGGGCTCGCCTTCCATCCCCAGTTCGCGACCAACCACCGTTTCTTCGTGTTCTACACCACGACCACCGGCAATCTCCAGGTATCCGAGTTCCGGCAGAGCTCGTCCAATCGCAATCGCGCGATCACGACCGAGCGCAAGATCCTGACGATCGGCCACACGACCTACGCGAACCACAACGGCGGCCAGCTTGCCTTCGGGCCCGACGGCTACCTCTACATCGGCACGGGCGATGGAGGCGGCGCCGGCAACCCGCTCAGGACCGGCCAGTCGCGGACCACGCTGCTGGGCAAGATCCTGCGCATCAACATCAACGGTTCGACCAGGACCCGTCGCTACCTGATCCCGTCAACGAATCCGTACGCGAGGAGCACCGTCTACCGCCACGAGATCTGGTCGTTCGGCCTCCGCAACCCATGGCGCTTCAGCTTCGATCGGGTCACGGGAAACCTGTGGATCGGCGACGTGGGCCAGGATCGCTTCGAGGAGATCGACCGCGCGCTCCACTCCGCGGGTGGTGGCCGCGGCATCAACTACGGGTGGAACGTCCTCGAAGGAAGAGCGTGCTTCAACCCGGCGACGGGCTGCTCGACGGCGGGCAAGACGATGCCGGTCGCCGTCTACAGTCACACCGGCGGCTCCTGCGCGGTCGTCGGGGGGTTCGTCTACCGGGGCTCTGCCTTCGCGGCGCTCCGCGGGAAGTACTTCCTGGCCGACTTCTGCTCCGGGAAGGTGTGGACGCTCAGTGGTGTCTCCAGCAGCGTCGGCAGCCTCCGCCTTGTCGCCGACGTCGGATTCTCGATCTCGAGCTTCGGCCAGGGCCCGACCGGCGAGCTGTACGTCACCGACTACACGAACGGGAGGCTCCTGCGCCTTCGGACGCCCTGACATCCCGCCAGGGGTGACGCCCGGCAAGCCGTGATCGGGAGAGCGGGTGGCCGTGCCGGCCACTCGGCTCCTGGCCCGGATCGGGGACGGCCCGTGCCGCGGGCTCGAACGGTCGCTCCCTCCGCCCACTTCGGCCGCTAGGATCGGCCCCGATGCCGAACCCGCCTGCCGCCGGTCCCCTCGCCGGGATCCTCGTGGCCGATTGCAGCACCGTGCTTGCCGGCCCGTACTGCACGATGCTCCTCGGCGACCTCGGCGCGGACGTCGTGAAGGTGGAGCCGCCGGAGGGCGACGGAACGCGCGGCTGGGGCCCCCCGTGGGCTGCGGCCGGCGATCACGCCACGGACCGCACCGCCGCCTACTACCTGGCCGTCAATCGAAACAAGCGCAGCATCCGCCTGGACCTCAAGGCGGCCGCGGGGCGTGACGTCCTTCGCCGCCTGCTGTCCCGTGCCGACGTCCTGGTCGAGAACTTCCGGGTGGGCGGGTTCGCCCGGCTGGGATTCGACGACGCGATGCTGGAGGCGCTGAACCCGCGGCTGGTCCACCTGGCCATCAGCGGCTACGGCCCCGACGGCCCCGACGCGGCGACACCCGGCTACGACTTCATCATCCAGGCCGTGTCCGGGCTCATGTCGATCACGGGCTTCCCCGATGCCGACGGCGGCGGTCCGACGAAGGTCGGCGTCGCGATCAGCGACCTGACCACCGGCATGCTTGGAGCGGTCGCCATCCTGGGTGCGCTGTCGGGCCGCGACCGCCTGGGCTCACCATCCGCCGGCCGCGGCCAGAGGATCGACATCTCCCTTCTCGAGAGCACGCTTTCCTGGCTGGCCAACCAGGCCCAGAATTACTTCGTCACTGGCGACGCACCAGGACGCCTCGGCAACGCGCACCCGAATATCGTCCCGTACGAAACGTTCGCGACGGCTGACGGAGCGATCGCGATCGCGGTCGGCAGCGAGCGACAGTGGGCCCGCTTCGGGCCGGCGATCGGCCTGCCGGACCTGGCCACCGACCCTCGCTTCGTCGCCAACGGTGAGCGCGTTCGCCACCGGGCGGATCTCCACGCCATCCTCGCCGAACGCCTGGCACAGGAGCCGAGCCGTGTCTGGCTGGAGCGCCTGAACGCGGCCGACGTCCCGTGTGGGCCGATCAACGACGTCGCCCAAGCCCTGGCGATGCCACAGGTGGGTGCCCGCGGGCTGGTCGTCGAGCAGGAGCACGGCACGCTCGGGCGCATCCGGCAGGTCGGGCCGCCCTTCGCCCTCCGGGCCACGCCGGCGTCCGTCCGCACGCCGCCACCAGCGCTCGGCGAGCACAGCGACGGGATCCTCGCGGAGCTCGGCTATGGACCGTCGGAAGTGGCCGAGATGCGGGCCGAGGGCGTGATCTGAGGGAGCGCCTCGGGCGCGCGCAGGCGCTCCAGGACCGTCGAACCGTTCCCAGGACCCCGGACGATGGTCCTGCCCGGCGTCGCGCGACGGGGTGATGGCGCCGGTGCATCTGGGCACCGACGATCGCGCTCAAATGAGGACATCGACGTCACCCCTGGTTTCCGCACCCGCGTTGCGTCCGGCGGGCGCCTTGGCACCGACGGAGACCGATGCAGCCGGCCCGGCCACCGTACCCGGGCATACCGCCCCCACCTTCCGCGACGGCGCGCGGCCGGCGGACGAGTCGCCACGGCGGAAGCTGGCCATCCGTACTGTTGCCGTCGGAGCGATCGGGGTGACGGCCGCCTACCTCGCCTGGCGAATCGGCGCGGGCACCGTGAACCTCGCCGTCTGGTGGGTCGCCCTCCCGTTGCTCCTGGCCGAGCTCCATAACGCATTCGGCCTCGTCCTCTACACGGTCGCCCTCTGGGACGTCGACGGTGGCCCGCGCGCCGCGCGCGTGAGCCGGCCAGGGGCGGGCGCGGCTCGCCACTCGGTCGCGGTGCTGATCCCCACCTACAACGAGCCCGTGGAGGTGCTGATGCCGACCATCGCGGCGTCGGTCGCCCTCGCGCCGGCCCACGAGACATGGGTTCTCGACGACGGCCGCCGCGACGACGTTCGCCGCCTGGCAGAGCGTCTTGGGGCTCGCTACCTCACCCGCGACGACAACACACATGCGAAGGCCGGCAACCTGAACCACGCGCTGGGACTGATCCCGGCAGACATCGTCGCGGTCCTCGACGCCGACCACGTGCCGACCGCCGCCTTCCTCACGGCCACGCTGCCGTACTTCGACGACCCGGCGATCGCGTTCGTGCAAACCCCGCAGGACTTCTACAACCTGGACTCGTTCGAGCATCAGCGTCGCGGCGACGGCCGGGTGTTCAACGAGGAAGCCGTCTTCTACCGCGTCATCGCCCCCGCCAAGAACCGCTGGCAGGCGGCCTTCTGGTGCGGGACGTGCGCCCTGGTCCGCACTGCGGCCCTGCGGTCGGTGGGCGGTGTCGCAACCGACACGGTGACCGAGGACATCCACACGTCGATCCGCATGTTCCGGGCCGGCTGGAAGGGCGCGTATCACAACGAGGTCCTGGCGCGTGGCCTGGCGCCGGACGACGCGTCCTCCTACCTCCTCCAGCGCAATCGCTGGGCCCTCGGCGCGATGCAGGTCCTGCGCGTCGAGAACCCGCTCTTCGGTCGCGGCCTCGCGCCGGCCCAGCGACTCGCCTTCATGACCACGCTCTTCGGCTGGTTCGACTCGTGGCGGACGTTCGCCTACATCGTGATCCCGCTGGCGGTCGTCGCGACCGGTGCGGTCCCGATCCTCGCGCCCGGCGCGGTTTTCGCCCCGTTCTTCGTCGCCACCATCGTGATCCAGTTCGTGGCCCTGCGACTCCTGGCCCGGGGCCACTATCCGCCGGTGCTGTCGGTCCTCTTCGAGGTGCTGCGCATGCCGGCGATCCTGCCCGCGACGCTCGCGATCTTCGCGCCGCGACGGAACCTGCGCTTCCGCGTCACCCCGAAGGGGCGCCAGGCGGGCGAGCGTGCCCAGGTGCCGGTGCCCCGCCTGCACACGGCCCTGATCGTGGCCTGCTCGCTGGGCCTCGCCTGGTTCTCCGCGACGCTGGCCGGTCTCACTCCGCTCCGCTACGACGAACCGTGGGCCGCCGTGGGCGCCGCGTTCTTCATGGCCATGAACCTCGGCTTCCTCCTGGCCGCGGTCGGCAGGATCCGATCGTCGCGCTTTGCGGGCAACCGCCGGGCGAGCGTCCGGTTGCCGGCGCGGCTCCCGGCGACGCTCGACGGCCGGCCGGTGGAACTGTTCGACCTGTCGCTCACCGGGGCCCTCGTCGCCGGTGCTGCCGCGGCCTTGACGCCGCTGCCGGGGCAGAGTGGTCCGCAGGAGCTCGCGTTCCAGCTCCACGATCGCAACTTCCGGCTCGCGGTGGAGCCACGACGGCGGACGGAGCTCGCGGACGGCCGCGTGGAGCTCGGCGTGGAATTCGCGGGCGGGCCTGACGCCGAGGTCGCCCGGCTGGCGGTCGCCATCTTCCAGGGCGCCGCGGCGCCCGAGCTGGTCGCCGCCGCCCCGACGCGGCGCCGCCCGCCCCGTCCGGCCCGCGCCGCGGCGTGACCCCGGTGCTGCGCCGCCGGAACCGTCCGGCCCGCGCCGCGGCGTGACCCCGGTCCTGCGCGGCCGTCACCCGAATCCGTCACCCTGACGAGCGCCTGGCCTCGCGGCGCCGGCCGCGACGTCGATCCGTCAGTGGCTCATCGCTGCGCCGTTGCCCGCCTTGAGGACGCCGACAGCACCGAGCCCGACGAAATTGAAGGCGTGGGTCACGAAGGAATAGCTGCCGTTCTCGGGGATCGTGAACTCGACGATGGCGGCCTGGGCCGGAGCGAGGTCGACGGCCTGGCTTCCCCAGTTGCCGTCATTGCCCGCGAGCAGGGCCACGCCCTCCTTGCGGACGGCGTCGAAGATCGTGCCGACCACGTGGAACGAGCTGTCCTCGTTCGGGCCGGCGTCGAGCACGAAGACCCGGATGCGATCGCCGGCCTTCACCGCGATCGGGTTGTCCTTGTACTGGTTGGCCACGCCGTTGAAGACGACGTAGTCGGGGGCCGGGTTGGCGGCGGCCGCCTTCGTGTAGTCGGCCGGCTGGCCGTTGGCGCCCAGGTACCACTCGCTCTGGACGAGGGCGAGCTCGCGGTCGACCTTCGGCAGTCCGGCCTTCGGCTCGACCATCACCATCCCGAACATGCCGTTGGCGATGTGCCAGAGCGCCGGCGGGCTGCCGCAGTGGTACATCCACACGCCGGCGTACTCCGCCTTGAACGTGTACGTCCAGGTCGCGCCGGGCTGGATTTCGACCATCTGGTCGTCCATCGCGGTCTGGCTGGCGTGGAAGTCGATCGAGTGTGGCATGGTCGCGTTGTTGGTGAGGTGCACGCGCACCGTGTCGCCGACCTTGACCCGGATCGTGGGCCCTGGAACCGTGCCCCCGAAGGTCCATGCGTGGACCACGTGACCCGGGGCGACCGTGATGTTGGCCTCCGTGATCGGCAAGGCCACGTCGTGGACGGTGCCCGGCAGCAGCGGGGGCGCGTTCGGGTCGCGGAGGACATACGGCGCGGCGCTGGCCGCCGGGGCCGCGGACGGTGCGGAGAGGGGGCTCGCCGCGGGCGCAGGCGAGGATGCCGCCAGCATCATGCCGGGCATGCCCGCCGTTGCCGGCGCCGAGCCGGCAGGTGAGGGAGCGGCCGTCGCGTCGCCCGCCTGGGCCACCGGCGCAGCGCTCGGGGCCGGCGGTGCCGCCACGTATGTCCATCCGGGGCCGGCGCTGCTGCAGGCAGTGACGGCGAGCGCCGCCACGAGCACAACCCAAAGCCGACCGAGGTTTCTGCGCATCTGGTGCCCGTCCCTTGGCGCTGCAGGAGCTCGACGGCCACCAGGAGCCCGGTCGGTGACCTGCCGACCGCCGGCGGCGTTCGCATCCGAGGCGGGCTAATCTAATACCTAGTTACTACGTGTTGTCAAGGGCCGACCGGCGCGCCAGGCCCTCCAGGGCAGTGCGGGGCCGGCTCGGCGACCGGGCCGGGGCCGAGGTCAGCGCGACGGTCCAGGCTTGACTGGATCGGCCGCGGGCAGGCTCCCGCCGCGCCGCACCGGAAGCGCATCGAGCACTGCTCCGTCGAGCGCCGCGAGCATCGCGTCCTGCGCCGAGAAGAAGACGTCATGGACGTCGCAGAAGCCGTCGAGGCCGCATGGTCCGCCCCGAAGCACGCAGGTCCGCCGGCGCGAGTCGCCCTCCACCGCCTCGACGACGTCGAGGAGCGTGATCGTGGCCGCGGGACGCGCCAGGCGGTACCCGCCCGACCGGCCGGTTTCCGCGCGGACGAGCCCCGCCGCGGTGAGGTTTGACATGACCTGCGGCAGGAAGCGGACCGGGATCGTCATCTCCTCGGCGAGGCGGCGCACGGAGAGGAGGCGGCCGAGGGGAGCCCGGGCCAGCGCGAGCATCACCCGGACCGCGTAGTCGCCGCGCTTCGTCAACTCGAGCCGCATGGCACGAGTATGGCGATCCGGGACCGCCGCGTGCGGCCCTCGAACGGAGGTGGGCGCCGATGAGGTGGCTCGGCGGGTGGCACCGAACGTGGACGCCCGGGGAGGAAGGGTGGTTGGTCCGTCCGGCCGGTGGGGCCGCGGGCCGCCGCGCGTCAGTCGCCGCGAACCACGATCAGGGCGCGACGACCACGTACCTGCCGACCCAGCCGCGCCAGCCGTCCCGCTGGCCGTAGGGTCCGAACCACCTGGCGAAGGCCGGTATCGTCATGACTCGATCGATCGGATCCTTCGGCGATCCGAGGGGGCCCGAAACGATGACGGCGGCCACCACCTGGGCGCCGGTCGTGGACGGGTTGGCGGAGGCGACGAACCCCGTCATCACCCAGGCGTGGGCGCCGCTCCAGGCGAGGATCCCCACCGGCTTGTGAGTCAGCTGGATTCGGCGCGCCGCGTACTCGATCGCGGCCTGGCGCGTGGGGAATTGCCGGAACCAGTAGGTGGCTCCGGCACCGGCACGGCGCAGGGTCATCGCCCAGCCCCTGGGGTCCGAACCCGCGCGCCACCATGCCAGGCTGTCGTGGGAGCGGGCGTAGCGCATGAGGGCAGACTGGTTCGTCCACGATCGGTTCGACGCGCGGCGGGCAAGGTTCGTCATCATCTGGGCGGCAGCGCCGACACACCAGGTGCTGGTGAACTGGCGGACGTAGGCCGTCCTGCGGTAGAGGTCCAGCCGGTAGGCCGTCGCGACGGTCACCTGGCCCGTGGCCGAGGCGGAGCCGCCCGGACCGACCACGGTCAACGTGACGGTGAACGTCCCGGCGGCGGCGTAGGTGTGGCTGATGGACGTTGCGGTCGTGGCGGCCTGGCCGCCATCGCCGAAGGTCCATGTCCGGGAGGTGATCGAACCCGTGGACGCATCCGCGAACGTCGCCGGAAGGGTGGTCAGCGGTGCCGAGGGGATGGCGCCGATGACGGCGACAGGAGGTGCGGGCGGAGGCGTCGGAGACGGCGCGGGACTCGGCGGCGGCGTGGGGGAGGGAGGCGTGCTGGGCGGCGGAGTCGGTGAGGGTGGGATGGACGGCTCGACCGACGGTGCCGGGCTGGGGGACGCGCTGGGGTCCGCGGCCCGGACGCCGGACGGAGTCGCGGCCAGCGCGACGAGCCCGAACAGCGCCATGCCGACAAGTCGGACGGCGTTTCGCCGCGTCCAGGAACCGCCCCATGCGGCGGCGCCATCGGTGGGCGTGCTCCGGTTGGGCACCGGTCACCTCCTCGTTGGTGCGGAGACCGTGACCATACCCCCTCGCGTCATGACGAGGCCGTCACCCGATCGTCCGCCACGGCTGCGGTACGTCGGGTGCCCGTGACCAGCGGGCGGGTCGCGGCCGGTGGACGCGGAGGCACGCCGCGGGGAGCACGCCGCGGGGGCACGCCGCGGGGGCGCTGCTAGACTCCCGCATGCTGCGACGCCGGCCAGCCGGATCGATCGGTGGCACGGCCAGGGTGGGTTGCCGAGGAGGTGTCAGGCATGGCGGACGACCGCGAGCGCTGGGCGCTCATCCTGGGAGCGTCGAGCGGCATGGGCGAAGCGGCCGCCCTCGCATTCGCCGCCGCCGGGTACCGGATCTGCGGGATCCACCTCGACTTCCGGGCCGGACTCGCCCACGTCGCCGAGGTCACGGCGGCGATCGAGGCCGCCGGGTCGGAGGCGCTCTACACGAACATGAACGCCGCGGACGACGAGAAGCGGGCTGCGGCGCTCGCCGCGCTCGCCGCCCGGTTCGACCGGTCGAGGGCCGCCGGCCGCCGGCCGTACGTTCGGGTCGTCATGCACTCGCTGGCCTTCGGATCCCTGCAGCCGTTCCTCGCCGCTGACCCGAAGGGGGCCATCAGCCGTAGCCAGCTCGAGATGACGCTCGACGTGATGGCCAACTCGCTCGTCTACTGGGTGCAGGACCTCTGGCGCGGTGGCTTCCTGGAGCCGGGTTCCAAGGTCTTTGCGATGACGTCGGAGGGATCGGCCCGGATGATCCCCTCCTACGGTGCCGTCTCGGCCGCGAAAGCAGCGCTGGAGTCGCATTGCCGCCAGCTGTCGATGGAGTTCGCCAGGCTGGGGACGGGGGTCTCCGTGAACGCGATCCGGGCCGGCGTCACCGACACGCCCGCGCTCCGCAAGATCCCGGAGGCGGCCGCTGTGGTCGACATCGCGATGAGGCGCAACCCGCACGGCCGCCTGACGACGACGCGCGACGTTGCGGGTGCGCTGGTCACGCTGGCCGGCACCGACTCGGACTGGATCAACGGCAACGTCATCAACGTCGACGGCGGGGAGTTCGTCACGGGATAGGCCTCGAATCGGCTGACGCCCGCCACACTCGCCGGCGCTCTCGAACGCCGAGGGCGGGGCGTGGATGCCGGGATAGGCGGGGCGCTCGGGGTTCGGGCGGTCACGCGGGGTTCGGATTCGGGTGGGCGCTCGCGTTCGGGTGGCCTTCGGGTTCGGGCGGCGGCCCTACTGCTCCCAGGCGGTCACCATGCGACCGCCCGGCGTCATCCCCAGCCGCCCGTCGCCATCCACCCACCAGGCGGCCAGGCCGGCCGCCCGCGCGCGAGCGCCGATACCACCGGGCCCCTGGAGGAAGAGCGTCTTGCTCCACACCTCGGTCCATGCAGGATCGGGCCCGGCCACCGTCACCGACAGCAGCCCAGCGCCGCCGGGCTCGCCGGTCGCGGGATCGAGGAGGTGGTGGACCGACCGCCCATCGGGCGCGCGCCACGAATGGACCGAGATCGACGACGTCGACACGGCTCCGTTGGCGACCTCGATGACCGCCAGCTCCGCGCCGTCGGCCAGCGGGCTCTCGATGCCCACGAGCCACGGGCCGGGCTGCGGCGCCGGCCCGCACGCCACGATGTCGCCGCCCGCCTCCAGGAGTGCCCCGACCGAGTCCCCGAGGCCGGGAACCGCTCGTCGGGCCGCGGCGAGGGCCCAGCGGAGCGCCAGCCCCTTGCCGATGCCGCCAAGATCCACCGGCGCCGCCACCGCGACGGCCCGTCGCCACGGATCGCGGTGGATCCAGCGGCCGTCCGGGAAGACGGGGAGACGAGGGGCTGGAGCGTCACTGGAGGATCCTGGCGCGGGAGCCGTCGCGACCACGGTCGCGGTCGTCGCGGTCGACCCGCCGGTGCGGGCCATCACGGTCGCCGATCCGTCCTCTGGCGTCTCGAGCGCCGCTCCGACGTAGCCGAGCCGCTCGAGGTCGACCAGGACGCGCGGGTCGAACGCCCCGCCGGTGATGCGCATCGCGCGATCGGCCGCCGCCAGTGAGCGGTACAGGTCGCCGTCCACGGCGACCAGGGCGGCGTCGCCCGCGTGTCGGTTCAGGCTCGTGACGTCGCTGCTCGACCGGAACCGGGACAGTGACTGCTCGACCTGCTCGATCCGGTCCGAGACCGCGGCCCAGGCCGAGCCGGCCGCACCGTTCTCGGCCCCCACGACGATCAGGCGCAATGGCGACCCCATCGCCCGGCGCTCGAAGCGAGCGACCTGCGAACCGCCGGGTGTCCGTCCGGCCCCGTCGGCGGATGGCGGACCGTGCCCCGCCGCGCCGGCAGCGCGCTCGTCGGCGGGGCTCGCCGCCGCGGCTCGGACCGTGCCCGCCGCCGCGTTCAGCAGGGCTTCCCGGAGGCGGTGGTGCAGGCGTTGCTCACCGGCTTCGCCGAGACATACACGGTCCTGGTGACGGTCAGGAGCTTCGATCCGCCGGTCGCGACGTAGCCCGAGCCGACGGAGCTCGACGCCGCCGCGATCGCGGAGCGAGCGCTGCTGAGGGCGCTCTCCGCCTGTTCGATGCCGACGACCTGCTTGCCCAGTCCCGTCAGCCGCTGCTCGCCCACCTGGACATCGTTCACGACCGACTGGTAGGAGGTGGCCGCGTTCGTGTACTGCGCGCTCGCCAGGTTCAGCGCGGCCTCGAGGCGATCATGCTGATCCCGCATGCTGGCGATCGTGGCGAGGGCCGGAGCCGCCTGCGAATTGAGCTGGGCGTTGGTCAGGGCCTGGAGGGCCGTGACACCGGCCAGGGAGGCGGAGTAGATCCCGACCGCGGCCCCGGCGGCGAAAGCGACGTGCACCGGCAGGGCGACGCCGCGCCGGGCAACGGGCTTCGCCCTGGCAATCGCCCTCGGGGCCTGCGCGGCGATCCCGGCCCGGGGCTGGCCCGGCTCGGGCAGCGGCCGCAGGCGCGGGCGGACGGCCGGAGCATCTGCCGCATGGGCTGCCGCTCGGTCACGGGTGGCCTGCTCCGAGTCGCCGCCATCCGGCAGCGGCCGGAGGGCCGGCTCGTCCCGGAACGGGCGGAGGGTTTCGACGCTGAGCGCCTCAGTTGTCATTGCCGGTCCCGCCGTCTTCGGAGTAGGTTGGCGCGGGCGTCGGCGTCGCGCCGGTCCGCTGGGTGACGGTGACCACGCGCTGCACCAGGCGCGGCCTGCCGGTGGCGACCGCCGCCCCCGAACGCTGGTTCGAGCCATTGGTGGACGCCAGCCGCTTCTCCGCTGCGCCCAGGCGCTGGCGCAGGCCGGCCGCACTCTTGGCATCACTGGCGATCTGTGCACTGGCCGTCTTGAGCGCGGCGGCGAGCTGGTCGGCCTGGCTGCCCACCGCGTCGAGCTGGCTCTGGAGGTTCGACGAGCGGTCCTGCTCGGTCGCGAGCTGGGCCGTGATCGTGTCGGCCGAGACGGGCGGTGCCGCGAGCGGAGCCGACGCGGCGGTCCACTCGGCGGCCGCCTGGATCGACGCGAACCCGAGAGCCAGGCTGGCGGCGACGACGGCGGTCACCACCGCGCGCCGGACGATGAGGCGTAACGTGATCATCGGGTCGAATCCTCCGCTTGGACGGGGGCGAGCGTTGGGAGCGAGGCCGCGTCAGGACGCAGGAGGGTCCGACGCGGCGCGTCGGGCCGCGGTGTGATCGGGGCTCTCGCCGCGGCGGGAACGGGTGCCCCGATGGCTGGATGGACGGCGGTCGCTGCGTGCGCGGCCGGCGCATGCGCGGCTCCCGCGCGAGGGGCCGTCGCGCCGGGCAGCGACGTCGCGAACGTGGGCCGGCCCTTCTTGGCGACCCAGTACCGATACGCGGCGGCCGAGACCACGGCGAGGCCAGTCACCGCGTAGAGGGGCACGAGCATGACCGCATCGGTGCCCGAGAGCAGGCCGTGGACCCACGCCAGGGCCCAGGCCACGAGCGCGAAACGATGCAGCTTCAGCCAGAACCCCTGCGGGAGCAGTCGCGTCCATCGGGCGGTGATGCCGCTGACCAGCATCGCGTACATCGCCAGCGTCCCGAGCGCCACCGGGGCGCTGCGGTACATCGACAGGCCCGGGATGAACGTCCCGGCGATCTGGCCTGCCGTGTCGTTGCCGATCCCGGCGTAGGGGTCGATGACGAGGCTGACGATGTGGGCCACGAGGAACGCGATGACGAACACGAACAGGTTCTCGTGCCAGGGGAAGAGGCGCTTGGAGAGCTTCCACGTCGACTGGTTCGTCGGGTGGCTGAGGATGAGTCCGAAGCTCACGAGGATGCTCAGGAGCAGGTATGCGGTGATGCCCGTCGCGCGGGCGGCGAGCCAGACGCGGATCTGGGCCTGGTAGGCGCTCGAGGCGGGCACGACCTGGTTGGTCGCGAACACCAGCACGATGCCCAGGGCCGCTCCGATGACGACCCAGGTCGCGGTGCTCAGGCGCATCGGGCCGTCCGCGTGTCGGTCGGGATGAGGGCGGCGTCGGCGGGCATGGGCTGCTCGGGCATGGCGTGGCTCCCGGACGTGTGGGCAGGTGAACCTGTACTCCGCTTGAGTCGTCGGGCCGGCGGATGGTTTCGTCGTCGTGCCGGCTGGCGAGCAGGCAATGGTCCGGCGGGCGACCGGGACTTCGTTCGGGCCGTCGCTCCGTTCACGCGCCGACGTCCGCAGGGGTCGAATTGCCTGCCTCGTCCGCCGGGACGCTGGCACCATCGCCGGCCGTCGCGCGCTTCCGATCCCGGCGGTACCGCCGGGACGCCCGGACGGCTCCGCCCGTTCTCTTGGCCGAAAGGCACCTTGCCCCCAAATAGCAAGGCTCCTTGACCATCGCGCCCAGGGGCGGTAAATTCCGCCGGCGACGGGGTGTCGAAATCCCCGCGTCCGCGGAGAGATGATCCCATGGTCGACCCCGGCGCCCTGGCCACCGGCCTGCTCACCGGCCTTCGCGAGGGCCTGGAGGCAGCGCTCATCGTGAGCCTGGTCTGCGCCGCCGTGGTCCGCAGCGGCAACGTCCGCTTCCTGCGCATCGTGGGCCTGGGCGCCGTGGCCGCGGTGATCTCGAGCTTCGCGGCAGGCGTGGCCCTCTATCTGACGATCGGCGGCCTGCCTTCGCCGTACGAGCAGGCGTTCGAGGCCACCGCCATGCTGTTCGCCGCCGGCGTGGTGACCGCGATGCTCTTCTGGATGCGCCGGCGCGCGGCGGCGGTGGCCGGTCGCCTGAACCGGGCCGTGGCGCTGGCCGTCTCGGAAGGCGCCGCCGGCGGACTGGCGGTCGTCGTCTTTGCCGCGATCATCCGCGAGGGCCTGGAGATGGCCCTGTTCCTGGTCGGCCAGGCCCGTGCAGCGACGGCCGCCGACGGTGGAAACGGAGCGGTCAGCGTCCTGCTCGGCGCGCTCCTCGGCCTCGCCATCGCCGCCGGCGTGGGTGTCGCGCTGTACCGCGGCAGCCGGCGCCTTGACCTCGCCCGCTTCTTCTCCTGGACGGCGATCCTGCTGGTGTTCGTGGCGGCCGGGCTGGTCAGCGCGGCGGTCCATGAGCTGGTCGAGATCAACGTGGTGCGGGTGGCCACGGGCGTCGCCTTCGACCTGAACGGCGTGCTGTCGGAGGAGACGGGCGTCGGGCTGGTCCTTCGATCGGTGTTCGGCTACTCGTCGCGGCCCGAGTGGATCGTGCTGGCGGCCTGGGCCGCCTACCTCCTGCCGGTGCTGTTCCTGCTGCTGCGCCCGGTCGTGCGGCCGGCGCGGAACGCGCAACCGACCGCCCCGGCGGTCTGACCGCTCCGGCCGGCGCCCCACCCACCCACGAGGCGGCCCGCCCGCGCCGGGATCCCGGCACAACCGCGGCGCACCCGTGCCGCGTTGCTGTCAGGCGTCCACGCGTCGCTGCCGGCGGCGCCGGAACCGCGGCCCCGATTCCTGTACCCTCGACGCGCCATCCCTTCACCCTCACCCCCCCCCGAGGCCAGACCAACCATCATGTCGAGCGATCCTCGCCGTGGCGGAACGCCACCCCCGCCCTCGACCCGCCGGGCCCGCCGCGAGGCCAACCGTCGCGACCGCCGCTACGCGGCCGCCGCCACCGCCGCCGCGCGTCCCGCGTGGCAGTCGCCGATGGTGCTCGTCACCGCCGCAGCCGTCCTGGTCGGAATCGTCCTGGTCGTGCTGCTCGCGACCGGCGTCCTGGGCCAGCGCCTGCCCGGTGGCGGGCTGCTGACCCCGCAGTCGTTCACGCCGACGGACCTGGTCTCCGCATCGGACCCGCGGGAGCTCGGCAAGCCGGGTGTCAAGGCCACCCTGGAGGTCTGGTCCGACTACCAGTGCCCGTTCTGCCGGCAGTGGACCGAGAACGTCATGCCGAGCTTCATCACGACGTACGTCGAGCCCGGCAAGGCCGCGATCGCCTATCGCGACTTCGCCTTCATCGACGGCGGGAACCCCGCCGGCGAGTCGCACCAGGCCGCGGCGGCAACGCGGTGCGCGGCCGCCCAGAACAAGTTCTGGCCGTACCACGACTGGCTGTTCGTCAACCAGCAGGTGGAGAACAGCGGTCGCTTCTCGGCCAGCCTGCTCGGCCAGGTGGCGGACAAGGTCGGGCTGAACCGAGCGGCGTTCGACGCCTGCATGGCGGATCCCGCGACGGTGGCCGCGGTCACCGCGGAAACCGCGCAGGGCCGGGCGGACGGGATCACCTCGACGCCGTCGCTCGCCCTCAACGGGAAGTTCCTGTACCGGACGGCAGCCGGCGCATTGACGTACGACAAGACGACGGCCGACGGGACGGCCAACACCCCGGCCGGCGGTGCGACCATGGCTGACCTGGCCCCGCTCATGGACAACCTCATCAACGGGACCCCGCTGCCGACCCCGGTGCCCAGCGCGTCGGCCTCGCCCGGCCCATCGGCGTCGTCCGGCCCATCGGTGTCGCCAAGCGCGGCTGCGTCGGCGAGCCCGTCGTCCGGCGCCTCAGCCTCGCCGAGCAGTTCCGCTGGCTCGAGTGCCTCGCCCAGCCCAGCGACATCCGCGGGCGCCTCGCCCTCGCCCAGCCCGTAGCCGCGACCCTGCCCGGAGCGAGCCGGGCCCGGCCTGACTCCCGCGATCGGCGACTCGCGCGGGCCCCTCTGCTATCGTTCCCTCTCGTCGGTTGGCGATCCGAGCGGAGGCGCATCCGGTGACCCTCTTCATCACGGCCATCCAGCACCCGATCGAGTTCGGGCTGGCGGCCCTCCTCGCCGGTTTCTTCGTGGTGACGTTCGTGCGCGCCGCATCGTCGGCAGAGCGCCGGACTGGCTCGATCGGCTGGGTTCGAGCGATCACCGGGCCCAACGCCAAGCTCTTCTTCGGGATCCTGGCGCTCATCTGGGCGGTCGGCTTCGGCTTGCTGATCCCGTCGTTCCCCAACACCGCCGCATCGGCCTACGGCTCGACCGCGCTCATCGCCCTGTTCAGCGGGTTCTTCATCATGATGGGCCTGCTCTGGGCCGTGATCGGGGAGTAGCCGGGTCCGCTTCGATCAGGCGCGGCCCCCCGGGGCCCTTTCCCCCGGGCGACGCGACGCCGGCCGGCGCGTTCCCGCCGGGAGACGGCCACTCATCGCCCCTTGCGCGCGATCCAGGCCTCCTCGGCGGGCCACCGGCGCGCCCACTCCGGCGTGACGAAGGGGTAGCGAGTCGTCGCACCTTCCGGCGCCCTGATCTCGACCAGGCGCTCCACCTTGAACCCGCTCCGCCGCAGGACGTCGATCATGTCGCCGTGTCCCAGGTGGAATTCGACCGAGGTTCCGTCGGGCCACGGGAAGCGCCCGAGGCCACCGAAATGGTCGCGGACCAGGCTGCTGCCGGCCGGCACGTCATCCTCGTCCGGGGCGCACAGCATGAGCAGCGTCGAATTGCCGAGGAAGACCAGCCGGCCACCGGGGCGAAGGAGTCGCGCTGCTTCCGGGATCCAGCGGGCCGGGTCGCACCAGATCGCCGCGCCGTACTCGCTGACGGCCAGGTCGAAGGAGGCATCGGGCAGGGGGACCGCCTCCGCATTCGCCTCGATGAGCGGGAAGGCCAGGCCGTGCTCCGCCTGCATCGCGCGCGCGGTTTCGAGCTGGGCCGGCGTGACGTCCACGCCGACGGGCCGGGCGCCCCGCCGCGCGAGCCAGGCCGAGACGTAGGCCGTGCCACAGCCGAGCTCGATCGCGTCGAGGCCGGCCACGTCGGGCAGCAGGTGCAGCTCCGACTCGGGCACGCCCCAGATGCCCCAGGTCGGCTCGAGGGACGCCCAGTTCCGCCGGGCCGAGGCCACGTAGTCCGGTGCCTCGCCGGTCCAGTACGTGCGGTTGCGGAGGACGTGGTCGGGAAGGTCGGTCTCGCCCTGGCGGGTCATGCACCGAGGATAGCGGCCGCCGTGGCCGGCCACGGCGCGCTGTGAGCAGCTGCGGGCAGGGGCGCGGCTCGGCCAGCTGCGGGCAGGGGCGCGCCGTGAGCAGCTGCGGGCAGGGGCACGCCGTGAGCGGCTGCGGGCAGGGGCGCGCCGTGAGCAGGCTGCGGGCAGGGGCGCGGCGTGTCGCTCCAGCCCCAGACATCCACTGCGGGGATCTTCGGCGACGCCCGCCGCGGATTTCGGCCTCGCGCCGGCGTGGCGAGTGCAGGCCCACGCTCGGCGGAGGCGGGTCATATGCTGGCTACGGCGGCAGTCCGCGCCGAAGATCCCCCGGGTGGATGGTTGGGGGCGGGTGGTTGCGCCCGGAGCTGTGGCATCCACGTGCGGACTTGCCGGCGCCTGGTCGCCTCGAGCGGGGCTCCGGTGGTCCAGGCGGGCGATGCGGCAGTGCTCGGCCGCCCGGGTCGAGCCTTGCACTGGGGCCGCCGGCAACGCCCGCCACCCGAGTCCAGGCCGATTACGCCCGCCACCCGAGTCCAGGCCGGCAACGCCCGCCGTCCGAGCCCAGACGAACGCGACCGGCCGAATGGGGCGCCGTCCCCCTCCCGGCCTGCTGGACCTGCCGATCGCGGGGCGCGTATGATGCTTGCCCAGGGTATGCAGGCTGCATACGGTTTATGCGGCCGGCACCAGGCCCCGGCCGGCTCCGGGCGCCGGCGGGCACCGGGCGCCGGCGGGCACCGGGCGCGATGATCGGGTGCCCGGCGAGCGGCGAGTCGATGTCGACCGGCTCGGGCCGCTGAACCAGCGGCCGCCGAGCCAGCAGAGCGAAGGGGAGCCAGCAGATGGACGCGACGGACACGACGGCTGCCCTGGCGCACCGGGCCGAGGCGGCCGGTCAGCCGTTCGTCAACCAGCGCGACCCGGCCCAGCGGCTGGGACCGGACGGCAAGCCGGCGGTCAGCCGGCGCGCACCGCTGTGGGCCGACGTCCCGGACGAGAAGTGGAACAACTGGCGCTGGCAGCTGAGCCACCGCGTCAACGAGCTCGCCGAGATCGAGCAGGTCCTCAACCTGACCGACGAGGAGCGCGAGGGGCTGTCGGCGCCCGACAAGTTCCGCGTCGACATCACGCCCTACTTCGCCAGCCTCATCGACCCCGACGACCCGAACGATCCGATCCGCCGCCAGGTGATCCCGCTCGGCCGCGAGCTGCAGGCGTTCACCGGGATGATGGAGGACTCCCTCGCCGAGGACCGTCACTCGCCCGTTCCGGGCCTGGTCCACCGCTATCCCGACCGGGTGCTGATGCTGGTCACGACCCAGTGTGCCAGCTACTGCCGGTACTGCACGAGGTCCCGGATCGTCGGCGACGCGGGCCAGAACTTCAATCGCCGCGAGCACGAGGCCCAGCTCGACTACATCCGGCGCACGCCGCAGATCCGCGACGTGCTCATCTCCGGCGGCGACGGGCTGACGCTCGCGCCCAAGCTGCTGGAATCGGTGATGCGGGGCCTGCGCGAGATCCCCCACGTGGAGATCGTCCGGATCGGCTCCCGGGTGCCGGTGTTCCTGCCCCAGCGGATCGATGACGAGCTCTGCGAGATGCTCGCGAAGTACCACCCAGTCTGGATGAACATCCACGTCAATCATTCGAACGAGATCACGCCCGAGCTCGCCCGCGCCTGCGACAGGCTCGCCCGGGCCGGCGTCCCGCTGGGCAACCAGTCGGTGCTCCTCGCCGGCGTCAACGACTGCGTCCACATCCAGCGGGACCTCGTCCAGAAGCTGGTGGAGATCCGCGTCCGGCCGTACTACCTCTACCAGTGCGACCTGGTCGAGGGCGCCGGGCACTTCCGGACGCCGATCGGCAAGGGCCTGGAGATCATCGAGGGCCTGCGCGGCCACACGTCCGGCTATGCGGTGCCGCAGTACATCGTCGATGCGCCCGGTGGCGGCGGGAAGATCCCGGTCATGCCCAACTACCTGATCTCGTACTCGGACCACAAGGTCGTGCTCCGCAACTACGAGGGCTACATCACGACGTACGAGGAGCCGACGTCGTACACGCCCCACGACTCGGCGAACTGCCGCTACTGCCAGCACCCGCGGCCTGAGCCGGGGCAGGAGGGCCTCACCGGGCTCCTGGACGGCAAGAAGATGTGGATCGAGCCCGCCGGATTCATCGAGACGCACACGCGGGGCAACGCCGAGGCCCACCGGCTCCAGGACCCGTCGAAGTGGGTTCCCTACGGCGTGGGGGCGCTTGAGGGTCAGGCGGGGCGGCCGCTGCCCGTCCTCGACGCCGGTGCGAGCGCCGAACCCGGACCCGCGCCCGAGTTCGGACCCGGCGAGGAGCCGCGGCCGGCGGAAGGGATGCCGACCGCCTCGGCCAACCACGAACTGCTGTAGGCGACGGGGCTCCGTCCCGCCGATCGTCGCTGCCCTCCGCCCGGGCGAGGGTTGACGCGCCTCAGTGCGTGGCGGGAACCGCCGCCTGGCCAGAGGTCAGGGCCGCCACGGCGGCCTGGAGCTGCGTGTCCTTGGACGTCGCGAGGCCACCCGAGCCGAGTGAGCTGAACAGGTCCGGGGTGAGGTAGCTCACGCCGGTCGTCAGCGCGACCGTCTTGTCGGGGACCAGGCCCTCACGCCAGATGGCGCGACCCTTGGGCGTGAACCAGCGCTCCGTGCCGATCGTGAGGGCGGATCCATCGGGGAGCGGGAACGTGCCGACGACCGTGCCCGTCCCGAACGTCTTCTCGCCGATGATGATGCCGCGACCCGCGTCCTGGATGGCGCCGGTCACGATCTCGGCGGAGCTGGCGGTCTGGCCGTCGACCACGACGGCGAGCGGGATCGTCGTGGCCTCGCCGCCCGGCTGCACCGGGTGCGGCACGCGGGTGCCCGATCGGTCCTGGGAGACGTAGACGACGCCGGATCCCAGGAACTGGCTGGCCACGCTCACTGCCTCATCGACGTACCCGCCGGGATTGCCGCGCAGGTCAAGGGCGATGGCGGTCGCGCCCTGGCCTTCGGCCGCGGTGATGGCCGACTTCAGCGCGTTCGACGCTCCCTTGGAGAAGGACTCCAGGCGGACGACGGCCACGTGCGTGCCCGGTGCAAAGGCCCAGCTCACGAGCGGCAGGTCGAGCGTCGCCCGGGTGATCGTGAGGGATCGCGTGGTGCCGTCGGGCTCCGTGAGGCCCAGGGTCACCGACGTGCCTGCCGGCCCGCGGACCTTCGTCACGATCTGTTCGACCGCTTGCCCGGTGACGGACTGCCCGTCGACGCTGGCGATGATCTCGCCGGCCTTGAGGCCCGCCTTCTGGGCCGGACTGTTGGGGAGGATGCGCACGACGACCGCACCGTTCGTGGAGGTGTCGAGGACGGCACCGATGCCGACGAACGTGCCCGAGAGCGAATTGTTGCGCGCGGCCAGCTCGGCGGCCGTGAGGTAGCTCGTGTGGCCGGTGTCGTTGAGGGAGTCGGCCATGCCCTTGATCGCGCCCTGGATGAGGGTCGTCGGGTCAGCCGCGGCCGGATCCACGTAGTTCTGCCGGAGGATGTTGTAGGCCTGCTGGATCAGGCCGAAGTCCGGCGAGGCCTCGGGCGTCGCACCGGCGGCGGCCCCGGACGGGGCGGCGGTGGCCGCGGGGGGCGGGCCCTCGGTCCCGGTCGTCGGGCCGATCGTGCGCCCGACCGCGGTCCCGGCCGCGAACACGAAGACTGCGGCGAGGAGCAGCGTGAGCGCCCGCCCCAGACGCGGCCCGCGAGGCCGGCCGGGCTCGCCGTGTTGCGGCGTCGGCGCCACGGCCGGCGGTGAGGGGAGCGTGCCCGCAGGGCCGCCGTCAGGCGGTGCGGCGGCAGGCTGTGCGGCGGGAGGCGAGGGTTCGGCGGCGGGGAGCGATTCGTCCATGCACCGCACACGATGCACCATCTCGCTCAAGACCGGGTGCAGCACCGATGAAGAAGCCGTCACTTCGCGTGGCGAATCCAGCCGGAGCGCCCCCGGGGCCCGGTCGAGGGGGGGACCGGGCCCCGGGGGCCGAGGCCGGCGACCGAGCGGCGCACCGGGCCACGCGGAAGCCGGATTGCCATTCGCCGTCAGACTGGTTCGAGCGCCGCCGCATCCGCTGGCTGCAGGTCGGAGTCCAGGAGGAGCTCGGTGCGGATCCCGTCGGCCCAGCGCTCGATCGCCGGCCAGTCGCGATGGTCTCCCGCCGGGATGCGGGCGAGCCGCGACAGGACGCGAACGCCGGCGCCCACGTGATGGGGCTGGAGCGCTCCCGCGAAGAGAGCGACGTCGCGTGGTCGGATCTCCTCGATCGCTCGAACAAGATGAGCGGGGATGTCGGCAGCCGAACCGGCCGGGACGGCCTCCAGGGGGCCGGCCACGAAGAGCCACACGGGCAGCCGCGACAGCGACCCGCCGTGGTCGTGGAGGAAGCGCTGGACCTCGGGCAGCCACTCTCCGTCGTAGACGGCGCTGCCGAGGATGACGGCGTCGAACCCGGTCAGCGTGGCGACCGCCGAGACCGGCTCCAGCTGCACCGACAGGCCGCCCTGGCGCAGGACCTCGGCAACGGCGGACGCGATCCCTCGCGTGGAATCGTGCCGCGTGGCGTATGCGATCAGGACGCCATCCGTCATCCTGCACCTCCCGCCCGTCACGGGCGTGGCGCTCGCCGGGCGCCGGGCCGCGGGTCCGGCAGCACCCGGATTCTCGCCGTCCGCCGCCGCCGGCGCCAGTGCCGGAGGTCCCGGCGACCGCGCTGTCCGTGGCGCACGATCGAGCCCCGCTATCCTTCCGACTCGTGACGGATCGGACGCCGGCAACGCCCGGCACCCTGCGACTCCGCCCGGCGCCCGCCGGCCTTCCCGACGCCGAGATCGCGCCGCCGGTCATGGCCGAGTCCGGCGACCCATTCACCGCCGTTCGAGTCGTTGAACTGGTCGCGCGCCTCGAACGGGGACGGCCGGCCCTGGTCTCCGACCTCGTCGACGCGCTGGAGGCGCGGCACGCCGGCTGGCTGTTCGAGCCGCGCGTCGTGGTCGATGTCCTGCTGGCGCTCCAGGCGAACTGGCTCGCCGACTACCGCAGCCAGGCCGGGATCGAATTGACCGATGGACGGTACGGTCCCGAGGTCACGATCGAGGATTCGACACGCGTCGATCCGTGGATCGTCCGCCAGGCACTCCGCCTCGTCGCGGACTGCCAGGCCGTCCTGGCCCGGGTCGGTCGCCCCGAGCGCGGCTGAACCGAGCGCGGCTGAACCCGACCGCGGCTGGCGGGGAGTCGTGCGCGCCTGCCGCGCGCAGAGCCGCGCGAGCCCGGCGCGGGCGCCGGTACGGGCGGTCGATGGTAGAGTCGGATCGTGGCCCATGGACGGAGCCTCCGCGCCGCTGCAGCGCCGGCCGCACGATCGGCCGTCGGGCGCCGGTGACGACATGAGCGAGGGCACCGCAATGGATCTCGATCAACAGACCTACATCCAGGTCCTCGCCCTGGGCCTGGATCCGGCGTGGCGCCGCCTCGAGGACGAGCAGCGCCACGACGACGGCTGTCGGTTCCTGGAGGCGGACGCCGAGGGCGCACGTGCGGGCGTCCACACCACGTCCTACTCGTCGATCGGGCTGGAGCCCGGCATCGACCTGCTCCTGTGGCGAATGGCGCCGGCGGTCGACGATCTCGACGTCGCGGCCGCGTCGCTCTTCCGGGCCGGGCTTGGGCGATGGCTCACGGTGCGCCAATCGCTGATCGGCCGTGTCGGACCGTCCCAGTACGTCCGCAAGCCGACGGAGCAGGAGCAGGCGGTCTTCTCCGGCGAGCGCTCGCGCTACCTCGTCGTCTATCCGTTCACGAAGAGCGCGGAGTGGTACCTGCTGGGGCGCGACGTGCGGCAGGGCATCATGAACGAGCACATGCGGGTCGGCCACGACTACCCGACCGTCCGCCAGGTGCTCGCGTACTCCTTCGGCCTGGACTCCCAGGACTTCGTCGTCGCCTACGAGATGGACGACCTGGTCGCCTTCGGAGACCTGGTGCGCGCCCTGCGCTCCACGGAGGGTCGCCGCACCACGGTCAGCGACACGCCGATCCTGCTGGGCGTCAATCGGCCCCTGGCCGAGATCGTCGAGCTGTTGGGGGCGCCCCTCGGCGAGGACACGCTGCCGGCCCGCTGAGTCGGCTGGCCGATCGCCAGGCACTCGCCGGTCGTCGGATCCACGCCATCACGGGAGCCGGTCGAGGTTGCCCGCGCCTTCTGCTACCTGCCGGCGACCGCGTCCTGCCGGCGACGATCCGTCGCCGGCCGCGTCATGGCCGCCGGCCCGGCCGCCGGATCCTCCGTCCCTCCAGCCGTCGGACCGGCCGCCGGCTCGGTCGTCGGACGGGCCGCCGGCCCGGCCGCCGGATCCTCCGTCCCTCCAGCCGTCGGACGGGCCGCCGGATCCACCCGCGAATCGGCCGGCGCGTCGAGGACCTCGCGGACCTTCGCCAGGAGCGCGTCGAGCGCAAACGGCTTCTCGATGAACGACGCGCCGGCGTCGATGACGCCGCGCCTGACGATGGCGCCTCCCGCGTAGCCGCTCATGAACAGCGTCGGCATTCCCGGCCGGAGGGCGCCGACGCGCACGGCCAGGGCCGCCCCGTTGTGCCCGGGCATGATCACGTCGCTGGTCAGCAGATCGATCGGACCCTGGTACGCAGCGGCGATCGACTCCGCGGCGTCCGCGGAGGCGGCGGCCAGCACGTGATACCCGGACCGCTGCAGCAGCAGCGTCACGAGCGTCCGAACAGCCTCCTCGTCCTCCGCCACCAGGACTGTCTCCGTACCGGCGTGCGTCGCGCGAGGCGCCCCGCCGCCGGCAGCGCGACGACCCTCGCCGGCCGGGGCCGCCGGGAAGTAGAGCTTGAACGTCGTGCCGTGGCCAGGCTCCGAGTAGACCCAGATCGTCCCGCCGGATTGCCGGACGATCCCGTAGACGGTGGCGAGGCCCAGCCCCGTTCCCTGTCCCACCTCCTTCGTCGTGAAGAACGGTTCGAACAGGTGGGCGACCGTGTCCGCGTCCATGCCGCCACCGCTATCGGTGACCGCGAGCACGGCGTGGGGTCCCTGCCGGGCATCCGGGTGGGCCTGGACGTAGGTCTCGTCGAGCACCGCGTTGGCCGTCGTGATCGTCAGGGTTCCGCCGTCGGCCATCGCGTCGCGTGCGTTGGCGGCGAGGTTCAGCAGCACCTGCGTGATCTGGATGGGGTCGGCGAGGATCGGCGAGAGATCGTCCGCCAGGCTCGATCGGAGCTCGACATCCTCCCCGATCAGGCGCGTCAACATCGACTGGACGTCGCGGACGGAGGCGTTGAGGTCCAGGACCTGGGGCTTGAGCACCTGGCGCCGGCTGAAGGCGAGGAGCTGGTGGGTGAGCCCGGCCGCGCGATCGCTTGCCCGGAGGATCTCCTCGACGTCCTCGATCCTCGCGTCGCCCGGCGCAAGGTCGCCGCGCAGCACGTCGGCATACCCGGCAATGACGGTCAGCAGGTTGTTGAAGTCGTGGGCCACGCCGCCCGCGAGGCGACCCACGGCCTCCATCTTCTGGGCCTGGCGAAGCTGCTCCTCCAGGCTGCGCCGCTGCGTCATATCGAAGGCCAGCACGAGGCGTGCGGCGCGGCCGTCCCAGGTGATGGCGTGGGAGGTGATCTCGACCTCCAGGATCGTGCCATCGCGACGTCGGTGGCGCCACGGACCGGACGTCTGGATGGCCTCGGTGTCCGTCGCCACGTTCGCCCGGAGGGCCGGAACGTCCTCGGGCGGCCGGATGTCGGCGATGGTCATCGCGAGGAACTCTTCGCGTGACCAGCCGTACCGCGTGACTGCCATGTTGTTCACGGCGAGAAAGCGGAGCGTCTCGAGGTCGTAGACCCACATCGGTTGCGGGTTGCCCACGAACAGCTCGCGGTATCGATGCTCCGAGGCACTCAGGGTGGCCTCGGCGGCGCGCTCGTCCGAGACGTCGTAGACGAACAGTGCGGTGGCCGGTCCGTCGCGGAGCGTGATCGACCGGGCGTGGACGACGACCGGGAACTCCGAACCGTCGCGGCGCATGCCCACGGTCTCGAACGGCGATTCGTCGCTGCCCGTCGAGGCGATCCTGTCGAGGCGCGCGCGGAGCTCCGCACGGGCCGAGGTGGTGACGAAGTCGGTGAGCGGACGCCCGCGGAGGTCATCCTCGATGTCGCTCGACACCATCCGCCGTGCCGCCGCGTTCGTCAGGATCAGCTCCCCGCCCCGCACGATCCCGATCCCGATCGGTGAGCCCTCGACGATGGCCTGGAACCGCTCGTCGCTGCTGCGAAGATCCGCGACGAGATCCGTGAGCCGGATCGCGGCAAGCACGACCAGCACGATCCAGGCCGTCGCGAGGACGGGCAGGTCGAGATCCTCGCCGAGCGCAACGAGGGCGAGCAGCGTGAGCGGCACCAGCGCGAACGCCCCGGCCAGGAGCAGTACGTTGCCGGCGACGCGCCGTCTCGACTCCACGGGGTCGACCGCTCGCACCTCCCGCGCCGACCCATGGAGCGAGGCGGCGGCCCACAGCGCCATCGCCAGGAGCCATCCGGCGTCGAGCAGAGAGGGATCGGGCAGCGGTCCCGCGAGGCCGAGCCGGAGATCGACGAAGTCGGTTGCCGAGGCGACGATGATGCCCGCGGAGAGCAGGCGGAGGGAGGCGGACGGAAGGCCCGTGCTGAACGTGATGCCGATGACGACGCCCAGCAGGGCGATGTCCGCAACGGGATAGAGGGCGGCCACGATCGTCGCGGCGTCGGCGCCGCCCGCCGCACCGACGGCCGGCCGCACGGCGAGCTCCCAGATCACGACCGTGGTCGAGACGGTGACCAGCACCGCGTTGACGAACATCGCCCGGTTGGGACGCCCGCGCACCAATCCCACCGCCCCCGCGAACAGGACCGGATATTCGGCCAGGTAGAAGATGTCGGCGATCGACGGTGACGCTGGCCCGTGCTGCACGAGCGAGATCCAGTACCATGCCGCGTCGCCGGCGACCACGAAGACCATGCCGGCCGCGATCAGCACCCACGCACCCGGGCGCGCCGGCCGGTTGATCACGATGCCGAGCACGACCGCAATCAGCGCCCCGGCTTCGAACGCGACGTAGGTGCAGGCCCGGCCGGTCGGGCCCAGCGACGGCAAGTAGTAGATGCAGGTCGCGATCGCCCAGAGGGCGATTGGCGCCAGCCAGAGCCGTGACCGCGCGCCCACCGGCATCGAGGCAAGCGCGCGCGAGCCCGTGCCCAGCCACCGTGCCCCCGCCGCGCCGGCGAACCGACCAGCCCGCATATCGGCCAACCCTCAAAGGCGTCCCGTCGCGCGAGCTGTCGCGCACGGCGTCATCAGGGTCCGGCAGCGCGACAGTCAGCGCGGGTAACCACTCCCCCACACCCGCATCATGCCCGGTGGCCTCCCGTTCCCCGCCGATGCAGCCGCCGACGACGAATGGTGGCGGTGATGCACGCGAAGGTCGATAGGTCGAACGGCATGTTTCTGCGACGCCCGCCGGCCCTGGCCCGTGAGGCCCAATCGGCCCAGGCGGCCCATCCGGCGAGGCGGTCCGCGGCACCGAGCCGCCCGCACGACCCAGGCTGCGAGGACGCGAGCGGAGCCACGGCCGAAATGGGGAGGCCGGGCCTCAGCCACGTGCGTCCGTGGCTGGAACCCGGCCTCGGTTCCCCGGAGTGGCGGTTCAGGCGGCCTCGGCCACCCCCGCGGCGGCGGTGGCAAGACCGGCCTGCTCGCCCTCGCCGAAGAGGCCGTCGAGGTCGAGCAGGATGACGAGGCGCTCGCCGAGCTTGGCGATGCCCCGCAGGTAGGACGCATCGGTGCCAGCCGCGACCTCGGGCGTGGGCTCGATGGCCGATCCGGGCACCATGAGGACTTCCGACACCGCGTCGACCACGAGGCCGACCCGGGTGCCGGCGGCCTCCGCCACCACGATCCGCGTGGCCGAGGTGACGCTGGCCGGGGCCAGGCCGAAGCGCCCGGCGAGATCGACCACCGGCACGATCCGGCCGCGCAGGTTGATCACGCCTTCCACGAACGGCGGCGCCTTGGGGACGGCGGTGATGGTCTGGGCGCGGATGATCTCGTAGACGGCGGCGATGTCGAGGCCGTACCGCTCCGCCCCGAGGCTGCAGACGACGATCTGGAGCTCGGTCCCGCGGGCGGCCTCGGCGCCTGCGGGACCCATGTCTGCTCCGTTCCCGACGGCCATCGCTCAGGCCGCCTTTCGACGGGCCGAGCTCGGGAGCTCGACCACCCGCCGGCCGGTGGCCTTCGGGTGCGCTGTCTCGCTCGTCGCGAGCTTGAAGCCGGCCATCAGGCTGTCGAGCTGGGTGGCCATGCTCGCGAGTTCCTGGGCCGAGGCCACGACCTGCTCCGACTGGGCGCTCATCTCTTCGGTCGCGGCGCTGACTTCCTCGGCGGCTGCCGAGTTCTCTTCCGAGACGGCGGCGATGGACTCCACCGAGCGGGTCACGTCGCCCGCGTTGGCGGTCATCGTGGAGGCGGCCGCGGCGTTGCGGTCGGCCAGGCCGGCGATGGCGTCCATGGCCGACACGACGCCCGCGCTGTGCGTGCCCATCGCGTCGACCGCGGCGATGATCCGGCCCACGGCGGCGGTGACGTCCGTGACCGCGGTGCCGATCTGGCGCAGGGCGCCACCCGCCTCGTCGGCGAGCGCGGTCCCGGTCTCGACCTCGGTGGCTCCGACCTTCATGGCGTTGACGGCTGCGGCGATCACGCCCTGGACCTCGCCGATGAGGCCGGCGATCTCCTTGGTCGCGCGGCCGGAGCGCTCGGCGAGCTTGCGCACCTCGTCGGCGACGACCGCGAAGCCCTTGCCCATCTCGCCCGCCCTGGCCGCCTCGATGGCGGCGTTGAGGGCGAGGAGGTTGGTCTGCTCGGCGATGTCGTCGATCGTCTCGACGATCGCCCCGATCTGCTCGCTCTTGGCCGCGATCTCACTCACCTTGCCGGCGGCGTCGGCGACGGCGCCCTTGATGCGGGTCATCCCCGCGACTGTGCGATTGACGGCGCTCGTGCCGCCCACGGCGGCCTCGCCGGCCCCGGCCGTTGCCGAGGCGACCTGGCTCGAAGCGGTGGAGGCGTCGGCGAGGGCGGCCGACATGGCCGTGATCGTGGCGGCGCTGGAGTCGACCTTGCCGCCGACTTCGGTGGCCGTGCCCGTCACCTCGGCGATGAGTCCGCTGAGGCTGGTCATCGCCTGGGAGGTTGCCGATGCGGCCTGGGCCTGGTCCGCGGCGCCTGCCGCCACCTGGCCGATGGTCGTGGCGATCTGCTGGGTGGCGGCTCCGGCCTGGCCGGCCGCCGCATTGAGCTGGCCGCTGGTGCGGGCGACCGACTCCGACGCGTCGCGCACCTGCCCGACCGTGGAGGCAAGGCCGTCCCGGGCGGTGTTGTAGGCGTCGATGGCGGCCACCATGCGGTCACGCAGGTCGTCGGTCTTGGCCGCCGTCTGGCCGATCTCGTCGCCGGAGTAGTGGTCGATGCGCGGGGTGACCGGCGTGATCTCGTAGGTGAGGTCGCCGTCGCGCAGGCTGCCCATGCCTTCGGCCAGCCAGGTGGCGCACTTGTCGGCGAGCGAGGTCACGGTGGCCTGCACCGACTTCACGCCGTTCGTGATGCGGCGCGAGATCCAGAAGCTCAGGGCGAAGCCGACGACGAGGGCGACGCCGAGGCCGCCGAGGACGATGAAGTTGGCCGAGCTCGCGGTCGCATCGTTCTGCGTGTCGAGTGCCCTGGCCTGGTCCTCCGCGACCGTGAGGTACTGCTGGGCCGCGTCCTGCAGCTTCGTGCGGACCGCCGCGGCCGGGTCGATGGCCGCGGTCGCGACGGTCGCATTGCCGGCGAGGCTGGCGGCGGTGATCGCGTCGCGGAGCGGGCCGTATGCGTCGTGCTGGGCCTTCATCTCCGCGAGGATGGCGACCTCCTCGCCGCTGGCCAGGGTGGCCAGCGCGTCGAGGTGGTCCGTGATCGTCTTCTCGTCGCCCGCGACGCCCGTCGCGACCTTCTCCTGCGTCGCGGCGTCGCCGATCTTGACCACGCTCAGGGTGGCCAGGCGACCCTCGTCCTCGATCGCCGACACGATGGCGCCCGAGGCTTCGATCGTGGCGACGCTCTCGTCATACATCCTGGATCCGCCGGTATTGACGGATCCCAGGCTGGTGATGGCGATTGCGCCGATCACCGTCATCAAGGCGAGGATTGCTGCGGACGTGCCGAGCAGCTGGTTTCGGACCGACAGGTGCATGGACTGAGGTTCCTTCCTCCGCGGGGCAGCCGGCAGGGTGCTGCGCGGAGCAAAGCGCCCTGGGCGAGCCGGATTGGGGCGCGGCTCGTCACGTGGAGAGTCGGTGGAGCGGTGCGGGGTGGTCGATGACGTGTCCCGCTCATGCGTCCTGCACGTTGGGCGGGGTACCGCCTACGCTGTCTGCATGACGCCGAGCGTGCCGATGTCGGGGCCTGGGCGTCCATGACGGTTGCCGTTGTCAGGTGGTCCGGGTATTCCCGCAGGCCCGGCCCAGGAACGGCCCGATCAGCCCCCGATCCGGGCATCGGCCGCGTCAAGCCGTGACGCCTCGCCGGCGCGAGCTGTCAGACGGTCGAAGGTCGACGGGCTGCCGGGCCGCGACCGTACCGGGCGAGGATCTCGACGACCCGCGCCCCGTCGAGCCCGTGGGCGGTGATCCCGTCACAGCCGGTCATGGTGCCGGCCGTGAGGAGGGCGTTGACGATCGCCTCCTCGGTCGCCTCGACGGCCGCCTGGAACAGCGTCGTGATCCACGAATCGTCGACCATCCGGAGGTCGATGGTCGGCCGCTCCGCGCCGAGGATCGACGGCCCGGGCAGGCCCCGGTTGCCGGTGGCGAACGCGAGGAACAGGTCGCCCGAGCCGTTGGAGCCGATGCCGCCCTGGCGGGCGATCCCGAGCCCCGCCCGCTGGGCGAGGCGCTCGCACTGGTGGGGAAGCAGCGGGGCGTCCGTGGCCAGCACCACGATGATGGAGCCGCTGCCGGCAGGAGAGCCCGGGCCGGCGACCCGCCCATCCCGGCCGAGGCGGGCCCGTTCGGCGGCCTCGACCGCGTCCCAGGGACTGGGAACGTCTGACGTCGGGATCGCCTCGCCGACCGGCACGCCATCGATGCGGAGCAGGGACCGCTCGCCGTAATTCGCCTGGACGAGCGCCCCCACGGTCCATGTCTGGCCGCCGGCCGGGACCGCGCGCGACGCCGTCCCGATGCCGCCCTTGAACTCGTGGCAGATCATGCCGGTGCCGCCGCCGACGCTGCCCTCGGGGACCGGGCCACCGGTCGCGACGGCCAGGGCGGCCTCCACATGTTCGGGCCTGACGTGGAATCCATTGATGTCGTTGAGCGCTCCGTCGTACGTCTCGGCGACGACCGGCAGCGACCACGTCTCGGCGTGCGGGTGGCCACCGACCGCGAGGGCGACCAGGGCGTCGCGAACCACGCCGACGGAATGGGTGTTGGTGATGGCGACCGGGGACGTGAGCAGCCCGGCCTCGCGGACCCACTCGAGGCCGGTCATCTCGCCGTTGCCGTTGAGCCGGTGACACCCCGCGAACACCGGCTCGACGAACGGGTCGCCGTCATGCGGAACGATCACGGTGACGCCGGTTCGAACCGGGCCCACCCCGACGATGCGCTGGCCCTCGCCCCGGATGAGCGTCGTGTGGCCGACGCGCACGCCGGCAACGTCCGTGATCGCGTTGAGCGGACCGGGCGGCAGCTGGCCCAGGACGATCCCGTGGTCGCGTGCGCGCATGATCCCTCCGTCTTCCCCATCGAGTCCGTCCACCTTCGTACCGAGTCTACGGTGCGCGGCACCTCCCGGTTCGAGGCGTCTCGCGTGATCGCACCGCCTCTCCCCGACCGGCCCCGATAATCCGGTCATGGCGCCGGTCATCATCGCGTCCGGCGACGTCGATCCCGAATGGCAGGAGGTCGCGACCACGGCGGGCGGGCCGCTCCGCGCGCCGGCGATCACCGTGGAAGGAGACGACAAGGCGTGAGCGGAAACCGGGGGCGAGGACTGGGGCCGGCATCGGACGGGACGAGCGAGCGATGAGCGACGTCCTCGGCGCAAGTCCCCTGGCATGGGTCAACGGCGCGATCGTGGCGGCAGGCATGCCGGCCCTGCCGGTCGGGGACCGCGGGTTCCAGCTCGGCGACGCGATCTTCGAGACGCTTCGGGTGCGGCGAGGCGTGGCCATCGAAGGCGCCGAGCACCTGGCCCGGCTTCGGGAAGGTCTGGCCACCCTCGCCATCGGCGGGGCGCCCGGCGATGCCGACCTGCTGGCAGCGATCGCGACGGTGGTGGCGGCCAACTCACTGGCGGACGCCGCGGTCCGCGTGACGGTCTCGCGGGGCGTGCCGCTCGGCCGCGGGCTGCTGCCGGAAGGCTGGCGCGACCTGCGACCGAACGTCGTCGTCCAGGCCTGGCCTCATGCCGCGGCTGAGCCGGGCAGTGACATTGCGGGGGTGCGCGCGATCATCTCTGCGCAGCGCCGGGATCCGGCTCACCCGCTCGCGGCCACCAAGACGACGTCCCGGGCAGACCACGTCATGGCGGGCCTGGAGGCCGACCGGGCTGGAGTCGATGACGCCCTCGTGCTCACGGTCGACGGCCGCGTCGGCGAGGCGTCCACGGCGAACATCGCGGCGGTGGTGGTCGAGGGCTCCGGGCGGCCGCGCCTGGTCACGCCTGCGCTCCACGCCGGGATCCTGGCCGGAGCCACGCGGGCCTGGCTGCTCGGCACCGATGGCGCGCAGGCCATCGGCCTGCCGGCGGGCGAGGCCGACCTGACCGTGCCCGACCTGCTCGGTGCCCGCGAGGCGATCCTTTGCTCGTCGGTCGCCGGGATCCGCGCGCTCGTGGAGCTCGACGGGCGGCCCATCGGGACCGGTTCGCCGGGCCCCTGGGCGCGCCGCCTGCGCGATTCCCGCGAGGCGTGGATCCGGGCCGTCGCCGGCGGGTGACCGACGCGTCGCGGTTGCGCAACGCGAGGCACCGCCGGCGAGGCTGCCGGGCGCCGGCCGACATCTGGGCGCCGGGCCGCCGGCCGAGCCGCCATCGGGCCGCCGCACCGTGCGCCGGCCGAGCCGCCATCGGGCCGCCGCGCCGTGCGCCGGCCGACCCGCGACGCGTTCCCTTCCGGCGGGCCCGACCCGCGCCGACCCTTCTAGACTGCCCCTGTGACTCGTGACGAGCTGATCCTGGCGACGCGGAACCTCATCGCCGAGGGCGATCGCCTGGCCGCGGCGCCGGGGATGGCGGCGCTTCGGGTGTGGCTCCAGCGCTGCGACGATCTCCTGGCCGATGCGTGGGGCAGCATGGACCGCTACCACCTCGTGTGGCTGACGGTCGGCAAGCCGAAGGACACGCCGAGGGGTCGGGCGATGACGCCTGACGAGGAGTCCGCATACATCCGCGAGGTCGCCGAGCAGAAGACGGCTGCTCTGCGCATGAGCCTCGATGCCGTCGAGCGCCAGCGCATGCCGTTCCGCGGCGAGACGGGCGGGATCGGGGCGGGCCAGGGGATGGGGCAGGTGCCGGGCGAACCGTCCCGCCGCGGCGCTCCGGGGGGCGCCGGCGCGTCGGGCGCGGACCAGCCGTTCGCCGGCACCCGGTTCGACCGTGATCCGGCCGCGGACGACCTCGGCGAGCGCGTGCGCGCCGCGCGCGAGGAAGCCGCTCGCCACGCGGCAGCGGACCACCGCCCACGGGCGCCGCGCCCGGAACGCATGCAGCGATGAGGGCGCGCCGCGCGGTGCCGCTCCCGAGCGGGCCGGCCGGCAACTGCCCGAGGGCTGGCCGCTGCCCGTGGGCCCACGCGTGACCCGCGTGCCGGCCGTTGGGGGCGATCGCGACGTGCCCGCCCCCGACGCCATCGCGCGCGACTACCTGCTCCTGGTCCTGCGCCTGGACCAGCACGTACCCGGCCTGGTTGACGGCTTCTTCGGCCCGGCCGAGCTCAAGGCAACGGTCGACCTCCAGCAGCTTCGACCGCCGACGCAGCTTCGCACCGACGCAGCGGACCTCCGCGCTCGCCTGGACCGGGAAGTGCCCGAGACGGATCGAAGGCGCTGGCTGGCCGCCCAGCTCGTGGCCCTCGAGGCGCAGGCGGCCGCGCTCGCCGGTGACGCCCTGCCGTACCTCGACCACGTCACCGCCTGCTTCGATCATCGACCCGAGCGCGTCGACGAGCGCGTCTTCGCGACCGCCGCCGAAGACCTGGACCGGCTGCTGCCGGGCGTGGGGTCGCTCCAGGACCGGATCGCCGCCTGGGATGCGCGGTTCGCGATCCCACCGGACCGGCTCCGCGGCGTCATCGATGCCGTGCTCCCTCGCCTTCGCGAGCGGGCGCGGTCCGCGTTCGGCCTGCCTGACGGTGAGGGGGTCACCGTGAGCCTGGTCCGTGCCCAGCCGTGGAGCGGCTACAACTGGTACGACGGCGGCTTGCGCAGCCGGGTCGACCTCAACACGGACCTGCCGGTCCGGGCAGGCGACCTGCCCGGCCTCCTGGCCCACGAGGCGTATCCGGGCCACCACCTGGAGCATGCGTGGAAGGAGGCGCACCAGGTCGAGCGGCTGGGCCACCTCGAAGCCTCCGTCCTCTCGATCAACACCCCCGAGTGCCTGCTGTCGGAGGGCCTGGCGGACCTCGGTCGGCGGTTCGCCGTCCCGGACGATGACGAAGCCGACCTGCTGGCGGAGGTGCTCGATCGCGCCGGGCTGGTCGACGCCGGCGACCCGTCCGCCGTCCGGGCCACTGCCGAGACCCAGGTCGCGGTCACGCGCGCGCTGGCCGCGATCCGTGGCGTGGCGGGCAACGCGGCGCTTCTCCGCCATGCCGACGGGGCGTCACACGCCGAGGCGCTGGCGTACCTCGAGCGCTGGCTGCTCACAACTCCCGAGCGGTGCGCGAAGCGCCTCGAGTTCATTGAGCATCCGCTCTGGCGCACCTACGTCTTCGTGTACTTCGAGGGCGAGCGCCTGCTCCGGCGCTGGCTCGAGGCCGTTCCCGAGGCCGATCGCGCCGCTCGGTTCCGGCGCCTGCTCGTCGAGCAGCTGTCACCGGGTGCCATCCGCGACGAGCTGGCCGATGGCGGGGCCTTCGTGGCAGGCGCGACCCGCTGACGGCATCTTCGGTGTGTCGGCCGGGATCGCTCTTCAGCGTTGAAGTGACCGGACGAGCAGGACGCGATCCTCGCCCTCTCCGTCCCAGTCGGAGTGCGCGGGAACGCCGTAGAGACGCGTGCCGGACGTCTCGTCGGGAACGAACCGGAGGGAACCGAAGAAACGCAGGGCGATGTGGTCGTCCGGCCGGCACGCCGCATCGACGGCGGTCGCGTCCATCGCCGCCACCTGGGCATCGAACCGCTCCACGAGCGCCCGGCCGATGCCGCGCCTGCGGAACGCCGGGTCGACGACGATGCGCTCCACGACGGCCCGGCCGGGTCGGGCGGGCGACAGGAACCCGACCAGGATGCCGAGTGGCCGGGGCGAGCCCTCCGCTTCGGCCAGCCAGCCCGTCACGCCGAAGTCGCGGATCCAGGTTCGCCATGGGCCGGGCAGGTCGGCGCGGCCCTCCGACCAGGCCCGCAGCCGCCGGTCGAGGACGGCGAAGTCGGCATCCTCGGGGTGCCGCAGCGAGTACGGCGGCGCCGGGTGCCGCTCCGGCGGCGGCCCGATGGGCGGCAGCCAGTGGTCCAGGTTCGGCCAGTCAGGCATCGACGCCTCCTCAGCGCGTGCTCATCGCGTCCCGGCCAGGGCCGCACCGGCCGCCAGGAGCGCCTGGATCGGAACGAGCGCGCCGTAGACCTGGTCGAGGTAGGCGGCCGGGTCCAGGTAGCGCGGCGACATCGCCCAGTTGAGGGCCAGCGCCACGGTGACGGCAGCGAGCGCAAGCACGATGCCGGCCAGCCGTCGCCTGCCCGGCGCCATTGCCGTCCCGCCGCCCCGGCGAACCGCGGTTCCGACCGCGAAGCCGGCCGTCACCGCCACCAGCAGCAGCCCACCCGTCCACTCGAGCGGAATCGCGGCGACGACATGGACTGCCGCGCCCGCCGCCGCCACCAGCGAACCGAGCGCGATCGCGCGACCGAAGCTGCCCGCTCTCCGGGCGCCCAGGCTGGACGCTGCTTCGTCGCGCGCGACAAAGCGGTCGGACGGCGGATGGTCGAGCAGGCGCCGCGGCGGCCGATCGCCCGGGACAGCGAGCCCTGGGCCCGGTGCGGCAGGCTGCTGCGGCCCACGCGGTTTCGGCGCGGGCGGCGGCTCCGGCGCGGGCTGCGGCCCACGCGGTTCCGGCGCGAGCGGCGGCTCCGGCGCGGGCGGCGGCTCACCCGGGTCCGGCGCGTGCGCCGGCTCACCCGGTTCCGGCGCGGGCGGCGGTTCCGGCGCGTGCGCCGGCTCCGGCGCGTGCGGCGGCTGCGTGGCGGGTCGTTCGGGCATCGGAGTCATCGTAGCGCCGGCCGTCGCCCGGCCCGTGTCGGGGCCGTGTCGGGGCCGTCGCGGGCCGCTCCGCGAGCCGCTCCGGCCGACCGTTCCGGCAATGATCTGTGCGTTCGCCCGGTCAGCTCGCCCTGGCCGCGGGGCAACCACGCGTCAGTCAGGCCCGGCCGCAGCGTGGCCACGCGCGCGGCCCAGCCGAGCGCATGGATCTGTGCCCACTCCGGCTGCGGTTCCATGCGGAGGACTCGGGAGCCGCGGCCGAGCGCATGAAAGATTGCCGGAACGGCAGCCGGGATGCCGTCGCTCGTCCAGGCGCCCGGCGCTCGTCCGGGTACCGGCGGCCACGCCGCGCGGAAGTCGCGCCGCACCGGAACGGCAGCCGCGCCGCACCGGAACGGCAGCCGCGCCGGAAAGTCGCGCCGCGCCGCACCGCGCGGAAGTCGCGCCGCGCCGGAAGGTGCGCCCGCCGGAGGCGGCCGCCCGCTGCCCGCGTCGGCCGAGCCCGGTCTCCACCGCCGGAGGCCGCTCGGGTAGACTGCGGGCCGTGAGCCATCCCAGCCTGGGGCTTCCCCCGCTCGACGAGACGGCCGGCTTCCCGGGGGCGGCGGAGCGCCTCCGCGCGAGCGCCGCGCGCCTGGGTGCACGAGCCCTGGAGACCGCCCTCGACCGCGACCCGACGCTTCGCGACCGGGCCGGCGAGGATGGCCTTCGCCACCTCCTCCGCGACACGGAGGTGATCGTCGACCGCCTTGCGCTCTGCGTGGCCGCCGACGACGTCCGGCCGCTCCGCGAGTGGGCGGAGTGGGTCACACCGGTCTATCGGCGCCGGCAGGTGCCGCTCGACGACGTGATCACCCTGGCCGAGGGTCTTCGGGCATCGATGGGAGCCGTGCTGGCCACGAATGAGCGCGTGCCGGCCGACGCGGCGATCGACGCCGCCGGCGAGGTCCTGCGCTGGCACCGCCGCCTTGCCGGCGACGGCAAGAAGCCCCGTCGCTTCGTCGCCGCACTCTACCGGGGCGGCTGACCGATGACGATCAAATGGGTCCAGTCCGATCCGCTGGTCATGAACGGCGAGCCGTTCTGCTATGGCAGCCGCCTGACCGTGCGCCAGCTCCTGGAGATGCGCTCGAACGGCTACGACCTGACGCGGATCCTGACCGACCACCCGGAGCTGCGGACGATGGGCGTGGCGGCCGCCTTCTGCTACGCGGCCGACCATCGCGACCGGTTCGCGGACTTCTTCGACGAGGACGGCACGTTGCGCGGGCCCGGCTACACGGCCGAGGAGGCCGCGGCGCTTCCCGAGCAGTACCTCCGGCCCGGCGTCGTGGTCGCGGCACCGGCGAAGACCGCCTGAGCCACGCGGCTGGACCCCGGCCGGTTGGGCCCGGGGCCCGCGGGCGACGCCAAGCCGAGCGCGACGGATCGACGGAGACGCCAACCAGGATCGGTGCGCCATCGGGCGCCGTCAATTCCGACCTGCGCGCTCATCATTCGGTCGATCTCTGGTACCCTCTTCCGGCACAAGGAGCGCTTGAGCCGCCATGACCGAACCCCGCACCACGACGCAGATCCCCGACCCCACCGCCCCCGCAGCGTCGCCCGCGTTCGACCCCGAGCGCAGGGCGAAGGAGCTCGCGGTCCTCGACGCCCTCCGCAATGTCGTCGATCCGGAGATCGGGATGAACGTGGTGGAGCTGGCGCTGATCAAGCAGGTCGTGCTGGGCGAGCAGGAGTCGGAGATCAAGATGATCCTGACGACCCCGTTCTGCCCCTATGCCGGGTCGATGATCGCCCAGGTCAAGGAGGAGGCGGAGAGCGTCCTCGACCACCCGGTGAAGATCACCCTCCTCGCCGAACGCTGGGACCCGCGCGACGCGGGTCTCATGTGGTGACCGGAGCGCGCGCGTCCCGAACCCCCGGCCCTCCCCGCTCCGCGGCATCCGGCCCACGATCCATCTCGACCCGAAAGGGCGATGACGGCACGACCGGCCTGCTCTTCGGCGGCGAACGCGTCGAGAAGGACGACCTGCGAGTCGAGGCCTACGGGACGATCGACGAAGCCGTGGCTGCCCTTGGCATCGCCCGGGCCGAGCTGACCGTCCGCCGCGGCCTCGACGTGCTGCCGCCGGCGCTCGAGGAGCTCGCCGGGCTGGTCCTCGAGCTCCAGCGTGCGCTGTTCGTGGCAGGCGCGGAGCTGGCGGCGAACCCAGCCGCTCGCGACCGGTTGGCCGAGGGCACCACCCAAGTCTCGGCGGCGATGGTCAAACGCCTCGACGGCCTGCTGGCCGACTACGAAGCGCGGGTCGAATTGCCCTCCGAGTTCGTGGTGCCCGGCGAGACCCGCACCAGCGCCGCGCTGGAGCTCGCCCGGACGATCGTGCGGCGGGCGGAGCGACGCGCCGTCGGGCTGCGCCGGGCCGGCCTCGTGCCGGGCGACGGCCTGCTGCCCTACCTCAACCGGCTGGCAGACCTCCTGTGGGTCCTGGCCAGGGCCGCCGAGCGGGCCGAAGCCCGCCAGTCCGCGCCCGCCCGACCGGGCCGCCGCCGGCGCCACGCCGCGGAGGAAGCCCCGCCGGCCACCGACGGCTGACCCGACGCGGCCAGACGCGGCGCCAGGAACGCCGGCGTCGCGCTCGCGGGGGCACGCTTGCGCTCTCCCGCACAACCATCAGAATGGACTGTCACGGGCCATCGTCCGGCCCGTTCACTTGGAGAACGAAAGCGCAATGTTCAACGGCAACTTTGGCGGCTTCGCGGCGCCCAGCCGGGTCGGTGTCCGGCCGGATGCTCGCCTGGCCCAGGCGTTCCTCACCCAGGCCTTCTTCTGGATGTTCCTGGGCCTGCTCCTCACGACGGGCGTCGGCGTCGTCGTTTCGAGCCTCCCGACCAGCCAGGTCGACAGCCTCTTCTTCCCGGCCGTCATCGCCCAGTTCGTCCTCGGGTTCGCGCTGATGCTCGGCATCCGGCGGATGTCGGCCACGCTCGGCCTGCTGCTGTTCTTCGTCTACGCGGCGGTGTCGGGGGCGACGCTGGGCCTGTTGCTGCAGACGTACGAGCTCGGCAGTGTCCTGGCCGCGGGCTCGTCTGCGGCGGGCGTCTTCGCGGGGGCCGCCTTCTACGGCGCGGTGACCCGGCGCGACCTCAGCAAGATCGGCGCCTACCTCTTCATGGGCCTGATCGGGCTCATCGTCGCGATCGTCATCAACATGTTCGTCGGCTGGAGCACGCTGAGCTTCGCGATCTCGATCGCCGGCGTCGTGATCTTCACCGCCCTCACCGCGTACGACGTGCAGCTGATCCAGAGCGGCGGCCTGGCGGCCTGGCTCGGCTCGATGGAGAAGGCCGCCGTCTTCGGCGCCTTCAAGCTGTACCTCGACTTCATCAACCTGTTCCTGTTCATGCTTCGGCTCTTCGGCGGCAACGGCCGCCGCTGAGCATCCGCCGGCCAGGGAGCCGGCCGCGTTCCCTCGTCGGCCCGGTCGCGCGGCCGGGCCGGCCCGATCATCCGGGAGCCCACCCGATGCCCGAGCCGTCGTTCCTGCGGGGCCTGTCCGGCTTCGCGGCCGCGCCGATGCCTGCCCGGGCGCCATCCGGTGAGCCCCAGCCGTCGCCCGCGCCCGTCTCCGCCCAGGAGCCACCGCGCCTGACGATCGCCCTCACCTTCGACCACGACGCCATCAGCTCCGCGGTCGAGCGAGGGCTCGGTCCGTTCGATCGAAGCATCGGCGAGTTCGGCGTTCGGGTCGGTGTGCCGCGCATCCTGGACCTCCTCCGCCGGCTCGGCGTGCGCGCCACCTTCTTCGTGCCGGCCCATACGGCACGGACGTTCCCGGCCAGCGTGGCCGCGATCGCCGCCTCCGGCCACGAGCTGGGCTGCCACGGCTGGGCGCACGAGGACCTCGCCGGCATGGATGAGCCGGCCGAGCGCGACGTCATCCTGCGATCACGGGATGCGATCGGCGCCGCCTGGGGAGTGGCACCGGCCGGCTTCCGGGCGCCCGACTGGTCGCTCTCCGAGCGGACGCTGGCGATCGTCGAGGAGTCAGGCTTCGCCTACGACAGCTCGCTCGCCTGGGACGACTTCCGGCTGGACCGGATCCGGCACGGCGACGCGCACTCGGTCGAGGGATCGGTGCTCGGGCACGCGGGCCGCCTGGTCGAGGTGCCGATCAGCCACCAGCTCGACGACTGGCCGCACTTCCAGCCGTCGCGCGGGGGAAGCGGCTCCGCGGCACCATCAGCGGTGGAGGAGATCTGGCTCGGCGAGCTGCGCTACGCCCATGCCCACGCTCCGGGCGGAGTGGTCACCTACACGATGCACCCAGAGTGCATCGGCCGAGGCGGGCGGATCGCGATGCTGGAGCGCGTGCTGCGGGCGGCGCTGGAGATGCCCGGCGTCGCGTTCGATCGCCTGGACGCGATCGTCGAGCGTTGGGCCGCCGTGCACCCGGCCCCGGAGGGATAGCGCGGGCCGCGGAACCCCAACGGGAGTTCCAGGCTGCGCGACTCAGGTCAGGTCGAGGCCGAATGCCAGCAGCCGGATGCCGGGCTCGGGTTCCCAGGTCCGGTCGGGGATCTCCTTGAATCCGAGACTCCGGTAGATCCGCTGGGCCGAGGTCATGAACGAGAGCGTGTGAAGGACGACCCGTCGCCGGCCCTCCGTGCGCGCCCGGTCCACGCAGGCTCGAGCCAGGGCGGTCCCCGCACCACGGCCCCGGTCGCCAGGGTCGACGGCCAGCATGCGGATCCCGACCTCGCCTGGCCCCAGCAGCTCGGCCCACGGGCTCTCGGGACCCGGCACGTATGTCGCGCAGCCGGTGACCGCCCCCGTCTCCGCGTCGAGGGCAGCCAGCACGACGGCCTCGCGGGCCTGGCGCGCGACGTCGCGAAGCTCCACCTCGTACTCGGGTTCGTCGAACTCGGGGAGGGACCGGTATGCGGCGACGACCAGTTCCCCCAACCGGGCGTACTCGCCCGGCAATGCCTCGCGGACGGCAATGGTCACGGGAGGTCGACCTCTTCGACCCGTGCGCGCAGGCGGACGAAGCGACGGATCGCCCGGAAGCCCACCCGCTCGTAGATGCCGACGGCGCCGGTCGGGTTCTCCATGTCCACACCCAGGGTGGCCGCGTCCAGGCCGGCCCCGCGGAAGGCCTCCAGCGCGGCGATCAGGAGGCCCGTGGCCAGGCCCCGCTTCCGCCACGCGCGGCGGACTCCGAGCGACCCGATCCAGCCGTCGCGCACGCCGGTCGCCGCCCAGTCGGCCTCAGCGACCCAGTCGATGCTGTAGCCCGCCACCTCGTCGCCGTCCATGGCGGCGAACGAGAGGTCCGGGCGGAAGCTCGGGTCGTTGACGACGTCGCGCGCCCAGAGGTCCTGCGGGATCGGCTCCGAGCCCCAGTGGTCGGCGAACGCCTTGTTGTGGGCCGCTCGGATCGCCTCCGGCTCGGCCGCGGAATACGGGACGATCCGGGCACTGCCCAGGGCGGGCATCGGTGGGAGCGGCTCGGACAGGTCGCGCTGCATGTCCGCGTACCAGCGGACAACCCGCAGGCCGAGGCACTCGTAGACCCGTCGGGCGTGCACCAGGGGTGCGTCGAGGAACGTCTCGATGTAGCGGGGCAGGTCGGCGGGTGCCGCGCAGAGGACTTCGGCCGCGCGCGCGACGGCCCAGCCGGCCAGCGTCGTGCCGATGCCGAGGCCGCGGTAGGCCGGATGGGTCGTGCCCCACACGAACGCGCGACGGGAGCTGTCGCCCCGCAGCCGTTCGTCCACGCGGGCCATGCCGAGCAGGTTGCCGTCGCCATCCACGAGCCCGATGACGTTCGTCTCCGGTGGCGCGAGCGGATCGGTCAGGGCGCGGCGAGCGATCTCCGCGGTCGTGACCTCGGCACCCAGGTCGGCCGTCCGCGACGCCTCGAGGAGGCGGACGTAGGCGTCGACGTCGCGATCGGGATCGAGGTGGCGCCAGTGGGCGCCGGGAACCGGCGATGCTTGGGTCGGGACGGGCACGAGCCGATTCTGCGCTGCCGGAGGTGGGGATGCGCGGCCCCGACGCAGCACGGGTCCCGCGGCCGCGCTGCCGGGGCTCGTCGCGCGACGGGCGCCGCGCTCGGCCGGCTCCGCCCTCGCGTTGACGCTCCGACGCGCCGCGACGTAAGATATCCGACCAGAAAGGTCGGAATTAGGTGACGAGCCGGCCAGCGAGGCCCGCCGGCCTTGCCGGATCGGCGCGAAGTCCCCGCCGGCACCTCCGTCCGCCAGATCGGAGCCCCACCCTGAGCGTTCGAACGTTCCACGCGAGCGGCGCCATCTCCTTCAGCACGAAGGGCGAATACGGCGTTCGGATGCTCGTCCAGCTCGCCCGCCGGTGGGGCGGCGACGTCGTCATCCCCGTGTCGCTCGCCGAGGTGGCCCAGGACGAGGACCTGCCCCGGGCGTACCTCGAGCAGCTCGCGATCCCGCTGCGCGAAGCCGGCCTGGTCGCCTCGACGCGGGGCGCGCACGGCGGGTATGCCCTGTCGCGAGCACCCGGAGAGATCACGCTCAGCGAGGCGCTTCGGGCGCTCGAAGGCCCGCTGGCGCCGATGATCTGCGCGTCGGAGGATCCCCACGACGCGGGCCTGTGCCAGCGCCTGGGGGCCTGCTCCGTGAACCTGCTGTGGGTGCGCGTCCGTGATGCGATCGGTGGCGTCCTGGAGCAGACGACCCTCGCCGACCTGGTGCCCGCGCCGCACCGGATCGACCTCCGGCCCCGCCCGGTCGAGGCGGAGCCGGTAGCCGCCGGCCCGGTGGCCGCCGGCCCGGTGGCCGCCGGATCGAGCGTCTAGGCCTTCCTTCCATCCTGACCGAACTGGAGTCATACGAACCCGTGAGCGACCAGCACCTCGAGATCCGTGACCTTCACGTGGCGCCCGCCGCCAGCCCCGGTACCGCGATCCTCCAGGGGATCGACCTGACAGTGGGGCCTGGCGAAGTCCACGCGATCATGGGCCCGAACGGCTCGGGCAAGACGACGCTGGCCTACGCGCTCATGGGCCATCCCCTGTACGTCATCACCAAGGGGCAGGTCCGCTGGAAGGGCCGCGACATCCTGGCGCTCTCGCCCGACAAGCGGGCGCGCCTCGGCATGTTCCTCGCCTTCCAGTACCCCACCGCGATCCCCGGCCTGTCGGTGGCGAGCTTCCTGCGCACTGCCCTGAACGCCCGCCGCCAGGGGGTCGAATCGAACCCTGACGTCGATCCGACAGACCCGACCCGCGGGGGCATCGCCATGGGCGAGTTCCGCAAGCTCATGCGCTCCAAGATGGCGCTCCTGCGGATGGACGAGGCGATGGCCGGCCGCTACGTCAACGAGGGCTTCTCCGGCGGCGAGAAGAAGCGCCTCGAGATGCTCCAGATGGCGGTCCTGGAGCCGGAGATGGCGATCCTCGACGAGACCGACAGCGGCCTCGACATCGACGCCCTGCGCATCGTCGCCGAAGGCGTGAATGCGATGCTCAACCCGAACCTGGGCGTCCTGCTCATCACCCACTACCAGCGCCTGCTCAACTACATCACGCCGGACTTCGTCCATGTCCTGGCGCGCGGCCGGATCATCAAGAGCGGCGGCCGCGAGCTGGCCCTGGAGCTCGAGGAGCAGGGCTACGGCCCCGTCCTCCAGGAGGCCGGCTACGACCCCGACGAGACGGACAGCCTCGAGGGTGTGGCGGCCGGCTCGCCGGCTGCCGGCGCGCAGGCGCCCGCCACGGTGGCCCGATGAGGTCCTTCGAGGCCATGACGCGCGAGGGAACGCTCCCATGACCGACGTCGCCACGGGAACCGCCCCGGCCGCCCGACCCGTCGCCGCCACCCCGGCCACCGCGTCGGCCAGCCCGGCGGCCGATCCGCGCGGGCCGCTGGACCCGCACGCCCTCCGCGCCGATTTCCCCATCCTGGGCCAGCGGTCGCACGGCGTGCCCCTGGTCTACCTCGATTCGGCCGCCACCAGCCAGAAGCCGGCGGTCGTGATCGAGGCCGTCGACCGCTACTACCGCGAGTACAACGCCAACGTCCACCGCGGCATCTACGAGATCGGCGAGATGGCGACGGCCGCCTACGAGGCCGCCCGGGCCGCCACGGCGCGCTTCATCAACGCGCCGGACCCCCACGAGGTCATCTTCACCCGGAACGCCACCGAGGCGATCAACCTGGTCGCCTACAGCTGGGGCCGACGCCACCTGGGCCAGGGCGATGCGATCGTCCTGACGGAGATGGAGCATCACGCGAACCTCGTGCCGTGGCAGCTCCTGGTCCAGGAGGTCGACGGCGACCTGGAGTTCATCCCGATCACCGATGACGGGCTCCTCCGCCTCGATGTGTTCGAGGTGCTGCTTCGCCTCCACCCGAAGCTCGTCGCGTTCACCCAGGTGTCGAACACGCTGGGCACGATCAATCCCGTCCGCGAGATGGTCGACATGGCCCACGCGGCCGGTGCCCTCGTCCTGATCGACGGCGCCCAGGCCGTGCCGCACCTGCCGGTCGACGTCCAGGCGCTCGACGCGGACTTCTACGCCTTCTCCGGCCACAAGATGCTGGCCCCCATGGGCAGCGGTGCCCTCTGGGCGCGGCGCGCGATCCTCGAGGAGATGCCGCCCTTCCTCGCCGGCGGCGAGATGATCCGCGAGGTCCGGCTGCGCCGCAGCGAGTGGAACGACCTGCCCTGGAAGTTCGAGGCCGGCACGCCGGACGTCTCGGCGGCCATCGGCCTGGGCGTCGCTGCCGACTACCTTGCGGACCTCGGCATGGACCGGGTCCGCGCCCACGAGCGCGAGCTGGTGGCGTACGCGCTCGAGACGCTGCGCCGGGAGGTGCCGGACATCAGCCTGTACGGGCCTCCGGCTGACGTTCGCGGCGGCGTCGTGCCGTTCAACCTGTCCGGCATCCACCCCCACGACGTGTCCCAGATCCTCGATCGGGTCGGCGTCTGCGTGCGAGCCGGCCACCACTGCACCATGCCCCTCCACGAGCGCCTCGACCTGGCCGCCACGGTCCGGGCCAGCTTCTCCGTCTTCACCACGACCGAGGACATCGACGCGCTCGCCGCCGGCCTCCGCGAGGTCCGCCGGATCTTCGGGTAGGACGCTGCGTCGAGCGATCCGCGCGGCGGTCGCCCGCTTTCCGGGCGGCCGACCTCGAACCATGCCAGCCTCAGCTTCCGGTCGTTTGACTCCGGTGCCGCGACCGGTACCATCCGGGCCGTGGTCGACCCGTGGCGTCGCCAGTGATGGGATCTCGACAGGCGGGTTCTCATCGATCGCTACGGCAGCCGCGGGGCGCCGCGACGGACCCGCCGTCAGGGGTGCGCAGGGCCTCCGGATCTCCGGCAAGAACGCGGGAAAGGGAGCAGTTGCACAGCGATCGCAGGTCGTCCCGGCTCGCCGCGGCAGGCGTTGCAGCCGCGCTCCTGGCGGCCGCGTGCTCGAGCACGCCCGCGCCGACACCGCCGGCGGCGGCCTCGCCCGGCACCATCCCCGAGGGCCTCGTCCAGGCGGCCAAGGCGGAGGGCGGGCTGACGACGATTGCCCTGCCCCGGTCCTGGTGCAACTACGGAGCGGTGATCGACGGTTTCACTGCCAGGTACGGCATCCCCGTCAACGGCCTCAACCCGGACGGCAGCTCTCAGCAGGCGCTCGAAGCCATCACCGCCAACAAGGGCAGCAAGGGCCCGGCCGCGCCGGACGTCATCGACGTCGGACCGTCCGACGGGTCGAAGGCAATGAGCGAGGGACTGATCGCTCCGTACAAAGTGTCGACCTGGGCCGACATCCCCAATTCGGCCAAGGACCCGAGCGGGTACTGGTATGGCGACTACTACGGCGTGATGGCATTCGAGGTCAACACGTCGGTGATCAGGACCGTGCCCCGGGACTGGTCCGACCTGCTCGCGGCGGGCAAGGGTACGGTCGCCCTGGCCGGTGCTCCGACGGGCTCGAATCAGGCGGTCTCGGCCGTCTGGGCGGCAGCCCTCGCCAATGGTGGCTCGCTCGACAACGCGCAGCCAGGCCTCGACTACTTCAAGCAGCTCAACCGATGCCGGCATCTTCGTCCCCGTCATCGGGAGGACGGCCACCGTCGCCTCGGGCCAGACGCCCATCCGCATCGCATGGACGTACAACGCCCTCGCTGACAGGGACTCCCTGAAGGGCAACCCCCCGATCACGGTCGTCGTGCCCAGGAGCGGCCGTCTCGGCGACATGTACGTCCAGGCGATCAGCGCCTACGCTCCGCATCCGAACGCGGCCAGGCTCTGGATGGAGTACCTGTACTCCAATGAAGGCCAACTGGCGTGGATGAGCGGGTACTGCTACCCGATCCGCTACGACGCGATGGTCAAGGCCAACGCGATCCCGGCCGACGTGGCGGCCAACCTGCCCGACTCGAGCGGTGCCGCCCTCCCCACGCTCGACCAGATCACGAGGGCGAACGACGTGATCACCAGGGGCTGGCCGACCACGGTCGGTGTCACGGTCAAGTAGGCGGCGGGGCGCCGGCGCGCGCGTGCCCGGACCGGGGGCCCGGACCTGCGAGGCCGCGGACCTGCCGGGCCCGGACCTGCGAGGCCGCGGACCCGGGGCCCGGACCTGCGAGGCCGCGGACCTGGGGCCCGGACCTGCGAGGCCGCGGACCGGGGCCCGGACCTGCGAGGCCGCGGACCTGCGCGCGGCCCGGACCTGCGAGGCCGCGGACCTGCCGGGCCCAGACCTGGCGAATATCCACTCCTGGGATCTTCGGCGCCAGGTAGCGACGGAATCGCGACCGGCGCTCGCTTCGGGCCAAGGACGCACGCTCGACGAGCGCCCGGATTCGGCCGTTCACCGCCTGTCGATCTCCCCAGCATTCGCCCGATGACTAACTGGCAGGGGTCGCGGAGGTTCGCCGGGCCAGCATGCTCCCGGTGGATATCCGGCGGATCCGGCGCCTGAGCCCGCGCGGCGACGCGCCCGGCCCGCGCGGCGGATCCGGCGCCTACCCGGCCCGCGGCGACGCGCCCGGCCCGCGCGGCGGATCCGGCGCCTGACCCGGCCCGCGGCGACGCGCCCGGCCCGCGCGGCGGATCCGGCGCCTGACCCGGCCCGCGGCGACGCGCCCGGCCCGCGCGGCGGATCCGGCGCCTGACCCGGCCCGCGGCGACGCGCCCGGCCCGCGCGGCGGATCCGGCGCCTGACCCGGCCCGCGGCGACGCGCCCGGCCCGCGCGGCGGCGCGCCGGCCGGTTGCCGCGCCGGCTACCGCCGCCCCCCGGCGGCGACGCGGGTGGAAACCCGACCCAGGAGGTCGGATTTCCGGCAGATCGTGGACGTCCGCGCTACACTCGGCTCCCGATGGACGACCTCTACCGCGACTACATCCTCGAGCACTACCGGCGGCCCCACAACTTCGGCATTCTGGAGCACCCCGACGCCCGTTTCGAAGGGGCCAACCCGCTGTGTGGCGACCGCATCACGATGATGCTCGGGATCCGCAACGGCGTCGTCGCCGAGGTCGCCTTCACGGGCCGCGGCTGCGCCATCAGCCAGGCGTCGGCGTCGCTCCTCACCGACGAGATCAAGGGCAAGCCCGTGAGCGACGTCGAGCGGCTGACGCCCGACGACCTCCTCGACCTGCTGGGGATCGAGATCAGCCCGGCGCGCCTGAAGTGCGCGCTGCTGTCGCTCGACACGGTCAGCCATGCGCTCGCCGACCGCGGGGCGGCAGCCGCTGCGCCCGACCCGGCGGCGACGGGCACGCCGACGGCGGAGGCCGCCGAACGATGAGCATCGGAGGTCCTCGCCGGCGTGCGCACGCGACCGACCACTGCAGGTGTCGGCAGCCGGCCTGAGCCGGCGCCATCCGCGCCCACCGGGCCGGCGTTCCTCGCGGCGTCGTCAGGCCACGAGCCGGCGACCGCATTCAGCCGCCCTGCCGGCTTCCCCAGCCGGCAGCCCGTCGACCAGTCGGAGCACCGTTCACCACTCATGCCGAAGACCTACGCCGACCTCCTCCGCGAGGCCCGCGCCGAGATCCCGGAGGTCGATCCGCCGGCCGCGGACCGCCTCCGCGCCGACCCTAGGGTCGCCGTGATCGACGTGCGCGAGACCGAGGAGTGGGAGCAGGGCCACATCCCGGGCGCGACGCACATCTCCAAGAGCTACCTCGAGCAGCAGGTCGAGGGTTCCGTGCCGAACCGGCGGACGCCGGTCGTGCTCTACTGCGCCGGCGGCGTCCGCTCTCTCTTCGCCGGCCAGACGCTCCGGGCGATGGGCTACGAGGACGTGGTCTCGCTGGCGGGCGGCTTCGACGAATGGAAGGCGCGAGGCCTGCCCTGGATTCAGCCGTCGATCCTGACGGCCGACCAGAAGCGCCGCTACAGCCGCCACGTCCTGATCCCGGAGGTCGGTTCGGAGGGACAGGCGCGGCTCCTCGACTCGAAGGTACTGCTCGTGGGCGCCGGCGGGCTGGGCTCGCCCGCCGCGCTGTACCTGGCGGCGGCCGGCGTCGGCACGCTCGGGATCGTCGATTTCGACGTGGTCGACATCTCGAACCTCCAGCGCCAGGTCCTCCACGCCACCGACCGGGTGGGCGAGAAGAAGGTCGTTTCGGCCGAGCGGACCATCACCGCCCTCAACCCCGACGTGCACGTCGTGGGCATCGACGAGGTCCTTGGTCCGGACAACGTGGACCGGATCATCGCCGGCTACGACGTCATCCTCGACGGCACCGACACGTTCGAGACGCGCTACACGCTCAACGATGCGGCCGTCGCCGCCGGCATCCCGGTCGTCCATGCGTCGGTGTTCCGCTTCGAGGGCCAGCTCAGCGTCTTCGCCCCCGGCAAGGGGCCCTGCTATCGCTGCCTCTACCCGTCGCCGCCCCCGCCGGAGCTCGCTCCGGGCTGCTCGGTCGCCGGCGTGCTGGGCGTGGTGCCCGGGATCATGGGCCTCCTGCAGGCGAGCGAAGTGCTCAAGCTCCTGCTCGCCATCGGTGAGCCGATGATCGGGCGCCTGCTCCTCTTCGACGCGCTCGATGGCACGTTCAGCGAGCTCACGCTGCAGCGCGACCCGGACTGCCCGGCCTGCTCCGACGAGGCGGTCGCGGCGTACCGGGCGGGGACGGCGGCCCGGCCCGCGGCGCCGGCCGGACCCGGCGCAGCGCCGACCGGACCCGGCGCGGCACCGGCCGTCCCGACGACGCCGATCGCGGTTGGCGAGGGGACCTTCGTCCTGGGTGGGCCGGGCGTTGCCTCTCTCGCCGCGGGCGCACCGGAGCGTCGCTGATGGCCAGGATCCGGATCCCGCCGGTCCTGCGAGCGCAGGCGGGCGGCAGCAAGACGCTCGATGTCAGCGGCGCGACGGTCGGCGAGATCCTCGCCGCGTTGACCGCCGCGCACCCGGGGCTGCGTCAGCAGCTGCTCACCGACGATGGCGGGCTCAATCGGTTCGTCAACGTGTACGTGGACGGCCAGGACGTGCGCTACACCGGCGACCTGGCGACGGCCATCGCCGACGGCGACGAGGTCGTGATCCTGCCGGCCATGGCCGGCGGCGCGGCATGACGATCACCTCGCGGCCGGTCCGGGCTCGCCCCGGGGCGCCAGCGTCGCCCGCGGAGTCGGCCGCGGCCGACCATCCGCACGTTCACGACCACGCCGAACTGCCGAGGCACGGGGGCCGGTACGCGAGCATCCTCGACGCGGTCGGGCACACGCCGCTGGTCGAGATCCCCCGGATGAGCCCGAGTCCGGCGGTGCGGATCCTGGCCAAGCTCGAGATGTACAACCCCACCGGGTCCGTGAAGGACCGCGCGGCAGCCTACCTGGTGGCGGATCTGGAGCGGCGCGGGCTCCTCCACGAGGACTCAGTGATCCTGGAGCCGACGTCGGGCAACACCGGGATCGCGTTGGCCATGATCGGCCGTCGCAAGGGCTACCGGGTGGCCCTGGTCATGCCGGCGAACGTGACCGAGGAGCGCCGCCAGGTCGCCGCGCTGTTCGGGGCAGAGATCATCGATTCCCCGGCGGAGCAGGGGAGCAACGGTGCGATCGCCCTGGCCAAGTACCTGGTGAGTCGTGACGAACGGTTCGTCATGCCATACCAATACGGCAACCCGGCGAACCCCCAGGCGCATTACGAGACCACCGGGCCCGAGATCCTGGCGGACTGCCCGGAGATCGACGTCTTTGTCGCCGGCCTCGGGACCGGCGGGACGCTCACCGGCACGGGACGGTACCTCAAGGAGCACCGGCCCGGTGTCCGCGTCTACGCCGCGGAGCCGCTGCCCGGCGAGAACGTGCAGGGGCTGCGCTCGCTCGACGAGGGATTCGTGCCGGAGGTGTTCGACCCGGCGATCCTCGACGGCAAGTTCCTGGTCTCCAACCGGGAGGCGATCGCGTCCCTTCGCGAGCTCGTCTTCCGGGAGGGCATCTTCGCCGGCCCTTCCTGCGGCGCGGTCCTGGTTGCCGCCGCGCGCGTCGCGAGGCGGATGGCGTCCGGGACCATCGTTGCCCTGCTGCCCGATGGCGGCTGGAAATACCTGTCCGCCGGCACGTTCAGCCGCGAGCTCGACGACATGGAGGCGGACCTGGAGGGCGGGGTCAACTGGTGGTGAGCCAGCCGGTCGAGGCGGCCGCACCCGATCCTGCGACCCACCCGGGCCCGGCACGCGCCGTCCTGCCGGCGGCGATCCGCGACGCGCTCGTCGCGCATGCGCGCGCCGAATACCCCAACGAGATGTGCGGCATCGTCTCCGGTTCCGCGGACCCGGCGGCCGGTGGGACGGCCCGCTTCTGGCACCCCACGCGCAACGCCTACGCGTCGCCGCACCGGTACAACGTTCACCCCGACGACCTGCTGGCTGTGTTCGGGGCGATCGACGACGCCGACGAGGTGGTCTGGGGGATCGCTCACAGTCACGTGCGGACGCCGGCCCGGCCGTCGGCGACGGATGTCGGCCTGGCCGCGAACTGGCCGGCGGCGCTCTACCTGCTGGTCTCGCTGGCGGAAGCCGAGGCGGATCCCGTCACCGGCGCCCCGTCCGTCCGCGCCTGGCGCATCGTCGACGGCGACGTGTTCGAGGTGGCGCTGGACGTCGCGCCGTGAGCGGAGCGGCCGGGGCGGGGCTACCGAACGGCGAGAGCCAGCCCGCCCGTGGTGCGGCGGGCGTCCGCCGCATCGACCTGGTCTCGCTGCTGGTCGGCCTGGGCGCGTTCGCGCTCGGCACGGCCCTCGGCCGGGACGCGGGCCTCCTCCAGGCAGTCGTCACGCCGCCGGCGATCGTGAGGGCCTGCTTCGTCGGGGCGGCGGTCCTCGTCGGTTTGGCCGCGTTCGCGGCCGGCGTTGGCCGCATCGACGCGGCGCGCGACCCCGGGGTCGAGGGACCGGTCCACCTGATCCGCGGCGTCCGCCTGGTGTTCCTCGGCCTGGCCGCGCTGGCCGCGGCGGCCGGCTGGCTGGTCGCGAGTCCGCTCCCGATCGTCGTCGCGCTCGTGATCGCGGCGGTCGACGTCGTCGAGACGACCTTCGTGCTGATCCTGGTGGGCACGCGGCGGGTCGCGGGGAAGTAGCCACTCGCGCCGCGACGTCGCCGCGTGCCCGATCGTGCCGTCGGGCCCGGCTATCCGATCGGGAACACGATCTCGGTCCGGTACTCGGCCGGCTCGGCCATGCCGACGCCGACGAGGTAGACCTCGCGCGGCGGGCCGGCCATCTCGTGGCCGTGCTCCTGGACCCAGCCCGCGACCGCCCGGTAGGCCGGCCCCACCTCGTCGTACGGCCCGACATGGAGAGTCTCCGCGACCGGGCCGCCCGGCAGGACCCGCCCGACGACCCGGCCGGCCGACGCCACGGCCCTGGCGACGGGGAAGCCCACCTCCACGTCGACGTCGTCATCGGTGAACTCCGGATCGTGGTAAATCGAGAAGGGCGGCCCGGCGGGCTGGATCCCTGCCGCCCCGATCAGGCCGAGGATCTCCCCGTAGGCGCCCTGGAAGAACGCGGGGAAGCCGGACACGGGCGTGCGGTCGCGGACGGTGGCGACGGGCTGGTCGGCCGTCTCCCGGACATGGACCTCGTACTGCATCGGACCTGCCTCCTGGCTCATGAGTCGACGGAGGAAGGCAAGCGAAGCCTGGTAGCCCTCGATCCGACCCTGCAGGCGCCGGCGGTGCTGGTCGAGCCGGTCCGCCCTGGCCTCAGGATCGCGTTCGGCGAGGAGGGCGCTGATCTCCTCGATCGGCATGTCCATGAACCGCAGGATGCGGATCCACTCCGCCTCCTCGGCCTGGGCGAGGCTGTAATAGCGGTAGCCGGTGTCAGGGTCGATCGCCGCCGGCCGAAGCAGGCCGACGTCGTCGTAGTGGCGCAGGGCCGGGATCGTCAGCCGACAGAGGCGAGAGAAGCGCCCGATGGGAACCAGGTTTCGCTGCATTCCTCTCCTTCCGCTTCCGCAGCCTGCGGTCTCAGGTCACCTGAGAGTCAAGCCCCGCACGAAATTCGCGTCGAGGTCGCCACCGTCGACCCGGCGGCCGCGGCGTCGGCCGCCATCGCCGCCTCGCAGGATTGCAGTCGCCGACCGGTCGCCGACGCCACGGCTCTATGGTCGCGTCCGCCGACTCGGGATCGTCCTGCGGCTTCCTGAAGGCGTCGCCACGGGGAGCTGGCCCGGTACGTGCTCGGCCTCGACCGCGACGTCGTCCACGATGCCGACCACGACGGTCCGGATGGGGCCCTGGCGCAGGCCGAGGATCTGCCGGGCGGAGTTGCCCTCGTCGAGGATCAGGACGGTCTCGCCGGCGCCGGCCCCCACAGTGTCGACGGCGATCAGGTACCCGCCGGCTGCCCTGCCGTCCGGCGCGACCAGGTCGCAGAGCAGGAGCGTCCGATCCTCGAGAGCGGGCATGGTGATCGTCGAGACCACGGTCCCGACCACCCGGGCGAGCTTCATGGCCGGCCGCCGTCGGGCGCGGTCGTGCGGCGCGGCGCCCTCGCCTTCGTGCGGGGCGGCGCGGTCGTCCTGTCCGCCGTCGTTGACGGCGGCCCCTTCGTCCGGCCGCAGGAGCGACACCGCGTCGACGATCCCCACGATGGCGTGGTCGACGGGCACGAACGGGTCCGGCATCGCTTCGGCCGCCTCGCGGGCCGCCACGATGTAGACGAGCTCGCCGGGCCCGGCCATGTGCACGGCGTCGGCGGCGACGACCGGCGTGCCCGACGGCTGCTGCCGTCGGTCGAGCGGCTGGACGATCAGCAGCTTGACGCCTTCCAGGCCGGGTGCCTTGACGGTCGCCACGACGGTGCCGATGACACGGGCGAGCTGCATGGCGTCAGGGCCTCCGGCGGCGCGGGCGTGGCGGCGCTTCGACGTGAGCGACTGGGCTCGCGCCGCCGGGCCGCAGCACGGCCCGGAAGCGGCCATCGGCCTCGAGATTCGCCCGCATTGCGTCGTGCAGCTGCGGGATCACCCGCCCGATGACCGGGTGCACCGGCCGCGCGCTCGCTGCGACCCGGGCCATCCCCAGCTCCACGGCCGCCTCCACGTCGGCGACCCGCCCGTCGAACAGCAGGTAGGCCTTGCCGCCCAGCCCGTCCGCCAGCCGAAGCTCCAGCAGGCGGACCAGCGCGCCCTTCACGCCGGCATCGGCGGCGTCGATGACCGAGGCGACCGTGGTCGTCTCGATCACGCCCAGGGCCTCGCCTTCGCCCGTCAGCCGGCGGCCACGGAGCGCGGCAACGACCTGCGGGTCCACGCCCGGCAGCAGCACGACGTCGAGGATGCAGCCCTCGCCCATCTCCCGGCCGGCATCGAGCGCTTCTTCGACGTCCGCGACGGCCCCGCCCACGAGGACCAGGTACCGGCCGGGATGGACCGTGCCGGCGTGGAGCACGTCGATCGGGGCGCGCTTGGCCATGGCGTCGCCCGCTTCGATGCCGACCGCGATCGACGACAGCTCGAGCAGGGCGACGGCCGGGTCGAGGCCAGCCGGGCCCGACGGGTCCGAGGCGGTGATGCCACGCGGGTCCGAGGCGCCGCGGCCCGCGCCAGGCGCCGACGCGCCGCGGCCCGCCGGGCCCGCCGAGCCCGCCGCCGACGCGGCCGACCGGGCGCGGGGTGCAGGGCTCACGTCAGATGATCCGCAGCGCGCCGACGACGGTGATCCGTCGTTCGCGCGAGAACGTGCGCGGCCGGGTCAGGCCGTCGCCGGTGGGGCTGGCGATCGAGAAGGAGCAGAAGCCCTCGCCGCCCTCGCCAAGGCCGGCCAGGTTCGGCCCGTTGGCCACGAAGATCGAGCAGTTCATGGCCCGGGCCATGCGCGTGATCGTCTCCACGTTCGTGGAATGGATCGAGGCCGTGTGGTGGAAGCCGTGCTCCGCGCGCACCGAGAGGTCGATCGCCTGGTCCACGGTCCCGACGCGGACCACCGGCAGGACCGGCATCATCTGCTCGGTCCAGACCAGGCTGTGGTCGCGCGGCACGTCGGCGACGAGCAGCCGCGGGTCCGCCTCCGGGCGCATGCCGATCTCGGCCAGGATCCGGCCGGCGTCCTTGCCGATCCAGGCCGGGTTCATCACGCCCGGCTTGCCCGGCTCGCCAAGCTCCCGGAAGATGACCCGCTCCAGCCGGCGCAGCTCGTGCTCCTTGAGCAGGTAGGCACCGGCGCCGACCATCGCCCGGATCAGGCGGTCGGCCACCGAGTCGACGACGATCGCGATCTTCTCGTCGATGCAGACCAGGTTGTTGTCGAAGGATGCGCCGCGGACGATGTCGCGGCCGGCCCGCTCGACGTCGGCGGTCTGGTCGACCACCGCCGGCGGATTGCCCGGCCCGGCCGTGATCGCCCGCTTGTCGGTGCGCAGGGCCTCACGGACGACGCCCGGCCCGCCCGTCACGAGCAGCAGGCGGACCGAGGGGTGGTTCATCAGCGCGCGGGCGCTCTCGATCGTCGGCTGGGCAACGGCGGCGACGAGGTTCGCCGGCCCGCCGGCCCCCACGATCGCCCGGTTGAGCAGCCGGACCGTCTCCGCCGAGCACTGCTTCGCGTTGGGGTGGGCGTTGAAGACGACCGCGTTGCCGGCGGACACGATGCTGATCGTGTTGTTGATCACGGTCGAGGTCGGGTTCGTCACCGGGGTGATGGCCGCCACCACGCCGAATGGCGCGAACTCGGTGGCCATCATCCCGCGGTCGCCGGTGGTCGCGGCGACCTCGAGGTCCTCCGGCCCGGGCGCCTTCGTCGTCACCAGGCGGTTCTTGAGGATCTTGTCCTCGAACCGGCCGATGCCGGTCTCGCGGTGGGCCATGCGGGCCAGCTGCTCGGCGTGCTCGAGCATCGACGTCCGGATGGCCTCGACGATGGCGTAGCGGCGCTTCAGGCCCATTGCCTGGTAGGACCCGAAGGCGGCCAGGGCGGCTGCCACGGCCTGGTCGATGGTGGCGTGGACGCCGTCCGTGAGTTCGGCCGACGAGGCGGCCGCAGCGGCCAGCTCCGCGTCGGCGCGCATGGCTGCGCCCGGCCGCGCGCCCGGCGCGCCGGCGACGCGGTGCCGGACCCGCTCGATGATGTCCTGGATCTCGCGGTCGCTGAGCTCGCTCATCGCTCTTCGCGCCACCTCGTCCCGGCCGGCCGGGTCACTTGCGGAAGACGTCCTTCCCGCCGACTTCCCAGATGTCGACGATGGCCATGATCACCGCGTCGCAGGGCCGGTCCCGCGTGACCTCCGTCTGGCGGGCCGAGCTGCCGGAGGCATAGAGCACGACCTCGCCGACGCCGGCCCCGACGGCGTCCACGGCCACCACGTAGCCGCTGCCTTCGTGGTTGTCCGCGTCGAGCTGGCGGACCAGGAGCAGGCTCCAGCCCTCGATCTGCGGTTCCTTGCGCGTCGCGACGACCGTCCCGACGACTCGTCCCAGGAGCATGGTTCCTCCAAGCCGGCGAACCGGCGGAGGCCGGCCGGGCGCGGCGGCGCCACCCTGCGGCAGCGCCGCCCCGTCTCGAGCCGCGCCTCCCTGCGGCGCTCCTCCCTGCGGCGCTCCGCCGGGTGCTAGCGGCCGCCCGTCTCGGCGCGTGCCTCGTCGGCCCGGCCGAGCGGCAGGGCGATGTCGATGTTCGTGTGCGGCCGGGCGATCACGTGGCTGGCGACGACTTCGCCGACCTTGGCGGCATTGCGGACGCCCGCCTCCACCGCGGCCTTCACGGCGGCGACGTCGCCGCGCACGATGGCCGTGACATAGCCGCCGCCGGTCTTCTCGTAGCCGACCAGGTCGACCTTGGCCGCCTTGACCATCGCGTCCGCGGCCTCGACCATCGCGGCGAACCCGCGGGCCTCGATCATCCCAAGTGCGTCAGCCATCGAATCTCTCCTGCTTCGGGCGGAGCCCTTCGGCTCCCGTCGACCTGTCGATCCGGCGGTCGCCGGCGTTGCGTGCTACCTGGCCCCCTCGCGCCCCTCCCGCCCCTCGAGCCCTTCGATCGCGGCCAGCGCGGCGCGCCAGCCGACGTCGATGTCGCGCTCCTCCCCGCCGAGGTACACCCGGCCCATCGAGCCGAACGAGCGCACCTCGAGGATGTTGATCCGGGCGGCCTTCTCGGCCTCGTTGGCGGCCAGCGCCGCGTAGGCCGCCGGCTCCAGCTCCAGCACGTAGAGGGTCTGGCCGCCGATGATCATCTGGCCGTGGCGCGTCCGGTTGATGAGCTGGGCCTGGTGGTCGTCGATGCGGCGAATGATCTGGCTCGAGAGGATCCGCGGCTTGATCCGGTCGTGCTCCTCGATGCCGAGCTCGCGAAGGATGGCGGCACCGGCGGCCCGCACCTCGGCCTGCGACGGCGAATGGACCTCGAGCAGGCCGAAGTAGCGCTCGATGATCTGCATCCCGGGCTTGACCTGGGTCGCCTTGAGGGCGATGTCCGTCAGGCGGTTGATCTCGATGCCCGGCGATACCTCGACGTACAGGGACGCATCGCCGGCCAGCGGCAGGAACCCCTGGGCGACCGTGCCGAGGAACGCCGAATACTGGGCCTGGAGGCTGTCGAGGAAGACGTAGGCACGAAGCTCAATATTGCTCATGCGAGCCCCTCTCTCCGGTGACGATCTTGACGCCGGCCGACGCGCCGATCCGGGTCGCCCCGGCGGCGATCATCTCCTCGACGTCCGTGGCGGTGCGGATGCCGCCGGCCGCCTTGACGCCCATGCGAGGGCCGACCGTCTCGCGCATGAGCGCGACGTCGAAGACGGTCGCCCCGCCCGACGCGTAGCCGGTCGAGGTCTTGACGTAGTCGGCCTTCGCGAGCTGGGCCAGGCGGCAGGCGATCACCTTCTCCTCGTCGGTGAGGAGAGCCGCCTCGATGATCACCTTGTTGATCGCCCCGGCCTCGTGGCAGGCGTCCGACACGCCCGCGATGTCCTGCCGGACCAGGTCCTGCATCCCGCTCTTGAGCGCCCCGATGTTGATGACCATGTCGATCTCGCGGGCGCCGTCGCGGATGGCCCGACGGGTCTCCATCGCCTTGATCTCGCTGGTGCTCGTGCCGAACGGGAAGCCGATGACGGACGCGACCGGCACGTCGGTCCCGCGCAGGTTGTCGGCTGCCCGGCGAACCCAGGTCGGGTTGATGCACACGGCCGCGAAGTGGTGCTCGCGGGCTTCCGCGCAGAGCCGGTCGATCTGGTCGGCGGTCGCGTCCTGGCGGAGCAGGGTGTGGTCGATGTAGCGGGCCAGGTCGCGCGGGACGTCGCCGCCCGGCCCGTGGTACTCCACGCGGGTCGCGCCGGAAGTGACGACCTCGCGCACGCGATCCGGGCAGGAGGTCGCGCAGGCCAGGCGGCAGGTGGCGCAACCGCCGGTGCCGAGGGGGCCTTCGGCCATGCCCGCAAGGACCTGGCGGGTGATCGCTTCGATGAGCGTGTCGCGGTCGAACCCTGGCGTGGTCATCGGGGGGCTCCGCCGGTTGCCGGGCTCGCGTAGCGCCGCTCGATCTCCATGATCTTGTCGACGCGGGCCGCGTGGCGGCCCGGCCCCCACGCGGTCGCCAGCCAGGTGGTCACGATCTCCATGGCGAGTCCTTCTCCGATCAGCCGCGCGCCCAGCGTGAGGACGTTGGCGTGGTTGTGCTCGCGGCTGTTGCGCGCCGACGAGACGTCATAGCAGAGGGCCGCCCGCACGCCGGGAACCTTGTTCGCGGCCATGGCCGACCCGATGCCGGCCCCGTCGATGACGATGCCGGCGGCGCAGGTGCCATCGGCCACCAGGCGGGCGACGGCGTGGGCGAAGTCGGGATAGTCAACCGCGTCGGGGCCGTTCGTGCCGCAGTCGCGGACCGCATAGCCGCGCTCTGACAGCGCCTTGGCGATGACCTGCTTGAGGCCGAAGCCGCCGTGATCCGCGCCGATGGCGATGGCGGCTCCCGGCGCGACGGCGGGTGCAGGTGCGGCCGGGGCCGGGGCCGGCGGGGTTGCTCCCGGAGCCCCGGTGGGGGATCGGTCGGCGCCCATGGGCACGGCCGCCCGGGCTTCCCCGAGGGCAGCGTCGACCGCGCGCTCCACGAGCGCCCGGACCGCCTGCGCGTTGCCGATCGGGGGATCTGCCATCAGTCGCTTCGCCTCGACCATAGCAGTCCGCGAGGTCGCCCGAACCGCCGCCGCGCAGCGTCCGTCCGCTCAGCCATGGGCCAGCACCCACTCGGCCGTTCCCTCGTCGGCGGCCAGCACGTTCACGCAGCCCGCGCGCAGTGCGGCGAGCGCGATGGGCCCGCGGCCGGGTCCCGCGCCAAGGGCCACGGCAAGCTGCTTGCGGGCCAGGTCGGCGATGGGAAGGCCGACGGTCCGCTCGTCCACGGCGGGGCTCGCGATGTGGCCGTCGGCGGTCAGGAACCGGCCGATCACGTCACCGACGGCACCCGCCCTGGCCAGGCTCTCCACGTCGTCGCCGGCGAGGCATCCGGATTCGACCAGCACGCTGGTCGGGGTCAGCACGCCAAGGCTGAAGATGGCGGTCGGGGCAGACCGCGCGGCGTCGAGCGTCTCGCGCACGGCCGGATCGTCCGTGAGCGCCTGCCGGAGCCCCGGGGAGCCGACGATGGCGGGCGCGGAGAGCAGCCGGATCGAGGCGCCGGTCGTCGTCCCGAAGCGCTCGGCGACTTCGGTGGCCCGGGTCGGGCGCGCCGATCGCGACGTCGCGCCGTTGAGCTGGACGATCTCCGTCGCCGAGGTCCAGCCGGGCTGGAGGGCGTTCGACAGCTCCAGCATGGAGCGACCCCAGGAGACGCCGATGGCGCCGCCCGGACGGATCGACGCGAGGTACTCGGCGGCGCCCCGGGCGACGGCCTCGCGGGCCATCTGCTCCGCGGCCGGCTCGTCCCCCGGCGGGGCCTCCACGACCACTGCCCCACGCAGGCCGAACCGTTCCACCAGCTCGTCCTCGAGGGTGACGAGACGGGCGGCCGGATGGACGATCTCGATCTGGACGATGCCGTCCCGGACGGCGCGGTCCAGGAGGCGGCCGATGGCGAACCGGCTCAGGCCCAGCCGCTCCCCGATCTCGGCCTGGGTGAGGTGCAACCGGTAGTACAGCTGGGCGACTCGCACCATGAGGCGCACGTCGCCGGCTTCACCAGCACCCTTCCGTCGGGCCATTCGTCTCCCTGCCCGCGCCGCGCGTCGATCTGGCGGCGCACATATGAGCAGGCACCTGCTCATACGATCGAATTCGGAGCATACCGTAGCAGCACCGGGCGCGAGCGTCAATGGATGTCGCGGGAGCTTTCTTGGGTCACGACGGGACGGCTGGCGCCGCCCGTTCGTCGTTGGGATATGGACTCGCTGATGATGCGCTCGACCATCGTCATCGACCCGTCCGAGACCGGGGTTACACGGTGCCGGGACAGGTCGCGGTAATCACGCGGGTCCACCGCCGCGAAGTTGACAGCCGTCAACCCTCGACCCGGCGGCCGCCCCGACGGCGTCGCCGCAGAGCGGTTCGACCATGTTCACCGTCGAGATCGGCGAGGTCGGCCACGATGCGATCTGGCGGACGATCGGGTCGGGGCCGACCTGGGTGCGCGTCGCAGCCGGCACGCACCTCGTGACCGTTGAGCCGATGGTCGTCGGCACCAAGGACGGATCCTTCTCCCTGTCCGCATTTTGCGCCAGGCATCTGTTCGACCAGCGTGACGCTCGCGCCCGGCGCGGTGGCCACCGTGACTGTCCGCCAGGTCGGCGACATGACGTGCACGATCGACCCGCTCGCCATGCCGTAGCCACGAGGCGGCTGCTGTCCGCCCACGGAGGACGGGATCGCGATCGTGAGCACCCCAAGTCCGGCGCCGTCGGATGAACGCGGATTTGTCGTGCGTGGATCGCCCGAATCCGTCCTCCCATGGAGGACAGAGTGAGGCCCCGGCCCCCCGGCCCCCCGGCCCCCGGCACCACCCCCCCGGCCCCGGCCCCCGGCTACAGCCTCAGGCCCGCCCCCGGCCCCTGGCCCCCGGCCCCCGGCCCCCGGCTACAGCCCCAGGCCCCTCAGGTAGGCGAGGTTCAGGCGCTGAGTCGCGACGACCGAGGCCCGGGTGTCGTCCTCGTCGAGGAACTGGTCCTGCTCGACCACGATCCACCCCCGGTAGTCGATCTCGCGCAGGGCAGCGACCACGCCCGGGATGTCCGAATCGCCCTCGCCGAGCGGACAGAAGACGCCGCGGCGCAACGCGGCCTCCAGGCCGGCGCCCTCGGCCTTGACCTGCTCGAGGATCGCCATTCGGGCGTCCTTGATGTGGACGTGCTGGACGACGTTCCGGTAGTCGCGCAGGCACTGGGCCGGGTCCGCGCCGCCGAAGCGGAAGTGGCCGGTGTCCAGGCAGAGCCCGACGAGTGACGGGTCCATCGCCCGCGCCACCCGGTCGATCTCCGCGGCCGTCTCGAGATACGTGCCGGCATGCGGATGGAGGACCGCGTCGAAGCCCTCCGACCGGCAGAGCTCCGCCGCACGATGGAGGTTGTCGACGAGGTCGCGCCAGCGTGCCTCCGAGAGCTGCGTTTCCGGGTGCTGCTCGGTCCGGCCGCTCCAGCGTCGCCTGACATCCTCGTCGATGCCCTCGCAGAGGACGGCGAACGGATGCGAGCCCTCGGGCGTCGACTCGCGCAGCGCCCGGAGCTGGGCGCGCAGCCAGGCGTGGTCCTCCTCGACACATTCGGAGCGGCTGAAGTGCTGCGGCAGGAAGGCGCCGACAAGGGGCAGCTCGCGCGCGGCCAGGCGCTCGCGGGCGACGGCCGGTTCGCCGAGGAAGCCTGGCGGGCCCTGCTCCGTGCCGTCATAGCCGATGCCGAGCATCCAGTCGAGCATCTCGTCGGGGCCGGGCATCCAGATGTCGTCGAACATGACCTCGTCGACGCCGAACGAGCAGGGAGCGGTCGCGATGCGAAGGTGGGGCGGGGAGAGAGCGGTCATGGAAGTCCTCGATCTGGGGGATGGCCTGCCCGGCGCGCCCGGGCGGAGCCTTCGGCGACGGTTGGCGGCAGCGGCCTCAGCGCGGCGGTGGCGGCGCCCGCGGGGCCGGGACAGCCCAGCAGGACCGCCGTGCATTCAGGGCGTCATCACCACCTTGACGGCCGTGCCCGATCGGATCCCCTCGATGCCTTCGGCAAGGCGGTCGAGCGGCAGCACGGACGACACGAGCGGGGCAAGGTCCAGTCCGTTCTCGATCATCCGGATCGCGGCCGGGAACGTGAAGCTGGTGATGTACGTGCCGAGGATGGCCAGGCTCCGCTCCGTGATCTCGACCTGGTGGATCGGCGGCCGGGCGTTCTGGTTCATGCCGAAAAGCGCGATCCGGCCGCCCATTCCCGCCGCGTCGATGCAGTCCGCGAGCACGCTGCCGACCGCGTCGACCACCACGTCGGCGCCGCCGGGCACCAGGTCCTGCCGGTTGGCGCGCCACTCGTCCGGGGTGACGACCTCGTTCGCACCCACTGCCCGCGCGACCGGCGCTCGGTGCGGGCTCGGTTCGACGACGATGAGGCGCCCCGCGCCCGAGGCGTGCAGGACGGCCGTGAACAGGCAGCCGATCGCTCCGGCGCCGAACACGACGGCCGACTCGCCAGGCCGGATGGCAACCTTGTTCGTCCCGTTCACCACGCAGGCGAGCGGCTCGGCCATGGCGGCCAGGTTGGCCGGGACGCTCTCCGCGATGGGGTGGCACATCGCTGCGGGCGCGGTGGCGTACTTTGCGAGCGCGCCGTCGCGGTAGACGCCGAGAGCGACGATGTTGACGCAGTTGGCCGGCCGGCCCGCCCGGCAGGGTCCGCAGGCGCCGCACTTGGGGTCCGGGTCGACGATGACGCGGGAACCGACGGCCACGTCCTGCACGCCCGACCCCAGCTCGACCACGTGGCCGACGAACTCGTGGCCAAGGATGATCCCGGGCGTCGCGGGGTGGCCGGGGGGCACGTTGAGGATCTGGACGTCGCTCCCGCAGATGCCGCAGGCCTCGACTTCGACCAGCACCTCGCCGGGCGGCGGCGATGGCTGCGGCCGCTCGGCGATCTCGAACCTGCCGTCACCAAGGAAGACTGCGGCGCGCATGGGCTGTGTCTCCGTGCGAATTCGATGGCTAGGAAAGAGCCTGCCCCGTCGCGGCGGCCTCTTCGCGCAGCACGCGGCGGGCGGCGCGGCGAGACCGGAGGCGCCCGACGACGAGGGCGGCGACGGCCCCCAGGGCCAGCACGCCGAGCGTGAACGCGAGGACGAGCGTCGCGACCGCGTTCACCTCGGGCGTGACCCCGAACTTGATCTGCGTGTAGATGTAGATGGGCAGGGTGAGCTTCGGCCCGATGGTCCAGAACGTGACCACGAACTCGTCGATCGAGAGCGTCACGCTGATGAGCGCGCCCGCGAGGATCGCCGGGAAGATGAGAGGCAGGACGATCCGCCGCATCACCTGGACGGGGCTCGCGCCAAGGTCCGCCGCGGCCCATTCGAGGCGGCGGTCGAATCCCTGCACCCGCGCCGACACGATCAGGACCACGAAGGGCATCGTGAGCACCAGGTGGCCGGCGATCACCGTGAGCTGGGAGAGCTGGATCTTCAGGAAGTTGGCCAGGAAGACCAGGATCCCGATCCCGATGATCATCCCCGGCATCATGATGGGCATCGTGAAGAGGATCCGGGCGACGTTCGGGTAGCGCATCCCGGAGCGGACCAGCGGGAACGCGGCCATCGACCCGACCAGCGTCGCGGCGACGGCCACGACCGCCGCGGTCGTCACGGACTGCCAGATCGCGCCCAGCAGCTGCGTGTTCTCGGGCAGGCCCTCGTACCAGCGCAGCGTGAACCCCGTGAACGGGAAGCCGACCGAATTGCTGTCCTCGAAGCTGAAGAGGATCAGGAAGGCGATCGGCAGGTACAGGAACGCGAGGATGATGAACGCCCAGGCGCGCAGCGACCGCTGCATCAGCCTCGCGTGCGGGCTGACCGGCATCGTCTCGAGGAGGTCCATCGCCTTCGGCCTGGCCATCGCTACGTCCTCGTGACCACGTCGCTGATCTGGAGATAGCGGCGGAAGGCGATCAGCAGGGCGACGATCACGGCGGCCACCAGGAACGACGCCGCGGCCATCGACGGGAACGCGCCGCCGCGATAGAAGTTGTAGATGAGGTTGCCGATCAGCACGCCCTTCGTTCCCCCGACCAGCGTCGGCGTCAGGTACTCGCCAAGCACCGGGATGAACACGAACACGCAGGCGGTGATGACGCCCGGTCGGATCTGCGGCAGCAGGATGCGGACCATGGCCCGGGCCGGGGTCGCGCCGAGGTCCTGGGCAGCCGTGAGCTGGGTGAAGTCGAACTTCTCGAGCGACGTGTACAGAGCGAGCGCCGCGAACGGGAAGTACAGGTACACGAGCACGATGAAGACCGCCGTGTCGTTGTAGACGAAGATGTCGAGCGGCTGCGAGATGAGGCCCAGCATCTTGAGCAGGCCGTTGAGCGCGCCCTGCTCGCCCAGGATCGCCTGCCACGCATAGATGCGGACCAGGTAGCTGGTCCAGAACGGCGCGATGACCGCCAGCAGGACGATTCGCTGCCAGCGCCCGCCGACGTAGCGAACCAGGAAGTAGGCGAACGGGAAGGCGAAGGCCAGGCCGGTGGCCGTGACCAGGGCCGCCATGAGGATGGTCTTGATGAACGTCCGGACGTACGTCTCGGTGGAGAAGAACGTCGTGTAGTTGTCGACGTTCCAGTTCGGGACCGTGAGCAGCGTCCGGTTGTCGACTTCCCAGAAGGAATAGACGAACACGATGAGCAGGGGGATGAAGAAGAGCCCGACCAGCACGACGCCGGCCGGCAGGAACGGCCAGTAGCGTCGCACCGGATTGACGGCGCGTCTCCGGGGCGGCCTGGACCGGCGGGCCCGCGGGGAGCTCGCCGGTCGTCGCCGTCATGTCGGTCATCGGCCCGGTGGTCGAGTCGGCCTCAGCCGCCGAACACCGAGTTGAAGGTCTGGATGTAGGCGTCCACGTTGCCGGCGGGCCCCTTGAGCCGCATCTTCAGCGCCTGCTCGGGCTGGTTGTAGAGGTACCGATCGGCCTGGTCCTTCTTGCCCGCGTTGACGAGCAGCGTGTAGGCCTTCTCGTTCCACAGCGGGCGCCCGTTGTCCAGGAAGTTCTGGGCGACGAACTCCGCCTGAGCGCCGGTCTCGAGGTATGGCTGCACCAGGGTCTGGTTCGTCCCGCCCTTCACGGTCATCTCGCCGTCGATGAAGCCGGTCGTGCCCTCCTTGGGGACGAACGCGGTGACGTCGGGCCCGTTGGCCTCCTTGACGCGGTCGGGGGCGCCGAGGTTCTGGGTGGAGATCCAGGCCTCGCCGCTGGCCAGGGCGGTGATCGTCTCGTTGTTCTGCTGGACGAGCTTGAGGACGTTCGGCTTGAGCTGGGTCAGCCATGCCTTGCAGGCCGTCAGCTCGTCGGCCGTCATGTTGTAGATGTCCTTGGCGTTGGTCGCGATCCCCGCGAACAGCATGATGTCGGTCGGCTGGTTCTCCATGACGACCTTGCCCTTGTACTTGGGGTCGACCAGGAGCTGCCAGCTGTCGGCGCCGGACGTGACGTGGGCCGGGTTGTAGACGATCTGGATCGGCGACCAGCCCCACGGGTACGCGAGGTAGCCGTCCGACTTCGTCCAGAAGTCGAAGGACCGCGCCATCGAGTAGAGCTGCGAGGCGACCTTGAAGCTGTTGATGTCGATGGCCTGGATGAGGCCCGCATCGTGGTACTTGGGGACCCACAGCGCGTCGCCGGACACCGCGTCCAGCTGGCCGTGGACCTGGTTGAGCTTGTTGAACCCGTCGATGTTGTCGGCGAGCTCGGTGATCTGGACGTCGATGCCGGTCATCGACTTGACCGCCGCCAGCTCGTCCTTGCCCCAGTGGTCGCTCCACGTCAGGAAGTTGAGCGAGCCGGGGGTCGTGGTCGGGGGCGCCGACGGTGACGGGAACGGCGCCGTCGACGCGCCGGCCGACGTGGCGGCCGACGGCGCCGTCGACGGGGCCGTCGTTGCCGAGCTGGAACACGCGGCCAGGACCACCCCGGCACTCGCACCGGCCGACAGCTTCAGGAAATCGCGACGGGTGACAGAACGTTCCATGAGAACCCTCCTCCTAGCCTTGACCCGTGACGACGGCGTCAGACGGCCTCCACCAAACGCACACCTCCTCCTCAAGGAGCTGATCGAGGGAGGTGGACCCGGCCCCCTCGACGTTCGGCGGCGCGGCCACGATCCGGCCGGCCGCGGTTTCGACGGTCACTCGCGTGTAGCTGCCAAGGAACGAGACGCCGACGACCCGGCCCGGCAACGCCGCCATGCCGCCGTCCGGCTGCTCGCGGCCGACGTGGACGGATTCCGGGCGGACCATCAGCTCGACCGGGCCACTCCTCATGCCCGCCGGGCCTGCCACCGAGCCGCCCCCGGCCAGCCTCAGGACGGCCTGGCCGCCGGTGGCACCGGGATCGCCGGTTCCGGCAAGGAAGTTGGATTCGCCGATGAAGTCGGCCACGAACCGGTTCACGGGCCGGTAGTAGATGTCGCGCGGCCCGCCCAGCTGGACGATCCGCCCTCCGGACATCACGGCGATCTGGGTCGCCATGGAGAGGGCCTCTTCCTGGTCGTGCGTGACGAAGACGAACGTGGTGCGGACCTGGCGGTGGATGCGCGCGAGCTCCACCTGCATCTGCTTGCGCAGCTTGAGGTCCAGGGCGCCGAGCGGCTCGTCGAGCAGCAGGACCGCGGGCTCCTTCACCAGCGCTCGTGCCAGCGCGACGCGCTGGGCCTGGCCGCCGGAGAGCTGCGTCGGCATCCGGGCGCCGAAGCGCTCCAACCCGACCAGGTTCAGGTAGTCACGAACCCTGGCCGTCACCGCGGAGCCCCTCGAGGCCGCCCATGCGCAGCCCGAACGCGACGTTCTCCTCGACGGTCATGTGCGGGAACAGGGCGTAGTTCTGGAAGACGGTATTGACATTGCGCTTGTGGGGCGGCAGGTCGTTGACGACGCGGCCCTCGATCCGCAGCTCGCCCGCCGAGAGGGGCACGAATCCGCCGATGATGTTGAGGGTCGTCGTCTTGCCACAGCCGGAGGGACCAAGCAGGCAGAAGAACTCGCCCGGCGCGATCGCCAGCGAAACGTCGTCAAGCGCGACCTGGTCTCCGTATCGCTTGGTGACGCCGACCAGCTCGATCGCCGGGGCGGTCACGCGGGTGCTCCGGCGCGGAACCCGCCGCCGGCGCCACCCGCAGCCCGCGCGAGCGAGTCCGCCGGCGCGCAGCCGCAGGATCGCCGGATCTCGAGCTCCATCGGGATTCGAACCTCCATGAACCCGGCGTGTGGGTGCTCGAGGGCCCGCAGGACGAGGGACGCGGCGAGGTCGCCGATCTGGCGATCGCGCCGGGCGAGCGCCGTCAGCGGGGGATCGAGCAGTGGCCCCGCGTCGGGGTCGTCGAAGCAGACGATGGCGACCGTGCCCGGCACGTCGATGCCTGCCTCGTGGAGGGCATGCAGGCCACCCATGGCCAGGTCGGCATCGGCGTAGACGATGGCCGTCGGCGGGTCCGGCAGCGCCAGCAGCTCACGGGTGCTGGTCCAGCCGGTGACGGCGGTCCATGCGCCGCCGTGGACCAGCGCGTCCGAGAACGTGAGGCCATTTGCCAGCACGCCCAGCCGGAACCCTGCCAGGCGCTCGGCACCCGACGTCTCCGTCACGATGCCGCCGACGTACCCGATCCTCGTGTGGCCGTGGCCGACCGCAAGGTGATCCACGAGAAGTCGAAGGCCGCGCTCGTTGCCGAGCGTGACCCGGCCCTCGCCGACGCTCGGGAGCACGTTGTCGAAGCACACGAGGGGCACGTGGTGGCGGCGCAGGAGCGACTGGATCGAGGCCTCCTCGGCGCCCGCCGAGCACAGCAGGATTCCGTCGACCCGGCCGTCGAGGAGCGTGTGGAGCGCGGCGAGCTCGCGGTCCCGGCGCTCGTCGGTGTCCATCAGCAGGACCTGGTAGCCGGCCGCCTCCAGGCGATGCTGTGCCCCCTTGAGGGCGTTGGCATAGAACCACGAGCCGATGTTGGGCACGACGAAGCCGATCGTCCGCGTCGAATGCGTCCGCAGCTGGCGTCCCAGCTCGGACGGCTGGAAGTCGAGCCGCCTCGGCGGCCTCGCGAACCCGGGCCCTGGTCTGGACCGAGACGCGGCCGTGGCCGGAGAGCGCCCGCGACGCGGTTGCCGTCGATACGCTCGCCTCCCGGGCGACATCGGTGAGGCGGGGCAGGCGAAGGGCGTCGGGTCGAGCCCAGGTCGTGTCGTCGGGCGCCGCGCCGACCGACGTCGGCGCGGCGCGCCCGTCCACGCCGGAGGTTCCGGCGGCAACTCGCGAAGGCGCGGGCGAATCCCCGCGGATCGCGCCGACATCGGCCGGGTGGCGGACGGTGGGACCGGGCATGGTGGAACGAGGGTAATCGATTGCGCGCCCGTGTCAAGGGATGTTGCAGGAGCGGCGCGTCGTCAGCCGGCGCGTCACGCATCTCACCGCGAGCGCCGCGCCCGAGCGCCGTGCCAAGGCGACGCACGAGCCCGAGGGTGTCCGCCCACGGAGGCGGCGGCGCGCGAGCCCGAGGGCGTCCGCCCACGGAGGCGGCGGCGCACGAGCCCGAAGGCGTCCGCCCACGGAGGACGCGGATGGCGATCGTGAGCACCGCGAGTCCGGCGTGGTCGTGTGATCGTGCACTCGTCGTGCGTGGAGCGGCGATTCCGTCCCCTCACGGAGGACGCGGCGCGCGAGCCCGAGGGCGTCCGCCCACGGAGGACAGGATCGCGATCGTGAGCACCGCCAGTCCGGCGGGGTCGTGTGAACGCGGACTCGTCGTGCGTGGAGCGGCGATTCCGTCCCCTCGGAGAGGACGGAGTGGGCACTCGGCGCCATGCCACCAGGCGCGACGCGCACCGGGCGACGCGCACCGGGCGACGCGCACCGGGCGACGCGCACCGGGCGACGCGCACCGGGCGACGCGCACCGGGCCGGGCCGACGGTCGCCGGGCTCAACGCCCGGACGTGCCCTCAGCCGGCGCTCCCTCCCGCACGACCCAGGGCCGCCGCAAGGCGCTCGAGCGTCTCGGGATCGCCCGCTCCGGGCAGGTCGACCAGCACCTCGTCCGCGCCCGCGGCGGCGTAGGCCGCGAGGCCGGCGACCACCACCGCCTCCGGGCCCACCAGCAGCGAGCTGGCCGCCAGGGAGGCGGCATCCTCGGGCGCCATCGCCGCCGCGCGCAGTGCCGCCGTCAGATCGTCGAGAGCCTGCCCGGCATCGTCGCGGATGCAGATCGGCGGCACACCCGCCGTCCGCCGGATCGAGCCGGGATCCCGGCCCACCGCGGCGCAGTGCTCGTCGAGGACGCGGTTGCGCTGCTCCCAGGTCGCCGGGTCACCCTCGCCGTTCCAGGCGTCCGCGAACTCGGCCACGATCCGCAGCGTCCGCTTCGGGCCGCTGCCGCCGATGAGCAGCGGGAGCGGCCCGACCGGGGGCGGCAGGTTGCGGGCGCCATCGAGGGTCACCCACCGGCCTCGCAGCGTGACGGCGTCCCCGTCGAGCAGTCGGCGGACTGCCTCGGCCTGCTCCTCGAGCCGGTCCAGCCGCTCGCGGATCGGCGGCAGCCCGAAGCCGAAGGCGCGGTGCTCCGGCTCGTGCCAGCCGGCGCCCAGGCCAAGGGTGACCCGGCCGCCGCTCAGGTGGTCCACCGCCGTGGCCTGCTTCACCAGCAGCCCGACGTTCCGGTACCCGGCGCCGGAGACCAGCATGCCCAGCCGGATCCGCTCGGTGGCGACGGCGAACCCGGCCAGTGTCGCCCAGCCCTCCAGGAACGGCCCGATGGGAGCATCGGGTGTCGTCCAGGCTGCTCCCACCGCGGCGGAGAAGTGGTCGTTGGCCCAGAGGCTCGAGAAGCCGAGCGCCTCGACCCGCCGCGCGGTCGTCGCGGAGCGCGGGCCAGCCGACCGCCTGGCCCCAGACCTGGAAGCCGACCTTCGGCAGGGCAGGCGGCGCCGGGTCCGCGCGGCCCGCCGTTGCCGCATCCGTTGCCGCATCGCGGCTTGCCTCCCCGCGCCCGGCCGCCGCGCGTCGCGCGCTCATCCGATCTCGTCCACGCGAACCGGCCGGCGTTCGCGCATCGACCGGTCTGCGGCCAGGCTGACGCGGAGGGCCTCCAGTGCCGCCGCGCCGTCCGGTTCGACCGGCGATCCGGTGACGACCGACCGGCAGAACGCCCGCGACTGCTCCGTGTAGGCGCGCTCGAAGCGCGGGATCGCCGGGTCCAGCGCATCGATCGCGATCGCCCCGCGCACGCCGCTGGCGCCCATGGTCAGCGGCAGGAGGCCGACGAACACCGAACCGGCAGTGCCCACCACCTCCGTGCGGACGTCCTCGCCGTAGGCCACGCAGCGGACCATCTCGACCGTCCCGGTCGTGCCGCCGGCGAAGCGCAGGTTGACCACTGCGCTGTCGACGTCGCCCGTCGCGCCGATCTCCGGGAACGCCGCCGTCGAGCCGTAGGCGTGCACTTCGGCGACCTCGTCGTCCATGAGCCAGCGGGCGAGGTCGAACTCGTGGATGCCCATGTCGATGTGGATGCCGCCGCTCACCTTCGGGTCGCAGAAGGCGAGGGGAGGCGGCTCCATGTCGAACTGGAGGCTCTTGAACAGGACCGGGCGTCCGAAGGTCCCGTCCCGCAGGCGGGCTGCGGCCCGGCGGTAGTCGGGGTCGTGGCGCCGCATGAGGCCCACCTGGAGGAGGACGCCGGCGGCATCCGCGGCCTCGACCGCCAGCCTGGACTCCTCGAGCGTCAGCGCAAGGGGCTTCTCGCAGAGGATGTGCTTGCCCGCCGCGGCGGCCGCGCGGACGACCTCCAGGTGCCGGCTGGAGCTGACCGCGATCAGCACCGCCTCCACGGCCGGGTCGGCGACGAGCTCCTCGACGGTGGCGAAGACTCGATCCTCGCCCAGGCCAACCTCGCCGGCAAGGCGGCGGGCGGCGCCGGTGTCGACGTCGGCGATGCCGACGAGGCGGCCCTCCGGCACCTGGAAGGCGAGGATGCGGCCGTGGGCACGGCCCATTCGGCCGGCGCCGACCAGGCCGACGCCCAGCGGTCCGGTGGCCACGCGCGGCTTCATGCCGCGAGTCCCGCGGCGAGGTCGCCAGCTTTCGCGAGCGCGACCGTGGCAGCACCGGGGGCGGTTCGATCGGTCATGGCAGCGGCTCCTTGTGCGGCCCTCGACATGGCGGGCGGCGGGCCGGCCTGGCGCGGGGCCGGTCCCCAGGGGCGTCGACTGAACGCTACCCCAACAGGCCAGGGCTGGGACCACATGCTGGCTCAGCTGGTCACCTGATCCGGGCTCGGTGCGGGCCACCGTGGGCGCTCGCAGTCCGACGATGCCGCCGGCGGGTCTAGCCCGCCGCCTGCCTCGCGAGCGCCTCGACGAGCGACGCCTCCGTCGGCGTGGCACCGAGCCCCAGCCGGGCACCGACGCGTGCCGGCAGCGGCGCTTCGAGGAACGTCGAGGCGAGGACCTCCCAGTTCGACTGCCCGAAGACGCCCGAGGGCGTTCCGTCGAGCACGATCCGCCCGGCCCGCATCACCACGATCCGGGCAAACGTGTCCGCGACGAAGCGCATGTCGTGGCTGATCGCGATCACGGTGCGACCCTCGCCGGCTGGAACGGGACCGCGCCCGGGTCGTCCGGCGCGACCCCAGATCGCCGCAGTGCGGGCAACTCGAGACCCGTCGACGCAAGGGATTCTCGTCTGGTGGGGCCGAAAGCCTCGCCCGGAGGGCCGTCGTCAATGATCACTCCCTGGCGCATCACGACGACGCGCTGGAAATGACGAGCCGCGAATTCCATGTCGTGTGTGATCGCAACGACCGTGCGGCCTACCGCTGCGAATGCATCAACCAGAGCGCCGATCCGCGCGATGCCCGGCGCATCCTGTCCGGTCGTGGGCTCGTCAAGCGACAAGGACAGCCGGTGTCCATCGCGAGACGCTCCCCAGGGCCACCAGCTTCCGGTCGGACAACCCGAGATCGTATGGATTATCGGCGCCGCCGCGTATCAAGGCCTGTCGCGTCAGTGCCTGCTCGACGGCCCGACGCCCAGCAGGCCCGGCGAGGGCGAGATTCCGCGGACCAAACCAGAACCTCGGCTCGACTCTCCGGCTGAACAGCTGGCGATCCGGGTCCTGGAAGACGAAGCCGGTGGTCCGAGCCGCCTCGGCGATGGTGCCGCCGGCAACGTCGTGCCCGCCCACGAGCACCTGACCGGCCGTCGGCGCGAGGATGCCGACCAGCTGTTCGACCATCGTGGTCTTGCCCGATCCGTTCTGGCCGACGATGGCCACGGTCTCTCCTGCGCCGATCGAGATCGATACACCGCGAACCGCCTCGGTCCCGTCCGGATAGCAATGGACGAGACCGATGATCTCGACCCCGGTCGGAGGGTGCTGGCGAACCGGCTCCCAGGCGACGGCCACTGATGCCGGGCGTCGTGCGGAGACTCGGCGGATCGGCCTGCCCGCGAACGGAGCGCAGCAGCGACCGCATTCTCGTCGAGGGCACGGCTCGGCGGCAGTCCGAGCGCGATTCTCGAGACCCATGAGCGCCGGGCACAGCGACGCCCGCGCGGCCGCCGACGGCCGGCGGAGGACCTCGGCCGGAGCCCCACGCGTCAGCCGGCCGCCGTCGACGACGGCGATCCGCCCGCTGCGCGCAGGACCACCTCACGATGCTCCGCGACAAGGACGCCGATCCCGGCGGCAGCACGTTCTCCAAGGAGGCGAGTGACGGCCTTGCCGCCGGCCGGATCGAGCTGGGCGGTTGGCTCGTCGAGCACCAGCAGCTCCGGTCCCATGGCCAGGATGGCGGCGATGGCCACCCGCTGCTGCTCCCCGCCGGACAGGGCGTCGGAAGGCGTTCGGCCAGGTGGCCGATTCCGAGCTCCGCGAGCGTCGACTCGATTCGCGCGATCCATTCGGGCTCGCGGCACGCCGAGGTTCCGAGGCCGAAGGCCAGTTCCTCCCGAACCGTCAACTTGGACCCCGACAGTTGGTTGGACGGGGTGGGAAGACGATGCCGACACGGCCGAGCAACTCGGCGGCGGAGGCGGAGCCTGTCTGACTGCCCCTGGATCTCGCGGATACCCTCGACTGACCGCTCGACCACGACCCGAGGAATGAATGCGGCCGGCACGAGAGCGAGCGTCGACTTCCCGGCTCCGTTGCGTCCGGCCACGCCGACCAGTTCACCCGCAGCAACCGCAGGTCGATCCCGTCAAGCGCCTGCTGGCGTCGGCCGGGGTAGCGGACACGCGTCCGGCCGAGATTGAGGAGCGGCTGGGCGTGCGCGCGCGCGAGTTCCACGTTCACCGACCGCCCACTATCGCATTCCGAGGACCCAGCCAGGAAGGGCCAGGCGACGACGGCTGACATGGCAACGAGGATGGCGGCCCGCGACCACGATCCGTCGAGGCGTGAGTCCGGGACGACCCGGTACGCGGTCCGTCGCGAGCCCGCCCCGAGAACCCGCGCGCCTCGAGAGCGAACGTTCGCTCCCGCACGTCGATCAGCGACCCGAGCAGGACCGGCCCGACGAGCGGCACAAGCGCCCGGACCCGGCGCACGAACGAGCCGCCGGATCGCGAGGCCGCGGGCCTGCTGGGCCTCGAGGATCGACGCCGCGCGATCCCTGCAGCCGCGGCACCATCTGGACCGCCGACAGCACGACGAACGCGATCCGGTGGCTCGCGCCGCGGGCGACAGGGCCTCGAGCAGGTCGTCGGCGAGGGTCGTGAGGAGGAACAGGATCGACGCCGAGGAACGCCACGAGCAGCCGTCCCGGCAGAGACCATTCCAAAGCCAGGCCCTCGCGCGTGACCGCGAGCGGCCCGAGGCGACGAGCAGTCGGTGGCCCCCGGGTAGAAGAAGGCGTTGACGACCAGGATCGAGGCACGAGCACGGCCGGGATCCGCAGGCGTCCGGACGACCGCCGGCCAAGGCCGGTGGTGCGCGGCCAGGACCAGCGACCGCCAGACCAGAACGGGCCGAGCGCGATCGGCGGCAGCAGGAACGCCGCAAGACGACCCAGACCAGCGCCAGGAGCTTCGTGACCGGATTGCGCGGGTGGAGCCAGCTGCGACCTGGACGGAAGTAGCCGGCTGGCGTCCAGCCACGGCTACCGCCCGGCGGTCGGCTCAGTCGGCGACCGTGGACTCGCCGCGACTGAACATCGTCCGGACCGTGACCGGCAGCGCGCAGCCAGGATCAGGAAGACGACGGTGTAGCTGATCGTCTTGTCGAGCGGATCGCTCGTCAGGCCCTGGGCGAATGCCGACTGGAAGACGTTGAGGCCGAGCGTTCGGAAGAGCGCGACGAGCGCGTCCGTGCCGCCGCCGGTCACGCCGCCGAAGACGCCGGCCGCGATCGGCGCGGACATGGCCGCAGCCACGAGCCCGGTCGTAAGGCCGCCGATCCAGACCGGGAACAGCCGCGCGTTCTCGCCGCGCGAAGCCCAGAGCCGCGCCAGGACGCGCCACAGCGATGGCCAGCACGGCGCCGACGATGAGCCCCGCCGGATCGGCGACGGCCAGGCCGGTCAGGTTCGCGCCGCCGAGGAACGTCCGGCGTCCATCGGCGTTGACGCCGGTCACCGTCGAGAAGTAGCCCGCCGGCGCGAAGAGCAGGCGCAGCGACCGCGAAGACGAGGACCCCGGCTGTAATCGCCAGTCGCGACCACGAGGTACGGCGAGATCCGCGGATCGTCCGGGCTGGAAGCGGAAGATGGTCCGCCCGCGAGCACCAGGCGACCGCAATGACGCAATCACGACGATGACGAGCGCCGATGACCACGAACCGGTTCTGCGTCGTCTGCGGTTGTCCAGCGAGCTCGGGATGCCGATCGTCTGCTGGACGGCGAGCAGCGGCGACCGGCCGCCGCAGCACGCCCGCGCAGCGCCAGGAAGCGGCCGACGCGCTCGTCGTCCGCCCGCAGCCGGAAGACGCCGCGGCCCGCCCAGAAGCCGGCCATCAGGCCGATCACGCCGGCGACCGGCGCGAAGAAGGCGATCGTCGGGCCGGCGCCGCCGGGGAGCGGCAGGATCGACCAGATGAGGTTCGACGAGGAGGCCGGTCAGCGCACCGGCCCAGGGCCCCGCACAGCACGCCGACCAGGACTGTCCCGATCGAGTCGAGGTAGATCGGCAGTCGCAGCGCCGACGACGATCGAGCCCATGGCGATGTTGATCGCGATGGCGACCGGCATCAGGGCGAGGGTGGCCGTTGCGAACTCCCGGCTCCGCACATGACGACGGCGAGGAGTACCGCGCCGACGACGAGGAGGACGAGGTATCCGAGCTGGATTGCCGGGATGCAGCTCTCCGTCTGGCCCTCGGCACAAACGGTCAGCCAAGACAGATCCACGCCACACCTCCGTCCCGCGCGTCCGCTCGGTCGCGATCTGGGCGTTCGAAGTATCCCGGATCGCGCACTGCCTCCGCCAGCGATCCTGCCGGGTGGCGACCGGCCGGACTGCGAGGGCCGCGTTCCCGGGACGGCCGGACGGCTGCGGCCGACGCCGCTACGCCCGGAAGTCGGGTCGATCGAGGACGCGAAGCCAGGTCCCGTCAGCCTGCCGGCGCGCGACCTGGGCCCGGGTGCCGGCCTCGTCGGTCGCCCGTGTCGCGGTGAGCGCGAGATCGCCGAGCTGCAGGGTGGGCAGCGGCGCCTCCGCCTTGAACGTCGGCCGGGACGCGACCATCTGCTCGTAGAGCGCGCGGATCGCCTCGCGACCGACGGTCATCCGGCCGGGTGGAAAGGCAACCACCGCGTCGGGCTCATAGAGCTCGGCCAGCCCCTCCGCGTCGCCGGCATTGGCGAGGTCGACGAAGAGACGGGTCAGGTCCTCCGGCTGGAAGGCTCGCTCGCGGACTGGCTTCCCGGCATCGGATGTCATGGCAAATCCTCCTGGTTCGGGACACATTCTCCGACCTGTGAGGGTTTGCCGCCGCGCCGACGCCGGGAGGACGCCGCCTGCCCACGTCTTCGCTCGCCCGTCAGGCAGGCCAGCGACGTCCGGCGAGCGCACCCACCCGCTCGATCCAGCGGTCGAGGAACGTCGCCGCGTCGGCCCAGACGGCAACCTCGAGATTGGCCGGCCTGCCCCAGACGCGCCGCCAGTCGGTGACCGTCTCGCCGGTCGTGAGTCGACCGCCGAGCTCCACGTCCACCGGGACGGCCTCCGCGCGCACGAGCGACGGGTCCAGCGCGGCCGCGAGCGCCAGCGGATCGTGGATGAAGGCGCCGTAGAAGCCGTCATAGCGGGAGTGGAATTCCATGTAGAAGCGGAGGGCATCGTCGACGTAGCGGACGAGCGGGTTGGCGGCCGTGCTGCTGGTGGCAGTGCTGACGGCGGCCGTGCTTCCGGCGGCCGGATCGCGGGACGGATCGAGCGTCGACCCCGCCCGGCGCGCCAGCGCGGCCAGGTGCTCCGGCAGCATCTTCGCCCGCTCGGTCACGTCCAGTCCCAGCGCAAGCGGGAGGCCGGGCAGGCCGGCCGCCGTGCGTGCGGCGGCGACCTCGGGCGCGCCGAAGTGGGTGAAGCAGACCCTGGCTGCGTCCGGGTCGACGGCCACGTTCCACTCCGTGGTGGGCGCCGTGTTGCCCGACGACCGGTAGCTGCCGCCCATGAGGACCCAGCGCCGCAGGAGCGTGGGCAGGGCCGGTTCGCGCAGGAGGGCAACGGCGAGGTTCGTCAGCGGCCCCAGCGTGACCAGGGTGAGCTCGCCCGGGCGGCGGCGGGCCTCCTCGATGAGCAGGTCCACGGCGTGGCGGGACGAGAGGGGTCGAGCAGGCGGCGGCAGGACGGCATACCCGATGCCGTGCGGGCCGTGCGTCTCCGGCGTGGTCTCCAGCGGCCGGACCAGCGGCGTCTCGCGACCCAGCGCCACCTCCACGTCCGGGCGGCCGGCGAGCTCCAGGACGGCCCGCGTGTTCTCGGCGACCTGGCGGGCGTCGACGTTGCCGGCCACGCACGTCACCGCGACGAGCTCCACCTCGGGCGAGGCGCACGCGTACAGCAGGGCCAGGCTGTCGTCGATGCCGGTGTCGACGTCGAGGATGACGGGGATCCGCTCGGTCACGCGCAGAGTGTAGGGGCGCGTGGCGGCGCGCCGGGTCCACCCGCGCGCAGGGCGGGGCTCGAGGCGACGTGGGGTACGAAGGCACGACCATCTCGATCCGCCGCCGAGGAATCAGAGCTTCGGCTGCAAGGTTCGGATGAGCGTTTCCGCGGCGTCGTCCGACTGCAGATTGGAGACCGTGATCGAGACGTTCCCGAACAGGGCCTTCACGCCGAGCACGCTGGAGAACGCCTTGTCGCCGAGTCCGCTGATCTGCTTGGCGCCCGCGCCGGCGGCCTGGAGATCGCCGTCGAAGCCGGCAGCGGCATCGAGCGCCAGGACGCTCACGTCCACGCCGGACGTGCCGTTCGCGCTGGTGTACGAGCAGGAGTAGATCTTGTAGGACGGGGTGTCGTCTTCCTTGGCAACGGTGAGCGGCTCGCCGGTGACGGATGCCACCGTGGCCACGGGGAGCAGGTCACACACGTTGACCGGGTGACCGAGGCCGTCTTCCACCGAACCGGCGCTGCCGGCGCCCGCCTGGCCATTCCCGGATGCGCCGCCCCCATTGGAGGCAGCCGGTGGCGCCGACTGAGCGCTACTACTGGCTGCGCCGCTGGTGGGCGCGCCGCCGCCCGCGCACCCCGCGATCGCGAACGCGACGGCGACGATGCTGGCGGATGCCCTGACGATGAAGCGCTGCATGGATTCCTCCTCTTGACTCGAGTGTCTCGGGCTCCCGACGAGTGGGCGCCGCAGCAACCTTGGATTGACCCGATCGCAACTCGATCGCACGCGTCATGCGGATGCGGGCCCGGATGCCTCCAGGTGCCTGGAGCACGGCCCAGGTGGCCTGCGCGGACGGGAGGCCGTCAATCTGGGCTGCGCCTCCGCGGAGGCCGACGCTCGAGACGGGCACGCCCGAGGGCACCATGGCCGCCGATCGCAGTGGTGACTCCTGGCCTCTCCGGCAGAGCTGACCCTGAGAGCGGCTGCGTCAGCCCCTGGCCCGCCCTCGCCGCGGCACCGGGGCAGGCCGCGCAGCGTCGCGGGCGTGCTGGCTGGCGAGGGCGTGCGCCGCCGCAGGATCAAGCGCAATGGTCAGGTCGCCATCAGGCGCCTGATCGGCTTCTTCGATAGCCAGGCCCTGGGCGAGCGTCCAGGCGAGGTCATCGGCCTCGGTTGGGGCGACCGGCTGGCGGATCGCGGTCCGGATCCCGTTGGCCGCGTCGAGGAGCCGCCGTGAGCCCGGCCGATTGGTGACGACCAACAGGCGGGCGACGGCCTCGATGCATTCCACCAGGACCCAGCGGTCGGCCTCGGGATCGACCAGGTCGAGCGCCTGCGCCAGGTGGCCCGCGGCGGGGCCGTGGTCGGCCGCGTCGAGGTCGAGGCGAGCGAGACTGACATGGGCGAGCGCCACCGTCGTCCGCGTGCTCGACTGCTCGCCGGCATCGATCGCCAGCTGGGCATAGCGCCGGGCCGCCCGCGGATGGCCGAGGCCGCGGGCAACCGCGGAAAGGCGGTACGCCACGGTCCCTTCGGTTGGCCGGTGGCCGAGCTCGCGGAAGGTGAGGAGGGCCTCGGTGCCGGTCTGCATCGCGGCCTCGAGGTCGCCGCCCTTCCAGTGAGCCAGGTTCAGCGCCGCGAGGACGTGCCCGTTGGCCAGCGGGTCACCGGTCTCGACCGCGATGGCCAGCGCGCGCTCGAGCGCCGGCCGCGCCTCGTCGACCAGGCCCTCGTCGGCCAGGAGTGAACCGAGATGCAGGAGGGTCGTGCCCGTCTCGCGCTCGACGCCGGCTTCGTCCAGCCGCTCCAGTGACGCCTCGAGAAAGCCGCGGGCCGCGGACAGGTCGTCCGTGGCGGCCGCGATCGCGCCGCGACGACGCAGGGCGCGGCCCTCTCCCAGGGAATCGCCGACGGCGGCGAACAGCGCCTGCGCCTCCGCGACGGCGGCCGCGCCCAGGGCGAAGTCCGTGACCCAGTAGGCGAGGTGCCCGCGGCACAGGAGCGCGGCGGCGCGCAGGGCGGGCGCTGGGGCCGGGCTCGGCCCGACAGCCTCGATCAGCCGGCCGAGCCAGTCGACGCCTTCCGCCGGATGCCGGCCGAGCCAGTAGTCCGTCAGCCCGACCGCGACCTCGAGCGCTCGGGCCACGCCAGGGGCGTCGAGCGGCGCCGTGCACAGCACCCCGAGGACGGCCCGGATGTGGGGCATCTCACGGTCGAGCAGGCGCAGCGTGTCGCTCCGGTCGGCCGTGGCGAGCTGAGCCGTGAGCTTCTCGGCGCCGGCCAGGACCGCTCCCACGTAGCGGGCCCGGGCCGCCGCCAGCTCGCCCTCGCCCGTGCCCTCGAGCGTGTGGACGGCCACCGTGCGGAGCAATTCGTAGCGAGTCGGGCCGACGGCGCTGCGGACCTGGACCAGGCTGGCGTCCACGAGCCGGGCCACGATCTCGAAGGCGTCCACCAACGGGTCGCCGAAGCCGGCCACCGCCTCGATCAGGGCGAGGTCGGCGTCGGTGACCATCACGGCCAGGGCAACCAGCGCCTGCCGCTCGGCCGATCCGAGACGCTCGGCGCTCGCGTCGAGGGCCGCCCACAGGCCGGCTCGATCGCCGACCGGTCCGCCGGCCCATCGGCCCACGTCCGACTCGACCCGGCTGACGATCTCGTCCACCCGCAGGAGCTGGAGGTGACGCGCGACGAGCTCGATGCCCAGCGGGAGCCGATCGACCAGCCCGCACAACTGGTCGGCGATCGCGACCTCCTCCGGGCCCAGGGCGAACCGTGGGTCCAGCAGCCTGGCCCGATCCTCGAGCAGGTCGATGGCGTCGCGGTTGGCCAGCGGACCGACCGGGACGAGCGCCTCGCCGAGAATGCCGAGCCGCTCCCGGCTCGTCGCCAGGACGCGGACGCGGGGGCAGGAGGCGAGGAGTCCGCCGACCTCCCGCGCGACCTCGACCAGGCGACCCTCGCACCCGTCGAGCACCAGCAGCCCGGAAGACGTTCGAAGTGCGGTCCGGACTCCCTCGGAAGCATCGGACGCCCGCGATGACGGGTCGACCACGTCGAGGATGGCGGCGGCGACGGATTGCGAGGCGGGAACCTGCTCCAGCGACACGTACCACGAGGGCGGTTCAGACCCGCGAGCGGTCTCGACCGCGAGCCGCGTCTTGCCGGCGCCGGGCGGGCCGACCACGGTGACGAGACGGGCTCGGTCCCAGACTTCGGCGAGATCGCGTCGTTCGACGGCCCGGCCGATGAACCGCGTGGACGTGCCCGGGATCCGGGACGGCTCGAGGGTCGAGGCCAGGTCGGCCGCGCCTCCTCCCGGTGCGGACGACGGGGCTGCCTCGGCCGGCGGCCTGGGCGGATCGAGCGCGGGGTCCTGGGCGAGCACTGCCTGCTGCATGCGACGGAGCCCGGCGCCGGGGTCGAGGCCGAGGTCGTCGAGCAGCCGTCGCCGGCACTCGGCGTACGCGTCGAGCGCGTCCGCCTGGCGTCCGGCGCGATACAGGGCGAGCATGAGAAGCTCCCACCGGCGCTCCCGGTAGGGCTCGGCCGCAGCCAGCTGCCGAGCGCGGGAGACCAGGTCGGACGGCCGGCCATGGTCGAGCTCCAGGGCCAGCAACTCCTCGCGGAGGCCCTCGGCAAGCTCCACGAGGCGCGCCGAGACGATCGTCGCCTCCGGGAGGTCGTCGAGGTCGGACAGCGGGCGGTCACGGCAGAGGGCCAGCGCCTCGCGCATGGCGCCGATCGCCCGCGCCGGGTCGCTGCCCCGCTGCGCGTCCAGGCCTTCGGCCGCCAGCCGTTCGAACTCGCCGACGTCCGTCGCCGTCCCGAGGACGTACCGATCGTCCCGTGTCCCGATCTCGAGGCCAAGCCGGCGCAATCGGAAGATGTGGGTGGCGATCGTGTGCCGCGCGGCAGGGGGCGCGTCGTCGCCCCAGGCGGCCACTTCCAGGTCGGCCGCCGCGACCGGCTGCCCGGCTTCCATGGCGAGGCGAGCCAGCACGCGTCGCTGGCGTTGACCTCCCGCGGCTACCTCGGCCTCGCCGTCCCGGACGATCAGCGGACCCAGGAGGCACACCTGCATGCGTGGACTCTAGCCGAGCGGGCCACCCACCCCTCGTGCAGCCCTCCTCCATGCGGCCGAGCCGCGACGCAGGCGCGTCGCCCTGCGATCGAATTGCGATCCGTCCGGCCAATCGTTGGCGTGCGCCCCACCCATCAGGCGACCGCAACCCGGAGGAACCCGAGCTCATGCACCGCCTCACCGTCAGATCGATCGTCGGCTCCGTGGCCATCGTCGTCGCCATCGCCGGCTGTGCCGGTGGATCCGCCGCGCCGAGCGCGCCGCCGCCAGCCGCGGGCGGGAGCGGACCGTCCGCCACCGGCGGCACTGGAAACGCCACCGCGACGTGCAACCTGCTCACCAAGGCCGATGTCCAGCCGCTCCTGGTGGACCCGATCACCACCGTGACCGTGACCGCGGCGGGAACGGATAGCGACGGTCAGCAGTGCGTGTTCGGCACGGCGAACTCCAGCGGTGCCATCGACGTGCTCGTGCTGGGCGGGTCGGACGCCGTGCCCGCCTATGCAGCCGACGTGCAGGGGCTCGCCAGCCCGGTCGACGTTCCCGGGATCGGCGACAAGGCCGTCCGCGACAAGAACCACGGCACCGATTCGATCACGTCGATGAAGGGTGGCCTGTACTGCGCGGTGAGCACGGGTGGAGCGGATGGCATGCCCGGCGTCGCCGCGCTGGAGAAGGCCGCCGGTTACACATCGAACATCGGCGATCCTGCCTACGCAGCGATCGCGACCGCGCTCGGAACTCTCTGCAACCGAATCTACGGCAGCGGGAATACGACGCCGGACCTCAGCTCCCTGCAGGCGCCGGCGGCCGCCTCTCCGTCCGCGCCGTAGCCGGCGATCCGGCCGTCCGGCCTCGACGACCGGAGTCGACGACCGAACACAACGACGGAGGCGTCGCCGATGGGAGCCGAGGCCCGGCTCCCGCCGGCTCGCATCACGGTTTCCTGCAGCCCCCCGATGGGGCAGAATCGGCGAGCCGGTTCCAGCCTGGCGCTTGGCCGGCCACACGCTCCCCCGCCGCCCCCCGAAGCAGGAGTACCCGTCCCGATGCCAGCCAAGCCGCACCGCGTCACCGTGATCCCCGGGGACGGGGTCGGGCCGGAGGTCGTGCGTTCCGCGCAGCGCATCATCGCCGCCGCCGGCGTGCCGATCGATTGGGAGGCTGCGGAGGCCGGCGCGGAGGTCTTCAAGCGGGGTGACACTTCGGGCGTGCCCGCGGCCACCCGCGATTCGATCTCGCGGACCAGGGTTGTGCTCAAGGGACCCCTGGAGACGCCCGTCGGATTCGGCGAGAAGAGCGCCAACGTCACGCTGCGCAAGCTCTTCGAGACCTACGCCAACGTGCGCCCGGCGCGCGAGCTGCCAGGCGTGCCCACGCGCTATGCCGGCGAAGGGGTGGACCTGATCATCGTCCGCGAGAACATCGAGGACCTGTACGCCGGTATCGAGCACCTCCAGTCGCCCGACGTCGCCCAGTGCCTCAAGGTGATCACGCGGAAGGGCAGCGAGAAGATCATCCGCTACGCGTTCGAGCTGGCCCGTCGCGACGGACGTCGCACGGTCACGTGCGCCACCAAGGCCAACATCATGAAGCTGACCGAGGGCCTCTTCAAACGGGTCTTCGAGGAACTGGCCGGCGAGTATCCGGAGATCGCGCCGCAGCACCTGATCATCGACAACGTCGCTCACCAGCTGGCCAAGAATCCCGGCCAGTTCGACATCATCGTGACCACGAACCTCAACGGGGACATCATCAGCGACCTTGCGTCGGGCCTTGTCGGCGGACTGGGATTCGCGCCGTCCGGCAACTACGGCGACGACGTCGCGATCTTCGAGGCCGTCCACGGCTCGGCCCCGAAGTACGCCGGTAAGGACGTCATCAACCCGACGGCGCTGATCCTGAGCTCGCTCATGATGCTGCGCCATCTCGGCGAGGGCGCCGCGGCCGACCGGATCGAGGACGCCGTCCTCGTCACGCTCGAAGAGGGCAAGGCGGTCACGCAGGATCTCGCCCGCCAGACGGGCGGCGACGTCGAGCAGGCCGCCTCCACGAGCGGCTTCACCGACACGATCATCGGGAACCTCGGCCGGACGCCGGAGACGGTGCCATCAAGGACCGGTTCGGAGCGCCCATCGGGCGAGGCTTCGCCGCGACCGCGCTGGGCCTACGGCGCCGAGGTGAGCGCCAGGGTGCCGCGCCGCACGATCGGCGCCGACCTGTTCCTCGAGTGCTGGGAGGACCCTGCGACGGTCGGTCCGGTGCTCGAGGGCCTGGCCGGCGAGAACCTGATGCTCCAGATGGTCGAGAGCCGGGGGTCGATGGTCTGGCCGTCCACCGGACTCACGCCGGACATGGTCGGCGTCCTCCGCGCCCGGTTCGTCGCGCGCGCCGAGGACCAGGCCGTGCCGGACTCCGAGCTCCTCGCACTCCAGGCACGAATCGGCGAACGGTTCGCCTGGACGCACGTAGAGAAGCTTCACGTCTTCGACGGCGAGCCCGGGTTCACGAAGGCCCAGGGTCAGTAAGGCCGGGGCGACAGCTCCGAGGAGGAATGGTCAGCAGTGGGTGACGGTACGAGGCCCCTTGTCGGAATCGTCGGCGGCAGCCGCAGCGACCTGCCCATCCTGGAGAAGGCGCAGGCGCTCCTCGGCGAGCTCGGCGTGCCATGCGAGCTGCGGGTCATCTCGGCGCATCGAGCCCCCGACTACCTCTTCCGGTATGCCGAGACGGCGGCCGGACGCGGGATCCGGGTGGTCGTGGCCGGGGCCGGCGGCGCCGCCCACCTGCCGGGCGTCATCGCCGCCAAGACGCAGCTGCCCGTGATCGGCATCCCGGTGCCGACCCAGGTCCTCGGCGGGCTGGATTCCCTGCTCTCGATCGTCCAGATGCCCCGCGGCATCCCGGTGGCGACCGTGGCCATCGGGAACGCGGAGAACGCAGCGCTGCTGGCTGTCGCGATCCTCGCGTTGAGCGACGATGCGCTGGCCGGTCGCCTGGCGGCCTATCGCGAACGCCAGACCGCGGCCGTGGTGGGGGACCCGTCGAACGCCGAACCCCTCCCCTGAGGCGCGGTTCCCGCGAGACCGCAGCCTGTGACGCGGCCGGCCGAACTCGAGCGGGTGCCTGCCGCCGACGACGAATCTGACGCCGGCCTGATATCCGGCTGACCGTCCGCGGTGCCCTCGCGCGCCGGGCCACGAAACGAATGACCCCTCCTTCGGCTCAGGAGAGGTACGGGACGCCCAAGATCGCACCGAGCAGCGCAGTTCGATCGTCCCCGCAGCAGGAGTCGCTCCATGGATCCCATTCGTTCCCGTGCCACGAAGGCGCTCGCCGCCATCCTGGTGTCGGGATTCCTGGCGGCCAGTGCCGCGTTCGCTGCCACCGCGGTCATGCGCGCTCCCGCGCCGGCGCCCGACACGGTCAACGCCGCGGCCGGCGCGAACCTCGAAGCGTCACCCAGCCCCGACGTGTGGGCAGGCCGCGAAGCCACGCAGTCGCCCGGGGCCGCCGGGACGGCTGGTCCCAGGGAGACGCCGGAGGCGACCGAGAACCCCGAGCCGACGGAGACGCCCGAAGCGACCGAGACCCACCGGCCCACCCAGACTGCGGAAGCCCCCGCGGCGCCGACGGTGCACGTCGAGGACGAGAACGACGACAGCCAGGGCGACGAGGATTCCGGAGAGCACTCCGGGCAGTCGAGTCCGTCAGCGGCCGGTGGCCAGCAGGGCGGGTCGCACGACGGCTCCGGCTCCGGCGGCGGCGACGACGGCTCCGGGGGCGGCCAGGGCGGCGACTGACAGGCGGACCGGCGGGCCAGCGCCCCCGCCCTGCGCCGGCAGCCGGCTCGATCAGATCCCTCGGAGGCGCGGTGCCCACGCTCGGGCGCCGCGCCTCGAGGTTGTTCGCGAGGCGTGCCGCGACGGCGCCCGAACGGGGCCAGCCGGCCCGCCCGCCGGTGGACAGCCTGACCCGCGCTGGCGCCCGGTGCCCGGGACAAGCCCTGGCGCGAGCACGGGTACACTCGACCCGATGGATGACCCACGCTACGAACCCGGCATGCCCGTCCTCGACCGCCAGGCCGTGGCCGCCGGGCCCAGGGGCACGGCGACAGCGCGAGGCGGGCTCGGGCCCGCCCCGGCCGTCGTGGGTGGCGGCGTGGGCGCCGCAACGCCCGCCGAGCCTCCCCGGAGCGTGCCGGAGCTGAAGCCGACGCCGCTCCAGAAGCACTACGTCCTCATCTCCGCACCGGCCCTCGATCCTCGGTGCCATCGCGATCACCGCGCTCGAGGCGGGCGCCCCCGCGTCGAGTCCGCTCGTGAAGGCCTGCGTCGCCGTCGGCGCGCCGCTCCTGGCGATTGCCAACGCCGATGCCCTGCTTCGGATCTGGCGCAGCGCGTGGGCGTGGATGCCCGTGGACCGCGGCCGCGGCCAGTTCCGCCTCGCGTGGACGGCCGCCGGGCTCGTGCTCTACGGCCTCCTGGTGGTCGTCACGTTCGTCGTGCTCACCGCGTGACGCCCTGCTCGCGCCTCTCGGGTCGGAGTGGCCGCGCCGTGAGCCACGGAGAGCGCCAGCCGCACGGCACCTCCGACCTGCGCTCGGCGCGGGACGACGACGGCGCCCCGCCGGACACGGAAGAGGGTGGCGGAGGTCGCGGCGTGCCGGCGTGGCTGGCGGCGACGCTCAAGTACTGCTCGCGGTGCGGCGCGCCGCTCGTGCTTGGCAGCGTGGAGGGCGAGGACCGCGATCGCCTGGCCTGTCGCGCATGTGGAATTCGTCACCTACGTCAATCCGCGGCTGGTGGTGACCAGCCTCCCGGTCACGCCGGCCGGCGAGCTGATGCTCATCCGGCGCGGGATCGAGCCCGGCCGCGGCCTGTGGGCGCAGCCGGGCGGCTTCATGGAGATCGACGAGACGGTCCGCGACGGTGCGATCCGGGAGACCCGCGAGGAGACCGGGCTCATCGTGGAGCCGGGTGCGATCGTGGGCCTCTACACCCGGCCCGAGGCAGCCATCGTGGTCATCGCCTTCGAGGCGGCGATCGTCGGTGGCGTACCGGTCCCCACGCCGGAGGCGCTCGAGGTCAGGCCGTTTCGCCCGGAGCAGATCCCCTGGGCCGATCTCGCCTTCCGGACCACCGAGTGGGCGCTGCGCGACTGGGTGCGTCGCGTGCGTCCCGACCTGGCCGCACCGGGCCGCTGACCCGGCACCGTTCCCCGTCAGACTCCCGCGCGCCAGCCGAGACGATGCAGCAGGTTGGACGTGATGACGCCGACCCGTGGATCGACCCGCGCGTCCGTGCTCCGCCGCCTGCGTCCCGTCCGCGCTGCGCCGCTGCTCCACCCATCCAGCCCCCAGCTCCACTGGATCGTTCCGGCCGAGAACACCGAGGCTCCGGATGGAGCCACGTAGAAGGTGGCCGTCTGGGCCGGCGCTCCCGGGATGGCGAGCCCGCCGGATTCCTGCCCGGTGCGGGCGACCACGGGGCTGCGAGCGAGCACCGCGAGACCGGCCGGAACGTCAGAAGAGATGTCCACGCTGTCGTACTCGGGGCCGACCAGACCGGCAAGCCGGTCGCCAGCCCCCAGGCCCGTCCCCTCGAACACCCAGTGGCCCGGGTCGGCGACCACGAAGTCGGAGGCGGGCGAACAGATGTGGGCGTACTCCTGCCCGATGAGCCGGCTCTCCGGGTCGGCCGCCGGGTCGTCGCGCCAGCGGACCGTGGCCCGGGCGGGATCGGTCGCCGCCAGCGGATCCCGGCCCGCGTCCTTGTAGCACACGATCGTGCGGCCCGGACCACCGCTGCCGGCATCCACGCGGATCCGCCAGTACACGGCGTTGGCGGCGAGGAACGCGAGGTTCGTGCCGGCCGCCAGCGCCCCTTCCACCGCCTGGCGCATCGGCACCGACCAGTACTCGGGATGCCCGACCAGGACCACCAGGCGCCGTCCGATCAGGCTCTCCGGATGGAGCTCGAGGTCGATGTCGGCGGCGTAGGCAACGTCGAAACCGGCGCGCTCCGCCCACCGGGCGAACGGGTACTCCCAGCGCAGAACCGTCCCCGAGCCACGCTCCGCCGCGAGCGGGCGCGCCAGTGATACCGCGCTCGCGCGGCGCGCGCCGCCGGCGGCCGCCTGGCCGACGGCGCTGTACAGGCTTGCGCCGCCCCAGGTGTTGTACGCGTGGGCCGTGGCGACCGCGGAGACGACCAGGATGGGCGCCGACGGCAGACCCTCGCGGACGACGAACGGCGCCCATCGCCGCACTGCGCCGGCGGCGAGCACGGCCATGTAGAGCCCGCTCGTCCAGCTGGCCGGGACGGCGACGGCGAGCGCTGCGGACCAGCGTGGCTCGACCAGTCCCGTCGCGGGATCACGCCACGGCTCCGGCTGCCGGTCGACCTTGATGCGCCGCATGGTGGCGACGAGGCGCCCGCCGGCGCCGCCATACCAGCCCAACCGGAAGACCTGGACGTCGACCCGCGACACGCCCGCCGGGGCGCGCACGTGGAGGCGCAGGACGTCGCCCGGTGCGACCGACGCGGGGTCCGCGTAGCCCTCCACGCCGCCCGGTGCCGACGCCGGCGCGGACCATCCCGTCGCGCCCGGCAGGCGGTTCTCGCGCGCGGTGCGGCCGGTCCCGACGAGGGTGGGTCGAGGGAAGGCGAGTGGCGACGCGGTGGCCGGGACGCTCGGCTCGGTTGGCGCGAGCGCGGGGGACGCCGCCGACCCACCGCCCGGGCCGGGGACTCGGGGCCGTCGACCTGGCGCCACCCTCCACGAGCCCGCCGCCGGCAGTGTTCGCCGCGTTCGCCGTGGCACCGGCCGCATGATCCTCCAGCGCGCTGAGCCACGCCGCCCCGGCGGTCGCCCCGACCCCCGCCAGGGCGCCCAGCAGGAACCGTCGCCGCGATACCTCTCCCACGTGGGTCCTTGTGTCCTTTCGCTATGCACGAAGGTCGACGAAGACGTTCTTGACCTGTGTGTACTCGGAGAGCGCCTGCATGCCGAGCTCGCGACCGATCTCCGACTGCTTCATCTCCTTGTTCCTTGGGAGCGGGGATCGCGGGGTTGGGTCCCGAAGGCGTCAGCCCCTCGGCAGGACGCGGACGGCAAGTGACGACTGACCGTCCGCCGTGACACGTACCGCTTTCGCTTCCGGGCGAGTGACCACGACCTCGCGCAGCGACGAGCCCTCGAAGAGGGCGCCCGCGTCGTCGTCGCAGGCGATGCCGGCCGGCAGCCCGCCGGACCGGACCAGCGCCAGGTATCGCGGCCGCCGCAGCGGCTCGCCGTCGTAATGCGGGCAGAACGAAACCGGCAACGATGCCCAGTCCGTCGCCCAGGGGGCCGAGGTCGGGCCCGAACGAATCGGTGACCGACCCCTCGAACCAGCAGTTGGCGCCGGCGCTGAACCCGGTCAGGACCGCGCCCCGCTCCCAGGCGTGACGGAGCGCCGCGTCGATGCCGTGCAGGCGCCAGAGGGCCAGCATGTTCGCCGTGTTGCCGCCCGCGACCCAGACCACGTCGGCCTCGGCGACGCGGGCCGCTGGATCGCGCGGCGCGCCGAAGAGCTCGACGTGCCCCGGCATGCAGTCGAGGCGGGTGAAGACCGAGTAGAAGTCGACGATTTCCTCCGGCGCATCACCGCTGGCGGTCGGCAGGAAGACGACGCGTGGCCGGTCGGCCCCGGCCAGGTCCACGGCGAGCCGGTGGAAGCCGCTGACGCCGTCCGCGTCGCGAACGTTGATGCCGCCGATCGCCAGCACGCGGCCCGGTCCGGCGCCCGAGGTGGTGCGTCCGCGGGGATCTGCCGCCGGCGCCATGTCAGAAGTAGTCCACGCTGATGCCGCCGTCGACGACCATGGCTGCCCCGTTCGTCCAGCGCGATTCGTTCGACGCGAGGTAGATCGCCTTCGACAGGATCTCCTCGGGCTTGCCGAAGCGCCCGGTCGGGTTGCGGGCCAGGCGAACCCGCTTCGCCTCCTCGTCCTTCACGAGCCAGTCCATGAGCAGCGGCGTCTCGACGGGGCCGGGACAGACGGTCTCGCGCCTGGCCGCCTCGTCGAGCTCGGCGACCACGACCTTCGCGCCCTCGGCGGCGAACATGAGCGCGGCCGTCCGGCCCATCCCGCTGCCGGCGCCGGTGATGGTCGCGACCTTGTCCTGGAGGCGCATCGGGATTCCTCGCTCCGTGGCTGGTGCGTGACGCGTCGCGGTGGACCGGGACGCGGGCCGTTCGGTCGAGGCAGCGTACGCGACCCCGTGGAACGTCGCAGCCGGTTGCCCACGACGGATGGAGGCGGCCCGCGGGCGGAACGTCCACGGCCGGCAGGCGGGGCGTGCGGTGACCCTCCGCGTTCGGGGTTGGCGGGCGCCGAGCGGCGCCGGAAACGGGGCACCGGCGGCCACCCTCGTGCCTACAATCGGCTCGATGCCCGAGCTCTCGCACGCTGCGCGGCGATCACGGGTGGCCCTGCCCGGGCTCGTGACGGGTCGCCACCTTCGGGCGTGGCTGGTGATCGTCGTCCTGGCCGTCCTCGTCGGGTCCGCCGGCTACGTCATCCTCGAGGGCTGGTTGTTCAGCGACTCCCTGTACATGACGGTGATCACGCTGACGACGACGGGCTTCCGCGAGGTCCGCGAGCTCGACGAAGCCGGCCGGGCCTGGACGATGCTCCTCTCGGTCGGCGGCGTGGCCATCATCTTCGGGACGATCGGCCTGGTCGCCGAGGGCGTCCTCGTCGAATTCGGGAGTGGGAAGCAGGAGGCGCGTCGGATGCACGAGGCGGTGGCCGGGCTGCGCGACCATTTCATCCTGTGCGGCTACGGGCGAGTCGGCAGCACGGTGGCCCGGGAGTTCGCGCATTCGGGCCAGGCGTTCGTCGTGATCGACATCCTGCCCGCGTCGATCGATCGCGCCCGGGCGGATGGCGCGCTGGTCGTGGAAGGCGACGCCACTCGCGACGCCACCCTGCTCGCGGCCGGCATCGAGCGCGCCCGCGGTCTCGTGACGGCCATCGATTCGGACGCCAACAACGTCTACGTGACGTTGTCCGCCCGAGCCCTGAACCCGGGCCTGCTGATCGTCTCGCGGGCCAACGAGGAGGGCTCGGAGCCGAAGCTCATGCAGGCCGGCGCAAACCGCGTGGTGTCACCGTACAGCCGCGCAGGTCGCCAGATCGCCGAGCTGGCGACGCGTCCCCGTGTCGCCGATTTCATCGACGCGGCGCTCTCCCACGGCCAGCTCGCCTTCTCCATGGAGGAGATCGAGGTCGCGCCCAACGGCGCTCTCGACGGGCGCACGGTCGGGGCGCTGCGGGACGAAGGCATCTTCGCCCTGGCCCTCGTCCGGGGCGAGCGGGACTACGAGGCGAACCCGCCCGCCGACCGCCGGCTGGAGCCAGGCGAGAGCCTGATCGCCTCCGGTTCCGCGGAGACACTGCGCGCCCTGCGCGCCCGGGCGTAGCCGAATCGTCCGCCGGGCATCCCCGGGCGATCAGTAGATCGAGGCCGCGTCCGCCGGAACGGAGATCGCGAAGGCGCTGTCCGGGATGGGCGCGTCCGGGCTGACGTCGGTCGCGACGATGGCCCGGGCGACGTGAGCGCCGAACGACTCGTGCAGGGCGACGAGCAGGCCCGTCTCGCGGTCCACGGCCAGCTCGAACCGGTGGTCCGGCTGATCGCCGTTGAGCTCGATCGTCCGTGGCGCGGCACAGGTGAGGCCGATCGCCTCGCGACCCGCGATGGTGGTCATGCCCGTGATGACGCATGCGCCGGTGGCCAGCACGTTCTGGCAGAAGCCGGCCGGATGGACGAACGTGTCGGCCGGGCTGTTCGCGGGCAGCGCGGTCAGCGGCCGGTAGGCGCGCGACGCCCCCGGCAGGTCCGGATCCTCGAGCCCGACGACCCGCGCCCGGGCTGGCCTCTCGGTTGCCAGACGATGGCCCGACTTCCAGACGCGGACCGTCGATCCGTCCGAGCTCCAGGCCTCGTACGTCCCGGCAGCTCCGGCGGCGTCGCGGCGCACCGTGACTCGAGCTCGACCGGGGTGCCGGATCAGGACGTCGTGCACGCGGAGCTGCTCGCCCACGCCGGTCCACGTCCGCTCCTCCAGGCGCAGGCGGAGGCTCGCGAAGCGAAGCTCGGCGTCGCGCATGAACGTGAACAGGATCGCGAGCTCCGGCAGGACAGGAGCGAGCTGGACGATCTCGGCGCGGCGCCTCCCGTCCGCGGCGACGGGCAGGAGCGAGGCGCGATCCCAGCGTCCGGTGGCGGCCATCGCCGGCATTCTAGCGGCCGCGACCCGCGAGGCGCGGGCGGGAGGCCGCAGGGCTCCCGACGCACGGTTACTGGATGGCGCTCGCCTCGCACCTGCGCCTACAGGACGTGCCCGTCGCGGTGGTCAACCCGGTCGCCGCGAAGTACTTTGCGAAGAGCCGCCTGGGCCGGACGAAGTCCGATCCGGCCGACGCGCGGAGCCTCGCCGAGATGGCCATGCGCGATGCCCCGTCCACCCACCACCCGCTCCAGGCGCCGAGCTGCGCCAGGCTGCCCGGTTCGCCATACTCTGCTCGACGAGCAGGCACGGGTCACCCAGCGCCTCGTCCGCCTGGTCGAGATCGGCTTTCCCGAGCTCGGCGACCTGTTCGCGGATCCGGTCGGCCGCCTGGGCGCGAGATCCTGCGGGTTGCCCCGACCGCGGGGGCGGCCAGCCGGCGTCGGATGACGACGCTCGCCAATACGAACGCCGGGACCGGCCGCCGGCGCCTGGGCCCGGCCCGAGCGGCACAGCTCCACGCGGCGGCCGCCGACTCAATCGCGGTCCCCGAGCTCGAGGCCCAGGTCGCCTTCGAGGTCGGCCTCCTGCTCGACCAGACCGACTCCATCGGCGATGGCCGAGCGTGCCTCGTCGGCGCGGTCCCCGCCCGGCCGCGGCATCGGACGGCTGGGCCGTGCTGAACCATTGTGCCGTGAGTCATGGCGGTGGCGCCCCGACGCGCCCGGGCGTGTGGCGCCGCGCCGCCAGCAGGGGCCGCGCCGGCAGCAGGGGCCGCGCCGGCAGCAGGGGGTCTCAGGCGGGCCCGGGCGTTCGGCGCCTCGCCGGCCGCTCGCCGGCCGTGTGCACCGCGCCGGCGGGCGGCGGGCCGGCGCGTTCCTTCCGAGCGCCCGCCCTCGCGTCTCCGTGGCGAGTCGCCGGTTGATGGCGCCAGGCCTCGGGCCGGCAACGCCGCGCTGCCCGGCTCCCCTTCGATGGCGGCCTGTTTGTCCCGCGGGGCGCATCGACGCTTTCCCCGGTCGCGATCCTTCTGCCGACGCCTCGCGGTCAACCTCGGCCTCGGTGAGCCCTCACCGCCTCGTCGGTAGACTGGCGCCACCATGGAGTCGTCTCGCCCGTCGCAGCCGCCGGCGTCGTCGCAATCGTCCGTCGACGCGCGCGTCAGAGCCCGGACGGTGCGGATCCGGCGTGGGCGGGCGGCGAGCACGCCCCAGGCCGCCGTGCCGGGTCCCGCCGCAGCGCCGCCTCCCCAGGCAGCGACGGGTCCCGCTGCCGCGCCGCCACCCCCCGCAGCGCAGACTCCCGCGCCGGCGTCCGCTCCCGGCCTCGTCGATCCGGCCGATCTCCGCCGGGTGCTCGGCAGCTTCCCGGTGGGCGTGACGATCGTCACGCTGTTCGACGGCGATCGCCCCCGCGGCATCACCGTGAGCTCGTTCGCGTCGCTCTCGCTCGAGCCGCCGCTCGTCGGCGTCGCCGTGGACCGCTCACGATCGCTGTACGGCGTGCTCCGCTCGAGCGGCCGTTTCGCCATCAACGTGCTGGACGAAGGCGGCGGGCCGCTGTCCGACTGCTTCGCCGGCGCTCCGGTCTCGCCGGGCCGCGACGAGTTCTGCGGCGCCTCGTGGCGTCCGGGCACGACGGGGCTTCCCCTGCTCGACGCCGCGATCGCGACGCTGGAGGTAGAGGTCGAGGAAGTGCACCCGGTCGGCGATCACGACCTGTTCGTCGGGCGCGTCATCGCCGCGGGCGAACGGCCAGGCGCGGCCCTGCCCCTCGTGTACCTGCGGCGGCGCTACCTGCGCATCGAGCAGGCCTCCCTCGAGAGAGTGGTCGGGCGGAACGAAGGTCCATCCGAGCGGCCCACGCACCGAACGGATGCGGGACCGCCCTCGTCGAGCCACGGTGGACGTCCGCTGGGCCCGTCGCCGTCGGCGCCGGCGAGGTCGCGGCCCACGGTGCACGGGCCCGACCGATCGTGAGCGAGCGGGAGCTGGCCCGGCCCGCCTTGGCCGGTGGCCCGGGAGCCGACCAGTCGGACGACGCCCGTCCGATCGCCCCGCCGGAGCCCCGAATGGTGGTCGCCAATGGACTCGAGATCGCCTGCGAGGTCCGCGGCGCCGGTCCGCCGCTGGTGATCCTGCACAGCGCGAGCTCCAGCGCCCGCGACGACTTCGGCCCGCAGCTGCCGATCTGGGCGAGGGCGTTCCGCTGCTACCTGCCCGACGCCCGCGGCCACGGTGGCACGCGCTGGGATCCAGCCCACGGCCTCCGCTACGAGGATCTCGTGGCCGACGTTTCTGGACTTGCGGACGCCCTCGGACTTCGGACGTTCCACCTGGTCGGATTCTCGATGGGCGCGGCGACCGCGCTCGCCTTCGCGGCGGCCTACCCGGAGCGCCTGCGCACGCTCGTCGTGGTGGGCATGTCGAACCGGCGTGAGCCGCGGACCAGCGTCATCCGGCGGGTCGCCGACGTCGACCGCATCGAGGCCCACGATCCCGCCTGGGCCGCGAGGCTGGCGGAGCGCCACGATCCGGTCCAGGGCCCGGGAGCGTGGCGCCGACTGATGCCGGCGATCGTCGGGATGGTCGAGGGCCAGGAGCCGCATACCGCCGCCGAACTGCATCGCATCGACATGCCCGTCCTGGTGGTTGCCGGCGACCGCGACCCCTACGTCCCGGCCGGGCAGGCATGGGACCTCGCCCGCCAGCTCCTGGATGGACGCCTGTTCGTGCTGCCCGACTGCGGCCATGTGGCAATGGTCCAGCGTCCGACGCTGTTCACCGAAGGTTGCACTGGCTTCTGGCGGTCGACGGCGGAGGTGGCGGCCCGGCGCGCCTGAGCGGCGGGAGGCGACCGCCTGCGCCCTCTCCCTGAGCCGCCGCCGCAGGCGCCGGGCGAATGCCACCCATCGGCGGCGCGCGCCGGTCTCCGGTCGTGGATACTGCCACCGGGCGGACCGTCGCAGCGTGTGGCGGCGTCGTGGAGCACGGGCATGCGGGGAACACCGATGGACGACCAGGCTCGCGACCGCCGCGCCGGCGGCCCGGGAGGCGATCCGCCGCTTGTTCGGGTCGACCTGCCCGCGCGCCGGCCTGACTCGGCAGGCGGCGTCGGCGAGCCGATCGAGGGCGTCGCCCTCGTCACCGTCGACCGGCGCCGGACGCTCAACGCTCTGAGCTTCGACGTGCTGACGGCGCTCGCCGATTCCGTCGACGCTCTCGCGACCGACCCTGCCTGTCGCGCCGTCGTGATCACCGGCGCCGGGACGCGCGCGTTCGCCGCCGGGGCGGACGTCGCCGAGCTGGCCGGCCAGACGTCAGCGTCGCTGCTGGCTTCGCCGGCCTTCCGTGGCTGGGAGCGGGTCGCGGCCGCACCGGTCCCGACGATCGCCGCAGTGCGCGGCTTCTGCCTTGGCGGGGGCCTGGAGCTGGCCCTGGCGTGCGACATGCTGGTCGCCGGCGATGACGCGGTGTTCGGCCAGCCGGAGGTCAAGCTGGGCATCATCCCGGGCGGCGGCGGCACGCAGCGCCTGGCGCGGGCCATCGGGACAGCCCGGGCGATGGAGCTGATCCTCACCGGGCGCCAGGTCCGCGCCGGCGAGGCGGAACGCCTCGGCCTCGTCACCAGGCTGGTCCCCCCCGACGAAACGCTGGATGCGGCACTGGACCTCGCTGCCGCGATCGCCGCCCTGCCGGCCTCGGCCGTGCGCGCCGCGGTTGCGGCCGTTCGCGCGTCGCGAGAGACGCCGCTCGCGGAGGGCCTTCGCGTGGAGCGAGAGGCCTTCGCCGCGCTGTTCGGTACGCCCGACCAGGTCGAAGGGATGCGCGCATTCCTCGAGAAGCGCGCTCCGCGCTGGAGCGATCGATCGGCCGCCCCGGGCCAGGCTCCGGCCGGCAGGGGCACGCCTCCGCCGGGCGGCCCGGGTTCGGCCGGCCACCAGGCCCCGGCCTCCGACTGACGCAAGGCCATGACTCAGCCGTCCGCCAGCCATCCCGGTCAGCCGGATCCCTCCGCTCCGCCGGCCTCGCTTTCCGCGGAGCACGACTGGGCCGCGGCCGCGCCCGTCGTCATCCCGGTCCTGCGGCCCGCCGGAACCGCCGGCATCCGCGCGGCGGAGGTTGGCACCCCGGCCGCGGCCGCCGGCGACACGCGGCCGCTCGTCGACGACGGCCCCTGCGGGATCGCCATCGTCTATGCGCTCCCGGCCGCCGGCTACGACGTGTTCGCCAGTGGCGACCACCTTGCGGCATGGGGCGTCTCGGTCGCCGAGCTGCGCGCCACGGCCCTCGCGAACCTCGCCCGCTGGTCGTCCGCGGCGCCGTGGACGGACGAAGTCGACGGCTCCCGCCGGATCCGATCCTCGGCAACCGGGGACGGCGCGGACGCCGCCCGCATCCTGCTCCCCGAGGCCAGGGCGGAACTCACCGCCGCCCTCGGGGCTGCCGGCGGGCGCGTGCTGGTGGGATTGCCCGAACGCCACCTGCTGGTGGCCGGCTCCCTGGCCCCCGACGACGCCGAGTTTGCGGGCCAGCTCGCCGAATTCGTGGCGATCAGCGCGGACGGAGCCGACGAACCCGTGGACGCGCGCCTCTTCGAGCTCCGAGAGGATCGCCTGGTCGAGCTGGCCGATGTCGCCGCCTCGGCCCACTGACGCGAGGCGCTCTCGGCCGACGGCAGGCGTCCGCGTTCCCGGCAACCCCTGAGGCGCCAGTCACTGCCTGTCGGCGCTGCCCCCGGACGTATGATGCCGCCCGGATACCCGGGTGCGCCTGTTTCGCGCTCGAGTGGAGAGCCGCCTGCATGCCCGATCTCGTCCGTCGCGTCGCCCCCATCGCCGCCATGGTCGCCGCTGTCGCGCTCGTCGCGGCGTGCGGCGCTCCCGCGAACACGAGCCCTGCGGGCAGCAACTCCGCCCTTCCGTCGGCATCGGCGTCCGCCAGCCAGGGGCCGAGCGCCGGCCCGGGCACCAGCGCGGAGCCGCTTGCGTCCGGCGACGAGTCCGCATCTCCCGACGGGTCGATCGCACGCGACCCGGCCCTCGAGGCGATGCTGCCGGACTTGTTCGAGGGAGTCGCGTTCCTGCGCCAGAGCCTCCGCCTCGCCGACGTCAGCGGTCCGACGGGCGATGCGACGCCGATCGATGCCATCGTGGCGGCACTGGGTGCCGACCCGAGCCGCGTGTCCATGGCCTTCGCCGCCGATCCGACTCAGACCAGCCAGGTCCAGTTCGTCGCCTATCGCATCCCGGGCACCGCCGCCGCGCGCCTCACGACGACCCTGATCGACGCCGGCACGAGCTCCGGGGACACGGTCCGACGGGTGCTCCTGGGAGGCAAGCAGGTGATCGAGCTCTCCGACCCGACCGCCCCGGACAGCGTCACCTGCCTGTTCGCCAGGGGCGACGTGCTCCTGGGCGTGGTGGCCCCCGACGACGCGAGCGCCGGCAAGGGTCTGCAGCGGTTGCCGTAAGGGCCGAAGCCGTGTCGTGGGCAGCCCCGTGATCCGCACGCGCCCGCGACGAGGGCCTCGGCGGCGAGCCGAGGAACCACGTCCGCACACGTGGCGTCAGGGGGCCATGAACCGATCGCTGGCCGCCCTCGTCGCCGTCGTCCTTCTCGTCTCCGGATGCGCCACGCCCACGGTGCAGGCTGACGTCGCCGTCGGCGCCGCGCCTCGGGCCGCCGCGGATCCGGCCACCGCCGCGCAGGCCGGCGCCGCGATCAACGCCTTTGGGCTCGACCTGTATCGCTCGATTGCGGCAGCGGACGGGGGCCGGAACGTCGTCGTGTCGCCGGCCAGCGTCGCCCTGGCGCTGGCGATGGCCCGGGCGGGCGCCCGCGGCGAGACGGCGGCCCAGATGGATGCCGTGCTGCGGTCGATGGGTTCGGATGCCCACGCGGGCTGGCTCAACGCCCTCGACGCCGCCCTTGCCTCGCGCAGCGGCACGTTCAAGGACGACATGGGGAGTCCGCTGACGGTCACGTTGCGCATCGCCAACGCCCCGTTCGCCCAGCGGGGCATGCAGCTCGAGCCGGCGTACCTGGACGCGCTGTCCTCGCGGTTCGGCGCGGGCCTTCGCCTCGTCGACTACCGCGCGGATGCCGAGGCCGCGCGCGGCGTCATCAACGGCTGGGTCAACGACCAGACCGAGGCGAGGATTCCCGAGCTCCTGGCGCGGGGGACCCTCGACAGCCTCACCCGCCTGGTGCTCGTCAACGCCGATCTACCTGAAGGCGCCGTGGCAGACGCCGTTCGACCCGACCGCGACCCACGACGGCGCGTTCACCCGCGCGGACGGCTCTGCCGTCATGGTGCCGATGATGGCCCTGGCGACCGACCTGCCGTACGCGGCCGGCAGCGGCTGGCGGGCCGTGGAGCTTCCGTACATCGGCGGATCGCTGGCCCTCGACGTCATCGTCCCCGATGACATGGCGGCGTTCGAACGAAGTCTGACCGCCGACCGCCTGGCGGCCGTGACGGGCGCGCTTGCGGCGCGCCGGGTCGAACTCACCATGCCGCGATTCGGCATCGAGACGCAGGCCGACCTCGCCGCCACGCTCGCCGGGCTGGGCATGCCGCTGGCGTTCGATCGCGATCGGGCCGACTTCACCGGGATCACGCCGGAGCTGCCGCTGTACATCGCCAGGGTGGTGCACCAGGCCAACATCGACGTGGACGAGAAGGGCACGACGGCCGCCGCCGCGACGGCCGTGGTGATTGCGGCGACGGGCATGCCCGTCGAGCCCCTGGCCTTTGCCGTCGACCATCCGTTCCTGTTCGTGCTGCGCGACGTTCCCACCGGCACCGTCGTCTTCCTGGGCCGCGTGATGGATCCGACGCCGGCGAAGTAGGCGCGGACGGCGCCCGGTGGTCGCGAGCCCGGGTCCGTCGCGCGGCTGCGTCGCGCGCGGGTCCGCCAGCCAGCGGGTCGCGACCGTAGAATCCGGCCATGCCACGCCAGCCCGACCGCTCCGTTCTCGACGCCTGGATCATCGATGCCGTTCGGACCCCGATCGGGCGCTACGGCGGAGCGCTCGCGTCGGTCCGGCCGGACGACCTTGCCGCCCTCGTGATCCGCGCGCTCCTCGAGCGCACGGCCATCGACGGGGCGGCGATCGAGGACGTGATCCTCGGCTGCGCGAACCAGGCCGGCGAGGACAACCGGAACGTGGCCCGTATGGCCGCCCTCATCGCCGGCCTGCCCGTGGAGGTCGCCGGCCTGACCGTCAATCGCCTCTGCGGTTCCGGTCTCCAGGCCATCAACTCGGCGGCCCACGCGATCGCGGTCGGCGACGGCGAGGTCTTCATCGCCGGCGGCGTCGAATCGATGACCCGGGCCCCGTACGTCATGCTCAAGCCGCAGGGCGCGTACGAGCGCGGGCCCCACGACCTCGTGGATTCGACGCTCGGCTGGCGCTTCGTCAACCCTCGCCTGGCCGCCCTGTACCCGCCGATCAGCCTGGGCGAGACCGCCGAGGAGGTGGCCTCCGACTGCGCGGTCTCGCGCGAGCGGCAGGATGCCTTCGCCCTGGAGAGCCATCGGCGGGCGATCGCGGCGATCGAGGGCGGGCGCTTCGCCGGCCAGATCGTCCCGGTGACCGTGCCCCAGCGTCGCGGCGACCCGCTGCTGGTCGACCGCGACGAGCACCCCCGTTCCGACACGAGCCTGGAGGCTCTGGCGAAGCTCAAGCCGGCATTCCGCGGGAGTGGCACCGTCACCGCCGGCAACTCGTCCGGGATCAACGACGGGGCGTCGGCGACGCTCGTCGTGGAATCCGGCCGCGCGCGCCGCCTCGGCCTCCGGCCGATGGCGCGCGTCGTCGCCACCGCCGTGGCCGGCGTGGACCCCCGGGTGATGGGCCTGGGCCCGGTGCCGGCCGTGCGCAAGGCCCTCGACCGGGCGGGGCTGGTCGCGGCGGACCTCGACGTGGTCGAGATCAACGAGGCGTTCGCGAGCCAGTCCGTGGCCTGCATGGACGAGCTGGGCCTGGATCCGGATCGTGTCAACGTGAACGGCGGCGCCATCGCCCTGGGCCATCCGCTGGGCGCGTCGGGCGCTCGCCTGGTCACGATGCTCGTGCACGAGCTGGCCCGTTCCGGCGGTCGCTACGGGCTTGCCACGATGTGCATCGGCGTCGGCCAGGGCATCGCCACCGTCGTCGAGCGAATCGAGGCATGATCGCGGCGCGTGCGGGCGCCGTCACACGCCGGCCGTGCGAGCGGTCTGACCGACCGGAACCCGGACCGCGCCTCTCGCATCGTCGTGGACCAGCGGGATTGCCGACGTTGATCGAACCGGAGGAGCCGTGCGCAACCCACCCCGTGCGACGCCCGCCCGCCTGGCCCTGATGGGTCCGCGGGCTGGCCACGACTCGCTGGCCCGTGTCCGGGCGGTCGCGCGGGTCGCCCGAGATGCCGCCCTCGCCCCCGTCTACCGCGTCTACACGGCGCGCCTGCGGGCGATGGTTGTTGCGCAGCCGGTGCCCGCCCACGTGGCGCTGATCATGGACGGCAACCGGCGCTGGGCGCGCCAGCTCGGCCTCGGTGGCGTCGAGGCCGGCCATCGCCATGGCGCGAACAAGGCGATCGAGCTGCTCGACTGGTGCGCCGGGATCGGGATTCGCGAGGTCACCCTGTGGGCGCTCTCGCTCGAGAACCTGGAGCGCGAGCCCGAGGAGGTGGAGGCGATCACCGAGATCGCGCGCCAGACCCTCGACACGTTGGCTGCCCGCGACCGCGAGAAGCGCCTGGCCATGAGCCTCCGGGTCATCGGCCGGCGCGACCTGCTGCCGGAACGCCTTCGCGAGGCGGCCGAGCGCGGCGAGGCCGAGACCCTCGGCCGCCCCGGCCTCCGGGTCACGCTCGCCCTGGGCTACTCGGGGCGCGACGAACTGGTGGAGGCGATGCGTGCCACGGTGCGCGGCCTCGTCGCGGACGGCGTGGCCGGCGACGAGCTCGCCGCGGCGCTCAGCGCCGAACGCCTGGAGGCGAACCTCTACACGCGCGGCTCGACCGATCCGGACCTCATCATCCGGACGTCGGGCGAAGTCCGCCTATCCGGGTTCCTTCCCTGGCAGAGCGCGTACAGCGAGTTCTACTTCTGCGAGGCCTACTGGCCGGCCTTCCGCGAGATCGACCTCCTGCGGGCGATCCGGACGTACCAGCTGCGCGCGCGGCGCTTCGGTCGCTGAGGCAGTTCGCGCGGCGTTCGTCGACTCCGTGCAGCGGCCGCCGGGCCGGCACGTTGACAATTTTGTCGGCCTTGTCGAAAACCCGCGACCGCCTACCATCCGCTGACGCCCGCGCGGCGGGCGCATCCACGCTCGCCCACGCAGCCCAAGGAGGCCGTACGGTCATGATCGACAGTGGGTCGACGCTCCTGAGCCTCACCGATGCGGCCGCCGGCAAGCTCCGCGAGATCACCGCGGGTGAGACCAATCCCGACGTCGGCCTCCGCGTCTACGTCTACTCGGGCGGCTGCTCCGGGTTCCGCTACGGCATGATGATCGAGGATGCCCCGACCAAGGAGGATCGCGTCGTCGAGGCCAGCGGCTTCCGCGTCTACGTCGACGAGTCGAGCGCAGACCTGATCCTCGGGCCCCAGATCGACTACGTCGACACGCTCATGGGCGCGGGCTTCACGGTCAACAACCCGAACGCGGTCGCCGCCTGCGGCTGCGGCTCCTCGTTCCGGACGGCCGACTCCACGGGCAGCCCGGGCGCCTGCCACCACTGAGGTCCGGCCCGCCCTCCGCAGCCCGAACGCCGCCGGACCAACCGGCGGCGTCCCCGATTGCCCGGGCCCGGCGAGGCCGGCCGCGGCGGTCCTCCGATGATGCCGGCGTCGGGCGCGCCGCGCGGGAGCGCGTAGCATCGGCGCCGATGGATCGAGGTCACGGGCGCTCGCCGCCTTCCGGCGGCGGGAGATCGCCGCCCTGCGTGTCGCCGCGCCCGTGGCCGCGGAGGTGGCCGCTCTCGGCGGCGCCAGCCTCATCGCCACGTTCCTCGAGCAGGGACCGCTCCATGTCTCCGACGCCTCGCCCGTCTACCTGGTCGTCGTTGCCCTCGTGGCGGTCCGGTTCGGCACCGTCCACGCCATCGCCGCCGCCGTCGCCTCCTTCCTCCTCTACGACTACCTGTTCGTCGAACCGCGTCTGAACCTCGCGGTCAGCGACCCGAGCGAATGGGTCAACCTGCTGCTCCTCCTGTTCGTGGCGATCGTGATCGGCCAGCTTGCCGCCCGGCGGCACGGCCCGCGCGGCCGAGGCGGAGCGCCGCGCCCGCGAGGCGCAGGCGCTGTTCGGCATCAGCCGCACGCTGGCCCAGGGCGGAACGGCCCAGTCGGCCGCGCCCGGCATCCTCTCGCGCCTGCTCCTCGAGACGCGGATGCGACGCTTCTGGCTGACCCGCCTCGTCGGAGCTCGCGAGGCCGTCATGGCGGACACGGACCCAGGCGCGGCGCGGCCCGCCGGCCCGCTCGCCCTCACGCTCGCTCGCACGCCCGGCGAGGAGCCCGCTCGCTGGATCAAGGCCCACCGCCCCGGCGACGAGCCGTCCCGGCCCCGTCCGGCAACGCCCGACCAGGTCTTCCGCATCCGGATCCAGTCGGACGCCGCCGAGCTTGGCTGGCTGGTCGCCCTGCGGCCGCGGGAGGCGGGCCTGCCCGGCAGGGGCGAGACGCGGCTCATGGCGCTCGCCGCGGATCAGCTGGGGATCGCCATGCGGCGGGACGAGCTGACGTCGGCGGCGACCGAGGCGGAGGTCGCCCGGCGCAGCGAGGCGCTCAAGACGGCGCTGGTTGACTCCGTGTCCCACGACCTGCGAACGCCGCTGGCCAGCATCCGCGCGGCGGCGGGCGGCCTCATCGACCCGGCCGTGACGTGGACAGCGGAGTCCGGGCGCGCGGCCGCGACGGCGATCGACCAGGAAGCGCAGCGCCTCGACCGGCTCGTCCGCAGCGTCCTCGACCTCAGCCGGATCGAGGGCGGCGCCCTCCGACCGACGATCGAGGTCTACGACCTCGAGGACCTGATCCGCCCGATCCTGGCCCGGCTCCGGGGCCTGCTCGGCGACCGGCAGGTCGAGCTCCGTGCCGCGGCCGACCTGCCGTTCGTCGCCGTCGACGCCGTCCTCCTGGACGCTGCGGTGGGCAACCTGTCGAGAACGTCGCCCGCCACGCCCCCGATGCGCGGCTGCGGATCGTGGCGGCGCCCCTCGACGACATGGTCGCCCTCGACGGTCGAGGACGGCGGCCCGGGCGTGCCGGAGGCGGCCCTTCCCCACCTCTTCGACAAGTTCTATCCGCGTCGATCGACAGGGTGAAGGGCCGCGGCGGGGCCTCGGTGTCGGCCTGAGCGTGGTCCGGGGCCTCGTCGAGGCCATGGGCGGCCGCGTGGACGCGGGCCGGAGCGAGCTCGGCGGACTGGCCGTGCGGCTGATCCTGGTCGCGGCGCCGCCGCCGCCTGAAGAGACGCCGGCATGACCGCCGGGCCGGTCATCCTGATCGTGGAGGACGACGCCGCGACGCGGCGGGCCGTGGCTGCCAACCTGGTCGCCCACGGCTATCGGATGGCCGAAGCCGGCACGGCCGGCGAGGCGCTCGCGGCCTGGGATGCCGGTCGGCCGGACCTGGTGATCGTGGACCTCGGCCTGCCCGACCGGGACGGCCTGGCGGTCGTCCGGCGCGTTCGCACGGAGGCCACCACGCCGATCCTGGTCCTGTCCGCCCGCGGCGACGAGCCGACGAAGGTCGCCGCGCTGGAGCAGGGCGCCGACGACTACGTCGTCAAGCCGGCCGGCATGGACGAGCTGCGGGCGCGGATTGCGGCCCTGCTGCGTCGTTCGGCGAGGGCGTCGGCGACGCCCGACGGACGCCTCGCCCTGGGCCCGGTGGAGCTGGATCCCGGGCGCCGGGAGGCCCGCGCCGCCGGCGTCCCGCTCGACCTGACCCCGCGCGAGTTCGAGCTCCTGCGCGTGCTGCTGCTGGAGCCGGGCCGCCTGCTGACGCGGGCCCACCTCCTGCGTGCGGTCTGGGGCCAGGCCTACACGAGCGAGGGCCACTACCTGCACGTCTACGTGAGCCGGCTGCGCCGCAAGCTCGACGCCGCCGACCCCAGCGGGCGGTCCGGCGAGCTCATCGTGTCCGAGCCAGGCGTCGGCTACCGGGTTCGCGAGGCGGCGCCCGAGCGCTGAACTTGCGATGCCCGGTGCCAGGGGCGATCAGCATCGCGGCCGCACTCGCGGAGGATCAGCATTCGGAAGCCCGAACGTTGAGCCCCCGTTGAGGGCGTCGCTGCCGGTGGACCTCTCCGGCCTCTTGGCCCGCGATCCTACGGTGGCTTCGTGCTCGTCCACCGCTCCTTCGCCATGCGCGTCGCCCGCCGGCGCGCCCCGATGCCTCGCCGGCGCCCGGGCGAGCGGCGCTGGCATGAGGCTCCGGGCCGCGAAGGCGAGGTGCAGGCGGCCGTCGCCCTTGTCGCCGCCGGCGTCGCCACCGCGGTGACGATCGCCAACGTGGACGCCACAAGCCTGGCTGCCTTCGCCGGGACGACCGCTGCGGCGGCCGGCGTCGTCTTCCACCTGCGCCACGACGGCGAGGGAGGCGCCAGCCTCGAGTTCCGGGCGTTGCGGCGTGGCTGAACCCGCGGACTCACCAGGAGAGAACGGCCGGCAGGGACTACGCGGCCGCAAGGCGGGCGATCGGCGCGTGCGGGTCTCCCGTCCGCACACCCGCTACTTCCGCTACACGGGCCCGGGCGTCCTGGCGGCCAAGCTGGAGGCAAGCGCCCCCTCGACACCGTGGGGGCGGCGCATGGCCGGGGCCCGGCGCGTGCTGTTCGGCCGGCCGATCCCGTCGGAGGACGAGCTGACGGAGCGGCTCCCGAAGTGGAAGGCGCTGCCGGTCTTCTCGTCGGACGTCATGTCGTCGGTCGCGTACGCGAGCGAGGCCAGCCTCTTCACGCTGCTCGCCGCCGGGTCCGTATCGTTCAACCTGCTGGCCCCGATCTCCATCCTCATCGTCGTGCTGCTGTTCGTGGTGACGTTCAGCTACCGGCAGACGATCCGCGCCTATCCGAACGGCGGCGGCAGCTACATCGTCGCCCATGCCAACCTCGGGGTCCTGGCCGGCCTGATCGCGGCAGCCTCGCTGATGACCGATTACGTCCTGACGGTGTCGGTGAGCGTGTCGTCCGGCATCCAGGCGCTCTACTCCGCGTTCCCCGTCCTCGCGCCCCTCAGCGTGCCCCTGATCGTGCTGTGCATCCTGGCCGTGATGGCCGTCAACCTGCGCGGCGTCCGCGAGAGCGGCACGATCTTCGCCAGCCCGACGTACCTGTTCCTGGCCTGCATGTTCGTCCTGCTCGGCGTCGGGATCGTGCGCACCTTCCTCGGCGTCGGGCCGCACGTCACCGGCGTCACCCCGGCGAACGTGCCCATCGAGTCCCTTGGCCTCCTGCTCGTCGCCCGGGCCTTCGCCGACGGCTGCTCGGCGATGACCGGCACCGAGGCGGTCGCCAACGGCGTGCCAGCGTTCAAGCCGGTCGAGTGGAAGAACGCCCAGGAGACGATGCTCGTCGTCGCCGATCCTGCTGGCGGTCATGTACCTGGGGACGAGCTTCCTGGCCCTGACGAGCGGCGCGATGCCGTCCGCGTCGGGCGAGTCGGTGCTCAGCCAGATCAGCCGCTCGACCTTCGGCTACAGCCCGTTCTATTACGTGCTCCAGTTCGCCACGATGGGCATCCTCGTCCTGGCCGCCAACACCAGCTTCGCCGACTTCCCGCGCCTGTCCTCGATCCTGGCCCGCGACGGGTTCTTCCCGCGGCAGTTCGCCTTCCGCGGCGAGCGCCTGGCGTTCAACGTCGGCATCGTCGCCCTCGCCCTGCTCTCGATCATCCTCGTCGTCGTCTTCGGCGGCAACGTCAACGCCCTGATCCCGCTCTACGCCATCGGCGTGTTCACGTCGTTCACCCTCTCGCAGGCCGGCATGGTCCACCACTGGCGGGCCGAGCGCGGGCCTGGCTGGCGGCGGAGCGCGATCGTCAACGGCATCGGCGCGGTCGCCACCGGGACGGTAACCATCATCTTCGCGGTCGCCAAGTTCGCCCTGGGAGCCTGGATCATCCTGATCATCGTGCCGGTGCTTCGTGCTCGCGATGCTGTTCGTCAAGCGCGAGTACGACGCCGAGGGTCGCGGCCTGGCCGTTCGCGACGACGTGATCATCGCCCGGCCGTCGCGGCGCCAGCGCGTCGTCGTGGTCGCGTCGACGCTCAACCGTGCCGTCGTCCAGGCCGTGAACGTGGCCCACACGATGAGCGACGAGATCGACGTCGTCCACGTCACGATCGACCCCGCCGAGGGCGAGGCGTTCCGCGACCGCGTGGAGCACCAGCTGCCGGGCGTGCGCACCGTGATCGTGGAATCGCCGTATCGGTCGCTCGTCCAGCCGCTGGTCCGGTACCTCGAGGTGTCGTCGGCCGACGATCCGGACCGCATCACGATCGTCGTGCTCCCCGAATACCTGCCGCGCCACTGGTGGGACCGCGTGCTCTACAACCAGAACGTGCACCGGATCCGCAGGGCGCTCGTTGGCCGCCGCGACGTCGTCATCCTCGACGCGCCGTACCGGCGCGAGGCCTGACCGCCCGTCACCGGTTTGACGGGGACCCCTCCGCGGCGTAGCGTCGGCGGGGGCTGACGGAGCCGAAAGGTCGACCGATGGGGATCCTGCAGTCGGCGCGCGAGAAGGCGGCCGGTGTCGCCAGGGAGGCGGCCGACGCGACCGCCCGTGCGGCCGGGGCGGCGGCGGCCAGGGCCGGCGATCCGACGACGCGCGAGCGGATGGCGGCCGGCCTCTCGAGCGCCGGCCATGCCGCGGGCGAAGCCTCGAGGGCGGCCGCCGGCGCCACCGCCCAGGCCGCCCGCACGGTCGCCGAGAAGGCCGGCGATCCGGCGACCCAGCAGCGCGTCCGGTCCGGCGTGCAGCTCGCCGGCAGCGGCGTCCTGGCCGCCGGGCGGACCACGGCGACCGGCGTTCGCAAGGCCGGCCACGGCGCCCGCACGATGATCGAGCGGGTCGACCCGGGCCTCCTCGCGGAGCTGGTCATCAAGGCGACGGCCCTCCAGGAGCGGACGAACGCCAGGCTCCGGACCCGCGGCTCCGTGTACCGCATCGGCGAGCTCCAGGTGACCGCATCGCTGCCGCCCGGCATCTCATTCAGCATCGTCCGCCTGGACGATCCCGAGTTGCGGCACGAGGCCGAGGAGGAGATGGGTTCGGCGCCGGGGCGCTCCTCGACGGAGCTGCTCGCCGACGAAGCCGCGGCCGGCCTCGCGTCGCTCGATCCGTCCGAACCGGCCGACGGGGCCGAACTGTCGGACGAAGCCACGGACGAGACCGGCGCCGTCGACGAGCTGGCCGCGGGCGAGCTGGCCACGGACGAGACCGGCTCCGGCGACGAGATGGCCGCGGACGGAGGCACTGCCGCGGACGAGATGGCCGCGGACGAGCTGACTGCCGCGGCCAACGCGGCCGCCGGCGACGACGCGGACGGCGAGCTCGGCCTCGCGGCCCCGGCAGTGGAGTGGCAGGTTCGCTGATCCGGCGGCTGCTCGCGGATCCGGCGGCTGCTCGCGGCAGGACGCACCCGGAAGGCAGCGCAGCCCGCCGTCGCGAGCCGGACATCGACGCGTGCGCGTTCGGCCGATTCAGGTAACCATCCAGACAGGTTCCCTGTCGGAGACTGCGCGTGCACGCCGGACCACGGGCCGCCGGCCCCCCGGCGAGCGCCCCCAGCGGGGCGTCGCAACTGCAGACGTGACCGGGGAAGCCCGGCCAGGAGAGCGTCCTCATGATGTCCGAACCCACGCCGCCGGAACCGCAGCCGCCAGTGGGCGGCATGCCCCCGATGGACGGCGCGCCGTCAGCCCCGCCCCCATCCCGTGACTGGTGGCCGGCGGCGGCGCCCGACCAGCGGATGCCTCCCGTCACCGGGCCCGTCCGGCCCGCCGCCGGCGGACGCGGGGCGAGCCTGCGCCTGGTGGTCGGCAGCGCGGTGCTGTCCGCGATCCTCGCGGCCGGCTCCACCGTCGCCGTCCTCGAGGTCGTGGCGCCCGCGGCCACGGCCACGGCCACGGCCGGGCCGGCGAGCTCCGCCAGCCCGGGCGCCAGCGCGGCGTCGTCAGCCAACCTGCAGCTCGCGACCGGCGGCAGCTCGATCAGCGACATCGTCGCCGCCGCGCAGAACTCCGTCGTCACGGTCCGGACCACGGACACCGGGTTCGGCGGGCAGGTCTCCGGCGAAGGTGCCGGCTCCGGCATCGTTGTTTCCGCGAACGGCCTGATCCTGACCAACGACCACGTGATCTCCGGGGCCAGCTCGCTCTCCGTCGACCTGGCCGACGGCCGCACCGTGACCGCGACGGTCGTGACGGCGAATGCTGCCGCCGACCTCGCGATCATCAAGGCCGACGCCACCGGCCTCACGCCCGCGACGCTCGGCGACTCGTCGACGCTCAAGGTCGGCGAGGGCGTCATCGCCATCGGCACGCCGCTGGGCATCTACCCCGGCACGGTGACCTCCGGGATCGTCTCGGCGCTCGATCGGAGCATCACCGCGGGCACCGGCCGCTTCGGCGGCGGGGGCGAGCAGCTCTCGGGCCTGATCCAGACCGATGCGGCGATGAACCCCGGCAACAGCGGCGGCCCGCTGCTCGACATCCAGGGCAACGTCATCGGCATCAACACCGCGGTCTCGGGGAGCGCGGCCGGGCTCGGCTTCGCCATCCCCATCAACGCGGCGAAGTCGCTCATCGCCCAGGCCGCCGGGTCCAGCTAAGGCATCCCCGGGAGAGTGGCGCCCCTCCGGGCCGCGCCACGCTCGGCCATCGGCAACCACCAATCCGGCGCGTCCCCCCGGCGGACTCCGCGACCCTCGCGGGCCAGCCAGAAGGAGCGCTTCCGTGAACTATCGGCCGATCGCGGCCCTCGCGATGACCGCCGTGGGCATCGGGGCCGTCGCCGTGGCCCTTGCCGCGCCCGGCTCGGGCTCGAGCTCCGCGACGCAGTACCTCACCACCGCCGTGGCAACGGGCAACGTGGTCAAGGAGGCCGTCGCCTCGGGGACCATCACCGCGGAGACCACCTACACCCTGAGCTTCGGCAGCGATCCCCAGGAGAGCTCGTCGACCAGCGCCGCCAGCTCCAGCGCGGCGTCCTCGTCGGCAGCATCCCCTAGCCGCGTCGTCGGGCGCCGTCACCTGGCCCGTCACCGCAGTCAACGTCGCGGTCGGCGATGAGGTGAAGGCTGGAGCCACGCTTGCGGTCGCGGACACGACCGCGGCCGAGGCGTCCCTCGCCGTGGCGAAGGCGAATCTCGACGCGGCCACGGCCAGGTTGAGCAGCGACCAGAAGGGCCTGACCGGGACCGAGAAGGCGTCGGCCGCGGACCAGGTGAGCCAGGCCCAGCTCCAGCTGACGCAGGCCCAGACCAGTTACTCGGATACCGTCGCCCAGAACGCCCTGTCCGTGTCCCAGTCCCGGTCGGCGCTCACCCGCGCGAAGGCCCAGCTCGCCGCGGACAAGGCCGCTGCCGCGCCGGCGTCGGTCATCGCCCAGGACACGTCGTCCGTGACCCAGGCCACGGAGTCCGTCGCGTCGGCGGTGGTTCGGGCGCGCGCGTCGAACAACCAGGCCGCCAACCAGGTCGCGTCGGCGAAGCTCAACCTGACCGCCGCCAAGCACGCCTACTCGACGAAGGTGGCCGCCGCCGACTCGGCGACGATCGCCTCGGACAAGGCCGCCGTGACGACCGCCCAGCAGGCGGTCACGGACGCCCAGGACGTCCTCGAGCACGCCTCCCTGGTCGCCCCGGCCGACGGGACGATCACCGCCGTCGACGTGAAGGCCGGCCGGACCGCGTCCGGCACGGCGATCACGATGCAGTCATCCTCGCTCGTCGTCACGGCCAGCTTCTCCGAGGACGACCTGCCGTCGCTGAAAGTGGGCCAGTCGGCCGCGGTGACCGTCGGTGCGACCGGCACCAGCGCCACCGGCACGGTTTCCCTCGTCTCGCCGACCGCCTCGTCATCGGGATCGACGGTGACCTACCCGGTCACGATCCGCCTCACCGGAACCACGACCGCGATCCTGGCCGGGATGTCGGCCGACGCCACCGTCACGACCGCCGAGGCCGACGACGTGCTGACGGTCCCATCCACGGCCCTGTCCGGCACGTCCGGCGCGTACACGGTCACCGTGGTCGCCAGCGATGGCTCGACCCAGAAGGTGAGCGTGGACGTCGGCCTGGTCACGGACTCCGCCGTCGAGGTCAGGAGCGGCCTGACGGCGGGCCAGAACGTCGTCACCGGCACGCTGTCCGCCAAGACCGGCACCAGCTCGTCGTCCAACGGTTCCTCGCGGAGCTCGCAGTTCGGCCAGTTCACGCAGGGCGGCCCGGGCGGCATCCCCGGGATCCAGCCGTGAGCGCCCCCATCGCGGCCCTGGTCGGCGTGAGCCGCATCTACGACCTCGGCCACGTCCAGGTGCCGGCCCTCCTCGACGTGGACCTGCAGGTCGAGCCCGGTGAGTTCGTGGCGATCCTCGGGCCGTCCGGTTCGGGCAAGTCGACGCTCATGCACATCCTGGGCTGCCTGGACCGCCCGACGTCCGGGACGTACTTCCTGGGCGGCCGCGCCGTCAGCGAGATCGACGACAGCGGCCTGGCCGAGGTTCGCAGCCGGACGATCGGCTTCGTGTTCCAGTCGTACAACCTGATCCCCCGGACGAGCGCCCTCGACAACGTCGCCGCGCCGCTCCTGTACCAGGGCGTCCGGCGGCGCGAGCGGGAGCGCCGCGCCAGCGAGGCGCTCGAACGGCTGGGCCTCGGCGACCGGATCCGCCACGAGCCCTCGGAGCTGTCCGGCGGCCAGCAGCAGCGCGTCGCGATTGCGCGGGCGATCGTGACCGAGCCCGCCCTGATCCTCGCCGACGAGCCGACGGGCAACCTCGACTCGGCGACCGGCCGCGAGGTCATGACGCTTCTCCACGAGCTCCATCGGGCCGGTCGCACGGTCGTCCTCATCACCCATGACGCCGAGGTCGCCGCCGAAGGCTCGCGCCAGGTCCACGTGCGGGACGGCAGGGTGGCGGCATGAACATCATCGAGCTCACGGGCCTGGCCCTCGCCCGGCTTCGCTCGGCGCGGATGCGGGCCGCCCTGACCATGCTCGGCATCGTGATCGGCGTCGGGTCGGTCGTCGCCCTCGTGTCGGTGGCGCAGGGCGCCACGAAGGGCATCACGAGTCGCATCGAAGGCCTCGGCACGAACGTGCTCACCGTCAACGCGGGGGCCTCGTTCTCGGGCGGCGTGCGCGGTGCCGCAGGATCGGCCACCACCCTGACGCTCAAGGACGCGGTCGCCCTCGCCTCGGTCGACGGCGTGGAGGCCGTGGCGCCGCAGGTCAGCACCTCGGCCGTCGTCGAGGCGGGCACGAAGAACACGACCACCACCATCCTGGGCACCACCTCGGCGTACGCGACCGTCCGGACGTACAGCGTCTGGGCGGGCGCGTTCCTGACCGACGCGATGGTCGAGAACGGGCTGCGCGTGGCCGTGCTCGGCGCGACCACGGCCGACGACCTGGGCCTTGACAGCTCGTCGATCGGCTCCGAGATCTCCATCGGCGGGCTCCCGTTCCAGGTCGTCGGCATCCTCCAGGCGAAGGGCGGGACCGGTATCGAGAGCCCGGACGACCAGGTCCTGGTGCCGTTGACCGCGGCCCAGAAGTACTTCGTCGGCGGGGGCGGGACCGTCCGCTCGATCGGCATCAGCGTCGCCAGCACGGCCTCGCTGACCGCGACCCAGGCGCTGGTCACGACAACGCTCGAGCAGCGCCACGGCATCGCGGCCGACGCCTCGGACGACTTCACCGTCCAGAGCGCGACGCAGCTGCTGTCCACTGCGACCTCGGTCTCGACACTGCTCGCCGTCCTGCTCGGCGGCATCGCCTCGATCTCGCTCGTCGTGGGCGGCATCGGGATCATGAACATCATGCTGGTGTCGGTCCGCGAGCGGACCCGCGAGATCGGCATCCGCAAGGCGATCGGTGCCAAGAGCCGCGATATCCTGCTGCAGTTCCTCATCGAAGCCCTCGTCCTCTCGGTCCTGGGCGGCGCCATCGGCATCGCCGGCGGCCTCGTCGCGGACTGGGCCATCGGCGAGCTGGCCGGCTGGGGCTTCTCGCTGAGCCCGGTCACGCTGGGGATCGCGATCGCGTTCAGCGCCCTCGTCGGCATCGTCTTCGGCGTCTGGCCGGCCCGCCAGGCCGCCCGACTCGATCCGATCGCAGCGCTGCGCTACGAGTAGGGAGTGGCTGCCGCCGCCGCGGCGCTTGTCCGCCGGGACCAGCAGGAGTAGCGTGGCGTTCGAGTTCATCCACGGGGGCAGCGGCGAATGCGGCATGGTCCAGCCCGCGCGATCGGGACGCTGTTCCTCGCGGGTGCCGTCCTCGGCCTGTCGGGATGCGGGTCCGGCGTGGCACCGAGGAACGGCCTCCTCAGGATTGCCAACCTGAGCAGCGCGGATGCCACGTTCCAGTGGCAGACATCCGGGATGTACGGAGCCACCGGGGGAAACTCGATCGCCCGCTGTTCGCTGTTCGCGCTCGACTTCGGGCCCGGCGACCAGCGCCTCACGATCACGACGGGCACAGGGCCGGCAACGTTCACGCTCTCCGCGCCGTCGTCGGGCCAGGTCGTCCTCTGGCTCGTGATCGGCTCGGACGGGACGGTGAGGCAGGCAACCGCGGCTGATGCGCCTCCAAGCCCGTACTGCGGGGGGTAGGCCGGGGCCGTCACGGGCGCCACGACGGCCACGATGGCGCGCCGCGACCCCCGGGCATCGCCCGACGGCCGTTGCCCCACCATTCGAGGCCGAGCGGTCGCGGGCGCAGCCGCGCCCGTTGACGCGCGCGGGCCGGCCATTGACGCGTTCCGGCCCGGAGTCCCACCATACGCGCGCACCGGCCCCGTCCCCGGGCAGGGAGGATCCTTTGGCGCTCACGACCGACGTTCGCGCGGAACTGCTGTCCCATGTCCCGCTGTTCGCGGCGCTCAACGCCCGCGAGCGCGCCGCCATCGCCGGGCGGACCGTCGACGTCACGTTCGAGCCCGGCCAGCCGATGGTCCGCCAGGGCGAGATCGGCACCGGCCTCTTCCTGATCGTCAGCGGGGCCGTGCGCGTCTGCGCGGCGGCGCCGAGACGGCCCGGCTCGGGCCGGGGGACTTCTTCGGGGAGCTGTCCGTGCTCGACCGTGAGCCGCGGATCGCCACGGTGGTGGCCGACGAGCCGACGCTCTGCCTGGCACTCGCGTCGTGGGACCTCGACCGCCTGCTGCAGGAGGAGCCGGGGATCGCCGCCGCCCTCCTCCGTGGCGTCGCCGGCAGGCTCCGCGCCGTGTCGACCGATCACCGCCACTGAGCCGCCGCCCCTTGTCCACGAGGTCTGCCACGGGCGCACGCCGGGGCGTCCTGCTCGCCGTCATCCTGGGCTCGGCGATCGTGTTCCTCGATTCGACGGTGGTGAACGTCGCCCTCCAGCGGATCGGGCAGGAGCTGCCCAGCAGCCTGCTCGGCGTGCTGGAAGGCCAGTCGTACGTCTACAACGGCTACCTCCTGACCCTGTCGGCGCTCCTCATCCTGGCCGGTGCCCTGGCGGACCTGCGAGGGCGCAGGCGGATGTTCCTGATCGGGCTGGTCGGCTTCGGCGCGACCTCGATCCTGTGCGGCCTCGCCCCGTCGCTGGAAGCGCTCATCCTGGTGCGGGTCCTGCAGGGAGCGGCCGGCGCGCTCCTCGTCCCGGGCTCGCTGGCGATCCTGACAGCCGAGTTCGAGGGCGAGGACCTCGGGCGGGCCTTCGGACTGTGGGCCGGCGCATCCGCCGCGACCACGATCCTCGGGCCGCTGATCGGGGGCGTGCTCGTCCAGACAGTCTCCTGGCGCGCGGTCTTCCTGATCAACGTCCCCCTCATCGTGGTGGCGCTCTGGGCGACGATCCGGTTCGTCCCCGAGACGCGCAATCCGGGTGCCGCGCGCAGCCTGGACTGGGGCGGCGCTGGCGTCGTTGCCCTCGCCGTCGGCGGTCTCTCGTTCGGGGCGATCTACGGCCAGCAGCACCAGTGGGCCGACGCGGTCGGGCCGGCCGCGATCGTCGTCGGCGCGATTGCGGCCGTCGTGTTCGTCGTGATGATGGCGAGGGGCCGCGATCCGCTCGTCCCTCTGGGCCTGTTCCGCTCGCGGAACTTCGCCGTCACCAACGCGACGACATTCCTGATCTACGGCGCGCTCTACGTGACGTTCTACACCCAGTCGATCTTCAGCCAGGGGACGCTCGGCTACACGGCCGCGGCCGCCGGCTTCATGGGCGTGCCCGGGAGCCTGATCCTGGCCCTCTTCTCGTCGCGCATCGGGGCGCTGAGCGGCCGCCTGGGACCACGCCGGTTCATGGTGGCGGGTCCGATCCTCATGGCGACGAGCCTGCTCTGGCTGGCGCGCGTCCCGGCGACGAGCCAGCCGTGGAGCCTCGACCCCGGCGCTCCGGCGACGTGGTTGCCAAGCGCGGGGTACCTCGTGGACTTCCTGCCGGCCTCGATCCTGTTCGGGATCGGCATTGCCCTCATGGTGGCGCCCCTGACCACCGCCCTCATGACGTCGATCCCGGCCAGCCGGGCCGGCCTCGGTTCGGCGATCAACAACGCCATCTCGCGCGTCGGCCCGCAGCTCGCCGGGGCGCTCATCTTCGTGGCGATCACGGCGGCCTTCTACGGAGGGATCGCCGACCGCCTGCCCGGGACCGACGTGTCGTCGACGGAGATCCGGCGGCTGGTGGCACCGCTCAACGAGCCGCTGGCCGGGGCAAGTCCGGCACTCGCCGCGGCGGCCCATGCTGCCTCCACCGACTCGTTCCACCTGGCGATGCTGATCGCGGCCGGCCTCCTGCTGGCTGGCGCTACGCTGAACGCGGTCGGGATCCGCGATCGGGCTCCCGGCGCCGGAGCGCCAGCGGGCTCCGAAGCGGAACGCGCCGCCGACGAAGCGGAACGCGCCGCCGGCGAGGGGCAGCGGCGCGGGGCGAACCAGGCGCCGAGCGACGAGGCCGCGGCCGACGCCAGCGCCGAGGCCGCGGCCGGCGCGACTGTCGAAGGTGGAGGCGACGCCGAGGTGGGACCCGACCCCGGCGAAACCTGACCGGGCGGACGACCCCCTCGTCGCCCGGCCGGGATTCGTCCCTGCCAAGGCGCGGCGCGCGGGGTATCCGGCCGTGACGTATCGGACCCTGCTCGACCAGACCCGCCGGACTCACAACGCCAACCGGTGGCGCGGGTGACGACGACCCCCGACGAGCGCCCCTGCCCGCCCGGTGACTGCCCGGTCGTGGTCACGGGGAGCGGCGCGGGCGCCCTCCGGGTCAGCTATTCGCTCGACCGCCTCGGCGTCCGCCACGCCCTGATCTCCGAGGATCCAGTCGCCGGCGGCATGTTCCGGCGCTTCCCGTTCTTCCAGCGGTTGCTGAGCTGGACCAAGCCGCATGCCCCGGTCGAGCCGGGCACCCGCGCCTGCGAACGCTACGACTGGAACAGCCTCCTCGGCGACGAGCCGGCCCACGCGGCGCTCATGCCGCCGCTCATGGACGGGACGTCCCATTTCCCGTCGCGCGCCGAGATGGAGCGCAACCTCCAGGCGTTCGCCGAGCGGACGGAGCGGCGGATCCGGGGGGCAGTGGTGGGCCGGGGGCCTGGGGCAGTGGTGGGCCGGGGGCCCGGGCCTGGGCGTGGCGGGGGCCTGGGGCGTGGGGGGGCCTGGGGCAGTGGCGGGGCGGGGGCCCGGGCGGTGGGCCGGGGGCCTGGGCAGTGGCGGGCCGGGGGCCTGGGGCGTGGTGGGCCGGTGCCACCCTCCAATCCTGCCGAATTCCCGCCCCTTGACGCTTATCCAACTGAGGAAGCCGCGCGCGGGGTTCGTGGTCCTGCCAAGGTCCCGGCGCGCGCTCACGGAGGGACGGAAAGGCAACCGGCGTGCGCGCGGCGAGGCACGGTATCTGGATAACCGACGACCCACGGGAATCTGTGCGTAGCGTGAGCATCGTCTTCGCCGGGCTGCGAAGGTCTCGTCGACGAAGGCGGGTGGCTCCGGGAATTGGGCCGCGCTTCTGCGCTGGCAGGCTGTTCAAGTGCCCCCGCCCTCCGGGACGAGCGGGTCAGGCATGGCCTCATAGGAGCGTGGCTTTGACTCAACGCACAGCTGCCTGCCTGACCCGCGCCCATCGTACCCCGCAGTGAGGACGCGACAGTGAGCGCGATCGGCATCGATACGCACAAAGCGACGCTCGCGGCCTGTGCCGTCGACGGACTCGGCCAGCCGCTCGGCGAGCGAACGTTCGCGAACGACCCAGCCGGGCACCAGGCGTTGGCGGCCTGGCTCGACGGGATCGGGCCGGACGTCCGGATCGGGCTCGAGGGTTCGGCTGGCTATGGCGCGGCGGCTGCTCGGTTCCTCGTCGCGGCCGGTCGCGAGGTGCGCGAGGTGCCACCTCAACTCAGCCACCGCGAGCGACGACGGACCCGACGGGCCGGCAAGAGCGATCCCGGCGATGCTCTCGCGATCGCCCGGGTGACGGCTCGCGAGGCTGATCTGCCGCCAGTCCGCCTGGCCGACGCGAGCCGCGACATCCAGCTTCTTGTCGAAGCCCGTGAGGATCTCGTGGCCGAGGCGACGCGGGTTCGCAACCGGCTCCATGCCGATCTCGTCGTCCTCGTCCCAGGGTATGGCGTGCAGACCGCGAACCTCGTGGCCGAGCGCCACCGTCGAACGGTCGGACGGCTCATGCAGCCCCTGCGGGGCGTCCAGGCGGAACTCGCCCGCGAGCGCCTCGCTCGGCTCGGGCGCCTCATGGCTGAGGCGAAGCAGCTCGAGGTTCAGCTGGCTGGCCTCCTCCGGGAGCACCCGCTCCGCGCTCTACCTGGCGCCGGCGTCTTGGTCACCGCGAAGCTCATCGGCGAGACCGGTGACGTCGGACGATTTCGCTCGGCCGATGCGTTCGCGATGCTCGCGGGCGTGGCCCCGATCCCGGCAAGCTCCGGCCAAACCCAGCGGATGCGCCTCAATCGGGGAGGCAACCGCCAGCTGAACAGGGCCCTCCACACGATCGCCCTCGCCCAGGCCCGGCATCACCCCCCGGCCCAGGCATACATCGCCCGCAAACGCAGCGAGGGCAAGACCTGGCGGGAGGCGGTTCGGGCGCTCAAGCGCCACCTCGCCCGGGTCGTCTTCCGACTCCTCGTCCGCCCCCTCCAGAGCATCGAACCCGCGGCTTGACAAGATAGGAGCTTGATCAAGTTGCTGCGTGCTGTCTGGCCCGGCATCGTTGACGGCCAAGGAGCCGCTGCCTGAGGGCCGGGCACGGCCGGGTTGCGTCAGCCCGCGTCGACGCGCTGCTCCAGCCAGGGGTCGGCCTCGTTGTGGTAGCCGTAGCGCTCCCAGAAGCCGGGCTGGTCATGGTCCAGGAACTCGAGGCCCCGAAGCCACTTTGCGCTCTTCCAGAAGTACCGCTTCGGGACCAGGAGGCGCAGCGGCCCGCCGTGATCGGGCTCGAGCGGCGCCCCGTCGTACGTGTCGGCCAGGAGGACGTCGTCGTCGTCGTCGAGCACGGAGAGAGGCAGGTTCGTCGTGTACCCCTGCTCGCAGTGGGCGATCACGTGCGTCGCTGTCGGGGGCAGCCCGGCCAGGTCCAGGATCGCCCGGATCGGCACGCCTTCCCAGGTGGTGTCGAGCTTCGACCACCGGGTCACGCAGTGGATGTCGACCGTCACCTTCGTGCGGGGCAGGGCCCTGAACTGTTCCCAGGACAGAGTGACCGGGGCTCCGACCAGCCCGAACAGCCGGAGATCCCACGTCGAGAGGTCCGTCCGGGGCACCGTCCCGTAGTGGAGCAGTGGGAACTTCTGGGTGAGGTACTGGCCCGGCGGGAGGCGCGACGCAGCCGCGGGGTCGGCGCCGGCGCCCGGCCGGCCGAACAGGCGCTCGAACATGGCGTGGCCCTCCACTTCGGTCGTGGCCATTGTCCCCGAAATTCGGACACGGTCGCGCCCGAGGGCCAGGCGGGCAGGTTCGCACCAGGGCCGGGCCGCGGGACTCATCCTGCCGGCGGGCCCCCGTCCCGACCCGTCGCCGGCAGCCGGGATCCGTTGAGGTTGATGGTGGCCCCGCGACCGGGAGACCGAGGCGACGGCGTCGCCGACGAGCCGGTACCCTACGGGGCGATGACCCGACCGGACCGGCCCGCCCAGCCCCGCGTCATCGTCGTGATGCCCGCCTACAACGCGGCCCGGACGCTGCTCCGGACCTATCGCGACATCCCCCACGACGTTGTTGACCACGTGATCCTCGTCGACGACGTGTCGGCCGACGACACCGTCGCGATCGCCGGGCTGCTGGGGATCCAGACGGTCGTCCACCAGCAGAATTGCGGCTACGGCGGCAACCAGAAGACGTGCTACGACACGGCCCTCGCCGAGGGCGCCGACGTCGTCGTCATGCTCCACCCGGACTACCAGTACGACGCCACCCGCATCCCCGCTCTCATCGAGCCGATCCTTGCGGGCGAGCGCGACCTGATGCTCGGGAGCCGGTTCCTTGGCGATCCCATCGCCGGCGGCATGCCGCGCTGGAAGTGGGTCAGCAACCGGTTCCTCACGGGCCTCGAGAACCGGGCGTTCGGGCTCCACCTCTCCGAGTACCACACCGGCCTGCGGGCCTACTCGCGGCGCCTCCTCGAGACGATCCCGTACAAGCTCAACTCGGACGACTTCGTCTTCGACCAGGAGCTGATCGCCCAGGTCGTGGCCGCGGGTGGCCTGGAGGTCGGCGAGATCGCCGTAGCGACGCGCTACTTCCGCGAGGCGAGCTCCGTCGGATTCCGGCGCAGCGTCCGCTACGGGCTGGCCACGCTCGGCGTCCTGGCCCGGTTCGTCCTCCACCGGCGAGGCCTGCGCATCTCGCGGAAGCTGCGGCCGCGGTCCCGCGAGCGGATCGCGTGACGGGCCGCGAAGCCGATACGAACGGCCGCGCGATCGCCCGGGGGATGCGGTGATGCGGACGGTGCTCCGGGGCGGCCTCGGGATCCTGATCTCGGTCGCGGCCCTGGCCTTCGTCATCTCGAGGGTGGACCTGGCCGGGGTCGCGCAGGTCCTGGGGAGCGCGAACCTGGTGTTCGTCGGCGCCATGCTCGCCTGCACCTGCCTTGACCTCGTCTGCCGCACGATCCGCTGGCAGGGCCTGCTCGCCCCGATCCAGCGCGTCCGGTTCCTGCCCACGATGGGCTACCTGCTCGTCGGCTACGTCGCGAACAACCTGCTCCCGGCCCGTCTCGGCGAGCTGGTGCGGAGCCATTACCTCGGCGACCGGGAGGGGATCAGCCGGGCCACGGCCCTCGGCACGATCGTCGTGGAGCGGGTCGTCGACACGGCCGTGCTGGTGGGAGTGGCGTCTGCGGCGATCGTCGTCCTCGGCGTCCGCGGCGTCGTCGCCAATGCGATCCTGATCGGGCTCGCGCTGACCGCCCTGCTCGTGCTGGCCCTTGCCTTTGCCCTCGTCGCCCATCGGCTGCCGTTCGCCGACCGCCTGCTGGCCGCCGTGGAGCGATGGCCGGCCGTCGTCCGTCTCGCCGGGCGGCTGCGCGGCGGGATGGCGGTCGCCGGGCGACCGCGCACGCTCGCGACGGCGATCGCCTGGAGCCTCGCGGCCTGGGTCGCGACGATCGTGAGCTTCGCGGCGGCGGCCCAGGCGGTCGGCGTGGAGCTGTCGTGGGGACAGGCCGGGCTGCTGGCGGCGGGCGTCGCGCTCTCCACCGCGATCCCGGCCGGGCCAGGCTACGTGGGCACGTTCGAGCTGGCCGGCGTCCAGATCGCGGCCGCCTTCGGCGTGGCCGCCGAGCCGGCCTTCGCCCTCACGCTCCTGGCGCACGCGTCCAGCGTGCTCATCACGTCGATCCTGGGTGGCGTCGCCCTCATTCGATTTGGCTGGAGAAGGCCCGGCGCCGCCGCCACCGCGGCGCAGGCCGCGGAGGATGGGGCCGGCGCGGGAGGGGCCTGACGGGCGGCGCCTGACGGGCGGGCCTGACGGGGCCGGTGCGCGAGGCGCCTGACGGGGCGCCTGACGGCGGCGCCTGGCGGAGGCGCGGCGTGGGCACCTGGCGCCCGATCTGCACGCGAACCGGCCGAGTGCCCCACTCGGGCGACGTGGCGTGTGGCACGAACGCACGGCGAAACGATGAGGGCCCGCCGGTGACCGGCGGGCCCTGGATCTGACGCTCAGCCTGCCCTTACGGCAGGAGGCCGTTCTGGGTCAGCCAGTCCTTGGCGACCGCCGCGATGTCCTCGTTGTTCACGCCGACGCGAACTCCGAGCTGGGTCAGCGTGGCCGTGTCCATCTTGGCCGAGGCGGCGTCGAGCAGCGCCTGGAAGGCCGCCACGTCGGGCACCTTGGCCAGGAAGTCGTTGCGGACGATCGGGGCGATGTTCTCGGCCGGCTGCGTCTTCTTGTCGTCGACGAGCTGGACGAAGCCGAACTGGGCGATCGCGGGCTGCGTGGAGCAGAGCTCGGCGAGGTCGATCGTCTTGGCCTGGAGGGCCTGGGCGATCGGGGCGTCGCAGGCGGCGAGGGCGACGCGCTGCTTCGGCGGGTAGGTGATGCCGTACGTCTTGAGCGCGCCCGAGCAGAGCGGGTTGGCGTCGCAGTCGGGCGGCAGGCCCCACTTGATCTGGTCCTGGACGGCCGCCAGGTCGCTCATCTTGGTGAGGTTCATCGAGGTGGCCGTGTCCTTGCGGACGACGAAGGCGTTGGAGTCCTGGGCCGGGGTCATCCCGAAGACGGAGATCCCGCCGCCCTTCGTGGCGAGGATCGCGGCCAGGCGGTCATGGTTGGTCTGGCCGTCGCCGGTCGCGCAGTTCTTGTCGTAGTAGCCGAGGCCGGACCCGACGTACTCCGGGACCATGTCGACCTGGCCGGCTTCCAGGAGCGGCTCGCGCGCCTGGCGGGAGCCCAGCCCGAAGTGCCGGTCCACGGTGTAGCCGGCATGCTCCAGGACCTGGGCGTAGATCTCGGCCATCAGCTTCGACTCGTAGAAGTTGTCAGAGCCGATCCGGACGGTCGGCTTGGCCGCTCCCGTGGCCGCCCCTGACGGGATGGGCACCGGCGTGGCATTCGCGACCGAGCATGCGCTGGCTGCCCCGGATGCCGAGGCAGCAGGCGAGCCCGCGGCCGACGGCGACGGGGCGGTCGACGCGGCGACCGAAGGTGCGGTCGATGGCGCCGTCGACGGGGCCACCGATGGACTGGGGGTGCTCCCACTGGAGCAGGCGCCGACGACGACCGCCAGGGCCGCGACGGCGACGAGCATGCGGTGGTTCCGCATCGATACCTCCTCCTACTCCGCGGCCCTGGGAATGCCAGGCCGCGGCTCGTGTAGTTTGCCCTCACTCCGCCAATTGCACTAGCCGGCCCGCCCCCGCGGGAGGTGGCTCGCCCGGAACCTCGGGCGGCTCGGGCCTTCGCGCGGTTCCGCGCAGGGACCTCGGCGTCAGGATCCGCTGGACGCCGCCGAGGACGAGGTCTGCGCCGATCGCCAGGGCGGCCACGAGGACGGCGCCGGACGCCATCTCCGCGTAGTCCTGGTTCAGGAGCCCGAAGTAGATGTAGTGGCCGAGCGCCGGCCCGCCGAACCACGCCCCGATCGTGGCCGTTGCGATCACCTGGAGCGTCGAGGTCCGGATCCCTCCCACGACGACCGGGACGGCCAGGGGAAGCTCCACGCGGGCCAGGATCTGGCGCTCGGTGAGGCCCATCCCGCGGGCGGCCTCGATGAGCTCACGATCGACCTCCCGGAGGCCGGCATACGTGTTGACCAGGATCGGCGGGATCGCCAGGGCGGTCATGGCCAGGAACGTCGGGATGAGCCACAGCCCGAGATCGTTGTTCACCGCCAGCGAGATGGGCAGGATGATTCCCATGAGCGCATAGGAGGGGATCGCCCGGCCGACGTTGGCGATGTTGATGGCGGCCGTGGCACCGCGGCCCGTGTGGCCGATCCAGAGGCCGATCGGGAAGCCGATCACGAGTGCCACCAGCACGGACGCCCCTGAGATCTGGAGATGTTCCAGGAGGCGGGTGGGGATGCCGTCGGCCCCGCTCCAGTGGGCCGGATCGGTGAGCCAGCCGATGACGTCGGGCATCAGGCCGTCCCCCGGGCCCGGGCCCACGGGGTGAGGCGCCGCTCCAGCTGGACCAGGAGGATGTCCGCCACCACCGCGAAGACCACCGTCAGGAAGGCGCCCAGGTAGATCTCGGTGGAGAAGAACTTCTGCTGCCCCTCGGTCAGGAACTGCCCGAAGCCGCCGAACGTGTCGCCCAGCAACGAGGCGACGGTGGCCAGGCCGATCGTGGTGACCGTGGCCAGCCGCACGCCGGAGATCATGAGCGGGACGGCGAGCGGGAACTCGACGCGCACCAGGCGCTGCCGCGACGTGAGGCCCATCCCCTCGGCCGCCTCCAGCACCTCCGGCGAGACGCCCTCGAACCCCGCCACGATCGATCGGATCAGGATCAGCAGCGTGTACGTGGTCAGCGGGATGATGGCCGAGAGGAGGGTCAGGCCCAGGATCCGCCCGAACAGGACGTACGCCGCGATGCTCGGGATCGTGTACAGGATGCCGGCCACCCCGATCACGGCCGCGTAGGACCGCGCGTGGCGGAGCACCGCGATCCCGACGATGAGCGAGATCGCGAATCCCAGTGCCACCGGCACGATCGTCAGCTCGAGGTGCTGGAGGAAGCGCTGCCAGATCAGGCCCACGTGTCCCGCGATCCACGGGAGGTCCAGCAGCGGCTGCCCGTTCACGTCTCGGCGCTCCCCGCGCCGACGGGCTCCGTCTCGTCCTCCGCCACCCGGTGCGGCGTGACCGACGACGAGGTGCGGATCCAGGTCATGAGCCCCTCCACCGTGACGAGCCCCAGCTGCGCCCCGGTGCGATCGACGACCACCCCGGCCCGGACGGCGTTGTCGAGCATCTGCGAGAGGGCGTCCTTGAGGGTGGTCCGGCGGTTGAGGAGCGGGGTGGCCGGCGATGCGCTCGCCGCCGTCACCTGCCCGCTCCCGGCCAGGTTCGACCCGACCAGCCAGCCCAGCGGGCGCCGGGCCTCGTCCAGGAGGAGGGCCGAGTGGAGCGGATCGGAGGCGACCCGGCGGCGCACCTCGTCGAGGTCGTCGCCGAGGCGGGCCGTGACCGGCGGTTCCAGGGGCACGTCCGCGATCCGGAAGAGCGAGAGGCGCTTGAGGCCGCGGTCGGCGCCGACGAAGCGGGCCACGAAATCGGAGGCCGGGCGGGCCAGGATCTCGGACGGCGCGGCGAACTGGGCGACGACCCCGCCGGCCTGCATGACCGCGACGAGGTCGCCCATCTTGATCGCCTCGTCGATGTCGTGGGTGACGAACAGGATCGTCTTGGCCAGCGTCTCCTGGAGGCGCAGGAACTCGTTCTGGAGGCGCTCCCGGACGATCGGGTCGACCGCGCCGAACGGCTCGTCCATGAGCATGATCGGCGGGTCCGCGGCGAGGGCCCGGGCGACGCCGACCCGCTGGCGCTCGCCGCCGGAGAGCTGGGCCGGAAAGCGTCCGGAGTACTTCGCCGGGTCGAGGCCGACCAGGGCGAGGAGCTCCTCCGCGCGGGCCTTCCGGCGCGCCGCCGGCCACCCCAGCAGGCGCGGGACGGTGCCGCAGTTCTCCTCGATCGTCTGGTGGGGGAACAGGCCCACCTGCTGGATGACGTAGCCGATCCCGCGGCGAAGGTCGGTCAGGTCGCGGCTGGCCGCGTCCACGCCGTCCAGGAGGATCCGCCCGCTGGTCGGCTCGATGAGGCGGTTGACCATCTTGAGCGACGTCGTCTTGCCGCAGCCGGACGGACCGACGAACACGCAGATCTTGCCGGCCGGGACGGCCAGCGAGAGATCGTTGACGGCGCCGGCGCCCTTCCGGACGGCCGCCGCGTCGTAGTGCTTCGTGACGTGGTCGTACTCGACCGTCGCTGCGTGGGTAGCCGATGCGTGCATGTGGCGGTACCGTCTCCCCTCGTGGGCGAGTAACCATCGCCGATGTCGCTGCCGCTGGCAAACCTCAGCTGGGGCCGGCCCCTCCGAATCCCGCGCCGGCCGGCGCCGCCCATCCTAGCTGCCGGCTGACGTCGTCGGCGGCGGCCTTCGTCCGTTCGCCCGCTTCGTCGAGCCGGGGCCGCAGCCGGTCGGCCGGCGCGCTCACGTTGAACGCGGCGACCACCGCGCCGCGGAAGTCGCGGATCGGGGCCGAGACGCCGGCAACGCCCGGTTCGAACTCCTCGTCGACGGCCGCATAGCCGCGCGCGCGGGCCTGGGCGACCGCCTCGACCAGGTCGGCAACGTCGCGAATGCGGGCGCGCGGTCCCGCGGACGCGAACGAGGCGCTGGCGAACCGGCGCTCGATCTCGGCCGGCGTCGCGTCCACGAGCAGCGCCCGGCCGGCTGACGTGTGGAGGGCCGGGACACGCCGTCCGATCCAGCCGGCGGCGCGGTAGTCGTGCGGCGACTCGGTCCGCAGCGTGACGATCTCCGGCCCGGCGAGGGCCACCAGGTGCACGGTCTCGCCGAGCGCTCGCGAGAGATCGCGCATCGGCTCGGCGGCGGCGATGAGGACGCGGCCATCGGAGGCGCGGGCGGCGAGCGCGAAGACCCTGGGTCCAAGGCGGTAGCGCCGGCTGGCCCCGTGGCGCTCCACCAGGCGTGCTGCGGCCAGGCGGGCGAGCGCGCGCGAAACCTGGCTCTTGTCGCGCCCCGTGAGGTCTGCCAGCGCGGACACCCCGATCCCCGGCTCGCCGATCGCCTCGGCATCCGCGATCCGCTCCAGGAGGGCGAAGTCCCGCACGAGCGGCCCGCCCGCCGAGTCGACCACCGGGACTGCTGCCGTTGCCGGATCGACGGCACCGGGTTGCGTCGCCGCGCTTCTCATGTTGCAAAGATAGCAACTGCTATTGCACTATGTCCATACCAGACCTGTAGCGAGCGTCCTGTTCGGCCGCATGGTCGGTCCTGCGGACCAGCCATGCCGGCGGCTTCGAACGCAGCCTCCGGAGGTGTCCACGGTGTTCGCGTCACCGACGCTCATCGGCGAATCGTTCGTTGGCGACGGCGCCGAGGCCGCCCACCTGAACGTCGTCCTCGGCCGCCGCGGAAGCGCGGTGGAGGCGGCGTGGGTCGGTGCGCTCGCCGCCCCGCGCGCAGGCCACGTCCCGTTCGTGACGGTCCTCCGGCCGGGCCTGCCGGTGCGGCCATTCACCCTGTTCGTGAACAAGGCGGCCATCGAAGGCGAGCGGCACGGGACCCTGACCTGGGGCGCCGGGCAGGCGGGCGTGGCCGCCGGCGTCGCCCGCGCGCTCGCGGAGGGACTCATCCCGCCGGCCGACGCACCGGACCTCCTGCTCATCGCCGCGGTCTGGATCGCGCCGGGCGCCGCCGACGAGGAGCTGGTCTACGAGAACAACCGGGCCGCGACCTACGGCGCGATCCGGGCCGCGATCGCGGACGAGCCGTCGGCCGCGGACGTGGCCGCGGCGGCAGGCGCACCCGCCAACCCGTTCTTCCGGCAGGGGGCCCGGTGAAGATCACGGGCATCCGCCTGCACCGGCTCGTCGAGCCGCTCGACCCGCCGTTCGCGGCGGCCTGGGATCCCGTCCCGCGACGTTCCTTCGCCGCCACGATCGTGCGCGTGGAGACGGACGAGGGCGTCACCGGCATCGGGTCGGGCGACACGATGGACGGCTTCGAGGCGTACGAGCACCTCTTCATCGGCCAGGATCCGCTCGCGGTCGCCCGGCACGTTCGGGTCCTCGAGACGCTCGACTTCCACGCCGGCAGGTACTGGCCGATGGAGGCTGCGCTCTGGGACATCGTGGGCCAGGTGGCGGGGCTCCCGGTCGCCACGCTGTTCGGCGGCGCTGCCGACGGCATCCCCGTCTACGCCTCGAGTGGCGAGCTGAAGGCGCCGGAGGCGCGCGCCGAGGCGGCCCTTCGCCTGCGCGAGGAGGGCTTCCGGGCGCTCAAGATCCGGGTGGACCCGCGGAATCCGGCGCAGGGCCTGGCCGCCGTGCGCGCGACCCGCGAGGCCGTGGGCTCCACCATGGAGCTCATGGTCGACCTCAACCAGGGCTGGCGGATGATGGGCGACGTGGCGCGCGCCCTCGATCCGGTCGCCGCCCGGGCCGCGGTGGCGGAGCTCGGCGAGCTCGGCGTGCTGTGGGTGGAGGAGCCGCTGCCCGACCACGACCACCGCGGCCTCGCCGGGTTGCGTGCCGCCACGGGCGTCCGGATCGCCGGGGCGGAGATGACGCGGACCATGCCCGCCCTGCTGGCCATGCTCGACGCGGACGCCCTCGACGTCTACCAGCCGGACGCGGTCCTGGCCGTGGGCATGCTGCGCGCCCGCACCGTCGCGGAGCTTGCGCTGGCCCGCAACCGCTGGTTCACGCCCCACACCTGGACGAACGGGATCGGCCTGCTCGCCAACCTGCACGTGGTCGCCGGCGTCGGCGGCGGGCCGTTCCTCGAATACCCGTACGACCCGCCGGGCTGGACGGCCGAGCGACGGGACTTCATGCTCGCGGACCCGGTCCGGCCGGGTCCCGACGGCATCCTGCGCGTCCCGATCACGCCGGGCCTCGGCGCCCACCTCGACGAACGCGCGCTGCGGAGGTTCGCCGCATGACCTCGACCGACCTGTTCACGGAGCCGGCGCCCCTCGACCGCGTTCCGGGGGCCTACTCACGCGACCAGTGGCTGGCCCGGGCGGCCGCGCTGCGCCCGCGGACGGACGCGGTCATCGACGGGCGCCTGGTCCCGGCGCTCGCCGGACGGACGTACGAGGATCGAACGCCCCGCGATGGGTCGCTGATCGCCGGCGTCGCGGAGTGCGACGCGGACGATGCCGACCGGGCCGTGGCCGCCGCCCGGACCGCCTTCGACGATGGCCGCTGGAGCGACCTCGCCCCGGCCGACCGCAAGCGCATCCTGCTGCGCTTCGCCGAGCTGGTCGCCGGCGACCTGGAGTACCTGGCCCTGGTCGAGGCCCTCGACGTCGGCAAGCCGATCCGCGACACGCTCCGGGTCGACGCCCCGAAGCCGGCGATCACGCTTCAGTGGTACGCGGAGGCGATCGACAAGCTCTACGGCGAGGTGGGTCCGACGGGGCCTGATGCCCTGTCGCTGATCACCCGCGAGCCGATCGGCGTCTGCGTCGCGATCGTGCCATGGAACTACCCGCTGATCATCACGGCCTGGAAGATCGGCGCAGCGCTGGCGGCCGGCAACACCGTGATCCTCAAGCCCGCCAGCCAGTCGCCGTTGTCGGCGATCCGGCTCGGCGAACTGGCCCTCGAGGCCGGCCTTCCGGCCGGTGTCCTCAACGTCCTGCCCGGCCCCGGCGCGGTCCTCGGCCGCGCGCTCGTGCGCCATCCGGGCGTCGATAAGGTCTCGTTCACGGGCTCCACCGAGGTGGGCAAGTCGCTGCTCCGCGACATCGGCGAGACGGACGTCAAGGCGATCACCCTCGAGCTCGGCGGCAAGAGCCCCCAGGTCGTCCTGGCCGACGTCGCCGACGTCGGCGCGGCCGCGTCCGCGATCGGGTGGGGCATCTTCTACAACAGCGGCCAGACCTGCAACGCGGGCTCCCGGCTGGTGGTCGCACGCGGGGTTCGCGAGGAGCTGGTGGCGGGCGTGGCCGCCCTGGGCCGGCACCTCGCGCCGGGCGACCCGCTGGATCCGCACACCCGGCTTGGCGCGATGGTCGACGAGCGGCAGATGCGCCGCGTCCTCGACTACGTGGACCTGGCCGAGCGGGAAGGGGCCCGGGTCGAGCTCGGTGGGAGCCGCGTGCGCGAGGAGACCGGTGGCTTCTACGTCCCGCCGACGATCCTCGGTGGCGTCGACAACGCCATGCGCGTCGCTCGCGAGGAGATCTTCGGGCCGGTGCTGAGCGTCATCGAGGTGGCCGACGACGACGAGGCGCTGCGGGTCGCCAATGACTCGCCGTACGGCCTGGCCGCGGCCGTGTGGACGCGCGACGTCAAGAAGGCCCACCGCTTCGCGCGCCGGCTGCGCGCCGGGACGGTGTGGGTCAACACCTTCGACAGCGCCGACCACACCGTGCCGTTCGGCGGCTACAAGCAGTCGGGCTTCGGCCGCGACAAGTCGCTCCACGCCATCGACGGGTACACGCAGCTCAAGACCACCTGGATCGACCTGGGCGAGTGACGGAGGAATTCAGCGATGGCGTGGCGCCTGGGCGGCGAGCAGCCGATCGTCGGCTTCATCGGGCTCGGCAGGATGGGCGGGCCGATGGCCCGCAACGTGGTTGCGGCCGGGTTCCCGCTCCTCGTGCACGACGCCCGGCGGGACGCGGCGGCGGCCCTGGAGGGGCTGGGAGCGCGGTGGGCCGGCTCGCCGCGGGCGGTCGCCGAGCAGGCGGACGTCGTGGTCACGATGCTGCCCGGTCCGCCCCAGGTCGAGGCGGTCATGTTCGGGTCGGACGGCGGGTTCGACGGCCTGGGCGAGGGCTCGATCTGGATCGACATGAGCACGTCGACGCCGCCGGTCGGGCGGCGCGCCGCCGAAGAGGGGGTGGCGCGCGGCGTGGCCTGCCTGGACGCGCCGGTGTCCGGCATGACGAAGGGCGCCGAGGCGGGCGCGCTCCAGGTCTTCGCCGGCGGCGACGCCGGGACGTTCGAGCGGGCGCTTCCCCTCCTGCGCGCCATGGGCGATCCCGATCGGATCTTCCACGTCGGGCCGAAGGGCGCGGGCTACGCGGTCAAGCTGTGCCTGAACCTGCTGTGGTTCATCCACGCGGCGGCCGCCGCCGAGGTGCTCGTGATGGGCGTGCGCGCCGGGGTCAGCCTGCCGGTGCTGCGGCGGGCGCTGGCCGCCAGCCCGGCCAGCTCCAACGTGATCGAACACGACCTCGACGGCCTCTTCGCGGCCGGGGACTACGACGAAGGGTTCACGCTCGACCTGGTGACCAAGGACCTGGGCCTCGCCATCGACCTGGGCCGCGAGACGGGGACACCGATGGAGGTGAGCGCGCTGGTCGAGCAGCTCCACCGCCGGGCGCGGGCCGTCTACGGCGACCGGGGAGGAGAGATGCTGGCGGTGAAGCTCGTCGAGGACGCCACCGGCACCTACCTTCGGCTGCCGGGTTCGGAGGGTGTCGGCGTCGCCGGCCGGGGCGCCGGGTCGTGAGCCTCGCGGAGCGCACGCTCGACATCACGCTCGAAGGTCGGTTCCACTTCGCGCCGGGCGCGGTGGCCCGCGCCGGCGACGAGGTGCGGGCGATCGGAGCGGAGCGGGCCCTCGTCGTCACCGATCCGGGGCTCGTGGCAGCCGGCATCGCCGGCCGGGTCGCGGACCTGCTGCGGGCGGCCGGCCTGGCGGTCGACGTCTTCGCCGGCGTCTCGCCCAACCCGACGATCGCCAACGTGACCGCGGGTGCTGCGGCGCTGGCGGCGATGCCCGGCGGCGGCGCGGTGGCCATCGTGGCCCTCGGCGGCGGCTCCGCCCTGGACGCGGCAAAGGCGATCGCCCTGGCGGCGGCCAATCCGGGACTGCCCGTGAGCGACCTCGACTACCGCAACGAGGCCCTTCGGCCGGGCCTGCCGATCGTGGCCATCCCGACCACGGCCGGCACCGGCTCGGAGACGAACTTGTTCGGCGTCATCACGAACGAGACCGAGCACCGCAAGTTCTACGTCGGCAACGCCAGCTGCCGGCCCCGCCTCGCGATCCTCGACCCGGAGCTCACCGTGGGCCTTCCCCCGCGGGCCACGGCGGCCACCGGGATCGACGCCCTCTCGCATGCCCTCGAAGGCCTGATGGCAAGGCACGCCAACCCGCTCTCGATCGGCCTGGCCCTGGAGTCGATCCGGTCGATCGGGGCCTGGCTCGAGCGGGCCGTCGCGGACGGCTCGAACCTCGAGGCCCGCGCGCAGCTGCTCCTGGCGGCCCACGTCGCCGGCATCGCCCAGGGAATGACGGGCCTGGGCCTGGCCCACGCGATCGCCCATCCGCTGGGAGGGCGACTGGACGTGCCGCACGGGGCGGCCCTGGGCGCCCTCCTGCCGGCCGTCATGGCGTTCAACGGGGCGACGGTCGAAGCGCGTCTCGCCCGCGCCGCCGCTGCCCTCGACGTGGGCTCGCCCGGCGATCCGGATCGGGCCAACGCCGCGGCGGCGGTCGACCGGGTGAGCGGCCTCATCGCTGCCGTGGGGCTGGCCGCGCGCCTGGGCGAGCTCGGCGTGACGGCCGACCTCGTGGGAACCCTCGCCGACGACGCCATGGCCGACGTCGTCATCGCCAACACGCCCCGAATGCCGACGAGCGACGAGCTGCGGAGCCTGATCCTGGCGCTCCGCTAGCCATCCTCGCGCGCTCCGGCGCCCCCGCGCCCTCTGCGGCCGACGCGGGCGGGCGTGCCCGCGGCGCGCCGGATCCATCACGGCGCCCCGCGCCTGCGCGGCGACTGCGCCCTGGCAGTGAGGCTGCACGCGCCGTTTCGCGCATGCTGGGGTCGGGAAATCCTGCATGAGGAGGTGCTCCATGGAGTGCCACGATCTCCCATTCGGCCCATTGCGCTGGACCCTCGTCGCGCGTATCATCATGTAGTGGGAGTGATCAGTCCCGCAATCTGAGAATGCTGTTGGATCGACAGGAGGCATCAGTGGCCCTCGAGGAGCTCGAGGAACTGGGAGCGGGCGAGCGGCGAGTTCGCGTTCCGGGGACCGTCACGGCGGGCCATTGCGGCGTCTGCTCGGCGGGGTGCGGCGTCGACGTCATCTTCGAAGCCGAGAAGCTGGTCCGGCTGCGGCCGCGCGCGAACCACCCGAAGGGCATCGTCTGCACGCGGGGGACGCGCGCCGCCGAGGTCGTGTACTCGCCGGACCGGCTCGCGTTTCCGCAGCGGCGCGTCGGCGAGCGCGGTGAGGGCCGCTTCGAGCGCTGCACCTGGGACGAGGCGTACGAGCTGATCGTGGGCGGCCTCCGCCGGATCGCCGCGGAGCACGGCCCGGAGGCCGTTGCCGTGTACACGGGGCGCGGCAACTTCGAGCAGGGGCTCAACGACACGTTCTCTCCCGCAGGGCCGGCCGAGTCGTCCGCGAACGCGGTCCTTTTCCCGTTCGGCTCGCCGAACGCCACGGGCGTCGGATCGCTGTGCTTCGTCTCCTACGGCATGATCGCGCCGCGCTCCTGCATGGGCGAGGTGTACCGGGACCTCCACGAAGACCTCGACCACGCCGACCTCGTCCTCGTCTGGGGCGCCAACCCGGCCACGGCCTCCCCGCCGGAGAACCTGGTGCGCCTCAAGGCCGTCCAGGAGCGTGGCGGTCGCGTCGTCGTCATCGACCACCGCCGGTCCGAGACCGCCCGCGCGCTGCGCGCCGAATGGATCCCCATCCGTCCCGGGACCGACGGGGCGCTCGCCCTGGGCATGATCCACGTGCTGATCGCGGAGGACCGCTTCGACCACCCGTTCGTCGAGCGCTGGACCCACGGCTTCGAGGATCTGCGGGCCTACGTGCAGGCGTTCACGCCCGAGCGGGTCGCGGCGATCACCGGCGTTCCGGCCCAGGTGACGCGGGAGCTGGCCCGGGCCATCGCCGGCGCGCGCGGCTGCTCCGTCCTCATGTACACCGGCCTGGAATACTCGAACAGCGGCGTCCAGGCGATCCGCGCAGCCATCACCCTGCAGGCGATCACCGGTCATCTCGACGCGCCCGGCGGCCGCCTGATCCTGGAACGGAACCGTGTCCGGGCGCACCGCACCGTCACGGCCGCGCCAACCGGTGGCCGGGCGGCCATCGGCGCCCGCGAGTTCCCGATCTACCACGAGGTCCGCCAGGAGGCACATGGTGCGCTGCTGCCGCGGGCCATCCTGGACGGCGACCCGTACCCCGTGCGCGGCATGATCGTCAGCGGGTCGTCGATCCTCACGTCCTGGCCGGACCCGGCGCGCTGGCGGCGCGCCCTCGCCGCCCTGGACCTGCTGGTCGTGATCGACCGCTTCCCGACCTCCGACATGGCCTACGCCGACGTCGTGCTGCCGGCCACGACGATGTTCGAGATCGAATCGTACGTGGACTACGACGGCCGCATCGAGCTCCGCCGGCGCGTCCTGCCGCCCGTCGGCGAGGCGCGCAACGACGCCCTGATCTTCGCGGAGCTGGCCGCCCGCCTCGGCTACGGCGAGCGCTGGCCGCAGACGGAGCGGGCGATGGTCGAGTGGGCCCTGGAGGGGACGGGCGTCACGTACGAGCAGCTTGCCGCAAGCCCGATGGGTGTCGCCGTGCCGACGCCGGTCCGGCGCTACCGGAAATGGGAGCTCGGCCTGCTGCGGGACGATGGCGCCCCCGGGTTCCAGACGCCGACCGGGAAGTTCGAGATCGCCTCGGAGTGGTTCCGCGGCCATGGCGCCGAGCCGCTGCCGGTCTATCGCGAACCGGCCGAGGGCCCGATCGCCGACCCGGACCTCGCCGCCCGCTTCCCCCTTGTCCTCAACACCGGTGCCCGGATCAAGTCCGACTTCCGGTCCCAGCATCGGAACGTGGGCTCGCTGGTGGCCCTTCAGCCGTGGCCGCTGGTCCAGCTCAACGGTGCCGACGCGGCGGCGCGGGGCATCGCCGACGGCGACCAGGTGGACGTCGTGAGCCCGCGGGGGAAGGTCCGCTTCCGGGCGCGCGTGTCGGAGGACATCATGGCCGGCGTCGTGGAGGCCAACATGGGCGGAGGGGGGCCGCTCGGTCCTGACGCGTGGCGGGCGTCCAACGTCAACGACCTCACCGACCCCGACAACTTCGACCCGATCTCCGGCTTCCCGGTCTTCAAGGCGCTGCTCTGCGACGTGGTGCCGGTGGGCTGAGCGTCCGGCGGGACGTGGGCCGGTCGGTCAGCCGCCGGCGTCGAGCGCGGCCACGACGGCCTGGGCCGCCGCGGGCAGCAGCCGGGCCACGCGCGCCCGCCAGGCGAGGCCGCAGCGCGCCTCGGGGCCGCACACCGCGAGCGCGGCGGCGATCCCGTCGGCACGCATGATCGGCACGGCAACCGCCACGACTCCGGCCGCCATCTCGCCCTCGCTCCTCGCGATTCGGGTCGCCGCGATCTCGGCGAGCGCGTCGCGAAGCGCGCCAGGGTCCAGCGGCGCGTCGGCGGTCGTCGCCGTGCCCGCGGCCGGCATGCCCGCCACGGCCGGCGCGCCCGCCGCGATGCCGCCCGCCACACTGCCGCCCGCCGCCAGCACCTCGTCCAGCACCTCGGGCGGCGCGAAGGCCAGGAGCACACGAGGTCCAGCCCCGGCATGGAGCGGCAGGATCGTCCCCGGCTCGAACGTGACCCGCAGGGGCCGCGGTGGCTCCGCGACGTCGAGGCAGACCGCCGACGCGCCGACCCGCCGCAGCAGCAGGGCCGTTTCGGCGGTCTCCTCCGAGAGCGTCCGGAGGACCGGCCCGGCCGCCCTGACCAGCGCCGCCGAGGTCACGTTCGGGCCACCGATGAGCAGGCGCGGCCCCAGCAGGTACTCCGATCCCCGCCGGTCCACGAACCCGAACTCAGCCAGGGTCTTGAGATAGCGATACACGGTCGAGATCGGCGTCTCCAGCAGGCTCGACAGCTCGTCGGCGCGGATGGCGCCGCGGTCGGCGACGGTCAGCAGGATGCGCAGCCCGCGGGCGAACGACGTGTCTTCGGCGGCCTCCTCGGGTGGGTGGTCGCGGGCCGTGCTCATCGAGCGCCCTCCGCGCGCGGCGGGTCCGCGGCACGGTCCGCGGGCCGGCGCCCCCCAGCCGGGCCTCGCCGAACGCGCCATCCCTGACCAGGCCGACCACGGGCTCCACGTCGCCGACCCGGTCGCCCGTGCCGAGGAACGGGAAGACGCCGCGGACGGCAGCCCGCGCCGTTGTCGTGCCGCCGCCGGCGGCCCGCGCCGTTGTCGGGCCGCCGCCGGCAGCCCGCGCCGTTGTCGTGCCGCCGCCGGAACGGCGGCCGCGGAGGTCGGCGGCCTGGGCCGCGACGACCAGCTCGATGGCGGCAAGGCGCATTCCCAGCTCGACCTGGTCGGCCAGCCGCCGTGCGCCGAGGGGTGCGTTCGTCGCCCGGTCCTCGATGCCTTCGGCGTGGGAGGTCGAGGCAAGCTCGATCGACACGGGCTGGGCCAGGAGGCGCGCCTCGGCCGCGATCGACTGGGCCGCGATCCCCAGGTACGCGAGGCCGGCGTCGCTGGTGCCCGCCGTCTCGACAAGTCCGGTCGGGAGGCCCGACCAGGGCGTCTCCAGGAGCTTGATGGATCGCTCCGCCGACGTCGTCAGCGCGCTGGCGAGGACGATCCGCAGGTGGTCGACGGCCGCGGCGAGCGGCAGGATCTCGAAGTTGGCGACCGACACGAGCCGATCCTCGGCGGCCACCACGATGGGGCTCGACTGCGACGCGTTCAGCTCGATGGCCAGCATCGCGTCAGTGTGGGCCAGCGCGTCGCGGCACGCGCCGGCCAGCTGGGGCAGGTTGCGGAAGCTCAGCGGGTCCTGGAGGCTGCGGGCGTTGCCCGGTTCCCAGAGCGCGCTGCCGTCGAGCAGCGCGTGCGAGGCGGGCCAGGGCCGCCGCGAGCCCGGGGTACGGGCGGACCGTCGCGATCACCGGATGGAGGCAACCCGGGTTGGCGGCGAGCGCCTCCAGGGAGAGCGCGCCGGCCGTTTCGAGCGCGTCGAGCAGGCCGCCCGCGGCGTCCACCGCCAGCGCCGACCAGGCGGTCGCGAACGCGTTGCTGCCCACCAGCGCCAGCCCCTCGCCGGCTGCCAGGCTCGGCCCCGCCGAACAGCCCGGCGGCGAGGTCGGCCATCGGCGCCAGGTCGGCCTGGCCGATCGAGCCGAGCGTGCGGATCGCGGGCACGCCGTCGCCGTTGAGCGCATCGACCAGCCGGTGGGCCAGCGCCGGCCGCACCCCGGGGGAACCTTCCGCGAACGCGTTCGCGAGGCGCAGGGCCGTGCCGCGGGCCAGCTCAGACGACGCCGCGGGCCCTGGGCGACGCATGGTCGCGGATCATGCGGCGCGCGTACGGGCGGCGGCCTCGCGGCCGACGTCGATCCGCTTGAGGACGCCGACGGCGGTGCTGAAGCCGTAGACGGGCTCGCCGGCCGCCAGGGCGCGCTCGGCGACGGCCCGGGTCGGCGCCATTCGCTCGACGCGCCGCCGGGTCCAGGTCCACGCGCTCGCGGTCGCGGGCGACGCGGACCAGGTCGGCGCGAGACAGGTCGTGCCCGGTCAGCAGGACGGTCACGGTGCCCTCCGGTTGGCCGGGCGGCCCGGCGGTCAGCGGCGGTCAGCGGCGGTCGATCGCGGTGGACGGGCGCACAGCGGTGCCGAGCGGAGCTCCCGCGATTGATGCCACCTCGGCGATGAGGTGCTCCAGCGTCCCGGCATCGTACCCGCCGACGCGTCGGCCATCAGAGCGGCGGGCTCGGAGTCCCTCTTGCAGTCTCTCTTCCGTGATGCGCATCGGCGCATCACGCGGAAGACCAAGCCGCGTGCCGGCCTGCCTCCCCTCAGCCGCCGCCTCGACGAGCGGCGCAACCTCGCCCGCGAGCCGCTCCAGCGTCTCCGCGTCGAACGGAGCGGGCATCTCGACGATGAACGACGAGCACCCCGCCGCCACGTACTCGCCGCAACCGGGCGGCGATCGCCGCCGGCGGCCCCAGCAGCGGCCGCGCCTGCTCGAGGGCGTCCTCGACGGGCGTGCGGTTGATGGCCATCCAGTCCGCCCAGGCCGCCCGGGCGTCCTCCTCGCGGTCGCGGATCGCGACCCACAGGTTCACGCTCCGCTCGATCTCGCCCTCCGCGCGGCCGACGTCGGCGCAGTGGGCGCGCAGCACGCCGTCCAGCTCGGCCATCTCGGCCGGCAGCCCGAAGCCGTTCCACCGGTCCGCGTAGCGGGCGACCGTCCGCAGCGTCTTCTTCCGACCCGTGCCGCCGATGAGGATCGGCAGGTGATCCTGGAGGGGCAGGGGAGCGAGGCGCAGCTCGCGGAAGTCGTAGAAGCCGTCGGCCGGAGAGGTCACCGTCGCCCCGTCGAGCAGCGCCCGGATCGCGCCGACGGACTCGTCGAGGCGGTCGAGGCGCTCGCCGAAGCCGGAGCCGAACGGGATCCCGAAGGCGGTGTGCTCCTCCTGCCATCCACGCCCCGCCGATCCCGAGCACCGCCCGCCCGCCCGAGACGTGGTCGAGCGTCACGGCCTGCTTGGCGACCAGGCCCGGGTTGCGGAACGTGTTGGCGCCGACCATGAGCCCCAGCCGCACGCGCTCGGTGGCCATGGCCCAGGCGTTGACCGTGCCCCAGCCCTCGAAGATGGGCTGGTACGGGTCCCCGAAGATCGCGTACAGGTGGTCCCAGGTCCAGAGCGATTCGTAGCCGAGCCCGTCCACGCGGCGGGCCGCGGCGAGGAAGTCCGCCCAGCTGGTCGCCTGGCTCCAGAGATTGATGCCGATGGTGATGGCGGGCACGGGTCCCTCCGCTCGCGATGATGGTCGGTGCTGTCGCGATCGTACGCGCGGCGACGAGCCTCCGGCACTTGAGCGCGTCGCGAGGGCCGGAGGGCGAGCCCCGCCCGCGCCCACGTGGCGTGTAACGATGGGCTGGCCGTTCGCCATATCCGGGTGAACCCCGCATGGAGGCACCCGATGCTTGCTGACGGCCCGCCCGACACCCCGCGCGACATCGCTCATGCCGACCGTTCCGAAACCCGCTCCGATGCCGACCTGCTGCGGCAGGCGGCCCGTGACCCGGCCGCGTTCAGGCTCGTCTATGACCGCCACGTGGGGAGCGTGCACGCGTTCCTCCGCCGGCGGACCGGGGACCCGGCCGCCGCGTTCGAGCTGACCGCGGAGACGTTCGCCCGCGCGTGGCTGGGCCGGGAGCGGTTCGCGGACCAGGGGGTCGGCGCCGCTCCCTGGCTTTTCGGCATCGCCCGGAACGTCCTTGCGGGGTCCGTTCGCGACCGCGCCATCCAGCGCACCGCCCGGCTCCGCGTCGGGCTGGACGCCGCAGAGAACGTGGCGGCGCCCCGCGACAGGTGGCTCGCGGGCCTCGACGAGGACCTCGCGGCCGCCCTCGCCCAGCTGCCGGAGGGCCACCGCAGGGCGATCGAGATGCGTGTGCTGGGCGGCGACTCCTACGCCGGCGTGGCCCGGGACCTGGGTGTCTCGCCGGGGGCGGCGCGGGTCCGCGTCCATCGCGGGCTGGTCGCCCTCCGCCGCCTGCTGCACCGGAGCGAGCTCGTGCCCGACCCGGCAGCCTCGCGCCCCCCCGAGGCTCGGGCCACGCGCTCGCCCGCTCCCGCCGCGCCTGCCATTGCCATCGCGCGCAACCAAGGAGACCCCTCGTGACCAGCCAGACAGTCCCGGACCTCGACCACCTGGGCGACCAGCTCGAACGAGCCGCCGCCCGCAATCTCGCCGCGGATCGGCGGCGACGGCGCCTGCGAGGCGTCGGCTTGGGAGTGATCGCCCTCACCGTGATCGCCACGGGCGGGGCCGTGGCGACCGGCATGTTCGCGCCGCGCCAGGTGGCCGCCGGCATGCCGGCCGGGTCCGCCATCTTCGGCGACCGGCACCCCAGCTGCGTGCTCGCCGCCGACGGGGTGACCTACAACTGCACGCTTGACGCCGTGCCCCTCCCGGAAGGCACCGGCGTCGCGCCGGCCAGCCTCAAGCCTGGCACCTCTGCGGTCCCGGCCCTGGCGCCCGATTACCTGGGCTGGAAGGAACTGATCGGCGTCGACGGGGTGGTGGCCGGCGGGTGCGTCGGGCGCGACCACGCGGGACTGTCATGGGACTGCTACGTCGGTCAGGCCGCCGTTGCCCACGGCATCCTGACCACCGACGTGCTGGGTCAGCCGATGACTGTTCCCGGCCGCGGCTGACCGCCCACCGTTGCCGCCCCGGATGACCCGCAGGTCATCCGGGGCGGTTGCGTGTTGTCCCGGGCGCAACACGCAACCGCCCCCCACGGGCATGGCTTCTCGGGCGCGGGCCTGCGCCAGCCGAAGGGCCGCGCCGTTTCTGCCATCGATCGGCCCTGTTCGTGCGTGGCGGCCGCCGCCGCTGTCGCGGGGCCTGAGGGCGCCACCAGTCGCGACGACGCGCCCGCGGCACGATTGCGGCTGGGCGGTCGCGGGCGGCGACAGGGCCGATGTCGGGTCGGCTCCGGCATCCCACGAACACGGCCGATATCTGTCACGGGGCACGGGGCACGGGGCACGGGGCACGAGGCACGCGGCACGGGGCACGCGGCACGGGGCACGAGGCACGAGGCACGGGGCACGGGGCACGGGGCACGGGGCGCGGGGCGCGGCCGGGCGGCCAGCGGCCAGCCGACCGGGCAGCCCGGCACCGCCGCTCAGGCGTTCGGCAGCTCGCGGACGATGGCCCGGAGGATGAGGCGTGCCGCCTCCGCCGACTTTCCGCCCAGGCGCTGGGGCGCGCCGCCGGCCGCATCCTCCGAACCTGCGTCGGTGGCCAATGCCGTGGCCAGGTCGGCCAGCATCGCGCCCAGCGCCGGCGTCCGTTGCAGGGCCCCGGAGGCGAAGGCACTGTCGAGGTCCTCCACCGCGGCCCGGGCGTTGTCGACTGCGTGCCCGGACGCCTCGAGGCGTGCCCGGACAGCCGCTCGGGCGTCGTCAGCCGCGGGGCCGGTTGAAGCCATGGCTATCGGCTCGCTCTTGCCGCCTCATTCGAGCCCGGCATCCGCTCACGATCGCAGGACCCGGTCACGATCCCACGCGCGGGCGACTCGTCTCGCCCGGCCGCTCGACGTTCGACCCGGGGATCGTCTCGGCTGTCAGCGCGCGCTCCCCTGCCAGCGCGCGCTCCCGACGAACGCGCCACTCGCCTTCCAGGATGCTCATCTGCAGTTCGTCCCAGTGGCGGCCGTCCCGCCAGATCGCCTCGCGCGACCGGCCCTCCACGACGAAGCCGACCTTGAGGTACGAGCGGATGGCTCGTTCGTTGAACTCGAAGACGGCCAGGCCGACGCGATGCAGGCCGAGCGTCAGGAAGGCGTGCTCCAGCATGAGCGCGGTCGCCTCGGTGCCGTAGCCCTTGCCCCAGCACTCGCGCTCGCCGATCGTGATGTGGAAGAGCGCCGAGCCGTTGTCGCCATCGAGCTGGGAGAACGCGCACGTCCCGATCAGCCGGTCGCCCATGCGGAGATGGATCGCCAGGGCCAGCGAGCCGGGCCCGGCCACGCGCGCCTCGAAGAATCGCTCGACCTCGTCGCCGCGCATCGGTCCGTCCTGGTAGCGCGTCAGGCGCGAGACCTCCGGATCGGCGTACCAGCGCTTGAACGCGGCGACGTTGCGGTAGGAGTGCCGCCGCAGGACGACCGTGTGACCGGTGATGGCGTCCGGAAACCAGCTGCGGGCTCGCATGACGCCGAGCGTATACCATCCCGCCCATGCGCCGATGGAGCGAGGTGGCGGCCCGGATCGCCGCCACGACGCGGACCTCGGAGAAGACGAGACTCCTCGCCGACTACCTGGCCACCCTGGAGCCGCCCGACCTCGCCCCGGCGGCGGTCTTCTTCACGGGACGCGCGTTCGCCGAAGCGGACCAGCGCGCGCTGGGCCTTGGCTGGGCGTCGATCGCCGACGCCGTGGCGCGACTGGCCGACGTGCCGCGCGACGAGCTGGCCGCCGCCTATGATCGCCACTCGGATCTCGGCATGGCGGTCCGCGACGTGCTGACCGAGCGGGCGACGGCCCAGGACGGCGTGGCCGAGCCGGACGTCGCCGAGGTCGCCCAGGCGTTCGCCGCCATCGAATCCGCGCCCGGCCCGCCCGCGAAGGCGGTCCTCTTCGAGGGCCTGCTCCGGCGCTGCGGCCCGATGGTGGCCGGCTACGTCGTGAAGATCCTGGGCGGCGAGCTCCGGATCGGGCTCCGGGAGGGGCTCCTGGAGGCCGCCCTCGCGACCGCCTTCGGGCGGCCGCAGGAGGACGTCGCCCGGGCCGCGATGCTCACGGGAGACATCGGTGAGACGGCCGTCCTCGCGCGCGCCGGGCGCCTCGAGGAGGCGCGCCTGCGCCTGTTCCACCCGCTCCGGTTCATGCTCGCGTCCCCGGCCGAGGACGCCGAGGAGATCCTCGGCCGTCTCGGCCCGACCGTCTGGACGGAGGACAAGTACGACGGGATCCGGGCCCAGCTCCACCGCTCCGGTGACGAGGCTCGCCTCTACTCGCGCGATCTGCACGACGTGAGCGCCCAGTTTCCCGAGGTGATCGCGGCCGCGCGCGGCCTCGCCTGGGACGGGATCCTCGACGGGGAGCTGCTGGGCTACCGCGACGGCGTCGTCCTGCCCTTCCTGGCGCTCCAGCAGCGGCTGGGGCGAAAGCTGCCGCCCAGCCGGCTGCTCGCCCAGGTCCCCGTCGCCTTCGTGGCCTTCGACGTGCTGGCCCTGGGACCGCGCGGTGCCACCGCCGAGCCACTCCTCAAGGCACCGCTCCGCGATCGCCGGCACCTGCTCGAAGGCCTGGGCCTCGCCGAGGCCGACCCGGCCCGGTTCGCGCTCAGCCGCCTGGTGACGGCGGCCTCGGCCGCCGACCTCGAGCGGAGCTTCGGCGAGGCACGCGCCCGCCGCAACGAGGGCCTGATGGTGAAGGACCCGCTGTCGGCGTATTCCCCCGGCCGGCGCGGCTACGGCTGGCTGAAGATGAAGAAGGCGCTCGCGACGCTCGACTGCGTCGTGGTCGGCGTCGAAGTCGGCCACGGGCGGCGCCACGGCGTGCTGTCCGACTACACGTTCGCGGTCCGCGACGAGACCACCGGCCGACTCGTGACGATCGGCAAGGCATACAGCGGGCTGACCGACGCCGAGATCGCCGAGATGACGCGCTGGTTCGAGGCTCACACCGTCTCGCGCCACGGCCGGTACCGGGTGGTCGAGCCGTCCGTCGTCGTCGAGGTCGCCTTCGACGTGATCATGCGGAGCGCGCGCCACCAGTCGGGCTTCGCGCTGCGCTTCCCGCGGATCGCGCGGCTGCGGCAGGACAAGGAGCCGGCGGCCGCGGACACGCTGGCGACCGTCGAAGTGCTGTGGCGGGAGCTCCAGCACGCCCCGGAGCACCTGGTGACGATGGGGGCCGCCCGGGCCGCGGCCGATCTCGACGGGGCGTCACCCGCCTGATCCCGGGAGCCGGGCCGTCCGATACCGCGAGACGGGTCGGTCACCGACGGCCGGCTCCAACTGCCGGCGCGGCGGGTCGGCCGCGTCCGCCGTGCGCCTGGGGCGCTGCCCGGTGCGTCGCGGCCCCACCCAGCGGGCGGGACGCCTGGTGCCGGTTCCCGCGAGCTTCGGGCCGCCGTATGCTTCGAGGGCCATGCTGCCCGAGGCAACCCCCCTGCGCGCGATCCCGATGACGCTCTACACCGAACAGGTCGTGGTGCGAGGCACGGTCCTGACGCGGCTGCACCGGGTCACGGACATCCTCAACCTGGCCGACAGCCCGTTCCTCATCCTCGAGGACGCGCTGCTCGAGGACCTCGACGCGGCCGAGGCGCCCGTCCGGGCCGCGTACGCCCAGGTCAACCTGTCGTCGATCCTGTTCGCCGTGTCGCTGCAGGCGGTCGAATCGAACCGCCGCCTCCACATGCCCAAGGTCGCCGAGCGCGCCCTGGTCTCCGTGCCGCCGTTCCGCATCATCGGCGACGTCCACCTCGCCCCGTCGGGTGCGCTCCGCGACGGCCTCGCCCAGCTCCAGGCACGCTTCATCCCGGTGACCGACGCGACCTTCTGGTCCGAGCGCCGGGGCGTCAGGCACGAGACCGTGGCGATGGTGGCGATCAACCGCGATCTCGCCCAGGTGTTCGCGCCGTTCCAGGTCGAGGGCGCTCCGTCGAAGCGCCGGCCGGCCCCGGCCAGCCGGATCGCCTGGCAGGGCGGCGACGACGATCCCGGGACCGCCTGATCGGGCATCGTCACCGCGAACTCGCAGCCCGGCGCCGACCAGGTGCGATTGGACCCGGAGCGCGGGCGATGCGCCGGAATGGAGGGCCTGTTCGACGCCGCCGAAGCGCGGCGATGCGGCCGGCCGCCCGCCCGCGGCGGTCAGGCAGGTGGCTGCTCGGTGTCCGTGGCCGGCGCGCCGGTGCCTCCGAACTGCGTGTCGATCGCCGCACGGATCTCGCGCAGGGTGCGGCCGTCGCCGACCATCCGCTTCGCGGTGAGGGCGATGTTGACGCAGATGTCGCAGTACGACGCGTGTTCCTCCCAGGCCGCCCGCCCGGCCGTCGAGCTGGGCTTCAGGAAGCAGTCGAGGTTGCTGCGGTGCTCCATCGCCGCGCAGCCGCAGGTGCAGGGCATGTAGCGGAGCACGTCACCGCGCTCCAGCGCGAACCGATAGGCCTCCTGGGTGGCCGCCGACGCCGTCGCCACGAACGCCGGTCGGGCCGACCAGGACGCGTTCACGGCCGCCGCCGGCTCCGCTGCCTGGCTGGCGCCCGCGGGTGACATCGAGGGCATGCCCGGCATGCTCGGGGCAGCCGAGGCGTCACTGCCGGCCGCGCCGGCGCCCTGCCATGCCGTGCCGCCGCCCTGGCCGGCGGCGCACCCGGCCATGACCGGCCCGGCGAGCACGAGGACCAGGATCAGGCCGACGCCGGAGATCCCGGGCATGCGGTGGGTTCGGGTCCGGACGGGCATGGGTTGGCTCCTTCGGCAGGACAGGTGGGTGGTGGACGAGGTGAGCACGGCGATCGCCTATGGGCCGCTTGCCGTGGCCCGGGTCGTCTCCACGGCGGTCAGCGGCCAGTGCATGCCCTGCGGTCCCGGCGGGGCCGGCGCGTTCGATGGGTCCGGGGAGACCCCGGGAAGCGTGTCCGGGTCCTCCAGCGGCGGCGCGGAGTCGCCGGGCAGGACCGGGTCGGTGTGGCACCGGGCGCAGTAGACCGGCTGGTGGCAGTAGGCGCAGGCCGTGGCGCCCGACTTCTTGATCACGGCCGCGTGGTTCGTGGCCATCTCGTCGTGGTCGACGGTCACGGCCCCGGTGGAATGGCAGTTGACGCAGTAGTCGCGGGCGTGGCATTCGCCGCACGACGTCCCGCCAGGGTCGAGCGAAGTGACGGCGGTTCGATGGTCGAAGACCCACAGCGCATCGCTATGGGTCGAGGGCGGGACACCGACCGGGAGGCTCGCCACCGCCGGCCCGATCTGGGGGAACGTGTGGCAGGTGTCGCACGTCGACGGGATCACGGTCGTCGTGAGCTTGCCGTCCTGGATCAGGAAGTGGCCCCCGTCGTGGCAGCGGAAGCAGCCCGGGAAGTTCTGGTGGCCCAGCAGGTCCGGGTACGTCCTGGCGGTCACCTTCATGTCGGGCTGCGCAGTCAGCTTGTAGAGGGTGTCGATCTGGTCGATGGCCGTGTTGATCTGGACCGACTTGGCGGCGGCCACCGCCGGATAGTTGTCCTGGTAGAAGGAGCGCAGCTGGTCCGCGGCCGCGACTTCCGCGTTCTGCGTCGGGAAGTCGCCATTGAGGATCCGCATCCCCTCGCGCTTGATGTAGGGAAGCGAGGCGTCGATGGTCCCGGCTGTCATCGCGGCATCCAGGCTCTTGCCTGGATCGGCCAGGGGATGGCCAACGCGGTTGTGGCAGTCCAGGCAGTCCATCGTGCGCTCGCGGTCGGTGGCGGTGATCTCCTTCACGTCGGGAGCGACGAAGTCGTAGACGTTCACCGCGTTCTGGGCGATGAACGAGCGCACCGTGCCGTCCGACTGCGTGGCCTGGACGTAGTCGATGACCGATGCGTCGTCGTCGGCGGACCAGTACTCGACATCCTGGAGCACGTGCCAGTGGACACCGCGGTTCTTGTCGAACAGGTCCCCGGACCCCGGCCGGATCAGCAGGCCGATGAGCTGCCGGCTGTTCTGCTCGTCCTGGGTGAATGTCAACCGCGTGACCAGGTTCGCCGAGGAAAGGCTGTCCACCGTGTGGCAGCGTTCGCACGTGTCCTTGACCGGCGGAAGGTCGGCGTGGTCCGGCGGCGGCACCGGCCTGGGATACGAGCCGGTGATGACCTGCAGCAGCTGGACCGTGCCGTTGATCTTGGCCTTGACCCAGCCTCCGATGCCGGGCTCGACGTGGCACGCGGCGCACGGAACGTCACGGTGGGGGCCCGATTCGTACGCCGCGAGCTCCGAGCCCATCTGGTGACAGCGACCGCAGAAGTCGGCCGTCTCCGTCCACTGGATGAGGCTCGCGCCGCCGTAGGCACCCGCGCTGCCGAGAGCGCCCAGGACCAGCAGCAGGGCGAAGAAGCCGCGCCGCGTCCGGGGGATGTGGAACCAGCCCCGGATGCGATGGAACCGGCGCGTCGGCGGCGCGCCCGTCTCGGCGGGCTCCTCCGGACGGTCCGGAATCGGGGGAGCGGGGGTCGCAGCCGCATCCCCCGGAGTGTCCGGCTCGCCCACGGGCCTGCGTCCTTCGATCAGCTGCCGAGCAGCTCGGTCACGAGTTGCTCCATGTCGCCGGCCGTGAGGCGGCCGAAACGGACCGCCCGGATGACCCCGTCGCGCCCCACGAACAGGTGCGTCGGGAAGCCCAGCACGTGGAACTGGTCGCCGATGGCGCCGCTCGGGTCCGCGACCTGCGTGAACGTGAAGCCGGCCAGCTTCGCATACGCCGCGGCCGACGAGGCGTCCTCGTTGAAGACGGCGATCACGTCGAGCCCCTGGGCGTGATGGGCGGCGAACGTGGCCTGGAGGTCGGCGGCCTCCGCCCGGCAGTCCGCGCACCAGCTGGCGCCGAACGTGACCCACACGGCCTTCCCGCGGAGCGCGGCCAGCGAGACCGTGGATCCGTCCAGGCCGGTCGCCGACAGGTTCGGAGCCGGACTGCCGGCGAGGGGCGGTCCCCCGGCCGCTCCGCCCCCCGCCCGTGGTCCCGGAGCCCCCGCCGGACGCCCCGATCGGCTGGTCGACGACGAAGGCGACGGCCAGGATCGCGACGGCGACGACCGCGAGCACGGCCACCGTCCGGAGGCGGCTCCCGCCGGCCCGCGCGGGGCGGCCGGCCGGGATCGCCGGCGCCCGCGTCGCGTCCATCACCATCGCCCGATCCCGCCTGCCGGGTTCAGTTCAGGCCGGCATAGCTGTGCAGGCCGCCGAAGAGCAGGTTGACCCCGAAGAAGGTCAGCAGCGTGGCCCCGAAGCCGACGATCGGCAGCCATGCGGCCCGCTTGCCCCGCCAGCCCCGGACGACCCGAGCGTGCAGGTAGACCGCGTAGATGAGCCACGTGGCGAGCGAGGCCGTCTCCTTCGGATCCCAGCTCCAGTAGCTGCCCCAGGCCACGTCCGCCCACAGCGCGCCGAGGACGATCGTGAGGGTGAGGAACGGGAAGCCGACGACGATTGCCTTGTAGCCGATCTCGTCGAGGATCTCCGGCCGCGGCAGGCCCCAGCGTCCGCCCTGTGGCTGGAGCAGGTAGAGGACGGCCCCGGCGCAGGCGACGGTGAACGATCCGTAGGCGACGATGGCCACGGCCACGTGGACGGTGAGGAGCAGGTTGTTCTGGAGGGCCGGGACGAGCGGCTCGACGGTGGCCGGGATGGACCACGCGTACCACTCCAGGGCCAGCGCCACCGGCAGGGCGACCAGGGCCAGCATTCGCTGGTGGTAGCGCCGCTCGAACCAGTAGTAGGCGACGAGCGTCCCCCAGGCGAAGGCCACCGTGAACTCGTACATGTTGGCGAACGGCCCGTGGCCGGTCGCGATCGTGCGGAACACGAGGCTGACCGTGATGCATGCCGCGGCCAGGATGCCCATGATGGTGCCGTACGTGCCGATGGTCGCCGTGCGCGGGCCGGACACGAACCGCGTCACGGTCGTGGTCATCGGGACGCCGGCGGCCTGCAGCCGTGCCGCCCGCAGGCCCGACACCGCGTAGGCGGCGTAGATCAGCAGCGCCAGCCCGGTGCTGAGGAAACCCGCCACGAACGCGTAGCCCGACAGCTTATCCATCTCCGCGCTCCTCTAGGTCCGTGCCGGCGCGTGGAACGCCTGGCGGATATCGGTGACCAGGGCCGTGAACTCGCTCTCCTGGGCGGTGTCGTTGCGGCCGATCGAGGCGAGCGAGAGGGCCGCTCCGCCATTTGGCCGCGCCGCGATCCGTCCCCAGATCCGGCGATGGGGGAAGAGGAAGAACAGGGCGAACCCGGCCACGAGCAGGAAGGAGCCGAACCAGACGAGCGGCGCCCCCGGGTCCTTCGCGACGCTCAGGCCGGCGAACTTGGTCTCCTTCTCGAACGTGAACGTCACCCCGCCGACCGCGGTCGGCGTGTTGAGGTCGATCGACTGCTGCGTCAGGGGGTTGCCGGCTCGTGGCGTCGTAGAGCTCGACGCGCACCTGGCCGGGCTTGACGAGGGTGTCGCTCGTGCCCGACGTGCCGACGAGCACGGCCGTCAGGTTCGCTCCGGGCACGGTGAAGCTGCCGGCGGAGTGGCCGTCCTGCGTCCCGTAGCCCAGCGGCACGCCGTCCTCGAAGAGGGTCTTGCCCTGCGCGTCGGCCGCCTTGATGACGACCGCCGAGCCGAAGAAGGACTGGTAGAAGGTGATGCCGTCGACGTGCAGCGGGTCGTTCACCCGCACGACCTGCCGGGCGACCTCCTGCCCGTCCCGGCTGACCACGACGTCGCTGGCGTAGTCGGTGGGTGCTCCCGTGAGCGGGTCGTAGGCGTCCTTGAAGGAGAGCAGCTGGATGGTCGTGCCCGCCATGGTGGGGACCGCCTCGGTGGAGCCCTCGGCGATCATGAAGCCCGAGTCGCGGAACCCGAACACGGTGCCGACCAGCGCGCCGAGCAGGATCACGACCAGGCTGAGATGGCCGGCCAGGGAGCCGAGCGGTGCCCAGCGGTTGCGGTCGGCGTAGAGGTGGAGCGCGCCGTCGTCGACGAGGACCGCCCGGAAGTGGTGCCCGCGGAGGACGCCGCGGACCTGGTCCGCGACCTCGGCCGGAGACTGCTTGAAGGTCAGCGTCTCGCGGTAGGGGGCGTGCTCGAAGAAGGACGGCCCGACCGTGACGTTCGGCTTCGTCGCCGTCTTCCACAGGCCGCCGGCCCGGTGCGTCGAGCAGGCGATGATGCTGGCCACGAGGAGGCCTGCCGTGCCCAGGAACCACGGCGAGCGGAACACGCCGAACAGCTGGAGCGGATCGAGGATCCCGACGAACGATCCGTACCACTGCTTGCTGGCGGTGGCCAGGAACTCCGCCTTGGCGTCCGGGTTGGCGAGCGTTTCCGCCTGCGCCTGGCCGATGACCGTGCCGACCATGGTCAGGCCGGCGAGGATGAGGATCAGGATCAGGGAGAACCGCATCGAGGTCAGGAGGTGCCACAGCCGCTCGAGGACGCCTTCGACGCCGGCGCCGACATGGCGTTCCCGGGCGACGCCGGCGAGCGGCGCGGCCGCCCGGGACGTGCTCGCGTTCTGGGTCATCGGGGCCTCCTCAGCTGCCCAGCGGCGCGGTGACCGCGGCCAGGCGTTCGAGCGTGTCGGTGACCATCAGGGCGCCCAGCCCGATGAGCAGCGCGCCCGACACGAGCGACACGGCCCGGTGATGACGGCTCACCCAGGCCAGGCGGCGGGCGACCCAGGAGGCGCCGACGGCCACGGCCACGAAGGGAACGGCGAGGCCCGCCGCGTAGGCGAGCAGGAGGATCGAACCCTGGGCCACGGTCGCCTGTGCGGCGGCCAGGCCCACGATGCCGCCCAGGATCGGCCCGATGCAGGGGCTCCATCCCGCCGCGAACATGACCCCGAAGAGGAGCGACCGGCCGAGGCCCGGGGTCGCGACCGTCGCGGACAGGCCGAAGGTGGCGCCGCCGGCCCCGCCCATTCCTCCGGTCCCGCCCATCCCCCCGGCACCGCCCAGGGCCCTGGCCCCGCTCATGACCGGCAGGGGCCGCATGTCCCGCCAGAGAAGCGGGACGTTGATGACACCGGCCATCTGGAGGCCCGAGGACGATCAGCACTGCGCCGCCCACCTGGCGAAGCAGCCTGGCCTGATCGGCCAGCGCATAGCCGACCAGGCCGATGGACGACCAGAAGGCGACGAAGACGAGGGTGAAGCCGATGCTGAAGGCAACGCCGTGGAAGAGCGCCCGGCGGCGCTCGGCGTCGCCGGCCGTGCCGACCATGTAGCCGACGTACGACGGCATCAGCGGCAGGCAGCAGGGCGAGGCGAACGAGACGATGCCACCCAGGAACGCCACCGCGATGCTGATCTCGGCGCCGGTCACCGGCCGCTCCCGGCCGACGGAGCCGCCGAGGCCGGGGACGGTGCCGGGCTGGCTCCAGGGCTGGACGCGGGGCTCGCGACGGCGCTCGCGGAGGGCGCGGCCGATGCCGGGGCGCCGCGACGTCCGGCCGCACCGCTGGCCGCGGGACCGGCGCTGCCCGACGGCGCCGGGCTGGTGAGCGTGGCGAGGTGCGCCTTCACCTGGGTCGCGGTGTCGCTGCTCGGGTCGAGGGCGATGACTGCGTTCCATTCCCGCTCCACGCCGGCGACGTCCTGCGGGCTCTCGCTGAAGTAGAGGTAGCCGAGGTCGTAGTGGGCCTCGACGTTCTTGGAGTCGATCACCAGCGCCTGCTTCCAGCTGGCCTCGGCCGTGGCCGTGTCGTCGCTGTTGAAGCTGGCCGCGCCGAGTGCCAGCAACCCATCGAGGCTGGTGGAGTCCACCGCGACCGCCTGCTTGAACCAGCTGGCGGCGTTGGGGTAGTCCTGGGCCGCATAGAACTCGTTGCCGAGGGACATCAACGTGCTGAAGTCCTTCGGGTTCGCCTGGTATTTCTGCATGAGGGCCGCGACGGCGGCCGTGTCGAGCGCGGGCGAGGCGGCCGGCGTCGCCGTGGGGGTCGTGGCGGCCCGGATGCCGCCACCCGCGGGCAGGACTCCGAAGAGGGTCGCGCCGCCGAGCAGGACCAGGCCGCCCAGGACCACGCCAACCGCGACGGTTGCGATCCTGCGGAGCGGGCCGGGCTGCCCTGGAGCCTGCCCGCCGACGCCTCCGGCGGGCGACGGATCCGGCGTTCGCGGGGCACGCGACCCGCCCGTCACGGTCTCGCGGTGGGCGCTGGGCGTGACCTCCGCGAGGAGCGCGTCGAACTCGTCGTCCGAGATGGCCGGGCGGCCGCTCCCCTCGTCGCGGGGGTCCGCTGCCGCCACGGCCGGCGGCACGACTGCGGCCGGCGCGACGGCGGCCGTGGCAGGCCGGGAGTGCTCCCGGCGGACCGGAGGTGTCGCCGGTCCGCCGGGAAGTGGCGCCGACCGCCCCGCGGCCCCGACAAGGGCGGCGGAGCGCGCGAGCGCGGTCGGGTCGGTGAGCAGGGCATACGCCTCGTCGGCGCCGGCGGCCTGGGCACGGGCCCAGGCTCGCAGCTCGCGAGGCGCATGCCCCAGGAACTCGATCACCGCCTCGTGGGCGGCGTCGAGGTCCTCGGGCGTGGCGGAGGCATCCAGGCCGAGCCGGCGCAGGAGCTCGCGCTCCAGGCTGCTCGGGGCTGCCGGGTCGGAGCGTGGCAGGCGCGCTCATCGCTCGCCCTCCGCGGAGTTCCGCCGGACCAGGGCCGGCCCAGCGTGTGCTGTCTGGCGCATTGCGCAGCCCTCGTTGCACCCGTTGGCGGGCCCGGGGGCCCGCCGTTGACACCTGCCACGATTGTCGTGACGGCCCGCCGGCCGGCCCATCCGTCGGCGGGCACATTTCGTCCGTGCCGGACGGGTGGGTGCCGGGGATCGCCGGCCGGCCGACCTATACCCGCCGATACAGCCGGCGCCGGACGCCTGCCGCGAGGCGCGTCGGCGCGCGGACGCCTACACTCGCCTCAGAGCGAGCGCCGGCCCGTCGGCGCTGTCGAACGAGGCACACATGACGAAGCACTCTCGGCCGGAGCGCGTTCGACGCGCGGAGGAATCGAGAGCGGATCCGCGAGATCGAGTCCGCCTGGATGCGCAGCGTCCCACCGGAGGCGGCACGGCAGTTCGCAGAGGACGTCGCGGCCGCCCACGCCCGTGGCCCGTTGCCGCCGCCGCCCGACATGGCGCCCGGCACGAAGCCGCGACCGCCCCGGCCCGGCCACGAGCCGAAGCCGCCCAAGGAACCGGCCCGCTCCCGCTCCCGGTAGCCCCGCGCCCGCTCGCTGGGACCCGGGCGCCTGACGAGCGCCGATCGAAGGCGCGGCAGAGCCGCGGTTGCCCCTGCCCGCCGCGGTCCGCGCCGCGCGTTGCCACCTGCCCGCCGCGGCCCGCGTCGCGACGCGGGCCGGCTATGGACCGACGGTGATGTAGCCGCTACGAGTCATGGTCGTGGAAAGCCCGTCCGCGGTCCGCCGCACGGTGAGGGTCACCGTGTACGTCCCCGCCGACGTGTAGGCGTGGCTCGGACTCACCGCCGCGGACGTGGTCCCGTCACCGAAGTCCCAGCTCCAGGTTGCCGTGGCGGCGCTCGCGTAGCGCGTCGCGTCCGCGAACTGGACCACCAGGCCGCCGGTGCCGACCGGTCCCGACGTGGGGCCGCCGTGAAACCCGTGCCGGGTGCAACCGTGTAGCTGGCGGTCGATGCGAGATGCGTGACGCCGTGGCACGTCAGCGTGCACGACCCCGTGCCGTCGGCCCCCGGTTGGGTCCACGTCGGCGGCGTGCCATCCACGCCGGTCACGTCGGGCGCGAAGTCGACGAGGCTCGCGTTGCCGGTGGCCCGCGCTGTCGGCGCCGTGTCGCCGGGCTTGAACGAGATGGCTGTCGAATGGATGCGGAAGTGGCACTCAGCGCAGATCGCCAGGCCCTCGCCGGCCCCCGGCGTGTCGATCGAGGAGCCGATCCCGTGGCTCGTGATCGACGTGAGGTGGAGGCCGTGGAGCGAGAAGTTCGTGTCCGGGGCGCTGGGGTTCGCGTTCGCGTCCACGAACGGACGCTCGGCGTGGCAGAGGTAGCAGAGCCCGAAGTCAGTCGAGTTGTAGTGCTCGTCGGCGGCCTTGAGGACACGGTCGCGGTAGGGGGCGATCAGGAGGCCCCGGTTCGGACTGGCGTGGGAAGCTTCGTAGGCGCTGGCCGACGGTTGGAGCGGGGCCGACGGCGCGGTCTGGTTCACGGTGGACGGGTCACCGTGGCAGCTCGTGCACCGGATGGTCGAATCGACCGTGTAGGTCCACGCCTTGAACGGCGACGTCCCGGCCAGGCTTGCCTGCATCTGGGCACTGACGTTCTTCCCGGCCGCCTCGATGGGGTGGTAGGAGGTGTTGGCCGGGTTGAACTCGATTCCCTTGTCCAGCGCCCACCACGAAGGGTGTGAGGTGTCGGCGGCTGGCAGCACCGTTCGGCCGGAGTGGCACTTGAGGCACAGCTGATATTCATACCTGAGTGGCTGGCTCGTCACACCCGGGCCGATCAGCGTGTACCTCGGCGCCGAGGCCGCGGCCCCGTTGACGACCGCGACCCCGGTCGCACCGGCGATGTCCCCGGACGCGGTCCATCCCGTGGTGGACTGGGCCGGGCGCGTGCTCGTCGCGTCGTGAGGGTTGTGGCAGTCGGCGCACGCAGCGTGCCGGTTGAGCACGCCGCCGAATTCGTCGTCGGTCGCGAGCGTGTGCGAGCTGTCGGACAGGGTCGCCGGGTGCGAGTAGTACGACGCGGTCGCCGAGTCGTTGGCGGGGACCCCCTGGAACTGAATCCTGACGTCGAAGCTGGACGACGAGCCGTCGTGGCAGGTGAGGCAGAGGTTGCTCTGCGGCACGACCGTGTTCGTGAGGGCAGGGGCCTGCGCCGTGTGGGTGGCATGGCAGCTCGCGCAGTCGGGCGAGGTCAGGGTGTAGGCGGCGTGGGGCGACACGCCGGAGCTCTCCGCCGGGCTCACCTTGAGCCTGTACAGCGGCACGCTGCCGCCGGTGGCCCGCCCGGGCTGCTGCCCGGGCGACAGCTCGTACGGCGTCGGGGTCGGGCTGGGCGATGGGCTCACCGACGGGCTCGCCTCCGGCGAGGGGGACGGCGATGGCTCGGGGCTTGCCGACGCGGACGGCTCCGGGCTTGCCGACGCGGACGGCTCCGGGCTGGCCGATGGCGAGGAAGAGGGTGCCGGGCTGGGGCTGGGGACCGCGGTCGGCGCGGGGCTGGGGCCGGCGCTCGGTGGCGAGCTGGGATCCGGGGAAGGAGAGGCCGAAGCGCCCTGGCCGGCTGGGGGACTGGGCGACGGGGACGGCGCGGGAGCCGCGGACGGGGACGGCGCGGGAGCCGCGGACGGGGACGGCGCGGGAACCGCGGACGGGGACGGTGCCGCAGACGGATCCGGCGACGGGGATGGCGAGGTCGACGGGTCGGTCGGCGGGACCGATGGGCTCGCGGTGGGATCGGCCGCGATTGCACGTGCCGGACCGCCCGTGGTGGCGATCCGGCCCGGGTCGGGCAGGGGAGTGAGCGCCAGGGCGAGCATCGTGGCGGCGGTGAGGGCCACGAGGTGCCGGCGGTGCCCACGATCGAATGTCAAGGGTCGGCGCTCCAGGTGTGACGGGCGCGGTCGTGGCGAGCGGCGGCGCGCGTCGCGTGATGGATGACCGGCGGCCCGCCGTGTCGGCGGGCCGCGGGGTAGGTCGATCCGGGTGGATCGCCGGCGCGGACCTCCCTAGGGGAGGGGCGTCGGTGTTGGCCCGATGTACGTGCTGAGTGGATAGGTGCCCGTCGGGTCGTGGCACAGCTGGCACGTCCCGAGGTTGTCGACCTTGAGGAGCCGGCTGTCCGTGGACGAGACCGAGCCCGTCTGGCCCGGATTCTCGATCCCGGTTGCTGGACCCGTCATGACGGCGTTGGAGCCGTGGCTGACGTGGCACTGCTCGCAGCCGACGCGCGTCGTGCCGTGCTTGTACATGAAGGTGTCGTCGACCGGTGTAGCCGCCACGAGGGAGGTGGTGCCGGCCGTGGAGTACCCGTTGTACCGCGTGTGGCACTGGACGCACCAGGCGGTCATCGCACCCTTGGCATTGGTGGGGACCGGGTCGGTCGACGGGTTCCAGCCCGAGTTCATCGGGTCGGAACTGAGGGTCGTGTACGGGCCGGTCCCGGTCAGGGTGTACCAGGGCTGTGTGCCCGTGGGGTCGTAGGTCCGTCGCCAGTAGTCGCCCGTCGTCGCCGTGTATCCGGCGGTGATGACGTCGGTTGCCTGGGCGCCGGGAAGGATGGTGTAGTTCTTGGTCGTGGACGCGTCGCCCACGTCCGTGACGGCGACACCCGCGGAATTGGTGACCGCGAAGCCGCCGGTGGTTCCGAAGTCGCCGCCGGGCGACGTCTGGAGAATTCGATACTCGCCGTTGCCGTGCGGGTTGTGGCAGCTCGCGCAGTCGAGGACGACGCCAGTGGCACCGGTCGTGCCGCTCCCCTGGGCGCCGTTGCCCCAGACGGTGCCGCTGCCCCACGACGTGGAGCCGGCGACTCCGCCGTGGGTCGATGTCGTGGTGGCCGATGCGAGCTGGGTGCCCGCGGTGTTGGTCAGCGGGCTGATGTGGGCCACGAACGAGGTCCCATGGCTCGATTGGTAACTCAGGCGGGCAGGACTGCTCGTGTCGATCGACGAGTGGACGAAGCCACCGCCGCGGAGCGCGCCGAGCACCTGGGTGTTGCCGCTGCCGGGCACGTACTGGTACCCGTCAACGACGTCAGTGGTTGCGCCGGTGCCGTTGTGGCACGCGAGGCAAAGCCCAGGCATGTCCGTCTTGAGTAGGGAGGCCGCCTGGGCGGTATGGGCGCGGTGGCAGGCGGCGCAATCGCCGGCCAGCCCCTGCGTCCCGTTATTGACGGCCAGCTGGTGCGGACCGCCGTCCGCAAGGGCTGGAATTGCAGCAAGGACAAGCCAAAGGGCGCCGCCTGCTACGAGGAGCGCCAATCGCCTCACTGTCCTCACCTCCTCTGCTACGGGGAAGTGGACGTTGGGCACCCGCCATGCGGGCCGTATGGTCTGTCTCCCTGCACCTCCTGCCTGCTCCCCTCCGGTCGCCTCTCAGTAGCTCCACACCTGGATGCGGTTGTTGTTCCAGTCCGCGACGTAGACGCGGCCGCGGCCGTCGACCGCAATCCCGTTGGGAAATTCGAACGTGCCATCGACCGTCCCCTCGCTGCCGAACGCGTCGAGGTACCGCGGCGACGCCTGGCCCGCGGCGAGCGTGCTGTAGACCTGGACATGCTGGGCACTGGTGTCGACGACGTAGACCTGGCTGCGGTCGTCCACGACGATCCCGCGGGGCATGCCCAGCTGGTCGGCGGCGGACCCGCGCTCGACCACGCCGATCCGGGCGCCGGTCGAGCTGTAGACGAGGAGCCGGCCGTTGTTGCTGTCGCTGACGTAGACGTTGCCGGCCGAGTCGACGGCGACGCCGTTCGGGAAGCCCAGGCTGTCGTCCGCTCCGAAATCACGGACGAGCGTCCCGTCGGGGAGGAACTCGTGGACGAGCTGCGTGGCGCCGCTGACGTCGGTGACGTAGACGTCGCCCTTGGCGTCGAACCCGATGCCGAGCGGCTGCCAGGACGCGTACTTCTCGCCGGAGTTGAAGACTTCCTTGAAGGTGCCGTCGGCGGCGTAGACGTAGACGAGGCCGGCGGTGCGGTCGGTCGTCCAGACGTCGCCGTTGGTCGGGTTCACCGCGACGTAGCGCTGGGTCGCCGACTGCACGACCGACGTCGGTGGCGTCGAGGGTGCCCAGTCTCGCGCCGTGGCTGTCGAGGATCAGGGCGTCCGCTGCCGCTCCGCCGTTCTGGGTCACGTAGATTCGCGAACCGTCGGCGCTGACGGCGATGCCCAGTGGGTGGTCGAGGTCGTAGGCCGCGAACTGGTAGGTCGGCATCTGGGCCGCCGGGAGGACCGGGATGGGCAGCTCGGAGATCGGTTTCCGGTACAGCAGGTACCAGAAGGCGAAGCCCGCAAGAAGCGCGGTCAGGAGGGACAGCAGAAGGAGCAGCAGGAGCTTGCGCCGGCGGTGGGGATCCCCCTCGACGGGCATGGGCTCGGGGGCCGTGCCGTCAGGCTCCGGCGGGAGCTCGTCGAGCGCGAGATCGGCGGTCGTCATCTCAGCTGCCTCCCGCCGGGGACGAGGCTGGAGCTGGACGCAGGTCCCGACGATCGGGCCCAGCTGGCCGAGGCCGATCGATGCCGACGCGTTGTTCGGATCGATCGCCAGGACTTGCTTGTAGTAGCGCGGCCGCCGAGTCCGCGTCGCCGCGACGGGCGGCGACGAGGGCAAGGCCGATGAGCGCGTCGGTGCGCATCGAGCCGCCGACCAGCGGCTTCAGGGCAGCCTCGGCCTGGTCCAGGCGGTCGCCGCAGAAGTCGACCATGCCGGTCGCCCATGCGATCGCCGCCTGGTCGTGCAGGGCGGTGTAGCCGTCGACGAGCGACCCGTACGGATCGCACCAGCCCGACGGCACGAAGGCGACCGCCTGGCGGAGCGCCGCGACGCCCTTCGTGGGGTCGCCGGTCCTGATGAGCGCGGCGCCGTACGAGTAGAGGGCGTCCGCGTCGCCGCCGTCGATGGCGAGGGCCTTCTGGAGCGCGACGACCGCGTCGGCCGGCCGGCTCTCCTGGATGGCGATGACCCCGAGCTCGTAGTAGGCCTGCTCGAGCTGCGGATCGGTCTTGGCGAACTCGCCCGCGGAGTTCTTGTCGACGAAGGCCTGGAAATCGGCCTTCGCCCTGTCCGGCTGGCCAGCGTAGAAGTAGGCGAGGCCGCGGCCCAGGATGGCCGCCCGGTTGGCGGCATCCTTCTGGAGGATCTGGGTGAACTGGTCGATCCCGTCCTGGAAGCGGCCAGCCGTCACGTACGCGGCCGCGAGGTTGTTGCGGGCGTTCAGATCGTCGGGGCTCTGGCGCACGTTGGCCTCGGCCGTCGCGATGGCGCGGTCGGCCTGGCTTGGCGACGCGTCGACGTGGCGATCCATCCAGTAGAAGCCGGCGATCAGCGGAACACCCACCAGGAGACCGAGGGCCAGGATCTTGATGAGGCGGTTGAGGGTCCGGTTGTTCGGGCCGCGAATTGCCCGTATCGTCTGCATGACGCGCCCATCCCTTCGACGCATGAATAGGCCCAGGCCTCTGCCCAGCCGGAAGGGATGATCTGGGCAGAGACCCGGCACCGAGGCGATCATGGCCGGCCGGCCCGCACGCAGGCCATCTGTCGGCAGGTAGATATCCGGTACAGGCGGGCACGGTGCAGCCATGACTTCCGACGTGTCCCGCGGGTCCTCGCGACCCGCCAGGGCTGGGCGGGTCGGGCCTGGCCCGTCAGCCGAAGGCGGGGCTCAGCCGGTGGACGGGATGACGGCCTGGCTGAGGGCTCGCGCCACGGCGGCCGCGGCCCGGCTTGCCCGCGATCCCACGGCAACCGCCACGACGTCGCCGGCACCGGCCTGGATGCGGGCGCCCGAGATCTCGCGGGCGAGATACTCCGGATCGGGGGAGATCGGCGCCCTCGTCAATCGCCACGCGCGCGATGACCCGATGCTCACCGACAGGAGCAGCGAGCACGGCGTCCGCTCGAGCGCCTCGCCGATGCCCACCGGGCCGCCGTCTTCGAGGACCACGACGTCGGGGTCGCTGGCAAAGGCGCCGGCCACGGCCGCCGTCTCCGCCATGTGGACGACGCGGACCTGGAGATCCGCATCCGCGCCGAGCATGCGGCCCAGGCCCTCGCCGAAGAGGGCGTTGCGGTGGAGCACGAGCACGCGGATCGGTTCGGGCGACATGGCGCTCCCCCGGATCGGGCTGAGCCGGCTGACTGGGCGCGATCGTAGGGCCCGTCGAACCCCGCGCACCATCCGCCCGACGGCACAAACTCGGGCCAACGGCTCTCTATCGCCCGGCACGGCCCATGCCCCGGGATGCGTGGGCCGTGCCCGAAGCGCCGATCCGGTCGCTCTCGTATCATCCGGCAACCGTCGGGGAGATGGGGACGGTTGGCGTCTCGCCTCCGACGCAACCGAGCCTGGAGCGTCCCATCATGGTGTCGTCGCGCACCCGCCTCATCCTTCCGATTTCGGTCGCGCTCGCCGCGGCATTCGTCGTGGCCGCCTGTGGCGGCGCGGCATCCCCATCGCCGAGCCCGTCCCCGAGCGCACCGGCGGCGGTGTCGCCGCAGCCCTCGGTGGCTGCATCAGCGCCCGCGTCCGCTGCGCCGAGCGCCGCACCTTCGGCTGCGGCATCCGTGGAGCCTTCCGCGGCCGCCTCGCCCCTCGCCAGCATCCCCATCCCGTCCCTGTCGGCTGACAAGAACCTCGAGTCGCTGCTTCCGTCGACGTTCCAGGGCGCGACGCTCACCAAGGAGAGCGTCAAGCTGGGAAGCATCCCGTCGGGATCGGGCGGCAGCGCGGAATACCAGGCCATCGTTTCGAGCCTTGGCGTCGACCCATCCTCGGTGACCGTCGCGGTCGCGATCGACGTGACCGGCAAGGTGAAGGTCACCTTCCTGGCGGTTCGCTTCCCCGGCGCCGATTCGGGCAAGCTGCAGACCGTCTTCACGCAGGTCGCCCAGCAGGCTGGCACGACGACCCAGCTCAACCTGGGCGGCAAGTCCGTCACGCAGGTCGAGAAGGCGTCGTCGTCCGGCCAAGGGACGTACCTCTACGTGAAGAACGACACGATCCTCGGCGTCAGCGCGGCCTCCGACACCGACGCTGGTGCCGCCCTCGCCGTCCTTCCCTGAGCCGGCGCCCGGCAGGCGACGAGCGCGCCGGGGCGACCCACCCGGGAGCGGCACCAACCCGCAGGCAGCGCCCGCCGGTGGCCCGCCGCGCGCCCGCCGGTGGCCCGCCGCGCGCCCGCCACGCTTGATCGGTCTGCCCGATCAGGCGGGCAGGTCCACGCACGCGTCATGCGTCATTCGGCCCGGAACGCGGACATGCCGCGCTCGCGGGCGCGCAGGCGATCGCGATTCCCGATCGGGCGTGGCACGGCATGCGGCGGGCCCGGTCGGGCCGGTGGTGACGGCCCGGCACGGCCGCGCCCGGCCGCCGCCGCCCGATCGTCGAATGCTAGCCTCCGCCCGGCCGCTCTCTCCCGCGGCCCCGCCCGCCCGCTCGTCGCCCGCCCGCTCCCCGCCCGGCCGCTCTCTCCCGCGGCCCGACCGCCGCGGTCCCGCCCGGCCGCGCCCCGCCCGATCGTCGGACGCTAGCTTCCGCCCGGGCGCTCCCCGCCCGGCCGCTCGCCGTAGGCCTGGCGCATCGCATAGGCCGCCGCCTGCACCCGGTTCGTCAGGTGCAGCTTCTCGAGGGCGTTGTGGACGTGGTTCTTGACCGTGCCCTCGGTGATCACCAGGCGTGCGGCGATCTCCTTGTTGGAGAGGCCGTCGGCCACGAGCTGGAGGATCTCCGTCTCGCGCCTGGTCAGGGCCACGTCTCCCGCTGCCAGCGGCGCGTTCGGACCGGCCGGCGCGTGCGGGCGCGCGCCCGTTGTTCGCAGCGCCTCGAGGAGCTTACTGGCGATCGCGGAGGCGATCGGCGCCTCGCCGCGAGCGACGCCGCGCAGGTCCTCGAACAGCTGCTCGGGGCGGATGTTCTTGAGCAGGTAGCCGTTGGCACCGGCGCGGATCGACTCGAACAGGTCGTCGTCGTCCTCGGAGACCGTCAGCATGATGGTCTTCGTCGTGAAGCCGGCCGCGCGCAGGGTTCGGACGCCCTCGACCCCGCCGGCGATGGGCATCTGGACGTCCATCACGATGATGTCGGGGTTCAGCTCGCGGGCCCGCTCGACCGCGTCGAGGCCGTTGTCCGCCTCGCCCACCACCGTCATGTCGAGCTGGCTGCCGATCAGGCTGGCGAGCGCCTTCCGGAACAGCGGCTGGTCATCGACGAGAAGGATCCGCAACGGATGCGGCTGGTGTGGCACGCGTCTCCTCCTCCTCGAGACGGACGACGACCGTCGTACCTTCGCCGGCCGCAGTATGCACGGAGAATGTCCCACCGATCTGCTCGACCCGTTCCCGCATCGAGGCGAGCCCGAACCCATGGTCGAGCGATTCCTCGAGCCGCGAGGGGTCGAACCCACGCCCGTCGTCCTCGATGGACAGCCAGATCGCGCCCTCGCGGAACTCCAGGGCGACCGTGACGCGCTTGGCCTGGGCGTGCTTGCGGACGTTCGTCAGGGCTTCCTGGACGACGCGCAGGAGGTGGACCTCGCTGCGCGGCGAGAGCCGATCGCCGGCGTGGCCGTCGCAGGCGAGCGACGCCTGGATCCCGGTCTGCCGGCTGAACTTGCGCAGGTACTCGCGAAGCGCGCCCTCCAGCCCCTCGGTGCCCGGGATCGTCTCCCGGAGGCCGAGGATCGCCTCGCGGACGTCCTGGTACGCCTCGTCGGCCACATCGGCGAGCTCCGACAGCTCGGCTCCGACTTCGGCCGCATCCCCGCGGCGCGCGCGTGGCTCCAGGGCCCGCAGGCGCAGGTGGATGACGCCGAGGACCTGGGCCAGGCTGTCATGCAGCTCGCGGGCGATCCGGTCACGCTCCGCGACGATCGTCCACTGGTGCTCGGCCTCCCGCAGGCGGGAGGTCCGCACGGCGACCGCGGCCATGTCGGCCAGGGCACCCAGCAGGTCGCGCTCCGCAGGCCCGAACGGCCGTCCCGCGCCCCGCGTCACGGTGAACTCACCGAGCAGCCCGTCCGGGTCGCGCAGCGGCCGCATCAGGATCGAGTCACCCTCCTGGCGGCCGAGCATCGGGCAGACTCGCGGAGCCCCGGGTTCGCGGCGCTCGTCCGCGTGCCCGAGCACGCACACGAAGGTGTCGTCCAGGCGTGCCTCCCGGTCCGCGCGGGCGGGCCCGAGCCCCTTGCCACCGTCCGAGACAGTGCCCCCCGGGCGCCGCTCGGCGAGGCAGATGACCGCCCCATCGGCCGCCAGCAGCTCCCGGGCGTGGCCGGAGATCAGGTCCAGCACCTCGTGCAGCTCCGCCCGCCCCGTGAGCCGGAGCGCCACTTCGTAGAGCGCGGCACGCTCCAGCTCTCGCCGCTGGAGATCGGCGACCACGCGGCTCAGGCTGGCCGCCGTCGCGATCTCGCCGGCGATCGTCGCCAGGGCGGCATCGGAGACGCCCGGGTCCACCGGCGGGTGGAAGAGGAGGCGGGCGGCGCCCACGACGGTGCCGCCGCGCGCCAGCGGAAGGTCCAGGACGACGGTGTCCACGGCGCGCAGATGGGTCCGCTGGCGTTCCAGCACGGTCACGGGGGTCTCGTCCAGCAGGGCGCGGGCCCAGTCCAGGCCGCCGGCCAACGAGGCCGGGCTGCGCACCTCCAGCACCTGCCCGCCCGGCCCGGTCACCCGCACGATGCCGGCCAGCGCCTCGGTCTCCGCCACCAGCCGGTCCAGCGCCACACGGATCGTCCGGTCGAGGTCCAGGTCTCCGCGGACCGCCGAGCTGACCGCCTGCATCGCCGTCAGGTCGCGATTCTGCCGAACGAGCTGGCGCTGGGCGCGGCTCAGGAAGTAGGTCATGGCCACACCGAACGCGAGCACGCCGACGCTGCCCAGCAGGGCGCCGAGGACGTGGGCGCCCTCCACCGGCACGAATGGATCGATGAGTTTGTCGCGGGCGACCTCGAGCAGCCATACCATCGCGACCGGCAGGGCGATCCCGGCCCAGACGAGACGGCCCAGGAGGCGACGCGCGCGCTGCTCGTCCACCCTTCGAGGTTGGCGGTCCGCGCTCAGGCGTTGGTAGGGCCCTTCGGCCCATGCGCATGTGCGCACAGGACCGGACGCGGGTCGGCCTCCACCAGCGGTCGAGGCCGCGGTACGCGACGCCCCGGCCGCGGCACGAAACGCCCCGGCCGCGGCACGAAACGCCCCGGCCGCGGCCGGGGCCGCGGCGATCGAGGCCTCAGCGGTCGACGGGAAGGTCCAGCCGCGCGCCCCACTCCGCCCAGCCGCCGTCGTACACGGCCACGTCCTCGTACCCCATCAGCCCGAGCACGAAGGCCAGCTTGGCGGCGGCGATCCCGGAGCCGTCGTAGCAGATCGTCCGGCGCGCTCGGCTGATCCCCGCCCGGGCCAGGAGGGAGCGCAGGCTGTCGCCATCCACGAAGCGGCCCGTCCCCGGCTCCGTCGTGAGCGTGACGGGCAGGCTGGTGGCGCCCGGGATGTGGCCGAGTCGCCGCGCGTTGCCCTCGAAGCCCCGGTACTCGGCGGGCGCGCGCGCGTCGAGGATCACGGCATCGGGCGATGCGAGCAGCGCCTGGACGTCGGCCGTGGTGAGCCGGACCCTGGTCTGGACTCGCGGCACGAACGTCGCCGGCTCCGGCTGGTGGACCGCGTGACCGACCGGGCGCCCGGACGCCACCCACGCCTGGTAGCCGCCGTCGAGGATGCGCACGGAGTCCAGGCCATAGGCGCGAAGGCTCCACCAGGTCCGGGCGGCGTACAGGCTGGCCGTGTCGTCGTAGACGACCACCGTCGAGCCATTGCCGATGCCGGCGCGGGCGAGCACGGCGGCCGCCTGGTCTGGAGGCGCCAGCAGGATGGCGTCGCCGTCCACGTCCGCATCGACCAGGGTCGCGCGCCAGTCGAGGTGCGTGGCGCCGGGCACGTGTCCCTCGGCGAAGACCGCGCGACCGGTGCCGTCGGGCCGCCAGCGGACGTCGAGCACGCGCAACTCCGGCCGGCCGAGGTTCTCGGCCAGCCAGTCGGGCGTCGCCAGCAGCTCGGGTCTGGGGTGGGCGCCGGGCATCGCCCGTATCATACGGACCCGATGACGACGAGCGTGGACGATCGAGCCCGGGTGGCGGCGCTGCGGGCCGCCCTCCCGGCCACGCGCGCCGGCGTCTACCTCAACACCGGCACGGCCGGGCCGATGCCGGTCCCGGTGGCGGCGGCCATGGCCGAGATCGCCGAGCGCCAGCTCGCCGTGGGCCGGTCGACGAAGGCGTCGTACGAGGAGTTGCTCGACCACGTGGCGGAGGCGCGCGGGTCGATGGCGGCGATCCTGGGCGCGGGCCTGGACGAGGTCGCGATCACCCATTCCACGACCGAGGGGATGAATGCCGCGATCGCGTCGGTCGACTGGCGGCCGGGCGATCGGGTGGTCACCACGAACCTCGAGCATGCGGGCCTGCTCGGCCCGCTGGCGGTGGCCCGAGCCCGCCACGGCGTCGTCGTGGTCGAGGCCGACCTGGGCGACGGCGGAGACGACGACCGAACGCTGGCCGCGATCGAAGCGGCGCTCGAGGCGGCGCTCGACGCGGGCCGGGCGCGGATGGTCGCCCTGTCACACGTCAGCTGGTCGACCGGGGCGATCCTGCCCATCCGCGAGGTCGCCGACCTCGCCCACCGGCGCGGCGCGCTCGTGGCCGTGGACGGCGCCCAGGCCGCCGGGGCCGTGCCGGTTTCGTTCGACGAGAGCGGCGTGGACTTCTACGCGACGTCCGGCCAGAAGTGGCTCCTCGGGCCGGAAGGCACGGGCGCGCTTGCCGTCAGGTCGGACCTCGCGGGTGAGGCCTCGCCGCCGGCGGCGGGCTACTTCTCGTTCGTCTCGCCGTCGCCGGATGGTGCGCTTCGCCCGTGGCCCGATGCCCGCCGCTTCGAGACGGCCGGCTTCTCCGCGCCCCAGGTCGCGGGTCTCGCCCGCAGTGCCGGCTGGCTGGCCATGGACGTGGGGCTGCCGTGGGCGCACGAGCGGGCGGCACGCCTGGCCCACGCCGTCGCCGACGACCTCGCCGCGCTCGACGGCGTGGAGCTGATCACGCCGCGGGAGCGGATGGGCACGATGGTCTCGTTCCGAGTGGCCGGCTGGTCCGCCGATCGGGTCGTCGACGAGCTCGGACGCCGCGCCCTGGCCTATCCACGGTCCATCCCCACGCTCGACGCGATCCGCTTCTCGATCGGCTGCTTCGCCACCGAGGAAGAGCTCGAGCGCGTCATCCGCGAGGTGGCCGTCATCGCCGCTCACCTCCCGGAGACCCTGCCGGCCCGTCCGGCCATCCAGTTCCTCGATGCCGCCGGGGACTGACGCGCCGGCCGGGCCTCAGGCGAGCGTAACGGCGCCGGCCGGGCCTCGGCGAGCGCAACGGCGCCGGTCGCGGGGTCGTCGCGGGGATCGGACCGACCGGTGGGCGCTGACTCCGCGGTGCCTCGCCGGGGCTGGCTCGAGGTCCGCTGGCGCCAGCTGCGCCGGGCACCGCCCCCGGTCGCGCGCGCCGTCGGCTCGTCGACTGCCGTCGCCTCCATCCTGGGCCTGGCCTACCTGGCCTACGACCTCGCGATCTCGCGCGGCGCCGTCCTGCCCGGCGGCGATCTTCGCACCCTTGCGGGCGTCGCCTACGTGGTCGCCGTCGCCGTCCTCGGCTCGTGGACCACCTACCTCGTCGTGCCGCAGCCGGGTCGGCCGGGCGCCCGCAGCGGGTGGAGCGCCATGCTCGGGTTCCTGGCCGCCCTTCCCATCGCCTATCTCGCCCTGGTGATCCTCTTCCAGGTGCTCAAGCCGCTGCTGGCACCATGACGACGCACGGTTGCACCGCTCCGTCCGGCTGGCCCGGCGGCGCCGTCCGGGGCGCAACGGGTCCGGAAATGGGGCCGATTCGCCCGAAGTCGGTAGTCCGATCGCCATCCAATCCGGTACGCTGGTCGGGGTGTCGGCGGGGAGAGCCGGCGCTATCGTCGGCGGCACGAACCGTCCGGGAGCACGTCGCGCACCATCGTGACCAACGATCCTGAGCCGAATGTTGCGCTGCCGGGCCTCTACGGGGCCCCCGCCTATGCGCGCCCGCCGAAGCCCGTCTCCGACTCCGTCCGCCCGTTCGATCCGGACGACCTGCCGATCGAGGCCTATCGGAGCGAAGAAGAACGCGAGATCCTGGCCGGCTGGGGTGCGCCCGGAGGCGCCTCGTACGCCACCTCTGAGGCGACGTCCACCGTCGGGTCCCGCTCCGAGCACGGCAGCGCGGTCGGGGTGCCTCGTCGCTTCACGCTGCGCGTCCTCACCGAGCGGGTGCGCCGTCCGAACCGCTAGCGAGGCGATCGGGCCCGCCAGCGGGTCGATCCCGGGGTGACCGGCAGCTCCGGCGTCACGCCCCGGCGCTCCGGCGCGTCCGACCGACCGATGCGTGCACCCGCGGGCGCCCCCGCGATCGAGACGATCGAGCTCGCCAAGCGCTACAAGAAGACGGCCGCCCTGGCCGGACTCACCATGCGTGTCGAGCGCGGCGAGGTGTTCGGCTTCCTCGGCCCCAACGGCGCCGGCAAGACGACTGCCGTCAAGCTGCTGCTCGGGCTGGTGCGCCCGACGGGCGGCACCGCGAGCGTTCTCGGCGCTCCCATCGGCGACCGCGAGACGCGGCGGAGGATCGGCTATCTGCCCGAGCTGTTCCGCTACCAGCCGTGGCTGCGGGCGCGAGAGGTGCTGGCGACGCACGCCGATCTCGCCGGCATGGCCCGCTCCGGGCGGGGCGCGGCGATCGCCGAGGTCCTCGACACGGTCGGGCTGGCGCCGCGGGCCGACGACCTCGTGGGGACGTTCTCGAAAGGGATGCAGCAGCGACTCGGGCTCGCCGTCGCCCTGCTCGGCCGGCCGGACCTCGTCGTCCTCGACGAGCCGACGTCCGCGCTCGACCCGGTCGGCCGGCGCGACGTGCGGTCGATCATCTCGAAGCTGCGAGCGGCCGGGACCACGGTCTTCCTGAACTCGCACCTGCTGACCGAAGTCGAGCGGGTCTGCGACCGGGTCGCGATCATCGACCAGGGGCGCGTCGTCGCGAGCGGTCTCCCGGGCGACCTCGCCTCCGATCGGGCGATCCGGGTCCGCGTCACCGGGCTCGGACCCGGCGCACTGGCCCTTCTGCCCGAAGCGGCCGCCATCCAGGTCGACGGCGCGTGGCTCACCGCGCGGATCTCGGCGGACCACGTCCCGGGACTGGTTGCCGCCCTGGTCGCGGCCGGCGGACGCGTCTACGAGGTGCAGGCGGGACGGACGACGCTCGAGGAGCGCTTCCTGGAGCTCGTGGCCGGAGGCTCGGTCGCCGCCGACCTCCAGCCGACGGTCCCGGCCTCGCCCGAAACCGAGCCGCCGGGTCCGCCGGCGGGCGATCGATGACGCCGCCGATCCTCACGTTCGCGCGGCTGACCGTCCTCGAAGCCGCCCGGAGGCGGCTCTTCTGGGCGCTGGTCGCGCTGACGCTGGTCAGCGTCGCCATCACTGCCTGGGGCGTCCAGCAGCTGCTGACGCTCTCGGCGGGCAACATCACCACGGCCGCGGAGATCGCCCTCGGGACGTCGCAGATCCTCATCCTCGTCGCCTTCATGTTCAGCTTCGTGCTGGCCATGACCGGCGCGTTCCTGGCCGCGCCGGCGATCGCGGGCGACATCGAGTCGGGGATCGCCCTCACGATGGTTGCCCGCCCGGTCCGCCGCTCCGACCTGCTGTTCGGCCGCTGGCTCGGGCTGTCGCTCGTCGTGACCGGCTACGCCGTCGGGTCCGGGCTCCTGGAGATCGGGGCCATCGGTGCCGTCTCCGGCACCATGCCTCCCGACCCGGTCGGCAGCGCGCTCTTCCTGGCCGGCGAGGCCAACGTCCTGCTGGCGTTCACGCTCCTGCTCTCGACCCGTCTCTCGGCCATCGCCGGAGGCGCGATCGCGATCGTCGTGTTCGGCCTGGTCTGGATGCTGGGCGTGCTCGGCGGGGTTGGCGCCGCTCTCGGCGTCGACCAGCTCACGCGGGTCGCCGACGTCTCGCGCGTGCTGGTGCCGACCGACCTGCTCTGGCGGGGCGTCGTCTTCGGCCTCCAGCAGCCGGCCGCGGTGCTCTTCGCCGGTGGCCGGGCGGGCCGGGCCTTCCTGGCCAATCCGTTCTACGCCGCCGCTCCGCCCGCGCCCGCCGACGTCGCGTGGGCCGTCGCGTGGGTGGCGATCGTCCTCGCGCTGGCCGCCCTCTCGCTCCGGCGACGCGAGCTCTGATTCTCGCTGCACAACGCGTCCGGAGCGTTCGGGGTGGCGCCCGGCACGGGCCGGTCAGCGCCGGCCCAACTACAATCGATGACGCCCCGGGTTCCCATCGGCGGGGGAGTAGCTCAGCGGTTAGAGCAGGCGTCTTATACACGCCACGTCGGTGGTTCGAATCCACCCTCCCCTACCAACGCTCCGGTCATCGGCGTCGACCTGTCCAATCGCCGCCTCGAGCATGTGCCCAACCCGAGTGAGGGGCGGTTTGGCACTTGCGAACCAGTTGCACGTGGACGAAGGCTGCCTCGCTCAGGGGCGCGGCTCGAGCTTGGCCGCTGTTCGCGGCCAGGGCCGCAGCCATCGGCGGTGTCGCCCCTTCCAGGCATGCATGAGACGGCGCGGATGGAGCGGATGGCACCTCCCGATCCTTCGAGCGAGGCGTTCCTGTTCCGGGCCCTGATGGAGAGCACGGCCGACAGCATCTACTTCAAGGATCGGCAATGCCGGCTGATCCGCGTCAGTCGCAAGATGGCCGTGGACCTTGGCTTCTCGGATCCGGCAGAGCTGATCGGCAAGACCGACATCGAGCTGTTCGGCGAAACGTTTGGGGAAGGAACGCGACTGGACGACCTGCGGGTCATGGAGACGGGTCGGCCCATCATCGGCCTGGTCGAGAGCCGCCAGCTGGAGGGGGGCCACGTGAACTGGACCCTTTCCTCGAAGTTGCCGCTTCGCAGCGAGTCCGGCGAGATCATCGGGCTCGTCGGAATCACCCGCGAGATCAACGAGATGCGGCAGGCTGAGGTGGCTCTCCAGCACCTCGCCACGCACGACCCGCTGACCGACCTGCCCAATCGCTTCTTGATGCTGGATCGCCTTGCCCAGCTCCTGAGCCGGGCTCAACGGTATGGCTCCGCCTTTGCCGTCCTGTTCATGGACATCGATCGATTCAAGGATGTCAACGACTCCTACGGTCACGAGTGCGGCGATCGGCTGCTTCGCGGCGTGGCAGAGCGGCTCACGGGCGCCGTCCGGAAGAGCGACACCGTCGCTCGGATCGGCGGCGACGAGTTCGTGATCATTCTCGAAGCCACCCACGGAGCCCAGGCGGCCGGTATCGTCGCCGGTCACGTCCAACGCGCGCTGCGCCGGCCTCTCGCCCTGGATGACCACGACGCGAAGGTAACCCTCAGCATCGGCATCAGCCTGTTTCCTGAGCATGGTGGGGACATCGACACCTTGCTGCGCGTGGCAGATACCGCCATGTACCGGGCCAAGAAGGAAGGCGGCGATCGCCACGTGACCGGCACCTCCAGCCGGCCTCCTGGTGGGGACCGCCTCGGCGGTGACTAGCCGCTCCTTCCCCCGTCAGCCGGGAAGGCGTGCAAGCAGGGCGGTGCCGACCTCGCCCTCTGCGGCGGCGACGCGATAGGGCCCCGCGTCGGCGGCCACGACGAGCGTCTGGAGCGGCCCGATCTCCTCGTGCCACTCGCGGCCTTCGATCGCGACGCTCGATCCCGGGAGCGCCGTCAGGATGTGCGGTGATTCCCCGGCCGGGTCGAGCGGGACCGCGGCGCCTCGCCGAGCGTCCAGCCGCTCCATGACGAAGTGGCCGCAGCGGACGAGTTCCTGCCGCCCGGCCGACGCCGGTTCGACCGCGTGACCGATCACGGGGTCGACGCCGGGTTGCCAGGACGCGAGCGTCTCCTCGATGTGGAGCGGCCGTTCCGGCGTCGCCGGCCGGCCCCAGTCGTCGGCCCGGTACGTCAGGTCGGACGGCTGTTGCAGCTCGTAGAGGAGCAGACCAGGGCCGACGGCGTGCAGCGTGCCGGCAGGTACCAGGACGGTGTCCCCGACGACCACCGTCACGCGGCCCAGGAGGGCCGCCAGGCCGCCCGATCGAATGGCCGCCCGCACGCGATCGTCCGCGACGTTTGCCTGCACGCCGACGAGCAGCTCGGCCCCGGGATCCGCGTCCAGCACGTACCAGGCCTCGGTCTTGCCGACCCCATCCGGGCCGGCCAGGCGGAGGGCGAGGTCGTCGTCGGGATGGACCTGGACGGACAGCCACTCCGCCGGGTCGAGGAGCTTGACCAGCAGCGGGAAACGATCGGGCCACGGCGATCGCGACCCAACCAGGCCGCGGCCCAGCCGAGCCGCCAGGTCGTCGAGCGTCGGCGCGGCGCCGGACGCGTCCTGGGCTCCCGTGGCGGCGGCCGGGACGCGCGACGTCGGCCCCGCGATCCAGGCCTCGCCGATGGGCTGCCCGCCGGGCCCGGCGCCAAGCCGCGTCCCGCCCCAGACACGGGGCCGCAGGTCGGGCGACGGGCGCAGCACCGGGATCATCGACGCCTCCGTTTGATCGTGGCCGGCCGAGCCTAGCACGGTGGCAACGCTGCCGGTCCGCACCTGCCGGCCCATCCGACTGCCGGGCGCCAGGTGCAGGCGCGGGCTCGCGGGTCGGTGCCGATCGCCCGGCACGCCAAACGGCGAGCCCGACCGGGACCATCGCGCCACCCGCACCGGGGCCTGCCCGAGGCATCATCCGGACAGGTCGGACGACTGCCCGCGTCCGGCGATCCTGCGTGCCGCCGCGCGCCGTCCTGGCGCGGCCTGCGCAGCCGCGCGAGGTGTGACGGGCAGATGCCAGCCGTAATCCAGTCGAACCGCGGTCGCCATCGTCTCCGCGTGCTCGCCGCCTTCATGGCGACCGTGCTGGCGGCGGCGGTCGTCCCCGGCGCGGCGTCTGCATCGCGGGAACCCGGCTCGACGCCCCGTCCCTCGGCGAGCGTTGTCGCGGCGGCGCCGGCGCCCGCGGTCGACGCGCCACTTGCGGCACGCCTGGCCACGGCCGTCAACCGGACCCGGGCGGCGCAGGGGCTGACCGAGCTGACCGTCGATGCGGAGCGCGTGGGTTCGGCCGCGGCATATCGCACCCTCGACATCGCGCAGACGCGCACCGTCGCCCCGACGACCTCGGATGGGTACGCGATCGGAGACCTGCTCCTCGGCGCCGGCGTCCGCTTCGCATGGGCCGGCGAGATGGTGGCGGTCGCCACGTCCGGGCCCAGCGGCGTCGACCCGTTGCCGCGGCTGCTGGTCCAGCTGCTTGCAGATCCGGTCGATCGCCGGCTCATGCTCGAACCGGGTGCCGACATGGTCGGCGTCGCCGTGGCTCGCCGCCCGGCCTCGGCCGGTGCCGATCTCACCTCGGACGGCGCGGCCGGCGAGGGGATGCTGGTCGCCAGCGTGATCCTGGTTCGCCGCGATGGGCCGGCGGCTCCCGGCCTCGCGGTCTCGGCCGACCGTCAGGGTGGTGCGATCGTGGCGATGACGCCGGACGGGTCCGGGCGGGCCACGGTGGTCGTCACCGACCGAGTTGGCACGCTGCTCCGGATCCTGGCCTGGGACCAGCGGGTCAGGGGACGCGTGAGCTGGCACTGGGACGGCCGCCTCACGGACGGCACGCCGGCACCGTCCGACATCTACCAGATCCGGGCGTTCACCGTCAACGCCGACGGCCGCGCCAGCGACCCGGCGGTGACCCTGGTCACGACCCACCGCTGATCCCGCGCCGCGCCGGCCCGCGCCGGCCGCGCCCCGCGCCGGCCCGCACGGCGGCGCTCTCGGTGCTCAGGCTGCGACGCCGGGTTCGGTCTTCCGTTAGCGATCACACACCGTGCGTGGCTGCGCACGGTTCGTAGAGCCTGTCCTTCAGCCTCGACGACGGGCAACCGGCCGCGGGGCGAGCGCCTCGGCGAGGACGTCGCCGACGATCCGGGTGAGGTCGTCCCATTCGACGAGGAACGCGTCGTGGCCCTTGGACGACGCCAGGGCGAGGTATCGCGAGTGGGCCCCAGCCGCGGCAGCCGCCGCCACGAGCGCCCGGACCTGGGCCGGGCCATACAGGATGTCGCCGTCGATCCCCAGGCCGACGAGGTGGACGCCATGGTCCGCGAGGCGTGCCAGCGCCGCTGCGATTCCGCCCCGCCCGGCCCCGACGTCGTGGCGGTCCATCGCCCCGACGAGGACGCGGTACGTGTCGGGATCGAAGCGGCCGACGAGCTTGCGGCCCTGGTAGCGCAGGTACGACACGATCGACGAGGTACCGTCGGGCTCGGTGGCGCGGCCGAACCGGCCGTCGAAGTCGGCCTCGCTCCGATAGGTCGTCATTGCCAGGCGGCGCGCGAGGTCGAGCCCGTCGACGCCAAGCCGCTCGATGAGCTCGAGCTGGATGGCGTTCCAGGCGACCGCGAGCGCGCCGGTCGCCGCGGGGGCCGCGATCGGGAAGACCGAGGCCACGGCGTCGGGCCGTTCGACGGCCACCTCGAGGGCGACCATGCCGCCGAGGGAGCCGCCCACGACCAGCGCCAGCCGCCGGACGCCCAGCGCGTCGAGGAGGGCCCACTGGGCGCGCGCCTGGTCCCGAGTCGAGACCGGCGGGAAGGCGGCACCGTACGGCGCGCCCGTCGCGGGGTCGGTGGACGTCGGTCCGGTCGTGCCGTAGCGGCCGCCCAGAAGGTTTGCGCACAGCACGCCGACGCGGGTCGTGTCGAGCACCTTTCCCGGCCCGATGAGGGGCGCCCACCAGTCGCCGGCCGCGTCTGCGCTACCGGTCAGCGCGTGGATGACCAGGACCTGGGGCGCCTCGTCGGGCCCCGGACCATCGTGGCGGTATGCCACCCGCAGCCCGGCCAGCGTCGGCCCGGAAGCCAGCCGGAACGGACCCAGGTCGACGGACTCGATCCGCCCGCTGCCGAAGCGGGCGGGTCGAACGGCGGTCACACCCGCCGGCGGGCCACCATGGCGGCCGGCGACGGGCAGGGGGTCGGGTGGGTCGGGGGCCGCCACGAGGGCGACCCTCCGACGGCTCCCGGTCACGCCCCCGCCGCGACCGGGACGGTGCTCGTCGCGATCGCCAGTCCCTGGTCGAGGTCCGCGATGATGTCGTCCACGTGCTCCAGCCCGACCGAGATGCGGACGAGGTCGTCCGTGACGCCGGTGCTCGCCTGGTCCTCCGGGGTGAGCTGCTGGTGGGTGGTGGTGGCCGGATGGATGATCAGCGACTTCGCATCGCCCACGTTGGCCAGCAGGCTGAAGAGCTTGACGTTGTTGATGAGCGCCCGGCCGGCCTCGCGGCCGCCCCGGATGCCGAAGGTGAGGACGCCGCCGAAGCCGCCCGAGAGGTACTTCTTCGCGGTCGCGTGCGAAGGATGGGACGGCAGGCCCGGGTAGCTGACCCAGGTGATCCGGGGGTCCGCCTCCAGCCAGTGCGCCACCGCGAGTGCGTTGGTGCTGTGGCGGTCGATTCGCAGGGGCAGCGTCTCCAGGCCCTGGAGGAACAGGAACGCGTTGAAGGGGCTGAGCGCCGGGCCGAGGTCGCGAAGTCCCTGGACGCGGAGCTTGACGATGAAGGCGAGATGCCCGACGGCATCGACGTAGCTCACGCCGTGGTAGCTGGGATCGGGTTCGACGAAGTCGGGGAAGCGCCCGGAGCCCTTCCAGTCGAAGGTGCCGCCGTCCACGACGACGCCGCCGATCGACGTCCCGTGGCCCCCGATCCACTTGGTGGCCGAGTGGATGACGATGTCCGCGCCATGCTCGATCGGCTTGACGAGGAGCGGGGCGAACGTGTTGTCGACGATGAGCGGGATGCCGTGGGCGTGGGCGACGTCGGCGATCGCCGCGAAGTCGGGGACGTCCAGGCGCGGGTTGCCGATCGTCTCCAGGTAGATCGCCTTCGTGTTGGCGTCGATGGCCGGCGCGAAGTTGGCCGGGCTCGAGCCGTCGACGAAGCGGGTCGTGATGCCCAGCTTCGGCAGCGTCCACTGGAACAGGTTGTAGGTGCCGCCGTAGAGGCTGGCGCTGCTGACGATGTTGTCGCCGGCCCGGGCCAGGTTGAGGATCGTGAGCGTCTCGGCCGCCTGCCCCGACGCCACGGCAAGGGCGGCCACGCCACCCTCCAGCGCCGCGACGCGCTCCTCGAACACGGCATTCGTCGGGTTCATGATCCGGGTGTAGATGTTGCCGAACTCCTGGAGCGCGAAGAGCCGCGCGGCGTGATCGGCGTCGTTGAACACGTAGGACGTCGTGGCGTAGATCGGGACGGCCCGGGCGTTCGTCGTCGGATCCGGCTTCTGGCCGGCGTGGATGGCGAGGGTCTCCCGGCGGTAGTTCGGTGCGTCGGACATTGCTGATCGCCTCCCTGGCATGCAGGTGCTCGAAGGGGGCGGTCCCTGGGTCGGCGGTCGCGGCCTCGGCGCTCACAGGCGCCGTCGCGGCGTCGGCCTGTTTCGGCGGCTCCCGTCGCGTCTCCCGGAGAACAGAAGAGCCGCAGTCCTGCGACTGCGGCCCCGGGACCCGGTCTCGGGCCCGTCTCGACCGGTGCGGTCGATCAGGCGCTCGAGACCCCGTCCTCCACGCGGCGGGGCCGCCAGCGCATACACATGATCCAGGAGACAGTCGTCTTCGCCATCAGGCTGCGAAGTCTGCATGATCGCGGGCGAACCCGCAAGCGGCGGGAACGACCCGCCGGCAATCCGCCGGCCACCCGTCTGGGGGAGTCGGCCCGAGGGCCGACGAGCAGGGCCCGCGCCGGGCGCCCGCCGCGGGCATCCCGGCGCCCCGATCAGGCCAGGCTGGTCACCCAGGCCTGGAGGCGGGCCAGCCGGTCAGGCGTGAGGCTGCGCTGCGGGCGCAGCGTGGCGAGCCAGGCAGGGATGTCGTCCTGGCGCACGACCGGGATCCCGCTCGCCCCGACCGCGTTCGGATCGGACCCGACCAGCGCCGCGCTGACGCGGACGACGAAGTCGTGCTCCTGGGCGGCCAGGAGGTAGCGCAGCCGGTCCGCGTCGCGACTGACACGTTCGGCGGGGTTCTCGGCCGAGTGCCACGCCCCGTCCGCGTCGCGCTCTTCCCAGGACGCTCCGATCGCGCGCGCCCGGTGCGCCTTCGGTGCCGGCGCGAAGACCACGACGCCGAACGGCCCGACGACCACGTCGGAGACGCGGCGACCATCGGCCAGCGAGCAGTGGGGCACCGCGATGCAGTCGGGCGGAAGGCGACGGGCCAGCCCGCGCACGATTCCGCGCGAGTCACCGCGCGGCCGGACAGCCACGACGACCAGGCCGAGGCGGCCGAGCCCCACGAGCACGCTCCCCGCCACGGCGGCCGTCGCGATGACGAGCGCCAGGGTCCAGGCCGCCATGGGCGACGAGCGGCCCGCGATCGGGTCGGCGAGCCGCTGCAGGGCGGGCGTGGCGACGAGCAGCAGGGCCAGGATCGCGCCGCTGGCCACCAGGCCGACGCCGACGACCGTGGTCCCGGCCGCGGCACCATGCCGCGCGCGGCCGGCGGTCGGCGCGCTCATGCCAGTAGGCGCGCCCATGGCGGTCGCAGGTCCTCGTCGCATCACTCCACGATCATCCGGGCCCGGGCCGGCGTGGGCAATGACCGGATCGGGCCAATCCCGTAGCCCCTTATCCGCATGTGCGGCCGGGCACCACCGTCGCGGTCCGCGCCGGGCGCACTGACGCCCGCACGATCGGACCGTGCGCACGCGCATCGCCTGCGTGCGAACCGTCGGCGGTGAGGCATCGGGGTCAGCGGCCAAGGGACCCCCGTACCATTGAGGCGGTCGGCGGGAGCGCCCATGCTCGCTCGGTCCGGGTCGTGATTGTCCCGGCCAGCACTCATCAGTCGACGGTACATGACTGCCCCTGCCCTCCGCTCGCGATCCCGCCAGCGCCCGGCCTTCCTGGCCGTGGTCGTGGCTGCCCTGGTCCTGTTGGTGTTCGCGCTGCCGGCCGCAGCCACGTCGCTGCCGACCGTCTGGCTCGGCCACCCGAGCGTGTCTCCCCTCCGGGGCACGACGGCCGACACCATCAGCTTCGGCGTGATGTACACGAACCGGTCGGGGGCGACCGCCACGTCGGTGACCGTCCACCTGGACGGCTCGAGGTCGCTCTCCTATGCCATGCACCAGACCGACTCGGGCAATCCCGCGACGGGCGTCCACTACGAGGTGGACACGCGGGTGCCGGAAGGCCAGTACCACGTCTCCTTTACGTCGACACCATTCGCCGAGACATTCACCTCGTCCACGCTGACGATCACGGGGACGCCCGAGCCCACTCCCACGCCGACGCCGAAGCCCACGCCGACCCCGACGCCGAAGCCCACTCCCACGCCGACGCCGAAGCCCACGCCGACCCCGACGCCGAAGCCCACTCCCACGCCGACGCCGAAGCCCACGCCGACCCCGACGCCGAAGCCCACTCCCACGCCGACGCCGAAGCCCACGCCGACCCCGACGCCGAAGCCCACTCCCACGCCGACGCCTGCGCCTACCCCTACCGCGAAGCCCACGCCCGCTCCTACCCCGCGGCCGACGCCGACTCCAACGCCGAGGCCGACAGCGACGCCGACGGCCACACCGCACCTTTCGACGCCGACGCCGAAGCCGCCCGCCTCGTCAGTACCCACGCCGACCTCCCCGCCGTCGTCGGTGCCGTCCTCGATGCCACGATCGACCGCCGCACCCAACCCGGGCGGCGGAGCGAGCTCCGCGCCCGCATCGCCGACGCCCGGGCTCGTTGGCGCGATCACCAATCCAGGCGGGCCGGGCGCCGGTGGCCCTGGCGCCACCGCGGGCACATCGGGCGGTCCGGCCGACGCCGGCGTGTCCATGGTCCCGGCGATCCTGCGCAACGTCGTCGACGCTGCGTGGAGCCTTGGCCTGGGGAGCCCTGCCGTGACCGGGCCCAGCGGTCCGGGCACGCCGGGCGAGGATCCGGGGGCGCCGGTCGTCCCGCTCCATCCAGGTCCGAACGGCGGCCAGGGCGGAAGCCCGTTCGACTCGATCACCGGACTGCTCGCCAGCCCGGGTGATGACGTCAACCTTCGGCTGTTCACGGTCGGGCTCGCCACGTCCGCGGTGACGAGCGTCGGCTTCGCGTTCCTGATGTTCGGCCGGCGTCGCCGCGACGAGCGGGCTCCGGCGTCAGACGAGGATCTGGCGACCGCGGCAGGCACCGGGTATCCGATGGCGACAGCCTCGTTCGGCGTCACGCCGCTGATCCCGGCCGCCGCACCGGTCAGGGTCGATCCGGGGACCGGCGGCACGGACGTCAACCTGCCGCGCTGGCGGCGGCCCTCACTGATCGCCGCCCGCAAGTCCGATCCCGTGCGGGATGGACACGCCCACGCGAACCTCACGTTCAGCTCGGCGACGGCCATCGCCGCCACCGAGTCCGTGGCGGGCGCGGCGGGCATGCCTGCCGGCGAGCGCCACCGCGTCCGATACCGCCTCGTCCAGCTGCTCGATCGCCCGGACGAGCTGCTGGGAAGGCCCCTCGACTCGCTCGACGAAGGCGACGAAGTGGAAGTCGTCGAACGCCACGGCCTCTATCGCCGCGTGGTGACGCCCGACGGACGGCAGGGTTGGCTCCATCGCATGACGCTCGGCGACGTCCAGCCGCCGATCGACGGGCAGGCGGCGACCGAGCCCGAGTCCGGGGAGACGCTCCTCTCGGCATATCTGGCGGCACGCGCCAGAACCTAGGTCACGCGCGGGAACACTGCTCCGCGGCCTGCTCGCGCTCGCCCGCGACCGATCCCAGTTCGCGCCGTGTTTCGCGGCGAGGCGTTGCAGCGGGCGCGCCGCGGGGTCCGGCCGGCCGATCGGCGGCCCGTAGAATGCTGCCATGGCGGCCGCCCGTGCTCCGGAGACCGGCCTTGGCCGGTTCGTGGGGAGGCAGCGGGAGCTTGCCCGCCTCGATCAGCTCGTTGCGGCCGCCGCGGACGGGCGTCCGGGCGTCGCCCTGATCGCAGCCTCCAGCGGCATGGGCGCCACCCGCTGCCTCGATCAGGCGCTCGCCCGCTGGCACGCGGCAGCCCTGCCGCTCAGCCTTGCCCGCAGTGACGCCATCCCGGCCTGGCGGGGCCGCCCGTTCGGGCCGGTGGCGGTGGCCCTGGGCAGCCTGCTCTCGTCCTTCGACGCCGTCACGCTCGGCGCCCTCGCGGGGCCCTCATGGGACGCGCTCGTCCCCGTGCTCCCGGGCCTTGCGCGGCCACCTCGGCCGGATCCACCCGTTCCCGCCGGCGCCCGATCTTCCGCCGGTCCGCCGGGCCGAACGGACGCGCGAGGCGATCCGGGGCCTGATCACGCGCCTCGCCGAACGGACGACGGTGGTCATGGTCATCGAGGACCTCCACGTGGCCGACGCGGCGACGCGGGACGTGGTGGCGTTCCTCGCGCGAACGGTCCCCGACGTGCCGCTCCTGCTCGTTGGCACGTACCAGCCGGATGCGCTGGGGCGCGGGCACCCGCTCCGTGCGACGCTGGCCGCGATCGACGGCGGGCCACGACCGGCCGAGCGCATCGAGCTCGGTCCGCTCAGCCGTTCCGAGCTTGGCGCCCTCGTCGAGTCGATCGAAGGCGAGCGACCGTCGGCGCCGTCACTGCTGCTGGTCTCCGAACGGTCCGCGGGGAGCCCGCTGGTGGCCGAAGAGGTATTGGCCGCACGGCGTGAGCTGTCCGGGGCGACGCTCACCGCACCTCTCAACCAGCTCGTCTCGGCCCGGGCCGCGCGGCGGTCCCCGGAATGCCGCCGCGTCCTGCGCTCGCTGGCGCTCGCGGCCGGACCCCTCCGCTCGGAGGCGCTCGCGGCCGTCCTTGCCGCGTACGACGCGGGCCAGCCGCGACCGGCCCCGCGCTCCGCCGGCCGCCCGCTCCGGGGCGGCAGCGTCCTGGACGGCGAGCTCACCGCCGGCGTGGCCGAGGCCGTCGCCGCAGGCTATTTCCGCGTCACGTCCGATGACCTCGGCGACACGCTCACCGTGCGCCACGAGCTCATCGGAGAGGCGCTCGCCGCCGACCTGCTGCCGGTCCAGCGGCGGCGGATGCACGCCGCGCTCGCCGCCGCCCTGGCCGACCACCCCACCGCGGCGGAGCAGCACTGGCTCGCCGCCTACGTGCCCGACCGTGCCCGTGGCGCCGCCCTCGCGGCGGCGACGGAGGCTGAGCTCGCAGGTTCCGGCGCGGACGCGCTCGCCCACCTCGAGCGTGCGATCGCCCTGGGCGCGGCGGACGAACCTCGCGATCCCATCGACGACGGCGCACCGCATGGCCGCCGGTGCGGCGGGCGCCATGGCTGGAGACGGCAGCGCCGACGCGGGGGTCGCTGCCGGTGCGCGCGCCGGCGTCGCGCAGGTCGCGTTGCTCGTGCGCGCATCCGACGCGGCGGCCGCCGCCGGGGACCCGGCCCGGGCCGCGGCATTCCTCGAGGCCGCCCTGGCTCGGGTCGTCGTTCGCACGGACCGGCCGGGATCGGCACACCTCCTCGAGAAGCTGGGGGCCCAGCGTTGGGACGCGGGGGATCGGGACGGCGCGCTCGACGCGTACACGCGGGCGCTCGAACTGCTGCCCCACCACGCCGATGCCGACCGCGCGCGGGTCCTGGGACTCCTCGCGCAGGTCCGGATGCTGGAGGGCATGTTCACCGAGGCGGCGGAGCACGCAGCCGAGGCCGTTCGCTGCGCGGAGCGCGCCGGGCCGACCGCCCGTGCCGCGCTTGGCCACGCCCGGTGCACGATCGGCGTCATCGACGGATGGCAGGGTCGATCGACCGCCGCCCTCGACAATCTCCGTGCCGCCCTCGCCATCGCCGCGGAGCTGGACCGGCCCGAGGACGCCTTCCGGGCCCGGGCGAACCTGGCCACGGTCTTCGATCTCGACGGCCGCCGGGAGGAAGCGCTGGCCGTCGCCCGCGAGGGCATCGGCGCTGCCGAGCGAGCCGGGCTCGAGGCGGTCCACGGCAACCTGCTGCGCGGCAACGCCGCCGACTTCCTGTTCAACCTCGGGCGGTGGCGCGAAGCGAAGGACATGGCTGCCCAGGCCCTGGCGTGGGCGCCCGCGGGCCTCCCCTTCGTGAACGCGGCGCTCGCCTCCGTCAACGTCGACGCGGAGATGCGGGCGGGAGACGGCACCGCGCGACTGCTCGGCCGCCTGTTCCTGGAGCTGGAGACCATCGCCGACACGCAGTTCGCGGTGCCGGCGTACCAGGCCTCCGCCTCCCTGTCGCTCTGGAACGGCGACGTCGACGATGCTCGCCGGTCGGCGGACGCCGCCTGGAGCCGCATCCGCGAGACGGAGGACTGGGCCCTCGCGGCCCGGGCCTCGGTGACCGTGCTGGCCGTGGCCATCGCCGTCGCCGAGCAGGCGCGATCGGCCCGGGATCTCGCCGGGCTCGCCGCGAACCGCGAGCGGGCGACGACCGTGGTCCGCGAGGCACGCGCCATGGTCCGTCGCTCGGGCGTGGCCATCGATGCACCTGCCCGGTTGACGGCCGAGGCAGATCTCGACGAGGCCGAGGCGTCCCTGGAGCGCGTCGCCGGCCGCGATCGGCCAGCGCGCTGGGCCCACGTCGCGGAGACCTGGCTGCGACTCCGCCGCCCATATGCCGCCGCCCGGGCACTCCATCGCCAGGCCGTCGCGATCCTCGACCTGGCCGCCGCCTCGGCCGATCGCCGCGAGCGTCGCGACGACGCGCGCGAGCCGCTCCTGCAGGCGGCCGGCATCGCCGCGGAGCTCGGCGCGCTGCCGCTCCTGGGCGCGCTGCGCGAGCTGTCCGAACGGGCCCGGATCACGCTGCCCGCGTACGTGCTCGCGGCCATGGCCGCGAGCGAGACGGACGCCCGGGAAGAGCGCGCCCGGCGGATCGAGGAGGCCGGCCGGTCCGAGGGCCGCCAGCCGTCCCAGACCGGCGTGTTCTCACCGCCCGACGGACAGGCCAGCGAGACCTTCGGCCTCAGCGCGCGGGAGCGCGGCGTCCTGGCCGAGATCGTCGCCGGGCGGACCAACCGCGAGATCGGCGAGCGGCTCTACATCAGCGAGAAGACCGTCCACGTGCACGTCGGCAACATCCTGGCGAAGCTCGGCGTCGGCGGGCGCGTGGAGGCCGCAACCGTGGCCCTGCGGCTCGGACTCGTCAGGGTCGACGCCGCGGGCACGAAAAGACCCGGACCGCGACGGACCGGGCCTTCTCGTTCAGTGCGCTGAGGTCGCGGGGAGGGCTCCGCTTCCTCGGAACGCGCGAGACGGACTACCAGCGCTTGCCGATCATGGGCACGAACATCGCGCCGAAGAAGGAGAGGGTGACGGCGACGCCGAACAGGCGCGCCATGAGCGTGTGCTTCATGAATCCCGGACTCCCAGATTGGCGGATGATGACGGCGCCGGGTGGATCGAGACGTAATCCATCGGATCGGCCTGACGAACGTACGTCCGGGGGTCCAGGGCCAACAAGGCGACTGAAGTACCGGGTCCTGCCTTCGCGGGTGGTACTTCCGGGTCATTCGCCCGCGGCGTGTGAGCGTGCGGTCACGGGCTCGCGGGCGCAGGTTCGCGCTCCGCGCTAGAGTTCGCCCACGTGAACACCGCCCACGTCGTCCGTCCGCGGCGGCGCGGGCCCATCGCGCCGCACCCGCGACCCCGCCTGGCGCGACGGCTCGACCGGGCGCCGCCCGGGAGCCTCCAGGCGTTTCGGGCCGGATGCGGCCGCCAGGAGGCCCCCACCTGATCATGCGCACGACCCGGATCGCCCTCGTCGTCATCGTGGCAGCACTGGCCGTCGCCGCGTGCGCGCAGGCCGCACCCGGCTGGACGTATGCGCCGCCACCGCCGTCGCCCTCGAGCGCGGCCTCGGCGCCCGTCGCCTCGGCGGGCGCGTCGTCGGCGCCGGCCTCGGGAGCCCCGGCATCCACCGCGCCCGGCTCGGCGGCGCCGTCGGGCGCCCCTTCCTCGGCGGCGCCGGGATCGGCTGCCCCTGCCTCGGCAGCGCCGGGATCGGCTGCTCCATCCGCCGGCGGCGGCACGGCGACGACCCTGCAGCTCGCTGCTCAGAACATCGCCTATGACCAGTCGACGCTGACCGCGCCCGCCAACGCGCCCTTCTCGATTGCCTTCACGAACAACAACGCCGGCATTCCCCACAACGTGTCCATCCACGCCGGGTCGGCCACCGGCCAGACGCTGTTCCAGGGCGACATCATCACCGGCCCCGCCAGCACGACCTACAGCATCCAGGCGCTGCCGGCCGGCACCTACTACTTCGTGTGCACGGTCCACCCCACCGTGATGATCGGGACGCTGACCGTCAAGTAGCGCGGCGGCGGATCCGATGGTGCGCGTCACCCGCACCTCGGGGCCGACGGTCAGGCAAGCCGCGAGCCCATGCGGCGGGCGGCATGCGCGGCGGGGCCCCAGGCTCCGTCGGCCGAGTGGGTCCGGCCGCGTCCCCGGCCGGCGGCCCTCGTCCCCTGGCGGCGGCCCTCGTGCCCTGGCGGCGGCCCTCGTGCCGTGGCGGTCGATCTATCGTGCGTTGGACCGGCCCTGAGGCGCGATCCCGCCGGAATCGTGCCGGTACGGTCAGGAGATCGCGCGGTGGCACCCGATCTTGGGCCACGGCGGCGCGTCAACCGGCCGCGAACGCGCAGAAGATCGACCGTTCCGGTCGGATCGTGGCCGCGTGGACCGGCCCTGAGGCTCGCGACGACCACGCGCGACGGCCGCGCGCAACGGCAACGCGCGACGGCCTCGCGCGACGGCCACGCGCGACGGCCACGTGTCGCCGGGCCGGGCTCTCGCCTACCATCCGACCATGAGCGAGAACGTCTGCTACGTCGACGCGTACGCCCGCAGCGTCAAGGCGTCGATCCGGGCGGTCGAGCCGCCTCCGGGCGAGGGCCGCGGCTCGCTGGTCCTCCTCGACCGGACCGTCTTCTACCCTGGCGGCGGCGGGCAGCCCCCGGATCACGGTGAGATCCGGACGGCCGACGGTCGGACCTGGCCGGTGGTCGCGGCAAGGAAGGTCGGCGACGACGTCTGGCACGAGCTGGAGCCGGGCCTCGAACCCCCGCCTGCCGGTCCGGCGCTCTACGAGGCCGACGTCGACTGGGACCGGCGCCTTCGCCTCATGCGCACCCATACCGCCCTCCACGCCCTGTGCGGCGTGGTCTGGCGCGACTATGGCGCGCTGGTCACCGGCGGCAACATGGAGCCGGGCGCCGGCCGCATGGACTTCGAGTTCGAGCGGATGTCCGGCGACCTCGTGGCCACGATCGAGCGGACCGTCAACGAGGAGCTCGGCCGTGCCCGCGACGTTCGCGTGGCCCAGCTTCCGCGGGCCGAGGCCTTCGCCATCCCCGACCTGATCCGGACCAAGGTGAACCTCCTGCCTCCCGGGATCGAGACGATCCGCACCATCGAGATCGTGGGGCTGGACCTCCAGGCGGACGGCGGCACGCACGTCTCGAATACCCGCGAAGTTGGCGCAATTCGTGTTCAAGGCTACGAGTCGAAGGGGCGGATCAACAAGCGTATCCGCATTACCGTGGAGGACGCATATGGATCAACCGCGAGGTTGACCTAATCCTTGCGGCACAGTCGCAGGCGCTTCCGGGTCATGAGGTCGAGAACCCACGGATCATCGCGTCTCGTATGCTAGGCCCGTGCTCCACTCACTTCGGCAGCGCTTGCAGCAGATGGCGGAACGCGAGGCAGCGGGCGAGTCATTCTGGACCACCGCGTTCTCGTAATCGTGTCCGGACACGGGTCATGCACGGTCGTCACGAGGGTAATCGACCGCTCCTCGTACACCGGCACTGGCCCGCTCTTCACCTACGCACAACGGATGATCATTGAGCAGGAGGGGCTCCGCCGGCTGTCAACCATCATTCAGTCTCCTGACAGGGACTTCATCGCGTACTACGACGAATGCCCCGACGCGATGTTCCCGACGGTGGTCGAGGCGATCATCGCATCGTCCCGTCAGATCGAGGAGGAGGAGGGGCAGTCCCGAAGTTCTACACGTTCGAGTACGCGTCCAACTTCACTGGCAGAACGAATGCGATCTTCGCTCAGGAGCGTGTGGGCTGGGAGATCATCGATCGGCAGATGGTCGAGATCCACTCGAAGGAATTGCATGAGGCGGTGGTGGAACCGACGCTGCGTCTCCTGCATGGGCGGGAGTTCGCCGGGGCAGACAAGGCGTACCGCGACGCCCTCGACGAACTCGGACGGGGCACAGCCTCGGATGCCATCACCGACGCTGGGACCGCCCTGCCGAAGCGCTCACGGCATTGGGGTGCGAGGGCAACCAGCTAGGTGACCTGATCCGCTCCGCGAAGAGGAAGGGGCTTCTCGCGGCCCACGACACGCCACTGACGGACGCCATCGAGCGGACGCTGCACTGGGTAGCGGCCGACCGCAGCGAGATGGGCGACGCGCACCACGCGGCGGAGGCGACCCCGTAGACGCGCTGGCTCATCGTGCACGTCGTTGGGGCGATCATCATCCGTCTCGCGTCCGGCGTGCCGCGCAAGTAACCGCGCGATAGCGGATGACCGCGCGATAGCGGACAGAAACGGTCCAACCACTCTGAACACGGAGGACCCCCGACCACGACGATCGGGGGTCCTCCGTCACGCTGACGGTCGCCTAGCAGGCGATCACGGGTACTTGGCGCAATGGTCGCAGCGGCGGCGATTGCCGGCTTCCATCGCGGCGGCATCGCGCCTCGATGTTGTTTCCCTCGGTGAGCACTCGCGACCGGTCGTGGTAGACCGGCCGGTCCTTCTCGCATGCCGAGTACCACGGGTTCAACTTGGCCATTCCTGGCCCAGCCTTTCTACCGCGGCGCAACCCGCCTCTAGCACTCGCGGGACATGTGCCCACGATGAGCCGGGGGTGGGGGTTGGGGCGTCGTACCTGTGTCTCGGGTGGTTGCACACTGCGAGGCTTGTCAGGACGTTCGGCGCCTCGGCCCGCACCGCGGCAGGCCTATGCTCGCAGGATCGCGGACGCTGGTCAATGGCGTTATCAACGCTCTATATGTGGTGTACGGCCGGTGAGCCGCCACAACATGTGGGCGGAGCATTTCGAACTCCCGTTCTCCAGCGCCTAGTTATCCACACTGCCGGTCTTTGGCGTCTGCTGCAGCGTGGCTTCGCCTCTGCCGCGCCGTAATGCGAACGTACGCTTGACAGCAGCGCGTACGCGGCGTGACCATAGCGCCGTTGCACACTGCGCGGGTTGTCAAGACGTTCGTCGCCTTGGCCCCACGCCGAGAGACCGGCCACTTACGCTAGAACCTCTGTTCTATCGAGGTGCCGGTTTCTTGTATCTGCTTTTCCACACCCGGCCCGGAGTTATCCACACTCCGTGCTATGCCACACGGACGACCGTCGCCCGTCGGCGATCGTTGTAGCGTGGGTCAGATGGTGGCGTAGTGGTCGACGAGGTCCTCACCTGCGCGTCTGTCACGCGACCCGCTCGGCCTTGGGACGTGTGCGCCGAGCCCGAGGGGCCACGGTCGGCAACTCCCACGAATGCCCGACGCTGTGCCGCGAATTTGGCGACGCGCCGTCGCGCCTGAACCGTTGGTTTGGTAGCGCCAAAGGGGCACGGTCATCCGGACCAAGGTGAACCTCCTGCCTCCCGGGATCGAGACGATCCGCACCATCGAGATCGTGGGGCTGGACCTCCAGGCGGACGGCGGCACGCACGTCTCGAATACCCGCGAGGTCGGCGCCATCCACGTGACCGGCTACAAATCCAAGGGGCGGATCAACAAGCGGATCCGGATCGAGCTCGTCGACGCCGCGGGCTGAACCGCCCATCGCGCCGTCCGAATGCTGCCGCCCGAGGCGCCGATCGGCTGGCGGCCCCTCCCCAAGGCGCCTGGGCGATCCGGGCCTTGCCGTCAGCCCGGCGCCGGGCCGACGGCTTCGGGTATGGTCAACGTCAACGCAATTCGCGTCGGCGCACGAGGTCCGCTGATGGGCGGACGGCGGCCGGCAGGCAGGGGAGCGACGCATGTACGACTACCGGACGGCCACCGCGGCCGGTGTTGCGGCATTGACCGAGGCGGCCCTGGCGGACGCCGACGCGCTCGTCGATGCGGCGGTCGGAGCCCGTGGCGACGGCTCGTGGACCGCCGTCATGGCGCCCATCGACGAGGCATTCGCCAGGCTCGCCGCCGCCTACGGCAGGGGCGCGTTCCTGGCGCGCGTCCATCCCGAGGAAGGGGTTCGCGACGCGGCCCAGGCGGCGGAGGAACGCCTCACGAAGTGGCGGGTCGACCTGCCGTTCCGCGAGGACCTCAATGCGGCCGCGGTCGCCTTCTCCGCGTCTTCGGCGGCCGGGGCGCTCCCGGAGGAGGAGCGCCGGTTCCTGGACCACCTGCTCATCGACCTGCGCCGGGCCGGCCATCAGCGCCCGCCGGGGGCTCGGGCCGAGGTCCAGGGTCTGCGTGCTCGACTCGTCGAGCTGGAGGTGGCGTTCCAGCGCAACATCGACGACGTCAAGGATGGGCTTGATCTCAGCCGGGAGGAGCTCGCAGGGCTGCCCGACGACAAGGTCGCGAGCCTGCGGCCGGGTCGAAGCCGGGCACGTACCGGGTCACGCTGGATTACCCGGACTACTACCCGTTCATGGACGAGGCGGATCGTCGCGACCTGCGCGAGCAGCTCGAGCTCAGGATGTTCAATCGGGCCCGGGAGATCAATACGCCGCTGCTCGTGGAGGCACTCGACCTGCGCCGCCGGATCGCCCACCTGCTCGGCTACCCGTCGTGGGCTCACATGAGCCTCGAGATCAAGATGGCGCGTGACCCCGACGCGGTCCGGGCCTTCTACGACGGCCTGGTGCCACCCATCAGGGCGAAGACGGTCAGCGAGCTCGAGCGGATGGCCGGCCTCCTCGCGGCCGACGGCGAGACGCCGCCGCTGCAGTCGTGGGACTGGCGCTACTACGACACCCGGATCCTCAAGACCGAGCACGCCCTGGATCCGAGCGAGGTTGCCGCCTACTTCCCGCTCCAGGCGGTCCTCGGCGGCATGCTCGCGCTCACGGCCGAGGTGTTCGGGCTCCGCTATCGGCAGATCGAGGCGGATTGGCTCTGGCACCCGGACGTCGTCCTGTACGAGGTTCGCGACGCCGGCGACGATCGCCTCCTCGCGACGTTTGCCATGGACCTGTTCCCGCGCGAGAGCAAGTACGGCCACGCGGCGGCGTTCCCGCTCGTCGTGGCGCGGCGCCTTCCCGATGGCACCCGCGAGGTGCCCTTCTCGGCGATCGTCGCCAACCTGACCCGCCCCACGGCGGAGCGGCCATCGCTGCTCCGCCACGACGAGGTCCTCACGCTCTTCCACGAGTTCGGCCACATCCTGCACATGTCACTGAGCATGGCCCGGCTGGCGCGCTTCTCGGCCGCGGAGACCGAGTGGGACTTCGTCGAGGCGCCCAGCCAGATCATGGAGCACTGGTGCTGGAATGCGGGCGTCCTTGTCCGGTTTGCACGGCACCACGTGACCGGCGAGCCGATTCCCGCCGCCCTGGTCGAGCGGCTCGTCGCCACCCGTGACCTCGACATCGGGATCAAGACCGCCCGCCAGTGCTACTTCGGCCTGGTCGACCTCGCCTACCACCAGGCCGAGCCGGTGGACCTGGAAGCCGCGGACCGGGATGCCTGCCGGACGGTGGGCCTGCCGTTCCATGAGGGAACGTTCTTCCCGCCCGGCTTCGGGCACCTGATGGGCGGCTACGACGCGGGCTACTACGGGTACCTGTGGTCGAAGGTGTACGGCGACGACATGTTCAGTCGGTTCGAGGAGGCCGGCGTCATGTCACCGGCCGTGGGCGCCGCCTACCGGCGCGAGATCCTGGAGCCGAACGGCTCGCGCGACGGTATCGACCTGCTGCGCGCCTTCCTGGGTCGCGAGCCGTCGAACGAGGCGTTCCTGCGGAACCTGGGCATCGAGGTGGCGACGGCCAGCTGACCGCCCATCCGCTCCCGCCTGCCTACAGGGACTTGACCGCCCCGATCAGCGACGCCAGCCCCTCCTTCGCGTCGGCGAAGAGCATGCCCGTCTTGGGGTTCGTGTACAGCTCGTTGTCGATGCCGGCATAGCCGCGCCCCATCGAGCGCTTGATCACGACGATCGCCTTGGCGTGGTCGACGTTCAGGATCGGCATGCCCGACACCGGGCTACCCGGCTTGCGCGCCGCCGGGTTCGTCACGTCGTTGGCGCCGACCACCAGGGCGACGTCGCAGCGGTCGAACTCCGGGTTGATCTCGTCCATCTCCTTGAGCTGCGGATACGGCACGTTGGCCTCGGCCAGGAGCACGTTCATGTGGCCGGGCATCCGGCCGGCGACCGGATGGATGGCGTACGTGACGTCGACCCCCTTCTCCTCGAGCAGCTCCGCCAGCTCGCGGACTGCGTGCTGCGCCTGGGCCACGGCCAGGCCGTAGCCGGGCACGACGATCACGTGGCTGGCATAGGCCAGCTGGATCGCCGCGTCGTCCGCCCCGATCGAGCGGACCGAGCCGCCGCCGGCGCCGACGACCGCGGTAGTGCCCTCCCCGCCGCCGAAGCCACCGATCATGATGTTGATGATCGAGCGGTTCATGGCGTCGGCCATGAGCTTGGTCAGGATGCCGCCGGACGCGCCGACCAGCGCGCCGGAGATGATGAGCACCGGGTTCTGGACGACGAACCCGGCCATCGCCACGGCGGTGCCGGTGAACGCGTTGAGCAGCGAGATGACCACCGGCATGTCGGCCCCGCCGATCGGCAGCACCATCGTCACGCCCAGCATGAGCGACGCCGCGACGATCGCCGCGAGGAGCAGCAGCGAGATCGCGGAATCGAGCGCCAGGTTGCCGTTCGCATCGAGGACGAGGAGGGCGGTCACGACGACGACCGCCGCCGCGACCGCGACGGTCAGTGGCCTGGTGAACGGGACGATGATCGGTTTGCCGCTGATGACTCCCATCAGCTTGCCCGATGCGAGCAGCGAGCCCGTGAACGTCACCGAGCCGATCACGACGTCGAGGACGACGAAGACGGTGGTCGAGACGCCGCCGGTGGTGCCCGCGGAGACCCGGCCGACGAAGTCGTCGATGGCCACGAGTGCCGCGGCCCCGCCGCCGACCGCGTTGAAGAGCGAGACGAGCTGGGGCATGGCCGTCATCTTCACGGTGCGGGCGGTGTACAGCCCGGCTCCGCCGCCGATGACGAACCCGCCGACGATGATGGCCAGTCCCGCGCCCGAGAGGCCGCCCGGCCGCGTGACCAGGTCGGCGAGGGTCGCGCCGACGGCGACGACCATGCCGCCCGCCGACAGGAGATTGCCGTTCCGGGCGCTCGCCGGGGAGTTCATGAGGTGCAGGCCAAGCACGAAGGCGACGGCACCGGCCAGCTGGGCGAGCCGAACCAGGGTGGTGATGTCCATGGTCGCGGTCAGGCCTTCGCGGCCGGCTTGGCGGCGGCTGGCCTCTTCCGGAACATGAGGAGCATGCGGTCGGTGACGACGTAGCCGCCGACGACGTTCATGGCGCCGAACACCATGGCCACGAAGGCGAGCAGGTAGCTCAATGGGTCGTCGGCGGCCGCCGCGATCAGCATGCCGCCCACCAGCACGATCCCATGGATCGAGTTCGCGCCGGACATGAGCGGCGTGTGGAGCGTCGCCGGGACCTTCGAGATGACCTCGAAGCCGACCAGGATGGCCAGGACGAAGACCGTGATCTGGGTCAGCAGGTCGCTCACGCGGAGGCACCTCCCGGGGCCTGGGCGGGGGCGAGGAGCTTCGCGGTCGCCGGCTGGACGACCTTGCCGCCATGGGTGATGAGCACGCCGGCCGTGATCTCCTCGGCCGGGTCGAGGACGAGCTCGCCGTCCTTGACGAGGTGAAGCAGCAGCGCCTGGAGGTTGCGGGCGTAGAACTGGCTGGCGCTGATCGGGACGGTGGCGGGCAGGTTCTCCGGGGCGATGATCGTCACGCCGTTGTCGGTGACGACCGTCTCGCCGGCCCGCGAGACCTCGCAGTTGCCGCCCAGGGCGGATGCGGCCATGTCCACGATGACGGCCCCCGGCTTCATGGCCCGGACCGCGTCGGCGGTCACGAGCACGGGCGGCTTGCGCCCGGGGACCTGGGCCGTCGTGATGACGACGTCCATGGCGGCGATCACGCCGTTGAGCTCGGCCTGCTGGGCGGCGCGCTCCTCCGACGTCAGCTCGCGCGCGTAGCCTCCGGCGCCGGTGGCGTCGATCGCCGTCTTGAGGACGACGAACTGGGCGCCCAGCGACTCGGCCTGTTCCTTCGTCTCGGGGCGGACGTCGTAGGCGCGCACGACCGCGCCAAGGCGGCGGGCCGTGCCGATCGCCTGCAGCCCGGCAACGCCGATGCCGAGGATGAGGACGTTGGCCGGCTTGGCCGTCCCGGCGGCCGTCGTGAGGAGCGGGAAGTAGCGGCCGAACGCGTCAGCGGCGACCAGGACCGCCCGATAGCCGGCGATGTTCGCCTGCGACGAGAGGACGTCCATGGTCTGGGCGCGGGAGAGCGTCCGGGGGATGGCGTCGAGGCTGATCGCGGTGACGCCGCGGTCGGCGAGCGCCTGCATCGCCGGCGGATCCAGGAGGGGTCCCAGGAGCCCGATGACGGACTGGCCCGCCCGCAGCCTGGCCACCTCGGCCCCGTCGGGTCGCTGGACCTTCACGATCACGTCGGCCTGCGCGTACAGTTCGTCGGCGCTGACGATCGATGCACCGGCCTCTTCGTACGCCGCGTCGGGGAACCAGGCCATTGCACCGGCGCCGCGCTCCACGAGCACGTCGACGCCGGCCGCCTTGATCTTCGCGAGGACTTCCGGCACGAGCGCGACGCGCCGTTCGCCGGGCGTGCTCTCCTTCGGAACGCCAACCTTCATGCGGGCTCCTGGGCATTGCTGGGGGATCGAGCGCACTAGAGGATACCGTGTCCGAGACGTGGGGCCGTCCGGCCCTTCCCAACGCGGCGAGTGCAGCGGGGCCAGGGCCCGCGCCGTCCGGGGCCGCGATGGCCGGGAGCGCCGCAGCGAGTCCGGAGGTCCGGGGGCGCCGCGTCGGGGCGGATGCCTCTGGGCGCCGCCGCGGGCCGGAGGTCCGGGGCGCAACGTCGGCCGGGCTGCCAACCGCTCGAGGCCAGGATCGCCGCGGGCGAAGGCCAGGGCACGGGCCTACCATCGACACGACAGCGCGGTCCCCTCGCACGCCGGAGGTCAACCATGAGCCAGGAAGCTCAGTCGAGTGCAGCCCTCGAGGCGGCCGCCCGTCGTCGGCGCGAGCTGCGCGAGGCGCTCGTTGCCTTCGAAGGAGCGCTCTCGTCCCCGCTTCGCGATCGCGAGACCTGGCGGCGCCTGGTCCTGGAACGCCTGGACGCCCTGCGCGTCGCGTTCGACGTTCACGTCACGGAGACCGAATCGGAGGGCGGCCTCTACGACGAGATGGCCGAGCTGGCCCCCCACCTGTCCGGCAAGGCCCGGCGTCTGCGCGAGGATCACGCCCCCATCGCCGCGCTGATCGGCGACGCATCCCGCGGGCTCGCCATGCCGTTCGCGGCCGACGCCGACCTCGACGTGCTCCGCGACGACCTGCAGCGCCTGATGGGCCGCATCGTGCGCCACCGCCAGCAGGGCGCGGACCTGGTCTGGGAGGCCTATTCCGTCGACATCGGCAGCGCCGGCTGAGGTCGACGGCGGCCGACGTCCGGCCCGAGCGGCGCCCAACCGCCGCGGCCGGCCCGGCAGCGCCGCGGCCGGCCCGGCGCCCTGCCGGGCGGCGCGTGCGACCGCGCGGCCGACGTCCGGCCCGGCCCAAGCGGCGCGGCAACCGCCGCGGCCGACGTCCGGCCTGGCCCGGCGGCGCCACAACCGCCGCGGCCGGCCCGGCGCCCTGCCGGGCGGCGCAGAATCCGCCGCATGATTCGCGATCCGTTCGCCGCCATCCTCGCCCGCGACGGCGTGGTGCTGCTCGACGGTGGGATGGCGACCCAGCTCGAGGCCGCCGGTCACGACCTCTCCGACCACCTCTGGTCGGCGCGCCTCCTGGCGACGGATCCGGAGGCCATCGTGGCGGTCCACCTCGCGTACTTCCGGGCCGGCGCGCAGGTCGCCACGACGGCGAGCTACCAGGCGTCGGTCGAGGGCTTCGTCGCCGCAGGCGCCACGCCCGGGCGGGCCCGCAGCCTGATTGCGAGCAGCGTGGCCCTGGCCATCGAGGCCCGGCGGCGTTTCCTCGCCGAGCGAGCGCCGGACGACCCCGGGCCGCTGCTCGTCGCGGCCTCGGTCGGGCCGTTCGGCGCGGTGCAGGCCGACGGCTCCGAATACCGCGGACGGTACGGGCTGGACGTAGCCGCGCTGCGAGCGTTCCACCGCCCCCGCATGGAGATCCTGGCCGCGGCCGGCCCGGACCTGCTGGCGTGCGAGACGATCCCCGAGCTGGCCGAGGGACGAGCCCTCGTTGGACTCCTCGCCGAGGTGCCTGGCACGGTCGCCTGGCTCAGCTTCTCCTGCGCCGACGGGGCTCACCTCCGAAGCGGCGAGCCGGTCGAGGAGGCGTTCGCCCTTGCCGGGGAGACGCCGGCCGTTGTCGCTGTCGGCGTCAACTGCACGGCGCCCGAACACGTCGACGAGCTGCTGGCCCGGGCGGCGGCCACGACGCGCCTCCCGCTGATCGTCTACCCGAACAGCGGCGAGGGCTGGGACCCGGCCGCGCGGGCATGGACTGGCGACCCGCGCCAGCGCGTGGATGCGCCAGCCGCGCGACGCTGGGTCGCCGCCGGCGCCCGCGCCGTCGGGGGCTGCTGCCGTATCGGCCCGGAGCAGATCCGGGCGATCGGGTCGGGCCTTTCGCGCCGTGGCTGAGCAGGGCCGGTGGGCCTGGCGCGACGTCGATCTGGCCGACGGGCGCTTCTGGTGCCCAGGTGCCGTGGTCGCCCGAGTGCCTTCGACGCCGGCTACCTGATCAGACTCCCGCCTGCGGACGGTTATCCAGGACACTCGACCTCGGGACCGAGGTCAGCGGCCGGAGACACGCCCGTCGCGAGCGTGCGGTGGGATGGATTCGGGCCCGACGACCCCCTCGCCGCCCTCGTGAGCCAACGGTTCCTGGATAGCCGTCACCGCACGGGAATCTGACAGGTTCGGGCGTACGCCGGCCCGGGGCGCGTCCCGGCCACGGCCGGGCGCAGGTTCGGGCCGGGCCCCGTTTCGGCCGTGCCGCGGCCCCGGGCGCGCGTCGGCATCAGGTGTGCGCCGGCTTCGGCCGCGCCCCGGCCCCGGGCGCGCGTCGGCATCAGGTGTGCGCCGGCTTCGGCCGCGCCCCGGCTTCGGCCGCGCCCCGGCCCCGGCCGCGCCCCGGCCCCGGGCGCGCGTCGGCATCAGGTGTGCCCCGGCCTCGGGCGCCCGGCCCGCGCCGGCCGAGCTCTCGACCGCCGCACGCGAGCTCCCTCCGTGCGCGGGTTCCGGACAGGCCGCCAACGGCGGGCCGCCCGGCTGTGCCGAGGGCGCCATCCGGCGCCGGAGTCCGGGCGCATCGGCACTGGCTCGCGTGGCCGGCGGACGACACGCTCTGAGCGCAACGGCCGGCTCGCCGGGTTCCGGGCATGCGTCCCGCAGGACTCCGGGCGTGCCGACGGCACGAGAGGTTCGCGTTGATGGCACGCCAGTTCGTGATCCAGCTCGACAACCATCCGGGTGAGCTCGCCCATCTTGCCCGCGCGATGGCCGCCCGCGGCGTGGACATCCACCACGTCTCGTGCGTCGGAGCCGGTCCGCTGGCCTGCATGTTCGTGACCACGACCGACGATTCGAGGACGCGCGAGGTCCTGCGTGGCCTGGGCCACGAGTTCATCGAGGGCACGCCGGTGCTCGTCGACGTCGATGATCGGCCGGGTGGGCTGGCCGACGTGACGGAGAAGCTCGCCGATGCCGGCGTCAACATCCTGGGTGTCCTGACGGTGGGCAGGCGCCCGGGCGTCGTCGAGATGGCGTTCTGCGTCGACGACGAGACCCGCGCCCACGTCGCCCTGGGCCAGGGCGAAGCCGAATGCGTCGGCTGTACTGACTGACGTTCATTGCGCCCGCCGGAGTGCCGCGTCCCCGCGCGACGGGAGGTGTCCGGAAGGAGCGATCACGAGTTATGACCGACGTGCCGGTCGCGCCCTTTGACGGCGTCGACCATGACTTCCTGGCCGAGGTGATGGCCACGGTCCCGGGCGAGTCGCGCCTGCAGATGTGCATCCAGTGCGGTACGTGCGGAGGGAGCTGCCCGTCCGCATCGGACATGGACCACACGCCGCGCCAGCTGTTCGCGATGGTGCGGGCGGGGATGCGCGACCGGGTCCTCCACAGCAACACGCCGTGGATGTGCGTCTCCTGCTACTACTGCACGGTCCGGTGCCCCCAGGAAGTGCACATCCCGGACGTCATGTACGGGCTCAAGTCGATCGCCACCCGCGAGGGGCGCTCGCCGAGCTCGGTGGCGCCCGACTTCTCGAAGACGTTCGTCAACAACATCTACCGCTACGGGCGCAGCTTCGAGGTCGGCCTCATCGCGCGGCACTACCTCCGCCACTACCTGACGCGCCTGCCCGGCATGGCCCCGATGGGCATCGGGATGGTCGCCAAGGGTCGGATCGGGCTGCGTCCTCACCAGATCAAGGGCCGCGACGGACTCCGGCGGATCCTGGTCCGCGCCGCGGAGCTGGAGGGCGAGGCGTGAACCGCTTCCTCTACTACCCGGGCTGCTCCATGGACAGCAGTGCCCGGGCGTACGCCGACTCGATCGACGAGATCTGCCGTCCGCTCGGCCTCACGCTCGACGAGATCGACGACTGGAACTGCTGCGGAGCCACCGAGTACCTGAGCCTCAACCCGCTCCAGGCCCACTCCCTGATCTCCCGCAACCTGGCCCTGGCCGAGCAGCAGAAGAACGGCGACGGCACCCTGGTCGCGCCGTGCAGCGCCTGCTACGCGAACCTCGCCAAGACGGACCACTACCTGCGCGACGATCCGATCCTGAACCGCAAGGTGAACTGCCGCCCTCGACGCCGACGGCCTCCATTACACGCCGGGGTCGCTCAAGGTCCGCCACCTCCTTGACGTCATCGTCACGGACATCGGCCTTGACGCCGTCAAGACCAAGGTCTCGCGCCCGCTCACCGGGCTCAGGTTCGCGCCCTACCTCGGCTGCCTGGTCTCGCGCCCCGACTACGACCACCGGTTCACCGAGCGCGAGAACCCCCTGATGCTCGACCGCCTCCTCGGCGCGCTGGGGGCCGACGTCGTCGACTTCCCGCTTCGCACGGCGTGCTGCGGCGGCCACATGACGCAGATCAGCCCGGGCACCGGGTTCGAGCTCATCAGGCGGCTGGTCGAGTCGGCCACGCGGCTCGGCGCCGACGCCCTCGTGACCCTGTGCCCGATGTGCCAGATGAACGTCGACGCCTACCAGGGCGAGATGAACCACTACTTCAAGACCAGCTACCACATGCCGATCCTGTTCTTCACCCAGGTGATGGGGCTCGCGTTCGGCTCGCCGCCCGACATGCTCGGGTTCGGCACCGAGCTCGTGAGCGCGAAGGGCGCGCTGGCCAAGATCGGCGTGGAGATCGCGGAGGAGCCGGAGCCGGTCGCCGCGGCGCCACGCCGCGCGCCGCGCAAGAAGGGACCCGCGCTGCCGATGCCGGAGATGCCACTGGCGCGGAACGGGGAGGGCGACCGATGAGCGCACGGGCCAACGAACCCGACCGGCCGGCGACGGCGCCGGGGGGCGACGACGCCCGGCCCCGGCCGCCGGGGCCCCGGCGATCACCCCGACCGACGGGAAGGAACGGATCGGCGTCTACGTCTGCCACTGCGGGACGAACATCGCCGGCACCGTGGACGTCGAGGCGGTCCGCGACTGGGCCGCCGACAAGCTCGGCGGGCACGGCGTGGTCATCGCCCGCGACAACAAGTTCATGTGCTCCAGCACCGGCCAGGAGCTCATCGAGACGGACATCAAGGAGCTCGGCCTGAGCCGCGTGGTCGTGGCGGCCTGCTCGCCCCACATGCACGAGAAGACGTTCCGCGGCGCCTGCGCCCGGGCCGGCCTCAACCCCTACCTGTGCGAGCTCGTGTCGATCCGCGAGCAGGTCTCGTGGGTGCACACGGACCGGGCCGCGGCCACGGCCAAGGCCAAGGCGGTCATCGCCGGCGGCGTCTTCCGGATCGAGGAGCACGTCCCGCTCGAGCCGATCCGCGTGCCCATCCACCCTGCCACGCTCGTCGTCGGCGGTGGGCATCGCCGGCATCACCGCGGCGCTGGAGCTGGCCGACGCCGGCTTCCCCGTCCACATGGTCGAGCGCCAGCCGTCGATCGGCGGCCACATGGCCCAGTTCGACAAGACGTTCCCGACCCTGGACTGCGCGGCCTGCATCCTGACCCCGAAGATGAACGAGGTCGGGATGCACCCGAACATCACGCTCCACACCTGGAGCGAGGTGACGCGCCTCGACGGCTACGTCGGCAACTTCACGGCCACCATCAAGCACCGCGCCCGGTACGTGGACGCCGACCTCTGCACCGGGTGCGGGATCTGCCAGGAGAAGTGCCCGGTCCAGGTCCTGGACCAGGTCTACGAATCCGGCATCGGCTACCGCAAGGCCGCCTACATGCCGTTCCCCCAGGCCGTCCCGAAGTACCCGGTGATCGACGGCCCCAACTGCACGTACTTCGAGAAGGGCACGTGCAAGGCGTGCGAGAAGTTCTGCCCGACCGGCGCGATCGACTTCACCCAGAAGGACGAGGACGTCACGGTCGACGTCGGCAACGTCGTCGTCGCCACCGGCTTCTCGCTGTTCGACGCCCGCCGTGTCGAGCCGTACGGCTACGGGCACCACGCCAACGTGTTCACCAGCCTCGAGTTCGAGCGGATGAGCAACGCGTCGGGCCCGACGTCAGGCAAGATCGTCCTGCGCGACGGGGTCACCGAGCCGAAGACGGTCGGGATCATCCACTGCGTCGGCAGCCGCGACCGCAACTTCAACAGCTACTGCTCGGCGATCTGCTGCATGCAGAGCCTGAAGTTCGCCCATCTCGTGCGCGAGCACACCGACGCCACGGTCTACGAGTTCTACATCGACATCCGGGCGCCCGGAAAGGCGTTCGACGAGTTCTACCAGCGGGTGCTGGAAGAAGGGACGGTCTTCGTCCGCGGCCGCGTCGCCGAGGTGACGGACGCGCTCCGCCTCCCCGCCGAGGCGGACCAGGACGGCCGGCTCATCGTCCAGGTCGAGGACACCCTCGCCGGGGCGCAGCGCCGGATCCCCGTCGACATGGTCATCCTCTCCGCCGCCCTCGAGCCGCAGGGCGACGCCAAGGAGACCGCCAAGCGGTTCGGGATCTCGTGCAGCTCGGACGGCTGGGTGATCGAGCGCCACCCCAAGCTCGATCCGGTCGCCACCATGACCGAAGGGATCTTCGCGGCGGGCTGCGCGCTCGGGCCGCGCGACATCCCGTCCAGCGTCGCCAATGGCGCCGCCGCCGCCTCGCGCATCCTGGGCCGCATCCAGCAGAAGGAGATGGCGCTGGAGCCGGTCCGGGCCTCGGTCGACGAGGCGCGCTGCTCCGGCTGCCGGATCTGCAATGACCTCTGTCCCTACAACGCGATCCTCTTCCACGCGGATCGGATGGTGAGCGAGGTGAACGCCGCCCTCTGCCAGGGCTGCGGGACGTGCATCGCGGCCTGTCCGGCCGGGGCGATGGCGGGCACCGGGTTCTCCGATGCCCAGGTCCTGGCCCAGATCGAAGGCCTCCTGGCGGTCAGCGCGTCCGGTGAGGGGCGCGGACCTCTCGCGGCGCACGAGGCGGTGCCGGCATGAGCGCCCACGCCACCCCCGCTCCGGCTCCCGGCGGCGATGCCGCCTTCGAGCCGGTGATCCTCGGCTTCACCTGCAACTGGTGCAGCTACCGCGCCGCCGACCTGGCCGGCACGGCCCGCATGAAGTACCCGCCCAACGTCAGGCTCGTCCGGCTCATGTGCTCCGGGCGGCTCGATCCCGCATTCGTCCTCAAGGCGTTCGCCGAAGGGGCCGACGCCGTCATCGTCAGCGGCTGCTGGCCCGGCGAATGCCACTACCAGGTCCAGAACCTCAAGGCGCTGCGCCGGTTCGTGCTCCTGCGCCGCGTCATCGCCGGGATGGGCATCGAGCCCGCCCGGCTCCAGCTGGTCTGGGCCAGCGCGGCGGAGGGCCAGCGCCTGGCCAAGGAGATCACCCGGATCACCGAGGAAGTGCGGGCCCTCGGGCCGCTGCGCTGGACGCGCGACGGCCCCGGCGCGCCGGCGGACGGCCGCACGCCGGCAGCCGACGTCGCCCTGGCGACGGAGACGATGGTGGCGGCCGCCGGCGAGTCGGCTGCCGATCTTGCGGAGGTGGCCCGATGAGCGCCGCGGCGAACGCGCCGGCCAGGAAGCGGCTGGCGATGTACTGGGCGGCGTCCTGCGGCGGCTGCGACATCGCGGTGATCAACCTGCACGAGAAGATCGCGGACGTGGCGGCGGCCTTCGAGATCGTCTTCTGGCCGGCCGTCATGGACGTGAAGTACGCCGACGTGGCGGCGATGCCCGACGGCTTCATCGACCTGTGCCTGTTCTCCGGTGGCATCCGCAGCACCGAGAACGAGGAGATCGCCCACCTGCTGCGCGCGAAGTCGAAGGTGCTCATCGCCTTCGGCTCGTGCGCGAACGAGGGCTGCATCCCGGGCCTGGCCAACCTCTCGTCGGTCGAGGACATCCTCACGACCGCGTTCGAAGGCCCCAGCACGGACAACCCGCGGCACCTCCGGCCCGTCGACCTCGTGGCGCACGGCCGAGGGTGACCTCCATCTCCCGGCGCTCCTGCCGCGCCTGCGCGTCCTGGAGGACGTGGTGCCGGTCGACTACTCGGTCCCGGGCTGCCCGCCCGAGTCGGCGCGGATCGCCGAGGTGGTGGCCCTGGCGGCCGCGGCGTTCCGCGGTGAGGCGCAGCTACCTCCCCGCGGCGCCGTCCTGGGTGGCGGCGTCTCGACCGTCTGCGACGAGTGCGCCCGGACGCGGAACGTGAAGCGCATCAGCAAGTTCGTGCGCATCCAGGAAGTGCCGGCCCTGGACACGGAGCTGTGCCTGCTGGAGCAGGGCATCCCGTGCAACGGCCCGGCGACGCGGGACGGCTGCGGGGCGCTCTGCCCGGCTGCCGGCGCCCAGTGCATCGGCTGCTACGGGCCCGCCGACGGCGTCGTCGACGTGGGAGCGCGGCTGATGTCGGCGTTCGCCAGCGTGATCGACGCCGACGACGAGGCCGCCATCGAGCGCGTGCTCGATGGCATCGTCGACCCGGTCGGCCAGGTCTACCGGTTCGGGCTCGCCCGCTCGTTGCTGCGGGCCGGCCGGGCCACGAGTGGCGCCGCCGCGCCGGAGCAGGGGACCCGCGAGCCGTCGCTCGCCGGCGCCCGGTGAGGACGGAGCCATGACCCGCCTGACGATCGATCCCATCACCCGCCTCGAAGGGCACGGCAAGATCGAGATCTTCCTCGACGATGCCGGCGACGTGCAGCACACGTACTTCCAGGTTCCCGAGCTGCGCGGCTTCGAGCAGTTCTGCGTCGGCAGGCCGGTCGAGGAGATGCCGGTCCTCGTCAACCGGATCTGCGGCGTGTGCCCGGAGGCCCATCACATGGCCGCGGCCAAGGCCGCCGACGCGGTCTACGGCGTGGATCCGCCGCGGCCCGCCAAGCTGCTCCGCGAGCTGCTCTACTCGGCCTTCTACGTGGCCGACCACACGACCCACTTCTACGCGCTGTCGGGCCCGGACTTCATCATGGGCCCGGACGCGCCCGTCGCCGAGCGCAACCTCCTTGGCGTCCTCCAGAAGGTCGGCAGCGATGTGGGCGGCCGGGTCATCGAGACCCGCCGGCGCTGCCACCGCGTGGTCGAGATCATCGGCGGGCGGGCCATCCACCCCGCCACGAGCGTGCCGGGCGGCCTCACCAAGCACATCAGCGCCGAGGAGCGCGACGAGATCGAGGCGACCGCCGTGCGGATGGTCGACTTCGGGCTGTTCAGCCTCGGCCTCTTCGACGAGCTGGTCCTCGGCAATCCCGGCTACGTCGAGATGATCACGGGCCCGGCCTACCGCCACGAGACCTACTCGATGGGCCTGGTGGACGCGGCCGGCAAGGTCAACTTCTACGACGGGAAGGTCCGCATCGTCGGTCCGGACGGCGCCCTGCACGCGCGAATACCCGCCGGCGGACTACCCGGAGTGGATCGCCGAGCACGTCGAGCCGTGGACGTACCTGAAGTTTCCCTACCTCAAGAAGGTCGGCTGGGAGGGCTTCACGGACGGCAGCGACTCGGGCGTCTACAGCGCCACGCCGCTGGCCCGCCTCAACGTTGCCGATGGCATGGCAACCCCGAAGGCCCAGGAGGCCTACGAGCGGTTCTTCGCCACGCTGGCGCCGTCGAACGGCGGCAGGAAGCGGATGGTCCACGGCCGACTGGCCATGCACTGGGCCCGCCTGATCGAGCTGCTCTACGCGGCCGAGCGGATGGTGGAGCTGGTTCGTGACCCGGAGATCACGTCCGACAACGTCCGGGCTGTCCCGACTCGGACGCCGACCGAAGGCGTCGGCACGGTGGAGGCGCCGCGCGGCACGCTCACCCACCACTACTGGACGGACGAGCGGGGGATCGTGACGAAGGTCAACCTGATCGTCGGCACGACCAACAACTACGCGCCGATCGCGATGTCGGTGGACCGGGCCGCCCGCTCGCTGATCAAGGCCGGCACCGTGGTCGGCCAGGGCCTCCTCAACCGGATCGAGATGGCCTTCCGGGCCTACGACCCGTGCTTCGGCTGTGCGACGCACTCACTGCCCGGGCAGATGCCGCTCGAAGTGACGATCCGCAGCGCGTCCGGCGAGGTCGTCGATGTCGTCCGCCAGTTCTGCTGAGGCGGCGGTCTCGCCGGCGGCGTGCGCCGGCGGCGTCGCGCCGGCGGCGGCGGTCGCGTCCGCTAGCGGCGCGCCGCAGGTCGTCGCCGCCCCGCCGGCGGCCGGCACGATCGTCGTCGGCCTCGGCAACCCGCTGCTCGGCGACGATGGCATCGGCTGGCGGATCGTCGAGGCCGTGCGGGACCGCGTCGCCGCCGAGGCTCGTCGGGCGCCGCTTCGGTGGCGCCGGCCGCAACGTCGCCGCGCCCGTCCGGTTCGAGTGCCTCGCGGTCGGGGGGCTCGCCCTGATGGAGCGGCTGGTGGGGTTCCGGCGGGCGGTCCTGGTCGACGCGCTGCTGACCGGCATGGATCCGCCGGGCACCGTCCGGCGCCTCCGCCTCGCCGACCTCCCGGATCGCGAGGCGAGCCACCTGGACTCGGCCCATGACGCGTCGCTCTCCGTGGCCCTGGCCGCGGGCCGCGCGCTGGGCGCCGTCCTGCCCGACGAGATCGAGATCGTGGCCATCGAGGCGGC
>CAWGEL010000022.1:0-14243 GCA_963821595.1 uncultured Chloroflexia bacterium | reverse complement strand
CGGGCCCGGGCGACATCGAACGCCTCGTGGACGTTGTTCGTGCGGCCGGGGCGCGGCTGGCGTCGACGAGCACCGAGTCTCGCCGCTGACGCGACCGCCCGAACGCCTCGCCTCCGTCGGGCGCGGGGCCTTTGATCGCCCGGCCACCTTCGAACTGACACTCCGGCGAAGCCCGGGGACCCGACCCCCTGGATGGACGCAATCCCCTCACGACTAGGGTCATAGCACGGTCGCCCGCGACCCAGATGCGACCGCACAGGCCGGGGTCGCGGCCCACGGAGGACATCCCATGGCAACTCCCACTCGAACTCCGTCCCGCAGCTCCGGCAACGGCTCGTCGCGGCGCGCGCCCGCGCCTCACCACTCCGCGCAGCCGCGGCTCGGCCTCCACGGCCCCGAAGTGCAGGAGTTCGGATCCCTGCGCGCCCTACCGATCGACCTGCCGGGCGAGGCCCGCGCCATGAGCTGCCGGCTCCTCAACAATCCTGGCCGACACGACCGTTCTCTACGCGCTCTACAAGAAGCACCACTGGAACGTCGCCGGGCCGACGTTCTACCAGCTCCACCTCCTCTTCGACAAGCACGCCGGCGAACAGCTGGAACTGGTGGACCTGCTCGCGGAACGGGTCCAGAGCCTGGGCGGCATCTCAGTCGGCGACCCGCGGCACGCCGCCGAGCTGACCACGATCCCCCGCCCGCCGGACGGATCGGAATCGGTGGCCGTCATGCTCGACCGGCTCCTGGATGCCCATCGCGAGGTCATCCGGAAGGTCCGAGCGGCGATCGGGGTGACGGAGCGGTCCGGCGACTGGGGGTCAACAACCTGCTCATGAGCGACGTCCTCCGGCGCCACGAGCTCCAGGTCTGGTTCCTGGCCGAGCACGTCGTGGACGAGCCGCTCGTGGAGGCCTGAGGAGGCAGCGTGGCATCGCGGCCGGGCGGCAAGGCGATGCGCGCCGGGCCGTCCGACAGCGCGGGCTCCACCCGCCCCTGAGATGGCCGCTCGAGCAGCCGCACCCGCTCATGGCGAAGTCCCGCTCAACAACCGGCGTCAACGGGAAGGCCCGGCGGCCATCCTGCGCTGGTGGTGGGACTCGGACCCGGCCATCGTCCGCCGCCGGGCCGGGCGCGGCTTCACGTACCTCGCGCCGGATGGCTCGCGGCTTACCGACCCAGCGGAGCTCGCCCGGGTCCGGAGCATCGCCGTCCCGCCGGCCTGGACGGTCGTGCGGATCTGCCCGCGGCCCGACGGTCACCTCCAAGCCGTCGGCCACGACGCCCGGGGGAGGCGCCAGTACCGGTATCACCCCGCCTTCCGGGCACGCCGCGAAGCGGCCAAGTTCGGCGGCCTGGCCGCCTTCGGAGCCGCCTTGCCGGCCATCCGCGAGGCGGTACGGCGCGACCTCGACCGGCCGGGAATGCCGCGCGAGAAGGTGCTCGCGCTCGTGATCCGCCTCCTCGACAGCACCCAGCTGCGGATCGGCAACCTGGCCTACCGCCGCGGAAACCGGACCTATGGCCTGACCACACTGCTCAATCGGCACGCGACGGTCGCGGGCCGCCAGGTCCGGCTCCGCTTCCGCGGCAAGGCCGGCATCGTCCACGAAGCCGCGATCAGCGACCGCACCATCGCCCGCCTCGTCCGCCGGTGCCAGCAGATCCCGGGAGGCAGCCTCTTCGAATACGTCGACGATGGCGGCGTGGCGCGCGAGGTCCATGCGGACGCGGTGAACGAGTACCTCCGGGATGTTGCGGGGCCGGCGGCAACCGCAAAGGTCTTCCGGACCTGGGGCGCGACAGTGGCCGCGTGTCGCGCTCTCGCCGACGACAGCCGGTGGGATGGACGAGGCGGGTCGCCGGGCAGGCCCGGCCACGTGCTCCGCGCCGCGCTGCGCGAGGTCGCCGACCAGCTTGGGAACACGCCGGCCGTCGCCAAAGCCAGCTATGTGCACCCGGCCGTGCTCCGGGCGCTCGAGGACAGCACCCTGGCCACGGCCGTCCGCCGGGCCCGGTCGCGGCACCGTCGGGCCGACGGGGCACGCGGCCGATCGTCCCCGACGGCGCTGTCCCCCGACGAGCAGGCGACCCTGGCGTTGCTCCGGGCAGCCACGGGGCGGTGACGAAGCGAGCTCGCGAGAGCCTGGCGCGGCGGTCGGCTGGCAGACCCGAGCCTGGCCCCGGACCTGCGGACCGGAACTGATCGGCGCTGCGTCTGGCGCGGACGCCGGCGTTCTCGGCCGAGGCCGCCCTCCAGGAGGCCGCTGCCGGGGCTCAGGTGCCCCGGGCCGCGTCGCGTGCCGGCCTGTCGTTGGGTGCCCGTCCGTGAAGGAGAGACGAGACGGCGGCGGCCATCACCGCTCCGGCACAGGGTCCGACCACGTAGATCCAGACGTCGCCGAGTCGGCCCGCGACCAGCGCCGGTCCCAGGGAACGGGCGGGGTTCATCGACGCGCCTTCGGCGGGCAGCGCGATCAACCCGCACAGTGCGATCGTCGCCCCGACCGCCAGGGCGGCGTCCGGCCCGACGACCCGAGCTCGCTCCGTCGTACCCAGGATGACCGCCACGAGGAGCAGGGTCAGGACGGCCTCCAGGCCCATGGCGGTCGTGGCGCTGACGAGATGGGGCGCCGAGACGCCGGCGGTGCCGTCGGTGCCGAAGAGCAGGCGGACCACGAGGGCCGCCGCAACGGATCCGGCGAGCTGGGCGATCCAATACGGGGCGACCCAGCGAAGCGGGAAGAGTCCCTTCACGGCGAACGCCAGGGAGACGGCGGGATTGAGGTGCGCTCCGGAGACGTCCCCGAACGCGTAGATCAGGGCGCTCACCATGAGCGCAGGCGCGATCGCTCGAGCGGCAACCGAGACCTCTCCTGTGCTCATGGTCGCCACCGTGTCGGCGGTGATCGCGACGAAGACCAGTGCGAACGTTCCGAATGCCTCGCCGCCGGCGCGACGCCACCAGGGCGCCGGCAGCGGGTCCTCGCGATGCTGGGGCGATGCGCCCCTCATGACGGCCACCTCCCACGGCTGCAACTGCTGGCGATTGGCTCGCCTGGCTCGGCGCCGCGATCAGGCTCGCCGACGCTCGGCCACGAGCACGTGCTCTTCCGAAGCAGCGGCCCGACAGTCGCGTTGCAGGCGTGGATCAGGGCGAGGCCCGGCGGAGCCGCACCACGGCGGGCGGGCGTGTGGGGCCCAGGCACCTCGACCGGCGCGCGGCCCCCACGAGGGCGGATCGAGCACGGTCACGCGGATCCGGCTCACCATGCAGGGGCGCAGCAGGCGCCGAACCCCCCCCCGGGGCCTGACCATCGGGCGCGTCCATGCGTGAGCTGTCTGCAAGGCGCCAGCCGCGCTCGTCGTGCGCGTCCGAAAGCGGCCGTGGGCCACCGTGTGAGGCAGGTCGTGGCGATCCGTGCCAACGGTCCTCCCGGCCCATTTGATCCATCGCCCCGCACCGAGGTCGGCCGTGCAGATCGAACGATTGCCGTCCACCCGCGAACTGTCGTCGTCGCTCGAGGCCGGCCGCCGGCGCCTGGCCGACGCCGACCTGCTCGACGCGCCGCTCGAGGCCCTGGTATCCGTGCGCGACGCCGCGCTCGAGCACGTCCCGGGACGGCGACGATCGAGCCGCCGGCGGCGGCTGGCCGCTGTGCTTGCCGTGATTGGCGCCCTGGCGGGCATCGCGTTCCTGACGGCCATGGCCCGTCGGCGGTCGGCGGCGGACCACCCCGCCGAACCGGCCGAGCCGACGGCCCGGGCCGCCGCGGATTCGGCCACGCCTGGTGGCGAGCCGCTTCCTGCCGTCGCCTCGGGCGCGGCTGCCTTCTGACCTCCTGCCGGTCCGCAGGATCCCACCGCTCATCGCCAGTCCACGATCCAGCTGGCCAGATTGGGAGCAGCGCCAACGCGCGAAGCCCCGGCCCTTCCGTGGTGGCGGCTGGATCCGTGGCGCGGACTCCAGGGCGTCGCGTCGGTTGGCGGCGACGCCGCCGTAACACGCGCCTGGCAGAACCGTTTCCATTGATGGAGCCCGGTCTTCCTGGGGCGTGAGCCCCGGACCGGCCCGGAAGGACAGGTCGATGCCCCAGCTTCGTCACCTGCTCGGTCGCATGGCAGGTGCTGCCGCCGTCCTCGTCTTGACCGCCGGCTCAGTCGCTGCCGTTGGGCAGCCACTCGCCACTGCGTCTGCGGACACACATCGGAGCCTGGCCCCGGCGCCGGCCGTCGCCGACGCGGACCTCACGCGTGACCGGGACCGCCTCATCGACGCCGACGCGGACCTCACGCGTGACCGGGACCGCCTCATCGACGCCGACGCGGACCTCACGCGTGACCGGGACCGCGGGGCGGGACGCTCATCGACGCCGACGCGGACCTCACGCGTGACCGGGACCGCGTACGGCTCGACAAGCCGGAGGTGCCCGCGAATGACGTCGCGACGAGAGCCGGCGCGCCGGTTCCCGTCGCAATCGGCGAGCGGGCACGCGTCGCCGATCGGCACGTCACGGCCAACTCCGATCCGACCACGGTCACCGGGGCGGCGCCCAGGACTGCCACGCAGGAGCAGACACAGGCGCAGGAGCAGACACAGGCGCAGGAGCAGACACAGGCGCAGGAGCAGACACAGGCGCAGGAGCAGACACAGGCGCAGGAGCAGACACAGGCGCAGGAGCAGACACAGGCGCAGGAGCAGGAGCAGGAGCGGACACAGGAAGGCGCTGGGGCGGGCGCGTCGGATCCCGGAGGCAGCCGAGCCGGGCGATCCGGCTGACTGCCGGTAGCCGGGCCTTGGCGGAGTACGCCGACTGCCAGCCCGTCGCCCGCATCGGCGAGGCCTGCCTGCGCGCACTCGTCGAACGGGCCCAGCTCGGGGACGAGGCCGCCTTCGAAGCGATCTACGGCGACCTCGCCCCGCGCGTGCTTCGGTTCGTCCGCCACTACCTGGGCGACCCCGATCTGGCCGAGGAAGTGATGCAGGTGACCTTCATGCGGGTGATCGAGGGGCTTCACCGATACCAGGTGCGGATCGGGTCCCGTTGCCGCGTGGGTGTTCCGCATCGCCCGGAACGCCGCCGTCGATGCACGGCGTAGCAGCCATCTGACGGCGACCCTCGAGATCGCCGACCTTCGGGCCGCGTCCACGAACGGCCCTTTTGAGATGGCCGTGGCGGCCATCGAGCGAGAGCGGCTCGCCGCCGCTCTCGCGACCCTGCCGCCGGCCCAGCACGATGTCCTCGTGTACCGGTTCCTCGCGGAACTGACCCCGGCCGAGGTCGCGCGGCTCATAAATCGAAGTGAGGGAGCGGTCCGGGTGCTCCAGCACCGTGCAATCGGGGCCCTGCGGCGGCGACTCGCGCCAGCGGTGCTCGTGGCTGCCGTGGCGAGGGAGGCATCGTGATCCGCAGACCGCGGCACCGCCATCTGCTCGCGCAGGGCGCCACCTGGGGCGACTCTGCCGCCGATGACCTGCCGCGCGCACTCGCGACGCTGGCGACGATCGACGCGGCCGAGGTGGAGCAGGCAGTGAGCAGGTCCCGGTCACGGGTTCTCGCTGCGTTCCGCGCGACTGCCCCAATGCCGGCCCCGACGGCAACGATCCACGTCGGATGGCTCCGCGCCGTCGCCTCCCGGACCTGGACTCGCGGCCTCGTGACGGCGATCATGGTGGTCGCCATGGCCGGCGCGGCGATCGCCGAATCGGCTCCCGGCCAACCGTTCTATGAACCCCGGGTCGCCCTCGAGGCGCTCTTGCTGCCGCGGGAGGTCGACGCGCGCCTGGCGAGCCAGCTCGATCGGCTGGACAGGCGAATCGCGGAGGCCGAAGCGGCCGGCAGGAGCGGGGACGACCGGGGGCCACTGTCGCCCTCCGTGCCTACGCAGAGATCGCGGCATCGGTGAGCACCGTCGACGTCGCGACGGCGGCACGCGAGGGCCTGGCGCCACGCGTCGCAGTCCAACTCGACCGCCTCATGCGGCTGTGGGCCGCCGATCCTGCCGATGATGACGCCGCGATTGCGTCTGCGGTCGGCCTCCTCGCGACGCTCGAAGCGCCGCGCGACGATGCGGGATCCTCCGCGGCGCCCCCCGCTGTCGCGACATCGCCCGAGGCCCGGTCCGCTCCTCCTCAACAGCCCACCGGTTCCGGGTCCCAGCCCACCGGGTCGGAAGTCCAGGGCCCCGCCTCGCGCAGCCCAGGGGCCGACTCGAGCGCCGCGGGTGCATCCGCGTCGCCACAGTCTCCAGCTCGGACCAGCGAGAGCAGACCGGCTCCTGCCTCACCGCCGCCGGCGCCGGCGGGCACTGCCAGGCCCACGGCTGGACCGCGCCCTACCGATGGCGGGCACGGCGGCCAGGGAGGAGTGGGCGGCGCAGGGGCACCGTCGGCTGCCGGGAGACCAGGCGAGGAGCGGTGAGGCGATGGCCGCCACGGCCGGCGCCTCGATACGGAACCGATCGCATCGCAGCCCGCTCGCGCCTCGCGAAACCGGGAGCAGCGACCCGGCGGCGGCAACGCCGGCGGCGGCAACGCCGGCCGCGGCAACGCCGGCGGCGGCGCGCCGGCGGCGGCAACGCCGGCGGCGGCAACAACAGCTAGCTGGGCTCGCCCTCGGCGGCGGTGCCAGCGCCGTGCGTTGGCGGGTCCGCCAGCTCGCCCAGGCCACGTTGCACGGCGGCGCTGCCGGAGGGCACGCCTTCGCCGATCGAGCCCGCCTCGATGACCCCACGGATCGCAGCGTCGTCGGGACCGGCCAGCTCGACGACGATGGCCCGCATCTCGGAGAGCTCGGTCCATGCGGCGTGGAGCACGCCGGCAGGCCACGCGACGGCCTCGCCGGCCGCGACGCGCGCCTGCTCGTCGCCGACCCGCACAAAGCCGCCACCTTCGAGGACCAGGAACCACGCGCTGTTCGCGTTCGCGTGCGGCGGCACCGACGCCCGCCGCGTGAAGGCGAGCTCGGCGATCACGCCGCGCCCGTCCGCGTGGATGGCCTGCCCGGAAACGCCGACCGTGCCCGGCGGCCCGTCCGGCCGACGATGCCCGACCCCGAACCGGCGGATCTCCACGCGATCCCTACCGCCGGCGGCGTCGCTTCGGGCGGATCGTCGCCTCCGGGTGGGCGAACTTGTGCTTCGTGAAGAAGCGCGCCTTGGCCAGCTGCTGCTCGTAACGGGCGAGGGTCGGCGGGAACCGCACGAACCGGATCCAGACGAGGACTCCTGCGCCGATCGGGATCGTCACGAACGTGAAGAGGAAATCGAAATGGAAGATCGCGTAGACGAGCAGCAGGAAGAACGTGATGACTGACGTCCACAGCAGCCACTCGTACAGGTCGAGGTAGGGTGCGTGCCGGTGCAGCTGGCGCGTCCGGATCATGTAGAGGGCGACCACCGCCACCAGCCCGACCACGGACGCCACCCAGATCTTGTTGAACAGGTCGGGGAATTCGACGTTGTTGAAGGCCTTGAAGAGATACTCCCAGGGGAGCAGTTGCACCGCAGGTCCTCCGGGGCGACATCGGGCGGACGCGGCCTCCGACCGGCGAATCCAGGCGGCGGCGCGGTCGAGCCATGCTTGGTGCTCGACCGTTCGAGTATGCCATGACCGCGCGCTATACTCGCGGCCGGGAGCACCGGCCGCCCGTTGTTCCGGGCGCTCCTCGCTGCCGCCTCGTGCCCCGGGCGGCTTCCATACGCGCATGAACCAGGGAGGATCACAGCCCGCGTGCGCGCCATCCTCTCGGTCGCCGACCGCACCGGCATCAGCGCGCTGGCGCGTGACCTCCACGCCCTGGGCGTCGAGCTCTACGCCACCGACGGCACCCGCGAGCACCTGCTCGCGGACGGCGTCCCCGTCGAGCCGGTCGCGGCACTGACGACGGTCGGGCCCCTCCTGGGCGGCCTGGTGAAGACATTCCACCCAGCCATCTACGCCGGGATCCTGGCCCGCCGCGACCGACCCGAGCAGCTGGCGGAGCTGGCCGAGCAGGGCATCGGGGTCATCGACCTCGTCATCGTCAACGTGAAGCCGTTCGCGCCGCTCGTCGGCGAGCGGCGGCGCCCGCTCGACGAGGTCCTCGAGATGATCGACGTCGGCGGGGCGGCGCTGCTCTCGGCCGCTGCCCGGAACCACGCCGGCGTGGCTGCCGTCGCGTCGCCGGCCTTCTACCCGGACGTCCTGGCGGACATCCGCGAGCGCGGTCTCGTCTCCGCCGAGCTGCGCCAGCGCCTCGCGGCGGACGCGTTCGCGGCGGTGGCCGCGTACTTCGCCGAGGTCGGCGCCTACCTGAACCAGGTCACCGGCACCACGTTCCCACCCCACCTCGGCCTGGTGCTCGAGAAGGTGACGGACCTGCCCTACGGCGAGAACCCGCACCAGCGGGCCGCCTTCTATCGCGAGACCAGCCACCGCGACGGCACGATCGCCGACGCGGTCCGCCTCCAGGGTCGGGCGCCGACCTTCAACGACCTCCTGGACCTTGACGCCGCATGGCGGACCGCCAGCGATTTCGCGGCTCCCACCGCCGTCCTCATCCGGCACACCGACCCAGTGGGGCTGGCCTCGGACGACTCCCTCGCAGGGGCGTTTCGGCGAGCGCTGGAGACCGACCCGGGGGCGGCCTTCGGCAGCATCGTCGGCGTCAATCGTCCGCTCGACGCTACCACGGCCCGCGAGATCGCCAACGGCACGTACGAGGCGATCGTGGCACCCGGCTACGCGGAGGCGGCCCTCGAGCTCCTGGCCGCCCATCCCGATCTCGAGGTCCTGCGCATGCCGCCCAACCCGTCCGACGGGCTGCGCGACTACGGGATCGCGGCGCTGGACTTCAAGCGCGTCAGCGGCGGCCTCCTCGTCGAGATGCTCGACACGACGTCGATCGATCGTGGGCAGATGAAGGTGGTCACGCAGCGCCATCCCACGCTGGAGGAGCTGACCGACCTGTTGTTCGCATGGCGGACCGTCGCCCACGTGCGCTCGAATGCGATCGCTCTGGTGCGCAACCTCCAGACCGTCGGGATCGGTGGTGGCCAGGTCAGCCGCCAGGTGGCCGTGGAGATCGCGCTGCGCCGGGCCGGCGACCGGGCCCGGACCGCCGTGCTCGCCTCGGACGCCTACTTTCCGTTCCCCGACGTGATCGCCCACGCCGCCATCGCCGGCGTCACGGCCATCATCCAGCCCGGCGGCTCGCGCCGGGACGAGATGGCGATCGAGGTGGCCGACCGCCACCACATGGCCATGGTCTTTACCGGTCGTCGCCACTTCCGGCACTGACGGCGCCGGCCCGCCGTCGCGAACCTCCGGGCCCGCCGCGGGGCCCGGCCGAGGCGCCACCACCCCGACTGCCCGATCACCGCCCAGCGCCACCATCCCCCGCACCGCGTCGCTACCAGCGAATCCCGACGAGATCACGGGCGCCGTCACCGCCGGCGACACGCCCTCACAGCAGGAGCACGGAGATGGAGCGACTCCTGGCCCTCGAGATGATCCGCGTGACCGAAGCGGCGGCCATCTCGTCTGCCCGGCTCATGGGCCGCGGCGACACCACGGGCGCGGATCGCGTCGCCGTCGAGGCGATGCGCCGCACGCTCGACGAGCTGCCCATCGACGCCACGATCGTCATCGGGGAGGGCGAGCGCGACAGCGCCCCGATGCTCTTCATCGGCGAGCGCGTCGGCGATCGCCGCGCGGCTGGCGGGGACGTGCCGGCCATCGACATCGCCGTGGATCCACTGGAGGGCACCACGCTGGTGTCGCACGGCCAGGCCAACGCCATCACGGTCCTGGCCGCCTCGGAGCGGGCGGCCTGCTCAACGCCCCGGACTGCTACATGGAGAAGCTGTGCGTCGGCCCGGTCGTGGCGGGCAAGGTGGACCTGGCCCTCTCCCCCACCGACAACCTGCGGCGCATCGCGGCCGCGCTGGGACGGGGCATCAACGACATCACGGTCGTGATCCTCGACCTGCCCCGGCACGAGCAGCTGATCGGCGAGGTGCGCGCTGCCGGCGCTCGCATCAAGCTGATCACCGACGGCGACCTGTCCGCCGCCATCTCGACGGCCGTCTCCGGCACCGGCATCCACGCCGTGATGGGGATCGGCGGCGCGCCGGAAGGAGTCCTGACCGCGGCGGCGTTGCGCTGCCTGGGCGGCGAGATCCAGGCCCGGCTGGTCTTCCGAGCGAGGCCGAGCGCGTCCGGGCGGCCTCGATGGGCCACGGTGACCCGGCCCGGATCTACCGGACCCACGAGCTCGCATCAGGCGAGAACATCGTCTTCGCGGCCACGGGCGTGACCGACGGCGACCTCCTCCACGGCATCCGCTTCTTCGGCGGTGGGGCACGCACCCACTCGCTGGTGATGGCCTACCAGACCAAGCAGGTCCGCTTCGTCGACACGGTCCACATGTTCGACCGCAGCCGGCCGCCGTCGGTGCGCCTGTAAGGGCGATTTAGGACGGCCGCGCGAGGAACCAGCCGCCGCGCGCGTCGACCCACCGTTCGAACGCCAACGATGACCGGCGCAACGAGGCGCGAAGGGCTGCCTCGTCGAGGAGGATCGCCGTGAAGTCCTGGACCCAGCGCCCCCTGGGAGTCTCGTAGGCGACGCTCCCCGTCAGCACGTCGCCGGTTCGATCCGCGCGCAGCAGGATGATCGTCACCGGGCCGGATCGGGTCGGCCGGCGGACGCCCGCGCCCCAGTCGCGGTCGGGCTCATAGCACTGGATCAGGACGCAGCCGTCCGCCGTGACGTGCCGCCGGCACGCGCCGAGGAATGCCGCGCGGCTCGCCGCCTCCACGTTGACGAGGTGGCTGGCCAGGACCACCGCGGGCACGCGCCGGCCGCCGAGATCGAGGGCCTCGATGTCGCTCGTCACGGCCGTGGCCGCGGGCACCCGCCGCTTGACCTCGGCGATCATCTCCGGCGACTGGTCCACGGCGATCACGGGATGGCCGAGCGCGGTGAGCGCGGCGGTCACCCGGCCCGCCCCACAGCCCAGTTCCAGGACGACGCAGCCCGCGGGCAGGCCCGCCTCGACGACTGCCGCATGGATCAGCGCAGCGTCGGACTCGCCGGGCATGTCCACGTAGACCGCAACGGGGCTGCCGTCGGCCGCCACGGGGCTCCCGCCGGCGGCGGCTTCGCCACCGCCGGCGTCCGCGACCGCGCGTACGGGCGCGGTGCGGCTGGCGGGCCGCCGGGCCCGGACCCGCCCCTCCCACCGGCCGGCGGCGTCGCTCCACGGCGCGACGGCCAGCGCCGCGTCGGCACCTTCCGCGGCGATCCGCCGGTCGCGGGCCTCGCCGACCGTCTCCGGCCAGCCGGGCGGAACCAGGTCCTGGGCGAGGTCGGCCAGCGGGGCAAGCACGAACAGCCGGTCCGGTGCCGAGGGATGCGGCACCTCCAGAAATGGCCCGACATACGCGGGGTCAACCGGGAGCCCATCCGGGGGTTGGTCCACGAGCAGCCGGGCGTCGCCGTACAGCAGCAGGTCGAGGTCGAGCTCGCGAGGGCCCCAGCGCCGGCGTGTCCGCCGCCCGAACGCGCGCTCGATTTCCTTGAGCGCGACCAGGAGCTCGACGGCCCCTGCTGCCTGGTCGGAGCCGGCCGGCGCATCGATGGCCATCGCGGCGTTGAGGAAGTCCGGCTGGTCTGTCACGCCGACCGGTGCGGTCGCGTAAAGAGGGGAGACGCGGACGACGGCGACGCCCGGAACGGCCGCCAGCGCGTGGACTGCCGCCACGAGTGTCTCCTCGGCGTCCCCGAGATTCGCGCCAAACCCGAGGTAGGCGCGGACACGGTGTTGCGCGGGCTCCGATCCGGCCGATTCCGCGTGCCCCGCCTGCCCGGCCACCGAGTCGCGAATGGGACGTGCGGGCCGCGGCATCGACCGAGCATACGTCCCAGGTCGATCGCGGGTCGTGGGCGGCCTCGCGGGCGGCCTCGCCGGCCGCCTCGCCGGCGGACAATAGGCCGGTGGGCGATGTCACGGTCCTGGTCCTTTACCGGCCCGCCGGAGCCCTGGCCGGCCCCCTCGAGCGCATGCTCGCGGCCGCCCGGGCGTCGCGCGGCGAGCGGCACCGGGCAGGTTTCCTGGCGGCCGGCGCGGTCGAGGCGATCGTCGTCTCCGAGGCCGACGACGAGCCGTTCGGCGCGCGGCTCCGGCGGCTGGCCGCCAGAGTGTCGACGCCGGGCCTGATCGTCCTCGGGTCCGGCGCGATGGCCCTGGCTCGCGCAGGCGACCGGCGCGACTTCGTCGACGCCGCGGCGGCGGAGGCCGCGGGGCCTCGCCAACAATCGCTACAGCGCAGATGCGATCGCGGTCGCCGGGACGGCGGTGCTTGGCGCGATCCCGGATCTGCCCGGCGACAACGCGCTGCCGAGATGGCTCGCCGAGGTGGCCGGGATTCCGGTGCGGGACCTTCGAGCGCGCTGGCGGCTGGCGATCGACCTGGACTCACCGGCGGACCTGCTCCTGCCCGGCGTGGCGCCGACGCGCATCACGGCCGATCCCGTTCTGTTCGCTGCGGCTGACCGACTTGCGGCCGTTCGGTCAGTCATGGCCGACGCTCGAGCGGAGCTGCTGGTGGCCGGACGCACGTCGGCCGGGACGCTCGCGGCGCTCGAACGGAAAGCGGCCTGCCGGGTCCGTGCCCTCGTCGAGGAACGCGGTCTGCGTGCGGCCAGCCCGATGGCGCTGGCGGCGCCCAACGCCGCCGGCGCGCTGCGGCCGACGCGGCCACCGCGGCCGCCGCATTCGCTGCTTGGGGCGCTGCTGGATCGCGACGGCCCGGGGGCGCTGGCGGCCCACCTCGGCCGTGCGTGCGACGCTGCCGTCGTCGACACGCGCGTGCTGCTTGCCCACCGGCTTGGCGCCGACGAGCGGACGTGGCCATCGGCCGAGGACCGTTTCGCCTCGGACCTCCTCCTTCCTGACCGGATCGACGATCCGTGGCTGCGGGCGCTGACGCGGGCCGCTCTTGCGGCCCCGTTGCCGATCGCCCTTGGCGGGCACACCCTGGTGGGGCCGGGGCTGCGCCTCGTCGCGAACCGCCTCCGATGAGCGCCGTCGTCGACCGGATCAGGGCGGAGATCGCCCGCCGGGGCCCGATCCCGTTCGCCGATTTCATGGCCATGGCCGTGGCCGGCGAGGACGGCTTCTACACGACGGCGGCCGAGCGGCCCACCCGGAGCGGCGACTTCCTGACTGCGCCGGAGCTCCACCCGATCTTCGCGGCAGCGGTGTCCCGCCACCTCGCCGCCGCCTGGGAGCGACTCGACCGGCCGTCGCCGTTCACGCTGATCGAGTACGGCGCCGGCTCGGGCACCCTCGCGCTCGCCATCGCCGCCGGCCTGCGCTCCGACAGGTCGCCGCTCGCCGAGGCGCTCCGCTTCGCGCCGGTGGAGCTGAACCGGCACCGACGCGCCGAGCTTGAAGAGCGCGCCGCGGCCGCCGGCCTTGCGGTCGTCGATCCGGCCCAGGCCGACCGGACGCCCGTGACCGGGGCCGTGCTTGCCAACGAGTTCCTCGACGCCCTCCCCGTCCACGTCGTCGAGGTCCGGGACGGTCGGGTCCTCGAAGGGCACGTGGCCGTGGCGCCGGGCGGCGCCTTCGTCGAGGTGCTGCGGGAGCCGAGCACGCCGGCCGTTGCCGGCGCCTTGCAGCGCTCACGGCCATCGGGGTGACGCTCGCCGAAGGGCAGCGGGCCGAGCTCTGCCTGGCGCTCGACGGCTGGGCGGACGAGGTCGGCCGGCGCCTCGGCCGGGGGATCGTGGTCGCCATCGACTACGGGGCACCGGCCGCGGAGCTGTACGGCCCGCGGCGGCTGTCCGGGACCCTCATGACCTACCGTCGCCACATCGCCGACGGCTCGCCGGACGCACCATTCCGCGAGGTCGGCGAGCGCGACATCACCGCCCATGTCGATACGACGACGCTGGTCCGCCTGCTCGCGGAGCGCGACATCGCTCCGCTGGCCGAGGCGACCCTGGCCCGCTACCTCGTGAGCTGCGGCCTGGAGGACCTCCTTCGCCGCGAGCAGGCCGCGCTCACCGACATGGCGGCCGGCCTCCTGCTCCGTTCAGCGGTGGCCCGCCTCCTCGACCCGCACCATCTCGGCGGGTTCCGGGCTGCGGTCGCCGGCCGCGGCCTGCCGGACCCGTCGCTCCCGATCCCGCTGGTTGGCTGATGCGCCGCGGCCGAGCCGGCGACGGTTCGGCCGCGGTCGCGACGGCCGCGGGCCGA
>CAWGEL010000021.1:0-23462 GCA_963821595.1 uncultured Chloroflexia bacterium | reverse complement strand
GGAGTACTTCCAGTCCGGCGCCCGGTGCCGCCCGAAGCAGCCGTCGCCGCCCGCAACATCCGCGAACCGGGACTGCTGGCCGACATGGTGGCCTACAGCCCCGACATGTCGACCGAGCAGCGCCAGGAGCTGCTGGAGACGGTCGACATCGCCGAGCGGCTCAAGCTCGTCTCCACGTTCCTCGCCCGCCAGGTCGAGATCCTCGAGCTCAAGGGGAAGATCCAGAGCGAGGTCAAGTCCGAGATGGACAAGACCCAGCGGGAATACATCCTCCGCGAGCAGCTCAAGGCGATCCAGCGCGAGCTGGGCGAGGACGATCCGCAGCAGGCGGAGATCAACGAGCTTCGCGAGAAGGTCGAGTCCTCCGGCATGCCCGACGAGGTGCGCACCCGCGCCCTCAAGGAGGTCGACCGGATGAGCCGGATCCCGTCCGCCTCGCCCGAGGTCGGCGTGATCCGCACCTACGTGGACTGGCTCGTCGGGTTGCCCTGGAACGTGACCACGGCCGACAACCTGGACATCAAGGAAGCCGCCAAGATCCTCGACGAGGACCACTTCGGCCTCGACAAGATCAAGGAACGGATCGTCGAGTACCTCGCCGTCCGCGCGCTCGCGGACACGATCCGCAGCCCGATCCTGTGCTTCGTCGGCCCGCCCGGCGTCGGCAAGACGTCGCTGGGCCGGAGCATCGCCCGGGCGATGGGCCGCAAGTTCGTCCGCATGAGCCTGGGCGGCGTCCATGACGAGGCCGAGATCCGCGGCCACCGTCGGACGTACATCGGGGCCCTGCCCGGGCGCGTCATCCAGAGCATCAAGACGGCCGGCACGAACAACCCGGTCTTCATGCTCGACGAGGTCGACAAGCTGGGCATGGACTTCCGGGGCGACCCGTCGTCGGCCCTGCTGGAGGTCCTCGACCCGGAGCAGAACAACACGTTCCAGGACAACTACCTGGAGGTGCCGTTCGACCTGTCCAAGGTGCTCTTCATCACGACGGCCAACCTGCTCGATCCGATCCCCGCGCCGCTGCGCGACCGGATGGAGGTCATCCAGCTGCCCGGCTACACCCAGACGGAGAAGGTCGAGATCGGGAAGCGGTTCCTGGTCCCCAAGCAGCTCCACAACCATGGGCTGAACTCGAAGCACATGGTGATCACCGACACGGCGTTCGTGTCCCTGGTCCAGGCGTACACGCACGAAGCCGGCGTCCGGAACCTCGAGCGCGAGCTCGCCAACATCATGCGCAAGGTCGCCCGTCACGTCGTGGAGGGCCGCAAGCGCAAGACGGTCGTCGACGAGAAGCGCCTCCTCGAGTTCCTCGGACCGCCCCGCTTCGAGTACGGCGAGCTGGAGCCGGAGGACCAGGTGGGTGCGGCCACCGGCCTGGTCGTGACCGAGGTCGGTGGCGACATCGTCGCCGTCGAGGTCACCAAGATGGAAGGCAAGGAGGACTTCATCCTGACGGGCCAGCTCGGCGACGTCATGAAGGAGTCCGCCCGGGCAGGCCTGTCCTGGATCCGGGCCCACGCCGACAACCTGGGCATCGAGCGCGAGGTGTTCGAGAAGAACACGCTCCACATCCACGTCCCGGCGGGCGCCACCCCGAAGGACGGTCCATCGGCCGGCATCACCATGGCCGTCGCCATGGTCAGCGCCCTGACCAGCATCCCGGTCCGCAAGGACGTGGCCATGACCGGCGAGATCACGCTTCGCGGACGGGTCCTCCCGATCGGCGGCCTGAAGTCGAAGATCCTCGCCGCGCACCTCTCCGGGGCACGGCTGGTGGTCCTGCCGCGGAAGAACGAGAAGGACCTGCGGGACATCCCCGACGAGATCCGCAAGCAGATCCGCCTGATCCTGGTCGACTCGATGGACCAGGTCCTGGAGGCGACGCTCCGGCGCGTGCCGAAGCCACTCCCGGCGTCATCGGCCCCGGGCGGGCCGGAGACGAAGACGGAACACGTGCGGGTCCCGAGCCGGCCGGGGTTCCCGGCGGACCAGCCGCCCGCCGTCGTGTAGCGGGCGCCACATCGCCCCCGGCGGTCCACCGCCGGGGGCGAGCGTCATGCCGCTCGAGGAGGGGCGGGCATGGACTACAAGGACTACTACGCCATCCTGGGGGTCCCCAAGACCGCCTCGACCGGCGACATCAAGAAGGCCTACCGCCGGCTCGCCCGGCAGCTCCATCCTGACCGCAACCCGGGCGATGCGACCGCCGAGCGGCGCTTCAAGGACCTCAACGAGGCCAACGAGGTCCTCGCCGATCCAGCCAAGCGCGCCCAGTACGACCAGCTCGGCGCGCACTGGCAGGAGTATTCGCGGATGGGCGGCCGGCCGGGCGCCGACCCGTTCGCGCCGGGCGGGCCGTTCGCCGGTTTCCGCACGTCCGGGCGATCCGGCGGCGCGGGCCGGGAAGGCGTCCGCATCGAGTTCGCTGGCGACCCCGGTGACTTCTCCGAGTTCTTCCGGACCTTCTTCGCCGGCGGGGCCGACGTCGCGGGATCCGACGTGTACACCGGCACGGCAGGCTCCGGGCGCGCCGGCGGCCGCGCCTCCGCGAGCCCGGACGGCGGTGAGCGCTCGGGCGGCGGCTCGCTGGAGGATCTCCTTGCCGGCCTGGGCTTCGGCGGCGGACACGGAGGGCGCGCCGCCGGCGGCGGGGGCGCCCGTGCGCGTGGCGCCGCGGCGGCGGCTGCCGGCTCCGGTGCGGCGGGAGTGCGCGGCGCGCGGTCGCGCGGCGCCGCCGTCGAGGCGGCCGCGGAGGTGACCCTCGACGAGGCCTTCCACGGCACCACCCGCCTGCTGAAAGTGGACGGGAAGCGGTTCGAGGTCCGCGTGCCGCCCGGCGTCGACACCGGCAGCCGCATCCGGCTGCGGGGCAAGGCCGCCGGCGCCGCCGGCGACGGGTCCGGCGCTGCGACGGCCGGCCGCGACATCGTCCTCGTCGTGCGCGTGCTCCCCAACGCGGTGTTCACGCGCGACGGCGCAAATCTGGCGCGCGAGCTGCCGGTGACCCTCGGCGAGGCCCTTCTCGGGGCGGAGGTGCCCGTGCAGATCCTTGACCGCCGCGTGCTGCTCAGGATCCCGGCGGGAACGCAGCCGGGCCGGACCATCCGCCTGGCCGGGCAGGGCATGCCGCGTCTCAAGGGCGAGGGCCGCGGCGACCTCCTGGTCCGGGTCCGCGTCGTCCTGCCGTCGGTCGACGAGGCCTCGCGGCCGGCGGTCGAGCGCCTCGTCGCGGACCTCCACCAGCCGGATCCACGCGCGGACGCCAGATGACGACATCCACGACATTCACGACATTCACGACACCGCAGCGGACGCCGAGGGCGGCGACCGCCCCGCAGCCCATCGTCCCCGATCTCACGCCCGGAGCAGCCCCATCGCCATGAACCTCGATCGCTTCACCCAGAAGGCCCAGCAGGCCATCGCCCGCGCCCAGGCTCTTGCCGAACGCCTCCAGAGTCCGGTGCTCGACGCCGAGCACCTGCTCGCCGCCCTGATCGAAGAGGACGACGGCATCCCTGCCCAGACGCTGCGCAGGATGGGCGTTGACCTGGCCGCCATCCGCGGCGAGCTTGCGGCCGCGCTTGCCCGCCGAGCGCAGATCACGGGCGGCCAGATCACCCTGGATCCCCGTGCCCGGCACGTCCTGGAGCGAGCTGCCGACGAGGCCCGCCGCCTCGGCGACGAGTTCGTGTCGACGGAGCACCTGCTCCTCGGCGTCATCGAAGTGGGCGGCGAAGGGCAGCAGCTGCTCGAGCGCCACGGTGCCGGCCGGGAGGCCGTGCTGGGCTCGCTGGCCGGCATCCGCGGCAGCCAGCGCGTCACGTCGCCCAATCCTGAAGAGACCTACCAGGCCCTCGAGAAGTACGGGCGCGACCTGACCCAGGAGGCGCGGGCCGGCACGCTGGACCCGGTCATCGGCCGCGACGAGGAGATCCGCCGAGTGATCCAGGTCCTCTCGCGGCGGACGAAGAACAACCCTGTCCTGATCGGCGAGCCGGGCGTCGGCAAGACGGCCATCGTCGAGGGGCTCGCGCAGCGGATCGTCCGCGGCGACGTCCCGGAGACGCTCAAGGACAAGCGCGTCGTGGCCCTCGACCTCGGCTCCATGATCGCCGGGGCGAAGTACCGCGGGGAGTTCGAGGAGCGCCTCAAGGCGGTGCTCAAGGAGATCAAGGACGCCGAGGGTCGGGTCGTCCTGTTCATCGACGAGCTGCACACGGTCGTCGGGGCGGGCGCGGCCGAGGGGGCCATGGATGCCTCCAACCTGCTCAAGCCGATGCTCGCGCGCGGCGAGCTCCACACCATCGGCGCCACGACCCTCGACGAATACCGCAAGCACGTCGAGAAGGACGCCGCCCTGGAGCGGCGGTTCCAGCCGGTGGTCGTCGACCAGCCCACGGTCGAGGAGACGATCTCGATCCTGCGCGGCCTGCGCGAGCGGTACGAAGTCCATCACGGCGTCCGGATCACGGACTCGGCCCTGGTTGCCGCGGCCACACTGTCCAACCGCTACATCACGGAGCGATTCCTGCCGGACAAGGCGATCGACCTCGTCGACGAGGCCGCCAGCCGCCTGCGCATGGAGATCGACTCGATGCCGGTGGAGCTCGACGAGCTGGAGCGCCGGCGCATCCAGCTGGAGATCGAGCGCGAAGCCCTGCGCAAGGAGCGCGACGACGCCTCCAAGGTTCGCCTCCAGGCGCTGGAGGCGGAGCTCGGTGAGATCGCCGAGCAGGCGGGCACCATGAAGCAGCGCTGGGAGACGGAGAAGGGGGCCATCGGCGTCCTCCGGTCGATCAAGGAGGAGATCGAGCAGACCCAGCGGCGCATCGAGCAGGCCGAGCGCGAGGCCGACTACGGCACCGCCGCCCAGCTGAAGTACGGCACGCTCGTCGAGCTCCAGGAGCGCCTCAAGGCGAGCGAGGCCGCCCTCGCCGTCACGGCCGACGCCCCGCGCCTCCTCAAGGAGGAGGTCGACGCCGACGACGTTGCCGAGATCGTCGCGGCGTGGACGGGCATTCCGGTCACGCGCCTCATGGAAGGGGAGATGGCCAAGCTCGTCCACATGGAGGACCGGCTCCACGAGCGCGTCGTCGGCCAGGACGAGGCGATCGAAGCCGTCTCCGACGCGGTCCGGCGGGCGCGCGCGGGCCTCAAGGACCCGCGACGGCCAATCGGCTCCTTCCTCTTCCTGGGCCCGACCGGCGTCGGCAAGACGGAGCTGGCCCGCGCGGTGGCGGAGTTCCTGTTCGACGACGAGCAGGCCATGGTCCGCCTGGACATGTCCGAGTACATGGAGAAGTTTTCGGTGCAGCGCCTGATCGGGGCGCCGCCCGGCTATGTCGGCTACGACGAAGGCGGCCAGCTGACCGAGGCCGTCCGGCGGCGGCCATACCAGGTGGTCCTGTTCGACGAGATCGAGAAGGCCCACGCCGACGTCTTCAACGTCCTCCTCCAGGTCCTCGACGACGGCCGGCTGACCGACGGGCAGGGTCGAACGGTCGACTTCCGGAATGCCGTCGTGATCATGACGAGCAACGCCGGCAGCAACCTGATCACGAGCTTCGCCGGCCGGCCCGACCGCGGCGACGAGGCCTACGAGTCGATGAAGCGGCAGGTCATGGGTGCGCTGCGGCAGGAGTTCCGGCCCGAGTTCCTCAACCGGGTCGACGAGATCATCGTCTTCCACGCCCTCGACGAGGACGACCTGCGGCGGATCGTCGAACTGCTCCTGCGCGAGCTCAAGCAGCGGCTCGCGGACCACGATCTCACGGTCACGCTGACGCCCGCAGCGGAGGCGGTGATCGCTCGCGAAGGGACCGACCCGGCATACGGGGCCAGGCCGCTCAAGCGGACGCTCCAGCGGCTCGTCGAGAACCAGCTGGCCCGGGCCCTGCTGCGCGGCGAGTTCCGGCCCGGCGAGTCGATTGCCGTCGACGCCGACCCGGTGACCGGGACGCTCGTCTTCACGGGCAGCCAGGCGACCGTCGTCGCTGACGCCGGCGAGCGGCGCGACGCCCGGGGGTCCGGCCGCGAGGCGGAGCTGGCGGCGGCCGCGGCGCGCGCCACGCCGGCGATCCTGGACCTGCCGCCGACCGAGCCTCCCAGGAAGAAGGGCGACGACGGGGACGGTGGCCCCGCGGATGAACTGACCGCCGGGCGCGACCGACGCCCCGGAGAGCCCGCGGCGCCGCGACCGGCTACGATCCGGCGCGTGAGCGCTCCCCTCACCGCCGGCGGCAACGGCTCACCGGCCTGAGCCATGACACCCGACGAGGTTCGGGCACGCCTGGCGGGAGCGCTGCCGCCGGCGGCCGGCTGGCCCGCCGTGCCCGGCTGGCTCCGGCCGGTCCGGACGGACGGCGGGACCATCCCCGAGCGGCCCGGGCCGGACACGGCCGCGAGCGAGGCCGCGGCCCTTGCCTGCGTGGTCCCGGACGCGACCGGCGCGGCTCGCATCATCCTGACGGATCGGACCGACCACGGCGGCCACCACTCGGGCGAGGTGGCCCTGCCCGGTGGCAGGAGGGAGCCGGGCGAGGCGTTCCCGGTGGACACCGCGCTCCGGGAGGCCGCCGAGGAAGTCGGCCTGGATCCGATCGCATGCGGGCTCACGGTGGTCGGCACGCTCGAGACCATCTGGATCCCGGCCAGCAACTTCCTGGTGGCGCCGGTCGTCGGCATCGCGGCGCGGACGCCGGAGCTCGTCGCCGACCCGCGGGAGGTCGCCGCCATCTTCGATGCCCCGGTCGAGGCGTTCCTGCCGGACGCGCCGTGGGTCGTCGTGGATCGCTCCGTGCGCGGCTGGCCCCTCCGCTACGGCGCGTACCCGATCGCGGGCCGCCTCGTCTGGGGCGCCACGGCCCGCATCCTTGCGCAGCTCGGCGCGCTCCTGGCAGGCGCGGCATGACCCCGCAGCACCGTCGAACCAGATCGAAGGGAGGCGAGCCGTGACCGACGAGCGCCCCGGGACGAGCCCGGTCCGGCCAACCGACGAGCTCGCCGGCTGGACGGCCGACGAGATCCGCCGCGTGGGCTATCGCGTCGCCGACCTGGTCGCTGCCCACCTGGCCGGCGACGCGGACGGGCCGCCGTTCAGGCCGGTGCCGCCCTCGCTCGTGGACGAAGCCTTCACCGGTCCCCTGCCGCCGGGAGGCACGCCCGTCGACACGATCCTCGACGACTTCGCGGCGGACGTCGCCCCGTACCCGTTCGGCAACGGGCATGCCCGGTTCTTCGGCTGGGTCAACTCGCCGCCGGCGGTCGTGGGCGTCTTCGCCGAGGCCCTGGCAGCCGCGATGAACCCGAGCGTGGCGGGCGGCAACCACGCCGCCGTCTACGTCGAGCACCAGGTCATCGCCTGGTTCCGCGAGCTGCTGGGCTTCCCCGACGCGGCGGCCGGCCTGCTGGTCAGCGGCGGCTCCGTGGCCAGCCTGACGGCCCTCGCGGTCGCCCGCCAGCGCGCAGCCGCGGCGGCGGGCGTGGACGTGCGGGCCCGTGGCGTCGGGGCGATCGGCCCGCTGGCGGTCTATGCGACGTCGGAGGCGCACGGCTGCATCCGGAAGGCCATCGAGCTGCTTGGCCTCGGCAGCGACGCGCTGCACCTGGTGGCGACGGACGCGGGTGGCCGGATGGACGTGGTCGCGCTCGCCACGGCGCTCGACGCCGACGAGCTGCTGGGCATCCGGCCGATGGCCGTGATCGCGTCGGCGGGCACGGTGAACACTGGCGCCATCGATCCGCTGGCCGCGCTCGCCGACCTCTGCCAGAAGCGAGCGATCTGGCTCCACGTGGACGGCGCCTACGGCGCGCCGGCCATCCTTTCGGAGCGACGCCGGGCGGAGCTCGAGCCGATGGGCCGGGCTGACAGCATCGCCGTCGATCCCCACAAGTGGCTTGGCGTGCCGGTGGAGGCGGGCCTGGTCCTCGTCCGCGACGCCGCGCTCATGCGGTCGACGTTCAGCCTGGTGCCGCCATACCTGCAGACGGACGGCAACGAGGCCGGCGTCGCCGGCCCGCCGTGGTTCAGCGAGTTCGGCATCCAGCAGACCCGGGGCTTCCGGGCCCTCAAGGTCTGGATGGCGCTGCGACATGCCGGGCGCGACGGCTACGCCCGCCTCATCGACCGCAACCTCGCCCAGGCCGACGAGCTGGCTGCGCGATACGCCGGGCCGACGACCTGGAGCTCGTCTCGACGGGCCTGAGCATCGTCTGCTTCCGCGTGGCGCCCGCGGCGCTCGTCAGCGACCCGGATCGCCTCGATCGCCTGAACCGGGCCGTGCTCGAGGCCGTTCAGCTCGGCGGTGAGGCGTTCCTCTCGTCGACCGTGGTCGATGGCCGGTTCGTGCTCCGCGCCTGCATCGTCAACTCGCGAACCGGCCCGGGCGACATCGAGCGCCTGGTGGACGTGGTGCGCGCGGCCGGGGCGCGGCTGGCGTCGACGAGCACCGATCTCGCCGCTGACGCGACCGCCCGAACGCCTCGCCTCCGTCGGGCGCGGGGCCTTTGAGCGCCCGGCCACCTTCGAACTGACACTCCGGCGAAGCCCAGGGGACCCGACCCCCTGGATGGACGCAATCCCCTCGCGACTAGGGTCATAGCACGGTCGCCCGCGACCCAGATGCGACCGCACAGGCCGGGGTCGCGGCCCACGGAGGACATCCCATGGCAACTCCCACTCGAACTCCGTCCCGCAGCTCCGGCAACGGCTCGTCGCGGCGCGCGCCCGCGCCTCACCACTCCGCGCAGCCGCGGCTCGGCCTCCACGGCCCCGAAGTGCAGGAGTTCGGATCCCTGCGCGCCCTACCGATCGACCTGCCGGGCGAGGCCCGCGCCATGAGCTGCCGGCTCCTCAACGAGATCCTGGCCGACACGACCGTTCTCTACGCGCTCTACAAGAAGCACCACTGGAACGTCGCCGGGCCGACGTTCTACCAGCTCCACCTCCTCTTCGACAAGCACGCCGGCGAACAGCTGGAACTGGTGGACCTGCTCGCGGAACGGGTCCAGAGCCTGGGCGGCATCTCAGTCGGCGACCCGCGGCACGCCGCCGAGCTGACCACGATCCCCCGCCCGCCGGACGGATCGGAATCGGTGGCCGTCATGCTCGACCGGCTCCTGGATGCCCATCGCGAGGTCATCCGGAAGGTCCGAGCGGCGATCGGGGTGACGGAGCGGTCCGGCGACTGGGGGTCGAACGACCTGCTCATGAGCGACGTCCTCCGGCGCCACGAGCTCCAGGTCTGGTTCCTGGCCGAGCACGTCGTGGACGAGCCGCTCGTGGAGGCCTGAGGAGGCAGCGTGGCATCGCGGCCGGGCGGCAAGGCGATGCGCGCCGGGCCGTCCGACAGCGCGGGCTCCACCCGCCCCTGAGATGGCCGCTCGAGCGCCGCACCCGCTCATGGCGAAGTCCCGCTCAACAACCGGCGTCAACGGGAAGGCCCGGCGGCCATCCTGCGCTGGTGGTGGGACTCGGACCCGGCCATCGTCCGCCGCCGGGCCGGGCGCGGCTTCACGTACCTCGCCCCGGATGGCTCGCGGCTTACCGACCCAGCGGAGCTCGCCCGGGTCCGGAGCATCGCCGTCCCGCCGGCCTGGACGGTCGTGCGGATCTGCCCGCGGCCCGACGGTCACCTCCAAGCCGTCGGCCACGACGCCCGGGGGAGGCGCCAGTACCGGTATCACCCCGCCTTCCGGGCACGCCGCGAAGCGGCCAAGTTCGGCGGCCTGGCCGCCTTCGGAGCCGCCTTGCCGGCCATCCGCGAGGCGGTACGGCGCGACCTCGACCGGCCGGGAATGCCGCGCGAGAAGGTGCTCGCGCTCGTGATCCGCCTCCTCGACAGCACCCAGCTGCGGATCGGCAACCTGGCCTACCGCCGCGGAAACCGGACCTATGGCCTGACCACACTGCTCAATCGGCACGCGACGGTCGCGGGCCGCCAGGTCCGGCTCCGCTTCCGCGGCAAGGCCGGCATCGTCCACGAAGCCGCGATCAGCGACCGCACCATCGCCCGCCTCGTCCGCCGGTGCCAGCAGATCCCGGGAGGCAGCCTCTTCGAATACGTCGACGATGGCGGCGTGGCGCGCGAGGTCCATGCGGACGCGGTGAACGAGTACCTCCGGGATGTTGCGGGGCCGGCGGCAACCGCAAAGGTCTTCCGGACCTGGGGCGCGACAGTGGCCGCGTGTCGCGCTCTCGCCGACGACAGCCGGTGGGATGGACGAGGCGGGTCGCCGGGCAGGCCCGGCCACGTGCTCCGCGCCGCGCTGCGCGAGGTCGCCGACCAGCTTGGGAACACGCCGGCCGTCGCCAAAGCCAGCTATGTGCACCCGGCCGTGCTCCGGGCGCTCGAGGACAGCACCCTGGCCACGGCCGTCCGCCGGGCCCGGTCGCGGCACCGTCGGGCCGACGGGGCACGCGGCCGATCGTCCCCGACGGCGCTGTCCCCCGACGAGCAGGCGACCCTGGCGTTGCTCCGGGCAGCCACGGGGCGGTGACGAAGCGAGCTCGCGAGAGCCTGGCGCGGCGGTCGGCTGGCAGACCCGAGCCTGGCCCCGGACCTGCGGACCGGAACTGATCGGCGCTGCGTCTGGCGCGGACGCCGGCGTTCTCTGGCCGAGGCCGCCCTCCAGGAGGCCGCTGCCGGGGCTCAGGTGCCCCGGGCCGCGTCGCGTGCCGGCCTGTCGTCGGGTGCCCGTCCGTGAAGGAGAGACGAGACGGCGGCGGCCATCACCGCTCCGGCACAGGGTCCGACCACGTAGATCCAGACGTCGCCGAGTCGGCCCGCGACCAGCGCCGGTCCCAGGGAACGGGCGGGGTTCATCGACGCGCCTTCGGCGGGCAGCGCGATCAACCCGCACAGTGCGATCGTCGCCCCGACCGCCAGGGCGGCGTCCGGCCCGACGACCCGAGCTCGCTCCGTCGTACCCAGGATGACCGCCACGAGGAGCAGGGTCAGGACGGCCTCCAGGCCCATGGCGGTCGTGGCGCTGACGAGATGGGGCGCCGAGACGCCGGCGGTGCCGTCGGTGCCGAAGAGCAGGCGGACCACGAGGGCCGCCGCAACGGATCCGGCGAGCTGGGCGATCCAATACGGGGCGACCCAGCGAAGCGGGAAGAGTCCCTTCACGGCGAACGCCAGGGAGACGGCGGGATTGAGGTGCGCTCCGGAGACGTCCCCGAACGCGTAGATCAGGGCGCTCACCATGAGCGCAGGCGCGATCGCTCGAGCGGCAACCGAGACCTCTCCTGTGCTCATGGTCGCCACCGTGTCGGCGGTGATCGCGACGAAGACCAGTGCGAACGTTCCGAATGCCTCGCCGCCGGCGCGACGCCACCAGGGCGCCGGCAGCGGGTCCTCGCGATGCTGGGGCGATGCGCCCCTCATGACGGCCACCTCCCACGGCTGCAACTGCTGGCGATTGGCTCGCCTGGCTCGGCGCCGCGATCAGGCTCGCCGACGCTCGGCCACGAGCACGTGCTCTTCCGAAGCAGCGGCCCGACAGTCGCGTTGCAGGCGTGGATCAGGGCGAGGCCCGGCGGAGCCGCACCACGGCGGGCGGGCGTGTGGGGCCCAGGCACCTCGACCGGCGCGCGGCCCCCACGAGGGCGGATCGAGCACGGTCACGCGGATCCGGCTCACCATGCAGGGGCGCAGCAGGCGCCGAACCCCCCCCCGGGGCCTGACCATCGGGCGCGTCCATGCGTGAGCTGTCTGCAAGGCGCCAGCCGCGCTCGTCGTGCGCGTCCGAAAGCGGCCGTGGGCCACCGTGTGAGGCAGGTCGTGGCGATCCGTGCCAACGGTCCTCCCGGCCCATTTGATCCATCGCCCCGCACCGAGGTCGGCCGTGCAGATCGAACGATTGCCGTCCACCCGCGAACTGTCGTCGTCGCTCGAGGCCGGCCGCCGGCGCCTGGCCGACGCCGACCTGCTCGACGCGCCGCTCGAGGCCCTGGTATCCGTGCGCGACGCCGCGCTCGAGCACGTCCCGGGACGGCGACGATCGAGCCGCCGGCGGCGGCTGGCCGCTGTGCTTGCCGTGATTGGCGCCCTGGCGGGCATCGCGTTCCTGACGGCCATGGCCCGTCGGCGGTCGGCGGCGGACCACCCCGCCGAACCGGCCGAGCCGACGGCCCGGGCCGCCGCGGATTCGGCCACGCCTGGTGGCGAGCCGCTTCCTGCCGTCGCCTCGGGCGCGGCTGCCTTCTGACCTCCTGCCGGTCCGCAGGATCCCACCGCTCATCGCCAGTCCACGATCCAGCTGGCCAGATTGGGAGCAGCGCCAACGCGCGAAGCCCCGGCCCTTCCGTGGTGGCGGCTGGATCCGTGGCGCGGACTCCAGGGCGTCGCGTCGGTTGGCGGCGACGCCGCCGTAACACGCGCCTGGCAGAACCGTTTCCATTGATGGAGCCCGGTCTTCCTGGGGCGTGAGCCCCGGACCGGCCCGGAAGGACAGGTCGATGCCCCAGCTTCGTCACCTGCTCGGTCGCATGGCAGGTGCTGCCGCCGTCCTCGTCTTGACCGCCGGCTCAGTCGCTGCCGTTGGGCAGCCACTCGCCACTGCGTCTGCGGACACACATCGGAGCCTGGCCCCGGCGCCGGCCGTCGCCGACGCGGACCTCACGCGTGACCGGGACCGCCTCATCGACGCCGACGCGGACCTCACGCGTGACCGGGACCGCCTCATCGACGCCGACGCGGACCTCACGCGTGACCGGGACCGCGTACGGCTCGACAAGCCGGAGGTGCCCGCGAATGACGTCGCGACGAGAGCCGGCGCGCCGGTTCCCGTCGCAATCGGCGAGCGGGCACGCGTCGCCGATCGGCACGTCACGGCCAACTCCGATCCGACCACGGTCACCGGGGCGGCGCCCAGGACTGCCACGCAGGAGCAGACACAGGCGCAGGAGCAGACACAGGCGCAGGAGCAGACACAGGCGCAGGAGCAGACACAGGCGCAGGAGCAGACACAGGCGCAGGAGCAGACACAGGCGCAGGAGCAGACACAGGCGCAGGAGCAGGAGCAGGAGCGGACACAGGAAGGCGCTGGGGCGGGCGCGTCGGATCCCGGAGGCAGCCGAGCCGGGCGATCCGGCTGACTGCCGGTAGCCGGGCCTTGGCGGAGTACGCCGACTGCCAGCCCGTCGCCCGCATCGGCGAGGCCTGCCTGCGCGCACTCGTCGAACGGGCCCAGCTCGGGGACGAGGCCGCCTTCGAAGCGATCTACGGCGACCTCGCCCCGCGCGTGCTTCGGTTCGTCCGCCACTACCTGGGCGACCCCGATCTGGCCGAGGAAGTGATGCAGGTGACCTTCATGCGGGTGATCGAGGGGCTTCACCGATACCAGGTGCGGGATCGGGTCCCGTTCGCCGCGTGGGTGTTCCGCATCGCCCGGAACGCCGCCGTCGATGCACGGCGTAGCAGCCATCTGACGGCGACCCTCGAGATCGCCGACCTTCGGGCCGCGTCCACGAACGGCCCTTTTGAGATGGCCGTGGCGGCCATCGAGCGAGAGCGGCTCGCCGCCGCTCTCGCGACCCTGCCGCCGGCCCAGCACGATGTCCTCGTGTACCGGTTCCTCGCGGAACTGACCCCGGCCGAGGTCGCGCGGCTCATGAATCGAAGTGAGGGAGCGGTCCGGGTGCTCCAGCACCGTGCAATCGGGGCCCTGCGGCGGCGACTCGCGCCAGCGGTGCTCGTGGCTGCCGTGGCGAGGGAGGCATCGTGATCCGCAGACCGCGGCACCGCCATCTGCTCGCGCAGGGCGCCACCTGGGGCGACTCTGCCGCCGATGACCTGCCGCGCGCACTCGCGACGCTGGCGACGATCGACGCGGCCGAGGTGGAGCAGGCAGTGAGCAGGTCCCGGTCACGGGTTCTCGCTGCGTTCCGCGCGACTGCCCCAATGCCGGCCCCGACGGCAACGATCCACGTCGGATGGCTCCGCGCCGTCGCCTCCCGGACCTGGACTCGCGGCCTCGTGACGGCGATCATGGTGGTCGCCATGGCCGGCGCGGCGATCGCCGAATCGGCTCCCGGCCAACCGTTCTATGAACCCCGGGTCGCCCTCGAGGCGCTCTTGCTGCCGCGGGAGGTCGACGCGCGCCTGGCGAGCCAGCTCGATCGGCTGGACAGGCAAATCGCGGAGGCCGAAGCGGCCGGCAGGAGCGGGGACGACCGGGGGGCCACTGTCGCCCTCCGTGCCTACGCAGAGATCGCGGCATCGGTGAGCACCGTCGACGTCGCGACGGCGGCACGCGAGGGCCTGGCGCCACGCGTCGCAGTCCAACTCGACCGCCTCATGCGGCTGTGGGCCGCCGATCCTGCCGATGATGACGCCGCGATTGCGTCTGCGGTCGGCCTCCTCGCGACGCTCGAAGCGCCGCGCGACGATGCGGGATCCTCCGCGGCGCCCCCCGCTGTCGCGACATCGCCCGAGGCCCCGTCCGCTCCTCCTCAACAGCCCACCGGTTCGGGTCCCAGCCCACCGGGTCGGAAGTCCAGGGTCCCGCCTCGCGCAGCCCATGGGCCGACTCGAGCGCCGCGGGTGCATCCGCGTCGCCACAGTCTCCCGCTCGGACCAGCGAGAGCAGACCGGCTCCTGCCTCACCGCCGCCGGCGCCGGCGGGCACTGCCAGGCCCACGGCTGGACCGCGCCCTACCGATGGCGGGCGCGGCGGCCAGGGAGGAGTGGGCGGCGCAGGGGCACCGTCGGCTGCCGGGAGACCAGGCGAGGAGCGGTGAGGCGATGGCCGCCACGGCCGGCGCCTCGATACAGAACCGATCGCATCGCAGCCCGCTCGCGCCTCGCGAAACCGGGAGCAGCGACCCGGCGGCGGCAACGCCGGCGGCGGCAATGCCGGCCGCGGCAACGCCGGCGGCGGCAGCGACCCGGCGGCGGCAACGCCGGCGGCGGCAACAACAGCTAGCTGGGCTCGCCCTCGGCGGCGGTGCCAGCGCCGTGCGTTGGCGGGTCCGCCAGCTCGCCCAGGCCACGCTGCACGGCGGCGCTGCCGGAGGGCACGCCTTCGCCGATCGGTCCGGCATCGATGATGCCGCGCACGACCGCGTCGTCGGCACCGGCCAGCTCGACGACGATGGCACGCATCTCGGAGAGTTCGGTCCATGCCGCGTGGAGCACGCCGGCCGGCCATACGACCGCCTCCCCGGCCGCGACGCGCGCCTGCTCGTCGCCGACCCGGACGAAGCCGCCCCCTTCGAGGACCAGGAACCAGGCGCTGTTGGCGTTCGCATGCGGCGGCACCGACGCCCGGCGGCTGAAGGCGAGCTCGGCGATCACGCCGCGCCCGTCCGCGTGAATCGCCTGCCCGGAAACGCCGACCGTCCCCGGCGGCCCGTCCGGCCGACGATGCCCGACCCCGAACCGGCGGATTTCCACGCGGTCCCTAGCGCCGGCGGCGTCGCTTCGGGCGGATCGTCGCCTCCGGGTGGGCGAACTTGTGCTTGGTGTAGAAGCGCGCCTTGGCCAGCTGCTGCTCGTAGCGGGCGAGGCCCGGCGGGAACCGCACGAACCGGATCCAGACGAGGACGCCTGCGCCGACCGGGATCGTCAGGAAGGTGAAGATGAAGTCGAAATGGAAGATCGCGTACACGAGCAACAGGAAGAACGTGATGACTGACGCCCAGAGCAGCCACTCGTACAGGTCGAGGTAGGGGGCGTGCCGGTGGAGCTGGCGCGTCCGGATCATGTAGAGGGCGACCACCACCACCAGCCCGACCAGCGACGTCACCCAGATCTCGTTGAACAGGTCGGGGAACTCGACGTTGTTGAAGGTCTTGAAGAGATACTCCCAGGGGAGCAGTTGCACCGCAGGGCCTCCGGGGCGACGTCGGGCGGGCGCGGCTCCGGCCGGCGCTGCCGGCTGCGGCGCGGTCGAGCCAACGCTTCATGCTCGACCGTTCGAGTATGCCATGACCGCGCGCTATACTCGCGGCCGGGAGCACCAGCCGCCCGACGTTCCGGGCGCTCCTCGCAGCCGCCCCGTGCCCCGGGTGGCCTCCATACGCGCATGGAACCAGGGAGGATCACCAGCCCGCGTGCGCGCCATCCTCTCGGTCGCCGACCGCACCGGCATCAGCGCGCTGGCGCATGACCTCCACGCCCAGGGCGTCGAGCTCTACGCCACCGACGGCACCCGCGAGCACCTGGTCGCCGACGGGGTCCCCGTCGAGCCGGTGGCGGCCCTGACGACGGTCGGGCCCCTCCTGCGCGGGCTGGTGAAGACGTTCCACCCGGCCATCTACGCCGGGATCCTGGCCCGCCGCGACCGGCCCGAGCAGCTGGCCGAGCTGGCCGAGCAGGGCATCGGGCTCATCGACCTCGTCATCGTCAACGTGAAGCCGTTCGCGCCGCTGGTCGGCGAGCGGCGGCGCCCGCTCGACGAGGTCCTCGAGATGATCGACATCGGCGGGGCGGCGCTGCTGTCGGCCGCCGCCCGGAACCACGCCGGCGTGGCCGCGGTCGCATCGCCGGCCTCCTACCCGGACGTCATGGCCGACATCCGCGACCGCGGTCTCGTCTCCGCCGAGCTGCGCCAGCGCCTCGCGGCGGAAGCCTTCGCGGCAGTGGCGGCGTACTTCGCCGAGGTCGGCGCCTACCTGAACCAGGTCACGGGCACAACGTTCCCGGCCCACCTCGGCATCGTGCTCGAGAAGGTGACCGACCTGCCGTACGGCGAGAACCCGCACCAGCGGGCCGCCTTCTATCGCGAGACCAGCCACCGGGATGGCACGATCGCCGACGCGGTCCGGATCCAGGGTCGGGCGCCGACCTTCAACGACCTCCTGGACCTTGATGCCGCATGGCGGACCGCCAGCGACTTCGCGGCACCCACCGCCGTGATCATCCGGCACACGGACCCGGTGGGGCTGGCCTCGGATGACTCCCTCGCCGGGGCGTTTCGGCGCGCGCTGGAGACCGACCCCGGGGCGGCCTTCGGCAGCATCGTCGGCGTCAATCGGCCGCTCGACGCTACCACGGCCCGCGAGATCGCCAACGGCACGTACGAGGCGATCGTGGCGCCCGGCTACGCGGATTCAGCCCTGGAGCTCCTGGCCGCCCACCCCGATCTCGAAGTCCTGCGCATGCCGCCCAACCCGTCGGACGGGCTCCGCGACTACGGCATCGCGGCGCTGGACTTCAAGCGCGTCAGCGGCGGCCTCCTCGTCGAGATGCTCGATACGACCTCCATCGATCGTGGGCAGATGAAGGTGGTCACGCAGCGCCATCCCACGCTGGAGGAGCTCACCGACCTGTTGTTCGCATGGCGGACCGTCGCCCACGTTCGCTCGAATGCGATCGCTCTGGTGCGCAACCTGCAGACGGTCGGGATCGGCGGTGGCCAGGTCAGCCGCCAGGTCGCCGTGGAGATCGCCCTGCGCCGGGCCGGCGACCGCGCCCGGACCGCCGTCCTCGCCTCCGACGCATACTTCCCGTTCCCCGACGTGATCGCCCACGCCGCCATCGCCGGCGTCACGGCCATCATCCAGCCCGGCGGCTCGCGCCGGGACGAGATGGCGATCGAGGTGGCCGACCGCCACCACATGGCCATGGTCTTTACCGGTCGTCGCCACTTCCGGCACTGACCTCGCCGGCCCGCCGTCGCGAACCTCCGGGCCCGCCGTGGCTCCCGGCCCAGGCGCCACCACCCCGACTGCGCGATGACCGCCCAGCGCCAACATCCCCCGCACCGCGTCGACCAGACGAATCCCGACGAGATCACGGGCGCCGTCACCGCCGGCGACACGCCCTCACAGCAGGAGCACGGAGATGGAGCGACTCCTGGCCCTCGAGATGATCCGCGTGACCGAAGCGGCGGCCATCTCGTCTGCCCGGCTCATGGGCCGCGGCGACACCACGGGCGCGGATCGCGTCGCCGTCGAGGCGATGCGCCGCACGCTCGACGAGCTGCCCATCGACGCCACGATCGTCATCGGGGAGGGCGAGCGCGACAGCGCCCCGATGCTCTTCATCGGCGAGCGCGTCGGCGATCGCCGCGCGGCTGGCGGGGACGTGCCGGCCATCGACATCGCCGTGGATCCACTGGAGGGCACCACGCTGGTGTCGCACGGCCAGGCCAACGCCATCACGGTCCTGGCCGCCTCGGAGCGGGGCGGCCTGCTCAACGCCCCGGACTGCTACATGGAGAAGCTGTGCGTCGGCCCGGTCGTGGCGGGCAAGGTGGACCTGGCCCTCTCCCCCACCGACAACCTGCGGCGCATCGCGGCCGCGCTGGGACGGGGCATCAACGACATCACGGTCGTGATCCTCGACCGGCCCCGGCACGAGCAGCTGATCGGCGAGGTGCGCGCTGCCGGTGCTCGCATCAAGCTGATCACCGACGGCGACCTGTCCGCCGCCATCTCGACGGCCGTCTCCGGCACCGGCATCCACGCCGTGATGGGGATCGGCGGCGCGCCGGAAGGAGTCCTGACCGCGGCGGCGTTGCGCTGCCTGGGCGGCGAGATCCAGGCCCGGCTGGTCTTCCGGAGCGAGGCGGAGCGCGTCCGGGCGGCCTCGATGGGCCACGGTGACCCGGCCCGGATCTACCGGACCCACGAGCTCGCATCAGGCGAGAACATCGTCTTCGCGGCCACGGGCGTGACCGACGGCGACCTCCTCCACGGCATCCGCTTCTTCGGCGGTGGGGCACGCACCCACTCGCTGGTGATGGCCTACCAGACCAAGCAGGTCCGCTTCGTCGACACGGTCCACATGTTCGACCGCAGCCGGCCGCCGTCGGTGCGCCTGTAAGGGCGATTCAGGACGGCCGCGCGAGGAACCAGCCGCCGCGCGCGTCGACCCACCGTTCGAACGCCAACGATGACCGGCGCAGCGAGGCGCGAAGGGCTGCCTCGTCGAGGAGGATCGCCGTGAAGTCCTGGACCCAGCGCCCCCTGGGAGTCTCGTAGGCGACGCTCCCCGTCAGCACGTCGCCGGTTCGATCCGCGCGCAGCAGGATGATCGTCACCGGGCCGGATCGGGTCGGCCGGCCGACACCCGCGCCCCAGTCGCGGTCGGGCTCATAGCACTGGACCAGGACGCAGCCGTCCGCCGTGACGTGCCGCCGGCACGCGCCGAGGAATGCCGCGCGGCTCGCCGCCTCCACGTTGACGAGGTGGCTGGCCAGGACCACCGCGGGCACGCGCCGGCCGCCGAGATCGAGGGCCTCGATGTCGCTCGTCACGGCCGTGGCCGCGGGCACCCGCCGCTTGACCTCGGCGATCATCTCCGGCGACTGGTCCACGGCGATCACGGGATGGCCGAGCGCGGTGAGCGCGGCGGTCACCCGGCCCGCCCCACAGCCCAGTTCCAGGACGACGCAGCCCGCGGGCAGGCCCGCCTCGACGACTGCCGCATGGATCAGCGCAGCGTCGGACTCGCCGGGCAGGTCCACGTAGACCGCAACGGGGCTGCCGTCGGCCGCCACGGGGCTCCCGCCGGCGGCGGCTTCGCCACCGCCGGCGTCCGCGACCGCGCGTACGGGCGCGGTGCGGCTGGCGGGCCGCCGGGCCCGGACCCGCCCCTCCCACCGGCCGGCGGCGTCGCTCCACGGCGCGACGGCCAGCGCCGCGTCGGCACCTTCCGCGGCGATCCGCCGGTCGCGGGCCTCGCCGACCGTCTCCGGCCAGCCGGGCGGAACCAGGTCCTGGGCGAGGTCGGCCAGCGGGGCAAGCACGAACAGCCGGTCCGGTGCCGAGGGATGCGGCACCTCCAGAAATGGCCCGACATACGCGGGGTCAACCGGGAGCCCATCCGGGGGTTGGTCCACGAGCAGCCGGGCGTCGCCGTACAGCAGCAAGTCGAGGTCGAGCTCGCGAGGGCCCCAGCGCCGGCGCGTCCGCCGCCCGAACGCGCGCTCGATTCGCTTGAGCGCGACCAGGAGCTCGACGGCCCCTGCTGCCTGGTCGGAGCCGGCCGGCGCATCGATGGCCATCGCGGCGTTGAGGAAGTCCGGCTGGTCTGTCACGCCGACCGGTGCGGTCGCGTAAAGAGGGGAGACGCGGACGACGGCGACGCCCGGAACGGCCGCCAGCGCGTGGACTGCCGCCACGAGTGTCTCCTCGGCGTCCCCGAGATTCGCGCCCAACCCGAGGTAGGCGCGGACACGGTGTTGCGCGGGCTCCGATCCGGCCGATTCCGCGTGCCCCGCCTGCCCGGCCACCGAGTCGCGAATGGGACGTGCGGGCCGCGGCATCGACCGAGCATACGTCCCAGGTCGATCGCGGGTCGTGGGCGGCCTCGCGGGCGGCCTCGCCGGCCGCCTCGCCGGCGGACAATAGGCCGGTGGGCGATGTCACGGTCCTGGTCCTCCACCGGCCCGCCGGAGCCCTGGCCGGCCCCCTCGAGCGCATGCTCGCGGCCGCCCGGGCGTCGCGCGGCGAGCGGCACCGGGCAGGTTTCCTGGCGGCCGGCGCGGTCGAGGCGATCGTCGTCTCCGAGGCCGACGACGAGCCGTTCGGCGCGCGGCTCCGGCGGCTGGCCGCCAGAGTGTCGACGCCGGGCCTGATCGTCCTCGGGTCCGGCGCGATGGCCCTGGCTCGCGCAGGCGACCGGCGCGACTTCGTCGACGCCGCGGCGGCGGAGGCCGCGGGCGCCCTCGCCAACAATCGCTACAGCGCAGATGCGATCGCGGTCGCCGGGACGGCGGTGCTTGGCGCGATCCCGGATCTGCCCGGCGACAACGCGCTGCCGAGATGGCTCGCCGAGGTGGCCGGGGTTCCGGTGCGGGACCTTCGAGCGCGCTGGCGGCTGGCGATCGACCTGGACTCACCGGCGGACCTGCTCCTGCCCGGCGTGGCGCCGACGCGCATCACGGCCGATCCCGTTCTGTTCGCTGCGGCTGACCGACTTGCGGCTGTTCGGTCAGTCATGGCCGACGCTCGAGCGGAGCTGCTCGTGGCCGGACGCACGTCGGCCGGGACGCTCGCGGCGCTCGAACGGAAAGCGGCCTGCCGGGTCCGTGCCCTCGTCGAGGAACGCGGTCTGCGTGCGGCCAGCCCGATGGCGCTGGCGGCGCGCAACGCCGCCAGCGCGCTGCGGCCGACGCGGCCACCGCGGCCGCCGCATTCGCTGCTTGGGGCGCTGCTGGATCGCGACGGCCCGGGGGCGCTGGCGGCCCACCTCGGCCGTGCGTGCGACGCTGCCGTCGTCGACACGCGCGTGCTGCTTGCCCACCGGCATGGCGCCGACGAGCAGACGTGGCCATCGGCCGAGGACCGTTTCGCCTCGGACCTCATCCTTCCTGACCGGATCGACGATCCGTGGCTGCGGGCGCTGACGCGGGCCGCTCTTGCGGCCCCGTTGCCGATCGCCCTTGGCGGGCACACCCTGGTGGGGCCGGGGCTGCGCCTCGTCGCGAACCGCCTCCGATGAGCGCCGTCGTCGACCGGATCAGGGCGGAGATCGCCCGCCGGGGCCCGATCCCGTTCGCCGATTTCATGGCCATGGCCGTGGCCGGCGAGGACGGCTTCTACACGACGGCGGCCGAGCGGCCCACCCGGAGCGGCGACTTCCTGACTGCGCCGGAGCTCCACCCGATCTTCGCGGCAGCGGTGTCCCGCCACCTCGCCGCCGCCTGGGAGCGACTCGACCGGCCGTCGCCGTTCACGCTGATCGAGTACGGCGCCGGCTCGGGCACCCTCGCGCTCGCCATCGCCGCCGGCCTGCGCTCCGACAGGTCGCCGCTCGCCGAGGCGCTCCGCTTCGCGCCGGTGGAGCTGAACCGGCACCGACGCGCCGAGCTCGAAGAGCGCGCCGCGGCCGCCGGCCTTGCGGTCGTCGATCCGGCCCAGGCCGACCGGACGCCCGTGACCGGGGCCGTGCTTGCCAACGAGTTCCTCGACGCCCTCCCCGTCCACGTCGTCGAGGTCCGGGACGGTCGGGTCCTCGAAGGGCACGTGGCCGTGGCGCCGGGCGGCGCCTTCGTCGAGGTGCTGCGGGAGCCGAGCACGCCGGCCATTGCCGGGCGCCTTGCAGCGCTCACGGCCATCGGGGTGACGCTCGCCGAAGGGCAGCGGGCCGAGCTCTGCCTGGCGCTCGACGGCTGGGCGGACGAGGTCGGCCGGCGCCTCGGCCGGGGGATCGTGGTCGCCATCGACTACGGGGCACCGGCCGCGGAGCTGTACGGCCCGCGGCGGCTGTCCGGGACCCTCATGACCTACCGTCGCCACATCGCCGACGGCTCGCCGGACGCACCATTCCGCGAGGTCGGCGAGCGCGACATCACCGCCCATGTCGATACGACGACGCTGGTCCGCCTGCTCGCGGAGCGCGACATCGCTCCGCTGGCCGAGGCGACCCTGGCCCGCTACCTCGTGAGCTGCGGCCTGGAGGACCTCCTTCGCCGCGAGCAGGCCGCGCTCACCGACATGGCGGCCGGCCTCCTGCTCCGTTCAGCGGTGGCCCGCCTCCTCGACCCGCACCATCTCGGCGGGTTCCGGGTCGTGGTCGCCGGCCGCGGCCTGCCGGACCCGTCGCTCCCGATCCCGCTGGTCGGCTGACGCGCCGCGGCCGAGCCGGCGACGGTTCGGCCGCGGTCGCGACGGCCGCGGGCCGACCTTGCTACCATCGACGGGCACGCCCGCGGGCCGCCGCGCCCGTGGCCTCCGTGCGCGCCCCACTGCCGAGCCCCGCCGCGCCGGCGCCCAGGTGGGGCCGGCCGCAGAGAGGTTGCATGGAAGGCATCTGGTACGTCGTCGGGTTCGCGGTCATCGGACTGGGATTCGTCTTCGTCACGATGGGTGCGAACTGGCTGATCAGCCACCGGACAAGGGGCAGCCGCGGCAAGGGCCTCCCGTACGAGTCCGGCATCGACACGTTCGGCGACACCCACGGCCGCTTCGGGATCAGCTACTACATCTATGCGCTGCTGTTCGTCGCCTTCGACATTGAGATCGTGTTCATCTTCCTGTGGGCGCTCGTCGTCCGCGACGCCATCCCCGGCATCCTCCTGTCGATGGTCCTGTTCATCGCGATCCTGATGCTCGGGCTGGCCCATGCCTGGCGCAAGGGCGTGCTCACGTGGCACTGAACCCGCCCGCGGCGGGCGATGGCGGCCCCGCGGACCGGCCCGAGGCTGGTACGGACGGCGCAGATCGGCCCGCCGGGACCGACCGTTCGGCCGCAGTGACGGTCGCCGGCGGGCAGGCGGTCGACGCACCGATCGTCGTCCCGAACACGCTGTGGCGATCAGCCGATCCGGCCGCGTACCGCGGCCAGGCGCTCGAGGATGCGGACACCACGATCCTCCGCCATTTCGACGAGAGCGGCGGTGGCCGCCGCGACGACGCGCGCTGGTCCGGGGCCCTCGAGATCATCCCCACCAAGGCGGACTACGTCCTGGACCTGATCCGCATCAACAGCCTGTGGCCGCTCCTGTCGGGCCTCGCTTGCTGCGCCTTCGAGATGATGTCGGCGGCGACCAGCAAGAAC
>CAWGEL010000020.1:0-33954 GCA_963821595.1 uncultured Chloroflexia bacterium | reverse complement strand
ACGCCGACGGCGTCGGTGAAGCGCGAACCACCGGTGGGGCAGCGGACAGCAGGACGGCTCCGAGGCCGACCGCGGCGGCGATCCCGACGGCCAGGCCGACCACGATGGCGACGAGTGAACGCATGGCCCGGAGCGTACCAGCGCCGCGGACGCCGCGGGCGCCGCGCGCGCGGACGCCGCGGGCGTGCGCGGCGAGGCGCGGGGTCAGGGGCGCCCTGGCGCGGCCCGATCGCCGGCGCGGCCCGATCGGCCGGATCGACCTGGCCCGCCGCTCGCGCGGTCCTCGCGCGCGTGTCGCGAGCCCCCGGGAGCACCGACACGATCGCCGGGGCCGCCGACCGATCCCTTGCTAGGATGCCACCGCCGATGCGCGCCATCACCGACTGGATCCGCGACCGCCTGCTGCCGGCCATCCTGACGGCAGCGGGAATCGCGCTGGTCTCCGCCGGCCTGACGACCTACGGCAGCCCGGTCGAGGCGATCGTCCCGCTGCCCAGCGAGACGCCCGCCGTCGCCACTCCCACGCCGACGCTCATGCCGTTCCCGACGCTGACGCCGTCGGCGTCACCGAGCGCGAGCCCGTCGACGCCGCGGGTCGCCACGCGCGTGGTCGTCGCCGCGCTCGGCATCGACCTGCCCGTGATCCGCTCGCCGGTCGGCGAACAGTTCCCTTACTGCAACGTGGCGGAGTACCTGCCGGCCTTCTCGCAGCCGGGGTCGGCTGGGACCACCTACCTGTACGCGCACGCCCGGACTGGCATGTTCCTGCCCCTCCTGACGCAATCGAGGATCAACGGCGGCTCGGCGATGCTCGGGATGATCGCGCAGGTGTACACGAGCGACGACCAGGTCTTCCTCTACGAGGTCAGCAAGGTCTGGCGCCACCAGTCCGACGTGACGAGCGCCGTGGACGCCATCACCGCGACCGATCAGCAACTCGCCCTCCAGACGTCCGAGGGGCCGCGCAAGGGCCAGCCCGGTTACACCGGCCTCGTCCTGATCGTGACGGCACGGCCGCTCTCGTCGGGTCCGGCCGACCATGCCGTGGCGAACCCCGTCCCCCACCCGCAGCACTGCCAGTAGCGCCCCGCGGCGGGTCGGGCGTGCGTCGCCGTCCGGCCGCCGCGGCGCGTGGCCCCGGGCGGTGCCGTGGGCACAAGAGTCGGTGCGACAAGGAGCGGGTGACCGGGGCGCGATCACGGCGGAGGGGGTGTGGCTGGGGGCATGAGTCCCACCTGACTCCAGATCGGCCACATCACGCGTAGCGGTCGAAGCCAGGCGCCCGTCCGGAGGCTGGCCCGCGGACCCCCGCACACGCCCACGCCGCCTTTGAGTCAGTCGTGACTAGCACGCCGACCGCCACGCCCTCGCGGCTGGCGCGCCTGCTGCCACGCCCTCGTGAGCCAGCGGCCCGCCCGTGCCGGCGCCTCGCACCCCGGCCGCCACGCACCCCGGCCGCCACGCCCCTCGCGGCTGGCGCGCCCGCCGCCACGCCCACGTGAGCCAGCGGCCCGCCCGTGCGGCCGCCTCGCGCCGTTGCGCCCACGCGTTGCGCCCACGCGGGCCCGCGGCCCGCCCGTGCGGGCGCGAGATGCCCTCGCCCGGCACCAGGCGCCGACGACTCAGATCCAGTCGAGCCGCCGCAGCAGGACGAGGAGCGCCAGCGAGAGAGCGATGATGGCTCCGGACACGAGCCAGAAGCCGACCGCCTCGGCGCCCGCGAAGGCCGCGCCTGCCTCGCTCATGCCGAAGATGCCGGCGAACGCGCCGATGCCGGCCAGGACGGCGGTGATCCCGGTGAGCCGTTTCATGGTCAGCGACAGGTTGTTGTTGATCGTCGAGAGGTACACGTCGAGGGCGCCCGAGACGAGCTCGCGGAACGAGTCGTACTCCTCGGCAAGGTGGACGGCGTGGTCATAGATGTCGCGGAAGTAGACGACGTGGTCCGGCGCGATGTACGGCAGCGTCCGGTTCGTCAGCTGGTTGAACATCTCGCGCTGCGGCGCCATCACGTGGCGGATCTCGATCAGCGACCGCTTCATCGCGAACAGCCGCTCCAGGGTGTCCCTCCCGGGCCGGTCGATGATCAGGTCCTCCAGCTTGTCGATCTCGTCCTCGATCAGGTCGAAGACGGGGAAGTAGCTGTCGACGAGGCCGTCGAGGAGCGCCCAGCAGACGAAGTCGGCGCCCTCGGCCAGCAGCGGCCCGACCCCGCCCCGGAGCTGGTGCGCCGCGCTGAGGTCCCACGCACTCGAATGGACGGTGAGCACGAAGTTGGCCCCGAGAACGACGTCGACCTCCTCGATCTCGACCTCGTGCTCGCGTTCGTAACGGACCCCGAACACGACCAGGTGGACGTGCTCACCCGTCAGCTCGAGCTTGGGGCGCTGGTTGCGCTCGACGATGTCCTCGGCGACGAGTGGGTGGAGTCCGAGGTCGTCGGCGACGACATCGACGAGCGACGGCGACGGATCGGTGAGGTCGACCCAGTGCCGGCCCGCGGACTCCCGCACCGCGTGCGCCAGCGCTTCGAGCCCCGTGATCGTGCGCGACCCGCCATCCCAGTGCTCGACGCGGAGCGCGGTTCGCGCCTCCTCGGCGAGGGCGGCACGGTCCACCAGCGGGTGGGCGGGCCGTGCGTGCCCGCCGGGCGCCGGAGTTCCGGCATGGCCAGCGAGTCCCGGCCCGGCCGCCGGCCCTGCGGCGGGAGGCTGCTCGGCCGCCGGCCCGGCCGTCACGCCGGCCGTCGCATCGACCTCAGGCGGCGCCGGTCTGCTCGGCGCCGGGTCGCTCGCCATCCGCTCCTCCCGCTGAGCCCGGCGCGGCGGCGCCGGACTGGTCGCCCGCCATTATCCGCGGCCGCTTCGCGAGCGCGAGACCTGCCGGCACGGCCGCGGCCGTCACGCCGGCCGCGACGACGAACAGTCCGACCATCGTGGCGGCCGCCTTGCCCGCTGCCCAGACTTCGATGGCATCGACGACCAGGGGGTCGTGGAGCGAGCGGCTGGCCAGCGATGCCGGGACGACCGACTTGTACGCGTCGGGCTGGCCGAAGACCTGGTTCCAGGCACGGTCGATCGTGGTCGAGCCGAACGACGTGAGCACGGCAAGGCCGACGCCCATGCCGATCGTCCGGGCCACGGTCACCGTCGCTGAGGCGACACCGTACCGGTCGCTGCCGGCGACCTCGACCGCGGCCGTCGAGCGGGGCGTGACGGTCAGGCCGAAGCCCAGTCCGAACATGCCGCCCGCCAGGGCGATCGTGGTCAAGTCGACGCCGGCCGACCACGTTCCCATCCAGACCAGGCCGATGATCGACGCGGCGAGGCCGATGGCGGTCACCAGGCGAAGCGACACGTGCCGGACCAGCCAACCTGACGCGAGCGCGCCGACCGCGGTCAGGCCGGCGATCGCGCCAAGGGCCACCCGCTGGACATCCGGTCCGCCGTAGAGCACTCGGTCCACGAAGACCGCGGCGCCGACGATCGCGGTCGCGAACGCGTAGCCGGTCAGGAGGCTCACGATCGCGGCCGAGCTGAAGACCACGTCCCGGAACATCCGCGGGTCGAGGAACGGGGCCGGGTGCCGCAGCGCCTGGACCAGCCAGAGTGCTCCCACGGCCGCGCCGAGCACGACGAGTCCGCCGGCCACGACGTTCGGGTCGATCTCGCCGGGTGCGCCGGGGTTGGACTGCTCGCCGAGCATCGTGACCCCAATCAGGATGATCGCCAGGGCCCCGGTGAACAGGCCGGCTCCCACGATGTCGAGGCGGGTCCTGGTCCGGGGCGTGTCCCAGTCGGCCATGGCAGCCCAGCCGATGGCGAGGCCCACGATGCCGATCGGGACGTTGACGTAGAAGATCCAGCGCCACGACGGCGAGATCATGTCGAAGACCGGCCCGGACGTGATCCCTTGGCGGGCGAGCGCCGCGGCCGGCTGGACCGCGTCGAGGATTGCCGCCCCCAGGAACGGGCCGGCGGCCATGCCGAGGAACGTGAGTCCGCCCACGATGCCCAGCGCCCGCGGGCGCAGGTGGCCCTCGAACAGGTGGGCGGCGGCGGCCGTGGCCACCGGGACCAGCCCGCCGCCACCGAGCGCCTGCACGACGCGGCCCGCGATCAGCTCGTCGAGGGTCTGGGCCCGGCCGGCCAGGAACGAGCCCAGCGTGAAGGCGACCAGCGCCGCCAGGAACAGCCGGCGCGTGCCCCACTGGTCGGCCAAGCGGCCGGCGACGGGCATCGTGCCCACGTACACCACGAGATAGGCGTTGACGATCCAGCTGGCCTGGCGCAGGCCGGCGCCGCTCCAGGCGTTGAAGTCGGCGATGATGGCCGGCAGGGCCACGGCCGTGATCAGGAGCTCCAGGCCGGCCAGGAAGACGCCGCCGCCCAGCACGGCCAACAGCACGACGGCGGCGCGGCGGTCCATGGCTCCAGTGTACGTGGCGGGCCGGTGACGTCGGCAGGCCCGGCCGGCCGGAGCCTCCGGTCCTGGCGCACTGCCCCGCGGCGGCGCCGTTCACATTCCGCGGCCTCCATGGTTGACGCGGAGCTCGCCACGCGCGACTCTCTTGCCATGCCAAGGCCGGTCGAGCCCGAGGACGACCTGCCGCCCAACGAATGGGCACGGGCGCGGCGTCGCGATCACGACGCTGCGGCCGCCGCGCGCTCCGGCATGCGAACCGGCCTTGCCAAGCAGTTCAAGCAGGTGCTGGACGCGCAGGTCAGGCGAGCCCAGGAGGCGGCGAGTCCGCCCGTGGACGAGGACCTGCGTGCCGACGACGGGACCGCGGAGGATACGGACCCCCACCCTCGATACCGCCACCACCATCACCGGCACGAGCCGCAGGAAGGGCCGGCGTAGATCGGCGTCTGCTGAGCGGGCCGGCAGCGCACTCCAACGTCCCACGCCGGCGAGGCCCCAGGACGTGTCGCTCCGCCCAAAACCCCCGCCGGCGGGGCGCGAACCGTCGCCCTGGCTGTTGACAGCGTCGCGCGGGGCCCATACCATCAACGCCGCTTTATATAAACGGACATTGCGGTGATCCGGCGCCTGCCGGCTCCCCGCCGAAGAGACCGGATCCCGCCGGAGGCCACCCTGAGCCCCTCGCCAGCCCGGATCCGCGGCACGATCGCCGCCATCGTCGACCAGCCGGAGGACCTGCGCGAGCTGCGCGTTTTCCACAAGGCCCTGGCCGACGTCAACCGGCTCCGTATCGTCCGCCGGCTGGCGGAAGCGCCGGCCACGGTGACCGAGCTCATCGATCACGTCGGGCTGAGCCAGCCGCTGGTCAGCCACCACCTCCGGCGGCTCCGCGAGGCCGGGCTGGTGGAGAGCCGGCGGGTGGGCCGGGAGACCATCTGCACGCTGCGGTCGAGTGCCTTTGCCGAGGTCGCCGCCCGCGAGCGGGCCGTGCTGGGCTACTCGAGCTGAACGGTCGTGGCGCGATGATCTCCAACGACACCCGCAGCCGCATCAAGGGCCTCGGCGAGCCGCTGGCCCTGCTCCTCGGCCGCCTGGGCCTGAGCCCGGACGGTTTGACGCTCGTGGGCTTCGCGATCACCGCGGTCGGTGCGGCCCTCCTCGCCTTCGGGCTGTGGCTGCCGGGCGGCCTCGTCGTCTTCTTCGGCGGCGTCTTCGACATGTTCGACGGAACGCTGGCCCGTGCGACGGGCCGGGTCTCGAGGTTCGGCGCGTTCCTGGACAGCGTGTTCGACCGCTGGGGCGAGGCGCTCGTCTACGTGGGCCTCGTCGTCGGGCTCGGCCAGGCCGGGCTCCAGGAGGGCACCTGGCTGGCCGCCGCGGCGATGGCCTCGGCCTTCCTCGTCTCGTACACGCGGGCAAAGTCGGAGGGGCTGGGCTTCACGGCGGGAACCGGAATGGCCGCCGTCGGGCTGATGCCGCGCGAGGTCCGCCTGGTCATCCTCACGGCCGGCCTGGTCGCCGGGGGCCTGGCGGGCGGCGTCGCCGCATCGCCGGGGGCGACCGGTTCCACCATCGTCCTCGCCGCCCTTGGCGTCATCGCCCTGGGCGCAACGGTCACGATCGTCCAGCGGATCGTGCACGTCCGGCGCCAGGCGGCCCGCGCGGAGGGCGACGGCCCCGGAGCCTGACTCCCGCCGCCATTCGGACCCCTGGTCCCTCCGGGCGCCCGGCCGGCCGCCGGCCGGCGCGCTGGCGCGTGGTGTTCGATGGGGTTGAGAAGGATCGGTCCGTGTCGTACTATGCAGCGAGTGTAACAAATCGTAAACACTCGTAACAGATCGGGCGCCTTCGACAGGCGGGCCGATGACGCCGGACCAGCCCGGAACGAGGAGCAGGACGCCAGATGCACGCGGAAGGCGAGGTCGGTGGCGGGACGCCGGTCCGACTGACCGGGCGGCCCGTTCTCAATGCGCACGTGCACCTGCCGCCCAACTTCTCCGCCTTCGAAACCGCCGAGGACGCGGTGCGGGTGGCGGCTGCCGAGGGCGTCCGGGTCCTGGGCGCGTCCAACTTCCACGACCAGCGGATCTACGGGCGGTTCGCCGAGGCGGCGGTGGCGGCGGGGATCGTGCCCCTCTTCGGCCTCGAGTTCATCACCGTGGCCGACGACCTCCGCCGGGCCGGCACGAGGATCAACGATCCGGGCAACCCGGGCCGGATGTACCTCTGCGGGAAGGGCGTGAGCCCCTTCGCGCCACCGACGGAGACGGCGAGCCGCCTCGCCGCCGCGGTGCGCGCCGCGGACGTGGAGCGGATGCGCGCCATGGTGCCCCGCGTGCGGGCCTGCTTCGAGGACGCCGGCATGCGCACGGCGCTGACCGACGAGAACATCGCGGAGGACGTCGCCGAGCGGGCGGGCGTTCCGCGGGACTGGGTGGTCCTCCAGGAGCGGCACGTTGCGCTGGCCTTCCAGGAAGCACTCTTCCTGGCCGTCGCACCGGGGCGCCGTGCCGACCTGCTCGAACGCGCCTTCGGCCGTCCGTCGCGTGTGGACGTCGATGATCCGGGCGCCGTCCAGGGCGAGATCCGGTCCAGCCTGATGAAGGCGGGCCGGCCGGCATTCGTGCTCGAATCGCCGGTCTCCTTCAGGGACGCCTACCGCCTCGTCGTCGAGATGGACGGCATCCCCTGCTATCCGACGCTGGCCGACGGCGCGACGCCGGTCTGCCCCTGGGAGGAGCCGCCCGACGCGCTGGCTGCCCGGCTGATCGCCCGCGGCATCCACGCGGCCGAGCTCATCCCGAACCGCAATCATCCGGCGGTCGTGGACGCCTACGTCGCCGCGTTCCGGGCGGCCGGCATCATCGTGACGGCCGGGACCGAGCACAACACGCTGCGGCGCATCCCGCTCGAGCCGCGCTGCGGCGACGGATCCCTGCCGTCGGACGCCTCCCGCCACGCGTTCTGGGAGGGCACCTGCGTGATCGCTGCGCACCAGCACCTGCGCTCGAGCGGCCGGAGGGGCTTCGTGGATCGCGATGGCGTGCCGAACACGGACTTCGCCGACGCGGAAACGCGCATCCGCTGGTTCCGGGACGTCGGCGCCGAGCTGATCGGAGCCTCGGAGCCGGTGGCCACCCGATGAGCGCCGTGCGCGGCGCCGGCGAGCGCCCCGCGCTGCCCGCGACTCCGCCCGCGGACATTGACGCGGTGATCGATCTCGCGCGGCGGTATGGGCGCGATCCGGAGTTCTCGCGCGGCGGCGGTGGCAACGCGTCGGCGACGGTGGACGGGATCCTGTACATCAAGCCGAGCGGCGTCCCGCTCGCGACGCTGACCGCGGGGGACCTGGTCCCGCTCGACGTCGAGCCGCTCCTCGCGCTGCTCCAGGGTCGCGACGGAGCCGGTGAACAGGAGCCGGGCACCGATCCCGTGATGCGGACAGCCCTGGCTGCGCGACTCGCCTCCGGGCGCCGAAGGCCGTCGGTCGAGCTGCTGTTCCATGCCTCCCTGCCCGAGCGCTTCGTCCTCCACACGCACCCGATCCTGCTCAACGCCGTCACGTGCGCGGTCGAGGGCCGCGACCTCGCCGAGCGCCTGTTCGGGGATCGGGCGATCTGGGTTCCATACACGGACCCCGGACTTCCCCTGGCGAGGGCGATCGCGGCAGCGCGGGCGGCGTTCGAGGATCGGACGGGGCTGCCCGCCCCTCATGTCACGCTGCTCCAGAACCACGGCATGATCGTCGCCGCCGATACGACGGCCGAGATCGAGGATCTCTCGGACTGGCTGGTCGCGACCACGGCCGCCGAGATGGAGGCCCGCCGTCGGGTCGCGCCGGATCCGGCCGCCGCGGGAAACGACCAGATGGCGAGCGCTCGCAGGCGAGCCCTCGTCGACGAGATCGGCCCGGCGCTCCGGGGGCTCCAGGCGACGGGGGCGCACCTCAAGGTCGTCACGTTCGACGAGGCATCCCGGGCGGCCGCGTTCCTCGCCACGCCGGCGGGGCGTGACTTCGTGCGGGGCGGCCCGCTCACTCCCGACCAGATCGTGTACACCGGGTCGTGGCCGCTCCTGCTCGAGGTGCCGGACGATGCGCCGCCCGCCGACGCGCGACAGCTCCTGCGCCAGCGGCTCGACGCTCACGTGGCGGCGCATGGCGCGGCCCCCATCGTCATCGTGGTGCCCGGCTGCGGCCTGTTCGCGGCCGGCGATACGTGGGCCCAGGCCGACACCGCCCGCCACGTCTTCCTGGACGCGTTGCGAGTCGGCGAGGGCGCCCTCACGCTCGGCGGGGTGCGCGCGCTGGCCGACGCCGAACGTTCCTTCATCGAACACTGGGAGGCCGAGGCCTACCGGCGCGGCATCGCGGCCGGGGAAGCTCGCGGTGGACGCGCCGCCGGTCGAGTCGCCGTCGTCACCGGCGCCGCCCAGGGAATCGGGCTGGCCATCGCCGCCGACCTCGTCGCGCAGGGCGCGCATGTCGTGCTGGCGGACGTCAACGCTGCCCTTGCCGAGGCGAACGCCGCCGACCTCGAAGCGCGCTTCGGGCCGGGCAGGGCGACCGCCGTGGCGATGGACGTGATGGACGAGCAGTCCGTCGCCGACGCCATCCATGCGGTGGTGCGCCGCCACGGCGGCCTTGACCTCCTCGTATCGAATGCCGGCGTCCTCCGCGCCGGGAGCGTCACGACCCAGCCGCTCGCTGACTTCGACCTCGTGACCAGGGTCAACTACCGGGGCTACTTCGTCTGCGTCCGGTGCGTCGCGCCGATCCTGGCCCGCCAGCACGCGGTGAGGCCGGACCACTGGGCGGATATCGTCGAGATCAATTCCAAGTCGGGACTGACCGGATCCAGCCGCAACAGCGCGTACGCCGGCAGCAAGTTCGGCGGGATCGGGCTCACCCAGTTGTTCGCCCTCGAACTGGTGGGGGACGGGATCAAGGTCAACGCGATCTGCCCGGGGAACTTCCTGGACGGGCCCCTGTGGTCGGACCCGAAGAACGGGCTCTTCGTCCAGTACCTCCGCGAGGGCAAGGTCCCGGGCGCGCGGACGACCGAAGACGTCCGCCGCTTCTATGAGGCCAAGGTCCCGATGGGCCGCGGCGTCACGCCGGCCGACATCCTGGAGGCGCTGTACTACCTGATCGCCCAGCAGTACGAGACGGGCCAGGCGCTGCCCGTCACCGGCGGCCAGGTGATGCTGAGCTGAACTGCCCCGCCCGGCCCGGCGCCCGCGCCCTGCCCGGACCGACCCCGATCGCCGCCACGAGGAGCCCAGGTGAACGGTCCCAGTCCGACCATCGCCGACCCATTCACCCGCTCGCTGCCCGCGACCCAGCACGCGATCCAGTTCGTCGGTCCCAACCGGCTCGTGCACAACCGGGCCAAGGCGGTGCCGGTGCCGGGTCCGACGCAGCTCGTCGTGCGGGTGGAGGCGGTCGGCATCTGCTTCTCGGACACGAAGCTGCTCAAGGCATTCGGCTCGCACCCGCGGAAGAGCGAGGTGCGCGGCGGCATCGACGCGGCCACCCTTGCCGAGATCCCGAGCTACGTCCCCGGTGACCTGCCCACGGTTCCCGGCCACGAGGTGGCATGCCGGATCGTCGCCGTGGGTGCCGACGTACGACGCCACGCGGTGGGCGAGCGCTGCCTGGTCCAGACCGACTACCGCCACCTGCCGACCGCCGTCGCCAACGCCGCGTTCGGCTACAACTTCGAAGGGGGACTCCAGGAATACGTGCTCCTCGACGAGCGCATGATCATCGAGCCCGGCACCGGCGAGCGCTTCCTCATCCCCGTCGCCGACGAGCCCAGTGCTTCGGCGGTGGCATTGCTGGAGCCGTGGGCATGCGTCGAGGCCTCGTATGCCACGCGCGAGCGCGGCATCCTGCGCGCGGGCGGCAGGCTGCTGGTGGTCGCGGCGGCCGGCCACGGCGTCGAAGGACTCTCGTCCCTGCTCGGCACCGCGCCGCCATCGACGATCACGGCCGCCGTCGTCGACGAGACGCAACGTGCCGCCCTCGCGGAAGCGGCAGGTCCGGCCGGCCCGGCGATCTCGTTCGCGGACGGTGTTGATGGGCTTCCCGGCGAATCGTTCGACGACGTCATCTACTTCGGAGTTGATGCCGACGTGATCGAGCGGCTCCAGGGGTACCTCGCGCCGCGAGGCGTCATCGACCTCGTCCTGGGCGGCTCCGCGGTGGGCCGGCCGGTGCTGATCGACGTCGGTCGCGTTCACTACGACCTCATCCGCTGGGTGGGCACGTCCGGCCGCTCGGCCGCGGACGGGTACGCGATGGCACCGGCCGACGGGGAGTTGCGTGACGGAGACCGCGTAGCCGTGATCGGGGCGGCCGGTCCGATGGGCCTCATGCACGTCGTTCGCGCCGCGACCAGCGGGCGCACGGGGCTCGTGGTGACGGCCATCGACATCGACGACGCGCGACTCGATCATCTGGCCAGGATGGCGGCGCCGATCGCCGAGGAGCACGGCGTCCGGGTCGAGTTCCTCAACAGCCGGACCGCCACCGTGGCCCCCGGCTTCAGCGCCATCGCGATCATGGTTCCGGCGCCGGCGATCGTGGCCCAGGCGGTCGAGCTCGCCGCTGACGGCTGCCGTCTGAACCTCTTCGCGGGATTCGCGGTGGGGACGAGGGCACCGCTGGACCTCGACCTGCTGATCGCCCGGCGAGCCTATCTGTTGGGGACCAGCGGCTCCGTCATCGACGACATGAAGGCCGTCCTCGCGAAGCTCGAGCGCGGCGAGCTCGACACGAACATCTCCGTCGACGCGATCACCGGGATGGAGGGCGTCGCCGAGGCGCTGGCGGCCGTCGAGGGGCGCACGTCGGGCGGCAAGATCGTGGTCTATCCGGCCCTCCACGAGATCGGGATGATCCGCCTCTCTGACCTTGGAGGGCGGTTTCCCACGGCCGCAGCGGCCCTGCGGGACGGGCGCTGGACTCGCGCGGCGGAGGAGGCCCTGATGGCGGCGGCGGCCGACCGCGGCCAGTGAAGGTCCTTCGCCTCCACGGCGTTGGCGATCTTCGTCTCGGCGACGAGCCGGCGCCGACGGCCGCGCCGGGCGAGGCCCTGGTCCGGGTGACGGCAGTCGGCATCTGCGGCTCGGACCTGCACTGGTACGACGAGTCGCGGATCGGTGAGGCCGCGCTGCGCCGTCCGCTGGTCCTCGGCCACGAAGCTGCAGGCGTCATCGCCGACGGTTCGCGGGCGGGCCAACGGGTCGCCCTCGATCCGCAGATTCCGTGCGGGGCGTGCGAGACGTGCGCCGCCGGCCGAGGCCACCTCTGCCCGCAGGTCCGATTCCTCGGCCACTCCGACACGGACGGGGCCCTGCGCGAGATGATGGCCTGGCCACTGGCGAACCTGGTGCCGCTGCCTGATTCCGTCGACAACACGGTGGGCGCCATGCTCGAGCCGCTCGGCGTGGCCATCCATGCCCTTCGCCTGGCCAGGGTTCGACCTGGCGACTCGATCGGCGTGCTCGGATGCGGGCCCATCGGGTTGCTCATGATCCAGCTGGCCCGCGCCTCGGGGGTGACCTCGATCGTGGCCTCGGATCGCCTTGCCCACCGGGTTGACGCGGCTCGTGCCCTGGGAGCCGTCGCGGCGGTCGTCGACGGCGGCGCCGAGCGCGACAGGCTCCTGGAGGCGACCGGCGGTCGCGGCGTCGACGCGGCGATCGAGATCGCGGGCGATGAAGACGCGGTGCAGGCGGCGATCGCGCTGGCGCGTCCGGCGGGCACCGTGGTGGTGGCCGGGATCCCGGCCGGCGACCAGACGACGATCACGTCCTCGACCGCCCGGCGGAAGGGGCTGGACCTGCGCTTCTCGCGACGGATGAACCGGACGTATCCCCGGGCGATCGCCCTCGTGGAGGGGGGCTTCGTGGATCCCGCGGCGCTGGTGGGCCACCGGTTCCCGCTGGGCGACTTCGAGCCCGCGTTCCGGACGGCTGCCCATCGCAACGGCCTGAAGGTCGTGGTGACACCGTAGCGGGCCTCGGATGTTTTCGGCGGACCGTCATGTCGAGGCGGCGAAGGACCCGCTGCCCACTTCGTCGGCATCTCGACATGCCCACCACGACACCGGTCGGAATGAAGGCTCGTGGCAGCGATGGGGGCCGCGGGCCTGGTTCACGCCAGGATCGTCGTCATTGGCGCGCCCGTCTCGGACGAGTCTGCCTCCGAGATCGGAGCGGACGGGTACGCGAGCGACGCCGGTGCCGGGGTGGAGATCGCGAAGCGAGTCCTCAGTGGCTCTCGTCGCGTCCGGTCGACAGCATTCTCGTGGGCTGTCCCGGCCGTCACCACGCGTGGCCGGACGTGGCGCGACCTGGCGAGGGCGCGGTGACGAGTGACCTTGTTGACCGTGAATGGCAGCAGGGAGCGCTGATTTGGCCGTCTGCGAAAGGTTGAGCATCTGCTTGACATTCGTGCGGTTTCGATGCAATGTGTGCGTAATCGCAACCAACCGAAGTTCCTCGTTTCAGCCGGAGGGATCCCGTGACAGCCAAGGCCGCCGACGTGCCCTGTGGCGCCTCGAGGAATCCCTTCAACGTCTTGTTCCAGGCTGGACCGCCTGAGGGCCTAACGCTTGGGAGTGCGGGTCTTGGAGTTCACCTGCGAGGTACGTCGCCGACATGCTGACCTCCCGCGAGCGCCTGCTGACCGCGCTGAATCACGAAGAACCGGATCGGGTCCCCATCTTCTTCGGAGCAAACGGCGCGACGACGATGCTGGCTCCAGCGTACGAGCAACTCAAGCGCTTTCTTGGCATCGACCGTCCCCCTCGCCTGATGTCGCGGTTGTTCCAGTACGCGCGCGTCGACGATGAGGTCATGGAGCGTTTCGGGTCGGACGCCCGCCGGGTGTCTCTTGGTGCCGCCCCTCTCCCCACCGCCGGGAAATATCGACGGACGCTTTCGTTGACGACTGGGGCATCGAGTGGCGTTGTTCGCCGGGCAGCCTCTATTACGAGGTAGCCCGCAATCCGCTTCGCGACGCGACCGTCGATGACTTGCGGGCATACACATGGCCCAAGCTCGACGATCCAAGTTGTTTTATGGGCATTGCGGACCAGGCGAAGACGATCAGAGACGGGGCGAAATGCGGGGTTGTTGCGCCCTCAGGGTGGCGCTCTTCGAGCAGGTTCTCCTGCTGCGCGGCATGGACGCGTTCCTCATGGATATGGCTGTGGACCGCGAGTTTGCCGAGGAACTGATCAGCGTCGTCGCGCACCTGTTTCTCGGCAGTCTCGAGGCACTCATACGTGAGGCGGGAGAGCTGATCGACGTGGTCACGATGGCCGACGACCTGGGTACCCAACAAGGGCTGATGATCTCACCCGCGATGTATCGCGCCCTCCTCAAGCCGTGGCACGCTGAGCTCATTGCCGCCGTCAAGACGCAATCGGATGCGAAGGTCTTCCTTCATTCCGACGGCAATGTCTATCAACTGATCGATGACTTCATCGATGTTGGGGTGGACATCCTCAATCCAACACAGGTCTCGGCGGGCGACATGAATGACACCGCCGATCTGAAGCGTCGATTTGGCAGCCGGCTGGCATTCAATGGGGCCATCGACACGCACTGGGTGTTGCCCCACGGGACCACGGACGACGTGAGGCGAGAGGTCCGGCGACGCATCGCGGACCTGGGCCCGGGGGGCGGCTACATCCTCTCGGCGGTGCACTGCATCCAGCCTGACGTGCCGATCGAAAACGTCCTCGCGATGTTCGATGAGGCACAGGTCGCTGGCCGATATCCAATCACGTGCCAACAGTAGGAGCGGGACCAAGGTGAAGGCGGCCCGCAGGACGATGAGTGGTGGGCGGTCTCAGCTTCAACGTGGATCTTCATTGAACACTTTTGTGCCGTGTCGGCACCCGTCACAGCCAGGGCAGCGTTACTTCGGTGAGAGGTTCGCGTCAGATGCGGCCCCAGGCAACGCGACTCGAAGAATGGTCCCCCGCGATTTCGCAACCTGAACTCGTCGTGCATGTGACCCAAGGGTCAGTGCCCGAGGGTTCGCAGGCCTGGCCCCTTTGCGGGGGACATGAGTCGAAAGTGGAGGTAGTCTTGGCGGACTTGGAAGCACTCGGCAGAGCCATCGAATCGGGCGACCGTGCGACCGCGGTCCGGATTACGCAGGAGGCGGTCGACGGCGGACTCCCTCCTCAGGTCATCCTCGACGAAATGATGAGCGCGATGAGGGTGATCGGCGGGCGCTTCCAGCGGAGCGAGATCTACGTTCCCGAGATGCTGGTATCGGCGCGAGCGATGAAGGAAGCCACGGCCGTACTCGAGCCAGTCTTGGTGCACGCGGGCATCCGCCCCGAATATACCGCCGTCCTCGGGACCATCAAAGGCGACCTGCACGACATCGGGAAGAACCTTGTGGGCATGATGTGGCGGGGCGCAAACATCGAGGTCATCGACATCGGCACGAACGTCTCATCTGAGCAATTCGTGGATGCCGTGCGAGCCCACAACGCTGATTTGGTGGGGATCAGCGCATTGCTGACCACCACCATGGTCGGGATGCGCGACGCCGTCTCTGCCCTCCGTTCCGCTGGCCTCCCAGCCAGGGTGATTGTTGGCGGCGCGCCCGTTACCGCCGAGTATGCCCGTGAGATCGGGGCCGACGGCTTTGCCGCCGATGCCGGATCGGCTGTGGAGGTAGCGCTGACCGTGCTCGCGGCCGCTCAGGCGTAAGTCACGCTGGCGCGGCCGGGAGGTCCGGCCCCGGAAAGGAGATCTGCTCCGAAACGAGACGGCGGCCCCAGGCGCCGGACCTGGTCACTCCCGGCCGCCTGCAGGGACCGCCGCGGGTCCTCATCTCGCGCCCCGACCCGAATTTCCTTCCGGATCCAAGAGGTTACTTGCCGATGAAGGCCGCAGTGTTGGAACAGCTTCACAGAATTGTGGTGCAGAACGCGCCCGATCCTGTTGTGGGCAACAACGAAGCGCTCATGCAGGTGGCCGCCACGCAGCATCTGCCGGCTCCGACTTTCTAATCTTTCGTTATGGCAATCCCCGCGTGAAGATGCCCACCATCATAGGCCACGAAACGGCCGGCACCATCGTGCAGGTGGTTCGGCGGGTTACCCGAGTGAACGTGGGCGACCGCGTAGCCATCGGCGCCGATGTCCCATCGCGGGCGATGCCGTGGTGCCGCAACGGAATGGGCAACAACTGCTCGATCAACTTTGCTATGGGCTACCAGTTTCAGGGGGTGTTTGCGGAGTACTTGAAGCTGCCGCAACTCTGCCTGGAGCAGGGACCAATAACGATGTTCGACTCGACCAAGCTCAGCTTCGCCGAGGCCGCGCTTGCCGAGCCTCTCGCCTGTGCCATTAACGGGCCGCGAACTCGTGAACGTCTCGCTGGGCAAGAGAGGTAGTGATCATCGGTCCTGGGCCCGATTGGTTGCATGATGATTGACCTGACGCGGGCAATGGGCGCCACGACGGTGATTGGCGTGCAGCGGGGCGGTCAGCGCATGGAGATTGCCAAGACGTACGCGGCCGATGCCTACGTCGATTCCGGCGAGGAGGATGTTGTCAGCCGTTGCCGGGAACTGACCGGTGGGGAAGGGCCGGATATCGTCATTACCAGTTGCGCCTCCGTGGAGGGCGCACGAGCAGGCCATTGAAATGGTGGCTTACCGAGGCCCACGTGAACCTGTTCGGCGGCCTCCCGACAGACATGCGCCCGATGAGTGTTTTTTCGAATGTCATCCACTATAAGGAGTGCTTTGTGACGGGTTCGCACGGCAGCGTGCCTCGCCAGCATGAAATGGCCGTGCGTCTCCTGGAGCAAAAAAGAGGGTGCGTGTTGAGCCGCTCATCACGCATCACTATCCGCTTGACGAGATAGAGCACGCATTCGCCGCCGTCGTATTGCGTCAGGGTATGAAGGTCGTCATACTGCCGAACGGTGATTCAGATCTGAGATGCCGCCCCGCGAATTTCGGCGTTGTCAACGGCCTGCAACTCGAACTCGGGATCAAGAGCGACCCGATCGAGTATCGATACTCTTTTCCGTGGCTGTTCAAGCTGCTGGCGGAAGAAGATAGTCCGGAACGTCCAGCTCGGCTCCTTCTTTGAAGTCTATCAACTGCCCGACGACTATTTTGGGAATTGCGAGGGCAGGCGTCGGAATGTGGCGTGACGATTTGCAGCCTCTTTACGGCACACCGCGAGCTCGGCGGTTTCTTTCGAACCGAACCGGGCTTCGAAGCCGTCGCCCGACGCAACTACGAACGGTTCATCGAGGTTGGCTCGCTCCTGGGCGCCGACAGCGTTGGATCGAGTCCCGGCGCCGTGCTGCGTGACCTCATGGAAACCAAAGCCCAGGGCACCGCCCGTTACGTGCGGCACATGAAGGAACTCATGCGATACGCCGCCGAGCGGGGGTTGAAGTGGCTCACCATTGAGCCCATGTCATGCCTTGCCGAGCCGCCCACCCTGCCGGACGAAATACGCGACATCGCCGCCGAATTGACGGCCCATCATGAAGCGCATCCCACGACGACGGCCCAGCTGGGTTACTGCGCCGATGTCGCTCATGGCTACGCGAATACGGATGGAGACGTCGTATTCGACAACGAGGAACTGCTGGCAGCCACGTATGAGCATCTGTACGAGCTGCATCTCAATAACACTGACGCCCGCTTCGATTCCACCTTCGGGTTCGCCGCGGCCGAAAGGCAGCGCGGAACGATCGACGTCACTCGCATTCGCGAGCTGCTGCTCCGAGAACGAAGCGAAGATTCCCGTGCGGCGGCTTATCGGGTATTTGGAAATGCACGGCCCCAAGCTGGGTCGCGACTATTCCGATGTTCGACTGGCCGGGTCAATACGCGAATTGCTGCGGTACCTAAAGTCGACGTTCCTAGCCTCAAGTCCGATCGATGGGCCAGCGGCAGCGGCGAGCGCACCCGATCCAGTACCTGAAGTAGCCTTGTCAACAACCGGCCGGCTGCAAACGGAGCCGATTCAGATTGCGGCTTCCTTGATGTGCGCCAACCAGCTGCAGCTACTCGACGATGTCGGGCAGCTCGCAGCGGCCGGCGTCCATCTTCTGCACTGGGACATCATGGATGCTCACTTTGTGCCGAATCTGTCGTTGGGCTTGGCCCAGCTGGAGCAGTTGTGCCAGCACACACGGCTCCCGCTTGACGTCCACCTCATGGTCGCCGACAACGATCTCATGGTGAACCTCGTTTCAAAGTGCGGCGCTCAACGCGTGGCCGTCCATGTCGAGAGCTGTACGCACCTCGATCGCACGCTCACCCTCATCCGCGATCGCGGCCTCCTGGCTGGCGTAGCCCTCAATCCGGACACTCCACCGAGCGTGCTGAAGTACGTGCTCGACCGGCTCGACTACGTGCTCGTGATGACCGTCAACCCCGGTTTCGCCGGCCAGAGACTCGTGCCATCGGCGATGGCCAAGATTGCCGACGTCCGCCAGTTCCTCGATGAACATGGTTGCCATGTGCCCATCGAGGTGGATGGTAACGTGAGCTTTGAGAACATTCCGGCCATGATCAGCGCTGGCGCTGATATCCTCGTGGCCGGCACAAGCAGTCTCTTTCATGCGGGCGGCACGCTGGCCGCGAACGTTGCACTGACGAACGGAGCCGTAGCCCGGGGCCTTCGACATCGCGCCGCCCAGACCGGGAAGGCCGTTACCGCATGAGCGGTCCCGTGGGGACCATGCATGCCCTGGTGCTGCACGGCCTTGGCGATGCCCGGTTTGAGAGCATCCCCTTGCCCGAGCCGGGGCTGGGCGAAGTGCGCGTCCGCATTAGCTTCTGCGGCGTGTGCGGTTCCGACATTCCTCGCACATTTGTAAAGGGGACGTATAGGTTTCCAACCGTGTGTGGGCACGAATTTGCCGGCGTGATCGACCGCCTGGGCGGGGGCGTATCTCGGTTTCGCGCGGGTGACCGCGTAGCCGTGTTTCCGCTGCTCTGGTGCGGGCGGTGCGGGGCGTGCGAACAGGGTCGGTACGTGCAGTGCCACGATTACGACTACCTGGGTTCGCGTCGAGACGGCGCCTTCGCCGAATATGTCGTGGCGCCGCAGCGCAATCTGATGCGCGTGCCGGAGCGTGTCTCGCTGGAAGAAGCTGCCATGACCGAGCCGGCGGCGGTCGCATTGCACGCAGTGCGGCGCGGGCAAGTGACGGTCGGTTCCACCGTAGCCGTGTTCGGTGCCGGCCCCATTGGCCTGATGGTGGCTCAATGGGCCCGAGCCATGGGCGCGGCTCAAGTGGCGCTGTTCGATCTGGTGCCAGAAAAGCTGGAACTGGCCAGGGAGTTGGGGTTCACACTGGCGTTCAATAGCCGCGAGCGAAACGCGGTAGCCGTGGTGAATGAGCTTACGTCGGGCCTAGGCGCTCATGTCGCCATCGAGTCGGCGGGCGTGCCGCCCACGTTCTTGCAGGCGGTGGAGGCTACCCGTCGCGGTGGGCGCATGGTGATCCTGGGGATTCCGTCGGGCGACGTGACGCTGCCGGCCGCGCTCATCTCGCAGGCCATGCGGCGGGAGGTCGACCTAGTGGGTACCTGGAACACGAACTATTCGGCCATGGGCAATGACGACGACTGGAAATCGTCGCTCGAGGCCATGGCCAGCGGTACGCTGAATTTGAAGCCGCTCATTACCCATCGGGTTCCGCTCAGCCAGGCTTGGGCTGCCCTGCAGATGATGCAGCAAGGGCAAACGTTCTACTCGAAAGTCCTCATTTGTCCGGAGTAGGCCGGATTCAGCCAAGCAGAAGCACCGCCGCCCACCGGTGTGGGTCCTACCTTGCCCATACGCGATTTGCGCAGCGTGCGGTCCCTGCTGGCCGCAGGCACGTTGTCGCGGCCGCTGAAGCGGGTCCATCCCGGGGCGATCGCACCGGTCGGATCGAGTGTGATCGAGATCTCGTCCGTTGTGTCCCACGGGTTTGCCGTCGCCGAGTTCGAGGAAGGGTTCCCTGCCATGGTTCGCGGACGGGGGCCTGAAGGTCACCCTCGATCCGTCGGACAGCTGGACTGCGAAACGTTGCGGTCAGGCTGAGTTTCCGCTTGACATTCGGTATCGCTCCGATGCAAAGTGTGCACAATCGCAATCAACCGAAGTACGTTCATTCGACCCGGGAGATCCCGTGACCGCAAAGGCCGCCGACGTGCCAGATGGCGTCTTTGCGCGCGAACGCCAGGAGCACATCGCGCGGGTCGTGGAGGAGAACGGACGGGCCAGGGTGACCGATCTCGCCGGTCGCTTCGGCGTCTCCGCGGTCACGATACGAAAGGATCTCCTCGTCCTGGCTAGCGAGCGGCGTGTCGTGCGTACCCACGGCGGCGCCATCAACGCGCGCGTGACCCGTCCCGAGCTTGCCTTCCAGGTCCGCGAGAACCTCCAACGCGAGGAGAAGTCCCGGATGGGCGCAGCCGCGGCGGCCAGTTCGCCGACGGCGAAAGTATCGTGCTGGATCCCAGTACCTCGACCCTGTCTATCGCCCGGCATCTCAAGGACCGCGAGACCTGGCACGGGCTGACGGTGGTCACCAACAGCATCCAGATCGCCTCGGAGCTGGCGGGCCACCCTGGTATCACCGTGATGATGCTGGGTGGCCGCGTCCGCTGGGAGGCCCTTTCCGTGGTCGGCCCTTGGGTGACGGCGTCTTTCGCCGGGTGAACGTCCAGAAGGCATTCGTCGGCGCGGCCGGGTTCACGATGGAAGCCGGCCTTTCCGATGTTATGGAGGAGGAAGCGCAGATCAAGCGGTCGATGGTCGCCGCGGCCCGGGAGGTCTATGCGGTCGTCGACCACACGAAGTGGGGCCGGGTCGCCTGGCAACGTTCTGCCGGACGGACCGCCTCGACGGCGTGTTCACCGACGGCGAGGCACCCCCGACCATGGTCGCGGCGCTCCGCCAGATGGGGATCCAGGTCACCGAGCTCGATGAGCCGGGGTCCGACGAGCCCGCGGGGCGCCGTTCGGAGGCGTCATCGTGACGCTGCCCGTGACTGCCCCGCCGATCGTGGTCGCCCAGACATCTGGCTCCGAGCCGCCTCGCGTCGAGCTCCGCGGCATCTCCAAGCACTTCGGGCCGACTGCCGCGCTGGCCGACGTGTCCATGGATCTGCGGGAAGAGAGATCCACGCTCTGGTCGGGGAGAACGGCGCGGGCAAGAGCACCCTGGTGAAGATCCTGGCCGGCGTGCACCCCCCGGACACCGGCACGATCCTGCTTGACGGCACCCCCACGCAGATTGCCGACCCAGCGGCCGCCAGGATGCACCGTGTCGCAGTCGTGCACCAGGAACCACGGCTCTTCCCGGATCTCTCGGTCGCCGAGAACGTGTTCCTCGCCAACCCGCCGAGGTCGTCTTGGCGCGATCTCTGGGGGGAGATGCGGCGAGCGGCGGCGGCGCTCTTCGAGCAGCTGGACGTGCGACTCGACGTCGGCGCCCCGGTCCGAGGCCTCTCAATGGCGGACCAGCAACTGATCGAGATCGCCAAGGCGCTCTCGATCGATGCACGGGTCCTGATCCTCGACGAGCCCACCGCGTCGCTTTCGGCCCATGAAGTCGATCGCCTGTTCACGATCGTCCGCCGCACGCGCGACCGCGGCGTGGCAATCCTCTTTGTGAGCCACCGCCTCGACGAGGTCTTCCTGCTGTGCGACCGAGCCACGGTCTTGCGTGACGGCCGCTACGTGGTCACCGCGGCCACCCGCGACCTGACCTCGGCCGACCTGGTCCGCTACATGGTCGGCCGGGTGGTGACGCTCTTCCCGAAGGGCGAAGCCGCCATCGGGGACATCCTCCTCGAGGTGGAGGGGCTGTCGCGGGCAGGGAGTTCCGTGACGTCAGCTTCAGGTCCGGGCGGGTGAGATTCTCGGGCTCGCCGGCCTCGTCGGCGCGGGACGGACGGAGATCGCCCGCGTGCTCTTCGGGATCGCGCGGCCGACGGCGGGTGAGGTCCGCCTCGACGGCAGGCCGGTTCATCTCGCCACCCCGTCGGCCGCGCTTCGGGCGGGATCGCCTATGTCCCCGAAGACCGCCACCAGGATGGCCTGGTGCTGGACTTCTCGATCGGGGAGAACATCACGCTACCGATCCTGTCGCGGATCTTCCCGCGCCTTTTCGTGCGAAGGTCGACCGAACGCACGCTCGCACAGGGTACGCGGAGCGCCTCAAGGTCCGGACGACGGGCGTCGACCAGCTTGTCCAGGCGCTCTCGGGGGGCAACCAGCAGAAGGTGGTCATCGCCAAGTGGCTGGCCACGAAGCCCCGCGTCCTGATCCTCGACGAGCCGACCCGGGGCGTGGACATCGGCGCGAAGGTCGAGGTCCACCGCATCATGTCGGACCTGGCGGCGTCTGGCCTGGGCATCATCCTGATCTCCAGCGAGCTGCCGGAGATCCTGGCGATGAGCGACCGGATCCTGGTCCTCCACGAAGGCCGTGTCACCGCCGAGATCTCGCGGGCAGACGCGACCGAGGAACGTGTCATGTTCGCGGCAACCGGCCAGAGGCATCCCCTGACGGCCCGTCAGCGACGGCGCCCGCAGTGGCCTCTGACACCCGCATCCGGCTCGGGCGAGGCGACGGATGTCCGCTGAGGGCTTCGTCAGCCCGTCCGGCCCGGCGTAGGGGGCGATCGTCGGACGGTCGGCCGCTCCCGCGAACTGACGCTGGCGGCGTAATGCTCTGCCTGTCGTGGTGTGGCAAGCCAGGCGCCCCACTTCCTGTCATCCTCGAACATCAGCCAGGTCACGACCCTTCGCCGCGATCATCGCCATCGCCGCGGTCGGCGAAGCGCTGGTCGTGATCACCAAGAACGTGGACCTGTCGGTCGAATCGACGATCGGCCTTGTCGCCTTCGTCGTGGCGACATCCTCCGCCGGAAGACCTTGCCGATCCCCATGGCATGGCCATGGGGATCGGCCTCGGCCTTGTGCTCGGCATGGCCAACGGCGTGATCATCACGATCTTCCGCGTCCCCTCGCTCGTTGCGACCCTCGGGACGTCTGAGCATCTTCCGCTGGCTCGACTTCTTTGTATCGGCGGGCACGAGGTGAACCTGGCGGACCTGCCGCCCGGCTACTCCGACCCGGCCAGCCAGACGTTGGCTTCCCGCTATTCGTCATCCTCGCGATCGTCGCGGTCGTGGTCATGGCCCTGGCCCTCCGCTTGACCCCCTTCGGCCGGCAGTTGTACGCCGTGGCAGCAACGCCGAGGCTGCCATGATCATCGGCATCCGCTCGCGCCTCGTGGTGTTCCTCGCCCTCTCGATGTCCGGCCTCCTGGCGGGCGTCGCAGGTGTCCTGTGGGGAATCGAGTTCGGGACGATCTATGCCACTTCGGCGTCGGGCGTCGTGCTGCAGATCATTGCTGCGGTCGTAGTTGGCGGAGTCAGCATTCCGGCGGCGCGGCACGGTCGTTGGCGCCGCCCTTGGCGCCCTGTTCCTGGCCCTGATCAACAATGCGCTGCTGCTGCTGCAGATGCCGCAGGAGCTGCTTCACGTGATCTACGGGGCAGTCATCCTTGTCGCGGTCAGTGCCGACGCCCTGCTCCAACGCCGTGAAGCCGGCTCCCGCGGAGAACGTACTCCGATGACGATCGTCCACGCACCGGCCCCGGATATCCCGCCGCGGCGAGCGGCACGGCGCAGCCGGTCGCCGCGAGGAAGCCGCTCATCCAGCGCGCTTCCGGCTTGCTGCGCTGGGAAACGCTCCTGCTCGTCATCCTGGCGCTCCTCGTGGTCGAGGGCACTCGCCTTTCGAAGTTCTTCCTCACGGGCCCCAACTTCGCGAACCTGACCAGCGCCGTGATGGAAGTTGCGATCGTTGCCCTGCCGATGACGCTGATCATCATCACCGGCGAGATCGACCTCTCCGTCGAATCGATGATCGGACTCTCGGGCGCCATCCTCGGCTGGCTGTGGGCGAACGGCGTACCCCTGGAGGTCGGGATCCCCATCGTGCTCGTGGTCGGCGCTCTGGGCGGGCTCCTGAACGGGCTGCTCGTGGCGAGGGTCGGCCTGCCGTCCCTGGTCGTCACCCTTGGCACACTGGCCCTCTATCGGGGCCTTGCAAATGTCGTCCTGGGGCCGAGCGCCGTCAGCAACTTCCCGGCCGGTTTCACGGCGTTCGGCTTCGGCAACATCCCGGGCACGACCATCCCATGGCCGCTGATCGTCTTCGTGATCCTTGGTTTGGTTTTCTGGCTCGTAGCCCACAAGACGTGGATCGGCCGGCAGGTCTTCGCAGTCGGCAAGAACAAGGACGCGGCGCGCTACTCCGGCGTCCGCGTTGGCACGCTCAAGGCCTCGCTCTTCGTCGTGGCGGGCCTGGTGGCCGCACTGGCCGGCGTCATCCTCACGTCACGCTTCTCCAGTGCCCGGGCCGACAATGCGACCGGGCTGACACTCACCGTGGTGACCATCGTGTTGCTCGGCGGAGTCGACATCAACGGCGGCAAAGGGACCATTCCGGGCGTCATCCTTGCCGTCTTCACCTTGGCGGTGCTGCAGAACGCACTGCGACTCGCGGGTGTCTCGAGCGAGTATCAAGGGGTCGCCGTCGGGCTACTCCTCATCGTCTCGGTCACCGCCCCCTATCTCGCTCGTCAGACCAGGTCGCTCGGCGACCGAGCTCGCCGAGGCCGGCATCCGCCGGCCGGTTCGGTTGCCCCTGGCGAGGTTCTCGCATAACAGTTCACGGAGGAGACAGTCACATGGTGCATGGTATCCAGCGCCTTGGTGCGGGCATTGCCGCGCTCGCGCTCGTAGCGGCGGCCTGCGGCTCGTCCGCGACGCCGACCCCGGCCCCGCCGTCGGTCGCCCCGTCGGCGGCAGCGTCGGCTTCCCCGGCAGCGGCGTCGCCGTCGGCGGCAGCCTCGGCCCCGGCGTCGGCAGCCGCCCTCAGCGTGGTCGTCATCCCCAAGCAGATCAACAACCCGTACTTCGACGCCGCCTTCAACGGCGCCAAGAAGGCGGCCACGGACCTGGGCGGCACCGTGACGCAGGTCGGCCCGAGCGCGGCGGATGCCACGCAGCAGGTCCCCTTCATCCAGACCGCGACCACGCAGGGTGTCGGCGCCATCGTGATCTCGGCTGACGACGCGACGGCTGTCGCGCCGGCCCTCCAGGCCGCGATGGCCGCGGGAATCAAGGTCGTCGGCTATGACTCCAGCCCCGCCGTCGGCGCCTACAACGTCTTCGTCAACCAGGCCGACACGGCCGGCATCGGCAAGGGCCTCGCCGACATGGCCTGTGACATCGCCCCCAACTGCACCGGCGAGATCGCCGTCCTCTCCGCGGCCCAGTCGGCGACGAACCAGAACGCCTGGATCGCTGCCATGAAGACCACCCTCCAGGACCCCAAGTACAAGGGCCTCGTGCTCGACGGCGTCGTCTACGGCAACGATGACCCGCAGATCAGCACGACCCAGGCGCAGGGCCTGCTCCAGGCCCATCCCAACCTCAAGGTCATCATCGCCCCGACGAGCGTCGGCATCGTCGCCGCGGCCCAGGTCGTCCAGGCGGCCAAGAAGACCGGCTCCGTGTTCGTGACCGGCCTCGGCACGCCCAAGGCGCATGCTGGCCTACGTCAAGTCCGGCGACGCGCCGGAGTTCGAGATCTGGAACGTCACCGACCTCGGCTACCTCGCCTACGCCGTCGCGGCCGACCTCGTCAACGGCACGATCAAGGGCAACCCCGGCGAGACGTTCACGGTCCCCAGCCTCAACAACGGCCAGCCCTACACGATCGGCCACGACAACGTCGTCGTCCTCGGCCCGCCGTTCGTGATCAACAAGGACAACATCGACCAGTTCGTCGCCTCGTTCGGCTTCTAGCTCCGGAGCGAGCCCGGGCCCCGGCGGCGACGAGCCGCCGGGGCCCTCATCCAGCGGCACGAGGACGAGCCATGGAACGTGTCGCCTTCACGATGAAGCCTCCTGCCCGGTGCGGAGGCGGAATACCGGCGGCGCCACGCGGCGGTCTGGCCGGAGATGCTCGACGCCCTGCGGGCGGCGGGCTGCCGCGACTACTCCATCTACCTCAGGGACGCCGACCTGTTCGGCGTGTTCGAGGTCGACGACTTCGACCGCTTCCGGGTCATGATGGATGCCTCGGACGTCAACGCCCGCTGGCAGGCCGACATGGCATCCCTCATCGATCCCTGCACCGACCCGGCGACGGGTTTCCACCGCCGCCTCGAGGAGATCTTCCGACTTGACTGAGTCGCCGCTCCGGCTGGTCGCGATCGACCTTGGCGCGGAGAGCGGCCGTGTCGTCGTCGGGACCTTCGACGGGGCGCGCCTGTCCCTCGAGGACGCCCACCGGTTCCCCAACGTGCCGGTGTCGCTCGCGGGCACGCTCCAATGGGACTTCCTGCGCCTGTTCGGCGACGTCGTCGCGGGCCTGCGGCGAGCCTCCGCCGCCGGCCCGGCTGCCTCGGTCGGCGTGGACACCTGGGGCGTGGACTTCGGCCTCCTCGACGCCCGCGGCCGGCTCCTCGGAAACCCTGTCCACTATCGCGACGCCCGGACCGCCGGCATGCCGGACCTCGCCTTCCCGACGGTTTCGCGGGACGAGATCTACCGCTCCACGGGCATCCAGTTCATGCCCGTCAACACGCTCTTCCAGCTTCTCTCGATGGCCCGCGCAGGCGACCCGCAGCTCCGCGCAGGCCGACCGCCTGCTCATGATGGGTGACCTCTTCGCCCACTTCCTGTGCGGGAGCTCGGTCGCCGAATACACGAACGCCAGCACGAGCCAGTGCCTGGATCCGTTCACGCGCGACTGGGCGCGCCCGCTGCTCGAACGCCTGGCGATCCCGACCGCGTTCCTGCCCGAGATCGTCCAGCCCGGGACGGTCCTGGGGCCGCTCTGCCCCGACGTCGCCGCGGATACGGGCCTCGCGGGTGCCAGCGTCGTCGCCCCGGGATCCCACGACACCGCGTCCGCGGTCGTGGGCGCCCCGCTGGCCGGCCCGACGACCGCGTTCCTCTCGTCGGGAACCTGGTCGCTGATCGGGCTCGAGGTGGCCGCACCGGTCGTCGTCCGATGCCACCCTTGCCGCCAACCTCACCAACGAGGGCGGCGTGGCCGGCACGATCCGCCTGCTGCGCAACGTCATGGGGCTGTGGCTGGTGCAGGAGAGCCGGCGCGCGATGTGGCCCGCCGGCGACGCTCCCACGTACGAGGAGCTGGCCGCGCGCGCCGAGGCGGCGCCTGCCTTCACGGCATTCATCGATCCGGACGACGAGCGCTTCCTGCGCCCTGGCGACCTGCCGGCGCGGGTACGCGAGTTCTGCGCGCGAGACCGGACAGCCGGTGCCCGGGCGACCCGGGACGCTCATGCGGGTGGTCCTCGAGAGCCTGGCGCTCCGCTATGCGCGTCGCCGTCGACGAGCTGAGCGCCGGGCCTCCGGGCCACCCGGTCGAGGCGATCCACGTGGTCGGGCGGCGGCGTCCAACCACCGGCTGCTGTGCCGCCTCACGGCGGGCGCGACGGGCCTCCCCGTCCGGGCCGGCCCGGTGGAGGCGACCGCGATCGGCAACCTCGCCGTCCAGGCGATCGCGGCAGGAGAGCTCGCCTCGTCGGCGAGGCGCGCGAGCTGATCGCGCGCTCGTTCCCCATCACGACGTACGAACCGGCCGGCGACTGGTCCGTGGCCCGCGCCCGCTACGACGACATGCTCACCCGCCGCTCCGCCCTCAAACCCACCGCCTGACCCCCGAGGAGACAACCATGGCCCCGATCGCATCCGTCGCCCGCCCCGCCTCCGCATCCGCCCTCGAGCGCGTCGAGTGGGCCATGAACGGGCTCGCCATCGAGCTGCCGTCGTGGGGCTTCGTCAACACCGGGACGCGCTTCCGCGTCTTCCCGCAACCGGGCGTGCCGCGGACCGCCTTCGAGAAGATCGACGATGCCGCGACGGTCAATCGCTACACGGGAGTCACCGGCTCCGTGGCGCTCCACATCCCGTGGGATCGCGTCGAGGACTGGTCGGCCCTCAAGGCCTACGCCGCCGAGCGCGGCCTGCGCATCGGCGGCATCAACAGCAACACTTTCCAGGACGAGGACTACAAGCTCGGCTCGCTCTGCCACCCGGATGCCGGCGTCCGCGCCAAGGCCGTGAAGGCGATCGTCGAGTGCTGCGAGATCGCCGCGGCGACCGATTCGAAGGTGGTCAAGGTCTGGCTTGGCGACGGCACCAACTACCCCGGCCAGGACGACCTGCGCTGGCGGCGGCGGCGCCTCATCGAAGGACTGTCCGAGGTCCATCCTCACCTGCCGGCCGGCGTCCGGATGTTCCTCGAGTACAAGCTCTACGAGCCGGCGCTGTATTCGACCGACGTCCAGGACTGGGGCCAGTCGCTCTCCGTCTGCCGCGCCGTGGGCGATAAGGCGACCGTCTGCGTCGACACGGGCCACCACGCGATGGGCGTCAACATCGAGCAGATCGTGGCGATCCTCCTCGCCGAAGGGCGCCTGGGCGGCTTCGACCTGAACGACAAGAAGTACGGCGACGACGACCTGATGGTCGGCTCCATCGACCCGTACCAGCTCTTCCGGATCGCCCACGAGATGGTCAATGCGATGCGCGACGACCGCGATCCTGTCGCCCAGCGCTGCGCCGACGAGACCGTCTATATGCTCGACCAGTGCCACAACATCGAGCCGAAGATCCCGGCCATGATCCGGAGCGTCATGAACTTCCAGGAGGCGATGGCGAAGGCCCTGCTCGTGGACCGCGAGGCGCTGCTCGCGGCGCAGGACTCGGGTGACGTCTTGGAGGCGAACCGCCTGCTGACCGATGCCTTCAACACCGATGTGCGGCCGCTGCTGGCCGAGCTGCGCGTCAACCGCGGCCTTCCTGCCGATCCGTTCCGCGCCTACCTCGACTCCGGCGAGGACGAGGCGAGGACGGCCGCTCGCGCCGGCGGCGTCCCGGCCGGCTGGGGCTGAGCGGGCGCGCTCGCCGGGCCCGCGCGCCGGTCACGACCAGAGGAGACGAACATGACGCTCAAGGAACCCCTCCCCGGCCTGGGTGAGATCCTGGTGTCCGTCGGCGAGGGCGGCCGCCGGATCGCGGCCATCGACGCCGGCGAGGGCGGGGCCGGAAACATCTCCGTCTTCATCGGCTGGCCGATCGAGGTCCGGCGACGCTTCCCGTTCGCCGAGGAGATCCCGCTGCCGACCCCGGCCCCACACCTGGCCGGCCGGGTGGTCCTGGTCACCGGTTCCGGTCGCCGCCTGCGCGATATCCACGTGGACCCGGCCGCCAACCTCGGCGCCGTCGTGATCGGCGGCGATGGGACGTCCGGGACGCTCTACACGGCTCCCGGACGGCTCTTCGAGCGCCTGACCTCGGAGTGGAACTCGCACCTCGCGGTCCACGACGACACGGTCGAGCGGACGGGCACGAACTTCCACGCCGTCGTCCACGCCCAGCCGCCCCATCTCGTCTACCTCTCGCACCTCGCCACCTACCGCGACGAGGAGCGTTTCAATCGGCGGCTGCTGCGCTGGGAGCCCGAGACGATCGTCAACCTCCCGGCCGGGATCGGCGTGCTGCCGTTCATGCTGCCCGGGTCGCAAGCGCTCCAGGAGGCGAATGTCGCGAGCCTGCGCTCCCACCGCATCGTGCTGTGGGGCAAGCACGGCGTCATGGCCCGCTCGGACATCTCCGTGACGCGGGCCGTGGACCGGATCGAGTACGCGGAGACCGCCGCCCGCTACGAGTACATGGACCTCGTCAACGGCGAGCAGGCAGAAGGACTCTCGATCGACGAACTGCGCTCCGTGGTGGCCGCGTTCGACGTGAAGACGTCGGTCGTCTAGCCCGGCAGGGGGGCCCTCCGCCCGGATGACCCGCTACCAGGGATGCTTGGTGCATGGCAGCTCCGTTGACCGCGTCGGTGACGCCGGAATCCCACAATTCGCCGTGACCCCACGTTCCAGCCGACCAGGCCTCCTGGTAGCGGGCGGCCGGAGGACGACCGTCAGCGGGCCTCCGAGGATCGCGACGCCAGGACCAGCAGGCGCCGTCCGGCCGGATCCAGGGCCGTCGTCGTCGGGCGGTCTTGACGCGACGTCGCCGGGCAGCATACCATCAACGGCGCTTTATATAAATCACCATTGAAGTGACGTCGTCGCCCTGGGCGCCGTCGCCCTGGGCGCCACGGTCACGATCGTCCAGCGCATCGTGCACGTCCGGCGCCAGGCCGCCCGCGCGGAGGGCGACGGCCCCGGAGCCTGACCACCCTCACGAAGCATCGAACCCAGGGAACGCTCGGCCCAGCCCGACGGTCTTGCAGGAGGAAGCAGCGATCATGGCCAAGAAGGACGACCCGACGAACACGGGCGGCAACGGCAGCAACGGCACGCAGCGTGGCGGGACGTGGGCCGGCGCGAAGCGCCGCGACGGCAAGATCCGGGTCGCGATCGTCGGCGTGGGCAACTGCGCGAGCAGCCTCGTCCAGGGCCGCTACTACTACGAGAACGCGCGGGACTCCGACTTCGTCCCGGGGCTGATGCACGTGAACCTCGGCGGCTACCACGTCCGCGACATCGAGTTCGTGGCCGCCTTCGACATCAACGCGACCAAGGTCGGCAAGGACCTGTCGGAGGCCATCTACGCGGAGCCCAACAACACGATCGTCTTCCAGAAGGTCCCCCCCCTGGGCGTGACCGTCGATCGCGGCATGACCCACGACGGCCTCGGCAAGTACCTGTCCCAGGTCATCAAGAAGGCGCCCGGCCCGACCGCCGACATCGTGGGCATCCTGCGCGAGCGCGAGGTCGACGTCATGGTCTCCTACCTGCCGGTAGGCAGCGAGGAGGCCACCAAGTGGTACGTCGAGCAGGCCCTGCGCGCCGGCGTCGGGTTCGTCAACGCGATCCCGGTCTTCATCGGCCGCGAGCCGTACTGGCAGCGCCGCTTCGCCGAGGCCGGGCTGCCCATCATCGGCGACGACATCAAGAGCCAGGTCGGGGCGACCATCACGCACCGGGTGATGACCCGCCTCTTCATGGACCGCGGCGTCCGCCTCGACCGCACCTACCAGCTGAACTTCGGCGGCAACACCGACTTCCTCAACATGCTCGAGCGCGAGCGGCTCGAGTCGAAGAAGATCAGCAAGACCAACGCGGTCACGTCCATGCTCGACTACGAGCTCGAGCCGGGCAACATCCACGTCGGGCCGTCCGACCACGTGCCCTGGCTGCTCGACCGCAAGTACTGCTACATCGTCATGGAGGGAACGACCTACGGCGACGTGCCCCTGAAGGCCGAGCTCAAGCTCGAGGTCTGGGACAGCCCCAACAGCGCGGGCGTCATCACCGACGCGATCCGCTGCCTCCGCCTGGGCCTGGACCGCGGCCTCACGGGCACGCTCGTCGCCCCTTCCAGCTACTTCATGAAGAGTCCGCCGGTGCAGATCCACGACGACATCGCCTTCAACCGGGTCGAGGCCTTCATCCGGGGCGACGACACCGCGACCCTGGTGGGCACCGAGACACCGGCCAAGCGGACCCTGCGGACCATGGCCCGGCGCGCCGCCCCGGCCGGCGCAGCGGCGGGCTCCACGTCTCCTGCCCCCGGGGCCGCTGAGCGGTGACCGCCGCCCCCGGAGCCTCGCGCCCGCCCGGCGCCTCCGGCCAGGCGCGGCTCAAGGCCCCCCATCGGCGGGCCGCCCACGGTCGGCGAATCCGGGAGCGGCTCGCCGTTCGGCTCTACCGCGGCGCGCGGACGGTGCTTGGCAGGCTCCCCGGCGGGCCCACCTTCCGGGTCGCCGGCTGGCTGGCCGTGGCGTCCTACTGGGCGTGGCCGGAGAAGCGGCGGATCGTCCGCTCGAACTGCGCGATCGTCCTCGGCTGCACCGAGGACGATCCCCGCGTCGGGCACCTCGCGCGCCAGGTGTACCGGAACCAGACGCGCTGGGTGCTGGAGCTCATGCGGATCTCCAGGACCGTCCGCAATCGCACCCTCTACGAGTTCTCCGCGGAGGCGTCCGACACGTTCGAGCGCCGGTGGCGAGACCACGGTGCCGTGGTGATCGCCGGCCTTCACCTGGGCAACAACGAGGCGGCCGCGGCCGCGCTCGCCCACCGGGGCCTGCCGGTCACCGTCGTCGCCGACGACACCGCGTACGACGAGCTCTACGACGAGCTGGCCGCCGAGCGCCACAGCTGGGGCGTGGAGATCGTCGGCTGGCGCAACCTGCGCGGCGTGTTCCGGGTACTGCGGGCCGGGGAGATCCTTGGGCTGCTCGTCGACTGGGGCTACCGCGCGGAGGACGTCCCGGTACGCTTCCTGGGAGAGTGGACCACGTTCCCCGGCGGTCCGGCCGTGCTGGCCGCCAAGACAGGCGCCCCGATCGTGCCCTTCTGGGTGATCCGCCGCCCCGACGGGACGTTCGATGGCCGCGTCTTCGAGCCGATCCACGTGCGCTCGAGCGACCCGGCCGACATCCAGCAGGCAACGCAGGCCATCGCCGACGCGGTCAGCGACGGCATCCGGATAGCGCCGGAGCAGTGGTGCGTCTTCAAGCCGATGTGGCCCGCCGACCCGGCCGTGCGGCAGCGGCTGGCCGCGACGGCGGCCGGTGCCGCGACGGCGGCCGGTGCCGCGACGGCGGCCGGTGCCACGACGGCGAGCGGTGCCGCGACGCGCACAGCTGCCTCGGCGGAGGGGCCCGGCGCGGCGATCGCTGACCCGCGCGGGGTCAAGGGTGTCGCCGTCGAGGCCGCCGGCGGGATCGCCGACGACCCGGCCGGCGGCGCGGCCATGGCGACGGCCGACTCGTGACCTCGCCCGCCGAGGCGTCGGGGGGCGAGCGCCGGGGCGGGGCCGGCTCGCGCCTGCGCTTCGGCCTGCTCCGCGGCCTGTCGGCCGTGGCGACGCGGCTCCCGGCCGGCGCGGCCGCGGCCATCGCCGACGTCGTCGGTGAGCTCTGGTACCGGCTCACGCCGGGGCGCGCGGCGCTCGCGCGGAAGAACCTCGAGCGCGTGGCCCAGGCGCTGGCCGAACGGGGCACGGGTTCAGCTCCCGCACGCGCCGCGGCGACGGATCGGCGCGTGCTGGAGCGCCTGGTCCGCTCCGCGTACCGGCACGCCGTCAGGACCTACCTGGAGCTGCTCCGGGCCCGGGCCATGGAGCGCGATTGGCGACGGCTGCTGGAGATCGAGAACCCGGCCGAAGTGGATGCCGCTCTCGGCGCGGCGCCCGCCGTGTACGCGACCCTCCACTTCGGGTCGATGGAGGTCGTCAGCCACGTGATGACCGACCGCAGCCCCACGCCGGTGACGGCGCCGATGGAGCGCCTCGGCGATCCGGGGGTCCAGGCCTTCATGGAGTCGGCCAGGGCCGCCGGCGGGGTCAGGCTCGTCCGGCTCGAGGCTGCCCGGCGCGAGCTCCGCGCCGCCCTTGCCCGGGGCGAGAACGTCGGCATCGTGGCCGATCGCGACATCGCCGGTGGCGGCCTGTCGACGGTGCTGTTCGGGCATCCGGCCCCCCTTCCCATCGGGCCCGCGCTGCTCGCCATCGAAGCCGGCGTCCCGGTCCACGTCGCCGCCGCGCGTCGTATCGGCGGCCGCTATCGAGGACGCCTCATCACCCTGCCGACGCCTCCGCCGGGGCCGCGGCGCGCCCGGGTCGAGGCGCTGCTCGCCGCCGAGGCCCGCGCCTTCGAGGACCTCATCGGCGACGCGCCGGAGCAGTGGTGGAGCGTGTTCTTCCCGATCTGGCCCGACCTGGCGGCCGCGGCGCGGCCCGCGGCCCGCGCCGCCCGAGGCGCGGCCGGCTCCGGCCCGACCGAAGCTGCCGCAGGCCCTGCCGAGGCGCCGGCGCCATGAGCGGCCGCAAGGCGACGCACCGTTCGGAGCCCGGCTCGGCCGCGTCCGGCGGCCGCGCCGACCTCCACATCCACACGATGGCGTCCGACGGGACGGATGGCGTCGAGCGCATCATCGAGCTCGTGGAGGCGGCCGGCGAGCTCGACGTGATCGCGATCGCGGACCACGAGCGGATCGACGCCGCGGTGGCCGGGCGCGAGCTTGCGCGGGCCCGCGGGTATCGCGTCGAGGTGGTGGTCGGGGAGGAGATCACGACCCGCGAAGGCCACCTCCTGGCGCTGTTCCTCGAGGAGCGCGTGCGGCCGTGGCGGTCCATGCGCACGACGATCGGCGAGGTCCACGAGCAGGGCGGGCTGGCCATCCCCGCCCATCCACTCTTTCCGTACCCGCTCTGCGCCCAGGCGTGGACGCTGCGGCGGCTGCTGGACTCGGGCGACGCGATGGCCCGGCCGGACGCGATCGAGGCGTTCAATCCGACGACCTTCGGGCGCGCGCACGGGCGCGTCGTGCGGTTCGCCGCGTGAGACCGGCCTGCCCGTGATCGGCAACAGCGACGCTCACGAGGCCGCCGCAATCGGCCTGGGCCGCACGACGTTCCCCGGCCGGACCGCGGACGACGTGCGCG
>CAWGEL010000019.1:0-89658 GCA_963821595.1 uncultured Chloroflexia bacterium | reverse complement strand
GCCGGCAGGCGACGCACGCTAGGGAGGCGGAACAAGAACGCGATGTCGGCCCCTGCCACGCATCCACCTGGTTCGCTCCCCGCAGCCGGGGGCACGGCGGCCGCTGACGCCGTCTCCACGTTCACCGCTCCGCCAGTCGCGGCGACCACCCCCATCCTCCGCTGCTCGGGGCTGCGAAAGCGCTTCGGCGAGCGCCAGGCGGTCGACGGCGTCGGCTTCGAGATCGCGCCGGGCGAGACCTACGGCCTGCTCGGTCCGAACGGCGCCGGGAAGACGACGACGATCTCGATGGTCTGCGGGATCCTCGGCCGCGACGCCGGCGAGGTGCTGCTCGCCGGGCAGCCCCTGGACCCCTCTCGAACGGCGCTCAAGGGCGCGATCGGCTACGTGCCCCAGGACCTCGCGATCTACCCGGACCTCAGCGCCCGCGAGAACCTCACGTTCTTCGGGCGGCTGTACGGGCTGGGCGGCCGCGAGCTCGCCCGTCGGGTCGACGAGGTGCTCGCGGTCGTCGACCTCGCGGACCGGGCGAAGGAACGGACCGAGCAGTTCTCCGGCGGGATGAAGCGCCGCCTCAACATCGGCGTGGGCCTGCTCCACCGGCCCCGCCTGCTGGTCCTCGACGAGCCGACCGTCGGTGTCGACCCGCAGAGCCGGAACGCCATCCTGGCCAGCGTCGAGCAGCTCAGCGACCAGGGCATGGGCATCCTCTATACGACGCACTACATGGAGGAGGCCGAGCGGCTCTGCGACCCGGGTCGGCATCATCGACGAGGGGAAGATCATCGCCGAGGGAACCCGGCGCGAGCTGGTCGCCCTCGTCGGCGGCCTCGATCGCGTCGCCCTCTCGGCCCGGGCGACGTTCGCGGCGGCGGCCGAGGCCGCCCGCGCGATCCCGGGCGTCCGGGAGGCAACGCCGCGCGACGGCGCCATCGACCTCCTGGTCGTCGAGGCCCGCAAGCTGCTGCCGAGGCTCCTCGAGGCGATCGCCGATCACGGCGCATCGATCCGATCGGTCGAGGTCATCGAGCCCGATCTGGAGGCGGTCTTCCTCCACCTGACGGGCCGGCGCTGCGGGACTGACAGGGAGGACGCCTCGATGCGCACCGCGCTCGTCATCGCCGCCCGCATCCTCCGCCAGCGCCTGCGGGACCGGTCGGCGATCATCTTCGCGGTCCTGACGCCGCTCGGACTTGCGCTCGCCTTCGCGGCGATCATCCCGGACTTCAACCAGAACATCCACGAGACGTTTGCGGTCGTCGACCTCGACCGCGGTGCGCTCTCGCAGCCGCTGACCCGGGACGTCCTCGGCGGCCTCGTCGCCGACGGGATCATCGACATCCGCGAGCCCGCGACCGAGGCGGCGGCCCGCGACGAGATCACGGCGGGACCGCGGACGCAGGCATCGTGATCCCGGGCGGCTTCACGCGCGGCCGTGCAGTCCGGGCGGCCCGCCACGATCACCATCCTCGGCGGCGCCAGCCCCATCGCCAGGCGAGATCGCCCGCGCCGCCGTGACCCGCTACGCGGACCAGGTGGGCGCCGTCCAGCTCACGGTCGCCACGCGTCGCCGCGGCGCGCGGCACCCACCGCCGACGCGGCCACGGTCGCCGCGATCGCCGGCGGCCGTGCAGCCGGTGGCCCGATCGCGGTCACGGATGACACTGCGGGCAAGCGCCAGGCGTCCCTGGCGACGTTCTACGCCGCGGCGATGGCGATCATGTTCGTCTTCTTCGCGACCCAGTACGGAGCCCTTGCAGTCCTCGGCGAGCGCCATGTCGGAACGCTGAACCGGCTCCTCGCCGCGCCCATCCGGCCGTCGTCCGTGATCATCGGCGGGGCGCTCGCGGGTCTCGCCCTCGGCGCCCTGGCGATGACCGTGCTCGTGCTCGCCACGACGCTCGTGGGGCACGCGACCTGGGGGCCGCCGCCACTCGTCGCGCTCCTCATCGGCGCCGCGGTCATCGCGGCGACGGGGATCTCCGCCCTCGTCGCCACGCTGGCCCGGACCGTGGAGCAGGCGGGCGGCCTCAACGCGATCGTGGCCCTCTGCATGGCGGCGGTCGGCGGCGTCTTCATCCCGCTCAGCCAGGCGCCCGAGATCCTGACCCGTATCGCCCTGGTCACGCCCCACGCCTGGTTCCTGCGCGCGATCGACTCGCTCGCGCTCCCGGGCGCGAACCTCGGCGACATCCTGCCGTCCGTGCTCGTGCTGGTCGCGATGGGCGCCGTGACCGGCGCCATCGGCCTCGCGCGCGCCCGCCGCTCGCTGGTGCCGGCATGAAGGCGCTCGCCATCGCCCGGGTCAGCATCCTGCGCACGCTCCGCGACCGCATGGGCCTGTTCTTCATCCTCGTCCTGCCCATGATCCTGATCGTCGTGCTCGGCATGACGTACGGCGGCATGGGCTCAGCCCGGATCGGCGTGGCGGACCTCGACGGCAGCGCGCTGTCCGCGGACCTCGTCGTCCGGCATCGGCACGACCGACATCCGCCTCGAAGTCCGCCGCTACGGCTCGGAGGCCGACCTGCGGGATGCCGTCGAGCGCGGCTACGTCGAATTCGGCCTCCTGATCCCGAATGGCTATGGCGCGGCCATCCGCGGCGGGTCCTCCGCGACCGTGCAGTACGTCGCCCAGGCCACGTCGACCGCTTCCACGGTCCGCACGGCCGTCGAGGCCGGGCCGTCGCCGCGCAGGACGCCCTGGTCTTCGCGGCGCGCTTCACGGCTGGCGAGGCCGGCATGTCGTTCGACCGGGCCCTCGCCGCTCGCCCGGAACGAGAGGGCCGCCGTCGCCGGCGTCACCGTCACCGTCGAGTCCGTGGACGCGGTGTCGTCGAACCCCAACGGCTATGCCCAGGGCGCCGAGAGCCAGGTCATCCTGTTCATGTTCCTGACCTCGCTCACCGGCGCTTCCATCCTGGTCTCGACGCGGCGGCTCGGCATCTCCCGCCGGGAGTTCGCCACGCCGACGAGCGCCGGCTCGATCATCCTCGGCGAGGCCCTGGGGCGCCTGGGCTTCGCGCTGTTCCAGGGCGTCTTCATCGTCGCCGCGTCCTCCCTCCTCTTCGGCGTCGACTGGGTCGATCCTGCCGCGACGGCCGCGATCATCGTCGCCTTTGCCCTGGTCTCCACCGGCGCGGCAATGCTGGTCGGCACGTTCGCCGCCAACGACAACCAGGTCTCGGCCATCGGCCCGGCGATGGGCATGATCTTCGGCCTGCTCGGCGGGACGATGGTGCCGCCGGAGGTCTTCCCGGACATCATGCGGACGCTGTCCCGTATCACGCCGCACGCCTGGGCGATGGACGCGTTCCACAAGCTCCTGCTCGACGGTCCCGGCATCGGGCAGGTCGTGCCGGACGTCGCCGTGCTCCTCGGCTTCGCGGCGGGGATGCTGGCCATCGCCACGCTCCGGTTCCGCCGCCTGATCGTCGGGGGAGCGATCTAGCGGCGCGACTTGTTGGATCCCCGTCGGTTTCGGTGACGTCGGCCAGGGTTGCCGCCGCCGATCGCGCGCTGCCAGGGATCCTGGTCGAGGGCAGGTGCCGTGAGCGTGCCGGTCACGTCGGATCCCACGATTTGTCGTGACTCCACGTTCCGGTCGACCGCGCCTCCTGGCCGCGGGCGGTTGCGCAGCGGCCGGGGGATCACGCACTGAGCACTGGTGCTGCGCCGCACCTGTGTCTGCCCGGCACAGCCGGGGGCCACCCGCGACGGCCGGCCGGGCGTGCGCCTGCCGGGCGTGCGTTTGACACTCGATTCCGCCGGTTCCTATAATCCTCAGGCGTTGACGCGCTTGCGCCTTCGTGCGCCAGCGCGTTTGCGTGCCTCTTGGGGCAGGAATGCCAGACCCCGGAGGCCGGAAGGTTGAGGATCACAACACTCGATGAAGCAGACGTACCAGCCGAAGAAGCGGCATCGCGCCAAGGAGCACGGCTTCCGCGCCCGGATGAAGACCCCCGGGGGCCGCCGTGTGCTCGCAGCGCGCCGGGCGCGCGGGCGGAAGCGGCTGACCGTCTGAATCCGGAGGCGGGCCGTCCGCACGTGCGGCTCGTGATGCTCACCCGACCGGCGGACTTCGCGGCGCTCCAGGCGTCCGGGACCACTCGGTCCCACCCGATCCTGGCCGCGCGGTTCTGCCGGAACGGCCTCATCGAGACTCGGTTCGGCATCGCGACGAGCCGGGCTCTCGGGGGAGCGGTGGTCCGCAACCGGGCCAGGCGCCGGCTCCGGGAGGCACTCAGGGTGATGGCGCCCTCGTTCCAGCCGGGCTGGGACGTTCTCATCATCGCCCGGCCGGGACTGGTGACCGCCGGCCATGTCACGCTCGTCCAGGCGCTGGAGCGGGTCCTCCGGCGGGGAGGAGCCCTGGGAGGATCGACGCTCACGTGAAGCGGATCGGGATCGGGCTCATCCGATGCTACCGCGCCGTCTTCGCGTGGCTTCCGTCCAGCTGCCGCTACTACCCGACCTGCTCCCACTACACGGAGCAGGCAATCCAGAAGTACGGCCTCCTGCGGGGCAGCTGGATGGGCGCGAAGCGAATCTCCCGCTGCCACCCGTGGCACCCGGGCGGCTACGACCCGGTCCGCTAGATGAGGCCATCGCTCGTGTTCGACCGTCGGTTCGCCCGTGAGCGCGTGCTCCCGGCCCTCGCGATCGTGGGCGTCGCCGTGCTCCTGGCGGCCTGCTCGGCGTCACCGATCGGCCCGGCCGCCAGCTCGGGCGCCGTCGCCACGGCCGCGCCCCACCCGCCGCTCGTCCCGGCCAGTCCGGGCGCCGACCCGGTCAGCCTCCTGGCCTGGCTGTTCAACCCCATCTTCCAGCTCCTGTTCATCGGTCTCGTCTGGCTGGACAAGCTCACCGGCGACATCCTGGTGGCGATCGTCATCGCCACCATCCTGATCCGGGCCCTCCTGATCCCCCTCTTCCGCAAGCAGATCGTGTCGACCCGGCGGATGCAGCTGCTCCAGCCGGAGCTCAAGGAGCTGCAGAAGCGCTACAAGGGCGACCGCGCCCGGTTCTCGCAGGCCCAGATGGAGCTGTACAAGGAGCGCGGCGTCAATCCCGCCTCGGGCTGTCTCCCGATGGTCCTGCAGCTGCCGCTCCTGTTCATCATCTACTCGGTCATCAGCAACGGGCTGCAGAACCCGAACCCGACGGCGATGTTCTCGTTCTTCGGGACCAAGCTGGTCGACTACACGTGCGTCAACGGGGTGGACGTCCCGGGGCAGGTGGCCAACCTCTACAAGCCCTGCATCGACACGGTGGTGCCGTGGCTGGGGCACCTCGACGTGTCCACCAAGGCCGTGCTCTTCCCGGACATCCCGCTGCTCAGCTGGTTCAGCATCCTGGCCGCCATCGCGTCCGTCCTCCAGCTGGTCCAGAGCCGGATGACGATGCCGCCCGCGACCAGCGACTACAGCGACCAGAACTCGAAGATGCAGCGCCAGCTCGTCCTGTTCCTGCCGCTCATCTCGCTGGTCTACGGCGGCTTCCTGCCGGCCGGCCTCTTCATCTACTGGATCGTCACGACGATCTTCGGCATCGTCCAGCAGTACCTGATCGTGGGTTGGGGATCGCTGTTCCCGCTCTTCGGCTGGTCACCTGGATTCGCCCGCGACCACACCCCCCGCTTCCCGGTTGACGTCGGCCCGCTCCGGACGCAACCGCCATCCGCGGCCGGCCAGCCTCCGTCGGCCCGGACCCAGCCCCGCACGACCGAGCGCAAGCCGATCGACCGGGCCGCCTCAGCGGCCGCCACGGTGCGGCCTCGTGAACGAGGGCGGCAAGGCCGCCGAGGGAGAAGACGCTGAGCATGAGTGAGTACCGCGAGTTCACCGGCAAGTCCGTCGAGGAAGCCCTCCGCCAGGCCCGGGAAGAGTTCGGCGTCGGCCTGGACGGCCTCGACTTCGAGATCCTGACCCCCGGCAGCCGTGGCGTGCTGGGCATGGGCGCCGAGCCTGCCCGCGTCCTCGCCGCCCCACGCTCCGTCCTGGGCGGGGCGGCGCCCAAGCGAGAGGCCGCCGAGGCAGTGCCGATCCAGCCGGTCCAGGAGCGCGCATGGCGCGACGATCGCCCCCCGCGCCGGGATGATCGCCCGCCCCGCCGGGACGACCGCCCGCCCCGCCGGGACGACCGCGCCGGTGCGCCGCCCCGCTCGCGCGCCCAGGCCCGCAGGGCCGCCCCCTGTTGCCACGGACCGCCCGGCCCAGGTCGAGCGAACCGCCGAACGCCCGGCCGAGCGGCGCCCGGAACGCGGCGGACGACCCGCGGAGCCGGGGCCGCGCCGCGACGACCGGCGCGCCCATGCGCCCGTCGGCGGCACCTCCGTCTCGTCCTCCGAGGTGGAGATGGTGCAGGCGGCCCGGTCGCTCGCTCGCGAGCGCGAGGAGCTGCAGGCGGCCGAGGCGTCCCCGGAGGCGCTCGCCGCCGGCAAGGCCCTCCTGGAACGGCTCATGGACCTCATGGGCTTTGACGCGGAAGTGGCCGTCGAGCACGGCGAGACGAACCGGCTCAACGTCGTCGGCCGCAATGACGAGGAGCATGACGCGCTCGGCGCCCTGATCGGGCGCAAGGGCGAGCGACTGTCCGCGCTCCAGCACCTCGTCAACCTCATGCTGTCGCGCGAGATGGGCGAGTGGACCCGCGTCCTCGTGGACGTCGAGGGCTACCGCGGTCGTCGCGAGCGCCAGCTTCGCGAGATCGCCACCCGGGCCGCCGCCCGCGTCGCCGAGACGGGGAAGATGCTCCAGCTGGAGCCGATGCCCGCGCTCGAGCGCCGCTGGATCCACCTGGCGCTGCGCGACCATCCCGGCGTGGGCACGCAGTCGATCGGCGAGGAGCCCAACCGGCGAGTCGTGCTGGTGCCGCGGGCCTGACGGCCCGCGCCCGATCGATGCGCGGATGCCCGGACGCGCCTCCGCCGCGTCACGCGGTGGTGGTGCCGGCCGTCACACCCACCGCCAGGCGCCTCGAGCCGCGAGCGCGTGCATGCTTGCGCAGGCCTGCTAAATTCCGGCTCCGGTGATATCCGCCCTCAGCTCCCGGTGATGACGATGCCCACGGCTCCGCGACGCCGCTTCCCGTTCGGACGGTTGATCTTCGCCACGATCGCCGGCTTCGTCCTCACCGGCGCAGTGGGCGCGGGTGCCATCTTCGCCTACCAGGACCGGTACCAGGATCGCATCTACCCCGGTGTCAGCGTCGACGGCGTCGATCTCGCCGGGCTGGATCCGGCCGCGGCCGAGGCCCGGCTGACGGAGGCCCTCGCGCACTACGGCCAGGGCACGGTCAGGATCGTGGCCGGCAGCCAGACGGTGTCCATCCCGTACTCGGCCCTCGGGCGGAAGGCCGACGTCGCAGCACTCGTCGACCAGGCCATGGCCATCGGCCGGGCAACCGACGGCGTCGCCGGCGTTGCCGAAGGCGTGCGCACCCTGGTCGGCGGGACCGCCCTCGGGCCGCGCATCGTGCTCGACCCGTCCGCGGTCACCGCGGCAATCGCGAAGGCGGTCGGCCCGCTGGCCAAGGCCCCCGTGAACGCCACTGCCGCGGCCACGGCCACCGGGTTCGCAACGACAGCCTCGGCCACCGGGCTCGAGGTGGACGAGGCCGACATCGCGACGCAGATCGAGACGCAGCTCGCCGACGCGACCGCCCCCGACACCGTCACGGTGACCGCCAGACTCACGACGACGCAGCCGGCCGTCGCCGATGCCGATGCCGCCGATGCCGTGGCCATGGCCCAGAGGATGGTCGGCGACGTCGTGCTGACCGAGGGAAAGGAGAACTGGAAGATCCCCGCCGCGACGGTTCGGACGTGGATCTCGTTCGCGTCGATGCCTGGCGGGCAGTACGTCGCCGTCGTGTCGCCGAGTGCCCCGGTCGCGTCCCTCACCGCGCTCGCCAAGAAGGTGGTGCGAGCGCCCGTCGAGGCATTGTTCCTCATCGGCAAGAACAACAAGGTGGTCGGGGTCACCGCGGGCAAGACCGGCCGGGCGATGGACGTGAACGCAACGGCAGCCGTCGTCGCCCAGGCCGTCGAGGCCCGGGCCGCCGCCGACGCCCCGTCGCCTTCGCCCGCCGTCGCCATGGCCGTCACCAGCACGAATCCCAAGCTCACGACGGAGCAGGCCCAGAAGGCCGCCCCGCTCATGACGGCGATCTCGTCCTGGACCACGTACTACCCCGTCGGCGTCGCCAACGGCTTCAGCGCCAACATCACCATCCCCGCCCGGGCCGTCAACGGCATGGTCATCCCGCCCGGGGGCGTCTTCGACTTCTGGAAGGCGATCGGCGAGGTCAGCACCGCCAGGGGCTACAAGATGGGCGGGGCCATCATCAACGGCCACAGCGAGCACACTGGGGCCCTGGGTGGGGGCATCTGCTCGGCATCGACGACGATGTTCAACGCAGCCGCGCGAGCCGGCCTCCAGATCCTCTCCCGCCACGCCCACTTCTACTACATCAACCGCTACCCGCTCGGCCTTGATGCGACCGTCCTCAAGACGGACACCGGTGCCGAGACGATGTCCTTCCGCAACGACACGCCGTACCCGATCCTGATCCGCTCGTACGCGGTCCCCGGCACGGTCCGGTTCACGCTCTACAGCATCCCCACCGGCCGCCACACCAGCTTCACCAAGCCGATCGTCAAGAACATCCGGACGCCCGGCCCGACCGTCGTCCAGTACACCACGAGCCTCCCGCCGGGCACCCGGGAGCAGGCCGAGTTCCCCACCACGGGCATGGAGGTCTGGGTCACCCGTACCGTCACCGACGCCAGCGGCAAGGTCATCCATCGCGAGACGTACTACTCGAACTACGCGCGCGTGAACGGCCTGATCCTCATCGGCCGGAAGGCCACGACCGCGGCGCCGAAGGCCACGCCCGCGCCGAAGGCCACGCCCACGCCGGCGCCGCCGACCCCCACTCCCGCCGCCCCCTGAGCGACTGACCCCCGCGGCGTTCGCCCTCCGCCGGCTGCCGGCGGGGTTGTCTGAAGCGGGGGTGACGCCCGGATTCGCCACCTCCTCGGCAAGTCCGCCGCGGCTTCAGTCGTCATGCGGTGCCGGGGCCTCACGCGACGTCCCGAGCGTCCTGCCGTGCCCTGCTCGCCGTGTCGGCCGTCGGGCCGGCCGGTCGCCATGGCCGGGCGGCGGACGCGACCGTCGCGGACCACACAGCCACGGAACAGCCCGTCGGAGCGGCCGCGACCGAGATGGGCGTGTCGTAGCCTGTGGCGATGCGGCGCAACCTCTCGCCCCGGGCGATCCTTCGCGGCCTGGCGACGGTGACGCTCGCCCTGGCGACGGCCACGGCAGCGGTCTGGGCGGCGGAGTCATGGCTGCGCGTTCCGAACGCGTCGGCGATCTACGTCGTCGCGGTGGCCGTCACCGCCCTCGTCGCCGGCGCGCCCGGCGCGGTCACCGCGTCGATCGGGGCGTTCCTGCTCTACGACTTCTTCTTCACCGAACCTCGGTTCACGTTCACGATCAGCGAGCCCGGCGAGTGGGTGACGCTCGTGCTCCTCGTCTTCGTGGGCGTGCTCGTGGGCCAGCTCGCCGTCCTCCAGCGGAGCCAGACGCTCACCGCCCGCAGGCGGGAGCGGGAGGCCCGTGCCCTCTTCAATGTCATCCGCGAGCTGGCCACTCGCTCCTCGACGCTCGACGCGCTGCCGCAGATCGCCGCCGCCCTCCTCGAGGAAACCCGGGCCGCCCGCTCGTGGGTGGAGGTGCTGGACGCGACGGGGGCACGCCATGTGGTCACCGACACGGACGGAGCCTCGCCGCGACCGGCGCCGCGGACGCAGTACGTGCTCCGGCGGACGCCCGGCGATGCGCCGGCCGAATGGGTCGCGATCCACACCGGGCGCGGCGGGGCGGCGGCCCGGGTCAACACACCCCTCGCGGGGAGAGCCGAGCGTGGCCTCGCGGCGGACGCGGCGGACGCGGCGGACGGGGCGGAGGCGGTCGTCCACCGGGTCGGCATGGAGGTGGGCGGCCGCGCCGTCGGCGCGCTGAACGTGCTCATCCCGCGCGAGGGCGGCCGGCCCGACCGGACGGAAACCCGGCTGATCGCGGCGGCCGCGGACCAGATCGGCCAGGCCCTCGAGCAGGACCGCCTCGCCCGGGAGGCCCAGGAGGCGGAGATCGCCCGTCGCAGCGACCAGCTCAAGACGGCCCTCCTGGAGAGCGTTTCGCACGACCTGCGGACGCCGCTGGCGTCCATCCGTGCCGCGGCGGGCAGCCTGATGGACCGCCGCTGGACCTCCCCGCCGAGGATCGGTTCGCCGACGCGGAGATGATCGATCGGGAGGCCGAGCACCTCAATCGCGTCGTGACCAACCTGCTCGACCTGAGCCGGATCGAGGCCGGCGCGCTCCGCGTCGACCTCGACCCCTACGACCTGGCGGACCTCGTCGAGACGGCGTTCGACCGGCTTCGCCGTCGCCTGGCGACCCGGAGCATCGGATCGACCTCGACGCTGCGCCGCCGGTCGACGTCGATCCCGCCCTGTTCGACCAGATCCTGACGAACCTCCTGGAGAACGTGACCAAGTACGCGGACGCCGGCGCGCGCGTCCGAGTCTGGTCCCGCGCCGGCGAGCGACCGGGGGACGGTCGTGCTGACGATCGAGGACAGCGGACCCGGCGTGCCGGCCGTCGCGCTTCCCAGGCTCTTCGACAAGTTCTTCCGCGTGCCCCGGCGCTCGGCCGGCTCGCGCAGCGGGACCGGCGTCGGCCTCGCCGTGGTCCGCGGCCTCGTGGAGGCGATGGGCGGGACGGTCGAGGCGCGGATCGGCGATCTCGGCGGACTGGCAATCGACGTGACGCTGCCGGCAGCAGCGGCGAGGGATGGCGAGCCTTCCTCCGAGGGATCCTCACGGCCCGAGCCGCCGCCCGATCCGGCAGGCACCGTGCCCGAGGAGGCCGCGAACGCGCCCGCGACTGCCGAGGGTCGTCCATGAACCCCGCGCCGCCTCGTTCGGCGCCGGGCGAGCCGACGCTGAGGGCCCGACGGTCCTGGTGGTCGAAGATGACGAAGGGACCCGCGCCTCGCTCGCGCGAGACCTGGCCGCGCGCGGCTGCCGCGTGGACCTGGCGCCGGACGGTCGGACGGCGCTCGAGCGCTGGTCACTCCGGCGGCCCGACGTCGTCCTCCTGGACCTGGGCCTGCCGGACACGGACGGCCTTCGCCTCGTCCGGCTCATGCGCCGCGAGGCGGCGACGCCGATCGTCATCCTCTCGGCCCGCGGGGAGGAGGCGACGAAGATCGAGGCGCTCGAGCTCGGCGCGGACGACTACGTCACCAAGCCGTTCGCCCTGGGTGAGCTTCATGCGCGCCTCCGGGCAGTCCTGCGCCGCGCCGGCGGCCCGGCTGCCGAGCCAGACGGCGTGGTTCACGCCGGCCCGCTGGTGCTCGACGCGACGCGCCACACGGTGACGGTGGGCGGCCAGCCGGCCTCGCTGACGCCCCGCGAGTTCGAGATCCTCCGCGTCCTCCTCGCCCACCCGGGCCGGCTGGTAACCCACGGCCGGCTTCTCCGCGCGGTCTGGGGCCAGGCGTACCAGGAGGAGCGCCACTACCTCCACGTGCACGTGAGCCAGCTCCGCCGCAAGCTCGCGGCCCTCGATCCCGCGGACGAGCTGCGCGGCCTCATCGTGACCGAGCCGGGCGTGGGCTACCGGGTCGGGGAGCTCTCAACCATCCTGGGCCCCGATCGGCTCGAGGACGACTTGACAGGTCCTTGAGGCGGCCGACGCGCCGGGTGCCCGGGTTCCTCTTGGCGCCCGATCGCAGGCTACGGGCATGCGAACGCTTTCCGTGCCCTCCGACCTGCAGCGCGCGGCCGAGGCGTCCATCGAACGGGAACTCAACTCGGTCCGCGCGGCGGTCGAGCTCGTGGCGACGGGGCTCGCGTCGCGGGTGAGCCTGGGCGGGCTCCGGATGTCGTCGATGCTGGGTGGCGAGGCTCGCCGCATCGCGGCCCGGCGCGGCGTCCGGATCACCGAGATCTGGCCGCTGGGCGACGGCAATCCCGACCTGGTCGTGGAGTCGGTGGATGTCGACGGATCCGTCCGTCGCGACGCCTGACCCGATCCTCTTCGTCGAGGACGACGTGCCCCTGCGTACCGTGCTGTCCCGAAGCCTTCGTGCCCATGGCCACCCGGTCGTGGAGGCGGGAAGCGCCGAGGAGGCGGGCACGATGCTCGGCAGGGGGTTCCGCCCGTCGCTCGTCCTGCTGGACCTGAACCTGCCCGGCGCCACGGGCTGGGACCTGCTCCGCGCCGGTCCCCTGGCCGATGACGGCGCGCCGCCGGTGGTCGTCGTCAGCGCGATCGGGGTCAGCCACCGGCGACTGCGGGAGCTGCGGGTCGCCGGCTACCTGCCGAAACCCTTTGCCCTGGAGACCCTGCTGGAGGTGTGCGACCGATTCCTGGCGCCGGCCCTGCGGGTGGAGACGACCCGACTGCCGCAGGCAGCGGGCGCGAGCCCATGTTGGAGAACGGTGAATGACCGACCTGACGATCCTGCTCATCGCCGTCGTCTGCGTGGGCTTCTTCGCCGGCCTGCTGGTCCTGGTGGACCGGGTGCGCGGATGAACGTCCTTGACCTCCTCGGCCGGGATCGCCGCCGCGCTCGTCTTCGTGTACCTGCTGTGGGCCCTCCTGCGGCCCGAGGACTTCTAGCCGTGCCCACCGGCGACTTCATCACCCTGGTCGTCTTCGTGCGGGGTGATCCTGATGATCACGCCCGATCCTGGGGACGTATATCCACCGGGTCATGGAGGGCGAGCGCACCTTCCTGAGCCCGGTCCTGCGGCCGGTCGAGCGCGTCGGTCTACCGCGTCTCGCGGCGTCGACGAGACGGCCGAGCAGGACTGGAAGGCCTACACGGTTTCGGTCCTGGCGATGGCCCTGGTGGCGATCGTCGTCGGCTACGTCGTCCTGCGCATCCAGGATTCGCTGCCCCTCAACCCGAACGGCGCCACGCCGCAGTCCCCCGACCTCGCCTTCAACACGTCGGTCAGCTTCGAGACCAACACGAACTGGCAGAACTACTCCGGCGAGACCGGCGTCAGCTACCTGAGCCAGATGCTCATCCTGGCGGTCCGCAACTTCACCTCGGCCGCCACCGGCCTGGCCGTGGCGATCGCCCTGGTCCGCGGCCTGACCCGGCGCAGCGCGAAGACCCTCGGCAACTACTGGGTGGACCTGACGCGCGGCGTCCTCTACATCCTGCTGCCGATCTCGATCGTCGTCGCCGTCTTCCTCGTCTGGCAGGGCGTGCCCCAGACGCTCAACGCGCCGGCGACCGCGACGACGCTGCAGGGCGCCCAGCAGACCATCGCCCTCGGCCCGATCGCCTCGCAGGAGATCATCAAGGAGCTCGGCAACAACGGCGGCGGGTTCCTCAACGCGAACTCGGCCCACCCGTTCGAGAACCCGACGCCGCTCACGAACTTCGTCGAGATGGTCGCGATGTTCGCCATCACGTTCTCGCTGACCTACACGTTCGGGCGCTACGCCGGCAGACCAGCGCCAGGGCTGGGCGATCTTCGGCGCGATGGCGGCGTCTTCCTCGTCGGCGCCGTCTCGCGATGCACAACGCAGACCGCCGGCAACCCGCTGTTCCCTTCGACCGTGGACCAGGCCCTCGGCAGCATGGAGGGCAACGAGACGCGGTTCGGCTCGGGCGTCGGGGCGCTCTTCGCCTCGATCACGACGAGCACCAGCACCGGCGCGGTCATCAGCTGGCACGACAGCTACCAGCCGATCGCCGGCCTGGTCCCCCTCTTCAACATCGAGCTGGGCGAGATCACGCCCGGCGGCATCGGCGCGGGCCTCTACGGGATGCTCGTGATCGGCGCGATCCTGTCCGTCTTCATCGCCGGGCTCATGGTGGGCCGCACGCCCGAGTACCTGGGCAAGAAGGTCGAGGCCTACGAGATGAAGATGGCCATGGTCACCGTCCTCGTCCTGGGCGCCAGCATCCTCGGCTTCACCGCCCTCGCCACGGTCACGACCCAGGGCCTGGCCGGGCCGCTCAACGCCGGGCCCGCACGGCTTCAGCGAGATCCTCTACGCGTACTCCAGCCAGACCGGCAACAACGGCTCGGCCTTCGCCGGCCTCTCCGGGAACACGCCCTTCTACAACATCACGGGCGGGTTCGCCATGCTCATCGGGCGCTACGGGATGATCGTGCCGATCCTGGCCCTGGCCGGATCGATGGCCGGCAAGCGGCGAGTCGCCGCGTCCCTCGGCACGTTCCCGACGACCGGCGCGCTGTTCAGCGTGCTCGTCATCGGCGTGATCGTGATCGTCGGCGCGCTCACGTTCTTCCCGGCCCTGTCGCTGGGGCCGATCGTCGAGCAGCTCCTCCAGAACGCCGGAAAGGTCTTCTGAGATGGCCCTCCTGCGCTCGATCGACCTCTCCCGCGGCACGCGCCGGTTCCAGCGCTTCGGCCGGGGCGCTGCCGCTCCCTCAGGCGGCGCCCCCGCCGGCGCCCCCGGCCCGCGCGGGATCTTCGACCCGAAGCTGCTGCGGGCCGCCCTCCCGCAGTCGATCCGCAAGCTCCATCCGCAGTACCTGATCCGGAATCCCGGTCATGTTCGTGGTCGAGGTCACGGCGGTGCTGGTGACGCTCATCGCGATCGGCAACCGCGACCGGCGCGCAGGCGCAGGGCAGGATCGGCGGCCTCGGCTTCCAGGTCCAGATCGCCGCCTGGCTGTGGTTCACCGTGCTGTTCGCCACGTACGCGGAGGCGATCGCCGAGGCCCGCGGCCGCGCCCAGGCGGCCAGCCTCCGGCGGACCCGATCGGTCACGACGGCGCACCGGCGCTCGGCCGACGGGTCGCTCGAGGAGGTCGGCTCGTCCGAGCTGCGGCGCGACGACATCGTCGTGGTTCGCGAGGGCGAGATCATCCCGGGCGACGGCGACGTCATCGAGGGCGTCGCGTTCGTCAACGAGTCGGCGATCACGGGCGAGTCGGCCCCGGTCCTGAAGGAGCCGGGCACGGACATCCGCAGCAGCGTGACCGGTGGCACGACGCTGACCAGCGACACGCTCACCATTCGCATCACGGCCGATCCGGGCGAGACGTTCCTCGACCGCATGATCGCCCTCGTCGAGGGCGCCAAGCGGCAGCGCACGCCCAACGAGATCGCGCTGGCGATCCTGCTGGCCGGCCTGACGATCGTGTTCCTGCTGGCCGTCGTCACGCTTCGCCCGTTCGGCCAGTACGCCGGAGCGGTCCGTCGACACCGTCGCGCTCGTGGCGCTGCTCGTGCTGCCTGATCCCCACGACCATCGGCGGGCTGCTCTCCGCGATCGGCATCGCCGGCATGGACCGGGTCGCCCGCTTCAACGTGCTGGCCATGAGCGGCCGTGCCGTCGAGGCGTCCGGCGACGTGGACGTCATCCTGCTCGACAAGACCGGGACGATCACGTACGGCAACCGCCTCGCCGCCTCCATCACGGCCGCGCCAGGCGTGGACGAGACCGCGGCCTTGACGGCCGCGCTGGTCGCGTCCATCCGCGACGAGACGCCCGAGGGCCGGTCCATCGTCGACCCTCGCCCGCCAGCGCCTGGCCGCGCTGGGCGGGCCGGCCGGGACCCAGGACGAGCCGGGCTACACGAGCCTGGCGGCGACCATCGCCGAGGAGATCCCGTTCCGCGCGGAGACCCGCACGAGCGGCTCGAAGCTGACCTCCGGCGTCATCGTCCTCAAGGGCGCGGTCGACGCCATCGGCCAGGACCTCAACGGCTCGATGCCGAAGGAGATCCTGGAGGCTTCGGACCATCTCGCCGATCTCGGAGCCACGCCCCTCGCGATCCGCGACGACGGCCGCGTGGTGGGCCTCATCGAGCTCAAGGACACCGTCAAGGAAGGCCTCGTCGAGCGGTTCGCCGAGTTCCGGCGGATGGGCATCCGGACGGTCATGGTCACGGGCGACAACCCGCGCACCGCCGCCACGATCGCGCGCGAGGCCGGCGTGGACGACTTCATCGCCCAGGCCAAGCCCGAGGACAAGATCCGCTTCATCCGCGAGGAGCAGGCCGAGGGCCACCTGGTGGCGATGACCGGGGACGGCACGAACGACGCGCCGGCCCTCGCCCAGGCGGATGTCGGCCTGGCCATGAACAGCGGGACCTCGGCGGCCAAGGAGGCGGCCAACATGGTCGACCTCGACTCGGATCCGACCAAGCTGCTCGAGGTGATCGCGATCGGCAAGCAGCTCCTGATCACTCGCGGCTCGATCACGACGTTCTCGATCGCCAACGACGTGGCCAAGTACTTCGCGATCCTGCCGGCCATGTTCGTGGTGGTCTACCCGGAGCTTGGCGCCCTCAACATCATGGGACTGGCCACGCCGCAGAGCGCGATCCTGTCGGCGGTGATCTTCAACGCGCTGATCATCGTGGCCCTCATTCCGCTGGCCCTGCGCGGGGTCAGCTTCCGGGCCGCGCCCGCAAGCGTCCTGCTCCAGCGGAACCTCCTGATCTACGGCCTTGGCGGGATCATCGCCCCCTTCCTGGGAATCAAGGCGATCGACCTGCTGGTGACCGCGCTCCACCTCGCCTGAGGACCGATCCGAATGCGCACGTTCCTGCGGCGCCAGCTCTACCCGGCGTTCGCCCTCCTGCTGGCCCTGACCTTCATCACCGGTGTGGCCTATCCGGCCGCGGTGACCGCCATCGCCCAGGTGGCCTTCCCGAACCAGGCCAACGGATCCATGATCGTCGTCAATGGGAAGACGGTCGGCTCCAGCCTCATCGGCCAGTTCTTCAACGACCCGAAGTACCTCTGGGGTCGACCGTCCGCGGCCGGCGTCACGTCCGACAACCCGAACGGCTACGACGCCAACGGCTCGGCCGGGTCGAACCTGGGGCCGACCAGCAAGGCGCTCATCGATCGCGTCACGGCGACCGTCGACCAGCTCCGCGCGGCCAACGGCAACGCCCCGGTCCCGGCGGACCTCGTGACGACATCGGCGTCCGGGCTGGACCCGGAGATCAGCCCCGCCGCGGCCGAGTACCAGGTCGCCCGAATCGCGACGGCTCGCCGGCTGACGCAGGACGCCGTCCGGGCGGTCATCGCCCGCCACACGCAGCAGCCGCTCCTGGGCTTCCTCGGGGAGGCGCGGGTCAACGTCCTGCTCGTGAACCTGGACCTGGACGGCCTCCTGAAGTGAGCCGCCAGCGTGGGCTGACGCGAGGGCCCGGATGAGCGAGCACCACGAGCGCGACGCGTTCGACGTCCGGCCGACGGCCGAGGAGATGCTCGCCCGGATCGGCGCCTCCGATGTCAGCGGACGGGGGCGCCTGCGGGTGTACCTCGGCATGGCCCCGGGCGTCGGCAAGACGTTCCGGATGCTGGAGGAGGGCCACCGCCGGCTCGACCGCGGCACGGACGTCGTGGTCGGGTTCGTGGAGACGCACGGAAGACCCCGGACGGCCGCCCTGCTGGACGGCCTGGAGGTCCTGCCCCGGCTGCACGTCGAGCATCGCGGCGTGACCGTCGAGGAGATGGACGTCGACGCGGTGCTGGCTCGTCGGCCCACGGTCGCGCTCATCGACGAGCTGGCCCACTCCAACGTCCCGGGCGCCTCCCACGAGAAGCGCCACGAGGACGTGGAGCAGATCCGGGCCGCCGGGATCCACGTCGTCTCGACGCTGAACATCCAGCACCTCGAGTCGATGGCGTCGGCCGTGGAGACCATCACCGGGGCCCCGGTCCGCGAGCGCCTGCCCGACGAGACCCTGGCGACGGCCGACGAGATCGAGCTCGTCGACATGAGCCCGCACGCGCTCCGCCAGCGCATGCGCCACGGCAACGTGTATCCAGCCGACCGCGCCGACATCGCGCTCGATCGCTTCTTCACCGAGGGCAACCTCACCGCGCTCCGCGAGCTGTCGCTCCGGGTCGTGGCCCGCCGGGTCGAGGACCAGCTCGAGGAGTCCGGCGTCCGCGAGCAAGGTGCGCTGGCCCAGGTCCGCGACCGGGTCGCGGTCCTGGCCGACGGGAGCCCCGGCTCGGCTGCCGCGGTGCGCCGGGCCGCAGCGCTGGCGAGCGCGCTCCGCGCGGGCCTGGTGGCGATCGTGGTCGAGCCCGCGCCGTCGGGCTCCGACTGGCACCAGACCGTCTCCACGCGCAACGCCACGGAGCAGGCGGTGGACCTGGGCGCCGAGGTCGTGCGCGTCGGCGGCCCGGACGCACTCAAGGAGGCGATCGCCCTGATCCGGAGCCGGAGCATCACTCGCGTCGTCGTTCCTCACCGGCCGGCGGGCCGCCTGGACCGCCTGCGCCGCCCGTCCCTCGTGGTGCGCCTGGCCGATGCCCTTCCCGGCGTCGACCTGCTGCTCGTGAGCGCGCCGCCGGACGAGCCACAACGCCGCTGACCCGGCCACGGCGGCCGGGATGCCGAGCCCGCGGTACCGTCCCCCGCCGCGGACCCAGCTACCCGAGGGCGAGCTCGGCGAAGCTCGCCAGGTCCGGCGCCTCGACGTCCGGCGTGGCGACCGCAGCCGGCGTCGCCCCGGAGCCGGTCCGCCCGTGGCGCCGGTTGATCCAGGCCGTCCGCAGGCCCAGCTGCTTTGCCGGGACGTGGTCGTGGAACAGGCTCTGGGCGACGTGGAGGATGCGGTTCCGGGGTGATCCGATCCGCTCGAACGCCAGCTCGAAGTTGGCGAGCCGCGGCTTGTACCCGCCGGCCTGCTGGGCGGTGATGACCCAGTCGAATGTCACCCCCAGCCGACGGTTCGACAGAGCGAACAGATCATCATCGGAGTTGGTGATCACGCCCAACCGATAGCGATCCTTCAGGCGAGCCAGGGCCGCCGGGGAGTCCGGGAACGCCGGCCAGGCGCCGACCGAGGCCCCGAACGTGGCGAGCTCCGCCTCCGTGGGTGCGACCCCGAGGTCGGCCGCGATTGCCTCGAGGGAGCGGGCCAGGACGTCGCGGTAGCGCAGGTACGGGCCGGCCTCCAGCTGCGCCTCGTGACGGGCATACAGCTCCAGGAGCCGCTCGTCGTCGACGTCGACGCCGCGTGGAGCGAGCGCGGCCCGCAACGCAGCCGCCAGCCCGGCCTCCCAGTCGATGAGCGTGCCGTAGCAGTCGAACGTGAGGACGTCGAACGAGTCGAAGTCGAGGGCCACCGAGGCCTCCTCCAGTGCACGACCTCAGCCGCGGTCGCACCCTCGGCCGCAGCCGCCGGCCCATGATACCGACCCGGATCCGGCCCGGCGACGGGTCGCGTCGCCTCGGCCGCGCAACCCGGGCGGCCCGGCGATCCACATCCGGGATTCGGCCCGGGGACGCTCGACGCCGGCCGGCGTCGACCCCAACCCTCCCGATCAGGACGCCCCGGCGCAGTCGTAGAGGCCGCTCGACGTCGATCCGTCGATCGAGACGATCGTGCAGGCGCTGGTCACCCACGCCGTCCGCTCCGACGAGGTCGTGCCGCCGCCCGGGCCCCCGAACCCGCCCTGGCTGCCGACGAGGACGAACCGGAGCTGCCCGGCGGCGATGGCGCTCTTGAGCTGGGCCAGGGTGGGCGTCGGGTCGGAGCCCGTGAAGCCGCCCATCGCCATGACCGGCAGGCCGCTGGCGAGCTCGATCGGCCCGGCCGACATCGAGCCATCGGCGGCGACGATCCAGGTTGCCGTGCCGCGGTTGGCGACCAGGTAGGCGACCAGTGCCGAATCTGCGGAGGCACCTCCGGCCCCGAAACCGCCCGCTCCGCTGCCGGTCGTCGGGCCACCGCCGGGGACGCCGCCGAAGCCGCCGAGTCCTGCCGCGGCCCCGCCGCCGGGACCGCCGGGGACGCCGCCGAAGCCACCCTGCGTGGAGGCCGCACCGGGCCCGGGGTGAGGATCGCCGCCGCCATAGGCCGTCCCCACCGTCGCGAGTGCGTACGCGCCCGGGGCCATCAGGGTCGCCACCAGCCCGGCGGCGAGCGCGACGCGGGCGAGGCGCTCGCCCATGGCGCGGTGCCGCACTGCGACCGCGGTGACCAGGCCAGCCGCGGCCACACCCGCCAGGGCCACCGCCACCGGCGCCACCAACGGGGCGAAGTCCGGCGTCCGGGCCAGCAGCCAGGCACCCCATGCGGCAACGGCGAGCAGCCCGCCACCGAGGAGCGCCGCCGCGGCCACGGACCGGCCGCGCAGGTGCCAGAGCTCCGCGACGGCGGCGCCCGCCAGGGCCGCCACGGCGGGAGCAAGCGCCACCGCGTAGTAGGAGTGGACGATGCCGGACATGTACGAGAAGACGGCCGCGGTCACCACGAACCAGCTGCCCCACAGGAGGTACCCGGCGAGTCGCCGGTCTGTCCGCGGGGCCTGGCGACGCAGCCACAGTCCCAGCGCCAGTCCCGCGATCGCGAGCGGGATGAACCACGCGACCTGGCCGAAGAACTGGTCGTTGAACAGCCGGAACGGCCCCGCCTCGCCGCCGAAACCGGCTCCGGCGCCGGCCGCACCGCCACCGGGCCCCGCGTTGCCGAAGATCCGGCCCAGCCCGTCGTAGCCGAAGATGAGATCGAGGACGGATCCCGTCGTGCTCCCGCCGATGAAGGGCCGGCTGCCTGCCGGGATCAGCTCCACGATCGCGACCCACCAGCCGCTCGTGGCCAGGACCGTGGCCAGGGCGAGGCCCAGGCCCAGGACGCGCCGCCGCAGCGATGCGTCGGCGGCGAAGAGGTAGACGAGGGCGAAGCCTGGCAGCACCAGGTATGCCTGGAGGTACTTGGTCAGGAAGGCGAAACCCACGCACGCGGCCGCCGCGGCTGTCCAGCGCAGGCTGCCGCGATCGAGAGAGCGCAACAGGCCGTAGGCCGCGGCCACGAGCAGGAGCGTCAGCAGTGCGTCCGGGTTGTTGAAGCGGAAGATCAGGACCGCTGCCGGCGTCACGGCCATGACCAGGCCGGCCACCGTGGCCGCGAGCGTTCCGAAGCTCCGGCGCACGGCGACGAACAGGAGCGCGACGGTCAGGATTCCGCACAGAGCCTGGGGCAGGAGCACGCTCCACGAGCTCAGGCCGAAGATCCGCACGGACAGGCCCATCAGCCAGACGGACGCCGGCGGCTTGTCGACGGTGATGAAGTTGGCGGCATCGAAGGATCCGAAGAAGAACGCGGACCAGCTCTTCGACGCGGCCAGTGCGGCCGCCGCGTAGTAGGTGTTGGCGTAGCCGCTCACGGCGAGATTCCAGAGGTACGCCACGGCCGCCAGGGTGGTCACGCCGGCGAAAGCCGCCAGCTCCCAGCCCAGCTCGAGGGCGCGAAGACGCGGCAGTGCACGGGTGCGAGCCAGCTGCGGACGCTCCGCACCCGGTGCGTCGTGGGGAATGGCGGTCATCGGGGGGTTCCTTCGAGCCTGGAGGGTTGGGTCATGGCCGGGCTCCGGGCCGCCGCCGGGAGGGCGGCGGCAGGCTCGAGGCGTTCGACTTCGGTGCGCCGCCGCATCGGGCCGCGACCCAGTGCCCGGCGCAGCAGGAGGAACCGAACGAGCGTCGCGACGCCATTCGCGCCGACGAGGACCGCCAGCTCCGCCTCGCGTGCGGCCCCGGGGGCGGCCCGGCCCAGCACGGCCAGCGACGCTGACGTGATGGCGAGGGCGATGCCGAGGGCGATCAGGCCGGCCGCGTGATCACGGGCGAGCCGATGCCGGCCCTGGACCCGGAACGTGAGGCGGCGGTTGGCGGCCGTGTTGCCGATCGCCGTGGCGACCAGCGCCGCGCCGTTCGCTGCCGTCGCCGGGACGGCCTCCCGCAGGAGCGCGTAGAGGGCGACGTACGCCGCGGTGCTGACCGCCCCGATCGCGGCGAAGGCCAGCACCTGGCGAACCGCCATGGGCGGCAGGGGCCATGAGAAGGCACGCAGTCGCGACGTGGCCGCCGGGGTAAAGGTGCGGGTCGTCATGGCCGCCAGTCTTGGCCGGGCAGCCTTTCGCAGCGGTTACGCGACCGCCGGCGGTTCGGGTGACGGCGCGGACGCGCCGGCCCAGCGCGATGTCGGGCTGCCCGGACGGCCGGCATGAGGCTTCCTGCCCGGCCGGCCCCGGTGTCCTAGCGAGGGGACGCCCGCTGGCGGCGCGCCTCGTCAACGACCTGCAGGAGCTCCCTGCCGGAGAGCGGCTTGCTGGCGAACGCGACGCCGCGGCTGATCAGGTCGGCGATCTGCGCGTGGTCGGCGCTGTAGCCGGAGAGCAGCACGATCGCGGTCTCCGGCCGGGCTGCCATCGCGCGAAGGGCCAGGTCTCGTCCCGAGACGCCCGGCATGACCATGTCCGTGACCAGGACGTCGATGGCCGGCCCGCCCGGCTCCACCATCGCCAGGGCCTCCGCCGAATTCGGCGGGCAGGAGCACGCGGAAGCCGGCGCGCTCCAGCACGAGCTGGGTGAGGTCGCGCACGGCCGGCTCGTCCTCGACGAGCAGGACCGTGCCCGAATCGACGACCACGACCGGCGGTTCGCTCGCGACCTCGCGGGCGGGCACGGCCAGGCGCGGGAAGTAGAGCTTGAACTTCGTGCCGCGGCCGGGCTCCGAGTACAGCCAGATGTGCCCACCGGCCTGGCGGACGATGCCGTAGATCGTGGCCAGCCCCAGCCCCGTCCCCTTGCCGGGCTCCTTGGTCGTGAAGAACGGTTCGAACACGTGGATCCGGGTCTCGCGGTCCATGCCGATCCCGGTGTCGCTGACCGCCAGCATCACGTACTCGCCCGGCGTGACCTCGAAGTGCTCGACGGCGTACGGTTCGTCGAAGGCGACGTTCCCGGTCTCGATCGCGATCGTGCCGCCGCCCGGCATCGCGTCGCGGGCGTTGACGACGAGGTTCACCAGCACCTGGTCGATCTGGCTCCGGTCGGCTCGCACGTCGCCGGTCGCCCCATCGAGCTGGAGGACCAGGCGGACGTCCGCCCCGATCAGGCGCTGGAGAAGCGGCTCCAGGCTGGTGATGGCCTGGCGCAGATCGAGGGCCACCGGCTGCACCACCTGCTGGCGGCTGAAGGCGAGGAGCTGACCCGTCAGCGCCGCCGCCCGCTCCGCGGCCGTCTCGATGGCTTCCACGCTCCGCCGCACCGCCGCCATGTCGGGCGGGCGCGCCGCGTCCGGGTCCAGGTCGTCGCGAAGGATCGCCGCGTGGCCGCGAATGGCGAACAGCATGTTGTTGAAGTCGTGGGCGATGCCACCTGCGAGCCGGCCGATCGACTCCATCTTCTGCGCCTGGAGGAGCTGGCCCTCGAGGCTCTTGCGGGCCGTGATGTCGATGACCGTGACATGCGTGAAGACACCGTCGGGCGTGGCGACGGGCGCCAGGCTGATCTCGACCGGGAACTCCGACCCGTCCCGGCGCCGGCCGGCGAGGTCCAGGCCGATGCCCATCGGCCGGGCGAGAGGACGCTCCATGAACGATCGGCGGTGGGCCAGGTGCTGGACGGTGAGTCGCTCCGGGATCAGCGTCTCGATCGGGAGCCCGATCAGCCCGCGCGGTTTCCAGCCGAACGTCCGCTCGACCTGCGGGTTCGCGTAGGCGATGGTCCCGTCAGGAGCGACGCCGAGCACGGCCATCGGGCTGGCGTCCAGGGCGGGGTGCGTGCTCACGGCGCTCATCGCGCTCGCGGCGGAGCGCGCCGGCCGGGACGTGCGCGGAGTTCGGCCTGCCATGCTCGGATCCTTGCGGGCAGTGGGACGCTGCCGATGCCCACCCATGGTAGGGCCACGAGCGCGCATTGTCGCCGTCGAACGCAGGCGCCGGTCGAGCTCCCTACCGAGCCGCCCGACGGCATTCAGACGTGGTGCGTCGGCCCCTGGCCGGCGAGGCTGCGCTCGATCGCGACCAGCCAGTGCTCGATCATGGCGCTGAAGGCAGGCTCCTCGAGTCCTTCGAGGCGGAAATCACCGGCCGGTGAGAGCGACGTCACGTCGTAGCGGACGTCGACGTCCGTGCCGGCGGATCCGTCGGCATGGCACCGGACCTCGATGCGGCTGGCCCGGACGCCGGGCGCGACGGCGACGTACACGATCCGGTTCGGCGGATCGTAGTCGGCGATCACCCAGACGGCTTCGTGGTCAACGTGGTCGGTCAGGAACGTGCCGCCGACGCAGGCCTCGCCGTCCGCCGGCCAGGCGAACGTCGGCCGCCAGTCCGCGGCCCACCGGCCCTCGCCGATCGGTTCGAACAGCGGGAACGCCGTGGCCGCGTCGACCCCCAGGCGGATGCGGTGGCTGCGGGCGGCGTGACGAGCGCCACTGGAGCCGTTCATGAGGCAGGTTCGCCAGGGTCGCGGCGCGTGGCGGCGATGCCGGCGAGGTCGGCCCCGCGGGCGGCGCCGATCGTGGCCGCGGCCTCCACGCCCCCGACGTCGTCGGTGAGGCGATGGGAAGCCTCGACGCCGTAGGTCATGCCATAGACCGCCTTGAGCGTCGCAACCGTTTCAAGCGAGCTTCCGGAGAACGGCGAGCGGCCTTCGAAGGCATGCAGGACGATCCCCTCCAGGAGGTCTCCCAGCGAAAGGTCGTGGTACTCGGCGAGGGCCTTGAGCACCTTGACCATTCGACGCTCCATCCGGACGCCGGTCTGGACGCGTTCGATGACGAGGCCATTGCCCGCGTTCGGCCGTTGTTCGAGCGGACCCGCATGCCGTCCGGCTGCGTCACGCGACTCTAGGATGAGTCGCCGTTATTGATACAATGCCCCGAGCGTCCTGTCAATCCCTAACACCAGTCACCGCTTACAGTAGAGTTGCACCATGGGTGAAGTGACCGCCACTGACGATCCGATCGCCGTCCTTGGCATCCTGGCGGAGCCGACGCGCCGGGCCCTCTACGAATTCGTGATCGGGCGCGACGAGTCGGTCGGCCGCGACGAGGCCGCCGGTGCGCTGGGGATCGGTCGGCCCCTGGCCGCCTTCCACCTCGATCGACTGGTCGCCGGCGGACTGCTGGCGACCGAGTTCCGGCGCACGAACGGGCGCCGTGGCCCTGGTGCCGGCCGCCCGGCCAAGCTGTACCGGCGCGCCGGCACTGCCCTCGAGGTGTCCCTGCCGCCGCGCCGCTACGAGTGGGCGGCCCGGGTTCTCGCGGCCGGATTCGAGGGTGCGGGTCCCGCGACCAGGAAGGCGCTCGTCGAAGCGGCGCGCGCATCGGGCCGCTCGCTGGCCGCGGAGCAAGGCTCGGGCGCGTCGGACCAGGGCGCGGCTCCGGACGGGCATCAGCGGTTGCGGGAGACCCTTCGCGCCCAGGGCTTCGAGCCCCGCGAGGACCGGGCGGAGCCGACCGTGATCCACCTGCTCAACTGCCCGTTCGAGGGCGTCGCACGGACGCATCGCGCGGTGATCTGCGCGATGAACCTCGCCCTGCTGGAGGGCCTCGCCGAGGGGTTTCCGGCCGTAACGGCAGAGCCCGCCGACCCCGCGACCGGGTGCTGCGTCGCGCTTCGCCAGGGGCGCCGCTAGCGTCGCCGGCGCCACGCCATCGCGTCCTGCCCCGTCGCGCGCCACGCCGTCGCGCCACGCCGTCGCGTGCCACGCCGTCGACACCGGGGATGGCTATGACGCCGAGCTGACCCGCCGGCCGCGCCAGGCGATGACGCCGGCGGCGACCACGACGACCGCCCCGACGGCAGCCCAGAAAGGCTGGGAGCTCATGAAGCTGCCGCCGATCCAGCCCAGGCCCTGGCCGATCCAGACCAGGCCCAACAGCAACAGCACCGCCACGACAACCAGGCGAACAGGACTCATCTCGCTCCTTCCGGGCCACTCGGGCCGGCTGCGAATCCCTACGATCGGGGGCAGCCATCGGTTCTCGGCGCGGGCCGTCCCGGAGGCCGAGTGGCGTGCTCAGCCGACCCGGTCCTGCGAGCCAGCCGCGCCTACGGGCTCCAGAACGCGGCCACGCCGTCGGCCACGCGCCGCGGCGCCGAGCCGTCCGCCGGGACGATCGTGATGTGCGAGGCCCCGGCGTCGTCGACGAGCGGCAGGACGACCGCGTCGCTGCCCGGTGACCAGAGCCGGTGGCTGCGTGCGTACTGGTCGAAGTACGGGATGAACTGGGTCAGCATCACGTCGGGCAGGCTGATCGGCAGTCTGCGACCGGATGGCAGCGCCGGCCACGTCGACGAAGGTCAGCTCGAGCGCGATCGAGCCGGTGGCCACCAGCCGAACCCCGGCAGTCGGGATGGCGCGCTGCCCCGTCGCCGGGGTGCTGGCCGGAACAACCCGGATGGCCGCGATCGTGCGGCCGTCCGGCGACCACTCGTACGCCAGGACCACCCCGTCCAGGACCCGGCGGGTCACCCCGGTCGAAGCGTCGATGGTTCGCAGGGCCCCGATCGGCAGGTCGGCCTGGTTCGGCTCGATGTAGGCGAGCACGTCGGCGCGTGGACTCCACTCGAAGGCGCTGGGACCCTGGACGGCCGCTTCGTGTCGTCCGGAACCGTTGCTCGCCTCGACGACGACGGCCGGGCCGCCGGTCCCGCCGGCGACGAAGGCGCGGTAGCGCCCACCGGCGGAGATGGCCGGCGACTGGAACGGGCCGACCGAGGTCGTCAGCGCCGCGCCGCGACTGGCGTCCACGCCCACTTCCCCAAGGAACGCGCCGGGGTCATTGCCTCCGACGTGGACCAGCAGGCGCGTGCCGTCGACCCAGTCCCAGTACAGCGGCTGGCCCTGGCTCACGATCGGCGCCGCGCCGGTGCCGTCCGGGCGAACGATTCGCAGGGCGAGGCCGTTCGTCTCGTTGGTCAGGACGCCCAGCCGGTCGCCGTTCGGCGACCAGGACGCGTAGATCGGGCCCAGCGCGCTCCGGAACACGGTCGTCGGCGGGGCCGGGGGCCCGGCCGCACGATCGTTCGCCACCACCACGGCGCCCCCGGTCTCGTTCGCCGCGACGACGGCGACGTGGGTGCCATCCGGCGACCAGTCCGGAAACAGGGCGACCAGGCCCGGGACGGGGTACGAGCGGCGGTCGGTGCCGTCGGCCGCGATCGTGGCGAGCCCGCCCGACGCGTCGACGATCGCGATCCGGTCGGGCCGCGCCGGAGCGATGGGTCCGGGTCCGGCATGGAACGTGCCACCGGCAACGAGGGCGGCTCCGCCGGCCAGGAGCAGGAGTCCGACCACGAGTGCGACGACGCGCCGCCGCGGCCCTCCCCGTCTCGGCAGGACCGGCTCCAGCTCCGGGATCTCGTCCATGGTGCTCGGCATGACCTCGAGGAGCAGCGCGGTGTCGCGCGGCGGATACGAGCCCATACGATCGGGTGCCGCCGGCGGACTCGTCAGCGGCGAAGACTGAGCGCAGACCGTACCATCCACGGCGCGGAGGCCCGGCCGGCTTGCCCCGAGGGGCGCCCGGCCGTCTCGCCTGTGCGGAGTCTCAAGGTCGCAGGAGGATTCGCCTGCATGCAGATCGCGCCATCGATCCACCGCGTCGGCACCAACAGCATGATCAACGCCTACCTCGTGGAAGAGGCGGGCGCGGTCACGATCATCGACGCGGGCGTGCCCGGCTACTACGGCGACCTCCCCCGCGAGCTCGCCGCGATGGGCCGCTCGGTCGCCGACGTCAGGGCCCTGATCCTGACCCATGGCCACACCGATCACATCGGGTTCGCGGAGCGCCTGCGCCGCGAACGAGGCGTGCCGGTCTCCGTCCACGAGGCGGACGCCGCCCTCGCCCAGGGAACCGTGCCGAACCCGGCGAAAGGGATGGGACGGACGCGGATCGCGCCGCTGCTGGGCTTCCTCTGGTACAGCATGCTGCACGGTGGGCTGCGGACGACCCACCTCACCGCCGTCTCCACGTTCGGCGACGGAGCCACCCTGGACGTGCCCGGCTCGCCACGCGTCGTGCTGGTGCCGGGTCACACGCCCGGCAGTGCCGCGCTGCACGTGGAGTCGCTCGAGGCCCTGTTCGTCGGGGACGCCCTCGCGACCTACGCCGTGACGACAGGCCGACGCGGCCCCCAGGTGGCGCCGTTCACGGCCGATGCCGGGGCCGCGGTGGCGTCGCTGGACCGGCTGGCGGATCTCCCCGCGCGATACGTGCTGCCCGGGCACGGCGACCCATGGACCGGCGGCGTGGCCGAGGCGATTCGCCAGGTGCGGGCGTCCGACGGTCCGACGGCCTAGACGGGTTCCGGGCGGCGCGCAGGCGAGGGCCGTCGGCCGGCCGGATGCCGCGCCCGACGCGCATCGATCCCCGCTCGGACACGCTCAACCGCGCCTCGAACCGCGCGACCATCCAGGAACCAGGCGCACGACGACCGCGCTCGCCGCGATCGAGACCACGACGGCGGCGACGAGCGCCACGAAGACCGAACCGCTGATCCTGCCGGCGGCCACCAGCATCGACGCGAGCACGAAGCTGAACTCGCCGACCTGACCCAGGCCGACGGCGAGTTGCAGCGGTCGCGCGTTCAGCGACGCGAGCCGTGCCACGACGAACGCCACCCCGACCTTCGTCACAACGATCAGCACGAGGAACAGGCCCAGCCACGCAACACCGCGAACGAGCTCGGCGGGGTCGACGAGCATCCCGATGGCGACGAAGAACATCACCGCGAACACGTCGCGGAACGGCAGCAGGCGCTGGCGGATCTCCACGGCCGCCGGACCCTCCGTGATGGCGAGCCCTCCCACGAACGCCGCGAGGGCGAGCGGAACCCCGAACACGACGGATCCAGTGCCGGCGACGGCCAGGGCCGATGCCACCGACGCGATGAGCAGGAGGTCGTGCTGCTCGCTGAGCCTGGCGATGATGCGGGGGAGCGCCCATGCGACGACAGCCGAACCGAGGACGAACAAGGCAAGTCCGGTCAGGGCGATTGGCAAGGGTCGGGCACCCGCGTCGACCGTCGCGAGCAGAGCCGCGGCAACGGCGACGCCGACGACGTCCTGCACGACGCTCCAACCGAGCAGCGCCTCTTCGGTGCGCCGATCGGTCGTTCGGCGGTTGCTCCGCGTGATGTTGACGATGACGACGGACGACGAGAGGGCGATGCACAGGCCCAGGGTGGCCGCCGCCAGGACGTCGATCCCGAATCCCACGACGGCGGCGGCCGAGGCCGTCATCGTCACGAGGACTTGCAGCGGCGCCGCCCACAGCAGCGCCCGTTGCTCCCGGCGCAGCCGCAGGAGGTCGACCTCGATCCCGACCTCGAACAGGAGGAGGATCACGCCCACGTCCGCGAGCAGCTGGACCTGGTGACGGTCAGCGACGAAGCCTGGCGTGAAGGGCGAGACCGCCACGCCCAGGGCGAGGTAGCCCACGACGGCCGGCAGCCCGATCCGGCGGGCGACCCAGCCGAAGCCGACTGCTGCCAGGAGCAGCAGCCCAAGCTCAAGAATGGCCGGGGCGTTCTCCATGCCGGGATGCTACCGGAGCGCGCCCGCATGGCAGTGGCAATCGCGGTTGTTGTGCGAGCAGCCTGCCGCCAGCCAGCCACAGCGCAGCCCGGACCAAAGCAGGTGGTGGAGATGGGGGAGAGTCGAACTCCCCGTCCGAAACCCGTGACCCGGAACCACTACGAGCGTGTCCGATGATTGATCTCGGCTGGCGCACCCCCATCGGCAGGGTTGCTGTCAGCCCAGCTGCGTGTCCCTAGATCGGGCTTCGCTCCCGGCTACGCGGCGCTTGCCGGGGCTGCATCCCCGCTGAATGACGCTTCCACGGCCCACGGGGAGGAGGCCGCTTCCACGCTCACCTTACCGCCTAAGCGGCGAGGGCGAGAGCAGGCTGCTTGTTGGCAGGTACTTCGTTTTGCCGCCTTTTAACGAGGCCAGAGCGGCATCCTCGGCTCGCGTTCCCGGGCTGCAGGGCCCCGTCGAGACCACGCATCCCCACCGATCGAACCGGCGCTCGGCAAATCGCCCGAAGCGCCCATTCGAGCCGGCCCACGGCCGGCTTGGTCCATTGTAGTCGACGGCCGAACAAGGGCCGGCCGCAGCCGCCCGGCCGCGGGCTCAGAGACCCGGCCGCAGCCGCCCGGCCGCAGCCGCCCGGCCGCAGCCGCCCGGCCGCAGCCGCCCGCCCGCGGGCCCCTTCGGCAGGCTACGCTGTGACCGCCGCGGGCTCGCCAGTTCAGGCACTGAGCCCCGCGCGAGCAGGTGAGCGTTGGCCATGCGCAGGGCTCGGCTGGGGACGATCGAGCTTCCGGACTTCGGGGCGGACGAGGAGCGGCCAGAGCTGCCGGCCTCGCTCTACGTCTCGCGCATGTCTCGGCTTCGCGAGCGTGCGGACGCGAGCGGGTTCGACCGCGTGGTCGTCTACGCCGATCGCGAGCACAGCGCCAACCTGTCGTACTTGACCGGCTTCGACCCCCGCTTCGAGGAGGCCCTCCTGGTCGTCGGGCCGAGCGGTGATCCGGCGATCCTGGCCGGCAACGAATGCCTCGGTGTTGCGGCCGCCGCTCCCCTGCCGATGCGTGCCGAGCGCTTCCAGGACTTCAGCCTGCCGGGCCAGCCGCGTGACCGCTCCCGGCCGCTGGCGGCGATCCTGGCCGGGGAGGGCGTGGCGCCCGGCAGCCGCGTCGGCGTGATCGGCTGGAAGACGTACGCCCGACCCGAACAGACGGACGTGCCGTCGTACCTGGTCGACGAGCTGCGCCGGCTGGTCGGCTCGACCGGTGCCGTCGTCAACGCCACGGGCCTGCTGATCGACGCCGCCGACGGCCTGCGAGTGGTCAACGAGGTCGAGCAGCTGGCTGCCCTCGAGCACGCCGCCGGTCACGTCTCGGACGGCGTGCGCCGCGTGCTGTGGGGCCTGCGGCCCGGGATGCGCGAGCGCGAGGCGGTGGCCTTGCTCGGCTGGAACGGCATGCCGCTCTCGTGCCACGCGATGCTGACGGCCGGGCCGCGCGCGCGTTTCGGGCTGCTCAGCCCGAGCGACCGGCCCATCGAGCGCGGTGATCCGTTCACGGTTGCGTACGGCGTCTGGGGCGGCCTCACGTGCCGGGCCGGTTTCGTCGCGGAGGATGCCGGCGAGCTCCCGGACGCTATCGGGGACTACGTCGAGCGCCTGGTGGCGCCGTATTTCGAAGCGGTGGCGGCGTGGTACGAGGCCCTCCACGTGGGCCAGGTCGGCGGCGCCCTGCACGAGATCATCGATCGACGGCTCGGCGATCCGTTCTTCGGCATCTTCCTGAACCCGGGCCACCAGATCCAGCTTGACGAGTGGGTGAACTCGCCGATCGCCGCCGGCTCGACGATCGAGCTGCGCTCGGGGATGGCTTTCCAGGTCGACATCATCCCGGCGACGGGTACGCCGCACTTCACGACGAACATCGAGGACGGCATCGCTCTCGCCGACGCTTCCCTTCGGGCGGCGTTCGCCGCGGCCCACCCGGAGGCCTGGCGGCGGGTCGAAGCCCGCCGGGCGTTCATGGCGAACGTCCTGGGGATCGAGCTGCATCCGGACGTGCTGCCGCTCTCCAACCTGGCCGGCCACCTCCCGCCCTTCCTGCTTCGCCCGGACCGGGCGATGACGCTGGCGAGCTGAGTCCAGCGCCGCGCGCTCCCCCGGCGCGCCGACGCGCGGCGGCACGCGGCGGCACGCGGCGGCACTCTCGCTCGGAAGATCCGGCTGCCGTATTCCCAACGGCACATGGACCCGCGCCCCGGGCGCCGATACGCTCGAACGGATGTCGAAGCGGGCGATGCTTGGCGCGGCCGCCGTCGCTGCGCTGGCGCTTGCCGGCGCATTGCTCGCCGTGCTCACGTTCGGGCCGGTGCTGGCCATGCTGTACGACTCGACGCCGCATTCGCAGGCCGAGATCCAGACCGGCATCGTGCGAGCTGCCGGCCAGGCCGGCCCCGGCGGAACCGTTCGCCTTGCGGATATCGTGACCGCGACCTGGGACACGGCCTACGTCTGGGACGGGCGGACGGCCGCCGTCAAGGGCCCGCAGGTCTTCGGGGGCGCGGCGAAGTTCGGCGACGGCTCCAGCAACCAGGCCTTCGTGGTCGCGTTCGCCGACCATGGCCGCCTGGTCTCCTGGGTCAGGTTCGACACGGGCCAGCCCATGGTCTGGTTCGACCTGGGCAGCTCCGGTTCGCTCCAGGCATCGCGGCAGGCCGCCACGTTCGCCGTGGAGCCTGCCAGCGGCTCGACGACAGCGGCGCCACGGTACGTGCTCCACCTCGCTGGCAGCTAGGCGCTCCGGGCTCGCGCGCGGGGTTCGTCGCCACGGCCGCCGCGGCCCGGTGCTCTTCCAGTCGATCTCCCCGGCGCTCACGCCCAGCGTCGCGTGCACCGCTACCATCCCGGCATGCCCTCGACGACGTTCGGCCGGCGCCGATGACCAACCCTGGATTCCGGACGCGGCCGGCGACAGCCGACGATGCCGCGGCGATCGCGACCATCTACAACGAAGGGATCGAAGGACGGCAGGCGACCTTCGAGACCCGCCTGCGCACGGCCGAGGACGTTGGCGGCTGGTTCGACGGGCGCCACCCGATCGTGGTCGTCGAGGAAGATGGGCGGGTGATCGCCTTCGCCTCGACGTCGACCTATCGGCCGCGCGAGTGCTACGCGGGGATCGCCGAGTTCGGCGTCTACGTGGCCGCGGACGCTCGCGGACGCGGGGTGGGCCGGATCGCGATGGAGGCGCTGGTGGCCGCGGCGCGCGACGCCGGCTTCTGGAAGCTCGTCTCACGTGTGTTCGCCGCGAACCAGGCCAGCCTTCGCCTGATGCGGAGGGTCGGCTTCCGCGAGGTCGGCACATACGAACGACACGGCCAGCTCGACGGCCGCTGGCTCGACGTCGTGATCGTCGAGCGCCTCATCCCCGAGAACCAGCGATGAGCCTTCCGCGCGCGCCGCGGGCAGGGGCGCCGCGGGCGGGGACGCCGGCGCGGTTCGTGCCCGGAGAAGGACACCCGTCGCCTGATGCGCCTCCGCACATCACCCCGGCACCCCCCGCGCCCGACGCCCCGCCTGATGCACCGATACGCATCACGGGAGGACCCCCCGCGCCCGACGCCCCGCCTGATGCACCGACGCGCATCACGGCAGAAGGGTCCGAATGGAGGGTCCGAATGGGCGATGCCCGCGAGCTGCTCCGCGGCATCCCGGACCATTCGGTCGACTTCATCCTCACCGATCCGCCGTACAACCTCGCCGGCTACTCGACCGGCAACATCCGCCTGGACTGGCGGGCCGACTTCAACAACGACGTGGCGGCGTGGGACCAGGCCACGTTCGAGCCCGCCGAGTGGCTCGACGAGTTCCGGCGCGTGCTCGCACCCACGGGCAACGTCTTCGCGTTCACGAGCTACAACCTGCTGGGCCGCTGGCACGCGGCCTTCGACCCGGCCTTCGACACGTTCCAGTTCATCGCCTGGCACAAGACGAACCCACCGCCCAAGCTCCGCCGCGCGGGCTTCCTGAACTCCGTGGAACTGATCGCCTGCGCGTGGAACCGCGGGCATACCTGGAACTTCGGGCGCCAGCGCGACATGCACAACTTCATCGAATCGCCGATCTGCATGGGCGCCGAACGGGTGCGCGACCCGAAGCACCCCACGCAGAAGCCGGTGGCCGTGCTGCGACGCCTCCTGGAGCTGGCGTCGAGGCCCGGCGACCTGGTGCTCGACCCGTTCATGGGCGTCGGCTCGACCGGGGTCGCCGCGATCGAGCTCGGCCGGCGCTTCGTCGGCTTCGAGATCGATCCCGCCTACCTTGCCGCGACGACCCGGCGCCTTGAAGGCGTGGTGCCTGTCGGCCGTGCGGAGCCCGGCAAAGGCTGACTACCGCTCGGCCGTGCGGAGCCCGGCAAAGGCCTGACTAGCGCCCCCGCGCGGCTGCCGCCATCTCGCGCGCGATCTCCCGCTTCGCCTCGCGGTCCGCGATGTCGCGGCGGCGATCGTGGAGCTGCTTGCCGCGGCCCAGGCCGAGCTCGATCTTGGCGTGACTCCGATCGTCGATGTAGAGGCGGAGCGGAACCAGGACCAGCCCCTTCGACTTCGTCTTGCCCAGCAATTCGTCGATCTCGTCGCGGTGGAGGAGCAGCTTGCGCGACCGCTTCGCCTCGTGGTTCCAGCGGTTACCGGTGGCGTACGGCGCGATGTGGGCGCCGACCAGCCACGCCTCGCTCCGCTCGATGCGCGCGTACGCGTCCTGCAGGTTGACCTTGCCGGCCCGGATCGACTTGATCTCGGTGCCCGTCAGGACCAGGCCAGCCTCGAACGTCTCCTCGATGGAGAATTCGTGGCGTGCTTTTCGATTGAGGGCGACGGTCCCCTCGCCCATGGTTGCCATGCTCCCTTCGCTCGCGCCGCGGAGGATTCGTGGGCCGGGTTGGCCGGTCCGGCCGGCGCCCTGGAAGATCCCCGGTTGCGACCGCTGACGCCGCCCGCTCGGCTGAATCCGGCTCGGCCAAAGGCGCCGGTCCGGCCGAAATTGTAGGCGGCCCTCGGACGCACGAACGCCGGCCCCACAGTCAGGGCCGGCGTTCAATTCGCTTCGAGCACCACTCTCGGGTGGCTTCCGTCAGACGGCCGCCTCCGAGGTGGTGCAACGACGCGGACTGCTCTCTGTCACTGCACATCACCTCCTTTCGATCGTCCGAACCGTACAGGAGGGCGGCGATTCTGGCAAGAGCCCCGGTCGAGGGCGCGGGCGGGCCGCCGGGGCGCGCGGCCGGCGATGAGGACCGGCGTCTCCGGTCGGTCGGCGAGTTGCCGGGCATCCACGGGAAGCATCGTGAGAGGCGCTTCGCCACCGTCAGTCGCCAGATATCCGCTCCGGGGATGTTGGGCAGGTTCGTGGGCACTGGCGGCGGCGGAAGGGTCGCTCGCCGAGCGTGGATCCCGCTCGGCGAGTCCGTGGCGGCACGGGAATCGATCGCTGGAACCACCGAGGATCCTCCCGGTGGATATCCGGGAAGATCAGGTCGCCGCTACGCGCTACGCTGCCTTCGCCAGCGCGCCAGGCTGCATTCCGGTCGACCCCAGCGCCTTCAGCGCGGCGTCGATGTACGGATCCCCGGTCGGGCCGGGATCCGGCGCATTCGGCGCCACCACGACATTCGGCGTGAGCCCCTTCTTGTGGATCCAGCGGCCGTTCGGCGTCAGCCACTTGGCGATGGTCAGGCGGAAGCCGCCGCTCGTCACCGTTCGGCCGCCCTGGTCATGGCTCAGGTCGATCCACTCCTGGATCGTCCCCTTGCCGTACGTCTGTGCGCCAACGAGGATCGCGCGTCCTGTGTCCTGCAGCGCCCCGGCCACGATCTCCGAGGCGGAGGCGGTCCCACCGTTGACCAGGATGGCGACGTGGATCGACGAAGCGGTGGCCGCCCCGCCGGGCGCGACGTCCGTCGGCATGCGGTCGCCGTTCGCGCCCACCTCGTAGAAGATTGGCCCGCTGGCCAGGAACTGGCTGGCGATTGCTCTGGCGGCCGTGATGTAGCCACCCCCGTTGTCCCGGAGGTCGACGACGATCGAGGTCGCGCCCCGAGCGACAGCCGCCTTGACGGCTGCCGAGAATTCCACGGCGGCCGGGTCGGAGAACGCACTGAGCTTGATGTAGGCTCCGCCACCGGGCAGTTCTCGAGTGGACACCTGCGGCTGCGAGATCGTGTCGCGCACGATCGCGAGGTCCACCGGAGTGCCCGCCCCGGGGCCGCCCCGCAGCAGCGTCAGGGTGACGGTCGTGCCTTTCGGCCCACGCACCTTGGCAATGGCGGCGTCGAGCGTGAGACCATCGACGGCCGTGCCGTCGATCGCCGTGATGACGTCGCCCGCCTGGAGGCCAGCCTTCTCGGCCGGGGAGCCGGGAATCGGCCGGGTGACGGTCATCCGGCAGGTCGGGCCGAACGGCGAGCAACTGCTGCCGCCGTTCGTCGAACGCGCCGACACCTCGGCGCCGATGCCCTCGAACTGGCCGTTCAGGCTCTCGCGGGCCTTCTGGAGATCCTGGGGGCTCATGTAGCCCGAGAACGGGTCACCCAGCGCCTTGATCATGCCGTCGATCGCGCCATTGACGAGCGCCTGCCGGTCGTAGGGCCCGACGTATGCGTTGGTGATCGAGTCCCACGTGTCCCAGAACGGCTGGAACATGGCGGCCTCGTTGGCCGGAGTTCCGGGGTGGAGGAAGCTGCTGCTGCCGAGCGAGAAGCCGGCGACGAAGAGCGCGGCGCCGCCGAGGACGGCAGCCGCCAGGAGGGCGAGCGGAAGCGCGAGCGTGCGCCGTCGCGCGACGACCGCCGGCCGTGTCGCCGGATCCTGAGCGTCGTCCGCGGTCAGCGGCACAGCACCGGGAGTCAGCCCAGCCGGGAGCGGAAGTGCCGCGGCTGCTGCCGAGGCCGGCTGGCCGACCGCGGGGATCAGGTCGGCGGGGGCAGCGCCCGCAGCCGTGTCTGCGGCCGTCGCTGGCGGGAGCCCGGATGCCGAGGGGCTGGGGTCGTATTCGGTCATCGCGTCGGCTCCGGGAGCGTGTCCTGCGTGTCGCGCCGGGCTGGCGCGGGGGGACAGCGTACACCGACCCTTCGCCGGAGACTCCCGGCCGGATCGGGGCCCGATCGGGGCCCGGCAGGAGCCGTCAGCGACCCAGGTAGCTCCGTACCGACAGCCACGACCCGAAGACGCCGAGGCCGACGCCGGTGCCCAGGATCAGGACCACGAGGTCGCGCCCGGCCGCCCCCAGCTGGAGCGGCAGGACCTCGAAGAACCCGGCCATGAAGCTCGAGACAGGGTCCGCCACGAGGACCAGCAGGCCGATCGCCGCAAGGGCCGCGATGAGGCCGACCAGGGCGCCTTCGAAGATGAACGGCCAGCGGATGAACGCGCCCGAAGCGCCGACGAGGCGCATGATCTCGATCTCCTCGCGCCGCGCGAGCACGGCCAGCCGGATCGTGTTCACGACGATGAACAGGACGACCAGGCCCACCAGCACGAGGATCCCGACGCCACCCGTGCGCAGGACGTCGGTCACGGTGGTCAGTCGGTTGACCACGTCCTGGACTTCGACGACGTCGGCGACCACCAGCGGGCGGTTCTTCAGGAGCGTGACCGCCGATCCGAAGTCGCGGGGGTCGACCAGCTTCACCTCGAGGCTCGCCGGCAACGGGTTACGGTCGAGGTAGCTCGTCAGGTCCGTCTGCCCCCGAGCGCGCAGGCGTTCCCGGAACTGGGCGAGCGCGAGGTCCTTGGAGACGTACGTGACCGTCTCGACGACCGGCTGGGCCGCGACCTCGCGCGCCAGGGCGGCAGCCTCCACCGTCATGGCCGGCTCCGCGCCGGGGACGTCGCGCAGCTCCGCGACGATCTCGACCTTCTGCTCGACGTAGGTGACCGTCGCGGCCAGGCCGGCCTGGAGCAGCCAGAAGCCCGCCAGGAGGAGGAGCATCAGCAGCATCGTCGCGCTCGCCGCCAGCGACATCAGGCGGTTCCGCCGAAGGCCCTGGAGGGCCCGGCCGAGGCTGAAGGCGAGGAAGCGGAAGAAGCCGGCCATCCGCTAGTCCTCGCGGTGGTAGCCGCCGACCTCGTCCCGGACGACGCGGCCTTCCTCCAGGGCGACGACGCGCCGGCGGAGGGCGGTCACGACGTCGGCGTTGTGGGTCGCCATGAGGACAGTGACGCCGAGATCGTTGATGTGCAGGAGCAGCTGGATGATCTCCCACGAGATCAGCGGATCGAGGTTGCCCGTCGGCTCGTCGGCGATGAAGAGGCGAGGCTCGTGGACCAGCGCCCGCGCGATGGCGGTTCGCTGCTGCTCCCCGCCGGACAGGGTCGTGGGTCGCTGGTCGGCCTGGGCGGTGAGGCCGACGACGGCGAGGGCCCGGTCCACGGCCGGTCCGATCCGGCGCCGCGGCGTGCCGGTGACCTCGAGCGCGAAGGCCACGTTCTCCCGGACGGTCCGCGTCGGCAGCAGCTTGAAGTCCTGGAAGACGATCCCGATCTTGCGGCGCAGCTCGGGGACCTTGCGGCCCGGCACGCGCGCCAGGTCGCTGCCGTCGAGGACGACGTGGCCGGAGGTCGCGAGCTCATCGCGGATGAGGAGGCGGAGGAGCGTCGACTTGCCGGCACCGGACGGGCCGACCAGGAAGACGAACTCGCCCTCGTGGAGCGCGAGGTCGACGTCGCGCAGGGCGACCCGGCCGTTGGGGTAGGTCTTGACGACGCCGCGCATCTCGAGGATGGGACGGGCGGCGTCAGCCTGGACACCTGGTCCGCCGGCCACGGCCGGGCGGCCGACCCCGTCGGCGGAGCCAGTCCAGCCGCCCGGCCGGCGCCCATCGCGCCAGCGCGACCAGGGGGACGACGTGGGGCCGCCGGGTGCGGGCGTTGCGCCGGGCAGTCCCACCCGATCCGCCCCGTCGGACGAGCCGCTGGCGGTTGAGCCGGAGCCGTTGGCGGTTTCGCCGGAGCCGGGGGCGGCGCTCGGAGCGGCGGTATCGGTCGTCACGATCCCGGCGAGGCTACCACCGCCCGCCCGATCCTGTCGGCTCGCCCGGGTCAGGGCAGGAGATCGGGGTCTGCGCCACGGCCGCGCGCGATGAGTCACCCTCGACTCGATGTTGGGTCGACCGCCCGTGGCGATCGCGCCGACAGGGCCAGAACCACGGTTGCGGCCCGTGGCACACGCTCGAACGTCCGACGATGAGTCAGGTGGGACTCTGCGGCATGGCCGGCACGAGCGGCACGGCCCGGCCCGGCACGGCCCGGCATGGCCGGCACGAGCGGCACGGCCGGCGCGGCCCGGCACGGCCCGGCGCGGCCCGGCGCGGCCCGGCGCGGCCGGCGCGGCCCGGCACGGCGTTCCCCGCCTCAGAGCACCGCGAGCGTGATCGGCACGTAGCGTCCGAAATCGCCGAACGGGCGATCCCAGCACAGGAGTGCCGGAAAGTCCTCGATCCGCATGCCGGCCTGGAGCAGGACCCGCATGGCCTCGCCGGCAGCACCCGGCATCCAGGCCGAGAACGCGCCGGCCGGCCTGACCGCTCGCACGAGGTGGCCGAAGGCGGCCGGCATGAGGGATGCGTCGAGCACCGCGACCGGCCCGAGCCGGCCGCTCGGTGCGACGTAGCCGTAACCGAGCGCCGTCCCCGTCGCGTCCTCGTAGAGGAACCCGCGGCGGCCCGACCGCGCGAGATACGCATGATCCTCGGGATGGGCGTAGCCGAGCGTCTCCCGATCGATGGCGTCGATCGCCCCGGCCCCCTCGACGAGGGGCGCATCCACCGGTCCTCCCGAAGCTCCCTCGCCGGGCAGTGCCCGGGACGCCTGGCCCCCCAGGGCGACGGCCCGGATCCCGACCGGCAGGTCCGGCATGCGGGCCGGATCCGGCGTGCCGACGAGCTCGACGACCGGCTGCCGCGGCACGATGCCGTAGCGGCTGTAGAGCGCGTTGGAGATGGGCTGCGCACTGTCGGTGCAGGTCGCCAGCGTGAGGTCATCGCCGGGCCCGGGAAGGACCATCTCCAGGATCGTCCGACCGACGCCGATTCCCTGGAGCTCAGGCAGCACGAACAGCATGGACAGGAACCAGACCGGGCCGCGCCGCACGGCGGCACCGAAGGCGGTCGTCTCCTCGCCCGCCGAACCCGGCCGTGTCGCCACCACGAACCGCTCGGGGTCCGTGGAGCGGACGTGGGCGAGCAGCTCCAGCAGCGGGCCGAAGCTCGGTGGCAAGGGCGGACGACCCACTCGAAGCCCGTAGTCGGTCAGGGCGGCCCGCCAGACCTCGCCGCAAGCCGGCAGGTCCTCCGGACCCGCCTGCCGGAAGGCGAGGTCGCGCGGCGCATGGGCGCGTGAGCGCGGCTCGGGCATCGTCGACATGACGCGACTCAGGCGGGTCCCGGCGCGCCGGGCTCGCCCGTACTGCCGATCGGCGCTCCGGTCGCCTCACGCTCGAGCTCGGCGGCCATGAACACGTCCAGGTCACCGTCGAGCACTGCGCCCGTGTTCGAGGTCTCCACCTCGGTTCGGTGGTCCTTGACCATCTGGTAGGGGTGGAGCACGTACGAGCGGATCTGGTTGCCCCAGCCAGCTTCCACGTGTTCGCCCTTGAGGCGGCGCAGTTCGGCCTCCTTCTCCTCCAGGCGGCGCTCCAGGAGGCGGGCGGCCAGGACCTTGGATGCCATCTCCCGGTTCTGGGTCTGCGAGCGCTCGTTCTGGCAGGTCACGACGATCCCGGTCGGTACGTGCGTCAGCCGGACCGCCGAGTTGGTCTTCTGGACGTGCTGGCCGCCGGCCCCCGAGGAGCGGTAGTTCTCCACCCGGATCTCGTCCCAGTTCAGTTCGACCTCGCCTTCGTCCTCGACTTCGGGCATGACCTCCACGAGGGCGAACGTCGTCTGGCGCCGCTTCTGCGAGTCATACGGGCTGATCCGGACCAGCCGATGGACGCCGCGCTCGGCGCGAAGCCAACCGTAGACGCGCCGGCCGTCCACGGCGATCGTCACGCTCTTGAGGCCCGTCTGCTCGCCCTCGGTCTCGTCCATGACCTGCGTGGGGAAGCGGTGTCGCTCTGCCCATCGGAGGTACATCCGGAGGAGCATCTCGGCCCAGTCGGTGGCCTCGGTCCCGCCGGCGCCGGCGCTGATCGAGAGCATCGCGCCGCGCTCGTCGTACTCGCCCGAGAAGAGGAGCGACGTCCGCTCGCGCGCGAAGGCCGTCGCCAGGGCGCCCGCGTCACGATCGATCTCGGAGATCAGGTCGGCGTCCTCGGCCTCCGCGGCGAGGTCGGCCAGCTCCTCGAGAGCGGCGGCGCGGCTTTCGAGATCGCGCCACAGGCCGATCTCCTCGCGCAGGGAGTCGGCCTCGCGAAGGAGCCGCTTGGCTGCTCGCTGATCGTCCCAGAAGGAGGGCGCGGAAGTCAGAGCGTCGAGTTCGGCGACGCGCGCCTCACGTGATGGGAGGTCAAAGCCTCCCCGAGGTCGCCCGGATCCGCTCGGCCAGATCGTGCAGCTCGGACCGGTCCATCAGACCCGGCCCCGCACGTCCTGGAGGAGGATCGGCCGCAGCTCGATCAGCCGAAGGGCCGTCTTGCTGCGGGCGACGACGGGGTTCACGCAGGGGCAGTATCCGTTGTGGGGGCAGATGCCGCAGTTGCCGTCGCAGTCGAGAGCGGCTGCGTAGCTGCACGTCCGGCAGTCTCGCTCGCACGCAATCAGGTCGACGAACGCTGCGTCCTGGGCCTGCTTCACCACTCCCTCTCGCAAAATGCCAAGTGACGCCCGGACCGCCGACGGTGTGGGACTGGGCAGACGTCGGCGCGGGCAGGTAGATTGACCCGAGTATACGGAACAATCGCGCAGCGGCCAAGAGGGTGATTTCTGAGGCGCGATCGCCGCCCGAACCGGGGCCGGAAGGAGGCGCGCGAGCCCCGAGCGCCCGGCGGCCCCGAGCGCCCGGTTTGAGCCTCGGGCACGGGCGACAACGAGCCTCAGGCGCCCGGCCTCAGGCGCCCGGCCTCAGGCGCCCGGCCTCAGGCGCCCGGCCTCAGGCGCCCGGCCTCAGGCGCCCGGTTCGACCGCTTCCGGGCCGGACGTCCCGAACAGCTCGTACCAGGCCAGGCCGCCGAGCTCGTGGAGCGTGGCCTCGAACGCGCGTCCCGGGTCCGCGTCGGTGGGACTCGACGGCGTCGGGGAGCCGTAGGCCTCGATCCCAAGGTCCTTCGCGATCCGGATGACGCGCAGCATGTGCGTCCGGTCCGAAACGAAGAGAGCGCTCCGGAGGCCGTGCTCGCGCATGATCTCGGCCACTGCCTGCAGCAATTCGAGCGTCGAACTGCCGTGGTTCTCCGACAGCAGCGCGCTCGCGGGCACGCCGCGCCCAAGCGCGTAACCACGCCCGACCGCGGCCTCGGTCGTCCGGTCGCCCTCACGGTTGCCGCCCGTCAGCACCAGGAATGGCGCGTTGCCCGCCTGCCAGAGGCGAACCGCGTGGTCGAGGCGCGCGGCCAGCACGCCCGAAGGCCGTCCGTCGTACTGGGCGGCGCCGAGGACCACGATGGCGTCGACCGGCCGCGTTTCGTCCACCTGGCCGCGCTGCCAGATCCGGGCCGTCGTGGCGCCGCCCACGAGGGCGATGCAGACGGTGCCTGCCAGTCCCACGATCGCGAGCTCACGAACCAACGAGCGGGCCGGGCGCTGGGTCACGCCCACGGGTCCGCCGCGGGCCGATCCGCCAGCCGCGGGGCCGGGCCCGGGCGCGGGCTCACGAGCGCATGCATCGGGCGCGGGCTCACCGCCCGTGGCACTTCTTGTACTTCAGCCCTGAGCCGCAGTAGCAGGGGTCGTTCCGCCCGAGCTTCGCGCCCGGGCCGCCGACGTCCCTCGGCGCGGCGGCGCGCTGGCCGACCTGCTCCTCCATCGCCCGGACGGCCGGGCCGGAGGGCAGGTTCCTGGCGATCCCGTCCGCGCCGGGGCGGCGCCCCGCGCTCGTCACGGGCGCTCCGCCCATCGTGACCGAGGCGCGCCCGGCGGCGGACGCCGCTCCCGAGCGCACGGCTGCGGCGCCGGCGGAGAGGGAAGCCGCCAGGTTCGTCTCGTCGGCGCCCGGCGCGGGCGCCGACGGGGGCGGCTGGCGGACGACGCTCACGCGGAAGATCGTCACCGCCATCTGGTGGCGGATCAGGTCGCGGAGCTGGTCGTAGAGGCTGAACGCCTCCTTCTTGAACTCGTTGAGTGGTTCCAGCTGGGCATAGCCACGGAGTCCGATGCCTCGGCGCATGTCGTCGAGCTCGGTCAGGTGCTCGACCCAGAGGCTGTCGATCGTCCGGAGCATGACGAGGCGCTCGACCATGCTCCAGTCCTCGGCGCCGACCTCCTGTTCCTTGGCCTCGAGCTTCGCGTCCGCGAGCTCGCGCAGGTGGCCCGCCAGCGCCGCCTTCGCTCCGACATCCCAGAGCTCGTCCGCGGAGGTGCCGGCGGCCTCGAGTCCCATGGCCCGGATGGCCGTCGACAGGCCCTCGAGGTTCCACTCTTCGGGAACGTCGCCGCCGCAATACGTGTCCAGAAGCGCGTCGATCTCCTCGTCGACGAACGCCTGCACCGTCGCGTCGAGGTCTTCGTTGCGGAGGACCTTGTCGCGCTCCGCGTAGATCGTCTCGCGCTGCTTGTTGATGACGTCGTCGAAGTCGACGACGCGCTTGCGGATGTCGAAGTTGAAGCCTTCGACGCGCGACTGGGCGCTCTCGATCGTCTTGCTCACGAGACGCGACTCGATGGCCACGTCGTCCTCGAGGCCGAGGCGCTCCATGAGCCCGGCCACGCGGTCGGACGCGAAGCGCTTCATCAGGTCGTCCTCGAGGGACAGGTAGAAGCGCGACGACCCAGGGTCGCCCTGCCGGCCGGCGCGGCCGCGGAGCTGGTTGTCGATGCGGCGGCTCTCGTGGCGCTCGGTGCCGATGATGTGGAGCCCGCCCGCGGCCACGACCTTCTCGTGGTCGATGTCGCACTCCGCCTTCGCCTCGGCGAGCGCGGCATCGTACGTCGGCTTGTCGACCTCGGCCGGGTTCACGCCCCTGCGATGCAGGATCTCCGACGCGAGACCGGCCGGGTCGCCACCGAGCTTGATGTCCGTGCCCCGGCCGGCCATGTTGGTGGCGATCGTCACGGCGCGACTGTGCCCGGCCTGGGCGACGATCCCGGCCTCCTTCTCGTGGAACTTGGCGTTGAGCACCTCGTGCTTCACGCCGCGCCGCTTGAGCATCTCGGCGAGCAGCTCGGACTTCTCGACCGAGATGGTGCCGACGAGGACAGGGCGGCCCTGCTCGGTCATCTCCTCGATCTCGTCGATGAGAGCGTCGAACTTGCCCTTCTCGTTGCGGAACACGAGGTCGGCACCGTCGCCGCGGATCATCGGCTGGTTGGTCGGGACGGCCACGACCTCGAGCTTGTAGATCTTGTGGAACTCCTCGGCCTCGGTCATCGCCGTGCCGGTCATGCCGGCGAGCTTGTCGTAGAGGCGGAAGTAGTTCTGGAACGTGATCGTCGCCAGCGTCACGGACTCGCGCTGGACGCGCAGGCCCTCCTTGGCCTCCACGGCCTGGTGGAGGCCCTCGCTCCATCGCCGGCCCGGCATCTGGCGGCCGGTGAACTCGTCGACGATGATGATCTCGCCGTCCTTGACGATGTAGTCGCGGTCTCGCTTGTAGAGCGCGTGGGCCCGCAGCGCCGCGTCGAAATGGCGGGCGAGCCGGGGATCGTCGTACACGTTCTTGACGCCGAGCAGGCGCTCGATCTTGTCGATCCCCTCCTCGGTCGGCGAGACGGCCTTGTCCTTGAGGTCGACGAAGTAGTCGCCGCCCTCCTCTGCGCCATCGGGGCGCTCGGCGAGCTTGGGGACCAGCCGGGCCATGGTGAAATAGAGATCGGCCGACTCCTCGGCCTGGCCGGAGATGATGAGCGGGGTCCGGGCCTCGTCGATCAGGATGTTGTCGACCTCGTCGACGATCCCGAAATACCGCTCGCGCTGGACCCGCTGCTCGAGCTCCGTGACCATGTTGTCGCGGAGATAGTCGAAGCCGAACTCGTTGTTCGTGCCGTACGTGATGTCGGCCGCGTAGGCCTCGCGCCGTGCCACCGGCCGCAGGTTGATCAGGCGTTCGTCCGTCGTGGGATAGCCGGGCTCGAAGACGTAGGCGGTGTCGTGGACGATGATGCCGACGCTCAGGCCCAGGAAGTGGTAGATCGGGCCCATCCACTGGGCGTCGCGGCGGGCCAGGTAGTCGTTGACCGTCACGATGTGGACGCCGCGCCCGGTGAGGCCATTGAGGGTCGCGGCCAACGTCGGGACCAGGGTCTTGCCCTCGCCCGTCTTCATCTCGGCGATCTTGCCCTGGTGGAGGACGACCCCGCCGATCAGCTGGACGTCGAAGTGGCGCATCCCGAGGGTGCGCTGCATCGCCTCGCGGGCGCAGGCGAAGACCTCCGGGGCCGCCTCGTCCATGGCCGCCTGGAGCCGCGCGTTCTCCCGGTCACGCCGCGCCTTCTCCATGTCCGCGCGGCGCTCGCGCTCGTCGGTGGAGCGCTCGTCCTCGGTCGGACCGAAGCCGGACTGGAGGTCGGCGAGATCCTCCCGGACCTCCCGGATCCGGTCGCGAATCTCGTCGTCGGACTCCGCCTTCAGCTCGTCCTCGAGGGCGTTGGCGGCGTCCACGAGAGGCTGGATGCGGCGGAGCTCGCGGTCATTCGAGTCGACGAAACGGGAGAAGAAGCCGAGAACCATGGCGCCTGAGTATAGGCGTCGGGACCTGGGTGGGCGGCCGCCCACCCTGTGCGACGCCCCCGGGCTGCCGTGGGTCCCGGTCTGGACTGCGTGGCCAGCTGCCCGAACTCAGCCGAGCTTCGGTCCCCTGCGGGAGCGTGAGCCCCTCGGGGCGACCAGCCCGCGGTGGGGCTTGACCCGCACCGAGCTCAGTCCCTGGTCACTTCCAGACCCAGAAGTGGGAGCCGTAGCCGGCGACCAGGAGCACGAACGTCAGGACTCCCAGCGCCAGCCAGAACACGACCGCCACGGACGCCCGCGTGGGGTTCATCTCCGGGTTGGCAAGTCGCGCCGGCCGCCATCGCGTCGAGCGCAGCTGCGTCCGCCAGTCCTTCGGGGCGTCGGTCCGTGTCGTCAGACCGCCTTCGCCGTCGGGCTTGTGCAGTTGGAGCGTCATCGGTCGTCCATCGCTGTCGGGATCGTTGCCGGAGGTGCGCCGACGGAGTCAGTGGAACCGCCGCCGGCCTCGCCGCCGCCCGCGTCCGCCGGGTGCGGCGCATGGCCCGCGGTGACGTGATCGATCCCGAGATGCTCGCCCGTGCGGGAGTCCACCGTGGCCTGGACCCCGTCCTGCCAGAACATCAGCTCCTGCGTGAGCGACACCTCGCTGGAGAAGAGCGCGCCGACGGACTCACCGCGGTGGATGCGCCGGATCGCCTGGCCGATGAGGGGCGCGACGGAGAGCGTCGTGATGAAGCCGAGGCGCTTCGCCGGCGGGAGCGGGACCGTGTCGGTCAGGACGATCTCATGGATCCCCGACTCGGCGATCCGCTCGATCGCCGGATCGGACAGCACGCCGTGGGTGGCGCAGGCATAGATGTCCGACACGCCCTCGCGATTCAGGGCGCGGACGACTTCCATCAGCGTGCCGGCGGTGTCGATCTCGTCGTCCACGATGATCGCCTGCCGGCCGCGGACGTCGCCGATCACGTTGAGGACCTCGGCCTGGTCCAGGTTGCCGACGCGGCGCTTCTCGATGATCGCCAGCGGGGCGTCCAGGAGTTCTGCAAACGTCCGCGCCCGCTTGGCGAAACCGAGGTCGGTCACGACCACCAGGTCGTCGAGCTCCTTCTGGCGGAAGTAGTTGGAGAGGAGGTGCACCGCAGTCAGTTCGTCGACCGGGATGTTGAAGAAGCCCTGGATCTGGCCCTGGTGGAGATCCATGGTCAGGACCCGGTCCGCGCCGGCGACCGTGATCATGTCGGCGACCAGGCGGGCAGTGATGGGGACCCGCGGCTGGTCCTTCTTGTCGGACCGGCCGTACGCGTAGTACGGGATGACCGCCGTGATCCGCCCGGCCGACGCCCGTTTGAAGGCGTCGATCATGATCAGCAGCTCCATGATCGACGTGTTGACCGGCCGGTTCGTGGGCTGGACCAGGAAGACGTCCTTCTCGCGGACGTTGTCGAGGATCTTGACGAAGATGTTCTCGTTGGCAAACGCGAAGACCTCGGCCTGCCCGAGCGGCTTGCCGAGATAGCGGCAGATCTTCCCGGCCAGGCCGCGGTTGGCGTTGCCGGTGTAGACGTCGAACAGGTCCGAATACACCCGCTTCTCCTCCTCGGCGAGGCGCGTCACCGGGGCGCCGGCCCGCTTCCCGGATCGGGCGGGGTGCCGGCGGGGCCGTCATTGTCGCCCACGCCGTCGCGCTCCGCCAGTCCTTCCCGGAAGGCCGCGATACCCACGACCTTGTCGCCCTCGTTGAGGCGCATCGTGATCACGCCTCGCGCGCCGGACGAGTAGCGGTTGATCGTCCGCGTCTCCGTCCGGACCACCTGCCCCCCGGCGGAGATGAGGAGCAACTCCTCGTCGGCCTCGGTCACCTGCTGGACGGCCGCGACCCGGCCGGTCTTGCGGCCCTCGAGCGGGATCAGCATGACGCCCTGCCCGCCGCGGTGCTTGCGGCGGAACTCGCGCAGCGCCACCCGCTTGCCATAACCCGTCTCGGTCAGCACCAGCAGGTCAGTCCCGGGCTGGACGACGCTCATGGCCACGACCTCGTCGCCCGCGCGGGCGAGACGGATCCCGATGACGCCGGCCGCATCGCGACCCATGGCCCGGACCTCGCTCTCCTCGAACCGGGCGAGCTTGCCCTGGGCGGTGGCGATGATGACGTCGTCGCTGCCGGTCGCGACGTCAACCCAGGCCAGCTCGTCGGCGTCGGCGAGCGTGATCGCGCGGATCCCGGACGAGCGGACCTTCTCGAACTGCTCGAGGGGCGTCTTCTTGATCGTGCCCTTCCGGGTGGCCATCACCAGGTAGCTGCCCGGCTTGAAGTCCGGGAGCACGACCGTGGCCGTCGGCACCTCGCCGCCTTCCACCTGCACGCCCGGCAGGTTGATGATCGGGATCCCCTTCGCCTGGCGGCTCGCGTCCGGCACGGAGTGCACCTTGGCCGAGAACACGCGGCCGCGGTTCGTGAAGAAGAGGGCCCAGTCGTGCGTGTTGGCGACGAGGAGGCTGTCGACGGCGTCCTCTTCGCGGGTGACGTGGCCGATGATCCCCTTCCCGCCGCGGCCCTGGCGGCGGTACGTCGCCACCGGCTGACGCTTGATGTAGCCGCGCCGGCTGATGGTGACCACCACGTCCTCGTCGGCGATGAGGTCTTCGTCGGTCAGCTCACGGGTCGAATCGTCGATGACCCGGGTCCGGCGCTGGCCCGCGTACTTGCGCTTCAGCTCGGTGAGCTCGTCCTTGATGATCGAGAGGACGCGGCCCGGGTTCGCCAGGATGTCCTCCAGCTCGGCGATGAGCTGGATGACGGCGAGGTACTCGTCCTCGATCTTCTTGCGCTCAAGGGCGGCCAGGCGCGCCAGGCGCATGTCGAGGATCGCCTGGGCCTGGACCTCGGTGAGCGTGAAGCGCTCCATGAGGTTGCGACGGGCTGTCTCGACGTCGGCCGACTCACGGATCGTCTGGATGACCGCGTCCAGGTGGTCGAGCGCGATCTTGAGGCCTTCGAGGATGTGGGCTCGCTCGCGGGCCTTGCCGAGGTCGTACTCGGTGCGCCGCCGGACGATCTCCCGGCGATGGTCGACGTGGTGTTGCAGGACCGACTTGAGGGGCAGCGTCTGCGGCTGGCCGTCGACCAGGGCGAGCAGGTTCAGGTTGAACGCCAGCTGCATCGGCGTGTGCTTGAACAGGTTGTTGAGCACGGTGTGCGGGTTGGCGTTGTTCTTGATCTCGATGTAGATGCGCATGCCGTCGCGGTCCGACTCGTCGCGCAGGTCGGCGATGCCGTCGATCCGCTTGTCCTTCACCAGCTCCGCGATCTTCTCGAGGAGGGTGGCCTTGTTCACCTGGTAGGGCAGCTCCGTGACGATGATCGCGACGCGGTCGCGGCGGGCCTCCTCGAACGCCACGGTCGCCCGCATCACGACGCGGCCATGGCCGTGGGCGTACATCTCGCGGATGGCGTCGAGCGTCTCGGTGATGCCGGTCATCGGGTTGCGGCGGGTCTCGAAGCGGTAGATCGAGGCGGCCGTGGGGAAGTCGGGGCCCTTCACATGGCCGCACAGATCGTCCGTGGTCAGGTCGGGATCGTCGATGAGCGCGATCGTCGCGTCGACGATCTCGCCCAGGTGGTGGGGCGGGATGTTGGTGGCCATCCCGACGGCGATCCCCGAGCTGCCGTTCACGAGGAGGTTCGGCAGCCTGGCAGGCAGGACGGACGGCTGCTTCTGGGTGCCGTCGTAGTTCTCGACGAAGTCGACGGTGTCCCGGTCGATGTCGGCGAGCATCTCGGCGGCGATCGCGGTCAGGCGCGCTTCCGTGTACCGCATCGCCGCGGCCTGGTCGCCATCGACCGAACCGAAGTTGCCCTGCCCGTCGACCAGCGGATAGCGCATCGAGAAGTCCTGGGCCAGCCGCACGAGGGCGTCGTACAGAGCCACGTCGCCGTGTGGGTGGTACTTGCCCATCACCTCGCCGACGATCGCCGCGCACTTCCGATAGGAGGCGTTGGACGTGAGGCCCATCTCCCCCATCGTGAAGAGGATGCGGCGATGGACCGGCTTGAGGCCGTCCCGCACATCGGGCAGTGCGCGGGACACGATCACGCTCATCGCGTAGTCGAGGTACGAGGTCCGCATCTCGTCCTCGATGCGGACCGTCCGGATGTCGCCGAGGTTGTCGGTCACGGTTCGGAGCTCCGAGTCGGGTCAGTGGCGGCCTGGGCGGCGTGAGCTGTGATGCAGTCGCGGCGCTCGACCCGGAGGCACGCCACCTCGTCGAACACGGTGGCGGCCGCTGCACCGGGCCCGCGTGCGCCGCGAAGGTGCGCTTCGACGAAGGCCTCCGAAGCTGCCGTCGCCGGGCTCACCGCAGCCGTCGTGCTCATCGCGCGTCCCCCCGGCCGGCAGGCGCGGAACCGGCACGCACGACCGGCGCCGCGGGCGAAGGCTCGTCCGGCACGAGGCGGAAGCCGTACCGCTCCTTGAGGACCCGACGGCGTTCCTCGGGCGCAGCGACGTACAGGGCCTCGGCCGTGGCGTAGACCTCGCCCGTGACCGCGTCGACCAGGCGCCCGCTCGTCGTCAGGAGGCGCCGGCGCCGCTCGACGAGGCGACCCTCGCCACGGACTGAGGCACCCACCGGAAGCGGGCGCTTGTATTCGATCGTCATCCGGGCGGTGAAGCCCCAGGCGTCCGCGCTGGCCAGGGCCCAGCCCATGACCTCGTCGAGGATCGTGGCGATGATGCCGCCGTGGGCGATCCCGTCCCAGCCCTGGAAGTCTTCGTCGAGCACGAGATCCGCCCAGCACGTGTCCCCGGCGACGTGGAGCTGGAGGCGGAGCCCGCGCTCGTTCAGCTCGCCGCACGCGAAGCAGCGATGCGGCGTCACCTCGAAGCGGCCGGACGGCGTCGTCACGTCAGATGTCAAGGTTGCGCACCTTGCGAGCCTCGGACTTGATGAAGTCCTTGCGTGGCGCGACCTTCTCGCCCATCAGCATCGTGAAGACCGCGTCGGCCTCGACGGCATCGTCCACGTCCGCCCGCAGGAGCATCCGGGTGGCCGGATTCATGGTGGTCTCCCACAGCTGATCGGCGTTCATCTCGCCGAGGCCCTTGAAACGCTGGACCGAGATGTTCTTGACGGCCAGCTTCTTGATCGCCGCCTCGCGCTCCTTCTCGGACTGGGCGTAGAGGGTCTGCTTGCCGGTGCTCACCCGGTAGAGCGGCGGCTGGGCGATGAACAGGTGGCCTTCTTCGATGACCTGCGGCATGTGCCGGTAGAAGAAGGTCAGCAGCAAGGTCCGGATGTGGGCGCCGTCGACGTCGGCGTCGGTCATGATGATGATCCGGTGGTAGCGGAGCTTGGCGAGGTCGAACGTCTCGCCGATGCCGGCACCGAGCGCGATGATGAGCGGTCGAACGTTCTCGGACGAGAGCACGCGGTCCAGCCGTGCCTTCTCCACATTCAGGACCTTCCCCCGCAACGGGAGGACGGCCTGGAACCGGCGGTCGCGGCCCATCTTGGCCGAGCCGCCGGCGGAGTCGCCCTCCACGAGGTACAGCTCGCTGCGCGAGGGATCCCGCTCCTGGCAGTCGGCAAGCTTGCCGGGCAGGGACATCCCCTCCAGGGCTCCCTTCCGGATCACGAGGTCGCGCGCCTTGCGGGCCGCCTCGCGGGCGCGCGCCGCAGTCAGGCACTTCTCCACGATGCGCCGGCCATCGGCCGGGTTCTCGTCGAGGTACTGTCCCAGCCCCTCGGCGACGGCGGCCTGGACCTGGCCCTTGACCTCAGCGTTGCCGAGCTTGGCCTTCGTCTGGCCCTCGAACTGGGGGTCGACGAGCTTGACCGAGACGACTGCGGTCAACCCCTCGCGGACGTCGTCGCCGGACAGGTTGCCGTTGTTGTCCTTGAGGACCCCGGCCCGGCGGGCCCAGTCATTGAGCGAGCTGGTCAGGGCCGCGCGAAAGCCCGTGATGTGCGTTCCGCCGTCGACCGTGTTGATGTTGTTGGCAAACGCGAACACGTTCTCCGTGAACGAGTCGTTGTACTGCAGTGCGACCTCGATCGACGTCGCCGCCTCCACCTTCTCCACCGCGATGGGCCGGGCGTGGAGCGCTTCCTTGTTGCGATTGAGGTGTCGCACAAAGGACACGAGCCCACCTTCAAAATAGAACGAACGTTCACGATCTGCCCGCTCGTCCCGGAGGCGGATCCACAGCCCCTTGTTCAGGTACGCGGACTCACGAAGGCGCTGGGCGATGAGATCGAAGGAGAAGTCGACGGTCTCGAACATATCGGCGTCCGCGCGGAACGTGGTTCGGGTCCCTCGCCGATCCCCCTGCGGGCCCACTTTCTGGACCGTCGTGGTGGGCTTGCCGCGCGCGTACTCCTGCGCCCAGATGCTGCCGTCGCGAGCGGACTCGACGCGCATCCATTCGGACAGCGCGTTCACGACGCTCACGCCGACGCCGTGCAGCCCGCCAGAGACCTTGTAGCCACCGCCGCCGAACTTGCCGCCGGCATGAAGGACCGTGTGGACGACTTCGAGGGCATCCTTCCCGGTGCTGTGCCGGCCGACCGGTACGCCACGACCGTCGTCCTGGACCACGACCGTCCCGTTCGCCTGGAGCGTGACCTCGATCCTGGTGGCAACGCCTGCCATGGCCTCGTCGATCGAGTTGTCGACGACCTCCCAGACCAGGTGGTGGAGCCCGCGGCCATCCGTCGATCCGATGTACATGCCGGGCCGCCTTCGGACGGCCTCGAGGCCCTCGAGCACCTGGATGCTGGCGGCCGTGTAGTCGCTGCCGGCCGCGGCTTTGCGCGATCGAGCGCCGCTCGCGCCAGCACCCGCGCTCACCGTGGTTCCAGGTGCTCGGTCAGTCACGCGCCGCCTCCGGTGAGCCGCTGGAAGAGCCGATCGAGCTCCTCATCGCCGAACCATTCGATCACGATCCGACCGCCACGCCGGGATCGCGCGACCGACACTTTCGTGCCGAGTGAGCGGCGAAGATCCTCCGCGACTCGCTCCAGCTCCGCATCGACCTCTCCGGCCGTAGCGGGTGCCGGGTCCGGATCTGTTCCGACCTCGCGCAGCCGGCGCGCCAGGGTCTCGACCTGGCGCACGGATAGATCGCGCGACTCGATGAGCGCGGCGAGGTCGCGCTGCTGGGCAGGCGGGAGCCCGATCAGGCAGCGGCCGTGGCCCTCGGAGATCGCGCCGTGCTCCAGCGACTCCTGGACGGCGGGGTCGAGCTCGAGGAGGCGCACGGTGTTGGCGATCGTGGAGCGGGCCTTGCCCACGCGAGCCGCGATCTCGTCGTGGCTGAGCTGGAACTCGTTTGCCAGCTGGTGATAGGCGCGCGCTTCTTCCATCGCGTTGAGGTCGGCTCGCTGGACGTTCTCGACGAGCGCGAGCTCCAGCTGATCGCGACCCGCCGTCTGCCGCACGATCGCCGGGATGCGGGTGAGTCCGGCCATCTGGGCAGCACGCAGGCGCCGCTCGCCGGCGATGAGCCGGTAGCCGTCGAGCGTCTCGGTGACGAGGATCGGCTGGAGGACGCCGTGGGCGGCCAGGCTCTGAGCCAGGCCCTGGAGGGACTCCTGTTCGAACGCCGTGCGTGGCTGGTATGGATTGCGTTCGATGCGGTCCACAGGGATCTCCACGGGAACCGGGGTCGAGGAGGCCGCCTTCGGGATGAGCGCGGTGAGGCCCCTGCCGAGCGACGTCGGGCGAGCCTGGCGGGCGGTCATCGCGGAGCCGCCGCTGCCGGGTCAGGTTCGAGCGCCGGGACGACCATGACAGCCTCCAGGCCGCCGGCTGCCGCGACCGGGCTCGAAGCCTCCGCACCATCCCGGGCGCGGGCTCCGGCTCCGTTCGCGGCTGCTGCGGGTCGCCCGTCGCGCCGGCGCAGCTCAGTTGCGACAGCCCGATAGGCGTCGGCGCCCCGGCTGTCCGGCGCATACCGAATGACCGACTGGCCGTAGCTGGGTGCCTCAGCGAGCCTGACCGAGCGGGGAATGACCGTGTCGAAGACGGCCGACCCGAGGTGGCGTCGAACCTCACTCGCGACCTCGGCCGACAGGTTCGTCCGGGCGTCGTACATGGTGAGGATCACGCCCTTCACTGCAAGCGCTGGGTTCAGGTGATCGCGTACGAGGTGGATCGTCGCGATCAACTGGCTCAGGCCTTCGAGGGCGTAGTACTCGCACTGCATGGGCACGAGCACGGACGCGGCGGCCGTGAGGGCGTTCACGGTCAGAAGGCCAAGCGACGGCGGGCAGTCGAGGAGTACGTAGTCGTAGCGATCATCCATGCCCGCCAGCGCACGGGCAAGGCGACGCTCTCGCGCCGGTACACCGGCAAGCTCCACCTCGGCGCCAGCCAGGGCGATGCTCGACGGGACGAGGTCGATGCCAGCATCCGGGACGGGGACGATCAGCTCCGAGAGCGGCGTTCGTCCAAGGAGCGCGTCATAGACGGACCCGCCATCAGAAGCGCGTTCGATTCCCAGCCCACTGGTGGCGTTGCCCTGGGGGTCGAGATCGACGACCAGGACCCGTTCGTGATCGGCCGCCAGGTATGCCGCCAGGTTCACGACGGTCGTGGTTTTGCCCACGCCACCCTTCTGATTGGCGCACGCGATTGTCTGGCCCATCAGCGGCCATGTACCTCGGGGATCACACGTGAAGTCTACCAAAACGGGGCTCCTGGGCCTCGCCGCAGCCATGCGGTCGCGGGACTGAGCGCTTCGGCGAGCGCCGCAATCGTCCCACGCGGTCCTTTGCTCGCCGTTACGGCGCCGGGTCCGACAACGACGCTGTTTCACGTGAAACAGGAACGGCAGTACGTCGCGAGGCAACGGCGTCCTCTGCGGCGACCGCGGCGCCCCTCGGCATCCGTTCCGAGCGAGCGCGTGGGGAGCCGGCCCCCGTAAACGCGCCGTTTCACGTGAAACCACGACGCCCGGACACCGCGCCTCCGTGCGTCGGGCTCGACCACTGGCCCTCGCCGCCTCTCGGAGATCCCCGCCGAGCGAATCGACCGAGCGTCACGCGTCACGGGTAACGCCCGATCTCCCTGCTCGAGCACGCCATCAGGCCCTCTCCGCACGCCTCACCTGGCCAGCGACCGAGACAGCGGCCGAGACAGCAGACGAGACAGCGGGCGGCGGCAGAGTCGGCGCCTTCGTGCCGGTTCGGAGCCTTCCGGCGGTGCCGGCTCGGAGCCATCTGGCGGTGCCGGAGCCGCACACCCGCCCGGTCCGGGAGGCGCCGATGGCATGAGCCGGACATCCAGCGTTCCCTTCGTGATGGCGCCGGCCACCTGGCGGGACGGCCGCTCCGCGGAGTCGGTTGCGTCAGGACCCCTCGTCCGCGCGGGACGGCACGCGGCCATAGGCGACCAGTCGACCGGAGCGAGCGAGGCGCGTGATGGCGCCGGATCGTTCGAGGCAATAGGTGGCGCGCATCGCGAGCCGTTTCGAGCGTCCGGTCGCGCTGACGATGTCCGCCGTCGTGAATGGATCGGGCAGGCCGAGCGGGAGCAGGAATAGCAGATCGGCTGGCGTGTCGATGCGTTGCGTGTCGACAACGTCGACGAGGCGGCGATCCAGGCGCCACCACGCGCGGGGATAGCGGTACTTCGCGCCATCGGGGATCGGCCCCCGGATCTCGTCCTCGCGGATCAGCGGGAGCTCGATCCGGAAGTTCGGATGGGCGATGAGCCTCGGGATGTAGACGAGCTCGTCGAACAGGTCGAGCGCGAGCCCGCGCTTCGGGGAGCGCCGCCGCCGCAGCACCAGGCCGTCGGAATCGACACGGACGAGCCACTTCTCGATCGGAATCGGATGCACCAGCACGACGTGGTGGGAGGTAACGAGCCGCTCGAGCTTCCGTCGGGCCGAGGCGAAGCTGGCGGTCTGGATCTCCACGAGCTCGTCCTGGCCGGCTACGTCCACGACGAAGCCGTCGACGGCGTCCTCGATCCGCGCGCCGGCGATCATCGCTGCGTAGCGGGCCTTCAATGCCGCGTGGAGCGAACCCTCGCGGAGCGTCGTGAAGCTGGACACGGCGTGCGATTCACAGGGCTCCGATCCCGATGACGTTGACGCGACCAGCGTAGCGGCTGTACGGGCCACTGGCACGGCGCGGGCCTGCACCCGGCCGTGGTCGACTGCCCGGTCGAGGGCGCGGCCGCGCGGTCGTGCCTGCCTGACTCGGCCGGGCTTCGTGAACAGGCACGCGGAATCCGGGATGCTCGATGTCAGGATCGGTGGAGATGCCGGGGTATACTCTGGCCCGCAGACACGGGGCGATGGCGGCGACGCGTGCCACCGCCCACGAACTGTCGGACGCTGAGGACCGACCGCATGAGTCTCGTGATCGCCGCGGTCGGGGCGGCAGTAACCGCATTGATCCAGATTTCCAACCTGTCGTTCGCACCCCTCGGTGGTGCGAGCCTCGACCTCCTCCTCGTCGCGGCCGTCGTCTGGACGGTTGCGGTGAACCTCGAAGGCGGCCTGGTCTGGGCTTTCCTCGGGGGACTGATCATCGACATTCTGCTCGACTGGCCCCTGGGCCTGACCTCGCTCGTGCTCCTCCTGGTCGTCGGTGCCGCCTGGATCGTCGGCCGGCTGGCGCCGCGTGCCCGCTATCCGGCCATTGTTGCGAGCGCGGCCGTGCTCGGTGGAGCTGCGGCGGTCCTCCGCGTCGTGCTGTACGGCGCCCTTCGTGGTCTTCCCACCGGAACTGATGTGCTCAGCCCGGCCGTCCCCAGCGGCGTCCTGGCCGGCATCGCTGCCGCCATCCTCGGCGCGTTCGCCCTCCTGGTCCGCCGCCGCTTTGCGATCGACGACGCGGAGCGCCTCGACTGGTGAGCGTTCTCGAGCAGCCCGCCACCCACGACCGCCGCCCGGCGCGGTTCGCGATCTTCGCGATCGCCGTGCTGGTGGCGGTCAGCGGTCTGACGGCGCGCCTCTTCTCCCTCCAGCTCACGGCCACCAACGCGCCGAGCTCCACCCAGGCCCCGGCCGCGGCGAACGGCGGCGGGGTGACCGTTGCGAACGTGCCAGTGCCGTCGACGCGCGGCCTCGTCTACGATCGATCCGGGCGAGCGCTGGTCGAGAACGTGCCGACCTATGCCGTCCAGATCGTGCCGTCGAACCTGCCGTTCCCACAGCGGCCCGGCGTCGTCCAGCGGCTGTCGACCCTGCTCGACGTGCCGATCGTGACGATCAACTCGACGCTGGATTCGGCCACCGGTTCGCGCTTCGATCCGGTCATCATCGCCAGGAATGTCCCGGAGGCGACCGCCCGGCTCATCTCGGAGGACAGCCTCACCCTTCCCGGCGTCGAGGTGTCCGTCATCCCGCGTCGGGACTATCTGACCGGTCCCCTGTTCACCCAGATCGTCGGCTGGACCGGCCAGATCGACCCGGCCACGTACGCCAGCCTCCAGAACCAGGGCTACCTGCCTTCCGACACGATCGGCAAGACGGGCGTGGAGAAGACGTACGAGAGCGTCCTGCGCGGAACCTATGGCGTCCAGCAGGTGCAGAAGGATGGGACCGGCCAGGTCGTCCGCGTCCTTGCGACCACGACACCCGCCGTCGCCGGCGATTCCCTCTACCTCACCATCGACCTGAAGGAACAGCAACTCGCCCAGAAGGCACTCGAGTGGGGTCTCAAGACGGCCCACGTGACGCGTGGCGCGATCGTCGTCGAGAACCCGCAGACGGGCGAGATCCTGGCGATGGTCAGCCTGCCGACCTACGACGCGAACCTGTTCTCGCGCGGGATCAGCGCCAAGGACTTCCACCAGTTGCTGACGGAGAAGGGCCAGCCGCTGGTCAATCACGCCATCGGTGACATCCAGCCGCCCGGCTCGACGTACAAGATCGTGACCGGGACGGGAGCGCTCGCCGACGGTAAGCTGAAGCCGACCGAGCTCGTCATGAGCAAGCCGTACGTCCTCGTCGGGGGCACGAAGTTCTGGGAATGGAATCACCAGGGCTGGGGACCGCTGAACATCAAGACCGGCTTCGGTCACTCGAGCGACACGTTCTTCTATCAGCTGGCTGGTCGCCTCGGGATCACGCGGCTCGCCTATTGGGCGGATCGCTATGGCTTCGGGCAGCCGACGGGCATCGACCTGCCGGGTGAAGCTGCCGGACTCGTCCCCACGAACCAGTGGAAGATGGACACCCTCGGGCAATACATCTATCCGGGCGAGACGCTCCAGGCTGGAATCGGCCAGGGCTATGACCTCGCGACGCCGCTCCAGCTCCTCAACGCGTACGCCGCGCTGGCCAACGGCGGCACGCTGTACCAGCCCCAGGTCGTCCGCCAGATCGTCGCGCCCGACGGCACGGTTGTTCAGCCGTTCACGCCCAAGGTCATCCGTAAGCAGGTGGCTCCGGCGTCCGTGCTTACGCTGATGCGTGAGGCAGCACGCACGGTCGTGACCAGCCGGCACACCTACAACATGGTCGACATGCCGATCGTGATCGCCGGCAAGACCGGCACCGCCGAATTCGGCCTCCGCGACAAGAACGGCGTCCTGCCGTATCACAACTGGTTCGTCGCGTTCACGCCGAAGAACGCGACGAAGAAGAGCAACCCGTCCGGTTCGGTCTCGAAGCCTGACTCACAGCTCGCGGTCGTGTGCTATGTCTACGACGCGGGGACCATCGGCGACATGGCGACCGAGATCGTCAAGTACTACCTGCAGCTCCACTACGGCATCAAGCGCGACTACCGCCTGCCGCAGCTGCTCAAGCGCGGCAACTTCTACGAAGGGGTGGTGCCCTGATGGGGGTCCTGCGCGTCGAGCGCGACGCCCCCACGGGCCTGGCTGCGCGCGCCGCCGGGATCGCCTGGCGTGACTTCGACCTCCAGATGTTCGTCTATGCCGCTCTGCTCGCGACGCTCGGCCTGGCCATGGCGTACAGCAATACGGCCGCATCCGGCGGCGATGCCACCACCTTCGCGAAGGGCCTCATGTGGGCAGCGCTTGCCCTGGGCGCCTTCACGCTCGCCGCCCTCTTCGACTATCGCTGGCTGAAGACGTTCGCGTGGCCGCTGTACCTGGTGAACCTGGGACTGCTCATCGCAACCCTTGTCCTCGGGGCGCCCGACGCGGGTCAGACCGGCGCGGCGCGATGGATCTCGATCTTCGGCATGCAGTTCCAGTTCAGCGAGATCGCCAAGATCGTGATGATCGTGGTGCTGGCTCGATACCTCGGCGACCGCGAGCGGCGGCTCGATTCGCTGGGCGCCATCCTGGGTGCGTGCGCCATCGTGATTCCGCCGTGGGTCCTCGTCATGATCCAGCCGGACCTCGGCACGTCGCTGGTCCTGCTCGCGATCCTGGTCGGGATGCTCTTCCTGGCGGGCGCCAGCATCAAATGGCTCGGCGCGATGGCGCTCACAGGGGTGGCGGCGATGCCGCTGATCTGGACGTACGTGCTCCACGACTACCAGCGCCAGCGATTGATGACGTTCCTGGACCCGGCGAAGGACGCGCTGGGCGCTGGGTTCCAGCTGCTCGCCGCGCAGAAGGCCGTCGCCGCCGGCGGGCTCCTGGGGGCGGGACTCACGAACGGCGCCTCGACACAGGCGAACCTCCTCCCCGTTCAGGACACCGACTTCGTGTTCGCCGTGCTTGCCGAGGAGCTGGGATTCGTCGGCTGCATGGTCGTGTTCCTGCTGTTCGCGGCCCTGATCTGGCGGGTGATGGCGATCGCCTGGCGCAGCCGCGATCCGTTCGGCCTGATGCTGGGCTCCGGCCTCGCCTCGATGATCCTCTTCCAGCTTGTCGTCAACGCCGGCATGGTCCTGGGCGTCATGCCCGTCACCGGCATCCCGCTCCCCTTCATCACGCATGGCGGCGCGTCGCTGGTCAGCCTCGGCTTGGGCCTGGGGATTCTCCAGAGCGTGGCGATCCGCCAGCAGCGTGCCGAGTGGTGACGGAGGCCGCGGACTCACGCTGCAGCCGGACGATCTGCCCGGCTGCGTGGACGCCCGATGCTGATGCATCCGCCGCCCCTACGGCCGCCTGTTCCGCCGCCCGTTCGGCCATGCGCCGTCGCTGCCGATGAGCCCGGACGCGCAGCAGCGCTGGCGCTGCTACCTGCGCCTGCCCGCGGCGGTTGCGCCCGAGAGCCCTCCGGCCGGCGCGCGAGGCTGGGCCCGCCTCTTCACGGACGCCGGGCTGCCGATGGCCGGCGAGGAGAGCGGGCGTGGCCGGGTCGTCCCTGCGGCCCAGCTGCCGCTGGGAGTGGCCGGCGAGCGAGAGGTCGTCGACCTCGTCCTGGCCAGGCGGATGCCCATCGCCCGGGTCCGCGAGCTCGTGGCGGCTGCCCTGCCGCCCTCGGCGGCGCTGGTGGACCTCCACGACGTCTGGGTGGGTGCCCCGGCCGCCCCCGCGGCCGTCGTCGCCGCCGAGTACGAGGTAGCCGCGGCCGGTCCCGCGGCTGCCGCACTGCGGGCGGCCGTGGCAGTGATCCTGGAGGCCGCCACGTTGCCCAGGCAGCGGCATCGCGAGCGGGCCGCCCGCGATTACGACCTCCGGCCCCTGATCCTGTCGCTGGACGTCGTCGATTGGGTCGACTCGCGCGCCGACGGACCAGCAGGACTGCTGCGAATGCGCCTCGCGCACGGGCCATCCGCCGTCGGGCGGCCCGACGAAGTCGTGGCGGCAATCGCGGATCTCCTTGTCGCTGCAGATGGGCTGAGGCCGGCAGGTACGGCGAGCGGGTCGGGTGCGGCGCTCGCTTCCGTGCCCTCCAGACCCCTCGCCGTCCACCGGATCCGCCGCCTCGCCGTGGTCATGGCAGACGACTGAGGCGTCGGGCCGACCCTGGTGACGGAGCGCCGCGGAAGGCGGGCGACGGTGGCGCAGCCGGCACGCGGAGACCGGGGCGACGGGTACGCCCTGGCGTAACCTCCGGGGCGACGGGTACGCCCTCGTGCGACATGGCGTCTCGGGCCCCGGGAAACGCGCTCGCGCGCGTCCGGCCCGCCGGGCCGCAGCGAGCGGGAGCGGCCCTGTGCGGTGCGGCGCAGTCGGCCGAGGTCGGTCGGGACCTTCGACCCGGCCGATCGGTTCACGGGGCCCTCACGCGCGGCGCTCCAGCGGAGCAAACCTTCTGCGATCCCCGGACACGCGATCGCGCGGCGCATCCACGCGCCGCAGGGGCCCACGAGACAGGAGGTGCGCGATGGCTGACGTGATCCAGCTGCGCGACCTGACCCGCTGGTACGGCAAGCGGCGCGGCGTCATCGACGTCGACGTCGACGTGGCCGAGGGGGAGGTTTTCGGCTTCCTCGGCCCGAACGGTGCCGGCAAGACCACGACCATCCGGATGCTGCTGGGCCTGATCCGGCCGACGAGCGGCACGGCCAGGGTCTTGGGGCGCGATTGCTGGACGGAGGCGGCAGCCGTCCACAGGACGCTGGCCCATCTCGGCGCCGACCCGGGCTACCTGGGCGACCAGAATGCTGCCGAGCTTCTCGACTACCTCGGCCGCCTGCGCGGCCTGCCTTCCGGCGCCTGGCGAAGACTGGCCGAGCGGCTGGAGCTGGACCCGCGCGTCCCGGTGAAGAAGCTCTCCCGCGGCAATCGCCAGAAGGTCGGCGTCGTGCAGGTCTTCATGGGCCAGGAGCCGCTGCTGGTCATGGACGAGCCATCGACCGGGCTGGACCCGATCATGCAGCGCGAGTTCCTTGCCCTCCTCACCGAGGCGCGAGCCGCCGGCCGGACGGTCTTCCTCTCGTCGCACAACCTCCCGGAGGTGGAGCGGGCGTGCGATCGGGTCGGCGTGATCCGCGAAGGTCGACTGGTGAAGGTGGCCACCGTCCAGGGCCTGCTCGGCGACCACCGGCGATCGATCAACCTGGTCCTGGCCGCGCCGGCTCCCGCCGGCACGTTCGCGCTCGACAACGTCCGTGTGCTGGCCGACTCCGGGCAGGACGTCCACCTGCTGGTCACCGGCGACGTCAACCCGGTGCTGGCGCGCCTGGCGACGCTGCACGTCCGTGACGTCGCCATCACCACGCCCGACGTCGAGGACGTGTTCTTCGGCATGTACGGTGGCGAGGTTGCCGGCTCGGACGCACCAGCCCCCGCGCAGGAGGTGCGTTCGTGAACGGACTCGCCTTCCGGCTCGAGCTGCGCCGCAGCAGCTCACTGGCGCTGTGGATGGGCCTGACCGTGGTCGGCTACGTGGCGATCATCGGGCTGATGTACCCGATCATCCACGACAACGCGAGCATGGTCCAGGACTACCTCAAGCTGTTTCCCAAGGAGTTCATGGCCGCCTTCGGCATGAGCGGCAACCTGGACGATCCCGGCGTCTTCTTCTCCACGTACATCGGGAGCTTCCTCTGGCCGGTCGCGGCCGCGATCGCCGCGATCATCCTGGGGACGCGGGCCTCGGCGGCCGACGCGGACCGCGGCTGGTTGGATCTCACCCTGGGCACGCCCCTCACCCGGACCGGCAGCATGCTGGCGTCGATCGCGGGCCAGATCATCGTGCTGGCGGTGCTGGCGCTCCTGGCGGTCGCTACGGCACTGTCGGCAGGTGCGGTGACCGCTGCGCCGTTCGACGTCGAGCACTTCCTGCTCGCTTCCATTCCCCTGTTCGCCTTCGGCTGCGCGATCGCAGGGGTCGCGAGCGCGATTGCCGTGGTCACCCTGAGCCGGGGGCGCGCCGCCGGGATCGCCGCCGGCGTGCTGCTGGCGATGTACCTGGCCAACATCTTCGGGCAAGTCCAGACCAGCGTCAGCTGGCTGACGAGCCTGTCCGCCTTCCACTACCTCAACCTCGTGGCCCTGCTCGACCGGGGCGAGTTCCCCGCCGGCGACGTCGCCGTGTTCGGCGTGGTCGCGGTGGCCGGCTGGGCCGTGGCCGTATGGCGGTTCCGAACGCGCGACCTGCTCACCTAGGCCGGTCGCGAGGGGCGATCGGTCCGGGAGCGGTTTGACCGGAGCGGTCCGCGGCCGTACACTCCCCATTCGCGCCCGGCGTGGCCGCGGCGCTCCCATGCGCCACACGCGGGCCGACCGTGCCCGCACGCCAGCCACCCGGAGACCCATGTACGCAGTCATCGAGACCGGCGGGAAGCAATACCGCGTCGAGGTCGGCACGGAGCTCGAGGTCGAGCTCCTGGATGCCGAGCCCGGCTCGCAGATCACGCTCGACCGGGTCCTCCTCGTCGTCGACGCTGAGCAGGCTTCGATCGGCCGGCCGGTCGTTCCCGGCGCCGCGGTCAGCGCCACCGTGCTGCGCCGCGACCGCGCCGACAAGGTCATCTTGTTCAAGTACAAGCCCAAGGCCCGTTCCCGCGTGAAGAAGGGCCATCGCCAGGAGCAGACGGTCCTCCGGATCGCCGACATCCAGCTCAACGGTCACAGTGCCGCCGCCGACGTGGAGAAGGCACAGGCGACTGAGGCGACGGAGCACGAGAAGCAGTTGGCCGCCGCGGCCGAGAAGGCCGCCGCGGACGCGGCCCTCGCCGCGAAGCTCGCCGAGCGGCTTGCCGAGCCCCCGGTCGAGGCCGAGACGACCCCTGCGAAGCCCGCGCGCGCCCGGGCGGCGAAGGCCGCACCGGCCGCCGAGGCCTCCACGACCGAGGCGTCGACCACGTCCGCGGCTGAACCGGCCGAAGCCGCCGAGGCACCCGCCGCAGCCGGCGACTCGCCCGCCGAAGCCGGCGACGCGCCGGCCGCCGAGGCGCCCGCCAAGCCCCGCCGGCCTCGCGCCGCCAAGAAGGAAGACTGATCGATGGCCCACAAGAAAGCAGGTTCGAGCTCCCGCAACGGCCGCGATTCGGTCGGCCAGCGGCTCGGCGTCAAGGTGGGCGACGGCCAGCTCGTCCACGCTGGGACGATCATCGTCCGCCAGCGCGGCATGACCTTCATCGCCGGCACCGGCACCGGGCTCGGCCGCGATTACACCGTCTTCGCCACGGCCACCGGTCGCGTGCGATTCGAGCACCAGACGCGTGCCAAGAAGCGGATTCGCATCGAGCCCGCCGAGGCCGCCGCCACCCCCGCGACCGACGAGCCGGTCGCAACCAGCGCCTGAGGTCCTCCGTGAAAAGCGGCATCCACCCGAAGTACTTCGCAGCCGAGATCCACTGCGGCAGCTGCGGCACCACCTACACGATCGGATCGACGCGAGCGCAGATGCGCGTCGACGTCTGCGCCAACTGCCACCCCTTCTTCACGGGCAAGCAGGTGATCGTCGACACCGCCGGCCAGGTCGAGCGGTTCCAGCGTCGCCTGGAGCGCGCGGCCTCGGGGCGCTGACATCCCTTCGCAGCCAGGAGCGGCGGGCCAGTCGGCCCGCCGTTTCGAATTCACGGACGGTGAGCTGACTCGTGGCGCGCTTCTCCTATGGCGGGCAGGCACTGATCGAAGGGGTGCTCATGCGCGGCCGCAACGGCGTCGCCGTCGCCCTCCGCCACCCCGACGGGCGAATCGCCTGGGCGGACGAACGGCTTGGCGCCGGGTTCCGCGCCGGACGCGTCGCGCGCCTGCCGCTCGTCCGCGGACTGGTGGTCCTCTACGAGACGCTGGTGGTCGGGACGCGCTGGCTGGTCCGGTCGGCGTCCGTTGCCGCCGCGGAGCCGCCGGCCGTCGAGGCAGTGGCCGCGCGGCCCGGGGAACAGGTCGCACCGGTGGAATCGGTGGCGGCCGCGGTTGCCGGCATGGCGCCGGCCCTCGGAACCGGCGCAGCGGTGGGATCGGTGGTGGACGACCGGTCGCCCGGATCGCCGGCGGGGGAGGCGACCGAGGTTGGCGCCATCGGCGCCGATCCTGCGGCCGACCAGGCGCCCGCCACCGGCGTCGAACTCGGCCGCGGCGCGGTGGCGCTGATGCTCGGGCTCACCCTGCTCGTGGGCGTCGGGCTGTTCTTCTTCCTGCCCGCCACGATCGCCCGGTTCGTCGCCGGCTCCCAGGACCCACTGGTCGAGCGCGCCGTGGAGGCGATCGTCCAGATCTCGCTGTTCATCGGCTACCTGCTGGCCATCTCGCGAACCAGCGACGTCCGGCGGACGTTCATGTACCACGGCGCCGAGCACATGACCATCCACGCTCTCGAGGCCGGCGATCCGTTGACGGTGGGGGAGGTCCGGAAATACCCGACCGCTCACCCGCGGTGCGGCACGGAGTTCCTGGTCGTCGTCATCCTCGTGTCGATCGTCACGTTCTCGCTCGTCGGCCGCCACGACATCCTGTTCACGATCGCCAGCCGGGTCGTCCTCATCCCGGTCATCGCCGCGATCAGCTACGAGCTCCTCCGTTTCGGCGCCCGCCACCGGCAGCGCGCCATCGTCCGCTGGATCTTCCAGCCCGGGATCTGGGTCCAGAAGATCACCACCAGGCAGCCGACCGAGGACATGATGGAAGTGGCCATCGTGGCCATGGAGCAGGCGCTGCAGGCCGATGGCGAGGCGCTGCCCGAGGGCTCCGGCGGCCTGGCCCGGGTGCGGCTGTCGGTGGGCCCGGCCCCGGCCGCCGGCGCGGGGGCCTGATGGTCGCCCAGAGCGCCGGCATCGCCCGAAAGCTCGCGGAGATCGCGGACCAGCACGCGAAGCTCCAGGAGCAGATGGCGAGTCCGGAGGTCATCACCGACCCCGACGCGATGCGGCGGATCGGCAGGGAGCTCGCCCGCCTGGAGCCGGTCGTGGAGGCGTACCGGCGGCTGGAGGCGATCCGCGGCGAGCTGGCCGGCGCCCTCGAGCTGCGCGACGGCGAGCCGGACGAGGAGATGCGGGCGCTCGCGCGCGAAGAGGTGAGCCGCCTCGAGGCCGAGGAGCAATCCATCATCGCCGAGATCCAGGTGCTGCTCCTCCCCGGCGACCCGTCCGACGAGAAGAACGCGATCCTCGAGGTGCGCGCCGGGGCGGGCGGGGAAGAGGCCGCGCTCTTCGCGGGCGAGCTGCTGCGGATGTACCTGCGCTATGCCGCGCTGCACCGCCTGCGGGCCGAGGTCATCACCGTCCACGAGACGGGCATCGGCGGCGTCAAGGAGGCGATCGTCGAGATCGCCGGTCACGGCGCCTACAGCCACCTCAAGTTCGAGGGCGGCACGCACCGCGTGCAGCGGATCCCGGCTACGGAATCGTCCGGGCGGATCCACACCTCGACGGCCACGGTCGTGGTCATGCCCGAAGCGGAGGAGACGGATCTCGAGATCGACGAAGAGAAGGACCTGCGAATCGAGGTCAAGCGCGCGTCGGGTCCGGGCGGCCAGGGCGTCAACACGACCGATTCGGCGGTCCGGATCACCCATCTCCCGAGCGGCCTTGTCGTGGAGATCCAGGACGAGCGCAGCCAGTTCAAGAACAAGGCCAAGGCGCTGGCGGTCCTCCGGTCGCGGCTCCTCGACCTCGAGCGCGACAGGCAGCGAGAGGCGGGCAGCGCCGCCCGCCGGCTGATGATCGGGTCGGGCGATCGGGCCGACAAGATCCGGACGTACAACTTCCCCCAGGATCGCGTGACCGACCACCGCATCGGCCTGGACCTGTCGAACCTGCCCAGCATCCTCGCCGGCAACCTTGACCGCCTGCTCGACGCGCTCCGGTCCGAGGATCGGGCCGAGCGGCTGCAGCACCTCGCCGAGGACGGCGGCCGCGCGTCGGCAGGCTCCTAGCGCGCCGGCAACGAATCCGCCCCGTGCCAGCGTCGACCATCGCCTCGCTCCTCGGCCCCGCGGTGAGGCGCCTGCGGGAATCCGGTTCGGGCAGCGCTCGCCTCGACGCCGAGCTCCTGCTCGCCCATGCCCTGGGCGTGGGCCGGACCACCGTGCTGGCCAACCCGGACGCGCCCGTCGGACCGGACGCCGCGGCGCGCTTCGAGGCGGCCGTGGGGCGGCGCGAGGCCGGCGAGCCGGTGGCCTACATCCGCGGCATCCGCGAGTTCTACGGACTGGCGCTCGAATGCGACGCGCGGGCACTGGTGCCCCGGCCGGAGACGGAGGTCCTGGTGGAGCTGGCGGTCGCCGACATCGTCGATCGCCTCGGGGCGGGCCCGCGCCCGCCGGGGACCCCTCCCATCGGCGTGGCTGACGTCGGGACCGGTTCGGGTGCGATCGCGGTGGCCCTCGGGGCAGCGATGCGCCGGCAGGGGATGGCGGGCGAGGTCGAGATCGTCGCCTCCGATCGCTCGCCGGACGCGGTCGACCTGGCCCGCGAGAACGCCGTGGCGCACGGGCTGGCCGATCGGATCGGCGTCGCCGTGGCCGACCTCATCCCCGGCGGGGGGGCGCCGGCGGGCCTGCTGGTGGTGCCGGACCGGTTCGACGTGGTGGCCGCGAACCTGCCGTACATCAGGACGGGCGATCTCGACGGGCTGGCGCCCGACCTCGGCTTCGAGCCACGGGAGGCGCTCGACGGGGGCCCTGACGGGCTCGACGTGATCCGGGCGCTCCTCGCCATGCTGCCCGACCGGCTGGCGCCCGGCGGCCGCTGCTTCCTGGAGATCGGCTCCGACCAGGGCTCCGCGATCGTGGCCGCGGTGGAGGCGATCCTTCCCGGCTGGCGCTGCGCGGTGGAGTGCGACCTGTCGGGGATGCCGCGCGTCGCCGTCGTCGAGCGGGCGGAGCGAACGTGAATCGCACGTCCGCTCGCGCTCCGTCGCCCGCCGGCCACGACGGCGCCAGGCCGGCCAACGTCAGCGACGGCGCCAGGCCGGCCAACGTCAGCGACGACGCCAGGCCGGCCAACGTCCGCGACGGCGCCAGGCCGGCCAACGTCCGCGACGGCGCCAGGCCGGCCACCGTCCGCCTGCTCGCCCTCGACATCGACGGCACGCTGATCGGTGACGACCTGCGCCTGCGCCCGCGCACCATCGCCGCCGTCCGTGCGGCCACGGAGGCCGGCGTCGCCGTCGTCCTGGCCACCGGGCGGATGGCCACCTCGGCCCTGCCGTTCGCGCGGCAGCTCGGCCTCCGCACGCCGATCATCGCCCTGCAGGGCGCGGTCGTACGGGAGCAGCCGGAGCCGGGGTCGCGCTCCGCCGGCCGGCTGCTCGTCCATCGTCCGCTCGACGCCGCGGTGGCGCGCGACGTGCTCGCGTGGTGTGCGGCCCACGGACTGCAGGGGCACGTGAACTACCTGGAGAAGATGGTCGTCCCGGTCGACGATCCCAGGGCCGAGGACTACTCGCGCTTCAGGTTCGGCCGGGTCGTTCTCGTCCCGGACCTCGTGGCGTGGGTGCGCCGCCCGATCACGAAGGTGATCGCGGTCGGCGAGGCGGGCCGACCCAGCGCGCTGCTGGCCGCCGCCGAGGCCGACTTCGCCGGCAGGACCCGGCCGACGGTCAGCCATCCGATGTTCCTCGAGTTCCTGGCCCCGGGCGTCTCCAAGGCCGGGGCCATGCGCTGGCTGGCTCGTCGCCTCGGCATCGATCCGGCGGACACGATGGCGATCGGCGATCAGCTCAACGATCTCGAGATGATCGCGGAGGCGGGGATCGGCGTGGCGATGCCGACTGCCCCGACCTCCGTCCTGGCAGCCGCCCTGGTGGTCGCGCCGCCGGTGGACGAGGAAGGGGCCGCCCAGGTGATCGAGGAGCTGGTGCTTGGTCGGATCCCCGGCCCCGGGATCCGCTCGGCTGTGGTCAGGCGCGGTTGACGTCGGGAGGGCGCCAGGCCTGGCGTCGCGGGCGCGCGCCCCTGCCGTGAGGGCCGCAGGCCGGGTCGACGCGGACGGGCCCGGCTCGCATCGGCGACAATGGCGGCGCCGCGGACCCCGAGCGGCGGACCCGCCGCGCGGCGATGACGGGCGCGCGGCGGACCGGTGGGCCGGGATGGGCCCGGCCGCGATGGCGAGGAACGGGGACACGCGGGAGGTACGCAAGTCCGTGACGCACGAGGCGAGCCCCGCCTGGTCCCCGGTCAGCGAGGTCGACCCCCAGGTCTGGGCCGCGATGCGCGGCGAGGCCGACCGCCAGCGCTGGAAGATCGAGCTGATCGCGAGCGAGAACTACGCGTTCGCCGCCGTGATGGAGGCGCAGGGCTCCTGGCTCACCAATAAGTACGCCGAGGGCCTGCCGGGCAAGCGCTACTACGGCGGCTGCGAGTACGTCGACGTCGTCGAACGGCTCGCCCAGGAGCGCGCACTCGCCCTCTTCCCCGGCGCCGTGCACGTCAACGTGCAGCCGCATTCGGGCGCCCAGGCCAACATGGCCGCCTTCTTCGCGGTCCTCTCGCCGGGCGACCGGATCCTGGGCATGAACCTGGCCCACGGCGGCCACCTGACGCACGGGTCGCCTGTCAACTTCTCCGGCAAGTGGTTCGAGGTGCACGCGTACGGCGTCGATCCCGACACGCAGCGGATCGACTACGACGCCCTGGCCCGACAGGCCGCGACGGTCAGGCCGAAGCTCCTCATCGCCGGCGCCAGCTCCTACTCGCGCACCATCGACTTCGAGCGCATGGCGGCGATCGCGCACGACGTCGACGCCTACCTCATGGTCGACATGGCCCACATCGCCGGGCTGGTGGCGGCGGGCCTGCACCCGTCGCCGTTCCCGCATGCGGACCTGGTCACGACGACGACCCACAAGACGCTTCGCGGGCCGCGCGGCGGCCTGATCTTCGGCTCCGCGGAGCTCGCGGGGCGGGTCGACAAGGCCGTCTTCCCCGGCATCCAGGGCGGACCGCTCATGCACGTCATCGCCGCCAAGGCGGTCTCCCTGCTGCTGGCCGCGACCGACAGCTTCCGTGCCGACCAGCGTCGCACCGTGGAGAACGCGGCCCTGCTCGCCGACGTGATCACCGGTCGCGGCGGCAAGATCGTCAGCGGCGGAACGGACAACCACATGATGTGCGTCGACGTGACGCCGTTCGACGTGACGGGGCGGGAGGCGGAACGCGTCCTCGACGACGTGGGCATCACGGTCAACAAGAATGCGATCCCCTTCGATCCGAACCCGCCCAACGTGGCATCGGGCGTGCGGATCGGCACGCCGGCCGTGACCACGCGAGGCTTCGGACCGGACGAGATGCGCCTGGTCGGCGGGCTGATCGTCGATGGACTCCTGTCGCGCGGCGATCCCGCCGGACTGGCCCGGATCACCGCCGAGGTCCGCCACATCTGCGCCCGATTCCCCGTTCCGGGGCTGCCGGAGACGTGAGCCCGCGGGCCGGCCTTCCGGGCCGCCGTCGGACCCGCGGTCGTCGATGACCGAGGGGCTGGGGCTCGCCCTCCCCGCCGCAATCGCCTTCGTCGGCGCGGCGCTGCTGGCGCTCCTCCTGACCCCACTGGCACGCCGGCTGGCGCACCGCTTCGACGCTCTCGATCACCCTGACGCGCGACGCGTCAACACGCAGCCCGTCGCCCGTGGCGGGGGGCTGGCCGTGGCCGCCGCCTTCCTCATCGTGGCCACCGTGATCATGGTCGCGGACGCGGCCGCCGGACTCTGGATCCCCACGGATCGGCTCAAGGCGTCCGACGTCGTCGCCGTGCTCGGCGGGGGCGCGCTGGCCGCGGTCCTCGGCCTGCTCGACGACTGGCTCGACCTTCGGGCGCGATGGCAGATGCTCGGGCAGGTCGCCCTCGCTGCCGTGGCCGTTGCCCTGGGGATCGGCGTGGCCGGCATCGCCAACCCGTTCGGGCCGGGTCAGATCCGCCTGGACGGCGTCTTCGGCATCGCGTTCACGCTCTTCTGGATCGTCGGCATGATGAACGCGATCAACTTCATCGATGGCCTGGACGGGCTCTCGTCCGGGATCGGCCTGATCGCGGCCGCGACGCTGGGCATCATCAGCGTGACCGCGACCATCGACCAGCCCGCGGTGGGCGTGCTCTGCTTCGTGCTGGCCGGATCCCTGCTCGGATTCCTGCGCTGGAACTGGCACCCGGCCTCGATCTTCGCGGGGACCAGTGGCGTCATGTTCCTCGGCTACACGCTCGCGGTGCTGTCCATGCTCGGCACGGCAAAGGTGGCGGTCGCCCTGCTCGTCCTGGGGGTGCCGATCATCGACACCTTCTACAACATCGTCCGGCGCGTGGCGAGCGGCCGGTCGCCGTTCTCGCCGGACCGCGGCCACATCCATCACCGGCTGCTCGACGTGGGGCTGTCGCAGACTCGAACCGTCCTGGTCATCTACGCCATCTGCATCGGCTTCGCCGTCCTCTCGCTGGTCCTGACCGGAACCGGCCAGATGTATGCGTTCGTGGGCGCGGTGGTGGTGTTCGGCGTGGTCGCGTACCTCCTCAACCGGCTCGCCACGGCGGGGCCACCCGGACCCGGGCCCAACGGCGGCGGCGACGCGCTCGACCAGCCGGGCGGGAACGGCCGCGTCCATGCCCCGGGCCGCGTTCACGCCCCGGGCCGCGGTCACGCCCCGGGCGACGACGTCGTCTCCGGACCCGAGATCGCCCCAGCGGGGGCCGGGGCTGGCCAGCCCGCCCCGCGGGTCGTCCCGCCGGCGCCCGGGTTGCGCTCGCCCGGGGGAGGGCGCGGCCTTGCAGGTGACCGGGGCGCGATCGAGACAGAGCGCGGCGCCGCGCCAGACCACGGCCTTGCAGGTGACGGCGGCGCAACGGCGGACCGCGGCGCGGTCGAGACAGAGCGCGGCGCGGTCGAGACAGAGCGCGGCGCCGCGCCAGACCGCGGCCCTGCAGGTGACCGCGGCGCCGCGCCAGACCAACAGCCTTGCAGGTGACCGCGGCGCCGCGCCAGACCACAGCCTTGCAGGTGACCGCGGCGCAACAGCTGACCGCGGCGCCGCGCCAGACCACGGCCCTGCAGGTGACCGCGGCGCAACAGCTGACCGCGGCGCCGCGCCAGACCACGGCCCTGCAGGTGACCGGGGCGCCGCGCCAGACCACAGCCCGGTCGAGACAGAGCACGCCCGGTGAGCCGTCCTCGGGCATGACCTCGCGGGATCTCCTGATCATCCTCCTCGTGGCCGTCGGCCTGGGCATCTTCTTCGGCGTGGGGCTGGTCCTCGGCCGGCGCGCGGCGCGCGTCCGCGAGGGCCTGCAGGAGACTCGGCGCGAGGAGACGGAGCGGCTGATCCTGGAGCGCCTGGCGCGGCTCACCGACGCCCTCCTCCCCGACGAGAGCGCCGGCCGGGCGTTGCTGCCGGCGAACCCGGGCGACGAACGCCCCGGGGCCGGGCTGACCGGCGGGCTGACCGCGGCGACCGCGGCTCCGTCCGCGTCCACGGGCGCGGCCCACGCGTCCACGGCCCTCCCGGCCGGCTCGGAGCTGTCCGTCACGTCGGCGGCCGTTTCGATCGATGCACCCGAGGCTGCGGCAGGCTCATCGGCTGATCTCCTCGGTCGGCCTTCGTCGCCGCGCCGGCGCCTCTGGCGCGACGCCGCCGCGGTGATCGTGGTTGGCGTCGTCGTGGTCCTCGTCGCCACGTTCATGCCCGGCCCCGGCACCCCGATCGGGACCGGCAGTGGGGACAATGCCGCGGCCGCGACTTCGCCTACGCCGACGTCTCCGCCCGCCACGACCATCGTGCTCACCGCGGCGCCGTCGCCGCCGCCGAGCGTGAGCCCCTCACCCGTCGCAAGCCCCAGCCCGCCGCCGTCTCCCAGCGCGAGCCCGAGCCCGTCCCCCAGCGCGTCCCCACGGCCGAGTCCCTCGCCGACGGCCAAGCCGACGCCGCGGCCCACGCCACGCCCGACGGCGAAGCCGACGCCGCGGCCCACGGCCCGCCCGACGGCCAAGCCGACGTCGCGGCCCACGCCGCCCCCGCCGCCGCCTTCGCTTTGAGGCCGCCGCCCCTACCGTAGTCTCCGGGCAGCGCGCGAGCCGGTCCATCGGCCGAGGCGCCGCCGATCGCCGGTCGCGACGCCGGATCCCAGGCGAATATCCACGCAGGGAATGCTCGGCGGCCGGATCCGACGATTCGCGTGGCTCCTGCCATCAGGGAGCCGCAGCCCACGCTCGGCGAGCGGTCACGCCGACGTCGATCGATGTCGCATTCGCGTCGAGGATCCCCCGGGTGGATACCCGGCGGCGAACTGGCGGATCCCGGTCGACAGCATGCACGCGGTGGATGTGTGCCACGGCGAGGGTCGTCGAGGATCGGTTCCCTGGCGGGTGGCCGGGTGCCGCTCGCTGGTGGCTGAGGAAGGCGCACCGACCGCCCGGCCGCCCACGCCGCCGACCGCCCCGCCGCCGCCCACGCCACCGGCCGCCGCCGCGCCGCCGGCCGCCCCGGCCCATCGGCCGCGCCGCCCGCCGGGCACAGGCCCCCCCGCAACCGTGACCCCCCGGTTGGGGGGGTCTGCCCGGCCCGGTTGGGGGGTCTGCCCGGCCCGGTTGGGGGGTTTGCCCGGCCCGACTGGCCGCTGGTATACTCCGCGCGCCTTGGCGGGGTCTCCATGAACCTGTCCGGTCGGTCGTGGGCGTATTTCGCCCTGTTCTCGGAAATCGGCCTGGTCCTGCTCGTGACCGTGCTGGTCGGTGTCCTGGGAGGCTACTGGGTGGATCAACAGCTGGGGACGCTGCCGATCTTCGTGCTGGTCGGCCTGTTCGTGGGCATGGCCGCTGGCGCGACCGCCTCATACCGCTTGATCAGCCGCTTCCTGGCCGACATCGACAAGTGACCGACCCGAGCGCTGCCCGTCCCGGCACGCTCTCGTTCGTGGAGCGACCGTGGCGACCGACACTCAGGAACCCATCGCGCCAGCCGTAGGCGACGAGCCCGACCGGGCTCCGGCGCCGGCCCGCCGCCGCGTGCCGCTGGTCGCCTGGCTCGTCCTCGGCGTCATCGTCCTCGACGTCCTCGCCTTCCTGTTCGTGACGCCGTCTGACCCGAACCCCGCGGCCGGCCAGCAGGGCTGCCCGTACCCGGCCTGCTTCATCAATGGCAACCTCGAGCTGCCGCCGCCCGCAACTGTGCTCGACTTCGACGCCGCGAATCCGCTGGTGAACGGCGGGCTCGTCATCACGTTCCACCCCAGCATCACCAACACGCTCCTCACGATGTGGATCGTGGAGGCGCTCCTGCTGGCCCTCGGCATCATCGCGACGCGAGGGATGCGCGACGTTCCCGGACGCCTCCAGAACTTCGTCGAATGGGGCTACGAGAGCCTGGAGGGCTTCGCTCTCAACACGGGCGGCGCCGCGGCCGCCCGCCATGTGCCGATCTTCGCCTGCTTCTTCCTGTTCATCCTGTTCTCGAACTGGAGCGGCCTGGTCTCGCCGGTCGGCAAGATCGAGCAGCTGCGGGCGCCAACCAGCGACGTCAACGTCACCATCGGCCTGGCCCTCGTCGCGTTCGTCTACTTCGAGGCCCAGGGCTTCCGCGGGAACGGCCTCGGGTATCTCGGCCGGTTCTTCCCCGTCGGGGAGTTCCGCAACGGGATCGGCGCCGGGGCCATCGCCATGTTCGTCGGGCTCATCGAGCTCATGCTCGAGTTCGTCAAGCCAGTCACCCTGAGCATGCGACTCTTCGGCAACATCTACGGTGGCGAGGTCGCCATCGGCGTGATCACGGCGCTGACGGTTGCCATCCTGCCGGCGCTTCTCCTGGGTCTGGAATTGATGCTCAACTTCGTCCAGGCCCTGATCTTCTCCACGCTGACCCTCATGTTCGCCATCATCGCGATGGAGTCGCACGAGGAGGAAGAGGCGGAGCACGACGCGTCGCGCGCCGTGGCGGCGGCCTAGCCGCCACCGCGTCACCACGTACCACGGCCCAATCAGGCCCCGGCGCCGCCGGGACCGCACGGAGGAAGGATCGGAACATGGAGCACCTTGGCGCAGGCCTGGCGGCCCTCGGCGTCCTCGGCCCCGGCATCGGCATCGGCATCCTGGCCGGCATGTCGAGCAGCGCGATCGGTCGGAACCCCGAGGCTGCCTCGCAGATCCGCGGCCTCGCGATCATCCTGGCGGCGTTCGCCGAAGGGCTTGGCGTCCTGGCGATCGTCGTCGGCCTGCTCGCCATCTTCATCAAGGCCGTAGCGGATCCCGCGCCGAACGGGAGACCGACCGTGCACCTGTACGCGATCGCCGGAACGGCCAGCCTGGCCGGCCCCCCCGCGCCCGCCGCGGCCGAGGCTGGCGGCCTGACGATCAACCTGTTCTGGGTGATCGTCGCCGCCCTGAACTTCCTCGTCTTCCTGGCGGTGGCCTGGTACGTGATCCTCAGGCCCGTCGCGCTCCGCCTCGTCGACCGGCGGGCGGTCGTCGAGCAGGGGATCCGCGACGCCGAGGCGGCCCACCAGGCGCGGGCCATGGCCGAGGAGGAGCGCCTGGCGGCGATGACCGAGGCCCGCCGCGAGGCCCGCGACATCATCGACCGGGCCCAGAAGGTGGCCCAGGAGACGCGCGACGCGGACATCGCCGCGACCCGCGAGGAGCTGGAGCGCATGCGCGTCCGGGCCGCCGCGGAGATCGAGGCGGAGAAGCAGCACGCCCTGGCCGACCTGCGCGCCGAGGTCGCCGACCTGGCCCTGGACGCGGCCGGCCGCGTGGTCCGCGAGACCATGACCGGGGAGCGCCAGCGCCGGCTCGTGGCCGACTACCTGGCCGAACGCTCCGCCGGCGAACCCGGCAGCGAGGCCCGCAACTAGCATGGCCCGCCCGACCGTCGCCGCCCGCCGCTACGCCGAGGCCGTCCTGGAGATCGCCCGAAGGGACGGAACGTTCGAGGCGTGGCTGGCGGATCTCCGCCAGGCGGCGACCGTCGTGACGCAGCCCGAGATCTCCCGCGTCGTCAACAGCCCGGCCGTCGCCCATGCGGCGCGCCGCGCCGTCCTCACCGGCCTCCTGGAGCCGCGGATCTCGAAACTCGCCCTCAACCTCGTCATCCTCCTCGCGATGCGCGGCCGGCTGGCGATCCTGCCGACGGTCGCCGCCGACTTCAAGCTCCTCCTGGACCGCGAACGCGGCGTCGTGGTCGCGAACGTCACGAGCGCCGTCCGCCTCGAGCCGTCCGAGCTCGAGGCCATCGCCGCGCGACTCCGGGAACAGACCGGCTCGACGATCGAAGTCGCCGCGGCCGTCGACCCCGACCTGATCGGCGGGCTCACCGTCCGCCTGGGGGACCGCCTCATCGACGCCAGTGTGCGGGGACGCCTGGAGCGGCTCCGCGACCGCCTCGTGGCGGGGGCCCGCTGAGTGACGGGAGCCCGCTGACCCGCGCCCCACCGCGCCGGCCGAAGGACGGCGCAGCCCGAACGGAGCACCGAATGGCCATCCGATCCGACGAGATCATCAGCATCATCAAGTCCTCGATCGACAACTTCGACGCGACCGCCGAGACGCGCAACGTCGGCACGGTCGTCGAGGTCGGCGACGGCATCGCCCAGATCTACGGCCTTGAGGGCGCCCTGTCGTCGGAGCTGCTGGAGTTCCCGGGCGGCGTCATGGGGATGGCCCTCAACCTCGAGGAGGAGACGGTCGGCGCCGTCATCCTGGGCTCGGCCTCGGGCGTCAAGGAAGGCGACATCGTCAAGACGACCGGGCGCGTCGTGGAGATCCCGGTGGGCCAGGCCCTGCTGGGCCGCGTCGTGGACCCCCTGGGTCACCCGCTCGACGACAAGGGCCCGATCGCCGCCAGCGCCAGCCGCCCGGTGGAGCGGATCGCCCCCGGCGTCATCACCCGCGACCGGGTCAACACGCCGGTCCAGACGGGCATCAAGGCCATCGACGCCCTGATCCCGATCGGCCGCGGCCAGCGCGAGCTCATCATCGGCGACCGCCAGACGGGCAAGACCGCGCTGGCCATCGACACGATCATCAACCAGAAGGGCAAGGGCCTGGTCTGCATCTACGTCGCGATCGGCCAGAAGCTCTCCACCGTCGCCTCGACCGTGTCGATCCTCGAGAAGCATGGCGCCATGGAGCACACGGTCGTCGTCGTGGCCGGTGCCGAGGATCCCGCCCCGCTCCAGTTCCTGGCCCCGTACTCCGGCTGCGCGATCGGCGAGGAGGTCATGGAGGTCGGCGTGGAGCTGCCCGGCCAGGGCCTGGTCAAGGACGCGCTGTGCGTCTACGACGACCTTTCCAAGCACGCCTGGGCGTACCGCGAGATGGCCCTCCTCCTGCGCCGCCCGCCCGGCCGCGAAGCCTATCCCGGCGACGTCTTCTACCTCCACAGCCGGCTCCTGGAACGGGCCGCCCGGATGAGCGAGGCGAGCGGCGGCGGGTCGCTCACGGCCCTGCCGATGATCGAGACGCAGGCGGGCGACGTGTCCGCCTACATCCCCACCAACGTCATCTCCATCACCGACGGCCAGATCTTCCTCGAGACCGACCTCTTCAACGCCGGCCAGCGGCCCGCCCTGAACATCGGCATCTCCGTCTCGCGCGTCGGCTCGGACGCCCAGACCAAGGCCATGAAGAAGGTCGCCGCGCCGCTCAAGCTGGATCTCGCCCAGTACCGCTCGCTGGCCGCCTTCGCCCAGTTCTCCTCCGACCTGGACAAGGCCACGCGCGACCAGCTCACCCGCGGCGAGAAGCTGTCGGAGATCACCAAGCAGCCGCAGTACCAGCCGCTGGCGGTGGAGAAGCAGGTCGCGATCCTCTACGTCGCCACCAAGGGCCAGCTCGACGACATCCCGACGCCGCGCGTCCGGGAGTTCGAGGCCGGCTTCTATCGCTTCCTCGAGGCCGAGCAGCCGGAGATCCTGGCCGCGATCGGCTCGACGAAGGCGCTCGCCGACGACACCGCCGCGGCCCTCGACTCGGCCGTGGCGGCATACCGCCAGACGTTCCTCGCCTAGGCGCCGGACGGGCGCAGCGGACGACACCAGGAGCCACGAGTGCCAAGCCAGCGCGAGCTTCGCCGCCGGATCGCATCGGTCCGCAACATCAAGCAGATCACGCGGGCGATGCAGTTCGTGGCGGCATCGAAGCTTCGTCGCGCCCAGGAGGCCACGCTCACGGCCCGCCCCTACGCCGAGAAGCTCGACGAGGTCCTGGCCGACCTCGCGTCCGTGCTGGACCCGGCGGACCACCCGCTCCTGCACCGGCCGGAGGGCGGCCCGCGCTGCCTGGTGGTCATCACCACCGACCGCGGCCTGGCCGGGCCCCTCAACACCAACACCGTCCGCTTCGCCCTCAAGGAGCTGCTCGACGAGCCGAACGGCGGCACCGTGGTCACGGTGGGCCGCAAGGGCCGCGACGCGCTGCGCCGCGCGGGCGTGCAGCTGGAGGCGCATTTCACGGGATTCGGCGACCGGCCCAGCTTCGCCGACGTCACGCCGCTGACCCGGCTGGTGACGGACGACTTCCTGGCCGGCACGTACTCCCGGATCGACCTCGTCTTCCCGAAGTTCGTCTCGACGCTGGTCCAGCGGCCGGTCATCGAGCCGCTGCTGCCCATCTGGCCACCGCCGGACACGAAGGGCGTGCCCGGCAACCAGTTCATCTTCGAGCCCAACCCGGCGACCGTCCTCCGTCAGCTGCTGCCGCGGTACGTGGCCACCCGCGTCTACCAGGCCATCCTGGAGACCACGGCGTCCGAGATGTCGAGCAAGATGGTGGCGATGAAGAGCGCGACCGAGAACGCCGAGGACCTGATCGAGGAGTACACGCTCACGTACAACAAGGTTCGCCAGGCGAACATCACCCGCGAGATGGTGGAGATCGCGACCGGCGCCCGCGCCGGCCGCTGAACGGAGGCATGAGGAACCACATGGCGACCGCCGCCACCGGTGCGACCGGCCGCGTGATCCAGATCACCGGGCCGGTCGTCGACGTCGAATTCCCCGCCGGCCAGCTCCCGGCGATCTACAACGCGGTGGAGATCGAACGCCCGGACCAGGAGCCGCTGGTCTGCGAGGTCCAGCAGCACCTGGGGAACAACTGGGTGCGGGCGGTGGCCATGACCACGACCGACGGCCTGGCCCGCGGCGTGCCCGTCCTGGACACCGGCGGCCCGATCTCGGTCCCGGTCGGCGAGGTGACCCTGGGTCGCGTGTTCGACGTCCTGGGCCACGCCATCGACGGGAAGGGGCCGGTCGACCGGAGCAACGTCCTCCCGATCCACCGATCGGCGCCCGCCTTCGACCAGCAGGTCACGGACGTCGAGGTCTTCGAGACGGGCCTCAAGGTCATCGACCTGATCTGCCCGTTCAAGAAGGGCGGCAAGGTCGGCATCTTCGGCGGCGCCGGCGTCGGCAAGACGGTCATCATCCAGGAGCTGATCCGCAACGTCGCCCAGGAGCATGCCGGCGTCTCCGTCTTCTCCGGGGTGGGGGAGCGCTCCCGCGAGGGCAACGACCTCATCCGCGAGATGACCGAGTCCGGGGTCATCGCCAAGACGGCCTTCGTCTTCGGCCAGATGAACGAGCCGCCGGGCGCCCGCCTGCGGGTGGGGCTCACCGCCCTGACGATGGCGGAGCACTTCCGCGACGCCGAGAGCCGCGACGTCCTCCTGTTCATCGACAACATCTTCCGCTTCACCCAGGCCGGGTCCGAGGTCTCCGCGCTGCTGGGCCGGATGCCGTCGGCGGTCGGCTACCAGCCGAACCTGGCCACGGAGATGGCCGCCCTCCAGGAGCGGATCACGTCGACGAAGCAGGGCTCCATCACGAGCCTCCAGGCCGTCTTCGTGCCCGCCGACGACTACACCGACCCCGCGCCGGCGACGACGTTCGGCCACCTCGACTCGACCATCCGCCTGGAGCGCGGCATCGCCGAGCTCGGCATCTACCCGGCCGTCGACCCGCTCACCTCGACCAGCCGCGTCCTCGACCCGCTGGTCGTGGGCCAGGACCACTACGACGTGGCCCGCGAGGTCCAGCGCGTCCTGCAGCGGTACCGCGACCTCCAGGACATCATCGCCATCCTGGGCATCGACGAGCTGTCCGAGGAGGACAAGGCGACCGTGGCCCGGGCCCGCCGCCTGCAGCGCTTCATGAGCCAGCCGTTCTTCGTGGCCGAGGTCTTCACCGGTCGGCCCGGCGTCTACGTGGCGATCCGCGACACCGTCGCCTCCTTCCGCGAGATCCTCGACGGCAAGGTCGACAGCCTGCCCGAGCAGGCGTTCTTCCTGGCCGGCACGATCGAGGACGTCCGCAGGAACGCGGCCGCCCTGGCGGGCTAGGAGGCCGGCATGCCGTTCCAGCTCGAGATCGTGACCCCGGAGCGCCGGGCGTACTCGGACGTCGTCGACTTCGTCACGCTGCCCGGCAGCGAGGGCGAGATGGGCGTCCTGCCGCACCACGCGCCGCTGATCTCGATCCTCGGGGCGGGCGAGCTGCGCGTCCGCAAGGGCGGCTTCGAGGAGTCGTTCGCGATCATCGGCGGCTTCGTCCAGGTCCTGCCGGACCGCGTGGTGGTCATGGCGGAGACGGCCGACCTGGCCGCCGACATCGACCTGGAGCGGGCCGAGCAGGCCCGGGCCGACGCCCAGCGGACGCTCGGCGCCGGCATCCTGGAGGCGGCCGACATGGCCCAGGCCCGGGCCGCCCTGGAGGCGGCCCTGACCCGCATCAGGGTCGCCGAGCGCCACCGACACGGGGAGGGGCCGCGCCGGCGCGGCTAGCGCCGGCCGGTCGCTCGAACGGCGATGGCTGACGCCCGCCCGTTCCACTGGGAGTTTCGGCCCGAGCCCGTCACCCGCGAGGTGTTCCGGGTGGAGGGCGGCCGGCCGCTCAACGGCACCGTCAGGGTCAGCGGCTCCAAGAACGCCGCCCTCAAGCTGCTGGCCGCGGCCGTCCTCACCGGCGAGCGCTGCCGCTTCTCCAACGTGCCGGAGATCGAGGACGTGCGGGTCATGGCGGGGACCCTGTCGGACCTCGGCGTCGTCGTGGATCACCCCGGACCCGGCCGCTACGAGGTGGCCTCCGGTGACGTGGACTGGCTGTTCGTGCCGCTCGAGGCGGCCGCCAAGATGCGCGCCAGCTTCATCCTGTTCGGACCGCTCCTGAGCCGCTTCGGCCGGGTCATCATCAGCAACCCGGGCGGCGATCGCATCGGCCGCCGGCCGGTCAACCTGCACGTCGACGCGATGCGGGCGCTGGGCGCGGAGATCGAGTACCGCAACGGCTACTACTTCGCCAAGGCGCCCGGCCGGCTGCGCGGGGCGGACGTGCGCTTCCCCTTCGTGTCCGTGATGGGGACGGAGAACGCCGTCCTCGCGGCCACGCTCGCGGAGGGAACGACGACGATCCATCCGGCCGCCCAGGAGCCCGAGGTGGACGACCTCCTCGACTTCCTGCGGGAGATGGGCTCCGAAGTCGAGCGAACGACGCCCGACACGATCGTCGTGCAGGGAAGGAAGCGCCTCCGCGGGGCGGACCACGTCGTGATCCCCGACCGGATCGAGGCCGGCACGTTCGTCGTCGCCGCGGCCCTGGCGGGCGGCGTCGTGACGCTCGAGGGCGCTCCCTGCGAGCACCTGGGCGCGTTCCTGGACACGCTGGCGGCGATCGGCGTGAACGTCGCCTGCAGCGGCGACTCGATCCGGGTGGAGGGGATCCCCCTCGACGGCGGCGCGTACCGGGCCGTCGACGTCACCACCGCGCCCTACCCCGGCCTGGCCACGGACCTCCAGCCGCCCACCTGCGTGCTCCTGACCCGCGGCGCCGGCGTCAGCCACGTCCACGAGGCGATCTTCGAGGACCGCCTGGAGTGGCTGACGGAGCTGCGCCGGATGGGCGCGGCGATCGAGATCGCCGACCCGCACCACGCCACCGTGGGCGGCCCCAGCCGGCTGCACGGCGCGGAGGTCTCCATCAGCGACCTGCGGGCGGGCGCATCGCTCATCCTGGCGGCGCTGGCGGCTGACGGGCCGTCGACGATCAGGGGCGCCCATCACGTCGAGCGCGGCTATGAGAACATCGACCGCAAGTTCCAGGAGCTCGGCGCCCACATCGAGCGACTTCCCGAGCCGGTCAGCACGAACCCCCAGGTGAGCACGACCCCCGCATGAAGATCGGCATCGACCTCGGCACGGCCAACGTCCTCGTCTACGTCAAGGGCAGGGGCATCGTCATCCAGGAGCCGTCCGTGGTGGCGGTCTCCGACGACAACCGGATCGTCGCCGTGGGCGAGGAGGCCCGCGAGATGATCGGGCGGACGCCCGGCAACATCAACGCGATCCGGCCCATGAAGGACGGCGTCATCGCCGACTACGTGATCACCGAGGCGATGCTCCGCTACTTCATCGGGCGGGCCCGCAAGGGATCCTTCGGCTTCGGGCGTCCGGAGGTCATGATCAGCGTGCCCGCCGGCGTCACCTCGGTGGAGAAGCGGGCCGTCCGCGACGCCGCCCTCAAGGCAGGGGCCAAGGAGGCCTACCTCATCGAGGAGCCGCTGGCGGCCGCCATCGGCGCCAACGTCCCGATCAGCGGGCCCTCCGGCAACATGATCATCGACATCGGCGGCGGCACCAGCGAGATCGCGGTCATCGCCCTCGGGGGCATCGTCGTGAGCAACAGCCTGCGCGTCGGCGGCAACCGCTTCGACGAGGCGATCGCCAGCTACATCCGCCGCAAGTACAACCTGATGGTCGGCGACCGGACGGCCGAAGAGGTCAAGATCCAGATCGGCACGGCGCTGCCGCTGGAGCGCGAGCTCCAGATGGAGGTCCGCGGCCGCGACCTGATCGCCGGGCTTCCCCGCACGATCCCGATCACCAGCTCGGAGACGATGGAGGCGATCGAGCTGCCGCTCCAGCAGCTGGTGGCCGCCATCCGCAGCGTCCTCGAGCAGACGCCCCCGGAGCTGAGCTCGGACATCATCGACAAGGGCATGGTGATGTCGGGCGGCGGGTCGCTGCTGCGCAACATCGACCGGCTCCTGACGCAGGTCACCGGCGTGCCGTGCCACGTCGCGGAGAACGCCCTCAACTGCGTGGCTCTCGGCACGGGTCTCGCGCTCGAGCACTTCGACTTCTTCAAGAAGTCGCTGGTGCAGCAGATCTAGGCGGCCGAATGCCGCCCGGCGACGCCATCGCCCCTGCGCGCGCCCCGAGCGCGGTCACCGCGCCGACGGGCCCGATCGCCTTCGTCGACCTCCACTGCCACACCTCCGCCTCGTTCGACTGCCTGGCCGACCCGGCCCGCGTCGCCCGGGCCGCGCTGACCCGGGGCCTCACGCATCTGGCGATCACCGACCACGACCGGATCGACGGCGCCCTGCGGGCTCGCGAGGCCGCCCCGGACGGCCTCACCGTCATCGTGGGCGAAGAGGTGAAGACCGCGGGCGGCGACCTCATCTGCCTCTTCCTGCGCGAGGCGATCCCGCCGGGCCTGTCGCCGGCGGCCACGATCGAGCGCGCCCGAGCCCAGGGAGGCCTCGTGGGCATCCCGCACCCGTTCGACCGGCACCGGGGCTCCATGGCCAGGCTCGCAGGGCGCCATGGCCGAACTGGCACCGCTCGTGGACTGGGTGGAGGCGTACAACGCGCGCGTCGTCTTCAGCGACGGCAACGTGCGGGCGGCCGCCTTCGCCCACGAGAACGGCCTCCCCGGCGTGGCCGTCTCCGACGCCCACTCCGTCCTGGAGGTCGGCGTCGCCTGCACGCGCCTGCTCGGCGACGTCGGCACGGCGGCCGGGCTGCGGGCTGCCCTGGCCGGCGCGCAGATCCGGCCGGGCCACGCCACCTACTTCGTCCGCGGCGTCACGCCCCTGGCCAAGCTGATCCAGCGGCTGCGCGGCAACCGCCGCGTCGGGCCGTCGACCCCGGGAGCGGCCGCGTGAGCGGGTCCGGCGATGGCCCGCCGGCGACGGACCGCGACGCCGCGTCGGCGCCCGACCCGGGCGCCGCGTCCGCGCCCGAAGCCGACGCCGCGTCGGCGCCCGAAACCGACATCTCCCCGGCCCAGGTCTCGCTGGGGCGGCGGCTGCGCCAGCCCCGGACCATCCTGTCGCTCCTGGTCCCGCTCGCGATCATCGTCATCTTCGCCCTCCTCAACGGGAAGGACTTCGCCAAGGTCCCAGGGCTCGTCGCGGGCGCCAACTGGGGCCTGGTGGGACTCGCGTTCGCCATGTACTACGTCGGCTTCCCGCTGCGCGGCTTCCGCTGGAGCTACCTGCTGCGCGGGACCGGCATGCGGGTGCCGACGAAGGACGCGACGGAGATCATCTTCCTGTCCTGGCTGGTGAACTGCATCGTGCCGGCCAAGCTCGGCGACGTGTATCGCGCCTACCTGCTCAAGATGAACAGCTCGGCGTCGCTCAGCCGAACGTTCGGGACCGTCTTCATCGAGCGGATCCTGGACCTGTTTGCCATCACGATCCTCGGCCTTGCGGCGGGCCTGTGGAGCTTCCGCAACGGGCTGCCACCGGAGATCCAGGCGGTGGCCGCGATCGGTGTCGGCGTCGTGATCGTGCTCGCCCTCCTCCTCCTCACGATGCGCAACTTCGGCCGCCGGATCATCGTCCGGCTCCCGCTGCCGCACCGGTTGCTCGAGCTCTACGACCGCTTCGAGGAGGGCGTGTTCAAGGCGGTCGCCCTGCGCCAGCTCCCCGTGCTCGTGATCGTCACGGCCGCGATCTGGGCGACCGAGTCGCTGCGGCTGTACCTCGTCGTGCAGGCACTCCATTTCTCGGACGTCACGCTGGGGCTGTCCGGAGCGGTCTTCGTCGCGCTCATCGGTTCGCTGCTGACCGCCGTGCCGCTCAGCCCGGCCGGCCTGGGCCTCGTGGAGGCCGGCATGGTCGGCGTGCTGTCGGCCGCCTACCTGGTGCCCGTGGCGGAGGCCTCGGCGATCGCCCTGGTGGACCGCCTGATCAGCGTGTTCTCCGTCGTCGTGCTGGGGGCGATCGCCTACGTCCTGTCCGGCAAGCCCAGGGGCGAGGGGCGCATCGCCGAGGAGCCCGGTCCCGCCTGACAGCCCGTGGTCCAAGTCGACGCGAATCCGGTGGTTCCTCGTGCGTCAACCTTGATGCTTCCCCTTGGTTGGCACGCGATCGTCGGGCCTCGGCCCCGGCGAGCACGAGCACGCCCCTGGACCTGATCAGCCACCGTACAGATCTCTGACCGTGCGGAGGATGACTCCGCTCGACGCTGCTCGACTGCGGAGTTGGTCCGTGAACCCGTCGCGGGCATAGATCACGAGCCTCGTCTGCGGACCGTAACCGGGCACGAAGCGCACCGTCCCGTGGAGCTGGCCGAGTGCGTCGGTGTCGACCTCGCCGTCGTGCCACTTCGCTTCGCCGGCGAGGACAAGATCCTTCCCATCGTAGGCGACGATCTCGATCTCCCCTTCGCGCGTCCGGCGCGTCCCCGAGTGACGCTCGTCCGGGATCTGCCCCCACCACGCACCGGCCGCACCGGCCGCGGGGAATTCGGGATCGCGGCCGAACGAGGCTGCCGCGTGCTCCCGGCAGGCGGCCTCGAACGCCGGCTTCGAGACGAAGTGGTCAAGTTCCGGCGCGACCAGGTGGCGAAAGACCTCGTGGGACCGGCGCGCCTCTAGGTCGGTGAGGTTCGGCCGGACGAAGCGGAACCAGAATCGGAGGTACCCGTCGGCGATCTGCCAGATCCCGGACCGTGAGCTCGCGGCCGCTCCATGTGGTCGGAGGTGCTCGACGACATGCAGTCGTCTGAGTTGTGCGAGATACGGCGGCACGGCATTGGCGCCGATCCCGGCTCGGTCCGCGATCTCGGATTGGCGAGTGGCCCCGCCGGCGATCGCGGCGATGATCGACAGGTAGGTCGCCGACTCGCTGCCGAGTTCCTCGGCAACGAAGAGTTCGGCCTCCGAATAGAGGACCTGACCCTTGCGCAGGATTCGGCTCTCGATGTTCCAGGAGAGCGAATGCCCAGGGTCGAACTGCTCGAGGTAGTAGGGGATCCCGCCGAGAATCGCCCAGGCTCGCAGGCGGTCCGCCGGGCTCCAGCCGGGCATGAACCTCCCGGCGTCCTGGAAGCTCAGTGGGGGTAACTGCTCGCCCCAGGTGCGACGACTGAACAGGGGGCCATGGAGGACATGCTGCTCGAACATCGTGATCTGGCTGCCTGCCAGAACGAGATAGAGCGGCAGGTCCTCGAGCCGGACATCCTCGAGGGCTGCCTGGAGGAGCGACGGCAGGTCGAGGTTCGCGCTCACGAGGTACGGGAACTCGTCAAGGACCACGAGGAGCGGGTGGCCGTCGATCTTGGCCTGGCGAGCCAGGGCGAGCAGGTACGCGGTGGCGGCCCGCCAGTTGGCGAGCGGGGCAGCGGCCAGGACCGGATCGTGCCGGTACGCCTGGATGCGGTCGGTCAGTCCGATGAGCTGCTCGGTCTCGGTACCGCGAACAGCTTGGTAGAAGATGCTGGGCTTCCCCTCGGCGAAGCGCTGCAACAGCGTCGACTTGCCAATTCGCCGCCGTCCCCACAGGAGCGCGACCTGTCGCGACAGCCCCCAGCGCTCCTCGAGGCTCTGGATCTCGTGATCGCGATCGACGAACGCCGTCACCCACTGCTCCTATGCTAACGGCGCTTATCATACGCTGCGTTATCGTCATGGCCAACGGCTGGTCTCGAGCGGCTGATCTGCCTGGCCTCGAGCGCGCGTGAGTCCCCTACCTCTCGGCCGCCGGGCTGATCCGGCGGGGCCGCCCGCCCGACACGATCCGCTGGCGCCCCGAGGCGGCTCGCTGCCTGACCTGTGACGCCCTCGCACGCCGGTCGGCGTGACCCGGGAGTACCAACGGGTCATGGCTCCTGGGGGGCCGATTTTCGATAGTGGGCGCATCGCGGCAACGGCCGCGGCGACCCGCACGGGGGCTTCAAGCCTCGATGACGCAGCAGACCGGCCGACCTTTCAACGAGTGGCTGCGAGCCCAGTTGAAGGCCAAGAAGATGTCCCAGCGCCAGCTGGCGCAGGCATCCGGCGTTGACCATTCGACCATTTCGCGACTGGTCCGCGGAGACCGAACGCCCTCGCTCGGCACCGCGACCAAGCTCGCGCGCGGGCTGCGCGAGATCCGTGACGACGCTGACGCTCCGCAGTACCTGGGCCTGGTCGCCAATGGCATGACCATGAACCCGACGGCACGCGTCGAGTACGCGCTGCGAGCCGACGAGACGCTCGGCGAGCCGCAGGTCCGCCAGGTCATGGAGTACTACCTGGCCGTGCGCATGCGCCGCTTCGCGCGCCCCGTCGCACCGCCCGGGCCGACTCGACAGACCTTTCAGGAACGCCCCCTGGCGCGGGCCGCCGGCGCGCCGTACGCGAGCGTGGTCGGCGGCAACCCTGGAGGCCGCCCGTCGCTCGGACCGTCGCCGCTCCTGAGCCGGCGCCCACCGAGCCGGCCATGACGAAGGCCCGTCACTCGAACTGATCCATCGCCTCGTCCGGGCGGCTCCCTCCCCTCCCGGGCACCGGGGACAGCGAACGCCGGCGTACTGGGGCGCCGGCGTTCGCATTTCCGCGAGCCGCCGCGAATGCTGCCGCCGCGAGGGCGCTGACCCCCTGGTCCGACCTCAGTCCGAGCCTCAGTCCGGGGCGGCCTTCGCGCGTGTTCCGCGCATCTCCAGGGCCTCCGGAGGGAGGTCCGCGAGCGGCCGGCCGGCGGCGATGTCATGGGCCCTGGCCACGTTGACGGCGTCGTAGCCTTCGTCCATCCCCGGCGTCTCCAGGTAGAACGTCGCCTTCGAGAGGCCGGGGTGCGTGAGCAGGCGGGCGAGGCCGGCGACGCCGATCTGGCCGGCGCCCAGGTGCTGGTGCCGGTCGACGAACGAACCCCGGCTCGACCAGGAGTTGTTCAGGTGGACCATGACCAGCCGGTCCAGGCCGATCCGCGCATCGAAGTCGGCGAGCGTCTCGTCCACGCCTTCGGCCGTGCCCAGGTCCATGCCGGCAGCCCACGCGTGGGCCGTGTCCAGGCAGAACCCCAGGCGGCGGTCGGGAGCCCCGAGCTGCGCCGCGGCCTCGAGGATGCGGGCCAGCTCGTCGATCGTCGCTCCCAGCCCACCGCCCGATCCGGCCGAGTTCTCCAGCACGAGGAGCGGCGCGCCGGCGCCGTCAGGCGCGGCCGCGAGCACGCGCGCGAGGCCCGTCGCGACGCGGGCGATCCCGGCCTCCGGCCCCGTCCCCTTGTGGGAACCGACGTGCACGTTGACGAAGCGCCCGCCGAATGCCGGCGCCACCTCCAGCTCGTGCGCGAGGACCGCAACCGACTGCTCGAAGAGCTGGTCGTCCGGGCCGGCCAGGTTGACGAGGTATGCCGCGTGGACCGCGATCGGGCCGATGCCCAGTTCCTCGGCGCGGGCCAGGAACGCCGGGAGCTCCGCGGGCGGCTCGGCCCGGCGGCGCCACGCGGTCGGGTTGTCGGCGAAGATCTGGAGCGTATCCGCGCCGATCGCATAAGCCCGCTCCACGGCCTTCACCATCCCCGGGGCCAGCGGGAGGTGGGCGCCGAGGCGACGCCCCCCGGGAAGGGCCGGACGTTCCACGACCGGCGGCGCCGGTTCGGCTCTCGTCGAGCGCTGACCGGGCGCCGGCTTCGTCCGCGCCGAGCGACGGGGGGCCGGCGGCGCCGGCTTCGTCGCGGGCGCCGGCACGGGCGCGAGCGCGGGTGCCGGAGCAGGCGCTGTCGCGGGCGCGAGCGCGAGGGTGGGCACGGGCGCCGGCACGGGCGCGGGTGCCGGCGCGGAGCGCGGGCGGGCTGTCGGGCACGACAGGCGCGCCGGGCGCGGACGCCCGGAGAGGCGACGCGATGGACGTGGCAGGAGTGCGGCTGCGTGGCATTCGGCTGGATCGTACCTGAGCCAGCGAGCGACCTCCGGCCGGCCATCCCGGGGGGCGGCAGCCGGCGCATCGAATTTGACGTCCATCGAACCGGCTTGGCATCATGAGGCCATGGACGAAGACCTGTTGCGTTCCCTGAAGGCGCTCTCCGATGCGTCGAGGCTGCGGATCGTGGGGCTTCTGGCGGGCGGGCCCATGGCCGGCCAGGAGCTGGCCGCCGCGCTGGGCCTCGGCGCGCCGACCGTCGCCCATCACCTCAAGCGCCTGCGCCTGGCGGGCCTGGTCACGGCCGAGCCGGCGCGTCCCTTCGTGGAGTACCGCCTGCGCCTGGAGCGTCTCGACGAGATCGGCCGGGCGCTCGACGCGTTCGAAGCCACCGCGGCTGCGCCGTCGCCAGGCACGGCCGCCGACGGCGGACCGCTGGACCCGGAGGACGTCAAGGTGCTCCGCGCCTACGTGGAGGGCGATCGCCTCGTCACGATCCCGGCGCGCTCGAAGAAGCGGCTGGTGATCCTGCGCTGGCTGCTGGACCGCTGCTTCGCCGAGGACCGCCCGTACCCGGAGAAGGAGGTGAACGCCCTTCTCGCCCTCCACCACCAGGACGTCGCGTCGCTGCGGCGCTACCTCGTCGACGAGGGGATGATGGTGCGCGAGGGCGGCGTCTACCGGCGCGCCGCCGGCTGACGATCGCGCCCGTCGGCTGGCCGGGCTTGCGGCGTCAGGGCCGGGCGGCCGAGTCCGGATGCCTGACGGCGACGAGGTCCAGCCCGTCAATCCCGGCGAAGTCGTCCGGGTTGGACGTGTAGAGGGGGAGCCCGTTCGCGATCGCGATCGCCGCGATCATCGCATCGAGGGCTCGAGGGGCGACCTGGCGGCCGCTTCGACGGAGCGACGCGGCCACCTGGCCGAACGCGCGCGCCGCCGGGGCATCGAACGGGAGGGGGTCGAAGTCCGCCTCCGCCTGCTGGACATGCGCCAGGCGCGCCGCCCGCACATGCTCGTCATTGGTCACCAGCGGCCCGACACTCAGCTCCGCGAGGGTGATCGTGGAGATCAGCGGGTGCTCGGGCAGTTGCCCCGGGTCGCGGATCCTGGGCAGCAGGATCAGGGTGTTCGTGTCGATGAGGCCGTCCGGACGGGCGCTCACAGGGTCTGGTCCAGCATGGCATCAACGTCCGCCCGAAGTGCCTCAGGATCGAGGATCGGGAGCCGTCGCCAGCGCGCCAGGAGCTGAACCGACGTCAGCGCCTTCCGCTCGACCGGACGAAGCTCGGCGACAGCCCGCCCGTCGCGAGTCACCGTGACGCTCTCGCCCGCGGCGACCCGATCCACCACCTCGCCGCCGTGGTTGCGCAGGTCACGGATGCTCACGGTCGCCATCGCCGCAGTGTATCACCCGTGAGACACACCACCGGAGACACGGTCCCGGCCAACTGCCCGGCCCCTTGCGTCAGGGCCGCCGCTCGCGCTCGGGGACGGCCTGGCCGGACGTGTACAGGCCGCCGAGGATCGGCTCGATGAGGCCGTAGTCGCCGTCGCGGCGCCGGTAGAGGACGTTCACGCGCTCGCTCTCCGCGTTCACGAAGATGAAGAACGCGTGGTCGAGCGACTCCATCTGCTCGATGGCGTCCTCCTCGAACATGGGCTCGATCCCGAAGCGCTTGGTCTTGACGACGCGCCGCTCGCGGCCCGGCTCCGCCGTGCCGTCGGCGATGCGGGCCAGGATCCCCTTCTCCTCGGGGGCCCGCGCGCGGACGCGCGGCTTCTCGCGGTGGTCGACGGCGCGCCGTTCGACCTTGTCGACGACCTCGTCGACGGCAGCTTCGTACGTGGATCCGTCGGCCCGGCCGCGGAG
>CAWGEL010000018.1:40000-49139 GCA_963821595.1 uncultured Chloroflexia bacterium | reverse complement strand
GCCCTGGCTAGCGCATCTTGCTTAGCCCTTTCTCCCGGTAGCAGGACGCTCCGGGTGAGAAGTTCCGAGCTCGGGAGAGGAGACCCGGCTATGTCTGACCACGTCGGCATCGACGTCCATCGCAAGCGCTCCCAGGTGGCGGTGGTCACCGGGGATGGCACGGTCGAGTTCAACAAGAACGTGATGAACGGCTCCGAGCCGTTCCTGCGGCTGATCGGCGATCTGCCCTCGGGGACGCTGGTGGCGTTCGAGGCGGCGTTCGGCTGGGGCTGGCTGGCCGGGCTGCTCGAAGACTACGGCTTCGACCCGCACCTGGACCTGCCGCCGGCGTCGCGGGAGATCGTCACTGATTGCCTGGCGGTCATCGACGGTCTGGCGCCGGAGATCGGCTGGCTCGACGGCGAGCTGCACCAGTACGCCAGGGCAGACCCGCGGGTCAAGGTGCTGACGACGCTGCCCGGCGTCGGCCAGTTCACCGCCCTGGTCATGCGGTGGGGTGACTTTCGCCTCTGCCGGGGCGCTGAAGGGGTGTGCACCGTTGGCGTAGGAACGGGCAGGAGGTGAGGCGTCGTGGCTGCGGATATCGGCGGCGTGCTGGTGGGGCTGGCCCGGCGGCAGGGCATCAGCGAGATGTTGCATCGCACTGCGGCGAGGGTGCCGGGCAAGCTGGCCATCGTCAATGGCCAGACCCGGCTGACGTTCGCGGAGCTGGAGGCGGAGGTGTCGCGGACGGCGGCCGCCCTGGCGGCCGAGGGCGGGGCCATTTCAGAGTGCTATGGCCAGTTCGAGAGCCAGCCCATCGAGCCCTAACGCTACGACTCAGGCCGCAACTCCTACATCGACTCTGCAATAAGGCGGCTCGGTGAGCGTTCCCTCCGACCTTTCCCTCTCACTCAGTGTGATGTCTAGGTCGGCGTGCCTCTGGGCCAACCTCAGGGCGGTTTGGCCTTGCCTCCGTCCCCCGGGCACGCTGGGTGCGCGGTTAGCCGCGGTGGTGCAGGCTGTCTGGCCCCACAGAATCCCACAAGTCCGGGGTCGCGGCGTTGGCCCCCACAGAATACCCACGGACAAGACGGCACGATGCGGCACTCAGCGGCACGGCTGCTAACATGAGCCGTGTTAGCCCTGACAGGCCTTTATGCAGGCAGAGCGGGCTGGCGGTTGTGACAGCTTCGGATGTTCCCCGCAGCGACCGACCTTCTGTTAACCGGCAGGTTATAGGTTCGAGTCCTATCGCGGGAGCCTAGTTATCCGGCTTCTGACCAGCGAAAATGCGTGGACGGGCAGTGTTCACGCGGGGCTGGTGGGGCGTTTGTGCTGTGGGGATTTTGTGGGGATCTTGGTCTGCGGCCAGGTTCCTTGTCGTGCGGTACGTCGTCGGTAGCGGGGGAGAGGCGCCCTGCGGCGGGGGCGGTGCGGGATGCTGGCTCGGTGAATGGCCTGGTCGATGCCGTTAAGTTCTTCCGGTACCGGTGGGATCGGGGTGCTCGCCCGGCGCTGAAGCGCGGACGAAGGGATTTCCGGGTCCGCCGCGATTACCTGCCGGGCTGGAACCGGTCGCTCATTCAAACCGGTCGGCAGGCTCCGCGGCCACCACGGGAAGTTTGTCGTGAAGTCGCGGAAAGCGTGCGATCAGCGGAAGACGGTGTGCGTACTGTCGGGATGGTCGCCCAGGACACGCGGGAACGAACGTTGTGTCGCTGGGCCCTCTGTGTCAGGATCAGGTGAGACACCAGGGGCAACCGTTACTGGTGGAACTTGAGGGCTAGACGGGATCAGCAGACAGTGACCATGACTAGCTCAGACATGCAGGACACCCCGGCCGGGCGCCGGGCGGCCCGGGCGGACGGCCCGCGGTCGTCCCAGCCGAAACGGCGCACCTTCACCGCCGCGTACAAACTGGCGATGATCGAGAAATACGATGCGGCAACCGAACCGGGCGCGAAAGGCGCGCTGCTGCGCGGCGAGGGCCTTTATGACTCGCATATCAGCTACTGGCGCAAGGCGCGGGATTCCGGAGCGCTGAAATCGTCAGCCGCCGCCGTTCCCGCAGATGGTGTTCCTGCGGCGGCGCATAAGGGCCGCCCGGCCGGCGAGGCGGAGAATGAGCGGCTGCGGAAGCGGCTGGCGAAGGCTGAGGTGAAACTGGAGCAGACCCGAGCTGCGCTGGACATCATGGGAAAAGCGTTTGCGCTTTTGGAGCTGCTCTCCGGGAGCGCGGATTCACCGCCGCCGTCCGCCAGGTAAGCGAGGACACCTTCGATCTGCTGGAACCGGTGACCGGCGTGAAAAAGGCGTGCGAGCTCACCGGGAAATCACGTGCCACCGTTTACCGCAGGCGCAATGGTATCCGGATCGGATGCCGGGAGCAGCGGCCGGCCCCGCCGAACGCGCTGTCCGCCGGCGAGCGTGAGGAGCTGCTTGCCGTCCTGGACAGCCCCCGGTTCGCCGGCAAGGCTCCCGCGCCAGGTCTGGGCCCTGCTCATCGATGAGGGCACCTACCTGGCCTCGGTCTCCACGATGTACCGGCTGCTGCGCGAGGCGGGGCAGGTCCGCGAGCGCCGCGCGCAGGCCGCCCACCCGGCCCGCAAGAAACCCGAGCTCATCGCCGCCGGGCCGAACGAAGTGCGGTCATGGGACATTACCAAGCTGGCGGGCCCGCAGCGCGGCGTCTATTACCACCTGTACGTGATGATTGACATTTTCTCCCGGTGCGCCGTGCATTCCGAGGTGCACGCCACCGAACTTGGCGAGCTGGCGAAAGACTTCATCACCGAGGCGGTCCGCCTCAACGGCGGCACCGCCCCGCACGTCCATTCACGCCGACCGGGGGACCTCGATGACATCCAAGCCGGTATCAGCGCTCCTGTCGGACCTGGCGATCCTTAAATCGCATTCCCGGCCGAAAGTCAGCAATGACAACCCGTACAGCGAGGCGCAGTTCAAGACGCTGAAATACTGCCCGGCGTTCCCCGGCACATTCGGGTCACTCCAGGACGCCCGCGCGTTCTGCCGCGCGTTCTTCACCTATTACAACCACGAGCACCGGCATTCCGGGATAGCGCTGCATACCCCGTACTCGGTGCACATCGGCACCGCGGCCGCGATCCAGGACAAACGCCAGGCCGTGCTGAACGCCGCCTACGCCGCGAACCCGCGGCGCTTCACCCGCCGCCCCAAGGCGCCTGAAATGCCCGCCACGGCCTGGATCAACAAGCCGGTCACCGACAGTGACATAACGCAGCATCCGTCCCTGGAGGCAGCTTAGGAAACAGCAGAAACCTGTGTCTCATTTGACTTGACACGCACCGGGGTCGCCCGGACTCCGAGAGGCCCGCCCAAGCTCGCTGTCCTGATTGTGGCCGGCCGCATGCAGCTGAGTGTTCCGGGCCCGGGAGGGCGAGTCAACCGAAATAAAGCCTGATGACCGGCAGCCGCGAGAGATCCGCTGTGCGTGCCGATTCGGTCACCGGCCCATGCCAGGTGGTACCGCACCGAACTGGGCGTTTTGTGCGGTTACTGGGTAGGCGTGACAGCGATCGGCCGCCGTAGGTCTGGGATCGCCGGGATCGTCATCGTCATGCCCGTCCCTGTGCTGCTCCTTTACTGCGCCGACTGAAAGTGCCAGCCTGAACGGGTGAGGCCGAGGATCAGGTACTGCACCACGCCGGCGGGCCGCGTCGCTTACTCGACGGCGGGCGCTGGCCCTGCGCTGTTGTGCGATTCAGGCTGGATCACCCATCTGCGCGGGCAACTGGAGCTGTTTTCCTTCGGCGATTTCGTCGAGCGGCTGGCCGAGCGGTTCACCGTGATCCGCTATGACAAGCCCGGGTGCGGCCTGTCGGACCGGGACGGGATCGACCTGTCGTTCGACGGGCAGGTGGCCGCGGCGCTGGCGGTGGCCAACGCGGTTGGCGCCGGCCGCTTCCGCCTGTTCGGGGCCTCGCAGGGCGGTCAGCTCGCCGCCGCGATCGCGGCGAGGTACCCGGAGCGGGTCGAGGCGCTGGTGCTGTACGGGATGTGCGCCAGCGGCAGCGATCTGGCGCCCGCCGAGGTCCGGGACTCGGTCGTGGCACTGGTGCGGGCCCATTGGGGCCTGGGGCTGAAGGCGCTGACCGGGGCCTTCGTCACCGATCCCACCGCTGAGGACGTGGACGGGTTCACCCGGTTCCAGCGGGCCAGCGCCTCGGCCGCCGTGGCCGCCCGGCTGCTGGAGGTCTACTACGACACCGACATCAGGGCCCTGCTCCCGGCGATCCGGGCGCGCACGGCGGTGCTGCACCGCGAGGCGGACAAGGGCACCAGGTTCGAGCTGGGGCGCGAGGTCGCCGCGCTGATCCCCGGCGCGACGCTGATCCCGCTGCCGGGTTCCAGCCACCTGTTCTACCACGGCGACTGGCCAGCGGTCCTGGATGCGGTGCTCGGCTTCCTGTGCGAGCCCGCGAGCCCGGGGCCGCGGCTGACCGGCCGTGAGCTCGAGGTGGCCGGGCTGGTCGCCGAGGGGCTGACCAATCACGCCATCGCCAGGCGCCTGTCCGTCGCGCCGCGCACGGCGGAGGCGCACGTGGAGAACATCCGGCGCAAGCTGCAGGTGCACTCGCGTGCCCAGATCGCGGCGTGGGTGACCGAGCACCGGCTGGGCCGCTGAGCGGCTAGGTAGTTCGCCCGCCGCACGCACTGGGGACCACCGCCCGGCCAGGGGAGACGGCGGATTTGGCGGTAGTTCACCCGATAGCCGCCCCAGGCCGGGCGGTCGTAGCGTCAAGGCATGTCACACGCCACGAAGCCGGCCCGCCCTGTGGCGGCCGCTGGGCGCACGCAGCCGACCAGGATGCCTGCACTGATCATTCTGGTGTATGCGGCGGCCGTTTACCTGCTCTTGCTGGCGGTGCTCGGTTACGCGGTGGGCTTCTTCGCGGGTTTTGCCGTCCCCAAGGGCATCGACCAGGGGCCGCGCGCTGACCTGATCACGCCGGGAGATCCCGGGTATGACCAGGCGCCCCGGTCGGGGAGCCAGCCATGCTGACCGCCACAGAGATCGCGGGCTTTGCCGGCGCCGGGCTGGCCGGAGCGGCCTACATACCGCAGATTTCCCACCTGGTCAGGGCCCGCTGCTCGGCTGGCATCAGCCGGCTGGCATTTGAGGCATGGCTGCTGGCGTCCCTTCTGACCACAGCACGCGCCATCGCGATCCACGCCGGCGTGTTCATCGCGCTCGGCGGGATCCAGATCGTGGCCACGGCACTGATCATGCTGTGTGCGGCCCGGTATAAGGACACGCCCTGCCCGGCCCATCGGCCTGGCCTGCCCACGGCCAGGACAGCCACGGGGACGGGCACCTCAGGAAACGAGCCTGGTTCCCGGCGTCCGGCCGGCTGGACGCCGAGTCAGCCACACCCGCCGGGCACGGCGGGGCACTGCGCGCGGACGTCCCTGTCCTGCACCCGCATCCCTCTGCGGTCACCGCCCGGCCTGGCCGGGAACCGGATGTCCGGGCCTTCGGCAGCCGGGGCAGAGCCTGCCGTGCACCGAATTTCAAGCGACGCACCTGAAGGAGACGACATGACTGCATCAGCGGGCGTTGCCGCCGCGGCGTATGAGGGGCTGGCCGCCGCCGTGCGCGGTGAGACTGCCGGGGCGCAGGCGGCCATCGTGATCGTCTGCCGGGAGCCTGGCGCCCGGGAGATCCTGCACCGGGAGCTGTCCAAGCGGTATGGCGCGGACTATCAGATCGTCGTCTGCGACCGGCCCGCGGACGTGGCACCCTGGATGCGGGACCTGCGGGAGGCTGGCCTGCCGGTGGCGCTGGTCATCGGCGGGGTCGGCGGGCAGGACCGCGATGGCATCGAGGTGCTTGCCGCGGTCCGCGCATCGACCCGACGGCACTGCGGGTGGCCGCGGTCAGCTGGGGTGACTGGGAATCGGTGCGGTCCGTCTTCGACGCGGTCACCGTGGGCACGCTCGACCACTGGGTGATGCGTCCGGTGCAGGCCCCGGCTGAGGAGTTCCACCGCTCGATCACCGAGTTCCTGCGGGAGTGGAGCAGCGGCCGCGGCGGCGGCTTCGAGCCGGTGCAGGTGATCGGCGAGCGATGGTCGGCGCGGTCGCAGGAGCTGCGTGACCTGTTCGCCCGCCACCGGGTCCCGGCCGGCTTTCACGACGCCACCTCCGGGCACGCCCGGCAGATGCTGGGAGAACTCGGCCTGGAGTCCCCGGAACTGCCGGTTGTCGTGCTCCGGTTCGCGGCCGGCCGTTCCACGCTGGTCAACCCCTCCAACGCCGAGATCGCCGACGCCTTCGGCGTCATGACGCCGATCTCGCCCGGGGAGGTCTTCGATGTGGCGGTGGTCGGCGCCGGCCCGGCCGGGCTGGCCGCCGCGGTCGACGCGTCCTCAGAAGGCCTGCGGACCGTGGTCCTCGAGCATGAGGCCGTCGGCGGCCAGGCCGGGACCAGCTCGATGATCCGCAACTACCCCGGCTTCTCCCAGGGCATCAGCGGCGCCAGGCTGGCGCAGGAGATCTGGCGGCAGGCCTGGACCTTCGGCACCACGTTCCTGTACATGCGCCAGGCCCAGAGCCTGTCGAGCAGCGACGGCCTCTACCGGCTGCGGCTGTCCGACGGCGGCGTTCTGACCGCGCGCACCGTGATCATCGCGACCGGCGCCGCCTACCGGCGGCTCGGCATCCCGCCCCTGGAGGACCTGCAGGGCCGGGGGGTCTTCTACGGCGCCGCGGCCAGCGAGGCACCGGCCATGCGCGGGCGGACCGTGTTCGTCGCCGGAGGCGGCAACTCCGCCGGGCAGACCGCGCTGCACATGGCCAAGTGGGCCAGCCAGGTGACCATCCTGGTCCGCGGGGAGTCGCTGGCCGACACCATGTCCGACTACCTCATCCGCCAGATCGGCGCTGCCCCGAACGTGGACGTCTGCTACCGCGTGCAGGTCGCCGACGGCACCGGCACCGGCACCGGCCATCTCCAATCGCTGGTCCTGCAGGACACCGCCTCCGGGGCGCGGCGCAGCGTCCCCGCTGACGCCTTGTTCGTCCTCATCGGCGCCCAGCCCCGGACGCAATGGCTCGGCGACAGCGTTGCACGCGACCGGCGGGGGTTCATCCTCACCGGCCCGGACCTGCCAGCCGGCACCGGCCACCGCTGGCCCCCCGGCCGCCCGCCGCTGCCGCTAGAGACCAGCCTGCCCGGGGTGTTCGCAGCCGGTGACGTGCGCCGCGGATCGGTCAACCGGGTCGCTTCCGCGGTCGGCGAAGGCGCGGCCACCATCCCCCTGGTGCACCGCTACCTGCATACCACCGCGGCCGCCGGCCGCCGCGGGCCGGTAACCCCCTCGCTGGCCAGCACACCCGCGACCCGGACTCAGGCAGCGGCCTGGTGAACGTGCCCACGCCCGCCGAGCACAACGTGATCGCCATCCACAGGTCAGGAGGCCGGAAATGGAGCAGATCATGACAGGCGTCTCCGCGCAGAAATCGTCGTTTCATCCGCGAGCGGCCGCGGCCACCGTCGCAGACGTCATGCGGCCACCGCTGACGACGGTCAACCAGTACGACCACGTGGCTGCGGCCGCGTACCTGATGAAACACGCAGGCACGACAGCTCTCATGGTCGTGAATGCGCAGACCGGTCAGCCAGCCGGCATCATCACCGAGGCAGACGTTGCCCGCGCGATCGCGGACGGCAAAGACGTCAACGACGTCCGGGTCGATGCCGTGATGACCACTCGCCCGGCCCTGATCACCACGACCAGCATCCGTCACGCGGCCAAGATCATGACGACCAGGCATTTCCGTCACCTGCCGGTCGCCGGCGACGCCGGCCTCCTCGGAGTGGTCGACCTCACCGACGTGTGCCGGGCACTGATCAACGCCGGAGAAGGATGACTGGAACCCGGTCGCAGATCCCCGGACGCGCGGGCGGCGCGGGCCAGCGCGTCGCGCTGGACCTGGGCGTGCCAGTCGGCGAGCCGGGCCTTGCCGATCTGGTAGTGGATGGGATACATGACGGTCTCCATTCGGTGGCGGCAACGGCAGAGGATCTCTGGACCGGCGTGCGGCTGTGGTTCTCCTTCACCGGCCAGGCGGCCGGCGCCTCAGCGCCGAACTCGACCGTGACGATTCGCTGCGACGAGACCAACCAGGACTTCATCGTCACCCTGTCCGCCAACAGCATCGCCCTGTGCCGTGCCAGAACCGTATAGATCATCTGACCTGGGCTTCTATCCTCGGCACTCGTGCTCATCCGCCTCCTCTACCTGCTCATGGTCCGGTTGTTCGGCTGGCTGGCGCTGCTCGCCCGCAGCGGTGCCTCCAAGGACGTGGAAATCTTGGTACTGCGGCATGAGGTCGCGGTCCTGCGTCGTCAGGCCGCGCGCCCGAAACTGGACTGGGCTCACCGTGCAGTGATCGCCGCCTTGACAAGGCTGCTGCCCAGGCCCCTGCGGTTACGCCGGTCGTGACGCCCGGCGCCCTGCTCGCCTGGCACCGGCGCCTGATCAAGGACAAGCGGACCTGCCCGAATACCACTGGGCGCCCGCCGGTCCCGGAGGAGATCCGCGAGCTGGTCCGGCAGTTGGCCAGGCAGAACCCGCGCTGGGGACACCGGCACATCCAGGGTGTAGCTCCTCGGCCTCGGCCACCGCGTCGGCGCGGAAACCATCGCCGGATCCTCGCCGCGCAGGGCTCGCGCCCCCACCACGCCGGACGTCACCAACTTGGCGGCAGTTCCTGGTCTCCCAGGCGTCCGGGATCCTGGCGCGTGACTTCTTGCATGTTGACACGGTGTTCCTCAGGCGCCTGTTGATCAGCCCGATGGACGGGATCGGCCCCGATCGGCTGCGCATCCGCGAGCTGCTGGACCGGGCCGCGGCCGCCCCGACGACGGGGCGCCGTTCGAGGAGGTCATCCTCGCAACGAACCCGACGCTCGAGGGCGACGCCACCGCGGCCTACATCGCGGAGCGTCTCGCGACCCATGTCGCCTCGGTGACCCGGATCGCGCGTGGCCTGCCGGTTGGCGGCGACCTCGAGTACGCCGACGACATCACCCTGATCCGGGCGCTCCAGGGCCGGCGGGCGGTCTGATGCCGCCGCCGTCGGTCACGGCCCGATGAGCAACCTCGTCTCCG
>CAWGEL010000018.1:0-35000 GCA_963821595.1 uncultured Chloroflexia bacterium | reverse complement strand
CGGTAAACGGCGGCTGTAACTATAACAGTCCTAAGGTAGCGAAATTCCTTGTCGGGTAAGTTCCGACCCGCACGAATGGCGTAACGATCTGGGCGCTGTCTCAACGAGGGACCCGGCGAAATTGAAGTACGAGTGAAGATGCTCGTTACCCGCGACAGGACAAAAAGACCCCGTGGAGCTTTACTGCACCCTGATATTGGATTGGGGTTCAGCTTGTGTAGGATAGGTGGGAGGCTGGGAAGCTGGGGCGCTAGCCTCGGCGGAGCCGACGTTGAAATACCACCCTTGTTGGATTTCGGTTCTAACCGCGACCCGTAATCCGGGCGCGGGACAGTGTCAGGCGGGCAGTTTGACTGGGGCGGTCGCCTCCTAAAGTGTAACGGAGGCGCCCAAAGGTTCCCTCAGCCTGAATGGAAACCAGGCGTAGAGTGCAAAGGCATAAGGGAGCTTGACTGCGAGACCCACAAGTCGAGCAGAGACGAAAGTCGGGCTTAGTGATCTGGTACCTCCGAGTGGAAGGGGTATCACTCAACGGATAAAAGCTACCCCGGGGATAACAGGCTGATGGTGCCCAAGAGTTCACATCGACGGCACCGTTTGGCACCTCGATGTCGGCCCGTGGCATCCTGGGGCGGAAGTACGTCCCAAGGGTTCGGCTGTTCGCCGATTAAAGCCGCACGCGAGCTGGGTTCAGAACGTCGTGAGACAGTTCGGTCTCTATCCGTCGTGGGCGTAGGGAACTTGAGAGGAGCTGCTCCTAGTACGAGAGGACCGGAGTGGACGAACCGCTGGTGTGCCAGTTGTCCCGCCAGGGGCATCGCTGGGTAGCCACGTTCGGTTGGGATAAGCGCTGAAAGCATCTAAGTGCGAAGCTCGCCTCGAGATGAGGTTCCCCACCGGGTTAACCGGGTAAGACCGCAGGGAGACTACCTGCTTGATAGGCGGCGCGTGGAAGTCCGGTGACGGATGAAGCTGAGCCGTACTAATGGTCGAGGGCTTGACCTCTTCCGCGACTGACCTGGGGTCAGGACGCGGAATCCAGATGCACCTGGGCGCCACGAGCGCCCCACCGCGCGAGATTGAAGATCATGGAACCGCCCGTGCGCGGGCGGCCCTGCCGAAGCGCGACCACACGCAGGAAATCCTGGTGACTCTAGCGGAGAGGCCACACCCGTTCCCATCCCGAACACGGAAGTTAAGCTCTCCAGCGCCGAAGATACTGAGAGGGCAGCCTTTCGGGAAAATAGGTCGTCGCCAGGATTTCTGCGTTTCCGGGCCATCTCTTCGTGCGAAGTCCACATGACTGGGTTTTGCCTGTGCACACCCTAGGCGCGAGCAGCCCGGCCACGCCTCCGTCGCTCGATGCGTCCGCCTTTGACAGACCTCGCAGAAAGCGCTGCGGACTGAGCTCGTGTACCGTGGCCGGCCAGGGCAAGCGCGATCAGCGCACCCGCGTGATCTCCACCTCGAGGTTCATCTTGAAGCGTCCCGTCATCCTCGTCGCGGTCGTGACAGCAGCGCTCCTCGCAGGGTGTTCCGGTGGCGGTTCGGCAGTTCCCTCCAGTTCGAGTGCACCTTCGAGTTCGGGCGCTGCGGCAGGACAGGTGTCGGCAATGCCGAGTGCATCCGAGTCCGGATCGGCGGGCGACCCTTCGGTCCAGTTCGGCGGGGACGTCTGCTCGGCGCTCACGAAGGCTGACATCGAGGCCGCAGCCTATCCCCAGGGGGTCGCAACCTTCGACAGCACCGACACCCAGAAGGATGCGGCCGGAAAGGCCGTCGTCTGCCAGTACCTCGTCGTCTTCAACGGGAACCCATCCATCGTGGGCGCCTTCGTCAACCTGCTGACCGACGACGAGGTCACGCACCGCCAGCAGGTCGCGCTCACCTCCACCCCGGAGCCCGTGAGCGGGATCGGCTTGGAGGCCTCCGTGGTGCTGGCAGCTCCGGGTCTGTACGAGGTCTGGGTGACCGGGCTTCACGGCAAGTTCACCGTCGGAGCGCAGGACAAGGCAACGGCGCTCGCGCTGGCGAAGCTGGCGGTCGAGCGGAACTAGACTCGGGCGCCACCACCGTCGCGCGGATCGTCCTGGCACGGGGGCTCACCCCCTTGCTGCCAGGATGCGCGACGGCGGGGGTGTCAACGCCTCGATCGCCGGGGTCGGCGTCCAGCCGGCATGGCGCAACGGGGTTCGGCTCGATTGGATCTCAGGATGCTGCCGGATGCTCCTGGCGGCGGGCACGAGCCTGACTCCGACGATGCTGGCACCGATGCTCAGGGCGACGGCAGCCAGGGTGGCCGCGCACACCTCGGTGCGGGTCCCGGCTGCGATCGCCGGATCGCTCAGCGCCGCTGCTGGATGCGGATCAGGTTGCCCGCGGGATCGCGAACCGCGCAGTCGCGGACGCCGTACGGCTGGTCGATCGGCTCCTGGACGACTTCGGCGCCACTGGCCTCGAGCCGCTCGAAAGTGCCGTCGAGGTCATCGGTGGCCAGGAGGATCCAGCCGTAGGTGCCCTTGGCCATCATCTCGGCGATGGTGCGGCGTTCGTCGTCGGTGATGCCGGGGTCGACGGCCGGCGGCGCCAGGAGGATCGACGTGCCCGGCTGGTTGGCGGGGCCGACCGAGATCCAGCGCATCCTGCCCTTTCCGACGTCGCTGCGGACCTCGAAGCCGAGGACGTCGCGATAGAACGCCAGGGATGTCTCCGGATCGTCGTGCGGGAGGGCGGTCGTATGAATGGTGAGGTCCATGGCGTCACACGATCTGCGGCTCGGGGGCCGGCGCTTCTCGATTCCTGACCGAACGGTCAGTCCTGACCGAAAGGTCAGTCCTGACCGAAAGGTCAGTCCTGATCGGCCTGGTCACCTGTTTCGCCACGCACGGCGGGATGCCCGCCGTCACGCGCGTCGCCTGGCGCCGGTAGGTGCTGGGCGGCACGCCGACCAGCTCGGTGAAGCGAGTGCTGAAGGTGCCCAGCGAGGAGCAGCCGACCGCGAAGCAGACCTCCGTGACGCTGAGGTCGCCACGACGCAGCAGCGCCATCGCGCGCTCGATGCGCCGCGTCATCAGGTAGGAGTACGGCGACTCGCCGTAGGCGATCCGGAACTGGCGGCTCAGGTGCCCCGCCGACATGTGCGCGCCGCGGGCGAGCGCCTCGACGTCCAGCGGCTTCTCGTACTCGCGGTCGATCCGGTCGCGCACACGGCGCAGCCACGCGAGGTCGCGCAGGTGCTGCGCTGCTGCTGGACTGCTGGTCACCTTTGAGATCGTGCCACAGACGAGCTTGAACGGCAGGAGGCGTGCCCCACGACCCCCTTGAACACGCCCCGGATCCGGCCGGGAGGAGTCGTGAGAGGCGGGACGCGCCTGGCCGACCCCGGTGAACACGCTCCTCCTTCGGTAGGGACGAGATCAAGCGGCCCAGCAGACCCATCATCTGCCGTCCCGAGAGCCGCGGTCAGGCGCCGACGTAGGCCGCGAGGTGCTTGCCGGTGAGGGTGGAGCGGGCGGCGACGAGGTCGGCAGGAGCGCCCTCGAACACGAGCCGGCCGCCGTCGTGGCCGGCGCCGGGGCCGAGGTCGATGATCCAGTCGGCGTGCGCCATGACCGCGAGGTTGTGCTCGATCACGATCACCGACTTGCCGCCGTCCACCAGCCGGTCGAGCAGCCCCAACAGGTGCTGGACGTCGGCCAGGTGGAGCCCCGAGGTCGGCTCGTCGAGCACGTAGATGCCGCCCTCGGTGCCCATCTGGATGGCCAGCTTGAGCCGCTGCCGCTCGCCGCCGGAGAGCGTGGTGAGCGGCTGGCCGAGCTTCAGGTACCCGAGCCCCACGTCGGCCATCCGGGCGAGGATCGCCGTGGCGGCCGGGGTCCCGGCGGCACCCCCGCCGAAGAACGCCACCGCCTCGCCGACCGACATCGCGAGCACCTCGCTGATATCGCGGCCGTCGAGCTTGTACTCCAGGACGCTCGCCTGGAACCGCTTGCCCTGGCACTCCTCGCACACCGATTCGACGGTCTCCATGAAGCCGAGCTCGGTGTAGATGGCGCCGTTCCCGTTGCAGACCGGGCAGGCGCCCTCGGAGTTGGCGGAGAAGAGGGCGGGCTTCACCCCGTTCGCCTTCGCAAACGCGACCCGGATCGGGTCCAGCAACCCGGTATAGGTCGCCGGATTGCTGCGCCGCGAGCCCTTGATCGGCGCCTGGTCGATCGCGACGACCCCGGCGCCCTTCGGCATCGAACCGTGGATCAGCGAGCTCTTGCCGGATCCCGCCACGCCGGTCACCACGCACAGCACGCCGAGCGGGATGTCCACGCTGACGTCCCGCAGGTTGTGCTGGCTCGCATGGCGAATCTCGAGCCTGCCGGACGCCGTCCGCGTCGTCGGCTTGAGCGCGGCCCGGTAGCTGAGGTGGCGCCCCGTCAGCGTGTCGCTGGCCCGCAGGCCATCGACGGTGCCTTCGAAGCAGACGGTGCCGCCGTCGGTGCCCGCGCCGGGGCCGAGGTCGACCACGTGGTCGGCCGTCACGATCACTTCCGGCTCGTGCTCGACCACCAGCACGGTGTTGCCCTTGTCCCGCAGCTGGCGCAGCAACCCGTTCATGCGCTGGACGTCGTGGGGGTGGAGGCCCGTGGTCGGCTCGTCGAAGACGTAGGTGACATCGGTGAGCGAAGACCCGAGGTGGCGAATCATCTTCACGCGCTGCGCCTCGCCGCCCGAAAGCGTCCCCGACGACCGGTCGAGCGAGAGGTAGCCGAGCCCGATCTCGACGAAGGAATCGAGGAGGTGTCGGAGGGCGCCGAGCAGCGGCGCCACCGACGGTTCGTCGAGGTCGCGGATCCAGGTGGCCAGGTCGCTGATCTGCATCGCGCAGGCGTCGGCGATGTTGATCCCGCTGATCCTGGACGAACGGGCGCCCTCGGCAAGACGCGTGCCGCCGCATACGGGGCAGGCCGTGAAGGTGACCGCCCGCTCCACGAACGCCCGGATGTGCGGCTGGAGGGTCTCCTGGTCCCTGGACAGGAACGATCCCTGGATCCGCGGCACCAACCCCTCGTAGGTCATGTTGATGCCCTCGATCTTCATCCGGGTCGCCTCCCGGTAGAGGAAGTCGTGGCGCTCCTTCTCGGTGTAGTCGCGGATCGGCTTGTTCGGGTCGTAGAAGCCCGACGATGCGTAGAGGCGGTAGTTCCAGCCGCCCGTGGTGTAGCCCGGGATGGTGATCGCCCCCTCGGCGAGCGACTTCGTCTCGTCGAAGAGCTCCGTGAGGTCGACGTCGGAGACCGTTCCCCGGCCCTCGCATCGCGGACACATCCCGCCGGTGACCGTGAACGTCTTCTTCTCGGCCTTCGCCCCTGCCTTTTCGACCGTGATCGACCCGGCCCCATGGACCGACGGGGTATTGAACGAGAACGCCTGGGGCGAGCCGATGTGCGGCTGACCGAGCCGGCTGAAGAGGATCCGGAGCAGCGCGTTCGCATCCGTGGCGGTGCCGACCGTTGACCGGGGATTGCCGCCCATCCGCTCCTGGTCGACGACGATGGCCGTGGTGAGCCCTTCGAGCACGTCGACTTCGGGCCGGTCCAGCGTGGGCATGAAGCCCTGGATGAAGGCGCTGTAGGTCTCGTTGATGAGCCGCTGCGACTCGGCGGCGATGGTGGCGAAGACCAGCGAGCTCTTGCCCGAGCCCGAGACTCCCGTGAAGACCGTCAGCCGGCGCTTCGGGATCGCCAGGCTGATGTTCCTGAGGTTGTTCTCCCGCGCGCCGTGCACCCGGATCAGATCGTGCGAGTCGGCAGCGTGCAGCGCCGGTGACTGCGCCTGCGCCCGCGTGGCCATGCTCATCGTGTCTCCATCTGTCAGGCGGCCCAGCCTTGTCGGTTGGGGCCGCCTGTCGGTCCCCGCCGGCGTCACCCGGCTCGGTCTGACCGGCTCCGAAGGGTACGTCCGATCTCCGTCGACGGCCGGCGGGACATCCGGCCACCGGCCCCGCGTCCCGCCCGGCCCCGCGTCAGGCCAACCAGCCCGCCGAAGCCCTGGCCACCCAGACATCAGATGTCGCCGGTGAGTCGATGCGCCGCGTCGCGACGGCGCCCGGCGCGGAGTGGCGGTCGGCCGTCACCGGTCCTGGACGAGCCCGAGGACGTTGCCGTCCGGATCGGCGAAGCTGGCCACCAACCGTCCGCCGCCGACGTCGTGCGCGGGCTCCTTCACGGTGGCACCGGCAGCAGTCACCTCGGCCAGCTTCGCCTCGATGTCTGCCACGTGCCAGTAGGCCACCGGTGAGGTCATGCCCTGCGGCCCACCGCCGGGCACCAGCCCGATGTGCTGGCCCTGGGCCTCGTATCCGACGTAGTACGGCGCGTCATGCTGCGGCGGGATGCCGAGCAGGGCGGTGTAGACCGCCTTGGCCCTGGCCAGGTCGGACACGGGATGCAGCACGGTCTTGATGCCCTGGGTGGAAGAGCCGGTCATGGTTCACTCCTGACGTGGTGGTGATGTCGATGGCGGTCACCCTACCCGCGGCTCGGCGGCCGGCGCTTCTCGATTCCTGATCGGTCTGGTCACCGCTTCACGCACGACGTCGCCGCGAACGACGGCATCCCGCCGTTGCGCGCCGCATGACGGCGATGGGTGCGGGACGGCACGCCGACCGGCTCGGTGAGGCGAAGGGACCGGCGCACGCGCCTGACGGACCGCGTCACCGTCCGTAGAATCACCGCATGACAGCTGTGGAACCCCGGCCCGCGGATCCCGTCGATGGCCCCCCCACGACCGGCGCCGCTGCCGTCTCGGGGATCCTGGAGGCATGTCCGTACCTGCGATCGGTCGACGGACCATGGCGTCAGGCAATTCCTTCGCGGCACCATCGATGCGCTCGGCGCCCGGACGCCACGCCTCCCGGCCTGGACCATCAGCGCGCCTACTGCCTGGTCGCCGATCACGCGGCCTGCCCGATCTTCGGGGTTGGGCCGGCTCCGGCCGGCGATCCGCACGGCCGGTTCCTGCCGCCCGTGCCGGTGATCCTCGAGCAGGGCAGCGCGCCGCTGCGCGTCCCGCGCGCAAGCCGCCGCGTGGTCGCACCCGTCGTCGTCGCCGCGATCGTGGTCGGCCTCGGGGCCGTGGTCCTGCTCGGGCGGGCCGTTCAACGGCGGCGCCGCGCCCGCGCCGAGCCCGAGCCCATCGCCCTCCGCCGTCGCGTCCGCGTCCGTGTCGGCAAGCCCATCGCCGGCACCCTCGCCGTCGCCGGCGCCGAGCCCGAGCCCGGCCGTCTCGCCGTCGCCGTCACCGCGGCCGAGTCCGACACCGACCACGACGCCCGTCTCCACGCGCACGTACACCGTCAAGTCCGGCGACACGCTCTATGGCATTGCCCAGGCGTACCACACGACGGTCAAGGCGATCGCGACGCTCAACAACCTGAAGCCGCCCTACACCATCCACCGGGGTCAGGTCCTGAAGCTGCCCTGATTGCCCGTCGCCGCTCGGATCAGTCTCCTGCCGGCGTGCGACTGGTCAGCGCTGGCAGGCCCGGCAGTACGAGGTCACCTCGCGCCCGCCGACCTGGCTGATCGTCGCCCCGCATCGCGGGCACGGCTGGCCGCCGCGCAGGTGGACCTTGAGGTGATCGCGCACCTGGCGCTCGAACGTCGGCGGCACGCGCTCGCGAAGGATCGGGGCGGCCTCGGCGAGCACCGACCGGGTCGCGCCGTAGAGTGCATCGATCTCCTCCGGCGCGAGGGACGCTCGCTTGCGGAAGGGCGACAGGCGGGCCGCCCAGAGGATCTCGTCGCTGTAGGCGTTGCCGATCCCGGCCACGAAGGCCTGGTTGCGGAGCAGCCCCTTGAGCTCGCCGGGATGCCGGCGGATGCGCGACCGCCATTCGTCGAGCGTGAGCGCGGGGTCGTCGGCGTCGGGTCCCATCGCGCCCGGCTCGGTGCCCGGCACGGACCGGTCCGCTCCGGCCGGCACGACGTACAGCTTCCCCATCCGCGTCGGATCCAGGTAGCGCAGCTCGAGCGGCGCCTGCCCGTCCGGCAGCCACGGGGCGCCGGCGACCCACGCAGCCGCCGGGGGCGGGTTGCCCGTCCGCGGTCCGAGCCGGAAGGTCACCGCGGCGCGAGGCTTCGGCGACGCCCGGGCTGACCATCCCGAATCGGCCCGAGAGCATCGGGGCGGCCCAGATCTCGGAGCGGGCCAGGGGGAAGACGAGGAACTTGCCGCGCCGGCGAACGCCCGCGATGACGTCGCCGTCCAGGCCCGAAAGCTCGGCCGGCGTCGCGCGCAGGACCAGCGCGTCGCGCACGTCCACGCCCAGGACCGGCCGCCCCCCGAGCGCGGGGTCGAACGCCTCGGCGAGGACGGCGAGATCCGGCAGCTCGGGCATGGCGCGCGGATTGTAACCGCGGAGATGCCTGTGCTAGACTCGCCCGGCCCCGCGGGGCGATCGCCGAGAGTTTCGCGACCGACGGCAGGAGGACGGACCGCACGCAGAGCGCACGGACCGCACCACGGCTCCCATCGACGGCGCGAGCTGGGCTCGGCCGTCGAACTGTTTCTGGGGCGACGTTGACCAGAGGTAGCCAGACTTGATCGAAGAGCAGCAGGGCGGGACCACGCCCGAGGCCACGATGGAGGCGCCAGCCGCCGTCGACGAGGCCCCGATGGCAGGACCGGCAGGCGAGCCTGCCGACGTGGTCGCCGAGACATCCGGGCTCGACCGCCCGGCCGGCCGCGATGATGCCGCCGACGTGGTCGATGCCAGCGGCGACCAGGGGGTCGCCGAAGTCGTCGCACAGGCGGAGGAGCCAGCAGCCATCGCCCCGGCGGAGGAGCCGAGCGCGCCGGTGGCCGAGGCCGAGCAACCCGTCGTCGCACAGGCGGAGGAGCCGGCAGCCATCGCCCCGGCGGAGGAGCCGAGCGCGCCGGTCGCGCCCGAGGCCGCCGAACCAGTGGCTGTCCAGGCCGCGGAGTCTGCCCTCGCACCTGATGCCCCTGCCGCGGCGACGGCACCCGCGCCTGCCCCGGACGCGACGTCGCTCGTGAGCGCCGACGAGCTCGCCGCCGCGCCGTCCGCGGAGGAGCCCACGCCACCCGCGGCCCCCCGGGCCGAGCCGACCACGATGGCGGAGCTGCTCGCGGAGCAGGACGCCGACATCCGCAGCTTCAAGCACGGTGACGTGGTCGAAGGTACGGTCGTCCGCATCGATCGCGACGAGATCCTTGTCGACATCGGGGCCAAGAGCGAGGGCGTCGTCTCGAACCGCGAGCTGTACGGGCGCAACGCCGAGTCCGCCCCCGCGCTCGCCATCGGTGACACCGTCCTCGTCTACGTCCTGCAGCCGGAGTCGCCGGAGGGGCACGTCGTGCTCTCCCTGCGCCGCGCCGGACTGGAGCGCAAGTGGCGCTCCATGCAGGAGCAGTTCGAGGCCGGCCTCATCATCGAGGCGCCGGTCATCGACCACAACAAGGGCGGGCTCATCGTCGATTGCGGCATCCGCGGCTTCGTCCCGATCAGCCAGATCGTGGACTTCCCGCGCCGGCCCCAGAACGAGCAGCCCCGCGACGCGGCCCAGGAGATCGCCGAGAAGCTGCAGCCGTACATCGGTCGCCGCCTGCGGCTCAAGATCCTCGAGGTCAATCGCAAGGCCAACCGCCTGATCCTCTCCGAGAAGGTGGCCCTGTACGAGGAGCGCCGCGAGAAGCGCGACGAGCTCTTCAGCAGCCTCCAGGTGGGACAGAAGGTCAAGGGCAACGTTCGCTCGATCGCGCCGTTCGGCGTCTTCGTGGACCTCGGCGGCATCGACGGTCTCGTCCACAAGAGCGAGCTCTCGTGGAACAAGGTCAACAACCCGGAGGCCGGCTATCACGTCGGCGACGAGGTCGAGGCCGAGGTCATCGACATCAACCACGAGCGCGGCCGCATCAGCCTCTCGATCCGCCGCCTGCAGCCGGACCCGTGGCACTCCACCGTGGCCGACTTCCGCGTCGGCGACGTCATCGAGGGCACCGTCACCAAGCTCGTCAACTTCGGCGCCTTCGTGCGCGTCCGCGACGGGCTGGAGGGCCTGATCCACATCAGCGAGCTGTCCCACCAGCGCGTGGCCCACCCGGGCGACGTGGTGCGGGAAGGACAGACGCTCAAGCTCAAGATCATCTCGCTCGACTCCGAGCGCCATCGCCTTGGCCTCAGCCTCAAGCAGGCCGAGGAGCCCCCGGCCCGCCCGGCGCCGTCCGAGGCCCGCCCGCGTCGCCCCCGCGAGGAGCGCGGCTACTCGATGTCCGATGCCGTCCAGGAGCCGGAGGGCGGGATCGACACGACGATGGCCGCCGCGTTCGCCCAGATCCGCCAGCAGCTGGCGGCCACGGAAAGCACGGACCAGCCGGCCGCCCAGGCTGAGCCTCAGGTCGCGGATGCGCCTCCGGCCGCCCAGGCTGAGCCTCAGGTCGCGGATGCGCCTCCGGCCGCCGAGGCCGCGCCGGCCCCCGTCGCCGAGGCGGCGGAGCCGACTCCGGCCACCGAGCCGGAGCCGCCGGTCGCCCAGGCTGAGCCTTCCGTCGCCGAGCCGGAACAGCCGGTCGAGGCCGCGCCTCCGGCCGCCGAGGCGGCGCCGGCGGCGCCAGCCGAGCCCGAACAGCCGGTCGCCGAGGACGGCGACACAGCCTGACACGCGCCATCCCGCCAGGCCTCTCGCACGGGGTTGGCCGCTGCATGCCTCCAGCCCCTCCCGTCCGGGGAGGGGGCAGTTCGGCCCTCCGGGGCCGGCGACCCGCTCGACTGCCCTCGGGATGGGTCGTGCTAGCATGACCTCAGGAAGCGGCGCACGCCGCCCCACTGGACGCACGAACCAATGAGCCAGGACCGCTTCGACAAATTCACCGACCGCGCGCGCAAGGTCCTGACGCTTGCCCAGGACGAAGCGCAGCGGTTCAACCACAACTACATCGGGACGGAGCACCTGCTGCTCGGCCTCGTCCGCGAGGGCGAGGGTGTCGCCGCGCGCGTCCTCGAGAACATGAACGTCGAGCTCGCCAAGGTCCGCACGGCCGTCGAGTTCATCATCGGCCGCGGCGATCGCCCGGTCGTCGGCGAGGTCGGGCTCACGCCGCGCGCCAAGCGCGTGATCGAGCTGGCCATCGACGAGGCGCGCCGCCTGGGCCACAACTACATCGGCACGGAGCACCTGCTGCTGGGCCTGGTCCGCGAGGGCGAGGGGATCGCCGCCGGCGTGCTCGAGTCGCTGGGAGTCAACCTCGACAAGGTCCGCCACGAGGTCATCCGGGTGCTCTCGCAGAGCACGACGAGCGGCCCCGCACCGGAGGCCAAGCGGGCCAGCAAGACCCCGACCGTGGACCAGCTGGGCATCAACCTGACCGAGGCCGCCCGGGCCGGCAAGCTTGATCCCGTCATCGGGCGCGAGAAAGAGATCGAGCGAGTCATCCAGATCCTGGGCCGCAAGACCAAGAACAACCCGGCCCTCATCGGCGAGCCGGGCGTCGGCAAGACGGCCATCGCGGAGGGCCTGGCCCACCGCATCGTCGCCAACGACGTCCCGGAGATGCTCCTCAACAAGCGGGTCCTGACGCTCGACATCGGGTCGCTGGTCGCCGGCACCAAGTACCGTGGCGAGTTCGAGGAGCGCCTCAAGAAGATCATCGAGGAGCTCCGCAACACCAACGACGCGATCCTGTTCATCGACGAGCTGCACACGCTCGTCGGCGCGGGCGCGGCCGAGGGTGCGATCGACGCGGCGAACATCCTCAAGCCGCCGCTCGCGCGCGGCGAGCTGCAGTGCATCGGCGCCACCACGCTCGACGAGTACCGCAAGTACATCGAGCGCGACGCGGCCCTCGAGCGACGCTTCCAGCCGGTCATGGTCGAGGAGCCAACGCTCGAGCAGACCGTCGAGATCCTCTTCGGCATTCGCGAGCGGTACGAGCAGCACCACAAGGTGGCCATCAGCGACGAGGCCCTGCGCGCGGCCGCCGACCTCTCGATCCGCTACATCACGGACCGCCACCTGCCCGACAAGGCCATCGACCTCATCGACGAAGCCGCCAGCCGTGTCCGGCTCCGCTACGCGTCGGCGCCGCCGGAGCTGCGCGAGGCTCAGAAGGAGCTGGAGCGCGTCACCCGCGACAAGGACGCCGCGATCAACGGCCAGGAGTACGACGACGCGACCCGCCTGCGCGAGACGGAGGCCACCGTCAAGGAGCGCGTCGACACCCTCCGCGCCGAGTGGCAGGCCAAGGTCGCCGGCGATCAGCCGACCGTCGACGAGGAGGAGATCGCCCAGGTGGTGGCGATGTGGACCGGGATCCCGGTGACCCGCATCGCCCAGGAGGAATCGCAGCGGCTCCTCCACATGGAGGACCACATCCACCGGCGGGTCATCGGCCAGCAGGAAGCCATCCAGACGATCTCGCGCGCGGTCCGCCGCGCCCGCGCCGGCCTCAAGGACCCCAAGCGGCCGATCGGATCGTTCATCTTCCTGGGCCCCACCGGCGTCGGCAAGACCGAGCTCGCCAAGGCCCTCGCCGAGTTCATGTTCGGCTCCGAGGACGCCCTCATCAAGGTCGACATGAGCGAGTTCATGGAGCGCCACAACGTGAGCCGGCTGGTGGGTGCGCCACCAGGCTACGTCGGCTTCGACGAAGGCGGGCAGCTCACCGAGGCGGTTCGGCGCAAGAGCTACTGCGTCGTCCTCCTCGACGAGATCGAGAAGGCCCACCCGGAGGTGTTCAACATCCTCCTGCAGATCCTGGAGGACGGGCACCTCTCGGACGCCAAGGGCCGCCGGGTCGACTTCCGCAACACGATCATCGTGATGACCTCCAACCTCGGGGCCCGCCAGCTCCAGACCAACTCGTCCCTCGGATTCCGCTCCACGGGCGAGACCGAAGCAGCCCGTTCCGAGGCCTCGTACGAGCTCATGCGCGACAAGGTCCAGGTCGAGCTGAAGAACGCGTTCCGCCCCGAGTTCCTCAACCGCATCGACGCCACGATCGTCTTCCGGACGCTCACCCAGGACGAGATCCGTGAGATCGTGGACCTGATGCTCCAGCGCGTCCGCGACCAGCTGCGCGCCCAGCAGATGTCGCTCGACGTCACCCAGGCCGCCAAGGACCACCTGATCAAGATCGGCTACGACGCCTCGTACGGCGCACGGCCGCTGCGGCGGGTGATCCAGAACATGATCGAGGATCCCCTCGCCGAGCACCTCCTGCTCGGGCGCTACAAGCCCGGCACGACCATCGTGGTCGACAAGGGCGAAGAGGCCGGTCTCTCGATCGACGCCGCCGAAGAGAAGCGTCCCGCCGCCGTCCAGGCCGGCTAGGCGCGCGGGTCGCCCGCCCGTGAAGCGGACGCAGAGCCGGTACGTCTGCCAGGCCTGCGGCGAGGCATTCCTGCGCTGGGAGGGCCAGTGCCGCGGCTGCGGCGGCTGGAACACGCTGGTCGAGACGCTGGTCCGCGAGGTTCCGCCGGCAGCCCGCGCCAGGGCCCGCGCCGCCGCCGTCGCCGGCCCGGCCGTTCCGGCTCCCCTGGCCGACCTGGTGGAGCCTGACGTCGCCCGCATCCCGACCGGGATCGGCGAGGTCGATCGCGTGCTGGGCGGTGGCCTGGTTCCGGGCTCGCTGGTGCTGGTCGGCGGCGAGCCGGGGATCGGCAAGAGCACGCTGCTGCTCCAGGCCGCGGCCGGGCTCGCGGCCACGGCGGGGACCGTGCTCTACGCGACGGGCGAGGAGTCGGCCGCCCAGGTCCGGCTCCGTGCCGCCCGCCTCGGGCTGGTGGCCGGCCCGGCCGGCCGCGTCATCCACGTCGTGGCCGAAAGCGACGTCGAGCGGGTCGCCGAGCATGCGCGGACCTCTCGACCCGTGGCCCTGGTCGTCGACTCCATCCAGACGGCGACACTCGCCGAGCTGGAGGGCCCGGCCGGGAGCGTCGGCCAGGTTCGCGAGTCGGCGCTGCGATTCATGGAGCTCGCCAAGGGCGAGGGGATCGCCGTGCTCCTGGTCGGCCACGTCACCAAGGAGGGGAGCCTCGCCGGGCCCAAGACCCTGGAACACCTCGTCGACGCCGTCCTCTCGATCGAAGGCGAGCGGTCGGGCACGCTGCGCCTCGTCAGGGCAGCCAAGAACCGCTTCGGCTCGACCGAGGAAGTCGGCGTCCTGGAGATGGGCGAGGAGGGGCTGCGGGAGGTCTCCGATCCGGCCCGAGCGTTCCTCGCCGACCACGACGGGCCCGCGTCGGGCAGCATCGTGGGATCGACCCTTGAAGGCAGCCGTGCCCTCCTCGTCGAGGTCCAGGCCCTGGTCGCCCCGAGCGGCTACGGGACGCCTCGCCGCACGGTCGTCGGGCTCGATCCCGCCCGCGTGACCATGATCGTGGCCGTGCTCGGCCGGCGGGCGGGCGTGGGCCTGGGCAGCCACGACGTCTACGCCAGCCTGGCCGGCGGCCTCGCCGTTGACGACCCGGGCCTGGACCTGCCGGTGGCGGTGGCCCTCGCCTCCACCTTCCGCGACATCCCCGTCGAACCGGGCACCATCGCGATCGGGGAGATCGGCCTGCTCGGCGAGCTCCGACCCGTGCCGGGACTCGAGCGGCGGCTGCGGGAGGCGGCTCGGCTCGGGTTCCGCCGCGCGATCGTGCCGCGGCAGCGGGGCGTTGGCGAGGCCGTGGCGGGTCTCGAGGTGGTCGCCGTCGGCAGCCTCATGGATGCGCTGCGCGTGGCGCTCGCCGGCGAGGTCGGCAGCCGCGCCCCGTGGCACTGACGGCGGCAGCGGCCGGATGCTAGGCTCCCGGCCGTGATCCGCTTCATCCGTCTCCTCGGCGCCGGGCTCGGGCTCCTGGTCGGCCTGGGCTTCGTGGCCGGGCCGGCCAACCCGTTCGTGGAGTCGTCGTACGCCGGCGTCCTGGTGGCCGGGTGGCTGGTGGCCTGGGCCGTGGTGGGCTTCGCGATCCTTCCGTACCTCACTGTGGTGCCGGCGGGCTGGCTCGTCCTCCAGGTCCAGCGCCTCTCCACGGCCGAGTTCGTCACCGCCGTCCTCGGCCTGCTGCTGGGCCTGGTCATGGGCCTGCTGCTTGGCATCCCGCTGGCCGCGGTCCCCGCTCCGGCCGGGACGTGGCTGCCGCTGGGCGTGTCGGTGATCCTCGGCGCCGGCATGGCCGGGCTGACGGTCGCCAAGCGCCACGACCTGATCGCGGCGGCCAATGCCGTGGCCGCGCTCCGGCGGCCGCCCGAGGCGGCCGCGATGCCGTCGGCCGGCCCGCAGATCGTCGTCGACACCAGTGCCATCATCGATGGCCGGATCGCCGACATCGCCGAGGCGGGCTTCCTCCAGGGCGTGTTGCTGCTGCCGAAGCCCGTGCTCGACGAGCTGCAGCGGATCGCGGACAGCCCGGACACGCTGCGCCGGAATCGCGGCCGGCGGGGCCTGGAGATCCTGGCCCGCCTGCAGAAGGACGGGCGCGTCCCGGTGGACGTCGTCGACGATACGTTCCCGGGGCTGCCGGAGGTCGACGCAAAGCTCGTGGCGCTGGCGCGCGCGCGCGACGGCGTCGTCCTGACCAACGATTTCAACCTCAACCGGGTGGCGGAGATCCAGGGCGTTCGCGTGATGAACGTGAACTCCCTGGCCAACGCCCTCAAGCCGGCGCTCCTGCCCGGTGAGGATCTCCGCGTCCGCGTGATCCAGGAGGGCAAGGAGCCCGGCCAGGGTGTCGGCTTCCTCGACGACGGCACGATGATCGTCGTGGAAGGCGGTGCTCGGCACCTGGACCGCGAGATCGAGGTCACCGTGACGCGCGTCCTCCAGACGGTGGCCGGGCGGATGATCTTCGCCCAGCCGCGCGCGGAGTGACGCCCGCCGAGGCGGTTTCGGAGATGCCGGCCACCGCGAGCCGCGGTCCGGCGGAACGCGCTGACCCGGCCCCGGGCTGGTCCGGGGAGCCGTGCGTGGCGGACGTGGTGGTCGTGGCGGCGGGCGCCGGCCGGCGCATGGGCGGCGTCGACAAGCTGGCCCTCGAGGTCGGGGGCCGGCCGATCCTCGCCTGGACCCTGACCGCAGTGGCTGCCGCGCCCGTGGTTCGTCGCATCGTCGTCGTGACCGCCGCGGAGCGCGTGGCCGAACTTGCGGCCGCAGCCTGGATGCCCGCGTCGGTCATCGCGGTCGTGGCCGGCGGCCCTCGCCGCCAGGATTCGGTGGCCGCGGGCGTCGCGGCGCTCGACGAAGGGGCGCCCGGCGACGTCGTCCTGGTTCATGACGGGGCTCGGCCGCTCGTCACGGCCGCCCTCGTCGGACGAGTGGCGGCGGCCGCCGCCCGGCACGGCGCGGCGATCCCGGCCGTGCCGGTCGCGGACACGATCAAGCGTCTCGACGGCTCCTGGGTGGCCGGCACGGAAGACCGCACGGCCCTGGCCACCGCCCAGACGCCGCAGGGACTGCGCCGCGACATCCTCGAGCTCGCCTGGGCCCGCGTGGCCCCGGAGGGCGGGGAGACCTGGACGGACGAGGCCGCGCTGCTGGAGGCCTGTAGAATCGCGGTCTATGCAGTCCCCGGCGAACCGTCGAACCTCAAGGTGACCACGCCCGACGACCTGGCGCGGGTCGAGGCCGAGCTCATCGCGCGTGGAGACCTCGCCGCGCCCGCTGGCCGTTCCGGCGCCGCGCCCCTGCCCGCGCCGGCCCGCCCGCCAGCGCCGGCGACCGCGGGCGCCCGCGTCGGCTTCGGCGAGGACAGCCATCCCTTCGGACGCGGCGGCCCACTGGCGCTCGGCGGAACCACGATCGTCGGCGCCCCGCGACTCCACGGCCACTCCGACGGCGATGTCGTCCTCCACGCCGTCTGTGACGCGCTGCTCGGTGCGGCGGGCCTGGGCGACCTCGGCCGGCTCTTCCCGGCCGGACCGACGACCCCGTCCGGCGTGGCCAGCCGTGAGCTCCTGGCGGCGTGCCTCGCGCGCGTGCGTGCAGCCGGATTCGTGCCGCGGGGGCTCGACGTCACCGTTGTCGGCGCCCGGCCCCGCCTCGGCGGGCGGCTCGAGACGATGGCGGCCGCCATCGCCGAGCTTGCGGCCCTGCCGCCAGGCTCGGTCAACGTGAAGGCTTCGTCCGGCAACCTCCTCGGGCCCGAGGGCGCGGGGCGGGCCATCTCGGCCCGCGCGGTCGCCGTGCTCGAGCCGTCGCGGTCGGGCGCACTCGGATGAGCATTCGCCTCCACGACACGCTGCGGGGCGAGGTCGCGCCGCTGGAGCCGCTGGAGCCGGGCCGCGTCCGGATCTACAGCTGCGGTCCCACCGTCTACGGGCCGGCGCACGTCGGCAACTTCCGGTCGTTCCTGTTCGCCGACCTGCTCGTCCGCTTCCTGCGCTGGCGCGGGCTCGACGTCCTGTGGGTGATGAACCTGACCGACGTCGACGACAAGATCATCCGCGGCGCCGCCGCCGAAGGAGTACCCATCGGCGACCTCGCCGCGCGCTACATCGACCAGTTCCAGGCCGATGCGGCCGTCCTCCGGATGACGATGCCGGACATCCTCCCCCGGGCGACGGCCCACATCCCCGAGATGGTCGACCTGGTGGCCACGCTGCTGGATCGCGGCCTTGCCTATCGCACCGACGACGGCTCCATCTTCTTCCGCATCGCGGGCTGGCCGGCCTACGGGCGGCTGGCTCGCCTGGACCCGGCCGGCCTCAGGGTGGGGGAGCGGGTCGCGGCCGACGAGTACTCGAAGGACGACGTGCGGGACTTCGCGCTCTGGAAAGGCGCCCGCCCGGGTGAGCCGTCGTGGGAGACGTCGATCGGCACCGGGCGCCCGGGCTGGCACCTCGAGTGCTCCGCGATGAGCATGAGATATCTCGGCCAGAGCTTCGACATCCACACGGGCGGCGTCGACCTGATCTTCCCGCACCACGAGGACGAGATCGCCCAGTCCGAGGCCGCCACTGGGCAGCCGTTCGTGCGGACCTGGTTGCACTGCGCCCACCTCCAGATGGGCGGCCGCAAGATGGCGAAGTCCGTTGGCAACATCGCCCGCGTCCGGGAGCTCCTCGCCACCGGGGTCGATGCGCGCGCGCTGCGCTACGCGCTGCTCGCCGCCCACTACCGGACCGGCCTGAACTTCAGCGACGAGTCGATCGCCGCGGCCACGGCCGCGGTGGAGCGCCTCGACGCGACCGTCGCGGCCCTCTCGGCGTACCACGCGGACGCGGCCGCCGACACGGAGCTGCCCGCCGTGCTGTCGACGGCGCGCGAGGCGTTCGGGGTTGCCCTCGATGACGACCTGGCCATCTCGCCCGCCCTTGGCGCGGTTTTCGACCTGGTCCGCGACCTGAACCGCCGGATCGCCGCGCGGTCCCTCTCGACGGCCGATGCGCAGCGGGCGCTGGAGGCATTGCGCGACCTCGACCGCGTGCTGGCGGTCCTGCCGGCCGAGGAGGCCGACGAATTGCCGGAGGCCGTCGCGGCGCTCCTGGAGGCCCGGGCCGCCGCCCGGGCGGCTCGTGACTGGACCGCCTCGGATCGCCTCCGCGAGGAGCTGGCGGGGCAGGGCGTCGCCGTCGAGGACACGCGTGACGGCCAGCGCTGGCGACGCATCGCGGTCGCCGTCGATGCCTGATCGACCGAAGCGAACCCGACCGCGGCGCGAGGGTGAAGGGTTCCACGGCGGTCCCGGCGGACCGAGCGGCCGGGGCGAACGCTCGCCGCAACCTTGGCGCGCCGGCCAGCCCGGCCAGGGCCGGCCGGGCCCCGTCGATCCGGACCGGCGCGGCGATCGCCCGGGCCCCGGCTCGCGCGCCGACCATGGGAGGGGCCAAGGCGCGCCGGATCGGGGGGCCGGGCCGGCGTCGCGCCCGTCGATCCCGCCGTTCCCGGGGGCGCGGCGCGGGCCGGGGCCGGCCGGTGGCCGCTCGTCGAGGCCGCCGTTCGGGGCTGGTCGAGCGGGTGGACGTGATCACCCCCCGTTTGCCGGACCTGGCGGCGTGCGCCGCGCCGTTCCGAGCGATCGATCCCCAGCCGGGTGGCGCGGGACGCCCGGTCCCGCCGGGCCGCCCGGTCCCGCCGGGACGCCCGGTCCCGCCGGGACGCGATTCCCGCGCTCACCTCGCCCCGCCCCGCCCCGCCCCGCCCCGTGGCGCGGCGACGCTCCAGGGGCGCCCGACCAGGGTGCCCCGTGGGATCGCCGCCCGCGGCCGGTCGGTCCGCGCATCGTCCGGCCCCGGCCCGGCGACGCAGGTCAACGGGGGCCAGGTGACCGCCGCGGCTTCGGCTGGTCGGGCGCGGAAGCGCCGACGGGCGACTGGGAGGCGGGACGGGCGCCGGGCCACGTCCATTCCCGGCCCGACCGCCGACCTGACGCCGACCGCCGCAGGCCGGGGCCGCGGCCCGGGGCGGGCGGACCCCTCGAGCCGCGATCCGCGCCGCCGTTCCGCGAGCGATCGTGGCTGGCCCCCGGGGACCGTCCACCCCTCGGTGCGCCGGCGCCCGGCGATGTCCGAGGGCCTGAAACGCATCCCGATCGGCCGCGACCCGCGGCGCCCGGGCGACCTCCTCGGCCGTTCCCGCCGGCATACCGCGGGCCCGCGCCCGCATCTCGCCCGTTCGCGCCCGGCCTTCGGCCATCGGTGTCCGCACCCGCCGAGGTCGAGGGCGTGGCACCCACCGGTGACGAGGAGTTGATCGCCGGTCGCCACCCCGTCGAGGAGGCGTTCGTGGCCGGGCGGGCGGCCCGGCGACTGCTCGTCGTCCCGAGCCGGCGGGAGGCGCTCGAGCGCCTCGTCCTGCACGCCACGACCCTCGGGATTCCGGTCGTCGAGGTCGAGGGCGGGACGTTGACGTCGGTGGCCGGCTTCGACGGCCACCAGGGCATCGCCCTCGTCGTGGAGGCCCGGCACGCGGCCGCCCCGGACGAGATCCTCGCCCGGGCCATCGAGCGCGGCGAGCCGCCGTTCGTGCTGGTGCTGGACTCGCTCGAGGATCCCCAGAACCTCGGCACGCTCCTGCGGAGCGCCGAGGCGGCCGGCGTCCACGGGGCAGTCTTCCCCACGCGGCGCCAGGCGCCGCTGTCGCCGGCGGCGATCAAGGCATCGGCCGGCGCGACCGAGCACCTCCTCCTCGCGCCCGTCGATGACCTTCCCGGGGTCCTGTCCGATCTCCGCATCCGCGGCGTCCGCGTGGTCGGCGCCGAAGCCGGTGCGCCGTTGACCTACCGCGACGCCGACCTGCGGGGACCGCTGGCCCTCGTCGTCGGCAGCGAAGGCGCCGGTCTCGCGCCTGCCGTTCGGCGGCGCTGCGACCTGCTCGTCCGCATCCCGATGCGGGGTCGCATCGGCTCGCTGAACGCGGCCGTCGCCGGGTCGATCCTGGTCTTCGAGGCTGCCGCCCAGCGAGGCGCACCCGGCGAGGTCGGCTCCGCCGAATTGCCGCGGCCGACCGCACCCGCGGCGCTCACCGACGCGCCGCACGGTGTCCCGGAGGGCGTTGATGGGTCAGACGCGACGGGCGAAGCCGATCTGGCCCCGGCGAGCATCCCGGAGGTCGCCGACGCACGGGAGGTCGCGGACGCACGGGAGGTCGCGGACGCACCGGAGGTCGCCGACGCACCGGAGGTCGCGAGCATCCCGGAGACGATCGACCCGCCTGCATCGGACGCGTCGCCCGCTCTCGCTGACGCACCACGCCCGGATCTCGACCCCGCCGTCGATCCACCGGTTGACTGAGTCCGCACTGCCTCACGGTCGTGCGGTGCACGCTCGCCGATGCCGGCATCCGGGCACCTTCGCCCGGTCGCGGCCGACCGCCGCGTGCGAGCGACGCCCCGCCGAGTCAGCCGTGACTCGAGCCCGGCGCAGAGCCCGTCGAGGTCGCTCGGCTTGACCGTCCTCGGCCCGCGCTCGTATGATCCCGGGTGCGCCTCGGAGACGACTGCGGTATGCTCCTGCGCCTCGCGCCGACGTAGCTCAATTGGTAGAGCAGCGGTTTTGTAAACCGCCGGTTCCGGGTTCGAGTCCCGTCGTCGGCTCCAATTTAAGACGTCTTCGGCAGGGCGCACCACGGGGCCGCAGCTCCCGCCCGGCCGGACGCCCCCGGTGGGTAGGTTGAGCAGGTGGTGAGCTCAGCTGACTGTAAATCAGCCGTCTTCGACTGTAGAGGTTCGATTCCTCTCCTGCCCACCAGCACATTCATGCGAGCCAGATCGGGCCCAGATAGCTCAGCTGGCAGAGCACATCCTTGGTAAGGATGAGGTCACGGGTTCAAGTCCCGTTCTGGGCTCCAGTTCCCCCAGGTCGGCCATCCAGGATTAGCAGGTAGACGCGCACGTGGCGAAGAAGAAGTTCGAGCGGACCAAGCCGCACGTCAACATCGGGACGATCGGCCATATCGACCACGGGAAGACGACCCTGACCGCGGCGATCACCAAGTACCTCGCGCTCAAGGGCGGGGCGGAGTACCGCGCCTTCGACACGATCGACAACGCGCCCGAGGAGCGGGAGCGGGGGATCACGATCGCGATCGCCCACGTCGAGTACGAGACCGGCGCCCGCCACTACGCCCACGTCGACTGCCCGGGCCACGCCGACTACATCAAGAACATGATCACCGGCGCCGCCCAGATGGACGGGGCGGTCCTGGTGGTGGCCGCGACCGACGGCCCCATGCCCCAGACGCGCGAGCACATCCTGCTCGCCCGCCAGGTCGAGGTCCCCTACATCGTCGTCTTCCTCAACAAGGTCGACGCGGTCGACGATCCCGAGCTGTTGGACCTCGTCGAGCTCGAGGTCCGCGAGCTGCTCACCAAGAACCAGTTCCCGGGCGACGAGGTGCCGGTCATCCGCGGCTCCGCCCTGAAAGCGCTCGAGACGACCGGCGGCGTCGACGACCCGGCCTATGCCTGCATCCAGGAGCTCATGGATGCGGTCGACTCCTACATCCCGACTCCCGAGCGGGCCATCGACAAGCCCTTCCTGATGCCCGTCGAGGACGTCTTCGGCATCAAGGGCCGCGGCACCGTCGCCACGGGCAGGGTCGAGCGCGGCATCGTCAAGGTGGGCGACGAGGTCGAGATCGTCGGCATCAGGCCGACCCGCAAGGTCGTGGTCACCGGCGTCGAGATGTTCAAGAAGCTGCTCGACGAGGGCCGCGCCGGCGACAACATCGGGACGCTGCTGCGGGGCATCGAGCGCGACGACATCGAGCGCGGCCAGGTCCTGGCCAAGGCGGCCTCGGTCAAGCCCCACACCAAGTTCATCGCCCGCGTCTACGTCCTCACGCGCGAGGAGGGCGGACGGCACACCCCCTTCTACAACGGCTACCGGCCCCAGTTCTACCTGCGCACGACCGACGTCACCGGGGCCATCGGCCTGCCCGAGGGTGCCGAGATGATCATGCCCGGCGACAACGTCGACATGACCGTCGAGCTCATCACCCCGATCGCCCTCGAGGTCGGCCAGCGCTTCGCCATCCGCGAGGGCGGCCGCACCGTCGGTGCCGGCGCCATCACCAGCATCACCGAGTAAGGACGATGGCGAAGGCAGCAGAGAACCGACCGATCATCCAGCTCGCCTGCACCGAGTGCAAGTCGAGGACCTACACGACGCGCAAGAGCAAGCGGAACGATCCCAACCGGATCGAGCTCCGCAAGTACTGTCCGCGCGAGCGGCGTCACACGCTGCATCGCGAGGCGAAGTAGTCCACATCCTCACAGGGGCGTAGCTCAATTGGCAGAGCACCGGTCTCCAAAACCGGCGGTTGTAGGTTCGAGTCCTATCGCCCCTGCCAAACCGCCGGTACCCTCCACCAGCCAGGAAGTGCAGTAGCCCATCGTGCAGCGCATCCGCCGGTTCCTCGACGAGTCGTGGTCCGAGCTCAAGAAGGTCTCCTGGCCGACACGTGACCAGGTTCGCAACCTCACCGTGCTCGTGATCGCGGTCAGTGCGGCCGTGGCCCTGTGCATCACGGGGCTCGACTTCGTGTTCGCCCAGGTCGTCCGCGTCGTGACCCCGACGGCGTAGGAGAGACCGGTGCTGAACAACGTCAAGGCCGCCGAGAAGCGCTGGTACGTCATCCACACCTACTCGGGCTACGAGAACAAGGTCAAGGCCAACCTCGAGCACCGCATCGAGTCGATGGGCATGGAGGACAAGATCTTCCAGGTCCTGGTTCCGATGGAAGACGAGATCGAGATCAAGCAGGGCCAGCGGCACACCGTCCAGAAGAAGGTCTTCCCGGGCTACGTCCTGGTCGAGATGATCTATGACCCCGAGTCGTGGTACGTCGTCCGGAACACGCCCGGCGTGACGAGCTTCGTCGGCACCGGAAACATCCCGGGCAGCCGCAGCGAGCCGATCCCGCTCGAGGAGCACGAGGTCAAGCAGATCCTGCGCCAGATGGGCGTGGAGACGCCGAAGTACCGCGTCGCCTTCACGAAGGGCCAGAGCGTCCGGGTCACGGACGGGCCGTTCGCGGAGTTCGTGGGCACCGTCGACGAGGTCGACCCGGAGCGGAACAAGGTCAAGGTCCTTGTCAGCATCTTCGGCCGCGAGACGCCCGTCGAGCTCGACCTGCTCCAGGTCGAGAAGCTCTGAGCGAAAGGAACATCGGCTAACCCGTGGCAAAGAAGATCCGGATCGTCCTCACCCTCCAGCTCAACGCCGGCAAGGCGACGCCTGCCCCGCCCGTGGGCACGGCCCTCGGGCCGCACGGCATCAACATCATCGAGTTCACCAAGACCTACAACGAGAAGACGGCCGACAAGGTCGGCCAGGTCATCCCGGCCCAGATCACGATCTTCGAGGACCGCTCGTTCACGTTCGTGCTCAAGACGCCACCCGCTGCGGACCTGCTTCGCAAGGCCGCCGGCGTCGAGAAGGGCGCCGCGACGACCGGCCGCGAAGGCGTGGGGCGCATCACCCGCGACCAGCTTCGCGAGATCGCCACGATCAAGCTGCCGGACCTCAACGCCAACGACCTCGAGGCCGGCATGCGGATCGTCGAGGGCACCGCCCGCAGCATGGGCATCGAGGTGGCCGGCTAGCCGGCCAGGGATCGTCGCGCCACCGGCCGCGCCCCGCCGGTCGAGGACCCCACGTGACGGGGGAGGCCGGAACGCCGGCCGCCAGCAGGAGTCTCCACCATGGCCCACCACGGCAAGAAGTTCCTCGAAGCGTCGAAGCTCGTCGAGGCCGGCCGCGCCTACCCGCCCGCTGAGGCGGCAGAGCTCGTGCGCACCACGTCGGTCGTCTCATTCGACGCCTCCGTCGAGGCCCACGTCCGCCTCGGCGTCGACCCCCGCCACGCCGACCAGATGGTCCGCGGCACGGTGGTCCTCCCGCACGGCACCGGCAAGAAGATCCGCGTCGCCGTGTTCGCCCAGGGCGAGAAGGCCCAGGAGGCACTGCGCGCCGGCGCCGACGAGATCGGCGGCGAAGACCTGGTCAAGAAGATCGAAGGCGGCTGGCTCGATTTCGACGTCGCCGTGGCGACCCCCGACATGATGGGCATGGTCGGCAAGCTCGGCCGGATCCTCGGCCGGCGCGGCCTGATGCCGAACCCGAAGGCCGGCACGGTCACGTTCGACCTGGAGCGGGCCATCAACGAGGTGAAGGCCGGCCGCGTCGAGTTCAAGGTGGACAAGACCGGGATCATCCACGTCGGCGTCGGCAAGGTCAGCTTCGACACCGACCAACTGGTCGCCAACCTGGCGGTCCTGCTCGACGCCGTCAACCGGGCCAAGCCGGCCGGCGCCAAGGGGGCCTACCTGCGCACGATGACGATTGCCGCCACGATGGGCCCGGGCATCCGGGTCGACGTGCCCGGGCTCCTCGCCATCGCCAACGCCTGACCCGGCGCCCCGGACGGGCGCCTCGCGCTGCAGCAGCAGCGCGGACCCGCTACCATCCGCAGCGCGCCGCGCCCCACCGGGCCCGACGCACGAACCAGAGACGGACCGCCGCAGACAGCCTGCGCCCGCGGACCGTGCCGGCGCCGCCCCCTGACGGGGGGGCCCGGAACGGACGGGGCTTGATCCGTCGGACCGGATCGATCGATCGGCTCGCGATCGGGAGACGCGAATGCGGAGCATTCGCCGAAACCGGCGCGAAGCGGTCGGCCGGGGACGCCGACGAGCACGCCGAGGCAGGACTGGTCGCGACCCATCTCCCGTGGTGGATCGCGCGGACCCTGCGAGACGCGAAGGACTGACCCGTCTGGCAGGGATCCGCCCGCGGATCCACCGGGCGCGCCGGCAGCGCGCACGAAGCGAGAGGGTTGCATGCCCACCGACGCAAAGCGCGCGTCCGTTGCCGAGCTTCGCGAGGACCTCGCCCGGAGCTCGGCCCTCGTGACCACCGAATACCGCGGCCTCACGGTTCGCGACATCGGCGAGATCCGGCGCGCCCTGCGCAAGCAGAACATCACCTACCGGGTCGTCAAGAACCGCCTGATGCGGATCGCGGCCGAGCAGGCGGGCAACACGGGCCTGGCCCCGCTCCTCCGCGGCCCCTCCGCGATCGCGTTCGGCTCCGGGGACGAGGCGCTCGTCGCGCGCTCCGTCCTGGAGACGCTGCGGCCGTACAAGGTCGTCAAGGTCACCGGCGCGGTCGTCGGGGGCCGGACGATGCCGGCCGAGGGCGTCCAGCGGCTCGCCACCCTGCCGCCGCGGGACGTCCTGCTGGCCCAGCTGGGCGGCGCGTTCAGCGCTCCGGCGACCCAAGTCGCGGGCCTCCTCGCGGCCAACCTCCGGAACCTCGGGTACGCGCTCACCCAGCTGCACGAGCGCAAGGCCGCCGGCGCCTGACGCGCCAGCTGCCCCTTCGCACCCCGACCCCGCCGCCCCGTCCGGGCGACCACCAAGGAGCGCACCACATGGCCACCCTCACCCAGGACCAGATCCTCGACGCGATCGGCACCATGACCCTCGTCGAGGTCGCCGACTTCATCAAGAAGTTCGAAGAGAAGTTCGGCGTCACGGCCGCGGCGCCCGTCGCGGCGGCGGCTGCCCCGGCCGCGGCGGCCGCCCCTGTCGAGGCCGTCGAGGAACAGACCGAGTTCACGGCCATCCTCGCCGAGATCGGCGCGGAGAAGATCCAGGTCATCAAGGTCGTCCGCGAGCTCACCGGGCTCGGCCTCAAGGAGGCCAAGGATCTCGTCGACGGCGCCCCCCGGGCCGTCAAGGAAGCCGTCACGCGCGAGGAGGCCGAGAAGATCAAGGCCGCCCTCGAGGAGAAGGGCGCCAAGGTCGAGATCAAGTAGCGACGGCAGCGCGTGCGGATCGCCGGGCGGCACGACCGCCCGGCGCGGCCGGACCAGCCGGGTGGCGTGCCCGCCGCCCGGCTTCGCCGTACCCGGAATCCGGTCCGCCGCCCGGTGGCACTTGACAGAACGGCCTGGAGCGATACAATCCCTAATTCCGTGAGTCCGGCCTTCCCATCTTTCCCTCTCCTCCGTCAAGGAGCGGTTCATGCTGCCTGTCGCTGAGTCGTCCATGCCCGCTGCCCGCCGCTCGTATGCGCGGATCGTCGAGAAGCGGGACATCCCCAACCTGATCGAGCTCCAGGTCCGTTCGTTCGCCTGGTTCGTCGACAAGGGTCTGCGGGAGCTGTTCGACGAGATCAGCCCGATCAAGGACTTCACCGGCAAGGTCATGGAGCTCCAGTTCCTCGACTACGAGTTCGGGGATCCCAAGTACTCGGAGCTCGAGTGCCGCACGCGCGACCTCACCTTCAGCCGGCCCCTGTACGTGAGCGTGGAGCTCCTGATCAAGGAGACGGGCGAGATCCAGCGCCAGCGCGTCTACATGGGCGACTACCCGTGGATGACCGACCTCGGCACGTTCATCATCAATGGCGCCGAGCGCGTCGTCGTCAGCCAGCTGGTCCGCTCGCCGGGCGTGTACTACGGCAAGGTCGAGGACCCCAGCTCCGGTCGCGACCTCTACACGGCCAAGGTCATCCCGAACCGCGGCGCGTGGCTGGAGTTCGAGACCTCGAACCGGGACCTGCTCTCGGTCAAGGTCGACCGCAAGCGCAAGATCGCGGTGACGACGCTCCTGCGGGCCGTCGGCTATGAGCGCAACGAGGACATCGCCGGGCTGTTCGGGAACGTCGACGACAACCCCGAGCACCCGTTCATCGCCGCGACGCTCGACAAGGACCCCACCGGCACGCAGCCCGAGGCCCTCATCGAGGTCTACAAGAAGCTGCGCCCCGGCGACCCGCCCACCGGCGACAACGCCCGCCAGCTCGTCGAGAGCCTCTTCTTCAACTTCCGCCGCTACGACCTGGGCCGCGTCGGGCGCTACAAGTTCAACAAGAAGCTCGACGCGATCGCCGCGCGCATGGGCATCGAGCTGCCCCGCGAGATCGTCGAGACGCCGCAGCTGGGCCGCACCATCACCCGCGAGGACATCGCCGCCATCGTCGGCCAGCTGATCGTCCTCAACAACGGCGGTGGCATCGCCGACGACATCGACCACCTCGGCAATCGCCGCATCCGCGCCAACGGCGAGCTGATCCAGAACGCCTTCCGCATTGGCCTCCTGCGCATGGAGCGCGTCGTCCGCGAGCGCATGACGATCCAGGAGGTCGAGAAGGCGACCCCGAACGCCCTCATCAACATCCGCCCGGTGGTGGCGGCCATGAAGGAGTTCTTCGGCGGCAGCCAGCTGTCGCAGTTCATGGACCAGACCAACCCGCTCGCCGAGCTCACCTCGAAGCGGCGCCTGTCCGCGCTTGGCCCGGGCGGCCTCTCGCGCGAGCGGGCCGGCTTCGACGTCCGCGACGTCCACCACAGCCACTACGGCCGGATCTGCCCGATCGAGACGCCCGAGGGTCCCAACATCGGCCTGATCGGGTCGCTGGCCACGTACGGCCGGATCAACGACTACGGCTTCATCGAGACGCCGTACCGGAAGGTCCAGCGGACAGTGGCCTGGGATGACCCCGCGATCATCGGCAGGATCGCGGGCGTGGATCTGGCCGCCAAGGGTGGTTCGGTCGTGCTGCGCAAGGGCGACGCCATCACCGACGCCGCCGTCGCCGAGCTCAAGAAGCAGAAGCTGCTGGCGTTCCCCGTCCGCCCGATCGTGACCGACGAGATCGTCTACCTCGCGGCCGACGAGGAGGAAGAGCACCACGTCGCCCAGGCCAACGCCCAGCTCGACGAGGCCGGCCACTTCGTCACCGACCGCGTGCCGTGCCGCTTCCGGGACCAGTTCCCGGAGGTCGCGCCGGACCGCATCGAGTACATGGACGTGAGCCCCAAGCAGGTCGTCTCCGTGGCGACCGCGCTCATCCCCTTCCTCGAGCACGACGACGCGAACCGCGCCCTCATGGGCTCCAACATGCAGCGCCAGGCCGTCCCGCTCCTGGAGCCGGAGGCGCCCATCGTGGGCACCGGCATGGAGCGCCGCGCCGCGCTGGACTCGGGCCAGGTCATCGTGGCGCGCGCCGCCGGCGTGGTGACGTCGGTGACCTCCGACCGCATCCTCATCGAGGAGGACGCCGGCAACCTCGCCACCTACCCGCTCCAGAAGTTCGTGCGCTCCAACCAGGGCACGTGCATCAACCAGCGCCCGATCGTGGACGTCGGCCAGCGCGTGGAGGAGGGAGCCGCCATCGCCGACTCGTCGTCGACCGACGGCGGGCGAGCTGGCCCTGGGCCGCAACGTGCTGGTGGCGTTCATGAGCTTCGAGGGCGGCAACTACGAGGACGCGATCGTCATCAGCGATCGCATGGTGCGCGAGGACCTCTTCACCAGCATCCACATCGAGAAGCACGAGATCGAGTCCCGTGACACCAAGCTCGGGCCGGAGGAGATCACCCGCGACATCCCCAACGTGGGCGAGGAGTCGCTCAAGGACCTCGACGAGGACGGCATCGTCTACATCGGGGCGGAGGTCCAGCCGGGCGACATCCTGGTGGGGAAGATCACCCCGAAGGGCGAGACGGAGCTGACCGCGGAGGAGCGCCTCCTGCGGGCGATCTTCGGCGAGAAGGCGCGCGAAGTGAAGGATTCGTCCCTGCGCCTGCCCCACGGCGAGCGGGGCAAGGTCGTCGACGTGAAGATCTTCACCCGCGAAGCCGGCGACGAGCTCCTGCCCGGCGTGAACCGCCTGGTCCGCGTGTCGGTCGCCCAGAAGCGCAAGGTGTCGGTCGGTGACAAGATGGCCGGCCGCCACGGCAACAAGGGCGTCATCGCCAAGATCCTGCCCCAGGAGGACATGCCGTTCCTCCCGGACGGGACCCCGGTCGACATCATCCTCAACCCGCTCGGCGTGCCGAGCCGGATGAACATCGGCCAGATCCTTGAGACGCACCTGGGCTGGGCCCTGTCGGTCCTCGGCTACAAGGCGGCCACGCCCGTCTTCGACGGGGCGACCGAAGGCGAGATCCGCGAAGCCCTGATCGCCGCCGACCTGCCCTCGAACGGCAAGATCGACCTGCGCGACGGGCGGACGGGCGAGAGCTTCGATCGCGACATCACGGTGGGCATGATCTACATGCTCAAGCTCCACCACCTCGTCGAGGACAAGATCCACGCCCGGTCCACCGGACCCTACAGCCTGATCACCCAGCAGCCGCTGGGCGGCAAGGCCCAGTTCGGTGGCCAGCGCTTCGGCGAGATGGAGGTCTGGGCGCTCGAAGCGTACGGCGCCGCGAACATCCTCCAGGAGCTCCTCACCGTGAAATCCGACGACGTCATGGGCAGGGTCCAGACGTACGAAGCGATCGTGAAGGGGGAGGAGATCCAGCAGCCGGGCGTTCCCGAATCGTTCAAGGTGCTCATCAAGGAGCTGCAGAGCCTCGGCCTGAACGTGGAGATCCTCAACGAGAACGATGAGGAGATCCGCTTCGTCGAGGACGTCTCGGCCTACCCGCTGCCCGACCTTGGCGGGATCAACCTCGCCGGGTTCGAGGACTAGTCATCAGCACTCGTACACCCCGCTCGCGAGGCCGGCGCTCGGCCAGCCCGACCTCGCCGGCCCTCCACTCGAATCGCGCCGCTGAGGGCCCGCGCCGGCGCGGAGGAGAATGATGCTCGAGGTCAACAACTTCAACGCGATCCGTATCTCGCTCGCGTCGCCGGAGCAGATCCGCGACTGGTCGTCCGGCGAGGTCACGAAGCCGGAGACGATCAATTACCGGACGCTCAAGCCGGAGAAGGACGGCCTGTTCGACGAGCGCATCTTCGGTCCTACCAAGGACTGGGAGTGCTACTGCGGCAAGTACAAGCGGATCCGCTACAAGGGCATCATCTGCGACAAGTGCGGCGTCGAGGTCACCCGGGCCAAGGTGCGCCGCGAGCGGATGGGTCACATCCAGCTGGCCAGCCCCGTCAGCCACATCTGGTACTTCAAGGGCACGCCGTCGCGCCTGGGCATCCTGCTCGACATCAGCCCCCGCAACCTCGAGCGGATCCTCTACTTCGCCCTGTACATCGTCACCCACGTCGACGAGGACGCCCGCCGGCGGGCGCTCCAGGCACTCGACGACGAGGCCGCCGGGCGCGGCGGCAAGGGCGGCCGGTCGTTCGCCGAGTTCGAGGAAGAGAAGCGCGCCGAGTTCGCCCGCCGCAAGGACGAGCTCGAGGCGACGCTCGTCGAGACGCGCGCCGAGCTGGAGCGGACCCGGACGGAGCGGATGGAGGCGATCGCCGAGCAGGCCCAGGCCAGCCAGGCGGCCGTTGCCGCCCTCGGCTCCGCGGCCGCCGCGGAGACGATCGCGTTCGCCCTGACCGGCGAGGTCATCGTGGCCGCCGGCGACACGGCCGGCAAGGCCGCCGCCGACAGGCTGCGCAAGGTCGTCAAGGCCGAGTCGGAACGCCTCGAGGCCGAGCTCAAGCAGCGCGACGCGGACGAGGCCCGGATGACGGCGCAGCGCGTCGCCGATCTCGCCGCCATGCGCGACGCCGAGCTCGACGCCGAGCGCGAGCGCCTGCGCACCGAGGCCGACGGCCTCAAGGACGAGATCCGTCACCAGCGCGACGAGATCATGAGCCTCAAGCCGCTCGCCACGCTCTCCGAGACCGACTTCCGGGGCCTCGACGAGCGCCACGGCTCCGGGGCCCGCACCGGCCGCATCTTCTGGGCCGGGATGGGCGCCGAGGCAGTCCGCGACATCATCACCCGGATGGATCTCGAGGAGCTGGGCCGCGTCCTCCACGTCGAGGTGCGGACCACGTCCGGGCAGCGCCGCAAGAAGGCCATCAAGCGCCTGCGGCTCATCGAGGCGTTCCGCCGCTCCGGCACGCGGCCGGAGTGGATGATCCTGTCCGTGCTGCCGGTCCTCCCGCCGGAGCTGCGGCCGATGGTCCAGCTCGACGGCGGCCGCTTCGCCACGTCGGACCTGAACGATCTCTACCGGCGCGTGATCAACCGGAACAACCGTCTCAAGCGGCTGCTCGAGCTGGGCGCCCCGGAGATCATCATCCGCAACGAGAAGCGGATGCTCCAGGAGGCGTGCGACGCGCTGGTCGACAACGGCCGCCGCGGGCGGGCGATCTCGGGCACCGGCAATCACCGTCTCAAGTCGCTCAGCGACATGCTCAAGGGCAAGCAGGGGCGGTTCCGCCAGAACCTGCTGGGCAAGCGCGTGGACTACTCCGGCCGCTCGGTCATCGTGGTCGGGCCGGAGCTCAAGCTCCACCAGTGCGGCCTGCCCAAGAAGATGGCCCTGGAGCTGTTCAAGCCGTTCGTCATGCGCCAGCTCGTCGAGAAGGGCTTCGCCCACAACATCAAGAGCGCCAAGCGCATCGTCGAGCGCGTGAACCCGGTGGTCTGGGACGTCCTCGAAGAGGTCATCACCGACCACCCCGTGCTCCTGAACCGGGCCCCGACGCTGCACCGCCTGGGCATCCAGGCGTTCATGCCGGTCCTCGTCGAGGGCTCCGCGATCCAGATCCATCCGCTCGTCTGCACGGCCTTCAACGCCGACTTCGACGGCGACCAGATGGCGGTCCACGTGCCGCTCTCGACGGCCGCCCAGGAAGAGGCGCGGACGATGCTGCTCTCGACCGCGAACCTCCTCTCGCCGGCCGACGGGAGCCCGATCGTGACGCCGACCCAGGACATGGTCCTGGGGTGCTACTACCTGACCACGAGCGTGCCGGCGCTCACGACCGTCCCCGGCCGCATGTTCTCGGACGAGGATGAGGCGATCCTCTCCTACGAGCTGCGCAACGTGACCCTCCACGAGCCCGTGATCGCCATCGTGCGCACGTGGTCCGCCGAGGCGGGCGCGCTCATCGACGAGCGGGTCGTCACCACGACCGGCCGGATCATCTTCAACCAGGTCCTGCCGGACGAGCTCCGCTTCGAGAACAAGGAGCTCAAGCGTGCCGACCTCCGCCGGCTGGTCGATCGCTGCTACCGCCTGCTGGGCCCGGCCGCCACGGCCCACCTCGTGGACGGGGTCAAGCGCGTCGGCTTCGAGTTCGCCACCCGCGGCGGGATGACGATCTCCGTTGCCGACATCGAGGTCCCGGCCGACAAGCCGCAGCTGCTCGAGAAGGCCGACGGCGACGTCGCCCGGCTCGACCAGCAGTTCCAGCGCGGCCTCATCACCGAGGACGAGCGCTATGAAGCGGTCGTCGACGTCTGGCAGCGGACTTCCAAGGTCCTCTCCGACCGGATGATGGAGACGCTCGATCCGCGCAGCGCGGTAGCGATGATGACCGCCTCCGGCGCCCGCGGCAACAAGGGCAACATCGGCCAGCTGGGCGCCATGCGCGGCCTGATGGCCGACCCGTCGGGCCGGATCATCGACGTGCCCGTGCGGTCCAACTTCCGCGAGGGCATGACCGTCCTCGAGTACTTCATTTCCACCCACGGCGCCCGCAAGGGCCTCGCCGACACCGCCCTGCGGACCGCCGACTCGGGCTACCTGACCCGCCGCCTGGTGGACGTGGCCCAGGACGTCATCACGCGCGAGGAGGACTGCGGGACGCTCGAGGGCAGCTGGATCACGCGCGTCGAATCCGACGAGATCGCCCCCGAGGAGGGGGCCTTCGGGCGGCGGCTGGTCGGCCGCTACCTGGCGGCCACCATCCACGGCGACGACGGCTCCACGATCGCCGAGCGCAACGAAGAGGTCACGGAGCTGGTCGGCGATCGGATCGACGCGGCGCGCATCTCGGAGGTGCTCGTCCGCAGCCCGCTCACGTGCGAGGCGCGCTACGGCGTGTGCCGCCTGTGCTACGGCCGCAACCTGGCGACCGGGTCACTGGTCGGCACCGGCGAGGCGGTGGGCATCATCGCGGCCCAGTCGATCGGCGAGCCGGGCACCCAGCTCACGATGCGGACGTTCCACACCGGCGGCGTTGCGTCGGCGGCGGGCGCCGACATCACGGCCGGCCTCCCGCGCGTCGAGGAACTGTTCGAAGCCCGCGTCCCCAAGGGCAAGGCCGAGATCAGCCATATCGACGGCATCGTCGAAGTCATCCGCAGCGACACCGGTACCAGGGTCAAGGTCACGAGCGTCGAGCAGTACGACGCCCCGATCCGCCTGCCCGCCGGTGCCGAGGTCCTGGCCGCGGCCGGCGACCTGGTCGAGAAGAGCCAGGTCGTCGCCAGGGGCCCGGGCCGCGACGGCTCGGCCGGCCCGGAGATCATCGCGCCCGAGAAGGGTCTCCTGGTCCGCGACGGCGAGCACCTGATCCTGCGTGGCGAGGATCGCGTGGAGCGGGAGTACGCCATCCCCCACAACGCCAAGCTGCTCGTCGAGAACGGGCAGGAGATCCGGGCGGGCGACCCCATCACGGACGGCCCGATCAACCCGCAGGAGTACCTCGACACCCGCGGTCGCGATGCCGTGCAGCGCTACCTGGTCAAGGAAGTCCAGAAGGTCTACCGGAGCCAGGGCGTCACCATCAACGACAAGCACATCGAGATCATCGTCCGGCAGATGCTCCGCAAGGTGCGCATCGACCAGCCGGGCGACTCGGACCTGCTCCCGACCGAGCTGGTGGACCACCTCGACTTCGAGGAGACCAACAACCAGGTCCTGGCAGAGGGCGGCGAGCCGGCGACGGCCCAGACGGTCCTCCTCGGCGTGACCAAGGCGTCGCTCAACACGGCGAGCTTCCTGGCCGCGGCCTCCTTCCAGGAGACCACCCGGGTGCTCACCGAGGCCGCGATCAACGGCTCCAAGGACCACCTCATCGGGCTCAAGGAGAACGTGATCATCGGCAAGCTCATCCCGGCCGGCACCGGGGCCCCGGCGAACGTCGCCGCGCGCCGCGAGGCGCAGCGACGGCGGGCGGCCGAGGCGCTGGCCGGCGGCGAGCTGCCCGCCGAGTTCGGCGAGCGCGTCTACAACCCGTTCCTCGAGGAAGCGGGCGACGGCGGTGCCGACGACGACGACGCGGCTCGGCTCTCGGCCCTGCTGGCGGCCGCCGATACGGCCGACGACGGGGACGGCGACGGGACGGGCGACGACACCGACATCGACTTCAACCCCTTTGCCGCCGACGCGGCGGCGAAGGCCCCCGAGGACGAACCCGTCAGTCCGCTGACCGGGGACGACCCGGCCGACTAGCGGCCGGCGGTTCGCCGCATGGATCTCGTCCCGGACCGGGTCCGGGCAGCGATGGTCGCGCTCGAGGCGATCGACGAGGCGGACCGTGCCGACGGCACGCCGCAGGGCCGGCGGCTCCGGGCGATCCGGCCCGACGTGGGCCAGTTCCTGCTCACGATGGCCCTGGCGATCGGCGCCAGGACCATCGTGGAAGTCGGCACGAGCGGCGGCTACTCCACGCTCTGGCTGGCCGTGGCGGCCGGCCGGACCGGCGGCCGCGTCGTCACCTTCGAGATCGACCCCGCCAAGGTCGAGCTGGCCAAGCGGACGTTCGCCGCGGCCGACGTGGCGTCACTCGTCGAGCTCCGCATCGAGGACGGGGGAAGCGGCCTGGCGGCCTTTGCGGGGGGCCGTCCAGGGGATGATCCGCCACCCGCGGCCGGATCAGGCCGGGCCGACCTCGTCTTCCTCGACGCGGAGAA